>JACKLN010000004.1 GCA_024235855.1 Burkholderiaceae bacterium
ACTGGGGCCACGCTTCGTGCTGCCCTACCAGCCGTCGCCGTTGGCGCTGCCGCAGGTCTTCGGCCGCCAGGCGCCGTGCATCCTGGAGATCGGATTCGGGATGGGCGACGCCACGGCGCAGGTGGCTGCCGCGATGCCCGGGCACGACTTCATCGGCGTCGAAGTGCACGAGGCGGGCGTGGGCGCCTTGCTCAAGCGCATCGGCGAAGGCGGACTCGCCAACCTGCGCATCGTGCAGCACGACGCGGTGGAGGTGCTGCGCGACATGGTCGAGCCCGGCACCTTGGCCGGCGTGCACCTGTGGTTCCCCGATCCCTGGCACAAGAAGCGGCACCACAAGCGGCGCATCGTGCAGCCGGCCTTCGTGGCCCTGGTGGCCAGCCGCCTGGCACCGGGTGGCTACCTGCACTGCGCCACCGACTGGCAGCCCTACGCCGAGCAGATGCTGGAGGTGCTGACGGCCGCGCCAGCGCTGCACAACACCGCCGAAGCCTATGCACCCAAGCCGGCCTGGCGCCCGCAGACGAAGTTCGAGACCCGCGGCCTGAAGCTCGGCCACGGCGTGTGGGACCTGCTGTTCCGGCGACCGCCGGCCGACGCCGCCTGACCGGTCGTCAGGGCGTCAGTCAGGGCGCCCAGTTGACGGTGCCGGTCCAGGCCGTGACCAGGACGATGGTGCCGAAGACGATGCGGTACCAGGCAAACGGCACGAAGTCGTGCGTGCTGACGAAGCGGATCAGCCAGCGGATGCACCACAGCGCGCTGAAGAAGGCCACCACGGTGCCGACGGCGAAGATCGGCAGGTCCTCGGCCGACAGCAGCGCCCGGTCCTTCCAGACCGAATAGACGCCGGCACCGATCAGCGTCGGGATCGCCAGATAGAAGCTGAACTCGGCGGCCGCCTTGCGCGACAGGCCCAGCACCAGGCCACCCATGATCGTGGCCCCCGACCGGCTGGTGCCCGGAATCAGCGCCAGGCACTGCAGCAGGCCCACCTTCAACGCGTCGGCCGCGCTCATGTCGTCGACCGTCTCCACGCGGGCCTGGCGCGCGCCTTCGAGGTCGCGCGCGCCGTAGAGCCGCTTGTGGCGGGCCTCGATCCACAGGATCAGCAGGCCGCCGACGATCAGCGCCACCGCCACCGGCACGGCCGAGAACAGGTGCTGCTTGATGATGCCGCCGAGGGCCAGCCCGAAGACCACCGCCGGCATGAAGGCGATCAGCACGTTGCGCACGAAACGCCGGGCCAGCGGGTCGGGCGTGCCGCCGAAGCCGACACCGCGCAGCGTCCACGCCAGCCGTGCCCGGTATTCCCACAGCACGGCCACCATGGCGCCGGTCTGGATGGCGATCTCGAAGACCCCGGCCCGCGGCCCACCGAAGCCGATCAGCGCGCCGGTCAGGATCAGGTGCCCGGTGGAGGAGATGGGCAGGAACTCGGTCAGGCCTTCGACCAGGCCCATGACCGCGGCCTTCAGCAACAGCAGCGGGTCCACGCAGCGCGCCCTTCCCTTGGTGCAAAGCGCGGGATGATAGGCGGCGGTCCGGGCTCGCCCGCTCCGTGCCGGCGTCAAGCGGCGGCCGGCCGTGCAGATTGACCCGCCTTCGCCACGGCGATACCATTACTGACTCGTTGGTCAGTAAATAGATGCCCCTCAGCCCCCGTCCCCGCCAGCGGCGCAAGGAGACGCGCCCGCAGGAACTGCTGGACGCGGCGCTGGAACTCTTCGTCGAGAAGGGCTTCGCCGCCACGCGCTCGGAAGAGGTCGCGCGCCGCGCCGGCGTGTCCAAGGGCACGCTCTACCTCTACTACCCGAGCAAGGAAGAGCTGTTCAAGGCCGTGGTGCGGCAGAAGCTGAGCCAGCTGATCGCCGAGGGGCAGGACCTGGTGGGCAGCTTCGACGGTTCCACCTCCGACCTTCTGCGGCAGCTCACCCACATCTGGTGGGAGCGCTTCGGCAACACGCCGGCCGCCGGCATCCACAAGGTCGTCATCGCCGAGGTGCGCAACTTCCCGGAACTGGCCCAGTTCTATGCCGACGAGGTCATCACCCCGGCCGACCGGCTGTTCTCCAGCACGGTGGAGCGCGGCATTGCTCGCGGCGAGTTCCGCGCCCTGCCGGTGCACGACGTCGCGACCGCACTGATGGCGCCGATGATCTTCCTCGCGCTGCACCGGCATTCCTTCGGCGCCTGCCCGGTGCATGGCGTGGAGATGGACCCGATGACGGTGCTGAACACGCAGCTCGACCTCGTGCTGCGCGGACTGGAAGTGAGGACATGAGCGTGCGCATGAGAGGCTGGCTGGTCGTCGGCGTCGTGGTGGTGGCTGTCGCGGCCGCCGTGGCGTGGCGTGCGACGCGGGCGCCCGGCGCGGCCAGCGCGCCGCCGCAGGCATCGGCGGTGGCCGACACAGCCGTCCGACTGGCCGGCACCGACCTCGCCCGCGCCACCACGCAGCCGCTGGCCCGCACGGTGACCGTCAGCGGCAGCGTGCAGGCGCTGCGCACGGCCATGGTCAAGGCCCGCATCGCGGCCGAACTGCGGCAGCTCGACGTGCGCGAAGGCGACACCGTGCGCGCCGGTCAGGTCATCGGCCGGCTGGACGACACCGAGGCCGCCTGGCGGCTGCGCCAGGCCGAGGACCAGGCCGCGACCGCGCGGGCGCAGCTGGCCATCGCCGAGCGCACGCTGGCCAACAACCGCGCGCTGGTCGGCCAGGGTTTCATCTCCACCAACGCGCTGCAGACCTCGGAGTCCAACGTGGCCGCGGCCCAGGCCACCCTGGCAGCCGCGCAGGCCGCGGCCGAGCTGGCCCGCAAGTCGGTGCGCGACGCGGTGCTGGTCGCCCCCATCGGCGGCCAGGTGGCGCAGCGGCTGGCGCAGCCCGGCGAGCGCGTCGGCGTGGACGCGCGCATCGTCGAGATCGTGGACCTGTCGGCGCTGGAACTGGCCGCACCGCTGGCGCCGGCCGACGTGGCGCCGCTGGCGGTGGGCCTGCCGGCGACGCTGACGGTGGAAGGCCTAGCGGCACCGGTGACCGGCCGCGTCGCCCGCATCGCGCCGGCCACCCAGGCCGGCACGCGCGCGGTGATGGTCTACATCGCGCTGGACAGCGCACCCGGCCTGCGCCACGGCCTGTTCGCGCAGGGCGCGGTGGAGGTGGCGCGTGCACCGGCCCGCGTGGTGCCGCTGTCGGCCCTGCGCACCGACGGCGCGCGGCCGGCGGTGCTGGTGGCGGCCGACGGCCGGGTGAAGCGCGTGGACGTGACGCCAGGCGAACGTGGCCTGGCCCCGTTTGGCGGCGCGCCGGAACCGGCCGTGGCCGTCGGCGACGCGCTGCCCGAAGGCGCCATGGTGCTGCGCAGCAGCGTCGGCGGGCTGGCCGACGGCACGCCAGTCACCCTGCCCTGACCGGCCCAGCGGCCTCCGTTCGCCATGTGGTTCACCCGCGTCTCCATCGGCAACCCGGTGCTGGCCACGATGGTCATGCTCGCGTTCGTGGTGCTGGGCGTGTTCAGCTACCAGCGGCTGGCGGTGGACCAGTTCCCCGACATCGACTTCCCCACCGTCGTGATCACGGTGGACTACCCCGGGGCCAGCCCGGAGATCGTGGAGTCGGAGGTCACGAAGAAAGTCGAGGAGGCGGTCAACACCGTCGCCGGCATCGACACGATCTTCTCGCGCTCGTACGAGGGCAGCTCGGTCACGGTGGTGCAGTTCAACCTCGACATCGACGGCAAGCGCGCCGCCGAGGACGTGCGCGAGAAGCTGGCCCTGCTGCGCCCGGCACTGGACGACGACGTGGAGGATCCACGCGTCTCCCGCTTCGACCCCGCCAGCACGCCGATCTTCGACGTGGCCGTGCTCTCGCCCGACGGCAGCCGCAGCGCGCAGGAACTCACCACCTGGGCGCAGCAGGTGCTGGCCAAGCGGCTGCAGAACGTGCGCGGCGTGGGCGCGGTGTCGGTGATCGGCGGCCTGGAGCGCCGGATCCAGGTGCAGCTGCAGCCGGCGGCGATGCAGGCGCACGGCGTGTCGGTGGACCAGGTGCGCGCTGCGCTGCGCAGCGAGAACCAGGAACTGCCGCTGGGCAACCTGCGCGACGCCGAGCGCGAGCGCGTGGTGCAGATCGACGCGCGGCTCAAGCGGCCCGAGGACTTCGCCGGCATCGTCGTCGCGCGGCGTGGCGACGTGGTCGTCACGCTCGGCCAGGTGGCCCGCGTGGTCGACGGCCCGCAGGAGGTCGAAAGCCTGGCGCTCTACAACGGCCAGCGCACGGTGCTGCTGTCGGTGCAGAAGAGCCAGGGCGAGAACACCGTGGCCACGGTGGACGGGCTCAAGCGCGCGCTGGCCGACGCGGCATCGGTCACGCCCGCCGGCATGGCCACGGAGATCAACCGCGACGGCTCCCGCCCGATCCGCGTGGGCGTGGCCAATGTGCGCCAGACGCTGATCGAGGGCGCGCTGCTGACGGTGCTGATCGTCTTCCTGTTCCTGAACTCCTGGCGCAGCACCGTGATCACCGGGCTGACGTTGCCGATCGCGCTGATCGGCACCTTTGGCGTCATGCACGCCTTCGGCTTCTCGATCAACAACATCACGCTGATGGCCATGAGCCTGTGCGTGGGCCTGCTGATCGACGACGCCATCGTCGTGCGCGAGAACATCGTGCGTCACGTGCAGATGGGCAAGAGCGCCCACGATGCGGCGATGGATGGCACGCAGGAAATCGGCCTGGCGGTGCTGGCCACCACGCTGTCCATCGTCGCGGTGTTCCTGCCCATCGGCTTCATGGGTGGCATCGTCGGCAAGTTCTTCCACGAGTTCGGCATCACCATCGCCGCGGCGGTGCTGATCTCGATGTTCGTCAGCTTCACGCTGGACCCCATGCTCTCCAGCGTCTGGCCCGACCCCGAGGCCGGCCAAGCGCATGCCGGGCAGAACCTCTACAACCGCACCATCGGCCGCGTGACCGGCGCGTTCGAGCGCTTCACCGACGGCCTGGGCGAGGTCTACCAGCGCGTGCTGGCCTGGTCGCTGCGCCACCCGCTGGCCACGGTGGCGGTGGCAGCCGGCACCTTCTTCGGCAGCCTGGCGCTGATCCCGGTGCTGGGCGCGGAATTCGTGCCCAAGGCGGACTTCTCCGAGACCCAGGTCAACTTCGAGACGCCGGTGGGCACGTCGCTGGCCGTCACCGAGGCGCGGGCGAAGCAGATCGACGCCGCGCTGCGCGAACTGCCCGAGGTGCGCTACACCGTGGCCAGTGTCAACAGCGGCTTCGCCCGCGGGCGCAACCGCGGCAGCGTCTACGTGCGCCTGACCGACCGCCACGAACGCACCCGCAGCGTCGACCAATTGGTGGTGCCGATGCGCGAGCGGCTGGCACGGATTCCGGGCATCACCATCACCAACATCGGCGTGCCCGACCTCGGCGGCGGCAAGACGCTGCAGTGGTCGGTGCAGGGCCCGGACCTGGGGGAACTGGAGCGCCTGGCCCGCCAGATCGACCCGCAGCTGGCGAAGATCCCCGGCCTGGTGGACCTGAAGAGCACGCTGGAGCCCGACAAGCCGGTGACCGCCGTGCGCCTGGACCGCCGTGCCGCGGCCGACCTGGGGCTCAACGTCAACGCCGTGGCCGGCGCGCTGCGCCCGCTGCTGGCCGGTCAGGCGGTGGGCAACTGGCGCGCGCCCGACGGCGAGAGCTACGACGTCTGGCTGCAGCTGGCGCCCGACGCCCGCCAGCGCGGCGACGACCTCGCCGGCCTGCCGCTGCTGCTGGCCCCCGGTGCCGACGGCAGCCCGCGCACCGTGCGCCTGGGCCAGGTGGCGCAGGTGGTGGACAGCACCGGGCTCACGCAGATCAACCGCCGCGACCTCAACCGCGAGGTCAACTACGACGCCAACACCCTGGGCCGCAGCAGCGGCGACGTGTCGGCCGACATCCGCCGCGTGCTCGACGGCGTGGCCTTCCCGCCCGGCTACCGCTACAGCTTCGGCGGCAGCACGAAGAACATGACCGAGTCCTTCAACTACGCCGTCGGAGCGCTGGCGCTGGCCGTGGTGTTCATCTACATGATCCTGGCCAGTCAGTTCCGGAGCTTCCTGCAGCCGCTGGCGCTGATGAGCTCGCTGCCGCTGACGCTGGTGGGCGTGGTGGCCATGCTGATGGCCTTCGGCTCGTCACTGAACATGTTCAGCATCATCGGCATCGTGATGCTGATGGGCCTGGTGACCAAGAACGCCATCCTGCTGGTGGACTTCGCGATCCGCTCGCGGGCCGAGGGCATGGACCGGAACACCGCGCTGCTGCATGCGGCCAAGGTGCGGCTGCGCCCGATCCTGATGACGACGCTGGCCATGGTCTTCGGCATGGTGCCGCTGGCCTTCGCCGTCAGCGAAGGCTCGGAGCAGCGCGCGCCCATGGGCCAGGCCGTGATCGGCGGCGTCATCACCTCGTCGCTGCTGACCCTGGTGGTGGTGCCCGTGGTCTACGGCTGGCTCGACGACCTGGCGGCCTGGGCCCGCCGCGGCTTCAAGCGCAGCGTCAGCGGGGCTGCCTAGAATCGGGTTTTCACGTACACTCATACCCCCATAGGTATCATGATGGACATCGAACGCGCCCGCTTCAACATGATCGAGCAGCAGATCCGCCCCTGGGAGGTGCTGGATCCGGCGGTGCTCGAACTGCTGGCCGTGGTCCGGCGCGAGGACTTCGTGCCCGCCGCCTACCGCGCCATGGCCTTCGTCGACACCCAGGTGCCGCTGGGCGACTTGGCCGCGGGCCAGTGCATGCTGGAGCCGCGCCTGGAGGCCCGGCTGCTGCAGGAACTGCAGGTGCAGCGCCACGAGAAGGTGCTGGAGATCGGCACCGGCAGCGGCTTCATGGCCGCGCTGCTGGGCCACCGCGCACAACGCGTGGTGACGCTGGAGTGCGTGCCGGCGTTGGTGGCGATGGCGCGCAGCAACCTGCAGCGTGCCGGCGTGGCCAACGTCACCGTGCGCGAGGTCAGCGCCGCCGAGGGCGCCAAGGGCCTGCCGGCCGAGGCGCCTTTCGACGCCATCCTGCTGTCGGGTTCGGTGGCCGAAGTGCCGCGCGGCCTGCTCGAGCAGCTCAAGGTCGGCGGCCGGCTGATGGCCATCGTCGGCGACGAACCCATCATGCGCGCCCGCCTGTTCACCCGCACCGGCGAGGCCGCGTGGTCGTCGGTGGACGTGTTCGACACAGTGGCGCCGCGCCTGCTGGGCTTCGAGACCGGCTCGCGCTTCACGTTCTGACCAACGGCGCCGCCCGACGATGATGCTGCCGCAGCTCAGCCCGCCTGATCTGGCCGCACGTGCCGCCGCCGAGGGCTTCGTGCTGCTCGACGTGCGCGAGCCCTGGGAGGTGCAGACCGCGCGCATCGAGATCCCCGGCGCCAGCGCGGTGCACATCCCGATGCACCTGATCCCGCTGCGCCTGGCGGAACTGCCGCGCACGCAGCCCGTCGCCTGTATCTGCCATCACGGCGCACGCAGCGCGCAGGTCGTCGCATTCCTGCTGCGCCAGGGCTTCGACGACGTGTACAACCTCGCCGGCGGCATCGACGCCTGGTCGACCCACGTCGATCCCGGCGTGCCGCGCTACTGAGAACACCAAGCCAAGGACCCCCCATGCGATCCAAGCGTCTGACCCTGCTGGCCACGGCCGCCGTGCTCGCCTTCGGCGCCGCCCCCGCGGCCTTTGCCCAGGACCTGCGCGCCCTCTACGAAGCCGCCCGGGCCTACGACGCCACCTTCCTGGCCGCGCAGGCGCAGGCACGCTCGGCGGAGTTCCGCGCCGCCCAGGCCGACGCGCTGACCCGCCCCAGCGCCGCGCTCAGCGCCGGTGCCAACGCCGGCTACGTGAATGCCGACGGCCGCCCGGGGGGCGACAGCAACACGCTCAACGCCACGCTGCAGGGCCGCTACCCGCTGTTCAACCGCAGCAACACGGCCAGCATCGCCCAGGCGCAGCAGGCGCTGCGTCTGTCGGCCGCCGAACTGGCCGCCGCCGAGCAGGACCTGATCGTGCGTGTGGCCCAGGCCTACTTCGACGTGCTGGCGGCCCAGGACACGCTGGCCACGGTGCGCGCGGCCAAGGCGGCCACCGCAGAACAGCTGGCCTCTGCCAAGCGCGCCTTCGAGGTCGGCACCGCCACCATCACCGACACGCGCGAGGCGCAGTCGCGCTTCGACCTCGACGTGGCGCGCGAGATCGCCGCCGACAACGACCTGCGCGCCAAGCGCATCGCGCTGGACCAGCTGGTCGGCCGCGCGAACGTCGAGCCCAGGCCGCTGGCCCTGCCGGCCACGCTGCCGCCGGTGCTGCCGGCCGACCCGGAGGCCTGGGTCGGCACGGCCGACGCGCAGCACCCGACCATCCAGCGCGCGCAGGCGGCGCTGGAGATCGCGCGCCTGGAGATCGACCGTGCCAAGGCCGCCGAAGGCCCGACGCTGGATGCCGTGGCCAGCGTGGGTGCGGCCAAGTACATGGGCCGCTACCCCCAGGGCACGCCCGGGTCGCCCACCACCACCGCCAGCATCGGCCTGCAGTTCAACCTGCCGCTGTACACCGGCGGCGCCACCGGCAACCGCATTTCCGAGACCCTGGCCCTGGAAGAGAAGGCCCGCAACGACCTCGATGCCGCCCGCCGTGGCGTGGCCCAGGGCACGCGGGTCTCGTACTTCGGCGTGCAGTCCGGCACTGCCCAGGTCAAGGCACTGGAAGCCGCGGAATCCTCGGCCAAGCTGGCGCTGGAAGCGACCCAGTTGGGCTACAAGGTGGGCGTGCGCGTGAACCTGGACGTGCTCAACGCCCAGAGCCAGCTGTTCCAGACCCAGAGCAGCCTGGCCAGCGCGCGCTACAACGTGCTGGTGGGCAATCTGCGCCTGCGCCAGGCCGCCGGCCAGCTGAGCGTGGGCGACATCGACGCCATCAACGCCCTGCTGGCGAAGTGAACGCCGCCGCGGCCGACTGGTAGCCGGCCAGCAGCGCCGGCCAGTCGTCCTCGGCCCAATGCCAGCGGGCCAGCCTGCCCGCTTCCTTGCGCAGCGAGCGCCGCAGGCGTTCGAGGTTGGCCGCCTGCCAGGGGCCGGGCGCGCGCACGGCGCCGCGGTCGAAATCGATGATCCACACGCGGCCGGCGGCCGGCGCTGCCTCATCGGGCGCGTGCATCAGGTTGTGGCAGTTCAGGTCGGCGTGGTCCACGCCGTGGGCGTGCAGCGCACCGATGGCCGCGCCCACGGCCTGCCACTCTTCGGCGCGGAGCGGCCGCTGCTGCAGGGTGACGCTCAGGTCCTGTGCGCCGTCCAGCCGCTGCACCAGGATGTCGGCCCGGTAGTGCAGCGGCCCGGCCGGCTGCCAGCGCGCCGCCGCCGGCCGCGGTACCGGCAGGTCCCAGCCGAGCAGGCGCTGCAGCAGCGCGAACTCGGCCATCGCCCGTGAACGCCCACGCGGCTCGCGCAGGAATCGGTCGTGGATCAGCCGCCCCACCAGCCCGCCGCGGCGGTAGTGGCGCAGCAGCAGCACGTGGTCGCCGGTGCGCTGCCACCAGACGGTGCCGCGGCCGCTGCCGTGGCCGGCGGGCGTGCCGGTGGTCGGGTCGAACGGTGCCTGCGCGGGCGTCGGCAACAGCCCGGGGTCGACCCAGACGCAGCCGTCGGCACTCGCCTGTCGCCTTGGCCGGCGGTCCAGCAGTGCCAGCAGCGGTGCCACGGTGCGCCCGGTGGCACCACCCGACCGCGCATGCAGCGCCCGCCCCCGTTCGCCGACGGCGCGCGCTGCGTCGGGGTCGAGATGCCAGGTCAGCACGGCGTCGGCCAGACTGTCGGCGTCATGCACCGACTTGACGGCATCGGCCCGTGCCAACGCGTCGAAGGCGTCGGCGAAGTTGAAGCGCGCCGGCCCCGCCAGCAGCGGCACACCGAACTGCATCGCCTCCAGCGGGTTGTGGCCGCCCACGGGCACCAGCGTTCCACCCATGAAGACGGCGCGCGACAACGCCATCCACGCGGTCAGCTCGCCCATCGTGTCGGCCAGCAGCACGGCGGTCTGCGGCGCCATCGGCTGCGCCGCGCTGCGCCGCTGCCAGCACAGACCGGACGCGTCCAGCAGCGCGGCCACCGCGTCGAAACGCTGCGGGTGGCGCGGCACCAGCACCAGCAACAGGTCCGGCGCGTCGGCTTGCAGCCGCCGCGCCGCGTCGACGACCACCGCCTCCTCGCCCTCGTGCGTGCTGGCGGCCACCCACAGCGGCCGCCCGCCGGTCCAGGTGCCGAACTGCGCCACCAGCGCCGTGTGCGTCGGCGTCAGCGCGGTGTCGACCTTCAGGTTGCCAGTGACGTGCACCCGCGCCGGCGCGGCGCCCAGGGCCTCGAAGCGCGCGCGCGCGGCCTCGTCCTGCACCAGCAGCAGGTCCAGGGCCGACAGCAACGGCCGCGTCAGGGGGCCGAAGCGCCTGTAGCGCCGTGCCGATCCATCCGACAGCCGCCCGTTGGCCAGCACCACGGCCGTTCCACGCGCCTGCGCCAGCGTCAGCAGGTGGGGCCAGAGCTCGGTCTCCATCACCACCAGCAGGCGCGGGTCGGCCGCGTCCAGGAAACGGCGCACGGCCCCGGGGGTGTCGAAGGGCAGGTAGGCGTGGTGCACCGTTGCGCCGCAGGCCTCGACGATGCGGGCGGACGCGGTGGGCGAGGTGCAGGTGAACACGACCGGCAGGTCCGGCCGCGCCGCGCGCAGGGCGTTGAGCAATGGCAGGGCCGCCTGCACCTCGCCCATCGACGCGGCGTGGATGAGCACGCCCCCGCGGGCACTTGCCGGCACCGGTGCGCGCCCACGGCGTTCCGGCCAGCGTTCGCGGTAGGCCGGCACCCGCCGGCCCAGCCACCACAGCACCAGCCACGCCGCCCCGCGCAGCAGGTGCATCAGCGCCGAGTACAGGCGCAGCGCCATCGGTGCGTCAGCGCCAGTGCTCGGCGACCCAGGCCGTGGGCAGCACGCGGCGGTACCACTTGCCGCTGACGCCGGCGATGGCGTCCGGCGGGTTGGGCTTGCCGTGGAAGGCGATCACACGCGCACCTTCGGGGATGCGTGGCGGCAGGAACCATTGCAGCGGCCCCTTGCGCACGCAGTGGCGCTTGAAGCTACGGCACCAGGCGTCGGGCCAGTAGCCCAGCTTGCCCTGGCGGGCCAGCGTCTGCGTCACGTATTCCTGCTCGTTGCGCACCTCGCGCAGCACGGTGTCCTTGTGGGCTGCCAGGTGCGTGATCAGGTCGGCATGGGCGCCGATGGTGTAGCGGTAGACCGAGGTGTTGCCCGTGTCGTCACGCTTGTCCCACTCCTTGATCACCAGGAACTCGCCCGGGTGGTCGAAGAAGGGGCCGAGGTCGTCGACGATGACCACGTCCAGGTCGATGAACAGCGTCGGCCCGCTGAGGTCGTACAGCGGCGCGGCGAAGCTCGTCACCTTCAGCCAGCCGTGGCCCTTGGTCCAGGGCAGGCGCTGGTCGAAGTCGGCAAAGCCCACGCGTGGCAGGTCGAAGACCTCCACCGCCGGGTCGATGCCGGCGGCGTCGTCGGTCAGGCAGACGAAGCGGTGCGGCCGGTGCAGGTGGCGCGCCACCATCGAGCGCAGACGGTTGACGTAGTCGGCCCCGTACTTGGTGCCCCACTTGACGCACAGGACGTTGACCGGCGCGGCCGTCGCTGCAGGCATGTTCAATGCGCCGCCGCGGCGACCTCGGCGTCGGGCTTGACGCCGCGCAGCGCCGTCATCATGGCGGTCTCGATGCGCTTGAGCGCGCCCTTGGTGTGGCCCTCGAAGCGCAGCACCAGCACCGGCGTGGTGTTGGACGCGCGGATCAGGCCGAAGCCGTCGGGCCAGTCCACGCGCACGCCGTCGATGGTGTTGACCTGCGCGCCGGCGAAGGTCAGGCGGCCGTCGGCGACCCGCGCCTGAAGTTCGGCCACCGCCGCATGGTGCTCGCCTTCGGCGCAGTGCACGTTGAGCTCGGGCGTGTTGTGGCTGGTGGGCAAGGCGTTGAGCACCTTGCTCGGGTTCTTCGCCCGCGACAGGATCTCCAGCATGCGCGCCGCGGTGTAGGTGGCGTCGTCGAAGCCGTACCAGCGCTCGCCGAAGAAGATGTGGCCGCTCATCTCGCCGGCAACCGGCGCGCCGATCTCCTTCATCTTGGCCTTGATCAGCGAGTGCCCGGTCTTCCACATCAGCGGCTTGCCGCCAGCGGCTTCGATGGCCGGGGCCAGGCGCTGGCTGCACTTGACGTCGAAGATCACCGTGCCCCCCGGGTTGCGGCTCAGCACGTCCTGCGCCAGCAGCATCAGCTGGCGGTCGGGGTGGATGATGCGGCCGTCCTTGGTCACCACGCCCAGGCGGTCGCCGTCGCCGTCGAAGGCCAGGCCGAGCTCGGCGCCAGTGGCCTTCACGGTGGCGATCAGCTCGGTGAGGTTCTCCGGCTTGCTGGGGTCGGGATGGTGGTTGGGGAAGTCGCCGTCGACCTCGCTGTAGAGCTCGGTCACGGTGCAGCCGAGCGAACGCAGGATGGCCGGCGCCGACGCGCCCGGGATGCCGTTGCCGGAATCGACCACGATCTTCATCGGACGCGCCAGCCTGGCGTCGCCGGCGATGCGGGCGCTGTACTCCGGCACGATGTCCATCTTCGCGCTGCGGCCCGTGCCCTTGGCGTAGTCGCCGGTCTCGATGCGGCGGCGCAGGGCCTGGATCTCGTCGCCGTAGATGGCGCGCCCGGCCAGCACCATCTTGAAGCCGTTGTAGTCCTTGGGGTTGTGGCTGCCGGTGACCTGGATGGCGCTGCGGCATCCGTGGGCGCCGCGGGTGGCGGCCACGTAGTAGGTCATCGGCGTGGTCACCGCGCCCAGGTCCACCACGTCCAGGCCGGTGGACTTCAGGCCGCGGATCAGTGCCTTGACCAGCCCCGGGCCCGAGAGCCGGCCGTCTCGGCCCACGGCCACCGCCTTCTCGCCCTCGGCCACGGCCTGGCTGCCGAAGGCCCGGCCCAAATGCAGCGCGAAGCGTTCGTCGATGGTCTGGCCGACGATGCCGCGGATGTCGTAGGCCTTGAAGACGGATGCGTGGACTTTCATGCGCGCCGGAAAGGTGAGCCAGGGATGCGCCGGATTGTAGGGACCGGGACCGGCTTGCCATCCGTCGCGCCGGCTGTCGATTCGTCGCCACCGGCCGGGCCCGCGGCGGCCACCTGCCTACACTGCCCGCCATGGCTGCATTGACCCGTCACACGCTGGACCTGGCCTGGAAGTCCTGGATCGGCAACGACCTCGAACCCCACGGCCCGGGCTGGCTGCAGTGGGTCATCACCGGGCTGTTCTGTGCCGTGATCGCGCTGTGCTTCACGGTGCTGGGCTTCGCGCTCAACGCCTTCGATGGCGGCCGGGCCTGGACCCGACCGGACCTGTGGCTGCAGTGGTTCGGCAAGAACTACGTGGTTTCCGGCACCATCGGCTACCTGATCCACGGGATGTTCGCACTGCTGATCCCGACCATCGGCAAGGCCCGCATCCGCGGCTGGAGCGACGAGCGGCGCTCCGTGTTCTTCGGCGCCGTGCCGATCGTCGGCGTGATCGTCGGCTGGCCGCTGGGGGTGGCGCTGATGGCCGGCGGCGCACCGCAGTGGATGCGCGAGATCGGCGCCGGCACGGTCGTGGGCATCGTGCTGATCTCCCTGCTGATCAACTTCATCGTCTACCAGGTGTTCAGCGCCAAGCAGCGCGAGGTGCTGGCCGAACGGCGTGCGGTGGAGGCCCAGCTGCGCCTGCTGCAGGCGCAGATGGAGCCGCACTTCCTGTTCAACACGCTCGCCGGCGTGCAAACGATGATCGACATCGAGCCCGAGCGCGCGAAGCGGCAGCTGGAGTCGTTCACCGACTACCTGCGCGCGTCGATCGACAGCCTGCGCACCGAGGACAGCGCGCTCGGGCGCGAACTGGACCTGGCACGCAGCTACCTCGCGCTGATGCAGCAGCGCATGGAAGACCGGCTGGAGTTCCGGATCGATGTCGACCCGGCGCTGGCCGGCCGACCCCTGCCCCCGCTGCTGCTGCAGCCCCTGGTGGAGAACGCCATCCACCACGGCCTGGAACCGAAGATCGAGGGCGGCCACGTGCACATCACTGCCCGCGAGGATGGCGGCGCGCTGGTCATCGAGGTGCGCGACGACGGCCTGGGGCCGGACGGCCCGAAGCGCCCGGGCGGCGTGCGCGGCAACGGCATCGCGCTGGACAACATCCGCCGGCGGCTGGAAGGCCGCTGGGGCGACCGCGCCACACTGGAGATCGCCGCCGCCGACCCCGGCACACTGGCCCACCTGCGCCTGCCCCTGGAGACGCCCGCCCGATGACACTCGCCCTGATCGCCGACGACGAACCCGCCTTGGCTCGCCACCTGCAGCGCGAACTGGCCGCGCTGTGGCCCGACCTGCAGTTCACGCCGCTGGCGCGTCACGGCGTCGAGGCCGCGGAGCAGATCGCCGCGTTGCGTCCCGACGTCGCCTTCCTGGACATCCAGATGCCCGGCCTCACCGGCCTGGAGGTGGCCCAGGGCATCGAGGGCGACACGCGCGTGGTCTTCGTCACCGCCTACGACGAGTACGCCGTGCAGGCCTTCGAACAGCAGGCGCTGGACTACCTGCTCAAGCCGGTCAAGGCCGACCGCCTGCAGCGCTGCGTGCAGCGCCTGCAGCAGGCGCTGCAGGCCCCGGCGGCGCCCGACGCCCGCCTGGCCGAGGCCCTGCAACGGCTGCTGCCGGCGGGTGCGGCGGCGGCAGCGCCCCAGCGCCTGCGCTGGATCCGCGCCAGCGCCGGCGAGGTGATGCACCAGATCCCGGTGGAACAGGTGCTGTTCTTCCAGGCCGACGACAAGTACACCTGCGTGCAGACCGCCACCGCGGAGCACCTGATCCGCACGCCCATCGTCGAGCTGCTGCCCCAGCTGGACCCGGAGGTCTTCGCGCAGGTGCACCGCTCGACCGTGATCAACCTGGCCCATCTGGCCGGCACCCGGCGGGACGAGGCCAGCCGGCTGTTCCTGCGCCTGCGTGACTTTCCGCGCGAACTGCCGGTCAGCCGGGCCTACGTGCATTTGTTCAAGGCCATGTAGGGCTGACCGGGGTCAAGGAAACCTCAAGTTCAGGCGGTGGCGCCCGAAAAGTCCGAACACGGGTGCACCGGAAGTGCCTCGTGTCAGCCACTTCTTCAGGAGCCAACGCCATGAAATTCGTCCCCACCCTGGTCGCCAGCGCGCTGCTGGCCGCGTCGACCCTGTCCTTCGCCGCGCCCGACCCCAAGGCCACCATCGCCGACCTCGACGCCCGCCTGGCCAAGATCGGCGCCCCCAAGCTGGACGGCACCGTGCAGGTCGCCGGCCAGGACGTACCGGCCATCTACTTCGGTGACCGCCGCATCAACAACAACTTCGACGTCGTCGACGCCATCCGCAAGACGCACCAGGCCACGGCCACCGTGTTCGTGCGCGACGGCGAGGAGTTCGTGCGCGTGAGCACCAACGTGCTGACGCCCGAAGGCAAGCGCGGCCTGGGCACCAAGCTGGCCCGCAACGCCGCCTACGCCGCGCTGGACGCCGGCAAGCAGTACTGCGGCCCGATCGACGTGCTCGGCACCAAGTTCGAGAGCTGCTACAACCCGATCAAGGACGCCAGCGGCAAGATCATCGGCGCCAGCTACATCGGCCACAAGCAGTAAGCCGGGGGCCGCACCATGAAGACCTCCCTCCACCTGGGACGGTGGCTGAACCGCATGCCGGTCGGCCGCCAGTTGTTCACCGGCTTTGCCACCGTGCTGGTGCTGACGCTGGCCGTCGGTGCTGCCGGCCTTGTCGGCCTGCGCAGCGTGGACGCGGAGGCCGTGGCGCTGTCGGAGAAGTGGCTCAAGGGCGTGGGCGACCTGTCGGACGCCCGCGCCCTCGTCGTCGAGACGCGCGAGTTCGAGCTCAAGCACAGCCGCACCGACGACAAGAGCTACCACTCGGAATACGAAGAGAAGATGGCCGAGTCGGCCAAGAGCCTGGGCGCCCTGGCCGAACGCTACAAGGCGCGCGTCCAAGGCGAGCAGGAAGGCGAGCTGTACGCCACCCTGGCCAAGGCCTGGGGTGAGTACCGCGCCGCCCAGGAGCGCGTGATCAAGCTCGGCCGCGAAGGCCAGCAGATGGACGCGGCCGACATCGCCGACGGCGCGTCCAGCATGGCCTTCGAGGAGGTCGTGGCCGCGCTCAACGGTCTGATCCAGTTCAACTACGACGGCGGCGAGGCCGCCAGCGAACACGTCCAGACGGTCTATGCCCAGGCGTGGACCGCGGTCTTGGCCCTGCTGGGCGGTGCCCTGGTGCTGGGCATCGGCATGGCGGTGGTCATCACGCGCCATCTGCTCAAGCAGCTTGGCGGCGAACCGTCCACCGCCGTGGCGCTGGCCCGGGCCGTGGCCCAGGGCGACCTGACCACGCGCGTCACGCTCAAGGCCGGCGACCGCGACAGCCTGCTGGCCTGGCTGCAGACCATGCAGCAGGACCTGGCCAAGGCCGTGTCCGACGTGCGCCGAGGTTCGGACCACGTGGCCCACGCCAGCACCGAGATCGCCGCCGGCAACCAGGACCTGTCGGGCCGCACCGAGCAGCAGGCCGGCGAACTGCAGCAGACCGCCTCGACCATGGAGGAGCTCGGCTCCACCGTGCGCAACAACGCCGACAACGCCCGCCAGGCCGCCCAGCTGGCCCAGGGTGCGTCGAACGTGGCGGTGCAGGGCGGCGAGGTCGTCGGCCAGGTCGTGGAGACGATGAAGGGCATCCAGGCCAGCTCGCAGAAGATCGCCGACATCATCGGCGTCATCGACGGCATCGCCTTCCAGACCAACATCCTGGCGCTCAATGCCGCGGTGGAAGCCGCCCGCGCCGGCGAGCAGGGGCGCGGCTTCGCCGTGGTGGCCGGCGAGGTGCGCAGCCTGGCGCAGCGCAGCGCCGAGGCCGCCCGTGAGATCAAGGCGCTGATCACGGCCAGCGTCGAGCGTGTCGAGCAGGGCACCAGCCTGGTCGACAAGGCCGGCAGCACGATGCAGGAGATCGTCGGCGCCGTGCAGCGCGTGACCGACATCATCGGCGAGATCAGCGCCGCCAGCACCGAGCAGAGCGCCGGCGTGGCCCAGGTCGGTGCGGCCATCACCCGCATGGACCAGGGCACGCAGCAGAACGCCGCGCTGGTGGAGCAGAGCGCCGCCGCCGCCGAGAGCCTGAAGCAGCAGGCCCAGCAGCTGGTGCAGGCGGTGGCGGTGTTCAAGCTCGACGCCAGCGGCGTGTCGACGGCGCCCTCGCCAAAGGCCGCCACGGCCATGCCGGCGGTGCCCGCGAAGCGCCCGGCACCTGCGCCGGCCCCGAAGGCCCCGGCCAAGTCCGTGCCCGCTCCGGCGGCGCGCGCGCCCGCGGCACCAGCCCCTGCCCCGGCACTGGCCACCGCCGATTCGGGGGACGACGACTGGCAGAGCTTCTGACGCCAGCCCACCCGGATTCAGGCATCATCGACGCGGCGGCCAGGGAACCATCCTGCCCGCCGCGTCTCCATATCGGAACATGACCATGCCATCCTCTGCCGGCCTCACCCGCTCCGGCCCGGGTTTCCTGGGTGCCCTGCTGGGCATCGTGTTCGCGTTCTTCGGCATCGTGCTGATGGTCGGCGCCCTGCTGCTCGGGTTGGTCGTGGCGGCCGGCGCGTTGCTGTGGTCGGTGTTGCGCGGCCGCAAGCCGGGGCCGGTGCGCTTCGAGTGGCGGCGCGGCACGGCGCGCGCCTGGCGCCCGGCCTCGGGCCGCCCGCCCAGCGACGAGGTGGTGGACATCGAGGTCCGCGAGATCGCCGACGAGGGCGGCAAGCCGCCGCGGGGCAGAGGCCTTTGATCGGCGCCGGACCACAGGTCCGGAAACGGCGAGCGACATCGCCACCGCGGGCTACGATGCCCGCATGCTCCCCGATCCCGACGCGGCCTACCTCGCCCTGAAGGCGCGCGATGCGCGCTTCGACGGCCGGCTGTTCGTCGGCGTCACGTCCACCGGCATCTACTGCCGCCCGGTGTGCCGGGTGCGCACGCCGCGGCGCGAGAACTGCCGCTTCTTCGCCAGCGCTGCCCAGGCCGAGGCCCAGGCCTTCCGGCCCTGCCTGAAGTGCCGGCCTGAAATTGCGCCCGGCCTGTCGGTCATGGACTCGTCCGCCGCGCTGGCCGACGCCGCCGCCCGCGCCATCGAGCATGGCGTGCACGCGGGCGAGGCGGTGTCCATTGCCGCCGTGGCCGCCCGGCTGGGCGTCACCGACCGCCACCTGCGCCGCATCTTCACGGCCGCGCATGGGGTGGGCCCGCAGGACTACGAGACCACGCAGCGCCTGCTGCTGGCCAAGCGGCTGCTCACCGACACCGACGAGCCGGTGGCCCAGGTGGCGCTGGCCAGCGGCTTCGGCAGCCTGCGCCGCTTCAACGCCGCCTTTGCCCAGCGCTACCGCATGCCACCGACGCGGCTGCGGCGCGAGGGCGCCGCGCCGCGCACCGGTGACCCGCTACGCCTGGCCTGGCGCCCGCCCTGCGACGTGACCGGCCTGCTGCGCTTCCACGCCCAGCGCGCGCTGCCCGGCGTGGAGGCCGTTGACGGCCTGGTGCTGCGGCGCACACTGCGCCTGCCCAGCCCCCGCGGCCCGGTGGCCGGCTGGCTGGCCTGCCGGATGGTGCCGAACCGCCATGAGTTGTGGCTGGAGCCGTCGCCGTCGCTCGCGCCGACCCTGGGTGGACTGCTGCAGCGCGTGCGTCACGCCTTCGATCTGGACGCCGATCCCGCACGCATCGACCCGGTGCTGGCCGCGCTGCCGCACCCGGCCCCGCCCGGGCTGCGCCTGCCCGGCAGCTTCGACGGCTTCGAAACGGCGGTGCGCGTCATCCTGGGCCAGCAGGTGACGGTGCAGGCCGCGCGCACCCTGGCCCAGCGCCTGGTGGCGGCCTTCGGCACGCCGGTGCCGACCCCGTTCCCCGGCCTGAACCGCCTGTTCCCCGACGCCGCCACGCTGGCCGCCGCCGACCCTGCCGACATCGGCCGACTGGGTATCGTGCGCCAGCGCGTGCGCGCCCTGCAGGCGCTGGCGGCCGAGGTGGCGGCCGGCCGCCTGGCCCTGCACCCTGGCGCCCCGCTGCAACCGACGCTGGACGCGCTGCGCGCCCTGCCCGGCGTGGGCGAGTGGACCACCCAGCTGATCGCATTGCGGGTGCTGGGCTGGCCGGATGCCTTTCCCGCCACCGACATCGGCCTGCTCAACGCGCTCCGACCCGCGCTCGGCGCCCGAGATGCCACTGCCGCCACCCGCCTCGCCGAGGCCTGGCAGCCCTGGCGCGGCTACGCCGTGATCGCGCTGTGGCAGACCCTGGAGACCCCCACATGAGACTGCCCACAGGCCTGATCGCCCGCACCACCCTGGCCTCGCCCCTGGGGCCGCTGACCGCGGCGGCCACGACAAAGGGCCTGGCCCTGCTGTGGTTCGACGCCCCACCGCTGGATGGCCTGCCCGAGGACCCTGCCCAGCCCTGGCTGCGCCAGGCCGCCCGCGAACTGGCCGCGTACTGGCAGGACCCCCGGCAGCGCTTCAGCGTGCCGCTGGACCTGCAGGGCACGCCGTTCCAGCGCGTCGTCTGGCAGGCGCTGACCACCATCGCGCCCGGCCGCACCTGCAGCTACCTGGACATTGCACGCCAGATCGGCAGGCCCTCGGCCGTGCGTGCCGTCGGGGCGGCCAACGGCGCCAACCCGGTGGGGCTGATCGTGCCCTGCCACCGCGTCATCGGCGCCAACGGCACGCTCACTGGCTACGCCGCCGGTGTCGAGCGCAAGGCGGCGCTGCTGCGCCACGAAGCCGCACAGGCCGACTGGCTGGCGTCGGCATGAGGCCGCCGGGCCGTCGGGCCGCCCCAAAGGCGAATGCCGAAGGGCACAGCCCGGAGGCGCTCCCGTGAGGCCGCGCGACGCCGCAGAGTTGCTGCTGCTGGCCGCCATCTGGGGTGCATCGTTCCTGTTCATGCGCATGGCCGCGCCGGAATTCGGCGCCGTGGCGCTGGTGGCCGTGCGCGTGGGGCTGGCCGCGGCGGTGCTGCTGCCGCTGCTGGCCTGGCAGGGCCAGCTCGGTGCGCTGCGCCGCCATGCGGGGCCGATCGCCATCGTCGGGCTGCTGAACTCGGCCCTGCCGTTCGTCCTGTTCACGCTGGCGGCGCTGGCCATCAACGCCGGCCTGTCGGCGATCTTCAATGCCACCACGCCGCTGTGGACGGCGCTGGTGGCCTGGGCCTGGCTGCACGACCGGCCCACGCCAGCGCGCGCAGTGGGCCTGGCCCTGGGCTTTGCCGGCGTGCTGGCCCTGGCCGCGGGCAAGGCCAGCCTGCAGCTGGGCGAGCACGGCATCAGCCCGGCGCTGGCCATTGCCGCCTGCATCGGCGCGGCAACGTGCTACGGGGTGGCGGCGAACTTCGCCAAGCGCCACCTGACGGGCGTGCCGCCGATGGCGCTGGCCGCGGGCAGCCAGCTGTCGGCCGCGCTGATCGTGGCCGGGCCGGCCTGGTGGTGGTGGCCGACAACCTCACCGTCCGCCAGCGCCTGGACGGCCGCGGTGCTGCTGGCCGTGGTCTGCAGCGGCGTGGCCTACGTGCTGTACTTCCGCCTGATCGCCCACGTCGGCCCGGCCGGGGCCAGCAGCGTGACTTTCCTGATTCCGCTGTTCGCCGTGGCCTGGGGCTGGGTGGTGCTGGGCGAGCAGCCCACCGCCGGCATGGCGGCCGGCGGTGCGGTCATCCTGCTGGGCACCGCGATCGCGACCGGGTTGCTGCGCCTGCCCGCCCGGTGGCGAAGTTAGGGAATGCTGCAACGCATCCACGGGATTCCCCGACTGCGCGGCCCGGCGCCGCGGCCTAGGGTCGTCACACGACAACGGGCCGGCGCCGCCGGTGGAGGAAGACATGGCATTCACCCTGCGCGCGGGTCTGTCCGCGCTTGTCCTGTTCCCGTGCCTCGTGGCCGGTGCCGTGGCAGCACCACCGCCGGCCGCGGTGTCGATGCGGGTGCTGTCCAGCCCGGCGGGCTACGTGTCCGGCGGCGACGCGCGCATCGAGATCGTGGCACCCGCGGCCCAGCACGGCGCCCTGCAGCTGCGGCTCAACGGGCAGCCGGTGTCGCCCGCGCTCACGGCCGATGGTGACCGCCTCGAAGGCGTGCTCACCGGCCTGCGCGATGGCCCCAACACGCTGACGGCCCGCCTGCCCCGGGGCGGCGGCCAGGCCGTGCTGCAGTTGCGCAACCACCCGATCACCGGCCCGATGTTCAGCGGCCCGCAGCAGACGCCCTTTGTCTGCACCACCATCCAGGGCGCGGTCGGCCGCCAGCCGCTGGTGGACAGTGCCAACCCGCCGGGCTACCGGGTCACCGATGCCGGCGGCGCCACGATCGGCTACAGCACGAACTGCTCGATCGACACGTTCGTCAGCTACCAGTACCGCACCACCGGTGGCGCGTGGGCGCCGATGCCGGCCGATGGCAGCCGCCCGGCGGACATGGCGCAGGTCACGCTGCCCGACGGCCGCACGGTGGACTTCCACGTGCGCCGCGAAATCGGCACGATCAACCGTTTCCTCTACAGCATCGCCATGCTGGCGCCGCTGGCCGACAACGCCACACAGGACGACACCAGCCTGTGGAACCGCAAGCTGCTGTACTGGTTCCAGGGCGGTGTCGCCGTCGGCCACAGCCAGGGCACGGTGCATTCCGGCTCGATGAACCCGGACATCCTGCGCCAGGGCTACGCCATCGTGCACAGCAGCGGCAACAACACCGGCACGCACTACAACCTGCAGCTGGCCGGCGAGACGGCGATGATGACCAAGGAGCGCTTCGTCGAGCGCTACGGCGTGCCGCTGTACACCGTGGGTCTGGGCGGCTCCGGCGGCGCGATCCAGCAGTACATCATCGCGCAGAACCAGCCTGGCGTGCTGGACGCGCTGCTGCCGGTGCAGAGCTACCCCGACATGGTCACGCAGACCATCCACGTCGGCGATTGCGAGCTGCTCGAGCACTACATGGACGCCACCGACCGCGGCAACCCGAAGTGGCAGGTGACGAAGAACCGCAGCTGGCTGGTGGGCTTCAACGCCGAGGACAGCGTGCCCGACCCGCTGGCACCGTTGAAGACGGCGCTGGGTTATGCCACCGCACCGGGCAGCACCGAGTGCATCGACTCCTGGCGCGGGCTGACCCCGCTGGCCATGAACCCCTGGTACGGCCAGGCGGCGAACCAGCAGTTCTGGGAGCCGCAGAGCGACATCGCCGCGATCCGCTGGACGCATTACGACGACCTGCGCAACATCTACCGCTGGACGGAGGATGGCGCTGCACGGCCGACGTTCGACAACGTGGGCGTGCAGTACGGGCTGAAGGCACTGCGCGCCGGACGCATCACGCCGGCGGAGTTCCTGCACCTGAACTGGCACGTGGGCGGCTGGAAGCACCCGAGCGACATGGTCCAGGAAGGCTTCCCGTTCTTCGGCACCTCGGCCGCCGAGGTGCAGAAGGCGCTGACCATCCCCGGCTACTTCGACCCCTGGAGCCTGCGCAACATGAACCTGGCGCAGGGTGACCAGCCGGCGCCGCGCACGCGCGGCGACATCGTCGCCATGCGCCGCGCCTACACCACGGGCCACGTCTTCGCCGGCCGCATCGACGTGCCGGCCATCGACCACCGCCAGTACATGGAGCGCGAGCTGGACATGCACAACGTGCACCAGTCCTTCGCGATGCGCTCGCGCGTGCTGCAGGCCATGGGCCACAGCGACAACGTGGTGGTCTGGTTCACCGACACCGTGCCCGGCCAGCCCAAGGCCAGCCAGACCCTGGAGGCGCTGGCCGTGATGGACCAGTGGATGGCCAACCTGCGCGCCAACCCGGCCGCCGGCATCCATGCCAACAAGCCGGTGCACGCGGTGGACGCCTGTTTCGACCTCGCCGGCCAGCCGATCGCGCGCGGCGCCGATGTCTGGGCCGGCGTGCTCGACGACCGGCCCGCCGGCGCCTGCACGCAGCAGTTCCCGATGTACACCACGTCGCGCATCGAGGCCGGCGCGCCGATCGCCGGCGGGATCTACCGCTGTGCGCTCAAGCCGGTGGCCAGGGCGATCGCCGATGGCACCTACGGCACCTGGACGCCGAACGCCGACGAGCGTGCGCAGCTGCAGCAGATCTTCCCCGACGGGGTCTGCGACTACGGCAAGCCCGATCGCGCGCGCCCGCCGCGCTGAGCCCCCGCGGCGCTGATTTCAGCGCTGAACCGCACACCGCGCGCGCAGAAGTGCGCGCGTGCGTTGGCTGTGCTCGACACGCGTCGCACTTGACGCCGGCCAAGCCTGCCCGGACCTGATCCAGGTCAAGTCGGAAAGCTGAAGCCCCGCTGAAACTGTCGTCCGTCAAGCACGAACGACAACGAGGGGACAACACCGTGAGCATCCTGGGCGTCGTGCTGCGGGCCGCGCCGCAGCACCGCAATGCCGTCAACGCACGCCTGAGCGGCCTGCCGGGCGTGGACGTGGTGTCCGACCCCGGCGACGGCCGCTGGGTGGTGGTGATCGAGGACACCGGCGAGGGCGACGCCACGGCCGCCGCCACGCTGGGCGCCATGGCCACCTGGCCCGAGCTGCTGGGCACCTCCCTCGTCTACGAGTACTCCGGCCCGGACGCGCCTGCGCCCGGGGACGGCCCCACCGACTACCGGGCCTGGCGCGACAGCCTCGCCCGTTCTTGAACCCGTTCAAGGAAAAAGGTCTTTGCGCACTGCAGCATGGACCCATCCGCAGGAGTGACGTGATGCACAGCAACCGCCGAGATTTCCTCAAGACCCAGGCCGCCAGCGCCGCTGCCGCCGCCGCGGGCATCCCCATCGTCGTCGAAGCCGCGCCGCAGGCGCCGAACGACGCCGCCGTGCGCTGGGACAAGGCGCCCTGCCGCTTCTGCGGCACCGGCTGCTCCGTGCTGGTGGGCGTGCAGGACGGCAAGGTGGTGGCCACCCAGGGCGACCCGGAAGCGCCGGTAAACCGCGGCCTGAACTGCATCAAGGGCTACTTCCTGTCCAAGATCATGTACGGCAAGGACCGGCTGACCACGCCGCTGCTGCGCAAGAAGAACGGCCAGTACGACAAGAACGGCGAGTTCGTGCCCGTGAGCTGGGACGAGGCCTTCGACATCATGGCGGCCAAGTGGAAGGAAGCGATCAAGACCACCGGCCCCGACAGCGTGGCCATGTTCGGCTCCGGCCAGTGGACGATCTTCGAAGGTTATGCCGCCAGCAAGCTGATGAAGGCGGGCTTCCGCACCAACAACATCGACCCCAACGCGCGCCACTGCATGGCCAGTGCCGTGGCCGGCTTCATCCGCACCTTCGGCATCGACGAGCCGATGGGCTGCTACGACGACATGGAGCAGGCCGACGCCTTCGTGCTCTGGGGCAGCAACATGGCCGAAATGCACCCGGTGCTGTGGACGCGCATCACCGACCGGCGCCTGTCGAAGCCCGATGTCAAGGTGGCCGTGCTGTCCACCTTCGAGCACCGCAGCTTCGACCTGGCCGACATCCCCGTCATCTTCAAGCCGCAGACCGACCTGGCGATCCTGAACTACATCGCCAACTACATCATCCAGAACAAGAAGGTCGACCAGGCCTTCGTGAAGGCGCACGTCAACTTCAAGAAGGGCGAGACCGACATCGGCTACGGCCTGCGCCCCAACCACCCGCTGGAGGCCAAGGCCACCAACAACGGCTACCCCGGTGCCGACGGCAAGCCCAAGGGCAACCCGGGCAAGGCCGAGGCGATGACCTTCGACGAATTCGCCAAGTACGTCAGCGAGTACACGGCCGAGAAGGTCAGCCAGATCTCCGGCGTGCCGGTCAAGCAGCTCGAGGATCTGGCCAAGCTGTATGCCGACCCGAACGTGAAGGTCATGAGCCTGTGGACCATGGGCTTCAACCAGCACACGCGTGGCACCTGGGCCAACAACCTCGTCTACAACATCCACCTCCTCACCGGCAAGATCAGCGCGCCGGGCAACGGCCCCTTCAGCCTGACCGGCCAGCCCAGCGCCTGCGGCACGGCGCGCGAGGTGGGCACCTTCGCCCACCGCCTGCCTGCGGACATGGTGGTGATGAACCCCAATCACCGCGAAATCTGCGAGAAGGCTTGGAAGCTGCCCGAAGGCACGCTGCCGGGCAAGGTGGGCCTACATGCGGTGGCGCAGAGCCGCGCGCTCAAGGACGGCAAGGTGGCCTGCTACTGGACCAGCACCACCAACAACATGCAGGCCGGCCCCAACATCAACGGCGAGGTGCTGCCCGGCTGGCGCAACCCCAAGGCCTTCGTGGTGGTGAGCGACGCCTACCCCACGGCCAGCGCGATGGCGGCCGACCTGATCCTGCCCAGCGCGATGTGGGTGGAGAAGGAGGGGGCCTACGGCAACGCCGAGCGGCGCACGCAGTTCTGGCGCCAGCAGGTGGCGGCACCGGGCCAGGCGAAGTCCGACCTCTGGCAATACGTCGAGTTCTCCAAGCGATTCAAGGTCGAGGAGGTCTGGCCGGCGGACCTGATCGCCAAGATGCCGCAGTACAAGGGCAAGACCCTGTACGACGTGCTCTACCGCAACGGCCAGGTCGACAAGTACCCGATGGCCGACGTGGGCAACATCAACGGCAAGTTCATCGCCGGCTACGCCAACGACGAGGCCAAGGACTTCGGCTTCTACCTGCAGAAGGGCCTGTTCGAGGAGTACGCCGAGTTCGGCCGCGGCCACGGTCACGACCTCGCCCCGTTCGACACCTACCACCAGGTGCGCGGCCTGCGCTGGCCGGTGGTGGACGGCAAGGAAACGCTGTGGCGCTTCCGCGAAGGCTACGACCCCTACGTGAAGAAGGGCGCCGGCGTGGAGTTCTACGGCCACAAGGACGGCAAGGCGGTGATCTTCGCCCTGCCCTACCAGCCGGCCGCCGAATCGCCCGACAAGGAATACGACCTCTGGCTGTGCACCGGCCGCGTGCTGGAGCACTGGCACACCGGCTCGATGACGCGCCGCGTGCCGGAACTGCACCGCGCCGTGCCCGAGGCCCTGCTCTACATGCACCCCGACGACGCCAAGGACCGCGGCATCCAGCGCGGCATGCAGGTCAAGGTGAGCTCGCGCCGCGGCGAACTGCTGCTGGGCGTGGAGACGCGCGGGCGCAACAAGGTGCCGCGCGGCCTGGTGTTCGTGCCCTTCTTCGATGAAGGCCGCCTGGTCAACAAGCTGACGCTGGACGCCACCTGCCCGATCAGCAAGGAAACCGACTTCAAGAAGTGCGCCGTGAAGGTGGTGCGGACCTGAGTCTGCCCTGAGTCGAAGTTGCACGGATCCTGATCGTGGCTGTCAATCGTCGCCAGGTGCTGCAAGGCGCCTCTACCGCGGCTGCGGCCGGCCTGCTGGCCGCCGGCAGCGCGTGGATGGCGCCGGCCGCCAGCGCGCGCCCGGCGCAGGCGCTGCGCCCGCCCGGCGCGCTGGCCGAGGACCGCTTCCTGGCCGCCTGCCTGCGCTGCGGCCTGTGCGTGCGCGACTGCCCGCCGCAGAACCTGAAGCTGTCGATGGGCGGCAATGGCGTGGCCATCGGCACGCCGTACTTCACCGCGCGCGAGATCCCCTGCGAGATGTGCGAGGACGTGCCGTGCGTCAAGGCCTGCCCCTCGGGCGCGCTGGACCCGGCGCTGACCGACATCACGCAGGCCCGCATGGGCGTGGCCGTGCTCATCGACCAGGAGAACTGCCTGAATTTCCTGGGCCTGCGCTGCGACGTCTGCTACCGCGTGTGCCCGGTCATCGACGAGGCCATCACGCTGGAGAAGATCTCCAACCCGCGCAGCGACCGCCACGCGATGCTGCTGCCCACCGTGCACGCCGACAAGTGCACCGGCTGCGGCATGTGCGAGAAGAGCTGCGTGCTCGACGAGGCCGCGATCAAGGTGCTGCCCGAGCGCGTGGCGCGCAGCGCGCCCGCCAGGCACTACCGCCGCGGCTGGGAGGACGGCAACCGCCAGGGCAAGCCGGACTTCGAGGTCCCCGTGCAGCGCATCCCAGAAGGCCAGCATGACCTGACGCCGCTGCGCAGCGGTGCCGACCCGTACCCGGCTGCGGCGAGTGGGGCGACGAAATGAGCGCCGTGATCGACGACGTCCGCGCCGTCTCGGCGCCGCCGGCACCGGCCCGGCCCGGCGCTGCCGCCGTGCGCGAACGCGGCTGGTGGCATGCGCACCGCTTCCTGATCCTGCGCCGGCTCAGCCAGCTCGGCATCCTGGCGCTGTTCCTGCTGGGCCCGCTGGCCGGCGTGTGGGTGGTCAAGGGCAACCTCAGTTCCAGCCTGACGCTGGGCGTGCTGCCGCTGACCGACCCCTTCCTGCTGGCACAGATGCTGGCCGCGCGCCACCTGCCGGAGATGAGCGCCGTCATCGGGGCGGCCATCGTGCTCGTGTTCTACGGTGTGCTCGCCGGCCGCACGTTCTGCAGCTGGGTCTGCCCGATGAACATCGTCACCGACGCCGCGGCCTGGCTGCGCCACCGGTTCAACCTGGGCGCCGGCCGGGCACCGAAGGCGTCGTTGCGGCATTGGCTGCTGGGCGCCGTGCTGGTGGTGGCCGCGGTCACCGGCAGCATGGCCTGGGAGACCATCAACCCGGTCTCGATGGCGCAGCGCGCCGTGATCTTCGGCGGCAGCTTCGCCTGGGGCATCGTGGCCGCCGTCTTCCTCTTCGACCTGCTGGTCGCCAAGCACGGCTGGTGCGGTCATGTCTGCCCCGTGGGCGCCAGCTACGCGCTCATCGGCAGCAAGCCGCTGCTGCGCGTGGCGGCCACGCATTCGGCGCGCTGCGACGACTGCGGCGACTGCTACGCCGTCTGCCCCGAACCCCAGGTCATCGTGATGCCCCTGAAGGGCAAGGCCGGCCACGGCCCCGTGGTCAGCGACCGTGAATGCACCGCCTGCGGCCGCTGCATCGACGTCTGCGCGCCCGACGTCTTCCGTTTCACCCACCGCTTCGACACCCGAAGGGACCCGACATGAAGCTCCCTACCCTGCTCCTCGACCTCGTCAAGCTCGCCCTGGCCGCGTCCATGCTCGTCATCGGTGCCAGCGTCGTGCAGGCCCAGCCCGAGACCCCGGTGAAGATCGAGGCCCTGCGCGGCGGCACGCCGCTGGACACCGACAACCCGGCCACCAACTACCGCCAGGAGCGCGACCACCCGGTGGCCGAGCGCGACTTCGTGCAGCAGCCGCCGCTGATCCCGCACACCACCAACGGCTACCAGATCACCAAGAACTACAACAAGTGCATGGACTGCCATGCCTGGCAGAAGACCAAGGAAAGCGGCGCCACCAAGGTCAGCGTCACGCACTTCCGCACCCGCGACGGCGTGGAGATCGACAGCGTGAGCCCGCGCCGCTACTTCTGCACCCAGTGCCACGTGGCGCAGAGCGACGCCAAGCCGCTGGTGGGCAACAGCTACACCCGGGCCCGCGGCCTGCAGTGACGGCGGAGACACGAGCATGAGCGAACAACAACAACGCGCGCCCTGGTGGAAGCGGCAGTGGAAGCGCCTGATGGCCGCGAGTGGGCTCACGGTGCTGGCCGGTGCCTTCGTGGCCGGCATCGTGTTCTGGGGCGGCTTCAACACCGCGCTGGAGGTGACCAACACCGAGCAGTTCTGCATCTCCTGCCACGAGATGCGCGACAACGTGTACGTGGAATACCGCAACACGGTGCACTACCAGAACCGCACCGGCGTGCGCGCCACCTGCCCCGACTGCCACGTCCCGCGCGAGTGGGGCTACAAGATGATCCGCAAGATCCAGGCGAGCAACGAGCTGCTGCACAAGGTGCTGGGCACCATCGACACGCCGGAGAAGTTCAACGCCAAGCGCGGCGTGCTGGCCCAGCACGAGTGGGACCGCATGAAGGCCAACGACAGCCGCGAGTGCCGCAACTGCCACAACTACACGTCCATGGACTACGCGGAGCAGAACAGCCGCTCTGCGGCCCGCCACCAGGTGGCCTTCGGCAAGGGGGACACCTGCATCGACTGCCACAAGGGCATCGCACACACGCTGCCGCCGATCGAGCAGCACATCGGCGCGCCCAAGGTGGCCGCGGCCACGAAGTAGTCGGCCGCTCAGGCCGTCGGCGGCACGCCGATCGCCTGCACCGGGCAAGCGCCGACGCAGGCGCCGCAGCCGGTGCAAGCGGCAGCGTCCAGCACCGGCACCGGCACGCCGCCGCGCCGCGGCGGAAAGCGCAGCGCGCGCGCCTCGCAGGCGTCGCCGCAGACGCGGCAGTCCACCTGGCGCCGGGCCAGGCACTGGTCGCCAACGGCAGCCACGGCGGCCATCGCGGGCTCGACACGCCTGTCCAACGCATGCGGCTTGCACGCATCCACACAGGCACCGCAGAAGGTGCAGCCGCGCTGGCGAACATCCAGCGCCGGAAAGCCGCCGTCGGCAACGACGACGATGCCCTCAGGGCAGGCGCGCTGACAATCGCCACATCGCGTGCAGACATCGGTGAAGGCCTCGTCGGGCCGCCGTGCCCACGGCGGGCGCAGGGCCGGCGCGCGGCGGCCACGAAACAGGCTGCGGCGGTTCAGATCGACCATCCACCCATTGTGGGCGAGGACACACAACGATGAGGGTATTCGGCATCGCCGGCCGTTCCGGCATGGGCAAGACCACGTTGCTGGAGCGGCTGGTGTCGCACTACGTGCAGCGCGGGCTGCGCATCTCGCTGATCAAGCACAGCCACAAGGCCATCGAGATCGACCGCCCGGGCAAGGACAGCTACCGCCTGCGCGAGGCCGGCTGCCAGGAGGTGCTGCTGATGGGCCAGGGCCGCTGGGCGCTGATGCACGAGCTGCGTGGCGACGACGAGCCCCCACTGGACTACCTGCTCAGCCGCCTGCAGGCCTGCGACCTGGCGCTGGTGGAAGGCTTCAAGGCCGGCGACTTCCCGAAGCTGGAGGTCTGGCGTGCGGCCGTGGGCCAGCCGATGCTGTGGCCGCAGTGGCCGGGCATCGTCGCGGTGGCCAGCGATACCCCGGCGCCGGCGGGACACGCCGGCTGTCCGTGGCTGGATCTGGCAGACACGCCGGCGCTGGCGGATCTGTGCTGGGCTCAGGCGGCCATCGTGGGCTGACGGCGTGACCCGCCGTGCGCGAACCGGCGCGCCCGCGTCACGGCCAGCGGCGTCGGCCGCGGGAATACCCGAGTGTCCTGAGTGTCGGCGCAGCTGACAACGTCAGCGGTCGATGTCGGCGCACCGGCGCCAAGTGCTTGTTTTCGGCGACAACAGCGCGGATGGCGTATATGTTGCTTCAAATGTATTTGCGATGGGCGCTTGGCCCGTCGCAAGGACACAAGGAGACAAGTATGAGACTTCAACACCTCGGTCGCGCAGCGGCCGCCGGGCTGCTGGCGGCCCTGTCGAGTGCCTTGCTGATCCTGCCGGCGCACGCGCGCGTCTCGCTGGACGACCTGCAGGCTCAGATCAATGCGCTGGAGGCGCGAACGTCCCAGCTCGAGGCCATGCGCAACCAGCAGTGCCCGACCGGGCTGTTCATGCGCGGCATCGATGCCGCGGGCGCCATCATCTGCGCCAACCCGCCCGGTCCGCCGGTGGTCTACAGCGCCAGCTTCACCCAGAGTCAACCGGCACCGGCCTCCGCCGTCGACAACTGGGCCACCTTCCGCGCCTCGCTGACCGGCGCCTTCGCATCCTTCACGCTGAAGTCCAACCTGGCGCCCGGCGTCAGCTGCAACGATCCCACCGCCGCCACGGCGATCGCACAGGCCATGAACACGGGGGCCCAGGTGGTCGTGGCCTGCGGGGCAGAGACCTTTCGCACGAGCACGTTCTGCCTCGCCGGCGGCACCGGTGGCATGGAACTGACGAACGCGTCGGGCTTGTGCAACTGTGACAACTCGGCCAACGTGGCGACACTGCGCCCGGACATCGGCAATCAGAACTGGGGCGGCGTCGGTGGCGCCACCTGCAGCGCGCCATCCCAGACCATCACGCTCGAGTTCCGGCGCTGACCACTCGCTGCCGGAGCGCATGCCCGGTCGGCCACGACCGGGCCGCGTCCGCGATGTCACCAAGTCACCCCGGGCGCATGCCCGACGTCATCAGGACCTGACCATGCACACACGCTTGCGTCCTCTGGCTGCCCTCGCCCTGGCAGCCAGCCTCCCGGCAGGTGCTCTGGCCGCCCCCACCGTCTACACCGACCCATCGGCCTTCATGGCCCAGACCTGGGCCGCAGGTTCGCCCAGCACCGTCGGCTTCGACGCCGCCGCCGACGGCACCGCCATCGGCGACGGCGGCAGTTTCGACGGGCTGACCTTCCACTACAGCACGCTGGCCAGCTTCGGCGTGACGCTGAACGTCGTCACCGACAGTGTCAACGTCTCGGCCGGCAACGTGCTGGGCACCGACGACGGCGGCCTGCTGCAGGACGGCGACGAGTTCGACCTCGACTTCGGCGCCAGCAACGCCATCGGCATGTACTTCATCACCGAGTCGTTCGGCGGCATGTTCGACGGCGACATCACGCTGAGCGCTGGTGGCGCCACGGCCGAGCTGCTCACGGCCGACCTGATCACCACGATCGACAACCTGTACGAGGTCTACTTCCTCGGCATCGTCGACACGGCGGCGACGTTCACCTCGGCCAGCGTGGGCAACATCGGCGGGGGCTTCTTCACCTACACGGTGGACGACATCACCACCGGCCGGACGACGACGGCGAACAACGCCGTGCCGCTGCCGGGCACGTTGGCGCTGGTGATGGCCGGTCTGGTGGCCTGGCTGCCGACGCGACGGCGCTGACCGCAGCGCGCTGGCTCAGCCCTTGGGGCCCAGCAGGTCGATCTCCCACTGGATGTAATCGCTGCGGTAGACCAGGTCGCAGACGTAGATCACCGTGCCCTCGGCGTCGCACACCACGCGGCGCACCTCGGCCACCGGCGCGCCTTCCGAGATGCCCAGGGCCTGCGCGGCCATCGGGCCGGCGGCGCTGACGGTCAGCGTCTGCGTGGCCTTGGCGATCTGCCCGCCGGCCAGGTCCAGCAGCGGCGGGATGATCAGCTCGCGGCGGAAGCGCTGCGGCGCCAGGCGGAAGATGCGCTCGTCGAGCCACAGCGCGATGACGGAGTTGGGCTGCTGCTGGCGCACGTGCACGCGCCGGATGTAGTGGTAGGCCGGCGCAGGCCGGCCTTCGCCGGCACCGAGCACCGGCATCGCCGTGCCCTCCTCCAGCAACTTGAGCTTCGGCGGCCGCGTGCGATACACCTCGCCCAGCCCGGCCAGCGAGGTCTCGATGCGCACGCGCGGATGCACCGGCGGGCGCGCCATCACGTGCGTGCCGCGCCCCCGCTGCGACTGCACCAGGCCCTCCTGCGACAGCAGTTGCACCGCCTGCCTTACGGTGATCAAGCCCACCTTGAATTCGGCCGCCAGCGCGTCGAACGACGGGATCTGGCTGCCGACATCCCACAGGCCCTTGGCGATGCGCTGGCGGATGACGTCGGCGACCTGCCGGTACAGCGGGCTGGATCCTGCCTTGAGCATGGCGTGGGTGCGGGCCGGCGGGCGGCCGTTCGGTCGACGGACCACGAGGTTAGCGCACCGGACCGAGGGAAAACCTGCGTGCATGGCCCGATCTAATCTGTCTAATCTTAGACAGATAGACACACAGCCGCCTGCCCATCCAGCGCGACGGCACCTCCAGGAGACTTGCATGACCACGAAACGTCGAACCGTCCTCCAGGCCGCCTGCTCCGCCGTCGCGCTCGGATCCTGGGGTCTCGCCGACCCGGCCCGCGCCCAGGCCTGGCCCGGAAACCAGATCGTGAAGCTGGTCGTGCCGTTTCCGCCGGCGGGTGTGGTGGACATCATCGGTCGCATGCTGGCCGATGGCCTGCAGGCTGCCCTGCCCGGCACCGTGGTCGTCGAGAACCGTGTCGGCGCCGGCGGCACGGTGGGCGCGCAGCACGTGGCCGGCGCCGCGTCGGACGGCCTCACGCTGCTGATGGGCGGCGCCGCCACGCACGCCTTCGCACCGTCGATCTTCAGCCAGCTGCGCTACGACCCGGTGAAGGACTTCGTGGCCGTGTCCCAGGTGTCCTCGGGCCCGCTGGTGCTGGTGGTCAACGCGTCGTCGCCGATCCAGACCTTCGACGACTTCAAGCGCGTCGCCACCGAAGGCGGCAACACGCTGAACTACGCGTCCAACGGCGTGGGCACCTACCCGCACCTGGCCGTCGAGCTGCTCAAGCAACAGACGGGGCTGAAGACCACCCACGTGCCCTACAAGGGCGGTGGCCAGGCCACCGTGGCCCTGCTGTCCGGCGAGGTGAACTACTCGCTCAACCACATCCCGGTGGTGCTGTCGCAGATCAAGGCCGGCAAGCTGCGTGCCCTGGCCACCACCGGCGGCGCGCGCTCACCGCTGTTCCCCGACCTGCCCACGCTGAAGGAGCGGGGCATCGACGTCGTGGCCGAGCCCTGGTTCGGCGTCTTCGCACCGGCCGGCACGCCCAAGGCCCTGGTCGACAAGCTGGCCGATGCCGTCGCCCGCGCCATGGGCTCGGCGGCCATCCGCGAGAAGCTCGCGAGCCTGGGCGACCAGGTCACCGTGGCCGGCCCGCGCGAGTTCGCGGCCTTCCAGGCGGCCGAGCTCGACAAGTGGAGCCGGGTCATTCAGGCCGCGGGCATCACCGCCCGTTGATCACCCCCTGCCGACCACCGCCACGTTCGCCCTGCCCAGGAGTCTCCCGTCGATGTCCACCGCCGGCCTGCCCAACATCATCCTGATCATGACCGACCAGCAGCGCGCCGACACCATCGCGGCGATGGGCGCGCACTGGATGCAGACCCCGCACCTGGACCGCCTGGTGCAGGAGGGTACGGCGTTCGAGCACTGCGTGGTCACCTCGCCGGTGTGCGTGGGCGCGCGCGCCGGCCTGTTCACCGGCAAGTACCCGCACGGCTGCCAGGTGTTCAGCAACTTCCAGCCCTGGCAGCCGACCTGGGTCTCGTCGCTGGCCAATGCCGGCTACCACTGCATGAGCATCGGCAAGATGCACATCAACCCCTACGACGCGCTGGGCGGCTTCCACCAGCGGCTGCCGATGGAGAACAAGGACCGGCCGCTGTTCCTCGAGGAGCGCGACCGCGCCTTCTATGACGAATGGGACAAGGCGCTGCGCGCGCGCAAGCTGGAGAAGCCCACGCGTTACACGCGCTTCCGCGACGACCCCGAAGGCTTCCAGCGGGCGCTCGGCGTCTTCCCCTGGGCGCTCGACGACGACATGCACCCCGACCACTTCATCGGCGACACGGCCTGCTGGTGGATCGGCGACCGCAAGAACACCGACCCGCTGTTCCTGCAGATCGGCTTTCCCGGCCCGCACCCGCCGTACGACCCGACGCCGGAGGCGCTGGCCCGCTACGAAGGCGTGGCGATGCCGCCGGCGCTGGAAAGCGTGGGCGGGCCCGAATCCCTGCCCGCCGCGCAGCAGCGCCTGCGCGAGAACATGTGCCGGATGGAGATCGACTCCATCGCCTGGCGCACCGACGCGACGCCGGTGGAGATCGACAACCTGCGGCGCCACTACGCGGCCAACGTCACGATGATCGACGAGCAGGTGGGCCGCATCATGGCCGCGCTGGACGCCCGCGGCTACCTGGACAACGCGCTCGTCATCTTCACGTCCGACCATGCCGACGCGCTGGGCGACTACGGCCACATCCAGAAGTGGACGATGTACGACACGGTGGTGCAGGTGCCGCTGGTGGTGTGGTCGCGCAACCTGCCGGTGCGCCAGCAGAAGCTGCCCGACCTGGTGCAGCTGTTCGACGTCGCGCCCACCATCCTCGAGGCCGCCGGGCTGCCGGTGCCGCCGGACTTCGAGGCCCGCTCGCTCTGGCCGCGCCTGAAGGACGACCAGGTACCGCCGGTGCGCGACGTGGTCTACAGCGAACTCGCCCGCGACCACATCCAGACCGGCAGCGAGTTCATCATCATGCGCCGCTGCACGCAGTGGAAGCTGGTGATGTACCTGGACGACGAGTTCGGCGAGCTCTACGACCTGACCGCGGACCCGGGCGAGACCCGCAACCTCTGGGACGACGACGCGCACCGCGCGCTGCGCGAGCGGCTGCAGCGCGAGACGATGACCTGGTACCTGCGCAGCACGCTGCACGCCGGCCGCAAGCCCGGCCGCAAGCCGCAGGGCGCGCTGCGGGCCTGAGCGCGGTCGGACAGGGTTCCCCTGGTGCACGGCAGCACGCGGGTTCCCTAGGATGCGGCGTGCCGGCGCCCACCGTTGTGCACCGCCAGGAGAACCCATGATCCGTGCCGTCCGTCGCCCGCTGTCACTGCTGCTGCTTGCCGGGGTGCTCGGCACCGCCGGCACCGCCCACGCGCAGGTCACGCTGACGCTGTCGTCCTGGGTGCCGCCGACGCACCCGCTGACCATCGCCCAGGCCGACTGGTGTGCCGAGGTCAGCAAGGCCACCGAAGGCCGCGTGCTGTGCAAGGTGCTGCCCAAGCCGGTGGCCTCGCCGCCGGCCACGCTGGACGCGGTGCGCGACGGTCTGGCCGACGTCGCCTTCAGCACCCACGGCTACACGCCGGGCCGCTACGTGCTGACCAAGATCGCCGAGTTCCCGTTCCTCGGCGCGTCGGTCACCGCCAACAGCGTGGCCTACCAGCGCATCCACGAGAAGTACCTGTCGGGCTTCAACGAGCACGACGGGCTGCACGTGATCACGATGTTCACGCACGGCCCCGGCGTGATCCTGAACAACAAGCGCCCGATCCGGACGCTGGCGGACATGGACGGCCTGAAGTTCCGTGTCGGCGGCGGCATGGTCAACGACATCGGCAAGGCGCTGGGCGCCAACATGATCCTGAAGCCGGCGCCGCAGTCCTACGAACTGCTCTCCAGCGGCATCGTCGACGGCGTCTGGTTCCCCGACGAGGCCATCATCTCCTTCAAGCTCGACAAGGTCATCAAGTACCGCACCACCATTCCCGGCGGCCTCTACAACACGAGCATGGTCATGGTCATGAACCCGGCCACGTTCAACAGGCTGTCCAGGCAGGATCAGGCCATCGTGAACAAGCACTCCGGCGAGTGGGCCGCGCGCTTCATCGGCCGCTACTGGGACGCGCAGGACACGCGCGCCCGCGCCGGCATGCAGGTGGCCGGCATCGAGACGTCGGAGGCCGATGCCAGCTTCGTCGCCGACTTCAAGGCCCGCGTGGCGCCGCTGGAGCAGGCCTGGGTCAAGGAGGCGCAGGCCAAGGGCCTGAAGAATGCTGCGCAGGTGCTGCAGGCCTTCCGCGACGAGGTGAAGCAACTCCAGTAAGCCGGCCCGCACGAGGGCCTGGCCGTGAGCCTGCGCAGCGTGCCGCCGGAGCGGCTGGGCCTCCTGCCCACGGGTGAACAGGGACTGGACGCCGCGGAGGTCGCGGCCCGGCGCCTGCAGGGGTTCAACGACATCGTGGCACCGGCCGCCAGCGGCTGGCGCGTCGTCGCACGCGACACGCTGCGCGACCCGATGCTGTGGTTCCTGCTGCTCACGGCCGGCCTGTTCGGCCTGCTGGGGCAGGCCGCCGAGTCGCTCACCCTGCTGCTGGCCCTGGTGCCGCTGCTGGGCATGGATGCCTACCTGCACCGGCGCACGTCGGCCTCCTCGGCGGGGCTGGCCAGCCGGCTGGCCAGCACCGCACGCGTGCTGCGCGACGGCCAGTGGCAGGAGGTGCCGGCCCGGGAACTGGTGCCGGGCGACCTGGCCGAGGTGGCGCCGGGCGAGTACTTTCCCGCCGACGGCCTGCTGGTGACCGGCGCCGGCCTCCAGGTCGACGAATCGACCCTGACCGGCGAGTCCCTGCCGGTGGCCAAGCGTGCCCTCGACGCGTCCGCCGCGTTGCCCGCCAGCGCCCCCGACGCGCATTGGGGCACCGCGGGCACCCGGGTGCTGACGGGCCAGGCCCGGCTGCGCGTGGTCTTCATCGGCGGCGAGACCCGCTACGGCGAGATCGTGCGTTCCGCCACCGAAGGCCACCACGCGGCGACGCCGCTGCAGCGTGCCATCGGCGGCCTCGTGACCGTGCTGCTCGGTGTGGCCGTTGTGGTGTGCATCGTGCTGGCGGCGGTGCGGCTGTGGCAGGGCCACGGCTGGATCGACGCCGTGCTCAGTGCCGTGACGCTGGCCGTGGCCGCCCTGCCCGAGGAGTTCCCCGTCGTCTACACCTTCTTCCTCGGGGTCGGTGTCTTCCGGCTGGCACGCAGGAAGGCGCTGGTCCGGCGCGCGGTGGCGGTGGAGAACATCGGCCGCATCAGCTGCATCGTGTCGGACAAGACCGGGACGATCACCGCCGGCACCCTGGTGCTGGCGCAGCGCACGCCGGCGGACGGGGTGGACGCCGACACGCTGCTGCAGGTGGCCGCCTCGGCCGCGCGGCCCGACAGCGGCGACCCGCTGGACCAGGCCCTGCATGCCGCGGCAGGCGCGCTGCCGCAGACCGCCAGACTGGCCGATTTCCCGTTCACCGAGGGGCGCCGCCGCGAGACGGTGGTCCTGCGCCGAGGCGACGGGCCGGCGGCGACCGCCTTCACCAAGGGGGCGCCGGAGACCGTGCTGGCCCTGTGTGACCTGCCGGCGTCCGCGCGGGCCGACTGGCTGGCGCAGGTCGAGGCCCACGCCCGATCCGGGCGCAAGGTCATCGCCTGTGCGCGGCGCGACCTGCCGGCCGGCGAGGCCCCCGGCACCGAACCCCAGGCCGGGTTCGCGTTCGCGGGCCTGCTGGCGTTCGAGGACCCGGTGCGCGACGGCGTGCGCGAGGCCATCCAGGCCTGCATGGCCGCGGGCATGAGCGTGATCATGGTCACCGGCGACCATCCGGCCACGGCCGTCGCGATCGCGCGCGAGATCGGGCTCGGCGGCCGCGAGCCCCGGGTGATCGTGCTGTCCCCCGACGAAGAGGCCGCCGCCGCGCTGCGCGCCCAGGGCGACGTGCACGTGGTTGCGCGCGCCACGCCGCCCCAGAAGCTGGCCCTGGTGCAGGCACTGCAGGCCCAGGGGGAGCTGGTCGCGGTCACGGGGGATGGCGTGAACGACGTGCCGGCGCTGCGGCTGGCCGACGTCGGCGTGGCCATGGGCGAACGCGGCACGCGCAGTGCGCGCGAGGTGGCGCCGGTGGTGCTGCTCGACGACAACTTTCGGACCCTCGTCGATGCGGTGGCCGAAGGCCGCCAGCTGTTCCAGAACCTGCGCCTGGCCTTCGCCTACCTGCTGCTGGTGCACCTGCCGCTGGTGATCGGCGCCACCGCCATCCCGCTGATGGGCCTGCCGCTGCTGTTCCTGCCGATCCACATCGTCTGGCTCGAACTCGTCATCCACCCGACGGCGATGCTGGCCTTCCAGGACCTGCCGGCGGCCGGGCCGCTCGCGCCGGTCCGGCGACATCGCCCGGTGCAATTCTTCGGCGCCGGCACCTGGATGGCGATCCTCGGCATCGGCGCGCTCCTGGGCCTGGCCGTGGTCGGCAGCTACCAGCTCGCACTGGGCGCCGACACCGACGTCGAACACGCGCGGGCGATGGCCCTGAGCGTGCTGCTGGCGTCCAGTGCGGGGATCACGGCCGGGCTGACCCTGCTCCGCCAGGCGGCCCCGCGCTGGCTGGTCGCGGGGTCGCTCGCGTCGCTGGCCGTCTTCGTCCAGGTCCCCGGCCTCAGCGGATGGCTGAACCTGAAGCCGCTGCACGGCACCGACGTGGCGTGGGTGGCGCTGGTCTTCGTCGGGGCGGGCCTGGTGTCGGCCGGGCTGGCCCGGCGCCTGAGGCGCGGCGCGGACTGACGTTCGATCCCACCGCCGCTGGCCGACGCGTGGTGGACGCCCGCCGGCCGGGCCGCCCGGGCCCCGGCATCGCCGCGCGCCTCACCGCGCCAGCCGCGCCCCCAGCCCGCCCAGGCGCCGCGTTCGCCGCGCCACCGCCCGGCCCAGCAGCGCCGGCTGCGGCGCCACCAGCGTGAAGCGCTCGCGCGCCCGCGTCAGCCCGGTGTAGACCAGCTCGCGCGTCAGCAGCGGCCCGTCCTCCGGGGGCAGCACCAACGCCACGTGGCCGAACTCCGAGCCCTGGCTCTTGTGCACCGTCATCGCGAAGGCGGTCTGCACCTGCTCCAGCCGGCCCACCGCCACCGCATGCAGGGCCTCGCCCTCGGCAAACCAGGCCCGCGGCGTGCCATCGTCGGCGGGCAGCACCAGGCCGATGTCGCCGTTGAACAGGCCCAGCGCCGGCTGGTTGCGCAGCAGCATCACCGGCCGGCCGGTGAACCACTCGCCGCGGCGGGCCGCCAGCAGGCCGGCATCGGCCAGCGCCTGTTCGACGGCGGCGTTGAGCCCGTCCACCCCCCACGGCCCCTCGCGCAGCGCGCACAGCAGGCGGAAGGTCTCGAAGGCCTGCAGCGAGGCCCGGGCGCGCTCGGCCGGCGTGCCGGGGCCCTGCAGCGCCTGCAGCACCGGCCGGTAGCCCTGCACCGCCAGCGGCAGCACGGCCGTCGCGTCACGCGGGGTCTGCAGCGCCAGCGTGCCGGACACATCGGTCCGCAGGGCCGCCAGCGCCGCTGCACCGTCACCTGCGTGCATGGCCTGCGCCAGCGCGCCGATGGCGCCGTGGAAGCGCCGGCTCTCGCGCAAGGCCACCGTGCGTGGCGCCAGCACCGGCGCGGCGCACAGGTCGGCCAGCACGGCGCCGGCTTCCACCGAGGCCAGCTGATCGGGGTCGCCCAGCAGCACCAGGCGCGCGGCGGGGGGCAGCGCGTCCAGCAGCCGCGCCATCAGCGCCAGGTGCACCATCGACGCCTCGTCGACGATCAGCAGGTCCAGCGGCAGCGGGTTCGTCGCGTCGTGGCGGAAGCGCCATGTGCCCGGCCTTGGGCCCAGCAGCGCATGCAGCGTGCGCGCCGGTGGCAGCGTATCGGCCCACGGGTCCAGTGCTTCGCCGGCCAGCGACCCGAGCGCCGGGCGCAGGCCGTGCAGCGCCTGCTGGATGGACTGCTTCAGCCGCGCCGCCGCCTTGCCGGTGGGCGCCGCCAGGCCCACCCGCAGAAAGGGGACAGGTGTGCCATCGGGCGCTCCATGGCCGCGCAGCGCCTGCAGCAGCACCAGCAGCCGCGCTGCCGTCCAGGTCTTGCCGGTGCCCGGCCCGCCGGTGACCAGCGTGAAGCGGCCGCGCAGCGCGACCTCGCCGGCGCGGCGCTGCCAGTCGACCTCGCCATCGGCGCGCGGCGGGAACAGGCGGTCCAGCCACGCGGTGGCCTGGGCCTCGTCCACCGGCAACAACGCGGCGGCCCGGGCCCGCAGCTGCCGCGCGATGACGCCTTCGTCGCGCCAGTGGCGGCGCAGCGCCAGCCGGCCGTCGGCCAGCACCAGCGGCGAGCCACCCTCGGCATCGCGCGGGTCGACCGCGACCGCTGCGCAGCCAGTCCAGGCCTGCGGCCGCAGCGGCCGGGCGGCCAGCGCCTGCGCCAGGGCGTTCAGGGCCTCGGCCGGCCAGTCCAGCCGTTCGGCAGCGGTGCCGGGCAGGTCGTCCAGCGGCAGCGCGCTGTGGCCCGCCGACTCCAGGCGCGACAGCAGCGCCGCGGCCAGCAGCAGGTCGGGCGGGGCCGTGGGCGCGGTGTCGTGCAGGAAGCGCGCCAGCGCCACGTCCAGCGGGCGCAGCCAGCCGGCAGTCTGCCAGGCCGCCAGGTCGGCGAGCGTGGCCGCGGCGGTCACGAAGCCGCCTCCACCGGCGTGATCAGCGCGTCCAGCGCCTGCACCAGCGCCACAGGCGCCGCCACGGTGCAGCAGCCGGCCGCCGAGCCCTGCACCCCGCGCAGGAAGAGGTAGATCCCGCCGCCCAGGTGCCGGGCCGGCACATAGGCCGCGCCCAGGCGCGCGCGCAGCAGCCGGTGCAGCGCCAGCAGGTACAGCGCGGCCTGGACGTCGTAGCGGTGCTCGCACATCGCCGCCTGCAGGGCGTCGGCGGTGTAGTCGGCGTCACGCCCGCCCAGCGCATTGCTCTTGTGGTCCAGCACCCAGTAGCGGCCGCCGTGTTCGATCACCAGGTCGGCAAAGCCCATCAGCAGGCCCCGCAGCCGGCGCGGCGGCAGCGCGGGCCGCGGTGCGTCGGGCCACAGGTGCGCGCGGCACAGGGCGTCAATGCGGCCGGCGTCCAGGCCATTGCTGGGCAGCCAGAACTCCATCTCCGGCCACACCGTCTCCAGGCCACACAGCGGCACGCCCAGCGGCGGCAGCGGCGTGGCGCACACCTGCTGCAGCCAGGCGAGCACGTCGTCCGCCCGGTGCCCCCAGCCCTGGCGCTCGCAGCGGCGCAGCAGGGTCTGGCGCAGGTCGGCCGAACCGTCGAGCGCAAAGCCCTCGCCGGCCAGCCACTCGAGCTGGTCGTGCAGGAAGTTGCCGGCGAAGGCGCCGCGGGGAAAGCGGTGCCATGGCTGGTCGGCGCCGCGCGGCACCGCGTCGGCCTCCACCGGTTCGTCCTCGCGCAGCAGCGGCACGGCGGGCGTGTCCGGCGCCAGGCCGGCGACGACCCCACGGCCGGCGTCGCGCACCAGGGCCGAGTAGCTGGCGATGGCCCAGTCACGGTCGAAGGAGGCGCTGTAGCGCGGGGCTGGCGCCAGAGGTGCATCGGCGTCCTGCGCGCGGCGGCGGGTCACCGGGGGCAGCGGTGGCGTCTCGGCGGGTGGCAGCCACTGGACGCCGACCGCCGGGCTGGCCAGCGCATCCAGCGCCGGGCCGAAGGCCTCGGCGCCCGGGCCGCACAGCAGCTGCCCGGCGGCGCTGCGGGGCCACAGCGGCGTGCGCGCCTTGCCCGTGGCTGCGGCGGCCATGCCCACCCACAGCGCGTGGCGCGCGCGCGTCAGCGCCACGTAGAGCAGGCGCAGGTCCTCGCGCAGGCGGTCGGCGTCGGCCTGCGCCCAGTCGTCGGGTGAGGGGTCGGTCAGCAGGCGTCGGCCGCCGTCGGGCAGCGGCGCCCACAGCAGCTGCTCGCGCCCGTCGCGAGGCCGGCACTGGGCCACGAAGGGCAGGAAGACGAGCGGGTACTCCAGGCCCTTGCTCTTGTGGATGGTGACCACCTGCACCAGGTCCGCGTCGCTCTCCAGGCGCAGCACGCGGTCGTCGCCGCCCGTCTCGTCACCGTCGATCTGCTGCGCCAGCCAGCGGATCAGCGCCGGCTCGCCCTCCAGCGTGCCGGCAGCGGCCTGCAGCAGTTCGGCCAGGTGCAGCACGTTGGTCAGGCGCCGTTCGCCGGCCACGTCTTCCGCCGCCAGCCAGCGCGCCGGCAGGTCGAAGGCGTGCAACGCGCGGCGCAGCATGGCCAGCACCCCCTGCTGGCGCCAGACGGGCTGCAGCGCCTGCAGCGTCTCGGCAGCGCGGTCGAAGCGCGCGTCGTCGTCCGCCAGGGCGCGCAGCTCCGGCAGCGTGCGCGCCAGCAAGGCCGTGGCCAGCGCGGCGCGCGCCAGGCGCGTGTCGCGGGGTGCGGCCACGGCCTGCAGCAGGCGCAGCAGGTCGGCGGCCTCGGGCGTGGCGAAGACCGAGTCGCGGTCCGACAGGTAGACCGACGCCAGCCCGCGCCGGCGCAGCGCCTCGCGCACGGTCTGTGCCTCGCGGCCTGTGCGCACGAGCACCGCGATGTCGGCCGGCCGCAGGCGCTGGAAGCCGCCGTCGCCGTGCAGGAAGCCGGCCTTCGGGTCGTCGAGCAGGGCCACGATGCGTTCGGCCGCCAGCGCGGCGAACAGCGGCTGATGCTCTGCCGCCAGGCGCGGCGTGGCGTCGGCCACCCAGGTGACGGCAGGCAGCGGCCCGGTGGCGTCCACCAGGCGCTCCGGCCGGCCCCGGGCGCGCACCGGCTCGAAGGGCAGCGCAGCGCCGAAGCCGAAGGCGCCGGCCCCGGGCCGCGTCTCGGCGCGCTGGAACAGCGTGTTCACCGCGTCCACCAGCGCGGTGGCCGAGCGGTGGTTGGTGTCCAGCACGTGGTGGCGGCCCGCGGTGGCGCGGCGCGCGCGCAGGTAACTCTGGATGTCGGCACCGCGGAAGGCGTAGATCGCCTGCTTGGGGTCGCCGATCAGCAGCAAAGTCGTGGCGGGGTCGTCCTTTTCGATGCAGTAGAGGCGGTCGAACACCGACAGCTGCACCGGCGAGGTGTCCTGGAACTCGTCGATCAGCGCCACCGGGTACTGCGCCACGATGCGCTCGCGCAGACGCAACGCCCGCTCGCCGTGGCGGGCATCGTCCAGCGCGTCGTCCAGGCGCTGCAGCAGGTCGGCGAAGCCGAAGGTGCCGGCGGCGGCCTTGAGCTGCGCCAGGCGCTCGCGCGCCAGCGCCGCGGCGTGCACGCGCAGGGCATTGGTCGGATCGGGCTGGGCCTGGAGCGCCGCCATCAGGTCGGCGAAGGCGGCGAACTCCGGCGGCAGGTCGACGGTGCAGCCGGCCTTGAGCGCGTCGCGCGCCCCGGCGTCCGTGAGGCGAAGACGGGCCGCATCGCTGAGCCCGGGCCCGTCGAGTCCGGGCGACCGCGCCCAGTCCTTCAGGGTCTGCAGCCAGACCGGCGTGTGCTTCTCGCCCAGGCGGACCTTGTTGAACGGGCAGTCCTTGCGCGCCCACTGCACGCGCAGCCAGGCCAGCATGGCGTCGGCTCGCTCGGCCCAACCGGCCTTGAGCGCTTGCATGCCGGCCAGCGCACGGTCCACGGCGTCGGCCAGCGTGCCGGTGGCCCCGCCGGCCGGCAGCTCGCCGTCCCACAACGGCCGGATCGCCTGCGCCAGCGCCGCCGGCGAGGGCCAGCGCCCCAGCACCGCGGCCAGCGCGTCGCCCTGCAGCGGATAGACCTGCTGCCGCCAGACGTCGCGCACGGCCGCGTCGCGCAGCGCCGCTTCGTCGGCCTGCAGTTCCTCGTCGAACAGGCTGCCGCTGTCGAAGGCGTGCTCGCGCAGCATGCGCTGGCACCAGGCGTCGATGGTGTGCACCGCCGCGTCGTCCATGGCGTCGGCGGCCATGGCCAGGCGCCAGGCGGCCTGCGTGCGCGCGTCACCCTCGGGAAAGGCCGCCAGCAGGCCCTGCAGCAAGGCATCGTCGCCCGGACCGACCTCGCCGCGGAAAACGGCGGCTGCCTGCGCCAGCCGGGCGCGGATGCGGTCAGCCAGCTCGCGGGTGGCCGCCCGCGTGAAGGTCATGACCAGAATCTGGTCGACGCTGCGCGCCGGCGTGCCGTGGCCCAGCACCAGGCGCAGCACCAGGGCAGCGATGGTCCAGGTCTTGCCGGTGCCGGCACTGGCCTCGATCAGCCGGCTGCCGGCCAGCGGCAGGGTCAGCGGGTCGAGCGCGGTGGCCGCGGCGGACTCAGTCATCGCCCGCCCCCTCGGCGCCGAGCGGCGCCCAGGTCACCCACGTGGCCAGCGCGTGGCGCAGCGGTTCGTACAGCTGCTCGGTGATGGCCGCGAAGCGTGGCGACGCCTGCAGCATCTCGAAGTCCGGGACCAGCCGTGCCAGGCAGGGTTCCTCGCCTTCGCCGCGGTGCTGCTCGCCACCGTCGTAGACCTTGGCCGCGGTGCCCGGGTCGCCCGGGTCGTCTAGCCAGGCCAGGCCGGTGCGCACGGCGGTGGGCCAGGGCTCGTCCGACGCCATCACGGCGCCCCAGCAGCGCAGCAGCGCCTCCAGCACCTGCACCGCCTCGTCCTGCGGCGGGGCCTGCAGCACCACCTGCACGTCGGGCGCGATCACGATGCCGGTGGCCGGCACGCCGGCGGCGGCGCAGGCCAGGGCCTGGAGCCAGGCCGGGACGAGCTTGTCGCCGCGCAGGGCCTTGCTGCCGTCGCCCAGGCGGGTGGCCTGCAGCACCACCCAGGTCCATGGGCCGTCGGTGCCGTCGGCGCCGCGGCGCAGGCCGGGCAGCGCGTCGTCGAGCGCCGGGGCGTCGGTGGGGGCCAGGTGCACGACCCACGGGGTCTCGTGCAGCGGCCGGTCGGCCGTGGCCGCCTGCCAGGCCTGCACCGCCGGCGCCAGGGTCTGCACCCACTGGTCCTGCGCCCAGCGGCCCGGCCCGGCCAGCGGCAGCTCGCCGGCACGGCCCAGCCGTGCCACGGCGGCGGCCACGGCCTCGGCCGGGTCGTCGAGGCCGGGCCCCGCCTGCACGGCCCGCAGCACCGCGTCGCCCAGGCCCCATCGCTCCAGGCCGTCGTCGCCGAAGGGTTCGTCGTCCTCGGCCGCCGCGTCCTGCGGCGGGAACTGCAGCTGCAGGCGGTGGCGACACCAGGCCTGCACCGGGTTCCTGACGAAGGCGGCGAGGTCGGCCAGGGTCAGCCGTGCCGTGGCCTCGTCGCGTGGCGCCGCGGCGGCCGGCGGTTCGTCGGGCAGCGCCTCGTGCGCGGCCCGCCATTCGCGGGCGTAGGTGAACAGGTCGCCGCCGGGTTCGAAATAGCGGCGGCTGAAGGGCTGCAACGGGTGTTCGGTGGTGCGTTCCTCGACCACCTCGTTGCCCCAGACGGCGGCCAGGTGGTCGCGCAGCTGTGCCACCAGCACCGAAGGCGGCAGGGCCTGGTTGTCGCGCACGCTGCGACCGGTCCACGACACGTACAGCACCTGGCGGGCCGACAGCAGGGCGTCCAGCATCAGCTGGCGGTCGTCGTCGCGCCGCGACCGGTCGCCGGGCCGCGCCTGCCCGGGCAGCGCCATCAGGTCGAAGTCGTTGCGCGGTGCGCGGCGCGGGTAGTCGCCGTCGTTCATGCCCAGCAGGCACACCACCTCGAACGGGATGGCCCGCAACGGCAGCAGGGTGCAGAAGGTGACGCCCCCGGCGCGGAAGCGCTGGCCGCCCCCCGGCGCGTCGAGCGCGCCCAGCCAGGCCTCGCGCAGCACGGGCAGCGGCAGTTCGGCGTCGAAACCGGCGGCCTCGGTGGCCTGCAGCCAGTGGGTCAGCGCCTGGTCCAGAGCCGCGATCAGCGCGGGGTCGCCGTCGTCGGCGGCCTCGAACAGGGCTGGCAGCAGGCGCCGGCAGCGCGCCGCCCAGGCCTCTGGCGTGGCGGGCCGGGCGGCCTCGCGCCACCACGCGCCGAGCACGTCCAGCAGCGCCGCCAGCGTGCCGGCCAGGCCGGCCTCCAGCCCGACCACCTCGGCATAGGGCTCGATGTCGCCGAAGGCCGGTCCGTCACCGGCGGCGTAGCCGAGCAGCATGCGGCGCAGGCCGAAGGCGGCGGTGTTGGCCTCGCCGGCCGCGCCCAGGCCGAGCTGGTCGCGCTGTGCGGCGTCCAGGCCCCAGCGGATGCCGGCCCCGTCGACCCAGGCCGCCAGCGTGGGCAGGTCGGCCGCGTCCAGGCCGAAGCGGCGCGCCACCGCCGGCACCTCCAGCAGACCCAGCAGCTCGCTGGCGCCGGCGCGCTGCTGGGGCAGACCCAGCACCCACTCCAGCGCCACCAGCAGCGGCGCGTGGCCGCGGTCGGGCCGATCCGTGAGCCCCCAGGGGATGTGCCGCGCATCGCCACGCCCGTGCTGGCCGAAGACGGCACGGATGGCGGGGGCGAAGGTCTCGATGTCGGGCACCATGACCACGATGTCGCGCGGTGCCAGCGGCGTGCCGCCCGGCGGGTGCGCCAGCAGGCGCAGCAGTTGGTCGTGCAGGATCTCCACCTCGCGCTGCGGCCCGTGGGCGACGTGGAAGACGATGCTGCGGTCGTCGTCGGCCGGCGGCGTGTGGTCGGCCTCGGCCAGCGGCTGCAGGTCGCGGATGGCGGCCTGCACGCGCGCGAGCATCGTGGTGGCGGGCGCGTCGTCGTAGAGCTCGACACGCTGGTCGGCCCCTTCGAAGGCGTCGAGCGCGCGCACGAAATCGCGCGCCTGGCGGCCCCAGGCGGCCAGCAGCGGGTGGCCGTGCGCATGCATCTGCGCCAGCGGCACGGTGGCGAGGTCACGCCCGTCGCGCAGCGCGCGGCGGCGGGCGGCACGCTGCAACTCGCGGCCGTCGACGATGTCGGCCCAGTGGTAGCGGCAGGGGTCGGGCACGGCCATCAGCACCTGCACCTGCTGCGCCAGAGCTTCGAGCATCTGCAGCACGCCGTGCGGCAGGTGGGTGCTGCCGAAGAGCACCACGCGTGGCGGCAGGCCGGGGAACGGGCCGCCCCGCGCCAGCGCCGCCGTGAAGCGCGCCTGCAGCCGGCCACGCGTGGCCTCCACGGTACCGGGCGGCAGACCGGCGACCAGGCGCCGCCACAGCGCCGGCTGCCAGCGCTGGTCGTCGGGCACGGGCCGGGACCCGAGGCGGTCGTGGCCTGAGGCCCAGGCGTCCAGCCAGTCGGGCCGGTAGACCTGGTACTGGTCGAACAGGTCGGCCAGGCGCTGGGCCAGCTGCAGGCGCCGCGCCGGGTCGTGGGTGCGACCCAGGAAGCCGGCCACGGGGGCGAAGACCGGATCGTCGGCCGCCCAGCCGGGCAGCGACTGCATCAGCCGCCAGGTCAGCGGCAGTTCGTCCAGCGGCAGTGCCGCCGGCACGGCCGCGCGCCCGAGCACCGCGCGCCAGGCGCGCCAGAAGAAGCGCGCCGGCAGCTCCACACGGGTGGCGGCGCAGATGCCCTGCTGCTGCGCCAGCGCGATCTTCACCCACTCGCCCATGCCGTGGCTCTGGACCAAGAAGGTTTCCGCCTGCAGCGGCGGCAGCGGCTGGCGCGCCTGCCAGGCGAACACGGCCTCGGCCAGCCGCTCCAGGCGGTTGCCTTGCAGGATCACCAGGCCGGGACGCGGCGCCTCGCTCGTCATGCGCACAGGATAAGGGGCGGGGATGGTTCGGGTCCGCCGCTACAGTCCCAGGCCATGGACACCTCGCGCAGCGCCCAGGGCTATGTGGCCGACCCTCGCAACGACCACGTGCTGGTCTGGCTGAACGGCCAGCTGGTGCCGCGTGCCCAGGCCATGGTGTCGGTGTTCGACGCCGGCTTTGCGCTGGGCGACGGCGTGTGGGAAGGGCTGCGGCTGGCGAACGGCCACCTGATCAGCCTGGACGCGCACCTGGACCGGCTCTTCGACGGCGCACGCAGCATCGCGCTCGACATCGGCCTCACGCGCGCCGAACTCACCGCCGCGCTGCACGCCACGCTGGCGGCCAACGGCATGACGGACGGCGCGCACCTGCGGCTGATGGTCACGCGCGGCGTGAAGTCCACCGTCAATCAGGATCCGCGCTTCATCGTCGGCGGCGCCACCGTGGTCATCGTCGCCGAGTACAAGATGCCGCGGCCGGAAAGCAAGGCGCAGGGCCTCACGCTGTTTACGTCCACCTTCCGCACCAGCGGGCCCGACGTCTTCGACCTGCGGCTGAACTCGCACAGCCGGCTCAACCTGATCCAGGCGCTGCTGCAGGCCATCGCGGCCGGCGCCGACGAGGCACTGATGCTGGACCCGCGCGGCTTCGTGGCCAGCTGCAACAGCACCAACTTCTTCATCGTGCGCGGCGGCGAGCTGTGGACCAGCACCGGCGCCTGCAACTTCAAGGGCATCACCCAGGCCAGCGTGCTGGCGGCCTGGCGCGCCGCGGGGCTGCCGGCGCGCGAGTGCGACTTCACGCTGGCCCAGGTCTATGCGGCCGACGAAGCCTTCGTCACCGGCACGCTGGGCGGCGTGACCCCGGTGGTGCGGGTGGACGGGCGGACCATCGGCACCGGCACGCCCGGGCCACTGACGGCACGCGCCGCGGCGCTGTACGCCGCGGCTGTGGGCCTGCCGCCGCCGGCTAGGTCCTGAAGGACTCCATCGCGCCCTGCAGCGCCTGCGCCTGCTGGCGCAGGCTCTCCGCGGCGGCAGCGCTCTCTTCCACCAGGGCCGCGTTCTGCTGCGTGACGCGGTCCATCTCGGTCACCGCCTCGCCCACCTGGGCCACGCCGCGCGACTGTTCCTGCGCCGCGCCACTGACCTCGGAGATCAGCTCCGACACCTTGCCGATGGCGGCCACCACGTCGGCCATGGTCTCGCGCACGTGGGTGCCCTTGCCGCTGCCCTCGGCCACGCGTTCCTCGCTCGCGGTGATGAGGCCGCGGATCTCGCGCGCGGCCACGCCACTGCGCTGGGCCAGCGCCCGCACCTCGCCGGCGACAACGGCGAAGCCGCGCCCCTGTTCACCCGCCCGGGCGGCTTCCACCGCAGCGTTCAGCGCCAGGATGTTGGTCTGGAACGCGATACCGTCGATGGTGGCCACGATGTCCTGCATGCGGCGCGCGCTGTCGCTGATCTGCGCCATCGCGCCCACCAGCTCGCCCACCGACTGCCCACCGCGCTCGGCCACGCCGCGCGCTTCCCGTGCCAGCACCGCCGCCTGGCGCGCCGCATCGGCGCTCGCGGCGATGGTGGTGCGCAGCTCCTCCATCGACGCGGCCGTCTGCTGCAGCGCACTGGCCTGCGACTCGGTGCGCGACGACAGGTCCTGGTTGCCCTGCGCGATCTGAGCACTGGCGGTCGCCACCTGGCCCGCGTTGTCGCGCACGCCACCGACGACCTGGCGCAGCTGCGCCGCCATGCGCGCCAGCGCGCGGGACAGGCGCGCGCCTTCGTCGCGACCTTCGGCATGGGCGTGTGCGGTGCGGGTCAGGTCGCCGTCGGCCACGGCGTCGGCCAGGGCGATGGCGTCGTCGATGGACCGCGCCGTGCCGGTGGCGATGCGCCAGCCCAGGGCAGCGGCACTGCCGCCCAGGGCCAGCAGCAGCACGATGCCGAAGGCCAGCGTGCGCTGTTCGGCACCGGCCGCGGCTTCGAGGTCGGCCGACAGGGCCTGCAGGGCGGCGTCGCCCAGGGCCAGTTGCGCGTCCACCGCGGCCGTCGTGCGCGCCCACCAGTCGGCCGGGGCGTGCGTGGGGGCCTCGGTGGCCACGATGGCGTCACGGGCCAGCGCCAGGGCCTCGGCCAGCGCCGTGCGGGCCTGCGCCGGCACCTCACCCAACCGGGCGCGCAGCGCCGGGTTGGCCTCGGTGGCGAGGGCCACGGCCCGGGCACCGTCAGCCGCCACGGCCTCGATGCGGTCGGCGAGCGCCGCGATGCGGGCCCGGTCGGCCGGGCTGGCCTGCCCGCGCGCCAGGATGCCCATGCCGGCACCGCGCACACGGCCGCCGAGTTCGGCCACCAGCGGCAGGTGGCGCAGCGCGGCGTCCTGCAGGTGGTAGCCCGACGCATAGGGATGCAGCACCAGGCCGGAGCGCACGGCCACGTCGGCCAGCAGCAGCAGGTGCTGGTCGATCAGCGCGGTGTGGCGCGCGAAGGCCGCGGGGGCTGCCAGCTGCCGGCCCTGGATGGCCGTGGTCAGCGCCTGCTGCGCCTGCCACAGGTCGGCCAGGCGCTGGCGCAGATCGGCATCGTCCAGCGTCGCCATCGCGTCCTGCACGGCGGGCCAGGCGGCCTGCAGCGCGGCCCAGGCGTCGGCGCGCTTCGCTTCAGCGGCCGCGTCGCCACTGAGGGCGCCGTTCGTCAAGCCCCGGTGGCGCGCCGTCAGGCGGGCCATCTGAATCACCCCGCCGGCGGGGGCCAACCCGGTCTGCTCGGTGCGCATCTGGCTGACGGCGTCGGTGGCACGCACCACCCACAGTCCGGTCGGCAGCGCCGCCATCGCCAGCGCCAGCAGGCCCATGGCGACAAATCGTTGTCTCAACGTGAAGTGGCGCAGCGAGATCATGTCCGGGGTTCCCTGAGGTTTTGGTGTTGCACGGGTTCTCGGCGCGGCGGTGCCGGGCTTGAGCACCACAGCTCGCAAGTCGAGCGGCCCCAGCTTTGTCCTTGACCCAGGTCATGACAGGCCCAGGGCCACCATTCTTGAACCGCTTCAAGGACAGGGCCCGCCGTCGCTCGCACACTGCACGACATCCCGTGCTGCTGCCCGCGTCGCCGTGCACCACCTCGACCTTTCCGACCTGCCGCTTGCACGCCGCCCGCTGGCCCTGGCGGCATCGCTGGATGCGCTGCGCCCCGGCGAGGCCTTCGAGTTCAGCACCACCAGCGACCCGGCACCGCTGTACTACCGCTGCGACCGTGCGCGCCCGGGCCTGGCCAGCTGGCACTACCTGCACTGCGGGCCCGACCGCTGGGTCGTGCGCGTCACGCGGCGCTGAGCCGCACAGACCGGCCGGACACATGCCCGGCGATTGCCCGAGCAGGACACTCGGGAAATTCTTGAACCGGTTCAAGGACGCCGGCACCCACGGTCCCTAGCCTTCTGCCCATCGTCAAAGCCCTTTGCAGGAGGCACCATGAGCCGAGGCTTCACCAGCCAGGCCGCGCGCAACATCTTCTACGGCGGCACGCTGTTTTTCGTGCTCGTCTTCGCGGTCCTGATCTTCGACACCGAGGGCCGCGTGCCCGAGCGCTCCAACGCCGCGCAGATCACCCCCGCCGTCGCGCGTGGCAAGCACGTCTGGGAAACGCGCAACTGCATCGGCTGCCACACGCTGCTGGGCGAGGGTGCGTACTTCGCGCCGGAGCTGGGCAACGTCTACCTGCGCCGCGGCGGTGACGCCGGCGGCGAGGCCTTCATCAAGGCCTGGATGCAGGCGCAGCCGACCGGTGCACCGGGGCGGCGGCAGATGCCGCAGTTCCACCTCAGCGAGCAGCAGCTCGACGACCTGGTGCAGTTCCTGAAGTGGACGAGCCAGGTCGACACCGAGCACTGGCCGCCGAACGCGGAAGGCTGAAGGAGCACACGACATGACCACGACCACACCCGTCGGGCCCCGCTACGCCTCGCAGCAGGTGGCCCGCCTCTACTTCATCGGCGCCCTGGCGCTTTTCGTCGGCCAGATCGTATTCGGCATCACGCTGGGGCTGCAGTACCTGATCGGCGACCTGCTGTTCCCCGCCATCCCCTTCAACATCGCGCGCATGGTGCACACCAACCTGCTCATCGTGTGGCTGCTGATGGGCTTCATGGGCAGCGCCTACTACCTGATCCCCGAAGAGTCCGAGACCGAGCTGCACAGCCCGGCCCTGGCCAAGGCCCTGTTCTGGATCTTCCTGGGCGCCGGTGCATTGACCATCCTGGGCTACCTGCTGGTGCCCTACGCCACGCTGGCGGCGGCGACCGGCAACGACTTCTGGGCCACGATGGGCCGCGAGTTCCTGGAGCAGCCGCTGCCCACCAAGCTGGGCATCGTGGTGGTGGCCCTGGGCTTCCTCTACAACATCAGCCTCACCGTGCTCAAGGGTCGCAAGACCGCCATCAGCCTGGTGCTGCTGACCGGGCTGTGGGGCCTGGCGCTGCTGTTCCTGTTCAGCTTCGTCAACCCGAGCAACCTGGTGCGCGACAAGATGTACTGGTGGTTCGTCGTCCACCTGTGGGTGGAAGGCGTGTGGGAGCTGATCCTGGGCAGCCTGCTGGCCTACCTGCTGATCAAGACCACCGGCGTCGACCGCGAGGTGATCGACAAGTGGCTTTACCTGATCATCACGTTCGCGCTGGTCACCGGCATCCTGGGCACCGGCCACCACTTCTACTTCATCGGCCTGCCAGGCTACTGGCAGTGGGTGGGCAGCGTGTTCAGCGCGCTGGAACCGATCCCGTTCTTCATGATGACGCTGTTCGCCTTCAACATGGTGCAGCGGCGCAAGCGCGAGCACCCCAACCAGGCCGCGGTGCTGTGGACGGTGGGCTGCGCGGTGATGGGCTTCCTGGGCGCCGGGCTGTGGGGCTTCATCCACACGCTCAGCCCGGTGAACTACTACACCCACGGCAGCCAGGTCACGGCCGCGCACGGGCACCTGGCCTTCTACGGCGCCTACGTGCTGGTGGTGATCGCGATGATCAGCTACGCCATGCCCATCCTGCGCGGCCGCGAGGCCAACCCGCGGCGCGCGCAGAGCGTGGAGATGTGGAGCTTCTGGGTCATGTCCATCGGCATGGCGGTGATGGTGCTGGCGCTCACCGGCGCGGGCATCCTGCAGGTCTGGCTGCAGCGCATCCCGCCCACCGAAGGGGCCCTGGGCTTCATGCAGACGCAGGACCAGCTGCGCTTCTTCTACTGGGTGCGCGTGGCCGGCGGCGTGGGCTTCCTCGCCGGGCTGGTGATGTACCTGTGGAGCTTCTTCGTCGGCCCGGCGAAGGACGAGGCCCCCGCCACGCCGGCCGCGCTGGCGCGGGCCTGACGGGCGGGTGACGTGATGGACCGCACCCGGCCCGACGCCCTGCGCGACCCCTGCGCCTACCTGGCGCAGGGCCGCGAGTGCGAGCTCTTCGCCCAGGCCTTCGCGGCACGCCTGCCGCTGCTGCTCAAGGGCCCCACCGGCTGCGGCAAGACGCGGCTGGTGGAGCACATGGCGCAGCGGCTGGGCCGCCCACTGGTCACGGTGAGCGGCCACGACGACCTGGGCGCGGCCGACCTCACCGGCCGCCACCTGATCGTCGGCGGCGACACCCGCTGGTGCGACGGCCCGCTGACGCAGGCGGTGCGCCAGGGCGCGATCTTCTACCTCGACGAGGTGGTGGAGGCGCGCAAGGACATCACCGTGGTGCTGCACCCGCTGGCCGACGACCGCCGCCAGCTGCCGCTGGAACGCACCGGCGAACTGCTGGACGCCGCGCCAGGCTTCATGCTCGTGGTCAGCTACAACCCCGGCTACCAGAACCTGCTCAAGGGCCTCAAGCCCAGCACGCGCCAGCGCTTCGTGGCGCTGACGCTGGACTACCCTGCGCCGGCGCTGGAGGCGCGCATCGTGGCCAGCGAGAGCGGCTGCAGCGACGCGGTGGCGGCGCAGCTGGTGGCGTTGGCGCAGGCGCTGCGCCGGCTCACCGACCACGACCTGGAAGAGACCGCCAGCACGCGGCTGCTGGTGATGGCCGCACGGCTGCAGGCCGGCGGCATGGCGTTGGGCGACGCCGCCCACCACGCCGTGCTCCAGGCGCTGACCGACGACGGCGGCACCCTGGCCGCCCTGCACGAGGTGCAACGTGCCGTGCTCGGCGACGGTGGCTGAACTTACGGCCCGTCTGGACCACGCCACGCTGCAGCGCCGGCGCCGCGCGCTGCAGCTGGGCTTCTTCGCACTCTTCCTGATCGCGCCGGCGCTGGACCTGGTGCGTTTCGACCTGCACGAGGCGCAGCTGTGGTTCGGGGGCCAGCGCTGGACCCTGGGCATCGCCGCCTTCCAGCGCGGCGAGCTCACGGCCACGCAGGTGGCCCTGTCGATCTTCCTGCGCGGCATCCTGCCTGCGGTGGCACTCGTCGTGGGCTTCCTCGCCGTGGCGCGCCGCTTCGGCCGGGTCTACTGCGGCTGGCTGTGCCCACACTTCTCGCTGGTGGAAGGCCTCAACGACCTGCTGCACCGCGCCAGCGGCAAGCTCAGCGTCTGGGACCGCCACCCCGTGCCGCGCGCCGGCCGCGTGCCGCAGCGCCGCTGGTGGCCGCTGTTCGCGCTGGCCTGCGCCATCTTCGGCTTCCTGTGGGCGATCACGCTGCTGACCTACCTGCTGCCGCCGCGCGAGATCTGGAGCGGATTGCTCAACGGCACGCTCACGCCCAACCAGGCGCGCTTCCTGGCCATCGGCAGCGTGGTCTTCACGCTGGAGTTCGCCTTCGCGCGCCACCTGTTCTGCCGCTTCGGCTGCGCCGTGGGCCTGTTCCAGAGCCTGGCGTGGATGAGCAACCCGCGCGCGCTGGTGATGGCCTTCGACCGCGGCCGTGCCGCCGAGTGCCGTGGCTGTGCCACCGCCGACGCACCCGCTGGCGACGCCTGCGAGGTGGCCTGCCCGATGCGGCTGCGCCCGCGTCAGGTCAAGCGGCTGATGTTCAGCTGCGTGCAGTGCGGTCAGTGCCTGGCGCAGTGCGAACAGTCGCACGCCGGGCGCAGCGCCAGTCCCAACCTGCAGTGGACGATCGGCGTCGACGCGCTGCGCGAGACGCTGCGCCAGCGGCGCGACGACAGGAGCCGTTGATGGAGGAATGGGTCGGCCTGCAATGGCACCGCTGGGTCACCCGGCGGGCCGAACCGGAACGACCGGGCACGGCGCGGCTGGCCGACCACCGCCGCAGCGTGGAACTGCTGCTTCACGCCGGCGGTGGCACCCAGCGGGTGGCCGAGGCCGCCCCGATGCGCGTGGGCGGCGAACGCCGCTTCTGGCAGCGCGTGGCCGGCACCGGCCTGCGCCTGCCGCTGCCGCAGCTGGACGCCAGCGTGCTGGCACTGCCGGCGCAGGTGGCGCTGTGCAACGACGCCGAACTCGACGCCGACCTCTACCGCTGGTGGGCCGCGCTGGCCAGCCAGATCGACCTGCGCCTGCCCTGGGTGCGCGCCAACACCGAGGCCGTCCCGCGCGTGCTGGCACGCTTTCCCGGCCTGGCGCCACGGTTCGCGCGGCTGCACGCGGCGCTGGGCGTGCCACTGCCGCCACCCGGCGCGAGGCCGTCCGATGCGACACCGGCCTGGACCTGGATCGTGCCCGTGCCCGCAGCCGCCGCCGTCGAGGGCACCGGCCCTGGCGAGGAGGACCGAACCGCCGACGCCGGCCCTGCCGACCAGCCGCCATCGCCCCGCCGCCGCACACAGCGCACCCGTGAAGGTGCATCGCGCACGCCGCTGCTGCTGGCCTCGAAGACCGAGTCGCTGCTGACCTTCGGCGATCCGCTGCGCGTGGACCGCGCACTGGACGACGAGGACGACGGCAGCGCCGCCACCGCGGCCGAGGAACTGGAGACCTTGACGCTGCAGCAGACGGCCGGCGGCGCCCGGGCCCGCTGGCGCTTCGACCTCGACCTGCCGTCGGCCGCCGCCGACGACCGGCCCCTGGGTGCCGGCGAGAACCTGCCGGAGTGGGACCCGCGCACCCGTGCACTGCGCGCCGACCGCGTGCGGTCCCAGGTCTACCTGCCGCGCGAGCCCCGGCCGTGGATGCCGGCGCCGGCGCTGCGCGCCACCGCCGCGCGCGTGCGCCGCCAGCTGGAACGACAGCGCGATGCGCTGCGCTGGAGCGCGCCCGGGCCCGACGGCGAGCGCCTGGACCTGGACGCCTGGGTGCGCCACCGAGGGTTGGCGACCGCCACGCGCGGCACCGAGGCGGCGGTGTGGCAACGCCGCGTGCGCCGCGAACGCCATCTCGCCACGCTGCTGCTGGCCGACCTGTCGATGTCCACCGACGCCCATGTCAACGACCGCCAGCGCGTGATCGACGTCATCCGCGAGGCCCTCTACGTCTTCGGCGAGGCGCTGGCCGGCAGCGGCGACCCGTTTGCCGTCTACGGCTTCAGCTCGCTGCGCCGGCAGTTGCGCCTGCACGCGCTCAAGCCGTTCCCGCAGCGCTGGGGGCCGGCGGTGCTGCCGCGCCTGGGCGCGCTCAAGCCCGGCTACTACACGCGCATGGGCGCAGCGCTGCGTGCCGGCACGCGGCGGCTGCAGCAGCGGCCGGAACGCCGGCGCCTGCTGCTGCTGCTGACCGACGGCAAGCCGCACGACCTGGACGGCTACGACAGCGCCTGGGGCCTGGAAGACACCCGCCAGGCCGTGCTGGAGGCGCGCCAGGCCGGCCTGCTGCCCTTTGCGCTGAGCATCGACGCCGAGGCCGGCGACACGCTGCCACGCCTGTTCGGCGACGCCGGCTGGGCCGCCGTGCGCCGGCCGGAGGACCTGGCCACCCGCCTGGCCACGCTGCACGCAAGGCTGACCCGCTGACGGCTTCCGGATCGCGCATCGCTTGACGCGCATCAAGGGGTCGGGTGGCCATCCGGGCAGCATGCCGGGGCCATGCTCGACACCAGCCGCTTCGACATCCCCCGCTTCCTGACCCGCCTGCCGCTGTTCGGCGACCTGGACGGCGAGCAGATCGACCACATTGCTGCCGGCTGCACGCTGCGCCGGCTGGATCGGGGCGAGATGGTCTTCCGCGTCGGCGAGCCCTGCGAGCACTTCCACGTGGTGGTGCTGGGGCAGGTGAAGCTGTTCGTGATCTCGCCCGGCGGGCAGGAGAAGGTCATCGAGCTCGTCGGCCCCGGCCAGAGTTTCGCCGAGGCCCTGGTCTTCCTGGGTCGGCCCTGCCTGGTCAACGCACAGGTGCTGGCCGATTCGATGCTGCTGTCGGTGGCGCGCGAGACCATCCTCAGCGGCATCCAGCGCGACGGGCGCCTGGCGCTGCGCATGCTCGCCGGCTTGTCACGCCGCCTGCATGGCCTGGTGCACGACGTGCAGGCCTACGCCCTGCAGAACGGTGTGCAGCGCGTCATCGGCTACCTGTTGCGCGACCAGGGCGCCGAGGACTGCGTCAGCGGCGAGGTGGTCACCGTGAGCCTGCCCGTGAGCAAGGCCACCGTCGCTTCGCGCCTGTCGCTGACGCCGGAGTACTTCTCGCGCGTGCTGCGCGAACTGGAGGAGGCCGGGCTGATCGAGGTCGACAAGCGCGACATCCGCCTGCTGGACCCGGCGAAGCTGGCGGCCTACCCAGGCTGAAGGCGGGCCCGGCCTCAGCGGCCAGGATCGACGCAGACGCTGATCACGGGGGCGGCGTCGAGGCCCGGTTCATCGCATGCACCCCGTGTATCCGAGACCGACTCGGCCACCGGCGTCCAGCGCCGGGCATCGAGGGTCAGCGTGCCGCCGTCCACCGGCACCCGCCAACGGTCGCCACACAGGCGGCTTTCCGCGAGACGGGCACCCGATGCCGGCAAGCGCGCCACCGTGCGCCTCACGTCCAGGTGGACGACGAGCACATCGCCCCCGTCCACGGCCGCCACCCAAGCGCGCCCCGGCGGCGCGAACGCAGGGGTCGGCGCCGGAGCATCGAAGGGAATGCGGCGCACCCCCAGGTACCCCGGGCTGGCGATGGCCTCGCCCATGCGGTGGTCGTGCACGTAGCCGTCGAAGATCGGCGGCGCCTCGGGGTCGAGCGGGATCTCCCACCACTCGTGCAGCGCCGGCCACGCGGCAAGCAGGCTGCGCCGGTGCGGCAGCGCCAGCAGCGCGCTGGCGCGGCCGTGCCGGGTGCCGGCGAGGTTGCGGCCGGGGTAGTCGCGCAGCACGCGGCCGCGCGCGTCCCGCAGGCGCAGGCCGGCGTCGGTGGCCTGCAGCCGGTGGCCGTCGAGCGTGACGCTGCACAGTGCCGCCGCGCCCACGGCGGGCCAGCTGATGACGGCACCGAGCAACGTGCGCCGCTTCATGGGCGCATGCGTGCCGCGCTACTGCTGCAGGATCCAGCCAAGGGCCGCAGCCAACTCGGCATCGCCGATCTTCGCCGCCGGGTTCGGCGGCATCGGGATCGGCCCCCACACGCCCTTGCCACCGGCGCGCACCTTCTGCGCCAGTTCGGCCGGCGCGCCGGCCTGGCCCTTGTACCTGGCGGCAATGTCCTTCCAGGCCGGGCCAACGAGCTTCTTGTCCTTGGTGTGGCAGGCCGTGCAGCCGGCGGTGCCGAGCGCGGCTTCGGGGTTGGCCGCCGCCGGCAGCGCCAGCCCGCAGGCCAGCGCACCGGCGGCCAGGGCCGCCCATGGGGTGCGTCGTGTCATGGGTCGCTCCTCCTCTCAGTAAACGTCGTGCTGCGTGTTGTAGACGTTGAAGTGCCCGGTCGGCGTGATCAGGCGCGGGTCCTTGATCACGGCCTTGAGCTTGAGCGTCCTGTCGTCGACCACGACGACGGCACTGGCCTTGTCCTTGGCGCTCCACACCGAGAACCACACCTCGTCACCCGCCTTGTTGTACTCCGGCTGCACCACGCGCTTGGCGCCACCGTCGTCCGGCAGCCCGGCCCACTCGGCGATGGGCAGCACGGTGTAGCCCTTGTCCAGGTTGTCGATGTCGAACACCGCCACCGACTGCGACAGCTTCGGATCGGGGTTCAGCGGCGTGTCGGAGTACAGGTGCCGGCTCTTCGGATGGCTCTTGATGAACAGGGCCCCGCCGCCCTGGCCCTTGAGCACCTGGACCTGCGTGAAGGCCACGGCCTTGTGCTTGACCGGGTCGGTGGCGATCAGCGAGATGGTCTCGTCGCCCAGGTGGCCGGTGGCCCACACGGGCCCGAACTTCGGGTGCACGAAGTTCGCGCCGCGGCCGGGGTGCGGGATCTTGCCGACGTCGATCAGCTTGACCAGCTTGCCTTCCTTGGCGTCCACTGCAGCCACCTTGTTGCTCTGGTTGGCGGCCACCATGAAGTAGCGCTTGGTGCTGTCCCAGCCGCCGTCGTGCAGGAAGCGCGCGGTGCCGATCTCGGTGACCTTGAGCGCGTCGATGTTGGAGTAGTCCACCATCAGCGTCTTGCCGGTCTCCTTGACGTTGACCACGAACTCCGGCTTGAAGTGGCTGGCCACGATGCTGGCCACGCGCGGCTCTGGGTGGTATTCCTGCTTGTCGACCGTGTTGCCGCGGGTGGAGACGATCTTCAGCGGCTCCAGCGTGTCGCCGTTCATGATCGTGTACTGCGGCGGCCAGTAGCTGCCGGCGATGGCGTACTTGTCCTCGTAGCCCTTGTACTTGCTGGTGTCGACGCTGCGCGCCTCCAGGCCCACGCGGATCTCGGCCACGTTGTCGGGCTTGGCCATCCACAGGTCGATCATGTTGATCTTGGCATCGCGCCCGATCACGAACAGGTAGCGCCCGCTGGCCGACAGGCGCGAGATGTGCACCGCGTAGCCGGTCTTGACGATGTTGATGATCTGCTTGGTGTCGCCATCGATCAGCGCCACCTCCCCGGTATCCCGCAACGTGGTCGAGAAGATGTTCTCGATGTTGTACGCGTTCATCTTCCGCTTCGGCCGCTGCTCCGGCGGCACGATGACCTTCCAGGTCTTCTTCATGTCGGCCATGCCGAATTCGGGCGGCAGCGGCGGTTCGTGCTGGATGTAGCGCGCCATCATGTCGACCTGCTGCTCGGTCAGGTCACCGCTGGTCTGCCAGTTGGGCATGCCCGCGGGCGAGCCGTAGGCGATGAAGACCTTCAGGTAGTCCGTGCCCTTGCCGATGGTGAGGTCGGGCGTCAGCGGCTTGCCGGTGGCGCCCTTGCGCAGCACGCCGTGGCAGCCGGCGCAGCGCTCGAAATAGATCTGGCGCGCCTCGTCGAACTCGGCTTGCGTCATCGGGGGGGCCTTCGGGTTGCGGCTCTCCACCATCGGCACGCCGGTCAGCGCCGACGGCGCGGCGTGGTACTGCACATCGCCAGGCGCGACGTCCTTCTTGTCCTGCGCGAAGGCACCGCCGGCGGCGGCGAAGATGGCCACGGCGGCCAACGGGGCCAGCACCGGCATCCGGTGCAGCGGGGTTCTCAGGCTCGTCATCTCAGCTCCTCTTGGGGTGACCGAATCGATGGCAGCCATGCTGGGCCGCAAGCCGGTCGCATTCCTTGAACTGGTTCAAGGGCCGCGACGAAGGCCCGGCCAGGGACGCCGGCTTGACGCGCCGCAAAGCCCTGATGCGCAAGCGGTCGACCGTGCCCGAAGGCGAACCAGTTCAAGGACCGGCGGCGCCTGCAGGCGGAACCTTCGGGGTATCGAGATTCACGTGCCGGAGCACACCATGACCCCCCGCCCCCCGTTCACCCGCCGCCTCCTCCACCTGGCCTGCGTGCCGGGCCTGGCCCTGCTCGGCGCCGGCACTGCGCCGGCGCAGCAGACCGCCGAGCCGCAGACCGTCGTCATCACCGCCACGCGCCATGCGATGCTGGCGCTGGACGCGCCCGCGGCCATGAGCGTGGTCACGCGGCAGGAGATCGAGGCCCGCGGTGCCGACGACGTGCTCGAGGCCGTGCGGGGCGAAACCGGCGTGTCGCTGCAGGGCCGATCGATCGGCGGGCGCAAGGTGATCAGCCTGCGCGGCATGGACCCCAAGCACACGCTGTTCCTCGTCGACGGCCGGCGCGTGGCGCCCAGCGACGGCGTGGTGGGCCATTCCGACTTCCAGCTCGACTGGATCCCGGTGGACGACATCGAGCGCATCGAGATCGTGCGCGGGCCGCTGTCGGTGCTCTACGGTTCGGAGGCCCTGGGCGGCGTGGTGCACGTGATCACGCGCCGGGCCGGCGAGCGCTGGCGCGTCGCGGCGCGCGCCGAAGGCAGCGTGGCCAGCGGCGACCGCGGCGGTGACGGCCACCGCGCGGCCGTTTCGGTGGACGGCCCGCTGGCCCCTGGCCTGGGCCTGCGCGCCGGCCTGGCCACCGGCCGCCGCGACGCCGTGGCGTCACCGGCCGACGCGCAGGTCAGCGAACTGGAAGGCCACGACAAGACCGACGGCTGGCTGGGCCTGGCCTGGCAGGCGTCGCGCGCCCACCGGGTGGCGCTGGACCTCCACGCCGGCGACGAGACGCGCACCGCCGACGCCCGCGAGCGCAGCGGCGCTCGCCGCTACCACGTCAGCGACAACCTGATCGCGCGCGCCATGGCGTCGCTGGCCTGGGACGCCGCGTGGGACGAGCGCGGCGACACCACCACGCAGTTGCGCGCCTACGGCACGCGGCTGGACGTGGAGAACCGGCGCACCGAGGGCGTGGCCATCAACCCGCCGCAGACGCTGCGCGACCGCGTGCTCGAAGGCCTGGTGCGCCACGAGACAGGTGCCCATGCGCTGACCGCCGGCGTCGAGGCGCGCAACGAGACGCTGGAGGACCCGGGCATGCCGGACGGTCGGTCTCTGGCGCGCCATCGTGCGCTTTTCCTGCAGGACGAGTGGCACGTGATCGACGGTGCCCAGCCGCTGGACCTGACGCTGGGCCTGCGCCACGACGACCACCACCTGTTCGGCCAGGAGACCAGCCCGCGGCTCTACGCCACCTGGCGAGCGGCGCCGGGGTGGACGCTCAAGGGCGGCTTCAGCCATGGCTTCAAGGCGCCCAACCTGAAGCAGATCGTGCCCGGCGGGCGGCGCGAGGGGCCGAACACCGTGCTCGGCAATCCGGACCTGAAGCCCGAGACCAGCGACGCGGTGGAGGCCGGCGTCGCCTTCGAACGGCAAGGGCTGGAATTGCAGGCGATGCTGTTTTCGCAGCGCGTGCACGACCTGATCGAACTCGAACTCGTCGCCCCCGGCCCGGTGCCGGGCGTGGGCACCTACGTCTACCAGAACGTGGCCCGCGCGCGCCTGCGTGGGCTGGAACTGGGCGCTGCGATGCCCCTGGGTGGCGGCTTCAGCACCCAGGCCAGCGCGACCTGGCTGGACGCCACCGATGCCGATGGCGAGCGCCTGACCTACCGCCCGCGGCTGAGCGTGGGCGCCCGCCTGGACTGGTCCCACGGCCCCTGGCAGGCCGGCCTGCGCGCCGACCATGCCAGCGGCAGCCGGCTGCCGTCGGCCACGCGCGGCGCGCCCGACGTGGCCGTGCCCGACCTGACGCTGTGGGGCGCCTACCTGCAGCGTGCGCTGGGGCCCGGCCTGACGCTGGCGCTGCACGTGCACAACCTGACCGACCTGCGACCGGCCGAGAAGTCGGCCCTCTACACACACGCCGAGGCGCCGCGCACCGTGTCGCTGTCGCTCAGCGGCACCTGGTGAGTCGGGCCCCGACGGCGCACGGCCATGCACCGGGCCGCAGGCCCCGTCGTGGGGCGGCGGATCGGCGGCGGCGCGTGCCATGCGTCTGCGACCAGTGGGGAAGCAGGGATCCTGGCTGGACAGGCCCATCACCGAGGGCATTCAGCCCACGCCAATGCAACGGTCGGCTTCCGTCGGGTGCTGCGGCCCCCCGCACGTCCCTCCGTCTGATTTTCAGCGACACTCTTCGCATGTGCGGCCAGCCACTGGCACGCGGTTTCCCATTGGCTACCGAGGAACGCCCATGACCTTTGCTCCGCCTCCGATCACCCGCAGCCTGCTGGCCTGGGTCCTGGGGACCGCCGTGGCCGCCACGCCGGTGGCCTGGGCGCAGACCTCAGCACCCGCCGCCAAGCCTGCGGCCCCGTCAGCGGCGAACGCCGGCAACAAGGTGACCACACGCAGCACCTCCATCCCGGCGCGCGGTCTCTTCAATGGCGACCAGCTCAGCGAATCCACCAAGCGCCGGCTCACCGACCTGATGTTCGAGGCCATCGGCTCGCGCATCGAGTTGGCGCTGCTGGTGCCCACGGGGCCCTGGCAGATCGACGGGGCGGGACAAGGCGACACACAACTGAACACGGCGCGCCTGCAGGCGCTGCGCCGTTTCCTCACCGACCGCGGTGTCGACCCGAACAAGGTCATCGTCGAAAGCCGCATCGACGAGAAGATCCAGTCGCCACGGCTGGACGTGCAGCTGATCACCACGCCGGCCGCGGACTGAACGGAGGGTGGCCGCACGGGCGCGACGGATGGCCGCCGTCGGCGATTCAACGCGGCGGTGAGCGCCCCGCCGCGCGGTAGACCTCGGCGGCATCCTGCCGACCCGTGTGCAAGGAGACGAACTGCAGCGGCGCCAGGCCCAGGCGTGCGACGTTGTCCAGCAGGTTCTGCAGGGCCGAATCCTGGCCTTGAGCGCCGCCGGGTCCGCCGTTGGCGCCGGGGCCGTCGACCTCGGCATGGACGAGCAGGCGCTCGCGGGGCAGCCAGACCATCAGCATGCCTTGGGCATGCGGGCTGTCGCGCACGGTGTGCAGTTCCACGGGACGTTGCGCATCCTCCAGCACACGCAACTCCCCCACTGGCTCCAGCTGCATGGGTTCACGGCGTTGCAGCAGCGGGTCGGGCCGACGTGTCAGCGGGCGCCGCAGGGCCGCGGCAAGCCAGGGCTGGCCCTCCTGGCTGATGAAGACCGTGGCCCCGGCGCCGGCCACGGCGCGCAGGCCACCCGTCTGGTCCAGATGGTGGTGGGTGGCGACCACGCTGCCCAGCGGCTTGTCGTCCACGACGCGACGTGCCGCGCCCAGCAGCGCACGCCCGCGCTCGTCGTCCAGGGGCGCCTCCACCAGCACCAGCGCATCGGCCTGCTCAACAAGCACGCTGTGGTGGGTGCCGCCGGCCAGCAGCCAGAGGCCGTCACTGAGGAAGGTCACCGCCGGCGCGTTGCCGCTGGTGCGCACGTTTTCCGGCACCGTGATCTGCAGCGGTTCGTTGACGTCCACGCTGCGCACCCGCACGTCGAGGACCAGCACGTCGTCATGGTGCTGCACGATGCGGTGCGGGAAGTTCAGGGCGCCGCGCTGTCGGTAGTCGCTGAATTCGGTGCGCACCGCGACATCGCCCAGCAGGGGTTCCGGCAGCACCGACTCGATGCGTGTCACCAGGCCCTGCTCGTCCAGCAGCAACGTGGCGGCGAACTGACCCGGCACCTCGAAGCTCAGGGTGTCGACGAGGCGCAGGCCCTCACGGCGGCTGCCGGCGCGTGCACCGTGGCGCACGGCCGCCTTCAGCGCGCCCTGCGGCGTGCTCAGCCACAGGTCGTGCATGCGCGATTGCCACGAGGTCTGTGCAGGCGCCACCGCCACGCCCACCACGTCCCACGAAAAGGCCTGCCGCGCCAGCACCACGCCGCGTGTTTCATCGGGCTGGGGCCCGGCAAGTGTTTGCGGGTCGCTGTCCTGATCCTCCGGCGCCGCGATCGGACTCCGGATGAAGTCTTCGCGGTAGGCCAGGTCGTCGAAGTTCATGGCCCGCGAGAAGCTGCGCATCTGGCGCACCGGCCATGGGTCCGCGGGCGCATACGCCTGGCCCACCGCCGTACTCACCCCGCGGCCCCTGAAGACCAGCGTTGTCATCTCGGCGCTGCCCAAGGCGGCTTCGGACCGGCGTATGAGTTCCGCGGGCTCTGGCGCAGGTCCGCCCGGGTAGAGCCCGGCACAACCGGCCAACAGAACGGCAACACCCGCCAGGGCCAATGTCCTGGCCGCTGCGGCCCGCCACGATCCTGGGCCTGCCGTGAGACACGCCGTTGAAGACATTCCCGAACTCCCGGCCCGGTGGTCGGGCAGGCCGCATTCTGAGGTCTTTGGCGGGTCGTGCCAGGCGCATGGCCCCCACGTGTGGCCTCTGCCGAGACGCCGACTGGCGTTGCTGCCGTGGACGACCAGGGCCGCAGCACGGGCGTATCGCGGTCAAGGGCGGGTTGCTCCAATCACAGGCGGCGCGCAGGACATGGCGCCAACGGCATCTCCGACAGGCAGCTTTGGCGCAGCGAGATCACAACGGCAGATGTCGTTCACGGGTTGGTGGCACCCATTGGCGACCAGCCCCTTCCGGGTGGCGCAACATCGAGGGCCGCTCTGCGGCGATGAAGCGGGGAAGGCGGACGGCGTGTCCCGAGCCAGAGCCGGCGGCAGGCGTCGGCCAATGCGTGTGCAGATCGGCCCGGCGCCGCGGTCCAGAGCCTCAGGGCGTCCCCATCGCCTCCCTCCAGCGCATCGCATCGTGAATCCGGTGCCGGGCGCTCGGATGATGGAAGAAGACCATCTCCTCCAGGCGGCCCGGGTCGGGTTTGCGGTAGTCCGACAGTTTCAGCATCACCTCGGCAAAGCCATGTGGATCGCGGGCCAGATTGAGGCCGAAGCGGTCGGCCTCGATCTCCTGGATGCGGATGATGCTGTGAAACACCGGTGTGGCCGCCAGCATGAACACCGAGAACACCGCGGCCAGCAGTGGCAAGCTGGCCACATCGGCCACGGCCTGCGTGCCCCAGTGGTGCCCATGGCGCGCGAACAGCTGGCGCATCCCCCATTGGCAGAACAGCAATCCGAACAGGATCAGCAGCCCGAACTGCATCAGCATCTTCGGCGCGTGGTTGAGCACGTAGTGGCCCAGCTCATGGGCCATCACGGCACGGATCTCGGGCAGCGAAGTGCGATGGAGCAGGTTGTCGTTGAGCCGCACCGCCGCCGTGCGGCCCAGACCGCTCACGTTCGCGCTGACGCGTTCGGTTTGGCGCGAGGCGTCGAAGACGTAGACCTCATCAGCCGGCACGCCGTTGGACTGCGCCATGGCCAGCACGGCGTCGCGCACCGGTCCGTGCTCCAGCCGCTTGTAGGTGTTGAACAGCGGATCGATCAGGATCGGGCTGACGAACAGCATCACCGCCAGCAAAGCGGAGCAGGCGGCTGCGCCCCAGAGCCACCAGCGCTCGCCGGCCCGGCGGAACACCGCATACAGCAGCGCCACCGCCACCGCCGTGCCGGCGACCTCGACGCCGAGGGTCAGGACCCACTCGCCCCACCAGTCAGCGGCGGTGTGCGTCGACATGCCGTAGCCGTGTTCACGCCAGTACCCCCGGTAGAAGTTCAGTGGCAGCAGCAGCAGCCCGCTTGCCAGGCCGTACACGGCTCCGTACAGGCCGTCGCGCAGCAGGGCACGGCGACCGACGCGCTGCGCCCAATCGCGCACGCGGGCCGAACGGCCGCCATGCAGCAACAGCGCGGCGATGGCGAGACCGAGCAGGAACTCCCAAAGCTGCAGCCAGTAGCCACCCTCTTCGTAGTCGTTGGATCGCATCACCGCTTCCCTGGGGAGGCGATCGAGATAGGCCTGCGTGGCCAGCTTGGCATCGCGCGGCAGCGCCGCCCGCCAGGCATCGTCGACCGGTGCGATGTGCAGCGGCGCGCGCACGCCGACTTCGCCGAGGTGCGTTTGCGGCTGAGCAGACTCCGCCGCGTGCACGGGCGCGCAAAGGTGCAGACAGCCCAGCAGCAGCAACAGGCCGATGCGGCGCATCGCCGACGGCAGGAGAGTGGGAGCGTTCATGGGTGCGTTTCGGCAGCAAAGCGCGCAGTCTCCTGAACAGAGGCTGCGGCGATGCACCCCATGCGACGAGCCGGCCAACGGCCGGGATCAGCCGTCGAAACGAGGGAGCTGTCGGGATGAAGTCCGTGTCCCTTGCAGCCCAGCCGCCGCCGGCGGGCTTTGGCCAACGCGCCCAGTCGATCGCCGCAAAGGCGGTCGCAGCCGACGCCCTGGCCGGGCCGCATCCCCGGCTGCTCCTGGCCGGCCACAGCCCTTCGTGGGTGAAGGGCCGCCTGGCATCGGTGCCGCGTTCAAGGCTTCCGATGCGACACCTTCGCGTCCATCCCAGCGTCGCAGCCCCTCCCGCGCGCCTTCGTCGTGTCACCACGGGCGGCCCGCGAACGCGGATCGATCGAGCGCCGGAGCCAGAACGGATCCGGCGCTCGGTCGATGGCGTCAGGGCCGCGGCCGCGGCAGGCCGATCACCGTGCCTTCGCGCCGGTCGTCGGCGGCGCCGTAGACCAGCCCGCTGTTGGGCAACCGGCCCACGCCCTGCACCGAGCCCACGTCACCGATGTTCACGGTGTAGCCCAGCGCGCGCAGGCCATCGGCCGTCTCGGCCGGGAACCGCGACTCCAGCGTGATCGACGGGTTGGCCGACGACACCGAGATTCGCCCGGCGTCGATGGCCTCCTGCAGACCCATGCCGTGGTCGACGAGGTTGATCGTCACGTTGACCACCGAGTTGATGATGGTGGCACCGCCCGGTGAGCCGTAGGCCAGGATGGGCCGGCCATCGGGGTCGAACACCATCGTCGGCGTCATGCTGCTGCGCGGGCGCTTGAGCGGCTGCACGTCGTTGTAGCCGTCGGTGCCGGTGAAGGGGTTGGTGCTGGGCGTGGTGTTGAAGTCGGTCAGCTCGTTGTTGAGCAGGAAGCCGAAGTTGCGGAAGGTGCCGTCGGTCAGGGTGTAACCGGCGAAGGTGCCGATGCCATGTGACGATTCGATGGTGTTGGTGTAGGACACCACGTTGCCCCAGCGGTCGGCCACCGAGAAGTGGGTGGTGCCGTTGTCCGGGCCCGTCACCGGCAGAGCCACCGCCAGCGGCTTGCTGCGCTTGAAGCCCGGGATCTCGTAGGGCCGCGGGTCGTCGGCCACCGGGTTGGGGTCGATGCGCTGCCCCGGCGTGATCAGGCCGCTGCGCAGGGCCAGGTAGTCGGGGTTGATCAGGCCCACGGTGGGCACGGGCACGAAGTCGGCGTCGGCCATCCAGATGGCACGGTCGGCAAAGGCCAGGCGCATCGCGTCGGCCATGGTCTGCAGCGTCTTGACGGAGCCGAAGCCGAAGCCCTGCGACGCGTCGCCGAGCGGGAAACGCTCGAGCATGCCCAGGATCTGCAGCACCGTCAGCGCACCGGAAGACGGCGGCGCCATGGCCTTGATGGTGTAGCCGCGGTAGCTGCCCTCGATGGGCGCGCGCCGCGCCGGCTGGTAGGCGGCCAGGTCGGCCAGCGTCATCGAGCCGGGCTTGCCGGGCTGCTCGACGCCATTGACGATGATCGTGCTGCGTGCCTGGCCCGCGACGATGCCCTCGGCGATGTCGCAGCCCTTGTCGGGCATGTAGTTGTAGAAGCAGTCCGGCCCGTGGCGGGCGATGAGCTTGAGCGTGTTGGCCAGCGGCAAGTTGCGGATCAGCGTGCCCGGCGCCGGCGCCACGCCGCCGGGGCAGAAGAACTCGCGCGTCTCCGGCGAGTTCAGGGCGCGGTCGTTGCAGCTGACGTCCGAGTAGCGCTGGGTGGCGGCGAAGCCGTCCTCTGCCAGCGCGATGGCCGGGGCCAGCACGCGGCGCAACGGCAGGCGGCCGTGTTCGGCCACGATCTGCGCCGTGCCGCGCACCATGCCCGGCACGCCCACGGCCACGCCCTTGCGCGACGCGCTGGAGACACCGGCGAACATGTCGCGCGTGGCGCCGGCCGGCGCCGTCTCGCGGGTGTCGATGCTGAAGGTCTCGCCGGTCTCGGCCAGGTGTACGAGCATGAAGCCGCCACCGCCGATGCCGGCCGACTGCGGTTCCACCACGTTGAGCGCATAGGCGATGGCCACTGCGGCGTCGATGGCGTTGCCGCCGCGCTGCAGGATCTGCGCGCCGGCCTCGGCACCGTAGGGGTTGGCCACGGCGACCACGCCGCGGCGGTACAGCGGTGTGTCCACCGGCGGGGCCTGCAGGCCGCGCTTGGCCTGGACCTTCGCGGGTGCCGCCGCGCCGGGGCGTGCCGCGTCGGCCAGGCTGGTGGCCGGCGCCGCCAGCGCCAGCGCCGCCAGCACGGCCAGGGTCAGGCCGGCGCGCGGCGGCATCGGGGTGGTGGATCTCGCCATCGGGGAACTCCTCGTGTTTGGGTTGGCTGCCCAGCATGCGCCGATGCCGACGGCCCGGCACCCGGGCCGGCCCCAGGGCACACACCCCTAGGTCTCGGGATGGTGTTGCCGTTGATGCAGAGCAAGCGCACGCGGCGGGCATGGCACAGGGGGGTCATGTCGATGGCGCAGAATCACCGGTCGACCGCCGCCGATGGCGCACCTTTCCTGCCGCCCCGGCGGCAACCCACCTGCCCTGCCATGCCAGCCCTGCGCGGTGTCCTCACCAGCCTGATCCTCGGCCTCAACACCCTGATCGTTGCGCTCAGCCTGGTGGTCCCGTCCCTCGTCAAGCTGCTGGTGCCGCTGGCACCGGTGCGCCGAGTGGCCGACCGCCTGCTGGCGGGCCTGGCCTCCGGCTGGGTGGCGGTCAACAACGCCTGGATCGCGGCCGTGGCCCCGCGGGCGCGCTGGGACGTGCAGGGCCTGGACGGCCTGGACCCGCGCGGCTGGTACCTGGTGACCAGCAACCACCAGACCTGGGTCGACATCCTGGTGCTGCAGCGCGTGTTCCATGGCCGCATCCCGTTCCTGAAGTTCTTCCTCAAGCGCGAGCTGATCTGGGTGCCGGTGATCGGCCTGGCCTGGTGGGCGCTGGACTTCCCGTTCATGAGCCGCGGCAAGGGCAAGGCGGCGCTGCAGAAGGACCTGGCCACCGCCCGCCTGGCCTGCGAGAAGTTCCGCCACGTGCCCACCTCGGTGATGAACTTCGTCGAAGGCACGCGGGCCACGCCGGCCAAGATCGCCGCCGACAAGAGCCCCTACCGGCACCTGCTGCGGCCCAAGGTGGGCGGCCTGTCGGTGGCGCTGGCGACCATGGGCGAGCAGTTCCAGGCCCTGCTCGACGTGACCCTGGTCTACCCGCGCGGCACGCCCAGCTTCTGGGACCTGCTCTGCGGCCGGCTCGACACCGTGGTCGTGCGCGTGCAGGCCCACGCGATCCCGGCCGAGCTGGTGGGCCTGGAGCAGGCCACCGGGCGCGCCCACGTCGTCAGGCTCGGCCGCTGGACCGAGCAGCTGTGGACGGCCAAGGACCAGCTGATCGACGACCTGCTGCGCGCCGGCTGAGCGGCGGCCGGCGACAGGATGCACCCACGGCCCGGCCAGCATGCCGGGCCGCTTCGCCTGGCGAACAACAGTCCGCAGGGACTGTTGTTCGTCCGGGCTCAATCGTCGAAGCGCGTGAACACCAGCGACGCGTTGGTACCGCCGAAGCCGAAACTGTTGGACATCACGGTGGTCAACGGCGCGTCCAGCCGTTCGCGCAGCAGGGGCAGGCCCTCGGCGGCCGGGTCGGGCGTGTCGATGTTGGCCGAGGCGGCGGCGAAGCCCTGCTGCAGCATCAGCAGCGCGTAGATCGCCTCCTGCGCACCAGCCGCCCCCAGCGAATGGCCGGAGAGGGACTTGGTGGAGCTGATGGCCGGCACCTTGGACAACGCCGGCACGGTGGCCTCGCCCGCGAGCGCGGCGCCGAAGACCTCGCGCACCGCGCCGAGCTCGGCCGCGTCGCCCACCGGCGTGGACGTGCCATGGGCATTGATGTAGTCCACCGGCCGCTGCACCGTGGCCAGGGCCTGCTGCATGCAGCGCACCGCACCTTCGCCCGACGGCGCCACCATGTCGTGACCGTCCGACGTGGCGCCGAAGCCCACCAGTTCGGCCAGGATGGTGGCGCCGCGCGCCTGCGCGTGCTCCAGCGCCTCGAGCACCAGCATGCCGCCACCGCCGGCGATGACGAAACCATCGCGTGCGCTGTCGAAGGCGCGCGAGGCCTGTTCCGGCCGGTCGTTGTAGCCGCTGGACATCGCGCCCATGGCGTCGAACAGCAGCGAAAGCTCCCAGCTCTCCTCCTCGCCACCGCCGGCGAAGACCACGTCCTGCTGGCCCCAGGCGATCAGCTGCGCGGCGTGGCCGATGCAGTGCGCGCTGGTCGCGCAGGCGGAGCTGATCGAGTAGTTGACGCCCTTGATGCCGAAGCTGGTGGCCAGGCAGGCCGAGACGGTGCTGCCCATGGTGCGCGTGACCATGAACGGGCCCACGCGCTTGATGCCCTTGGCGCGCAATGTGTCGGCGGCCCAGACCTGGTTGAAGCTGGACGCGCCGCCGCTGCCGGCCACCAGGCCGGTGCGCGGGTGCGAGATCTGCGCCTCGGTCAGGCCCGACTGCGCGATCGCCTGCTGCATCGACAGGTAGGCGTAGGCCGCGGCGTCGCCCATGAAGCGCAGCGTGCGGCGGTCGATGGCCGCCTCGAGCTCCAGCGCCGGGCGGCCGCTGACCTGGCAGCGCAGGCCGCGCTCGGCATAGACCGGGTTCGCGCGGATGCCCGAGCGGCCCTCGCGCAGGCTGGCGGCCACGTCCTCGACGGTGTTGCCCAGGCTGGAGACGATGCCCTGGCCGGTGATGACGACGCGGCGCATCAGAAGGCCTCGGTGGAGGTGAACAGGCCCACCTTCAGGTCGGTGGCCTGGTAGATCTCGCGGTCGTCGGCCAGCACGCTGCCGTCGGCGATGCCCATCACCAGCTTGCGCTCGATGACGCGCTTGAGGTCCAGCCGGTAGGTCACCTTGGCCACGCTGGGCAGCACCTGGCCGAAGAACTTGATCTCGCCGGCGCCCAGCGCACGGCCGCGCCCCGGGTTGCCGCGCCAGCCCAGCCAGAAGCCCACCAGCTGCCACAGCGCGTCCAGGCCCAGGCAGCCGGGCATCACCGGGTCGGTCTCGAAGTGGCAGTCGAAGAACCAGAGGTCGGGCCGGATGTCGAGCTCGGCCACGATCTGGCCCTTGCCGTGCGCGCCGCCGGTGTCGTCGATCTGCACGATGCGGTCGAACATCAGCATGTTCGGCAGCGGCAGGCGGGCATTGCCAGGCCCGAAGAGTTCGCCATGGCCGCAGGCCAGCAGGTCGTCGCGGCCATAGGAGTGGCGACCCAGCTCTCGCTGGCTCGGGCGCGGGGTGGTGGACGTCATGGGCGGTCGCGGTTGGGGTCTGCAATCCAGCCGGTGGCCCCTGGGATCCACCGGCGCGTGGCCCGACATTCTGCCTGCGCTGCCTGGGCCGGCGCTGACGGGGCCGCTTGAGCCAGCGCAGCGGCCCGCGGATCTGCCGGCGCGCAATGGCTGGCATCACGGCCTCCCCGCGATGGCACCGCGCACAATCGGGCGCCGCGACACCCTTCCCGATGTCACTGATCGACCACTACGCCACCCTGCGCCAGGCCCACATCGGGCTGGTGGCGCTCAGCGGCGGCTGGTTCCTGCTACGGGCCTCGGGCCGGCTGGCGGGGGCGCGCTGGCCGCTGGCGCTGCCGGCGCGCGTGGCCAGCTGGGTGATCGACACCGGCCTGCTGACGGCCGGTGCCCTGCTGTGGGCCGCCCTGCAGATCAACCCGCTGGTGCAGGCCTGGCTGGGCGTCAAGCTGCTGCTGCTGGTGGCCTACGTGGGCCTGGGCACGATGGCGCTGCGCCGGGCGCGCACGAGTGGCGGGCGCCTGGGCTGGACCCTGGCCGCGCTGGGCTGCCTGGGCTTCATGGTGTCGGTGGCGGTGGCGCATCACCCGGCGGGGGTCCTGGCTCTGATGGGCTGAGTCAGGGCGTGGAACCCTCCCTGCGGACGGTTCCGCGCCTGACGACGTGGTCGAGCTCTGGGAGACCGTGCGAGGCTTTCAGGCCACATCCGGCCCGCGCTGGCGGGGCGATGACCGCCCGGCTTGCGCTGCCGCAAAGCCCCACGCCCGCCGTGGCCCGAGCATCGCGGCCCATGTCGCGAACCCTGCCCCTGCACGTCCACACGCCGGCCGCGTCACCAGCGCGCGCGCCGACACCACCTCTTCCCCAGTCCGCCCTGGCCTGGCGCCCGGGCCGCCTGCTGTCGGCGCCGCACCGCCTGGCCTTTGCCGCCGGCACCGCGGTGATGCTGCTGGTGGCGCTGTGGTGGGCCGGCGCGCTGCTGGCGCGCGCCGCCGGCGGGGCCGGGCCGGCCGGTCTGCCCGCAAGCACCCTGCACGCGCTGCTGATGGGTTTCGGCTTCATGCCGCTGTTCTTCACCGGCTTCCTGTTCACCGCCGGCCCGCGCTGGCTGGGCATGCCGCCGCCGGCCATGCGCCACCTGCGCGGCCCGGTGCAGGCGCAGGCTGCCGGCGCCCTGGTGCTGGGCCTGGCCGGGTTTGCGCACGACCCGGCGCTGGCCCGCCTGCTGGCGGCGCTGGGCCTGGCGGCGCTGGCGGCGGGCTGGGGCCGCGCCGTGCTGCACTTCGCCCGCCTGCTGCTGCGCAGCACGGCCACGGACAAGCTGCACGCCTCGGTCGTCACGGTCGCGGGGGCCTTGGGCGCCGTGCTGATGGTCGTGGCCGCCGGCAGCGTCGCCGCCGGCGACCTGGCGGCCGTGCACGAGACCGTGCGCGTGGCGCTGTGGGCCTTCGCCGGCGTGGTCTACGCCGCGGTGGCGCACCGCATGATCCCGTTCTTCAGCGCCGCCGCAGTGCCGGCGCTCGACGCCTGGCGGCCGCCATGGCTGCTCGCCAGCTTCGTGATGGTGCTCGGCTTCGAGGGTTTCGTGCACTGGGCCCCGGTGCCGCTGGCGCTGCAGGCCGCCATCGAGGCCGCGGCCGGCCTGGGCTGGACGCTGCTGGCGCTGCGTTGGGGCCTGCTGCACAGCCTGAGGAACCGTCTGCTGGCCATGCTGCATCTGGGCTTCGTCTGGCTGGGCGTGGCCATGGGGCTGGCGGCGGTGTCGCATGGCCTTCAGGCCGCCGGCCAGCCAGGGCTGGGCCTGGCGCCGTTGCACGCCTACACCATGGGCTTCCTCGGCAGCACGCTGGTGGCCATGGTCACCCGCGTCAGCGCCGGCCACAGCGGACGTTCGCTGGCGGTCGACACCGGTGCATGGGTGCTCTTCTGGGTGCTGCAGGCCGCGGTGATCGGGCGCATCATGAGCGACATCGCCCAGCTGCCATGGCTGACCTGGGCGGCCGTGACCTGGGCTGCGGCGCTGCTGCCCTGGGGCCTGCGCCACCTGGCCTGGTACGGCCGTCCCCGGGTCGACGGCCGGCCGGGCTGAAGGAGCCGCCATGACCACCACCCGCACCCCATCCGCCGCGCGCACGCTGCCGGCCCAGCCCATCAGCGCCGAGGTGCTGCTGGAGAAATACGCCAAGGGCGACGAAGCCCAGGCCGACGACGTGCGCCGCCGCGTGGCGCGTGCGCTCGCCGCCGTCGAGGCCCCGGAGCGCCGTGCGCACTGGGAGGCCCGATTCCTGGACGCGCAGCAGCGCGGCTTCGTGCCGGCCGGACGCATCGCCTCGGCCGCGGGCACCGACCTGGCGGCCACGCTGATCAACTGCTTCGTTCAGCCGGTGGGCGACAGCATCACCGAGGACGAAGACGGTTTCCCGGGCATCTACACCGCGCTGGCCCAAGCCGCCGAGACCATGCGCCGCGGCGGCGGCGTGGGCTACGACTTCAGCCGCATCCGCCCGGCCGGCGCCGCGGTGGCCAGCACCGCCAGCAGCGCCAGCGGCCCAGTGAGCTACATGCGTGTGTTCGACCGCAGCTGCGAGACGGTGGAGTCCGCCGGGGCGCGCCGCGGCGCGCAGATGGGTGTGCTGCGCTGCGACCACCCGGACATCGAGGCCTTCATCCACGCCAAGGACGAGGGCGACCTGCGGAACTTCAACGTCTCGGTCGGTGTCACCGACGCCTTCATGCAGGCGGTGGTGGACGGTGCCGACGTCGAGCTGGTGCACCGGGCCGAGCCCGGCACCAAGCTCAAGGCCGCCGGTGCCCACCAGCGCGGCGACGGCCTGTGGGTCTACCGCCGCGTGCCGGCGCGCGACCTGTGGGACCAGATCATGCGGTCCACCTACGACCACGCCGAACCCGGCGTGCTGTTCCTGGACCGCATCAACGCCGACAACAACCTGGGCTACTGCGAGACGATCGCCGCCACCAACCCCTGCGCCGAGCAGCCCCTGCCGCCGCACGGCTGCTGCTGCCTGGGCAGCATCGACCTCACCCGTTTCGTGCGCGACCCGTTCGAGGCCACGGCGCGCTTCGACGACGCGGCCTTCGCCGAGGTCTGCGCGGTGGCCGTGCGCATGCTGGACAACGTGCTCGACGTCACCGTCTGGCCGCTGCCGGAACAGCAGGCCGAGGCGGCGTCCAAGCGCCGCGTGGGCCTGGGCTTCACCGGCCTGGGCGACGCGCTGGTGATGCTGGGCCTGCGCTACGACACCGAACCGGCGCGCGATGCTGCGCGCCACATCTCGACCGTGATGCGCGACGCCGCCTACGCCGCCAGCAGCGACCTGGCCGCCGAACGCGGCGCCTTCCCGCTGTTCAACCGCGACCTCTACCTCAGCGGCGGCCGCTTCGCCAGCCGGCTGCCGGCGGCGCTGAAGGAGAAGATCCGCGCGCAGGGCATCCGCAATTCGCATCTGCTGTCCATCGCCCCCACCGGCACCATCAGCCTGGCCTTTGCCGACAACGCCAGCAATGGCATCGAGCCGGCCTTCAGCTGGACCTACACGCGCAAGAAGCGCATGCCCGACGGCACCACCAAGGCCTACGCGGTGGAAGACCACGCCTGGCGGCTGTACCGCCACCTGAAGGGCGACGAGGCACCGCTGACCGAGGCCTTCGTCACCGCGCTGGAGATGAGCGCCCAGGCCCATGCCGCCATGGTCGCCGCGGTGGCACCGCTGGTGGACACGTCGATCAGCAAGACCGTCAACGTGCCGGCCGACTACCCGTATGCCGACTTCCGCGACCTGTACCTGCAGGCGTGGAAGTCGGGCCTGAAGGGCCTGGCCACCTACCGGCCCAACGGCGTGCTGGGCTCGGTGCTGAGCACGACACCGGCGGCGCCGACACCGGCGCTGCAGGTGCCCGATGGCCAGCACCCCGACCAGCGCCTGCGCCTGGACAAGCTGCCCGCCCCGGTGCTGGCCAGCCTGCGCTGGCCCGGACGCCCGGAACTGCCCGCGGGCAACCCGGCCTGGAGCTACATGATCCAGCACCCGTTCGGCGACTTCGCGCTCTTCGTCGGCGAGCTGCCCGACGATGCCGAAGGCCGGTCGCGCGTGTTCGAGGTCTGGGTCAACGGCGCCGAGCAGCCGCGCGGCCTGGGCGCGCTGGCCAAGGCGCTGTCGATGGACCTGCGCAGCAACGACGCCGCGTGGCTGAAGCTCAAGCTCGACGCGCTGGCCACGGTGGCCGAGGAGCGCGCCTTCGAGATGCCGTTCCCGCCCGACGGCACGAAGCGCCTCTTCCCCGGCGTGGTGGCCGCCACCGCGGCAGTGCTGCGCTGGCGCTGCGAACAGCGCGGTGCCCTCGTCGAAGGCGGGCCGACCCCGGTGCTCGACGCCATGTTCAGCCGCGACGAACCGCGCACCGGCACGTCCGGCACGCTGGCCTGGGCGGTGGACGTGGACAACCCGGCCACTGGCGAGCGCTTCACGCTCACGCTCAAGGAGGTGGCGCTGGTGGCCCCTGATGGCAGCACCGTCACCCGCCCCTGCGCGATGGGCCTGGCGGGCAACTACCCGCGTGCGCTGGACGGCCTGGCGCGCGTGCTGTCGCTGGACATGCGCGTGATCGACCCGGCCTGGATCGGCATGAAGCTGCGCAAGCTGCTGAACTACGCCGAGCCGCTGGGGCACTTCATGGCCTTCGTGCCCGGGCTGCCCAATGGCGAGCGCCGCCAGCAGGTCTGGCCCAGCACCGTGGCCTACCTGGCGCGCCTGATCATCCACCGCTACGCGATGCTGGGCGTGCTGGACGAGGCCGGCTACCCGCTGCGCGAGATGGGCGTGCTGGCCACGCCCGTCGCGGCGGCCGCCGCCGCGCCCGGTGCCACCGTGGTGCCGCAGGCCGGCAAGCCCTGCCCGGAGTGCGGCAACGCCACGATGATCCACAAGGACGGCTGCGACTTCTGCACCGCCTGCGGCTACGTGGGGCAGTGCGGCTGAGGCCGCCACCGCCACGGCGATAGCCGGCAGCAGCCGCTCGCGTCCCCGGGTGCTGGTGCCGGCCGTGCTCGGCCATACTCGCACCAGGGCAGGTTGGGGAGGCGCAGCGCATGATGGTGTGGGTGGCCTGGCTGGCAGCGGCGCTGGTGTTCGCGTCTTTCTTCATGAAGACCATCGTGCCGCTGCGCACGATGGCCATTGCCAGCAACCTGGCCTTCATCGCCTACGCGCTGCTGGGCTGGGGCCAGGGCGTGTTCGACAAGGTCCTGCCCATCCTGGTGCTGCACGGCGCGCTGCTGCCGCTGAACCTGTGGCGGCTGTACGAGGTGCGGCGCTCGATCAGGGCCGTGCGCGGGATGCAGCAGGTGGGGCCCGATGCCGACTTCCTGACGCCCTACATGCAGCCGCTGCGCATGGCCGCCGGCGAGGTGCTGTTCCGCCTGGGCGAGCCGGCGGACAAGGTGTATGTGCTGCGTTCGGGCCGCCTGCGCATCGCGGAGTTCGACCGCACGATCGCCGAAGGTGAACTGTTCGGCGAGGTGGGCGTGTTCCGGGAAGCGGCCAGCCGCACCGGCACCGCCGTGTGCGAGACCGACTGCGAGCTGATGTGGGTGCCGGCGGCCAAGCTGCTGGAACTCTTCTACCAGGACCAGCGCTTCGCGTTCCTGATCGCGCGGCGGCTGTCGCGCTATGCCTGACCGGACCCCGGGTCTGGCTGGCCGCGCCGTCAGCGCCGTCAGCGCCTGAGCTGCACCTCGGCCGCGGCGCTGCGCCGGAGCAGCTGCCGCCCCTGCCCGGCCGGGCCGGCCACGCGCACCTCCAGCCGCTTCATCGTCGCGAAGCGGTCGAAGAGCTTCAGCGGCAGGCGGTCCAGACGGTCAGGCGCCGTGCAGCGGAAGCGCCAGGTCGCTTCCAGGTCGGCGTGCTCGCCGGCGTGGTCGTGCGGCTTGGCGTTGGCCGCTTCGGGCTGGAGCACCGGCGCCTCGATGGCCTGGTCCTGCAGCGTGCAGCCTGCCGCCGCCGGCACCAGGAACAGCTGGGGCGGGTCGGCCAGGGTGCGCAATGCACGCTCGGCCGCCTGACGCTGCGCCGCGGTCCGGGGCTTGTGCTCGAACCCGACGATGCTGTCCAGCGGGGAGGTCAGCGTGAGCTGCAGTTCGGCACCGTCGAGCACCGCCTCCAGCTGGGCCTGCCCATGCACGTGGGCATGGCCCTGCGCCACCGCGGGCATGGACGCCAGCGCCATGAGCGCGACCACACCGGCCCGCCAGGTTCCCCAGGTCATGCTCATCGGGCCTCCACGGCGCGCAGCAGCGCCTGCGTGTTGTGGTCCATCATCGTCTCGTAGCTGGCGGCCGGGCCGCCGGCGGCCGACAAGGCATCGGCATACAGGGTGCCGCCGATGACGGCACCGGTCTCGCGCGCGATGCGCTCGATCAGGCGCGGGTCGCCGGCGCGCTCGAGGAACAGCGCCCGCGAGCCACTGGCCTTGACCTGGCGCACCAGCGCTGCCACGGCGCGCGGCGTGGGCTCGGCCGCCGACGAGATACCCTGCGCCGACAGGAAGCGCACGCCGTAGGCCGCGCCGTAGTAGCCGAAGGCCTCGTGCGTGGTGATGACCACACGCCGGTCCGGCGGCACCGCGGCCCAGGCAGCAGCGATGCGCGCGTGCAGCGCCTGCAGGCGCTGCGTGGCGGCCTCGGCGCGTGCCCGGTGACCGGCACAGTGGGCGGCATCGGCGGCGCACAGGCCGTCGGCGATGCGGGCCACGAAGTGGATGGCGTGGCGCACGTCCTGCCAGGCGTGCGGGTCCACGTCGTGGGCATGGCCGTGGCCGTGGCCGTGGTCGCTGGCGGCGGCGCGCGGTGTCAGGCCCGCGCTCACGACCACGTGCGTTCCACGGAAGGCGGCGGCGCGCAGGAACCGGTCCATCCAGCCTTCGAAGCCGAGGCCGTTGGAGAACAGCACGGCCGCACCGGCCACACGCCGCGCCATCGACGGCGTGGGCTGCACGGCGTGGGCGTCGCTGTCGGGCCCGACCAGCAGGCTGACCTGCACACGGTCGCCGCCGACCTGCTGCACCAGGTCGCCCAGGATGCTGAAGCTGGCGACCACGGACAGTGGCGCATCGGCCGCTCGGGCCCCGGGGCCGATCAGGCCCAGCAGGGCGGCCAGCAGGAGAAGACGAAGTCGTGATGGCATCGTACGGAAGGGGCAGCAGTTCAGGCGCGCAGGTGGCGCACCGGCAGCAGGCGTTCACGCAGCACACCGCGCGGCGCGGCCAGCAGCGACGCGCCCAGCAACGCGCCCAGCGCGAGCACGATGGTCGGGCCGGTGGGCAGGTCCAGCCGCCACGACAGCCACAGCCCGGCCACGCTGCCGATCGCGCCGAAGGCGCAGGACAGCCCCAGCATCTGCCGCAGTTCGCGCACCCAGAAGCGGGCCGCCGCCGCGGGCAGGATCATCAGCCCCACAGCCAGCAAGGTGCCCAGGGCCTGGAAGCCGGCCACGAGGTTGAGCACCATCAGGGCCAGGAAGCCGTGGTGGGCCACCGGGCTGAGGCGGCTGACCGAACGCAGGAAGCCGGGGTCCAGGCACTCCAGCACCAGCGGCCGGTACAGCAGCGCCAGCACCGCCCCCGTGACGGCCGCCACGCCCCAGAGGAACTGCACCGCGGCGCCGTCGAGCGCCAGCACGCTGCCGAAGAGCACGTGCAGCAGGTCCACGCTGCGGCCCTGAGACGAGATGATGACCACGCCGACCGCCAGCGACAGCAGGTAGAACGCCGCCAGCGCCGTGTCCTCGCGCAGCACCGTCGTGCGCGTGACCACGCCCGACAGGGCCACCACCAGGAGACCGGCGGCCAGACCGCCCAGCGTCATCGCCCCCAACGACAGGCCGGCCACCAGGTAACCCAGTGCGGCGCCGGGCAGGATGGCGTGCGCCATGGCGTCACCGGTCAGGCTCATGCGGCGCAGCATCAGGAACACCCCCACCGGCGGCGCGCTGAGCGACAGCGCCAGCAGCCCGGCCAGCGCGTACTGCATGAAAGCGAACTCGGCGAAGGGGCCGAGCCACTGCATCAGCGGCGTGTGCAACGGTGTGTCCATGCGGCTGCGGTCCGGTCAGTGGCCATGGTCATGGCCGTGGTCATGCCCGTGCCGGTGCGCCGTCGCGTGCACCGGCGGCTCGGTCGTGGCCTCGGGCGCGTCGCAGGCGGCGGCATGGTCGTCGAAGGCCTCGACCATGCCGCGCGTACGTGCCAGGTTCGTCGGCGTCAGCACAGTGGCGGTGGGCCCGCAGGCCACGGCCTCGCGCGCCAGCAGCAGCGTCTGCGGGAAGGCGCGGCGCACCAGGGCCAGGTCGTGCAGCACGGCCAGTACCGTGCGCCCCTGGGCATGCCAGACCTGCACCAGCGCCATCAGCGCATCCACCGTGGCCTCGTCCACCGCGGCGAAGGGCTCGTCGAGCAGGATCAGCCGCGCGTCCTGCAGCATCAGTCGGGCGAACAGCAGGCGCTGGAACTGGCCGCCGGAGAGTGTGTCCAACGTGCGCTGCCCGAAGCCCTGCAGGCCCACGGCCTCCAGCGCATGGGCCACGCGGTCGTGGTGATCGCGTGTCAGGCGCCGCCAGGGGCCGAGTTCGGACCACAGGCCCATGGCCACGACGTCGGCCACGCGCACCGGGAAGCTGCGGTCCACCTCGGCGTGCTGCGGCAGGTAGGCCAGCCGCGCCAGCGACCCACTGCGCTCCACGCGGCCCGACATCGGCCGCAGCAGGCCAGCGATGCCCTTGAGGAGGGTGCTCTTGCCCGCGCCATTGGGGCCGACGACGGCCAGCAGCGCGCCGTCCTCGACGGCCAGGCCGAGGTGATGCACGGCCGGGTGGCGGTCGTAGCCGAGCGTGAGGTCGTGCAGGCGAAGCATGGGCGATTTGCTTTTGAGATCGCATTATCATTCAAAGCAACAGAGAATGCCCGGACCATGGAACGATCGACCCGCCAGCGCAGTGCCATCCGCGACGCCCTTCAGGCCGCGCAGCGGCCCTTGCTGCCGCAGGAGGTGCTGACCGCGGCGCAGACGCAGGTGCCGGGCATGGGCATCGCCACGGTCTACCGCAACCTCAAGGCCCTGCTGGACGAGGGCGCGATCCAGCTCGTGTCACTGCCGGGCGAGAACCCGCGCTACGAGACGCGCGGGCACGGCCACCACCACCACTTCCAGTGCACAGCCTGCGAACGGGTGTTCGACGTGCACGCCTGCCCGGGCGACCTGTCGCGTCTGGCACCGGCCGGCTTCACGGTGGAGGACCACGAACTGACGCTCTACGGCCGTTGCCGAGAGTGCCAGCCGCCGCCGGCGCGGCGTCAGAGGCCGAGTTCGTCCAGGCCCGGGTGATCGTCGGGCCGCCGGCCCAGCGGCCAGCGGAACAGTCGGTCGGATTCGGTGATCGGCAGGTCGTTGATGCTGGCGAAGCGCCGCCGCATCAGGCCGGCCTCGGTGAAGGCCCAGTTCTCGTTGCCGTAGCTGCGGAACCACTGGCCCGAATCGTCGTGCCACTCGTAGGCGAAGCGCACGGCGATGCGGTCCTCGCCGAAGGCCCAGAGGCCTTTGATCAGCCGGTAGTCGAGTTCGCGCGCCCACTTGCGCTGCAGGAAGGCGCGCACCGCCTCGCGCCCGACCGGGAACTCGGCGCGATTGCGCCAGACGGTGTCTTCCGTGTAGACGCCGACGACCCGATCCGGGTCGCGCGTGTTCCAGGCGTCCTCCGCGAGCCGGACCTTCTGGCGCGCCGAGTCGAGCGTGAACGGCGGCACCGGCGGTCGAGATGTCATCGTCGGTCCTTCGGCCAAGGCCGCCGAGTTGAACGGCACGGCCAAGGGCCGTGTCCGTTCCACCAAGGCGAATTGGGACGGCGCGCGCAGCGCGTCCGGCTCAATCTCAATAGGTCTTGTACGGGAGGAACTTGCCGGACATCGTGATGCTGACGCGGTCGCCCTTCGGGTCGGCCTCGCGTTGCAGGTCCATCTTGAAGTCGATGGCGCTCATGATGCCGTCGCCGAACTCCTCGTGGATCAGTTCCTTGAACGTCGTGCCGTACACGTTCACCAGTTCGTAGAAGCGGTAGATCAGCGGGTCGGTCGGCACCGTGGTCGGCAGGCTGCCCTTGTACGGCACCACCTTCAGCCACTGCGTCTCGGCCTCGGTCAGGTCGAAGATCTTGGCGATCGTCGCCGCCTGGGCATCGTCGAACTGCATCTGCCCCAGGCAGCCCGCGGTGACCCATTCCTTGCTCAGGCCGACGGCCTTCGCAACATCGGCCCACTTCAGGCCCTTGGCCACCTTGGTGGCGACGATCTTCTCGGTGACGTCCATGCGGCTCATGCGATTCTCCTCAGGGGAACGGGTTGAACGGGGGTGGGGTTCGGCTCGGGTTCGTCGAGCCCGGGCGTGACTTCGGGCGGTACCGCCGGCGCGCGGCCATGCGACAGGTCCTGCGAGCGCGCCACCAGGAAGTCGACCAGGTGGTTGCGGATGCGGTAGTACTGCGGGTCCTTGTGCAGCGTGGCGCGCGTGCGATCGCGTGGCATCGTGTTCTTCACGATCTCGGCCACGCGCGCCTGCGGGCCGTTGCTCATCAGCAGGATGCGGTCGGCCAGCAGGATGGCCTCGTCCACGTCGTGCGTGATCATGAACACCGTCTGCCGCGTCTCGGCGCAGATCTTCAGCAGCTCGTCCTGGATGGTGCCGCGCGTGAGCGCATCCAGCGCACCGAAGGGCTCGTCGAGCAGCAGCATCTTGGGCTGGATGGCAAAGGCGCGCGCGATGCCCACGCGCTGCTTCATGCCACCGGAGAGCTGGCTGGGCTTCTTGTCGATGGCGCCGGCCAGGCCGACCATCTCCACGTACTTCTCGACGTGGGCGTCGACCTGGAGCGCGCTCCAGTCGGGCCACTTGCTGCGCACCGCGAAGGCGATGTTGCGGCGCACGCTGAGCCAGGGCATCAGCGCATGGCCCTGGAACACCACGCCGCGCTCCAGGCTCGGGCCCGCCACCTCACGGCCGTCCATGAACACGTAGCCCTCGCTGGCCTCCTCCAGCCCGGCCAGCACGTTGAGGATGGTGGTCTTGCCGCAGCCGCTGTGGCCGATGATGCAGACGAACTCGCCACGCTCGATGCCGAAGTTCACGCTGTCGAAGACCGGCTCGGTGGCGCCGGGGTAGCGCTTGGCCAGACCCTCCACCGTCAGGAAGGGGCGCGATTCAGTCGACATAGGTCACCATCTTCTGCAGCCGCGAGAACATCAGGTCCAGCGCCATGCCCACCACCCCGATGACCAGGATCGCGAAGATCACGTTGGGCAGGCTGAGGTTGTTCCACTCGTTCCAGACGAAGTAGCCGATGCCGGTGCCGCCGACCAGCATCTCCGCGGCCACGATCACCAGCCAGGCGATGCTCATGCTGATGCGCATGCCGGTCAGGATGGTGGGCGCCGCCGCCGGCAGGATCACCTCGAAGGCGCGGCGCAGTGGCGACACCTCCAGCGTGCGCGCCACGTTGAGGAACTCGCGCCGCACGCCGGCCACGCCGAAGGCGGTGTTGATCAGCATCGGCCACACCGAGCAGATGAAGATCACGAAGATGCCGGAGATGTTGCTGTCCTTGATCGTGTACAGCGCCAGCGGCATCCAGGCCAGCGGCGAGATCGGCTTGAGCACCTGGATGAACGGGTCCAGCGCGCGGTAGATCAGCGGGCTCATGCCGATCACGAAGCCCAGCGGGATGGCCACCGCGGCGGCGATCAGGTAGCCCAGTGCCACGCGCCCCAGCGAGTAGCCCAGCTGCAGGCCGATGCCCTTGTCGTTCGGCCCGTTGTCGTAGAACGGTGCCGACAGGTGGGTGACGATGGCGCTGCCCATCTGCGCCGGCGTCGGGAAGCCGGACTTGGCGGCGTCGCCGCCGCTGCTGCCGGTCGGGTCCTTGCCCAGCAGCTTGGCGTACTCGATCTCCTCGGGCGTCATCTGCACCGCTGGCGCGGCCGCCGGGCCGCTGCTGGTGGCCAGCTGCCAGACCACCAGCAGCAGCCCCAGCAGCAGCACCGACAGCAGCCCCGAGCGCAGGCCCGGGTGTTGTGTCCAGCTCATCGTGTGCGCTCCCGCCCAGTCAGGCCGCACGCGAGACGGCGAAGCCCTTGAGGTAGTCCTCGGGCTTGGCCGGGTCGAAGACCTTGCCCATGATGGTGAACTTCGGGTAGGCGCCCTCGGGTGGCGTCATGCCCAGGTCCTTCATGGTCTTCTTCGCGTCGGTCAGCAGGAACACCTGCTCGGCGATCTGCTTGTAGTCGACGTCGCCCTTGACGTAGCCCCAGCGCTTCATCTGCGTGAGCATCCACACCGCCATGCTCTGCCAGGGGATGGGGTCGAAGTCGGCGCGGTTGGGCACGTTCTGCACCTTGCCCAGGCCGTCGGCGAAGCGGCCGGTCAGCACCTGCGCCACCACGGTCTCGGGCTGGTTCAGGTAGGCCGCCGGGGAGATGACCTTGGCGATCAGCTCGCGGTTCTCGGCCTTGCGCGCCATGGCCGCGGCCTGCAGCACGGCGCGGTACAGCGCGGCGAAGGTGTTGGGGTTCTTCTGGATGAACTCGGTGCTGGTGCCGAAGGCACAGCAGGGGTGGCCGTCCCAGAGGTCCTTGGTCAGCAGGTGCAGGAAACCCACCTCCTCGAACACCGCGCGCTGGTTGAACGGGTCGGGGCCGAGGTAGCCGTCGATGTTGCCGGCGCGCAGGTTGGCCACCATCTCCGGCGGCGGCACCACGCGGATCTGGATGTCGCGATCGGGGTCGAGGCCGAACTCCGCCACGTAGTAGCGCAGCAGGAAGTTGTGCATCGAATACTCGAAGGGCACCGCGAACTTGAAGCCCTTCCACTGCTTCGGGTCGCGCTTGTCCTTGTGCTTGTTGGCCAGCGTGATGGCCTGGCCGTTGGTGTTCTGGATCGTCGCCACGTTCATCGGCACCGGGTTGGAACCGGCACCCATGCTCATGGCCAGCGGCATCGGGCTCAGGAAGTGCGTGGCGTCGTACTCCTTGTTGAGCATCTTGTCGCGGATCAGCGCCCAGCCGGCCGTCTTGACCACCTGCACGTTCAGGCCCTGCTTCTCGTAGAAGCCCAGCGGGTGGGCCATGATCAGCGGCGTGGCGCAGGTGATGGGGATGAAGCCGACCTTCAGGTCCTTCTTCTCCAGCGCGCCCCCTTTCGGCGTTTGCTGGGCCATGGCCTGCAGGCTGGCCATGGGCAGCACGCTGCCGATGGCGGCCATGGCCGTGTTGCGGCCCACGGCGCGCAGGAAGTTGCGGCGCATCGCATCCTGCGGGAACAGCGCCTTCATCAGCGAGGCCTGCACGAACTCGTTCGAGTAGGCCTCGAAGTCGGCCGTCTCGCTGCGCGCGCGCAGCGTGGCGGCGGCATGTTCGGCCTCGGACCCGTGGCGGCCGCAGCTGCAGCCCAGGCGCAGCGGGCGGTCGGCGTCGAAGGGGTCGAAGTAGTCACTCATGTCGGGCTTCCTTCCAGGGGTCGGCGGTTGAATGCAGTCTGCTCGGCGCGGGCCGCTTGCAACATCGATGCCGCCGCCGTTTTCCTGTAGGGCCAGCCCTACAGGCGCACCGGATCAGAGCGGCAGCTGCTGCCGGCGCACAGCGTAGAGCGCCAGTTCGACGTCGTTGCGCGCCCCGGTCTTGTCCAGGATGCGGGCGCGGTAGGTGCTGACGGTGTTCGACGACAGGCTCAGCGCCTGCGCGATCTCGCCCACGCTCTCGCCGCGCGCCAGCCGCTCGAAGACCTGGTGCTCGCGGTGCGACAGCAGCTGGTGCAATGGCAGCTCGTCGTCGGACGGTGCACCGAGGGCGTGCGCCAGCAGGTCGGCCACCGACGCGGTGATGAAACGCTGGCCGCCGGCCACGCGGCGCACCGCGGCGGTGATCTCGCCGGAGTCGGCGCTCTTGTTGAGGTAGCCGCTGGCACCGAGCTTGAGGCTGCGCACCGCGTACTGGCGGTCGGGGTAGGTGCTGAGCATCAGCACGGGCAGGCGGGGGAACTCCTCGCGCGCCTGGCGCAGCACGTCCAGGCCGTCGCGGCCGGGCAGCGAGATGTCCAGCAGGAGCACGTCGATGCCGCCCTGGCGCAGACACTGCAGTGCGGCGGGGCCGTCAGCCGCCTCGGCCACGACCTCGATGTCGCAGGCCTCGCCCAGCGACTGCCGGATGCCCTGGCGCACGATCATGTGGTCGTCGCAGATGAGGACACGGATCACGCTGCGGCCTCGTCCAATGGCATCACCAGCCGCACGCGCGTGCCCTGCCCCGGCGCGCTGTCGATCGTCACCCGGCCGCCGAAGGGCGCGGCACGCTCGTGCATGCCCATCACGCCGTAGCTGCGCGGCGCGCCCAGGCGTTCGGCGCTGGCGCCCACGCCGTCGTCGCGCACGTCCAGGTACAGCACCGGGCCCGGCGGGTCGTCCACCGCGATGCGGATCCACACCTGCCGCGCCTGCGCGTGGCGCGCCACGTTGCTCAGGATCTCCTGGAAGATGCGGAACACCGCGATGGCCAGGCCGCCCTGCGGCGGCGGCACGCCGGCGGCCACGTGCACCTGCAGTTCCACCGGCAGTTCCGTGCTCTCGACGAACTCCTGCGCCTGCCATTCCAGCGCCGCCCACAGGCCCTGGTGGTCCAGGATGCTGGGGCGCAGGTCGGTGATGATGCGACCGAGGTTGTCCACGGCGGTGTCGATGAGCCGCCCCATACCCTGGCACTTGGCCTGCAGCGCCGGCTGTTCCGGCGTGCCGGGCAGGCGGCGCGACAGCCAGTCGGTGTCCAGCTTCAGCGCCACCAGCAGCGAGCCCAGTTCGTCGTGGATCTCGCGCGCGATGCGCGTGCGCTCCTGCTCGCGCACCGTCTCGGCGTGGTGCGCGCGGTCGCGCAGCCGCGCCAGCGCCGTGCTCAGCTGCGCCGTGCGCTCGGCCACGCGCTGCTCCAGTGCGTCGTTGGTCTGACGCAGCAGGGTTTCGGCCCGCTTGCGCTCGCCGATGTCGACGAAGCTGACCACCGCCCCCACCACCCGCCCCTGGTCCAGGATGGGGTGGCTGGCGTACTCGGCGTGGAAGGGCGTGCCGTCGGCGCGCCAGAGCACCTCGTCGTCGATGCGGCACGGCGCGCCGAGACGGAAGGCCTTGAAGATCGGGCAGTCGCACTCCGGGTAGTGGCGGCCGTCGGCATGCGTGTGGTGCACCAGCTCGTGCATGTTGCGGCCGAGCACCGTTTCGGTGCGGTGGCCCAGCAGGCGCAGCGCCGCCGGGTTCACGAAGGTGCAGCGGCCGTCGAGGTCGATGCCGAAGATGCCTTCGCCCAGGCTGTCCAGCAGCAGCGAGTGGCGGTCGGCGAGGTCGGCGGCGGACATGGCCCGCCGTGTTCGCAAGCCGCGTGCCCGCCGGCGGTGCGGCTCAGCGCACGGCCTGCACCACGCGCGACGGCACGGCGAAGGCGCCGCCCCCGAGATGGTGCAGCGTGTGCAGCTCGGCGTTGTGATCGCCGAACGTCCATCGGCCGCCGCTGAACACGCGCGGGTCGGCCGCGGCGGACACCACCTCGCCGAACACCGTGTCGTAGGCCTGCTCGCTGTGCGGCTCGGGGATGTGGCGCAGTTCCAGACAGGCCACGCAGCCGTCGATCCACGGCAGGCCCAGTGCCGGCCCCAGCGTGAAGGCGATGCGGTGGCGGGCGAACTTGTCCACGTCGCGCCCGCTCTCGCTGCCGACGGCGAACGTCAGGTCCGCCAGCGGCGGGCACGGCAGGCCCAGCGCGAAGCGGCCGCTGGCCACCAGCAGTTCGCGCGTGAAGGTGGACTTGTCCACGACGACCGCGATGCGCGGCGGTGTGAACTCCACCGGCATCGACCAGGCTGCGGCCATCACGTTGCGGCGGCCGCCGTGTTCGGTGGTCACGAGCACGGTGGGGCCGTGGTTGACGAGACGGCTGGCGTGCTCCAGGGCCACGGGTTGCAGCATCGGGGGTCTCCTTCAGTCGGTGCGCGCCAGCGCAGCACGGTCCAGGTCGTTGAGGTCGGGGCTGGCGCGCAGCCGGTCCCGCGCCCGGTCGAGCCCGGCGCACTCCTCGGCCGAAGGCTGGGCGCGGCACACCGAGGCGCGGGCCAGGAACAGGTGCACCGGCCGCGTATGGCCAGCGGCGATGTTGTCATGGGCAGCCGCCAGACGCTCGGAGAAGTTCTGGTGGTCGCTGAAGCAGTCGCCGGCGCCGTCGATCCAGCGCTCGGGCGTGCCGTCCTCGTAGCGGCACCAGGTCAGCCGCGCGCGGGCCACGTCGAGCCGCTGGGCCGCGTCGTGGCTGTCGAAGAACATGATCGCCTGGTCCTGCACGTTGAGGTCCTGGTCGGGCGGCATCGGGCTGCCGCGGCGGGCCACGGCCGCCGCCAGCACGGCCGGCTGCATCGGCAGCGTGGTGAAGAGGGCCACCGTCTCGTCGCCCCGGCTCGGGCCGTAAAGTGCCGCGCCCGGCAGCAGGTCGTGGCGGCTCACCGGCGCCTGCTGCCACAGGGCCGCGGCCAGCAGGACCGGCGGGACCATGGCGAGGCCAAGGCCGGCCATGCGGCGACGCGCCGGCGCGGCAGCCCTCGGCGCGCCCGGCCACAGCGCCGCCAGGAGGCCATCGACCAGCAGGAACAGCCCCAGCGGGTTGGCCGACAGCAGCCGCCGCACCGACGGCCACGGCGCATCGGTGCCCAGGGCCAGCGCCACGTCGTTCATGTCCACCAGCAGCACGGCCCCCGACGCGGCCATCGCCAGCGCGCCGATGCGCCCCCACCTGGCCCCCGTGCCGCCGGCCGACTGGCGCAGCACCACCAGGCCGGCGCCCAGCAGCCACGACGGCACGTGCAACGCGCCGCCGCTGATCGGCAGCGGCAGCAGGAAGTCCAGCCCGGCGCTGCCGGTGCCCCAGATGCCGCGCCAGCCGGCGGCTGCTGCGATCACGGGGGCCAGCAGCCAGGCGACGATCAGGTACAGGGCGACACGCAGTGTCATGGCCGGGTCTCCAGCAAGGGGGCGCGATGATGCCTGCGTGACAGCCACGTCACCGACACGGCAGACCGGCCAACCGCGCTATCGTGCACGCATGTCACGCCTCTTCGAATCCTGGTCGCTCGGCGGCCTGACGATGTCCAACCGCATCGTGATCGCGCCGATGTGCCAGTACAGCGCCCAGGACGGCACGCCCGGCGACTGGCACCGCGTGCACCTGGGCCACCTGGCGCTGTCGGGTGCCGGGCTGCTGATCCTGGAGGCCACGGCCATCAGCCCCGAGGGCCGCATCTCGCCGCAGGACCTGGGCCTGTACAGCGACGCCAACGAGGCGGCGCTGGCCGGTATCGTGCGCATGATCCGCGGCTTCGCGCCCATCGCGCTGGCGGTGCAGCTCAGCCACGCCGGGCGCAAGGGCAGCAGTCGCGCCCCCTGGGACGGTGGCACGCAGATCCCGGCCGGCGCGCCGGGCGGCTGGCGCGCCGAGGCGCCGTCGGCCCTGCCCCATGCCGCCGGCGAAGAGGCGCCGGCCGCGCTGGACGCCGCCGGCCTGGCGCGCGTGAAGCAGGGGTTCGTCGACGCCGCGGTGCGCGCCCAACGCGCCGGGCTGCAGGGCATCGAGTTGCACGCGGCCCACGGCTACCTGCTGCACCAGTTCCTCTCGCCGCTGGCCAATGCGCGCGACGACGCCTACGGCGGCTCGCCCGCCAACCGCATGCGCTTCCCGCTGGAGGTGTTCGACGCGGTCAAGGCCGCGGTGTCGGTCCCGGTGTGGGTGCGCGTGTCGGCCACCGACTGGGTGGACGGCGGCTGGGACCTGGCGCAGACCGTCGACTTCGGCCGTGAACTGGCCCGGCGCGGCTGTGCGGCGCTGCACGTCAGTTCCGGCGGCGTCTCGCCGGCGCAGAAGATCCCGCTCGGCCCGGGCTACCAGCTGCCGCTGGCGCGCGCCGTGCGCCAGGCCGTGCCGCTGCCGGTGATCGGCGTCGGCCTGATCACCGAACCGGCGCAGGCCGAAGCCGCCATCGCCAGCGGGGACGCCGACGCCGTGGCCCTGGCGCGCGCCATGCTCTACGACCCGCGCTGGCCCTGGCACGCCGCCGCGGCCCTGGGCGCCCAGGTCACTGCGCCGCCCCCGTACTGGCGCAGCGCGCCGCGCGAGGCGAAGGACCTGTTCGCCGGCATGCACTTCGGGCAGCGATGAGCACGCCGCTGATGCCCACCCCCGGTGCCGGATTCGACCAGCCGTTCGAGTTGCTGAGCGCCTGCCACGACCGCGTGCAGCGCAGCCTGGACCTGCTGCGCCGCCTGCAGGACCACCTGGCCATCCACGGGGCCGACGGACAGGCGCAGGACGCAGCCCGCGACGTGCTGCGCTACTTCGACATCGCTGCGCCGCTGCACCACGAGGACGAGGAGCGCCATGTCTTCCCGGCCCTGCTGGCGGCCGACGCCGGCCGCCACGGCGCGCTGGTGGCGCGCCTGCAGGACGACCACCGCCGCATGGCCGCCGCATGGCCGGCGGCGCGCGCGGCGCTGCAGGCGGTGGCCGATGGCCGGTGGACGACCGAGGGTGCCAGCCCAGCGGTGCAGGCCTGGCAGGACTTCGCCGCCCTCTACGGCCCGCACATCGACGCCGAGGAGCAGCTGGCCTACCCGGCCGCCCGTGCGCTGGCCGACGCCGAGGCCGCACACGCCATGGGCACCGAGATGGCAGCGCGCCGGGGCTTGACGGCGGTCAACCCCAGCCGGTGACGGCGCTCCTACAGTGACGCGCAGTCACTGCAAGGAGTCGCCCATGTTCAAACAGCTTCTGGTCCCGATCGACGGCAGCGAGTTGGCCACACACGCCATCACGCAAGGGTTGGCGCTGGCCCGGCAGCTCGGCGCCAGCGTCACCGGCTTCGTCGTCGAGGCGATGCCGGCCCTGCCCGGCATGGGCACCCACCTGGCCAACTACCAGCGCGAGGTCAAGGCCCACGAGGCCCAGACCGAGGCGCATGCCAAGAAGCTGCTGGCCGCCTTCGAGCAGGCCGCCGCCGACGCCGGCGTGGCCTTCCAGGGCGAGTACGAGCGCAACGACGACATCGCCGCGGCCATCGCCGGCATGGCCGACCGCGGCAAGTGCGACATGATCGTGATGGCCACCCACGGCCGGGGCGCCTTCGGCGAACTGCTGTTCGGGTCGCAGACCAAGCGCGTCATCTCGCTGACGAAGGTGCCGCTGCTGGTGCTGCACTGACCGCGGTCGCCATCGCCTCCGCCCAGTGCGTCGGAGCCCGCTGGCCACCCGCGCCGGCGGGTGGGGAGCAGCACCGGGCGACGTCCTGGAGTGGTCCGAGCAGGGAAGCTCGACCGGGTCAGGCCGGCAGCACGGCACGCACGGTGGTGCCCTGCCCGGGCGCCGATCGGATCTGCACGTCACCCCCGCAGGATCGGATGCGAAAGCGCATGCCCTGCAGACCGTGTCCGCCCGCACGGGCCACGGCGACGGGATCGAAGCCGATGCCGTCGTCCTCGACCGACAGTTCGACGCCTTCGTCCACGCGCCGCATGACCACATGCACCTGGCGGGCCTGCGCGTACTTGGCGATGTTGGTCAGCGCCTCCTGCACCAGGCGGTACACGGCCAGCGACCGCTCGGCGGTGAGCGGGACCTCCTCCAGCTGCACCGCCACCGGCAGTTCGGCGCGCTGGCCGAATTCGGCGCACTGGATCTGCAGCGTGCGCACCAGACCCAGGTTGGACAGCGACGACGGCCGCAGGTCCTCGATGATGCGGCGCTTGAGCGCGATGCCGGCGTCCAGCGACTCGCCCAGGTGCGCCAGCAGCTGCTGCGTGGCACCGGTGTCGTCCGGGATGCGCCGGCGGATGCGTGCCAGGTCGAGCTTGGACGCCGTCAGCAGCCCACCGAGCTCGTCGTGCAGTTCACGTGCCAGTCGCGCCCGTTCGTCCTCGCGCACCTGCTCCATGTGCTGCGCCAGCTCCACGGTTTCCGCGGTGCGCCGCGTCACCTCCTCGTCGAGCCGGTCGCGTTCGGCGTGCAGCTGCAGCAGGTGCACGCGCCGCTCGCGCTCCTGTTCGCGGCCCAGGCGCATCAGCGCCACGGCGCCGGCGATGCACAGCGCCACCAGCACCCAGATGCCGACACGGCTCCACATGAAGACGCGGGCCCGTGCGCGGGCCGTCTCCTCGTAGAAGGCGCTCTCCTCGCGGATCACGGTGTCGGTCAACGTGCTGATCTGCGCCATCATCTCGCGGCCGAGGTCCGTGAGCGTGAGCTCGATCGCCGCGTCGCGGTCGCCGGCGTCCCACAGCCGCAGCACCTCGGTCATCTCCGAGTACTTGCGGCGCGCCAGTTCCACGAGCTGGACCAGTGACGCGCGCTGCTCGGCATCGGTGAGCGCCACGGCCTCGACCTCGGCCAGCGTCTGCTGGAACACGCCTTCCTGCTCGACGAACGGCGCCAGGTAGTCCTGCCGTCCGGTCAGCATGTAGCCGCGCTTGGCGCTCTCCATGAACAGCAGCGCCCGGCGCAGGCGGCCCGCGGCAAGCTGGGTGTGCACGCTCTCCTCCCGCGCCTCGGCCAGGTCGCTCAACCGCCAGAAGCCCGCCTCGCTGACGACCAGCACCATCACCGCGAGCGCCACGGCCAGCGGGCCCGCGAGGTGGCTCTTCAACCAGCTGACCATCCCTGTGCGGCTCAGTGCCATGTCCGGCCCTTACACTGCCTCATCGGCCCAGCGGCCGCCCTTGCACGCGCCCCGCCATGATCCGCATCGGCATCGTCGACGACCACGCCATCGTGCGCACCGGCCTGCGCCAGTTCCTGGCCGAGCAGGTGGACTTCCGCGTCACCGCCGAGGGCGGCAACGGCAAGGATGCACTGGAGATCGCCCGCGGCGACGAGGTCGACGTGCTGCTGATGGACCTGTCCATGCCCGACCAGGGCGGCGTGGACGCGCTCGCGGCCATCAAGGCGCGGCGGCCGGACCTGCCGGTGCTCATCCTCAGCGGCTTCCCGGAGACGCACTACGCCGCCACGCTGCTGCGCCAGGGCGCCAGCGGCTACCTGAACAAGGAGTGCGACCCGGAGGACATCGCCACCGCCATCCGCACGGTGGCGCGCGGCCGGCGGTACATCACGCCTGCGGTGGCCGAGATGCTCGCCGACGGCGTGCTCGGCAACGCCGACAAGCTGCCGCACGAGAACCTCAGCGAACGTGAACTGCAGGTGTTCCTGCGCCTGGCCAAGGGCGAGACCGTCGGCCACATCGCCGAGCAGATGTTCCTCAGCGTGAAGACGGTGAGCACCTATCGCTCGCGGGTGATGGAGAAGCTGGCCCTGGGCACCAACAGCGACCTGACCTACTACGCGCTGAAGAACGGCCTCATCCAGTGACAGGCCTGCCCGGCTGGCCGGCAGCGTGTGGCCACGAAGGGTCATGTCGGCCCGCGCCAGGGCATTCGCACGTTCAGCCGCCGGCGATCTGGTTGCAGTAGTCGACCAGCGCCTCGATCTCGCGCGACTTGTCGAACACCCGCTCGGCACCCAGCTCCAGGCATTGCGCGCGCATCTCGGGCGAGGCGTAGTTCGTCAGTACGACGCGCCGCAGGGTCGAGTCCTGGCCGCGCAGGCAGCGCAGCACGTCGAGCCCGGAGCCGGCCCGCAGGAAGACGTCGACGATCGCCAGATCGCAGGCACCGGGGGCATCCAAGGCCTTGAGCCGGTCGCAGGCCTCCTCGGCGGTCTCGGCATAACCGACCACCTCCACCGGCGCCAGGTCCTCCAGCGCTGCCACGAGATTGGATCGGATCACCGGGCTGTCTTCGACGAGGAAGGTCTTCAGGAGGGACATCGGGACAAACTGCGGAACGTTCTGCGCAGACAGCGAGATCGGCGTGGGAGAGGTCGAAGGCATTCTAGAAGTGGCTCGCCGGCCTGCGTGTAGGACGAGTCCGACACGCCGGACTCAGGCGCATGGGCGACGCTCCAGCGGCCGGATCGCCGGCGGCCGCGCCGGCAGGGCCTGGGCCCAGCGCGGCCAGTGGCGCAGCACGTGGTGCAGGGCCGCGCCCCGCACACGGTCCAGCCACTGCAGCGTGGCCGGCCGATGCTCGGCGTGGATGGCCCGGCAGCGGTGGTCGATCAGGGCCTGCAGCCGGCCCTGCAGCGTGCGGGCGAAACCGCGGTCGCTGATGAGCACGTTGGCCTCGAGGTTCAGGCCCAGGCTGGTCGGGTCCAGGTTGCTGGAGCCGACGGTGGCCCACTGCCCGTCCACCACCGCCACCTTGCCGTGCAGCGGTCGCTCGCAGTACTCGTGCACGTGGACCCCAGCGCGCACCAGCGCGTCGTAGAGCAGCGATGCCGCCTGCTGCACGATGGGCATGTCGGGCTGACCCTGCAGGATCAGGTCCACGCGCACGCCGCGCCGCGCCGCGCGGCGCATGTCGCACAGCAGGCGCCAGCCGGGAAAGAAGTAGGCGTTGGCGATGACCACCCGCGAGCGCGCCGACCGCAGGGCCAGCCGGTACTGGCGCTCGATGTCGTGCCGGTGGCGCAGGTTGTCGCGCACCACGAAGGCGGCCCAGCCGGCGTCGCCGGGGCGGGTGCGGGTGGCCTCTCGACGCCCCTGCCAGCGCCCCTGCCAACGCGCCCGCCAGCCCCGCCACCACGGCGGTCCGGCCGCCGTGTCGGCGTCGTCCAGATGCTGGCGACAGAAGGCATGCACCTGGGCCACCACCGGCCCCTGCAGGGCCACGGCGTAGTCCTGCTTGGCCTCGGGACCATGTTCGACCAGGTGGTCGACGGAGAAGTTGATGCCGCCGACGAAGGCCAACGCTCCGTCCACGACGACCAGCTTGCGGTGCATGCGGCGCAGCGGGTTGACCCGCCAGCCGAACCAGCGCACGGCCGGTTCGAAGACCCGCCATTGCACGCCGGCGTCGACGAGGGGCTGCACGAAGTGCTCGTCGAGGTCGGGCGAGCCCCAGCCGTCGACCAGCACGTGCACGCGCACGCCGCGGCGTGCGGCGGCCAGCAGCGCGGCCCGCAAGCGTCGCCCGACGGCATCGTCGAAGAGGATGAAGGTCTCCAGCAGCACCTCCCGCCGTGCCTCGCCGATGGCGGCGAGGACGCGTGGATAGAAGACCTCGCCGTTCTCCAGCAGTTCGAAACGGTTGCCGGGCGTCCACTGCGGCTTCATGCGGCCTCCTGCAGCGCCTGTGCCCGCAGCGTGAGCGTGGCCGCCACCGGCACGTGGTCCGACAGCCGTTGCCAGGGCTGGCGCGGCAACGGCACCGGCCGGCTGTCGGCGAAGCCACGCACGTAGATGCGGTCCAGGGCCAACAGCGGCCAGCGCGACGGAAAGCTGCGTGCCGGGCGGCCCTGGGCACGCGTGTGCACGTCCTGGAGGCCGGACGCGGCCAGCAGCAGGTCGGCCCGTTGCCGCCAGTCGTTGAAGTCGCCAGCGGCCACCACCGGCGCATCGGCGGGCCAGCGTGCGACCAGGCCCGCCAGCCGGGCCAGCTGGGCGCGGCGGTGGGCCTCGCGCAGCCCCAGGTGCACGCACACCAGGTGCAGTCCGCCGGGCACGCCGGGCACGTCGATCCGGCAATGCAGCAGACCTCGACGCTCGTCCCCCGGCAGCGAGACGTCATGGTTCTGGCTGGTCACGATCGGCCAGCGCGACAGCACGGCGTTGCCGTGGCCGCCGCGGGGCGTCACCGCATTGCGGGCGAAGGCCCGCTGCGGCCACAGCCCGTCGGCCAGGGCTTCGTACTGGGCTTCGCACCGGGCGTCGCCGGCGCTGTCGCCATCACGGACCTCCTGCAGGCAGACCACGTCGGCCCCGACGAGCGCGATGGCCCGCTTCAGGTCGGCCATGGTCGATCGGCGCGACCAGGCGTCGACCCCCTTGTGGATGTTGATCGTCAGCAGGCGAAGGGCGAAGCGGCTCGACAGGTCAGGCATGACGCCAGCATCGCGGGCCAGGATGCGAACCGCCATCAGCCGGCACCGGCGGCGCGTGTAGGACCCGGCTGATCGGCGTCGATGGCTGCGCGGTCCGTCGGGCCCAGCGCGGTGACGGCCCGGAGGACGGCGCCTTCACCCTGGACACGGGCGTGGCGCCAGACGACCTGCCACACCACGACCAGCAGCGGGCCGAGCACCAGACCCCAGCCGCCCCAGAGCACGGAGAAGAAGACCGTGCCGCCGAAGACGATGGCGCTGTCCACCCGCGACGCCCGGCCCTGGAGCCAGGCGGCCATGCCGGTACCGATGACGAAGCCGACCCCGGCGATGAGCAGGACGACCGTCGCCGCCGCCGCCCAGGACGCGTGCAGCACGTAGACCTCCGCGGCGGCCAGGACCATCAGCACCGCGAGACCGGCATAGGGCACGAAGTGCAGCGCCGCGGCCAGCGCGCCCCACCACCAGGTCTGCGCCACACCGAAGGGCAGCAGCAGCAGGGCCACGGCCGCACCGATGGCGAGGTTGGTGGCCAGCGTGACGCCACCGTACAGGCGCATCTGCCGCGCCAGGTCCGACACCAGAGGTGCCACGCGGCCGCGCACCTGGGGCCGGTCGTCGCACCAGGCCGAGATCCCGGCGGCCAGCCGGTCGCCGCTGCACAGCAGGAAGAAGGTGAGCATGCCCATCACGGCGGCCTGCAGCGCCAGGTCGGCCGCCACGCGGGCGGCATGCGCGAGCCAGGCGGTCATGGTCTCCACCGCGCCGGCCACGAGCGAACCCTTCTTCACCGCCGCGGCGCCGGACTCGGCGACGGTGCCGGTCACCCGGGCCACGGAGCGGTCGAGCTCCCGCAGGGCATGTCGCGTGCGCTGCACGGTCGACGCGCCCGCGCTGCCCAGCGCGGCCACGTCGCGCGCCGCCAGGCGCAGCACCTCGGGCGTGCGCTGCGCCGCGGCGCTGATCTGCGTGGCCACGACCACGGCCGAGCCGGCCGTCATCGCCCCGGCCATCAGCACCACCAGCAGCGCCGACAGCGTGCGCGAGTGCAGCCAACGCTGCACGGCGCACACGGCCGGCCACAGCAGCACGGCCATCGTGGTCGCCACGAGCAGGGTCACCACGAAGGAACGCCCGGCCCACAACGCGGTGAGCAGGGCGAGTGCGGCCATCAGCCAGACCGGCGTGGCCGGGCGCCGCAGCGCGGCGCGCCAGCCGCTGGCCTTCTGGGCCGGTGGCAGGGCCGGACGTGGGTCGGCGTCCTGCCCCGGGCCGTCGGGTCCAGGGGCATTCACCGGGGCGCCCGTGTCGGGCGCCGCGGTGGCATGGTCGACCCGTCGGCCCGGCATGGTCAGTCGATCAGCCGCGGACGATGATGTCGTTGCGGACGTCCTTCACGCCGCTGGTCTCGCGCGCCATCTTCTCCGCCAGCATGCGCTCGACGCTGCTCTTGGCGAAGCCCGAGAGCTGGACGACGCCGTTGAGCGTCTCGACGCTGATGGCCAGTGCACTGACCGTCGGGTCCTCGGCGAACTTGGCCTTCACGCGCGTGGTCAGCGTGGCGTCGTCGATGTAGGCGCCGACCGGCTGCTGGTCGCGCACGACGGCGCAGCCGGTGGTGGCGACCAGGGCCGCGGTGGCCACGGCGGCGGCGACGAAGAAGCGGGCGGTGTGGGAACGGGTGGTCGTGGGCATGGTGGGCTCCTGTGTGGGCATGGTTGGCAGGGGTTTCGGGGCGGCGGCGGTCAGCCGGCCCTGACGGTCAGCCGGTTGTCGACACCGAGCACGCCGTCGATGTCGCGCGCGAGCTGTTCGGCACGGGCCTTGGCGGCCGGGCTCGGTGCCTCGCCATCGAGCACGACGTGGCCGGCTTCGGTGTCGACGTCGATGCGCAGGGCGCTGAGCTCGGTGTCGCTGGCCAGCCGGGCATTGACGGCGGCGGTGATGCGCGCATCGGTGACGGTCTCGCCGATCTCGGCACGCGCCTCGCGTGCCTCCTGGGCGATGCGGTCACCCGCGGCCTGCGTCTCCACCTTCGCCGCCGCCACAGCATCGTCGAGCTGCTGGCCGGCCGTGCGCGGGTCTTCTTCCGCACCGCAGGCGGCCAGGGTGGCCAATGCAGCCGCGGCAACGATGGCGATGGCGGGGTGAGCCCTGCGTGGGCGTCGCTGCGTGGGGGTCGGTCGTGGGGTCATCGGTCTTCTCCTTGCGGGTTGGGGTCGGGCTGCGTCAGCGCGGGTGGATTCAGCTTGGGCAGGTGGTCGCGGCACGGACATCGGCACGGGCGCCGCTGTCCTGTCGGTGGCCGCCGACACGACGTCAGTGCACGGGCGGTGCCCGGCGAGCCGCCAGGTCAGCGCCACTCAGGGCTTGCGGCCGCGTAGCAGGTTGGCCGCGAAGCCGATGACGGCCATGATCAGGAAGACGACGAACAGCAGCTTGGCGATGCCGGCCGCACCCGCGGCGAGACCGCCGAAGCCGAGCACGGCGGCGATCAGGGCGATGACGAGGAAGACGACGGCGTAGTGCAGCATGGATGGCTCCTTTCAGTCGGACTGCGATGGCAGCCCTCGTGAATGAGTCTGGGCCGATGGCCCCACGTGCGGTGTCGGTCACCCGGGGCCGCGCCCGTCGGACACGAGAGGCCACGCACGTAGGACGCCGCCGACGCCGAGGCGGGGCCGGCGCGATCAGCGGGCCGGCCGCCCCCACCGCAGGGATGGCACCCGCGGGCGTGCGTCAGGACGCGGCGGCGGGGCGCTCGACGGGGCCCTCGTCGGGGCGCTCGTCGGGGCAGATGCCGGCCTGCGCGATCTCGCGCAGGCAGGCCAGGCACAGGCAGCCGGTGTAGCGGGCCCGCAGCGCCGACAACACGGCGACGGGCACGTCGACCCCCGTGCAGGTGCATGGCTGCAGGTCGTGCACGCCGCAGTGGAAGACGCGGCCACACCGCGGACAGCAGGGGTCCGGAAGGGCGGGCGATGGGGTGCCGTTCACCCCCCTAATGTAGTGGTCCGACAAGCGGTCCCGTGCTGTGCCCGCACCCAGAATCGACGACTTTCGATGCAGGACACCGCCATGAAGAAGCTGCCCCTGGCGCTCGCCGCCGCACTGTGCGCCGGCACCGCCGCCCAAGCCCACACCGACCCGGCCGAACTGCAGGCGCTGCGGGCGGTGGAGCGGCAGCAGAGCAACCTGTACCGGGCCTACTTCCCCGACGCCGCCACCGGCCGCAAGGCCGCCGTGAGCTTCCATGCGCAGCTGCTGGAAAGCGCCTGGAAGCAGGGCTACCTGGTCTTCGAACTGCAGCCCGCGGAGGTGGCGGCGCTGCGGGGCTTCGGCTTCCGGGTGGTGCCGGCGCCGGATGTCGTCGAGAAGCGCAATCGCTTCCTCGACCGCTTCGACGCCGCCGCGCCCGGCGTGCAGACCATCCCCGGCTACCCGTGCTACGAGACGGTGGAAGAGACCTTCGCCGCCGCCGAGGGCTTTGCCGCCGCGAAGCCGCAACTGGCGCAGTGGCTGGACATCGGCGATTCCTGGGCGAAGACGCAGGGCCAGGGCGGCTACGACCTGAAGGTGCTCAAGCTGACCAACGCCGCCGTGCCCGGCGACAAGCCCAAGCTCTTCGTCAACGCCGCGATCCACGCCCGCGAATACACCACGGCGCCGCTGGCCCTGGCCTTCGCGCGCTGGCTGTTCGAGGGCCACGGCACCGATGCCGACGCCACCTGGATCCTGGACCACCACGAGGTCCACCTGCTGCTGCAGACCAACCCCGATGGCCGCAAGCGTGCCGAGGGCGGCCTGTCCTGGCGCAAGAACACCAACAGCGACTACTGCGCCGGCAACTCCATCGGGGCCGACCTGAACCGCAACTTCAGCTTCAGCTGGAACAGCACCGGCGGCGCCGGCTCCAGTGGCAACCCCTGCGACCTCACCTACCGCGGCCCGGCGCCGGCCTCGGAGCCGGAAACGCAGGCCGTCGAGGCCTACATCCGCAGCATCTTTCCCGACCGCCGGGGCCCGGCCCAGACCGATGCCGCACCCGCCGACACACAGGGCCTGCACATCGACCTGCACAGCTACAGCGAACTGGTGCTCTGGCCCTGGGGCAACACGGCGCAGCCGGCACCCAACGGCGCGGCGCTGCAGACGCTGGGCCGGCGTTTCGCCTGGTTCAACGGCTACACGCCCACGCAGTCGATCGGCCTGTACCCCACCGACGGCACCACCGACGGGCCAAGCTACGGCGAACTCGGCGTGCCCGCGTACACCTTCGAACTCGGCACCAGCTTCTTCCAGAGCTGCTCCGCGTACAGAAACGTGATCCTGCCGAGGAACCTGCCGGCCCTCATCTACGCGGCCAAGGTGGTGCGCGCGCCCTACGTGACCCCAGGCGGCCCCGACGTGCTGGATGTTTCGCTGCCGGCCGAGGTGGCCCCCGGCGCCAGCGCCACGCTGACGGCGCAGGTCAGCGACACCCGCTTCAACCAGAGCAATGGCAGCGAAGCCACGCAGGCCATCGTGGCCGCCGAGGCCTACATCGGCACGCCGCCCTGGGCCGAAGGCGCCGTGCCGGTGCCGCTGTCCGCGGCCGATGGCAGCTTCGACAACGCCACCGAATCCGTCACCGGCAGCCTGCCCACCACGGGCCTGGCCGAAGGCCGGCACCTGGTCTACGTGGTCGGGCGCGACGCCTCGGGCACCGCCGGGCCGGTCAGCGCCGGCTGGCTGCAGGTGGGTGCGGCGCCCGGCGGCGTGACGCTGGACCTGAGCAGCAGCCCCGGCCCGCGCCGGCGGACCACGGTCAGCCTGGCCTGGGATGGCGCCGCCGGCAACCGCGTGGACGTCTACCGCAATGGCGCGCTGCTGCGGGCCACGGCCAACGACGGCGCCTGGAGCCAGGCGGTCACCGGCGGCAGCTGGACCTACCAGGTCTGCGAGCGCGGCGCCGGCGGTGCCTGCTCGCCCGAGCGCAGCATCACGACGCCCTGACCGACTGACCCGCGCGTGCGGGTGGGCGGGTGCCCACCCCGCATGCCGCGCGCGCCGTAGGACATGTCTGGCGCGCGAAGCGGCGCGCCACCGACGCGGCGCGGCCGCTGGGCTGCCGATGATCGATGCCATCCCGACACCCCGATGGAGCCCGATCATGCGACAGCCCTTCTCCCGCCACCGCCTCCGCCACCGCCATGCCCTGGCCGCGATCGCCGCGGCGACGATGCTCGCCGCGTGCGGCGGCGGCTCCAGCAACGTGGCCGATGACGGCGGGGGTGATGGGAGCGGGGGCGGCGGCGGGCTCAGCGACGCCCAGCGCGCCGCCGCCGCCACCATGACGGCCGAGTCCAACCCGCTCTGCGCCGCCTCGGCGCTGGGCCCGTACTACTGGGAGATCGGCGACGCCGGCGGCGTGCGCGCCTCGGGCCGCGTCGGCGGCGCGGACGCACCGACACGCGACTCCGACATGCTGATCTACTCGGCCAGCAAGTGGCTGTATGCCGCCAGCGTGGTGCAGGCCCGTGGCGTCGTCGAGGCCGACGCGCCCTACCTCAACTTCACCAGCGGCTACAGCACCTTCGGCAACCTGCCGCTGTGCGTGGGCGATACCGTGGGCGACTGCCAGCTGCTGCCGATCGAGCAGGATGCGGACACCGTGGGCCGCTTTGCCTACGACAGCGGCCACATGCAGCGCCACGCGGCCGCCGTGATGGGCCTTGACGGCGCCGACAACGCCGCGCTCGCCCTGCACCTGGTCTCGACCATCGGCGACTACGGCTTCAGCTATGAGGTGCCGCAGCCGGCCAGCGGCGTGCGTGGCAGCGCCGCGGGCTACGCGGCCTTCCTGCGCCGCGTGCTCGCGGGCGACCTGGCCATGCACGACGCGCTGGGCCGGCATGCGGTGTGCACCAATCCCGACGCGCCGGGCTGCAACGCCGACCGCACCGCCGAAGCCAGCGACGAGGACATGGACTACGCGCTGGGTCACTGGGTCGAGGCCGACCCCGCCGTGGGTGACGGCGCCTACAGCAGCGCGGGTGGCGGCGGCTTCTACCCGTGGATCGACCGCAGCAAGACCACCTACGGCATCCTGGCGCGCCAGAACGCCACCGAAGGCGGCGCCGGCTTCAACTCCCTGCGCTGCGGCCGGCTGATCCGCCAGGCCTGGATGACCGGTGACGTGGTCAACGGGCCGCTGCCGACGCCGGCGCGCTGACGACCTCGCCGGCGTGGGCGCAGCAGTTCAGCCGCGGCACAGGGGCATGACCACCCGCCGCACCGCGTCGGGCACCGGCACCGGCCGGTTGCTGGCGCGGTCCACGTACACGTGCACGAAGTGCCCCTCGGCGGAGGCCGAGGGCTCGTCGTTGCGGAACACGCCCAGTTCGTAGCGGATGCTGCTGCTGCCGAGCTTCGCCACACGCAGGCCCACGTGCACGCGGTCCGGGAAGCTGATGGGCGCGAAGTAGCGGCACTGCGTCTCCACCACCAGGCCGACGGCCGGTGACTGCTCGAGGTCCAGCGCGCCGGCCTCGATCAGCAGCCGGTTCACCGCGGTGTCGAAGAAGCCGTAGTAGACGACGTTGTTGACGTGGCGGTAGGCGTCGTTGTCGCTCCAGCGGGTGTCGATGGCCGTGAAGTGTGCGAAGGCGTCGCGGGTGGCGGGTGGGGTGCGGTCACTCATGGGCCGGATTCTGGCGCGGCGGCCAGGGGCCGGGCACCACCTTCGCCTCGTCGGCGCCGGGCCAGGGCGGCATCGTGACGCCCAGCACCTGCAGCGCTTCGTCATCGGCCGCGCGGAACTGGAAGCGCGTGCCGCAGGGGATGTCCACGCACACGCCCACCTCCAGCGTCACCAGGGTCTCGCCGGCCGCGCCGCAGCGCCAGAGTTCACCGCGCCCGGACTGCACCCACCAGAGCTCGTCCACCGTGCGGTGCACGACGGCGGCAGCCACCTGGCCCGGCTCGAGCTCGAAACAGGCCATGCTGCCGCGCTCCGGCAGGTCGAGCAGCACACGCACCCGGGAGCCGTCGGGTGCCGTGACCACGGGGGCGGCCTCGAGGGCCAGGCGGCGGTGCGGGCGCATGCGCGCATCTTGACCGAACCCGCGCGGAACGACCGTGAACTGCACGGATTTGCCTATTTACATTTGTGCAAATATAATGCGCGATTCACATCGGTGTGCCACCGGCGCACCGCAGCAGACAGAAAGGACACCCCACGCATGTGTGGATTCGCCGGCGAGATCCGGTTCGACGGCCAGGCGCCGGACATCACGGCCCTGGGCCGCATGTCGGAACGCCTGGCACCCCGCGGCCCCGACGCCCAGGGCCTGATCCAGCACGGCCCGTTTGCACTGGCGCACCGCCGCCTGAAGATCATCGACCTCAGCGAACATGCCCAGCAACCCATGGTCGACATGGCGCTGGGCCTGACGCTGGCCTTCAACGGCTGCGTCTACAACTACCGTGAACTGCGCCAGGAGCTCGAGGGCCTGGGCTACCGCTTCGCGTCCACCGGCGACACCGAGGTCGTGCTCAAGGCCTTCCACGCCTGGGGCGAGGCCTGCGTGGACCGCCTGCACGGCATGTTCGCCTTCGCCGCCTTCGACCGCGACAGCGGCCGACTGGTGCTGGCGCGCGACCGCTTCGGCATCAAGCCGCTGTACCTGGCGCCGGTGCAAGGTGGCCTGCGCTTTGCCTCCACGCTGCCGGCGCTGCTGGCCGGCGGCGGGGTGGACACGGCCATCGACCTCGACGCGCTGAACCACTACATGTCCTGGCACGCCGTGGTGCCGGCGCCGCTGACCATGCTGCGCGGCGTGCGCAAGCTGCCGCCGGCCAGCCTGCTGCGCGTGTCGCCCGACGGCCGGCAGGAGACACACCGCTGGTGGTCGCTGAGCGTGGCCGCCGACGCCCAGGTGGCGGCGCTGCCGGCCCGCGAGCGCGAGGAACTCGTCGAGCAGGCGCTGCGCACCGCCGTGCGCCGCCGCCAGGTGGCCGACGTGCCGGTGGGCGTGCTGCTCTCCGGTGGGGTGGACTCCAGCCTCATCGTCGCGCTGCTGGCCGAGGCCGGCCAGCACGGCCTGCAGACCTTCTCCATCGGCTTCGATGCCGCCGGTGGCGAAGCGGGTGACGAGTTCACCTACTCCGACATGGTCGTGCAGCGCTTCGGCACCGACCACCACCGCATCCACATCCCCACCTCGGAACTGATGGGCGCCCTGCCCGGCACCATCGCCGCGATGCACGAGCCGATGGTCAGCTACGACAACGTGGCCTTCTACCTGCTGTCGCGCGAGGTGGCCAAGCACACGAAGGTGGTGCAGAGCGGCCAGGGCGCCGACGAGGTCTTCGCCGGCTACCACTGGTACCCCAAGCTGGCCGGTGCGGCGCCCGCCGACGCGGTGGCCGCGTACCGCGCCGCCTTCTTCGACCGCACGCCGGCGCAGATGGCGCAGATCCTCGAGCCCGGGGCGATGGCGGCGGGCGACGCGAGCCAGGCCTTCCTGGAGCGCCACTTCGCGGCGCTGAGCCGCAGCACGCCCGCCGAGAAGGCGCTGCACATCGACACCACGGTGATGCTGGTCGACGACCCGGTCAAGCGCGTGGACGCGATGACCATGGCCTGGGGCCTGGAGGCGCGCGTGCCCTTCCTGGACCACGAACTGGTGGAACTGGCCGGCCGCCTGCCGCAGGACGACAAGCTCGGCGACGGCGGCAAGGGCGTGCTCAAGGTCATCGCGCGGCGTCTGGTGCCGCCGGCCATCGTCGACAGGCCCAAGGGTTACTTCCCGGTGCCGATCCTGAAGTACATCGACGGCCCGGTGCTGGACATGATCAAGGCAACGCTGGCCACGCAACGGGCCCGCGAACGCGGCCTGTTCCGACCGGCGGAGGTGCAGCGCCTGCTGGCCGAACCGGCGCAGCACCTGACGCCGCTGCGCGGCTCGATGCTGTGGCAGGTGGCGCTGCTGGAGTTGTGGCTGCAGGGCCAGGGCCTCTGAAGGTGGGCATCCGGATGCCCGCCGATCCCCTGGACCCCGCGCTGCACGCCAGCCTGCGCCACTGGGAGCCCGTGGCCCACACCGGCGCGCCGGCGATCATCGACTGCGGCTGGGGCCGGCTGCTGCTGGGCCAGACCTTCGCCGATCCGCCCGCCCTGGTGGCGGCGCTGGCCGACGAAGGCACGCGACAGCGCGACGTGGCGATGTACGTGCGCGACCCGCACGTGGTCGTCGCCCTGGCGCCGCAGCAGCTGTTCCTGGACCCGTCGCACACCTACCGCCTGCCGCTGCAGGGGCCGGACGCGTCGTCACTGCCGCACCCGAAACCGCGGCGCGGCTGGTCGGTGCGCGCCGCGCGCCCCGAGGATGCCGACGCCATCGCCCGGATCCTGCAGCGCCGCGGCATGGTGCCGCCCAAGGCCGGCTTCCTGGCGTCGCTGTCGGCCGACAGCCCGGTGCAGGTGCTGGTGGCCGAGGACCCGGAACTGCACGCCGGCCACCCGGTGGTGGGCGTCGTCACCGGCGTCGACCACGTGGCCGCCTGTGGCGACCCCGAGGACGGCAGCAGCCTGTGGTCGCTGGCAGTGGACCCGCAGTGCCTGCGCCATGGCGTGGGCCTGTCGCTGACGCTGGAACTGGCGCAACGCTTCCGCACCCGCGGCCGACGCTACCTGGACCTGTCGGTCATGCACGACAACGTCGAGGCCATCCGCCTGTACGAGAAGGTGGGCTTCCGCCGCGTGCCGGTCTACTGCGTGAAGAACCGCAACCCGATCAACGAAAGGCTGTACGTGGGACCCGAACGCGACGAAGGACTGAACGTCTACGCCCAGATCATCGTCGACGAGGCGCGGCGTCGCGGCATCCAGGCCGAGGTCGTGGACGCCGATGGCGGCTGCTTCCGGCTGAGCCTGGGCGGGCGCAGCGTGGCCTGCCGGGAATCGCTGTCGGCGCTGACCAGCGGCTTCGCGATGAGCCTGTGCGACGACAAGCGGCTCACGCGGCGTGTGCTCGCCGGTGGCGGCGTGCGCACGCCCGACCAGATGGAGGTTGCCGCGGGCGAGCAAGGCGACGCCACGCTGAAGGACTTCCTGGCCCGCCACCCGCGCGTGGTCGTCAAGCCGGCGCGCGGCGAGCAGGGGCGCGGCATCACGGTGGACGTCAGCGGCCTGGACGCGGTGCAGGCCGCCATCGCCGAGGCGAAGCAGCACGGCGACGTCGTCATCCTCGAGGAATTCGTGCCCGGCGAGGACCTGCGCATCGTCGTCATCGACCACCGGGTCGTGGCCGCAGCCACGCGGCGGCCGGCGCAGGTGGTGGGCGATGGCCGGAGCGACCTGCGCACGCTGATCGCGCAGCAGAGCAAGCGTCGCGCGGCCGCCACCCAGGGCGAAAGCCGGATCCCGCTGGACGCCGAGACCGAGCGCTGCATCGCCGCCGCCGGCCTCACGCTGGACAGCGTGCTGCCCGAAGGCCAGGCGCTGGCCGTGCGCAAGACGGCCAACCTGCACACCGGCGGCACCATCCACGACGTGACGGACCGCCTGCACCCGTCACTGCGCGCGGTCGCCGAGCACGCGTCTCGGCTGCTGGAGATCCCGGTGGTGGGCTTCGACTTCATCGTGCCCGACCTCGACGGTGACGACTATGCGGTGATCGAGGCCAACGAGCGCCCCGGCCTGGCCAACCACGAGCCGCAGCCCACGGTGGAGCGCTTCGTGGACCTGCTGTTCCCGCAGACCCGGGCCACGGCGGCGGAGGCGCCTGCCGCATGATCGACAAGACCTTCCTGCTGCGCACGCTGGAGCGCCTGCTGGCCACGCCCAGCCCCTCGGGCATGACCGACGCCGTGGTGCGCCTGGCCTGCGAGATCCTCGACGAGATCGGGGTCGACTACAAGCTCACGCGCCGGGGCGCCATCCGCGCCGTGCTGCCGGGGGCGGCCTACACACCCAAGCGCGCCATCGCCGCCCACCTGGACACGCTGGGCGCGATGGTCAAGGCCCTCAAGCCCAACGGGCGGCTGGAGATCGTGCCCATCGGCTTCTGGTCCAGCCGCTTCGCCGAAGGCGCACGCGTGACGGTCTACGGCGACACCGGCACCTACCGCGGCACGGTACTGCCGATCAAGGCCTCGGGCCACACCTACAACAAGGAGATCGACACGCTGCCAGTGGACTGGACGCAGGTGGAACTGCGTCTGGACGCCGACACCGCCAGCGTGGCCGACCTGATGCGCCTGGGCGTGCGCGTGGGCGACACCATCGCCGTCGACCCGGGCACCGAGTTCGGGCCCAACGGCTACGTGAACTCGCGCTACCTGGACGACAAGGCCGGGGTGGCGTCACTGCTGGCTGCGGCCGAAGCCGTGGTGCGCACCAAGGCCCCGCTGCCGCTGGACGTGCTGCTGCTGTTCACCATCAGCGAGGAGGTGGGCGTCGGCGCCTCGCACATCCTGCACGGCAACGACGTGGCGGAGATGATCTCGGTGGACAACGCCACCAACGCGCCGGGCCAGAACAGCAGCGAGCGCGGCGTGACGATCGCGATGATGGACAGCGCGGGTCCCTTCGACTGGCACCTCACGCGCCACCTGCTGGCGCTGTGCCGCGCCCACGGCATCGAGCACAGCCGCGACGTCTACCGCTACTACCGCAGCGACGCCGCCTCGGCGCTGGAGGCCGGCAACGACATCCGCACCGCGCTGGTGTGCTTCGCCTGCGACGCCAGCCACGGCTGGGAGCGCACGCACGAGGACTCGCTGGTGTCGCTCGCACGCCTGCTGGCCGCGCAGATGACCAGCGCACCGCTGTTCCAGCGCGACGCCGCGCCGCTGGGGCCGCTCGCGGACTTCCCGCCCGCAGAGGTGCAGACGACGCCGGATCTGCCGGGGGCGTGAACCAGGTCGCCTGACTGCGCGCCGGCTCGGCACCGCCCGCCCCGGCCGGCGACCACCCGCCTACACTCCGCGGCTGCCATGCGCCACGATGCCGACCTTGACGCGAGCCTGGCCGAGGCGCTGGCCCGGGCCTGGATGCCGCTTCTGGCCGATGCGTCGGCCCCGCGCGATGCCGTCGATCGGCTCATCAGCGCCGATGCTGCTTCACGGGATCCCCGGCTCGCCTCGCTGTCCCTGGCCTGGGACATGCTGGCCCGCTCGAGGGGCACGATCGGCCCCGCCGAGCACGCGGCCCTCGAGCGCGATCTGCAGCATCTGCAATCGACCGGTTGGCAGCGCGCGGTGAGCCTGGGCGAGGCGGCCATGGCCGCGGCGCTTCATCGCCGGCCGGAGAGGCACGGCGACGCCATCGCCCTGCTCGAGCGCCACGGCAGCGCCGCAGACGATCCGCGGCCGCCGATCGAGCGCGTGTGGACCGACAGCGGGCTGTCCATGCTGCTGGCGGCCACCTGCAGGCACGAGGAGGCGCTGGCCGTCGCGTTGGCCGCCGACCGCCTGGCACGCCAGTCGGGTGAGGCTGCCGCCGCGTTTGCCGCCACACGTGCACTGAGCTACCTGTTCCTCAGCACCGGCGATGTGGAAGGCGCGCTGGGTGTGCTTCCCCGGGAGCTCGAGGCCTCTCGCGAGAGCGGCCTGGGCCGCTGGAGCACCCGCGGCAACCTGATGCTGGCGTGGCTGCTGGCGGAGCAGCCGGAACAGGCGATGGCGCTGCTGCAGGACGACCCCTGGCTGCTCGACCCGGCACGTCACGCCGAGGACCCCACGCTGGCCTGCCTGATCGCCTGCGCCCATGCGCGCTGCGGTCGCGTCGACGCCGCGCTGGCCCTGCTGCCACCCGTCACGCCGACGCTCGACGACAACCCGGTGCTGCGTGCCAATCGCGTCTGGACGACAGCGGCCGTTCATCTGGTGGCCGGCCGGGCCGAACAGGCCAGACACGGACTTGAGTCCTTCCTGGCCGAGGTCGAGGCCTCGGGCGTTCCGATCTCGCCGATGAACGGCACGCAGATCCATCGCGTGCTGGCGGACGCCTGCGAAGCCCTCGGCGACCTGGCCGGTGCACTGGCCGCCCTGAAGGCGTCGCAGCGCCACTGCTACTCATGGGTGGCGGCGAGCGTGAAGATGCGACTTCATGCCCTGCATGGCGAGGCGACCGATGCCGATACCGACCGACAGCAGCGGCGTCTGCTGGCCATTGCCGAGGCCGAGCGCCGGGTGATGGATGACACCGGCCCGTCCACGCCCGAACGCTTCGTCGCGGACGTGGCGCACGAGCTGCGAAACCCGCTCAACGGTGTGCTGGGCATGACCTCGCTGCTGATGATGTCCGACCTGGACGAGCGGCAGCGGCGCTACGTGCAACTGGCGCAGAGCTCGGCCCGGATGATGATGCGTCTGTGCAGCGACCTGCTGGACCTGGCCCGACTCGACCTCGGGCACTTCAGCCTCAACCTCGAGCCCGTGAACCTGGGTGACCTGCTGGAGCAGGCGGTCCACACGTTCGAGCCGCTGGCCACCGCCAAGGGGCTGCACCTGCAGCTGACGCTGTCGCCGCAGGTGCCGACAGATCTGGTGGCCGATGCACTGCGGTTGCAGCAGGTGGTCATGAACCTGCTGTCCAACGCCGTGAAGTTCAGCCCCGCCGGACGCATCGACCTGCGCGCGGACTGGCAGCCCGGCGAGACCGTCGGGGATGGATGGCTCCGCGTGGAGGTGCAGGACCACGGCCCCGGCCTGCCGGCCGACGCCCGGCATCGGCTGTTCCGCGAGTTCGCCCAGTTCGACCGCCGGCCCGGCGGCACGGGACTCGGCCTGGCGCTGTGCCGCCGACTCCTCGTTGCCATGAACGGTCGCATCGACGTCGACAACCCGCCCTCGGGCGGCAGCGTCTTCTGGTTCGAGGTGCCGCTGGCACGGGCCGCGATCAGCCTGGCCCCAGGTTGAGGGACCCCTAGAATTCGGGGCATGTCCACCCCTGCCGCCCCGCGCCGCCTGTTCGTCACCACGGCGCTGCCCTACGCCAACGCGCCGTTCCACATCGGCCACATGATGGAGTACATCCAGGCCGACATCTGGGTGCGCTTCCAGCGCATGCGAGGGCACGAGGTGCACTTCGTCTGCGCCGACGACGCCCATGGCGCGCCGATCATGATCGCGGCGGAGAAGGCGGGGAAGACGCCGCAGGATTTCGTCGCCGGCATCGCCGCCACGCGGCCGAAGTACCTGCAGGGCTTCCACATCGGCTTCGACCACTGGCACAGCACCGACGCGCCGGAGAACCACGAGCTCGCGCAGGACATCTACCGCGGCCTGCGCAAGGAAGGCCTGATCGGCGAACGCACGATCCAGCAGTTCTACGACCCGGTCAAGGGCATGTTCCTGCCCGACCGCTACATCAAGGGCGAATGCCCCAAGTGCGGCGCCAAGGACCAGTACGGCGATTCCTGCGAGGTCTGTGGCGCCGTGTACGCGCCCACCGAGTTGAAGAACCCGTACTCGGCGCTCTCCGGCGCCACGCCGGAGCTTCGCAGCAGCGCGCACCACTTCTTCCTGCTGAGCTCGCAGCGCTGCCTGGACTTCCTGCAGGACTGGACGTCCACGCCCGGCCGCCTGCAGCCCGAGGTGCTGAACAAGATCCGCGAGTGGTTCGCGCCCGACGAGGCCGGCCACGTGAGCCTGTCTGACTGGGACATCTCGCGCGACGCGCCCTACTTCGGCATCCGCATCCCCGACACCGAGGACAAGTACTTCTACGTGTGGCTGGACGCGCCGGTGGGCTACCTGGCGTCGCTGAAGGGCCACTTCGCGAAGCTGGGCCTGGACTACGACACCTACGTGGCCGACCCGGCGGTGGAGCAGATCCACTTCATCGGCAAGGACATCACCTACTTCCACACGCTGTTCTGGCCGGCGATGCTGCACTTCAGCGGACGCAAGACGCCCAACCACGTGTTCGTGCACGGCTTCCTGCAGCTCAGTGGCGAGAAGATGAGCAAGAGCCGCGGCACGGGCCTGAGCCCGCTGCGCTACCTCGAACTGGGCATGAACCCGGAGTGGCTGCGCTACTACCTGGCGGCCAAGCTCAACGGCCGTGTGGAGGACGTCGACTTCAACCCGGACGACTTCATCGCCCGCGTGAACGCCGACCTGATCGGCAAGTACGTCAACATCGCCAGCCGCGCCGCCGGCTTCCTGGCCAAGCGCTTCGGCGGTGAACTGTCGGGCGACCTGGGCGTCGAGGGCCGCGCGCTGCTCGACGGCCTGCGCGCGCCGGCCGACGCCATCGCCGAGCTCTACGAGACGCGCGATTACGGCAAGGCGCTGCGCGAGATCATGGCGCTGGCCGACCGCGTCAACGAGTACGTGGACCAGCACAAGCCCTGGGAACTGGCCAAGCAGGACGGGATGGACGCGGCATTGCACGACGTCTGCAGCGTCTGCATCGAGGCCTTCCGGCTGCTGACGATCTACCTCAAGCCGGTGCTGCCGGCGCTGGCCACGCAGGTGGAAGCCTTCCTCGCCGTGCCGCCGCTGCACTGGGGCGACAGCGCGCGGGCGCTGGGCAAGCACCGCATCGGCGCCTACCAGCACCTGATGCAGCGGGTGGACGTCAAGCAGATCGACGCCCTGCTGGCACCGCCGGAACCGATCATCGCGCCGGCGCCGGAACCCGGCGGCGAGGCCATCGCCGAGACGATCTCGATCGACGATTTCGCGAAGATCGACCTGCGCATCGCGAAGATCGTCGCTGCCGAGCGCGTGGAAGGCAGCACCAAGCTGCTGCGGCTGACGCTGGACGTCGGCGAGGGTCGAACCCGCAACGTCTTCAGCGGCATCGCCAGCGCCTACGCGCCGGAACAGCTGGCGGGCAAGCTGACGGTGATGGTGGCCAACCTGGCGCCGCGCAAGATGAAGTTCGGCCTCAGCGAAGGCATGGTGCTGGCCGCCAGCCACGCCGACGAAAAGGCCACCCCGGGCCTGTACGTGCTCGAGCCCTGGCCCGGTGCCGTGCCCGGCATGCGGGTGCGTTGATCTTCGCGCGGGGCGACAGGCTGGCAACGACGACACCATGCTGACCGGCCGTGGTTGGACAGACATCCGGCGCACACCGCGGGCAGACCTGCACCTGGGCGCGCTGCTGGCGTTCGTGGCCGGCGCGGCCAATGCCGGGGGATTCCTGGCCGTGGGGCGCTACACCTCGCACATGACCGGCATCGTCTCGGCCGCCGCAGACAGCATCATCCTCGGCCACTGGGCATTGGCGGCTGCCGGGCTGGCCGCGCTGGCGATGTTCCTCGGCGGAGCGATGACCACCGCGGTGCTCGTCAACGTCGCGCGCCAGCGGCGGATGCACAGCCGCTATGCGCTGCCCCTGATGCTGGAAGCGCTGCTCCTGCTGGCCTTCGGCCTGCTGGGCGCGACCCTGAACCTGTCCGTGGCGCTGCTGCTGCCGGTCACTGTGCTGCTGCTGTGCTACATGATGGGCCTGCAAAACGCCGTGATCACGAAGATCTCCCGCGCCACCATCCGGACCACGCACATCACCGGCCTCGTCACCGACTTGGGCATCGAACTGGGCAAGCTCGTCTACATCAACCGCAGCCATTCGGCGACGCCGGTGGTCGCGGACCGCCAGCGCATGCGCATGCACGGCCTGCTGATCGGCATGTTCTTCGTTGGCGGGCTGTTCGGTGCAATGGGTTTCAAGCACCTCGGCTTCGTGACGACGCTGCCGCTGGCCGCCGCGCTGATGCTGGTGGCGCTGCGGCCGATGCTGCTGGACCTGCGGGCCGTGGCCGGGATGCGCTGATGCCGGCGCTGCACCCCTTCCGCCCCCGGCTGCTGAGCCACCTGCGCGGCTACGGCCGCGCCCAGGCCGTGGCCGATGTCGGCGCCGGCCTCACCGTGGGCGTCGTCGCGCTGCCGCTGGCCATGGCCTTCGCCATCGCCAGCGGCGTCAAGCCCGAGGCCGGCCTGGTGACGGCCATCATCGCCGGTTTCCTGATCAGCGCCCTGGGCGGCTCCAGCGTGCAGATCGGCGGGCCGGCCGGTGCCTTCATCGTCATCGTCTACGGCATCGTCGAGCGCTACGGGCTGGCCAACCTCTTGATCAGCACCATGCTCGCCGGCGTGCTGCTGATCGCCATGGGCGCACTCAAGCTCGGCGCTCTGGTGCGCTACGTGCCGGTGTCCATCGTCATCGGCTTCACGAACGGCATCGCGGTGCTCATCGGCCTGAGCCAAGTGAAGGACTTCCTCGGCCTGGACATCGCCAAGATGCCGGCCGACTTCTTCCTGCAGATCGGCGCCTTGGCCGGTGCGCTGCACACCCTCAATCCCACCGCGGTGGCGATCGCCGGGGCGAGCCTGGCGGTGGTGGTGCTGTGGCCCAAGTCGTACACCATGCCCACGGCGCCCGTGGGCCTGATCGCAAAGTCGCGCCGCATCGCGGCCCACGTGCCGGGCACCGTGGTGGCGCTGGCCGGCGCCACGCTGGCCGTCACCGTGCTGGGGCTGGACGTGGAGACCATCGGCAGCCGCTTCGGTGGCATCCCGCAAAGCCTGCCGGCCATCGCGCTGCCGTCGTTCGACTGGCTCACGGTGCAGCAGCTGCTGGTGCCCACGGTGACCATCGCGCTGCTCGGCGCCATCGAGTCGCTGCTGTGCGCGCGCGTGGCCGACACCATGGCCGACATCCCGAAACACGATCCCAACCAGGAGTTGATGGCCCAGGGCGTGGCCAACCTGGCCGCGCCGCTGTGGGGCGGCATCCCGGCCACCGGCACCATTGCCCGCACCGTCACCAACGTGCGCGCCGGCGGGCGCACGCCGGTGGCCGGCATGGTGCACGCCGCGACACTGCTGACGGTGATGCTGGTGGCCGCGCCCCTGGCGATGAACGTGCCGCTGGCGGCGCTGGCCGGCATCCTGATGTTCGTGGCCTGGAACATGGGCGAGTGGCACGAGTTCGTGCGCCTGCGGCGCTTCCACCCCACCTACCGGGCCATCCTGGTCGGCACCTTCGCCACCACCGTGATCTTCGACCTCACGGTGGCGGTGGAGATCGGCCTGCTGATGGCCTGCGTGTTCTTCATCTGGCGCATGGGGCAGCTCTTCCGCGTCGAGCCGGCCACGAAGCACCCGCTGCCGCCGGGCGTGGTGGTGTTCGAGCTCTACGGCTCGCTGTTCTTCGGCGCGGTGGGCAAGATCGAGGCCCTGCCGGCCCGCGTGGCCGAGGGCACGCGCGCCGTGGTACTGGAGATGCACCGCCTGGTGCTGCTGGACAGCTCCGGGCTGGACGCGCTGCAGCAGCTGCACCGCGCCCTGACCAAGCGCGGCGTGGCCCTGGTGCTGGCCCACGTGAACGAACAGCCGCTGGCGCTGGTGCGCAGCAGCGGCTTCGAGGCCGAGCTGGGCCCGGAGAACGTGGTGCCGACGGTGGGCGATGCCTTCGGCGGCCTCGACGACCCCGCAGCCCACCCGGACGTCGGCGCGCCGCGCTGAACAGGCCGGTCGATCAGCCGCGCAGGTCCGCGCCGCGCAGCCCGTCGTTGGTCGCGCGCCAGCGCTTGACGGCACGGCGGCACTCGGCTTCGGCGGCTTCCGCGGCCCGCGCCAGCCAGCCGGCCGAGAACACCACCGCGGGCGTGGGCTGCGGCCACGCGGCCAGGTGCGCCCGGGCCACGGACAGGTCGTTCCAGTGCCCCAGGATCTCCTGCAGTGGTCTCAGGTGCGCCAGTTCGGCGCGCAGGCGGCGTGCCGGCAACAGCGGCGCGGCGAACTCCAGCAGGTAGCGCAGGCGCTTGAGCTGCTTGCGCAGCCGGTGGCGCTGCGCGGTGTCCAGCCCGTCCCAATCGGCGGCCAGGCGGCGGGCCGTGCGGCGCCACCGACGCAGGCGTCCGAGCACCACGCCGTCCCAGGCCGCGCCGGCCGCAGGCGCCGTCGGCACCGTCAGTGCCAGCAGGTCCAGCCACAGCGCGGTCACGGCCGACGCCACCAGGGCTTCGGCCGCCGTGTCCGCCACCGACTCCGTCATGGGTCGCGGCCAGCCGGCCGCCTCGGCCGCCGCCCAGGCGGGTGCCAGGGTGTCCTGCATCACGTCGGCGTCACGGCGACCGCCCAGCCGGGCGAACAGCGCCTGCAGCGCCTGGTCGCGGGCCGGGTCGACCGGCCCCAGGGCCCGCAGCACGCTGCGCAAGCGCCGCATGGCCACGCGCAGCTGGTGCACATGGTCGGGCACGGCAACACCCGCGGTCAGCGCCGCCGCGTTGGGCAGGCCATGGGCCAGCGCCGCGGCCACCATGGCGGCCCGGGCAGCGTCCACCGACAGGCCTCGGCGCAAGGCCGGCTCGGCGCCGCGCACCACCGGCCGCGTGGCGGCGCCGTCGATCAGCCATTGCGCGCGCTCGCTCTTGGTCGCCGGGTCCAGCACCAGGGCGTAGCGCTGGGCCCAGGTGCGGGCCAGCGACAGCAGCGCGTCCAGCGGGCCGTCCAGCAGCTCCATCTCCAGTTCGCACACCGGAGCGCGCCGGTCGCCGGCGACCACCTCGCCCTGGTCCAGCGCCAGCTCGATGCGCGCGCCGCCATGCCGCATCATCCGCCGCAGACGCCGGATCTCGGTGCCGTACACCACCTGCACCGGCGGCGCCCCGGCCAGCGCGCGCGCCAGCAGGCGGCCGGCGTCGGTGCCGGCGTGCAGGGCCGCATCGGCGGTGGGCACCGCGCCCTCGGGCACCGGCGCGCAGCGCACCTCGTGCTCCAGCCGTTGCACCAGCCCGTCGCCCGGCCCCTTGAGCGTCTGCACCCAGTGCGGGCCCTCGCGGCGCACCCGCCACGCGAGCCGTGCCCGCTTCAGGTGGCCGTCGGGGGTGTCGACATAGGCGGCCCGCAGGTCCAGCCGCTCGGCGGTCCGTGTGGCCAGCGCCCGCGTCAGCGCGGCCAGGCGGCCCGGTGGCACCTGGAACTTCAGCTCGATCTCGACGCCCACCGGATGCCCCCGCCCACTTGCGCAACTACAATCGTGGGTTGCCATTGTCGCCGCACCTGCTGCCATGCCGCTGTTCTGGAAGCCCTACAAGTCCGACGTCACCCAGTTCATCGACGAACTGAAGGCGAAGAAGCCCACGCTCGAGGCCGAGCAGCGCGCCGGCCGGGCCCGGCTGTGGGACCAGTCCATCGACCGCCAGGCCCAGGCCGAGTACAAGGCCGCGCGCGTGCCGCAGAAGGCCTACGTGTACCAGAACGAGCCCGTCCAGCGCGGCGGCTGACCGCCGGGCGCCCCCGATGAACACGCTGGCCGCCCCGGACCGGGACGAGCCGCCGCGCGCCGAACCCGATGTCGTCGACCAGGTGGCGGTGGCGCGCCTGTACGGCGAGCCGCTGTTCGCCCTGCCGCAGGACCTGTACATCCCGCCCGATGCGCTGGAGGTCTTCCTCGAGGCCTTCGAAGGCCCGCTGGACCTGCTGCTCTACCTGATCCGCAAGCAGAACTTCAACATCCTCGACATTCCGCTGGCGGACGTGACCCGCCAGTACCTGGACTACGTCGACCAGATCCGGCGGCACAACCTCGAACTCGCCGCCGAATACCTGCTGATGGCGGCGATGCTCATCGAGATCAAGAGCCGCATGCTGCTGCCGCCGAAGAAGAACGAGGACGGCAGCGAACCCGAGGACCCGCGCGCCGAACTGGTGCGCCGGCTGATCGAGTACGAGCAGATCAAGCTCGCCGCCGCAAAGCTCGATACCGTGCCGGTGCTGGGCCGCGACTTCCTGCGTGCCCAGGTGCACGTGGAGCAGAGCCTGCAGCCGCGCTGGCCCGACGTGAACACCGACGACCTGCGCGCCGCCTGGGCCGACATCCTCAAGCGCGCGAAGCTCAACGCCCACCACACCATCAGCCGCGAGCAGCTGTCGGTCCGCGAGCACATGAGCATCGTGCTGCGCAAGCTGCAGGGCCGGCGCTTCGTCGAGTTCCAGGACCTGTTCGACCCCACGCGCGGCGTGCCGGTGCTGGTGGTCACCTTCATCGCGATGCTGGAGCTCTCGCGCGAGCACCTGCTGGAAGTGACGCAGGCCGAGGCCTTCGCGCCCATCTACGTGCGGCTGGCCTACCAGCCGGCCTGACGGCACGGCGCCGTCGGGTTCACACCGATCTCAAGTTTCGTCCGGGGCGGCCGATGAGAGGCCGATGCGCCGCCATCCCGCTTTGCCCGCCCTGCTCGTCGCCGTGCTGCTGGCCGGGTTCGCCGCCCCGCCGCAGGCCGCCAGCGCCAGCCGCAACCTCGTCGTGCAACCGGCCGCCCCCGCGGCCACCCAGGGCAAGCGCCTGGCCCTGGTCATCGGCAACGCCGCCTACCGCGACGCGCCGCTGCAGAACCCGGTCAACGACGCCCGCGCCATGGCGCAGGCCCTCGAGGGCGCCGGCTTCGAGGTCATGCTGCACACCGACGCCGACCAGCGCACGCTGCTGACCGCGCTGCGCGAGTTCGGCCAGCAGCTGCGCGGCGGCGGCACCGGGCTCTTCTACTACGCCGGCCACGGCATGCAGATCAAGGGCCGCAACTACCTGATCCCGGTGGGCGCGGACATCCAGCGCGAGGACGAGGTGGCCTACCAGTCGCTGGACGTGCAGGCCGTGCTGGACAAGATGGACAGCGCTGCCAACGGCACCAACCTCGTGATCCTGGACGCCTGCCGCAACAACCCGTTCGCGCGCAGCTTCCGCTCCAGCACGCAGGGCCTGGCGCCGGTGGACGCGCCGGTGGGCACCCTGGTGGCCTTTGCCACCAGCCCCGGCGCCGTGGCCAGCGACGGGGCCAGCGACAACGGCCTCTACACCCGCCACCTGCTGCAGGCGCTGGCCGAGCCGGGCCGCAAGGTGGAAGAGGTGTTCAAGCAGGTGCGAACCCAGGTGCGGCGCGACTCCGGCGGCCTGCAGGTGCCGTGGGAGAGCACGTCGCTGGAGGGCGACTTCTACTTCCACCCGCCCGTGGCCGTGACGGTGCCCGCGCCGCCGGTCGAACCCGCCCCGCCGGCTCCGGACCCGCTGGCCGCGCTGGACGATGCCCTGTGGGCCACGGTGCGCGACGCCGACGAGGCCGCCGTGGTGCAGGCCTACCTCACGCGCTTCCCGCAGGGCCGCCATGCCGCCGATGCGCAGGCCCGGCTGGCCGTGCTGCAGGCGGCCGCAGCGCCAGCACCATCACCGGCGGCGCTGCCCACGGCCGAGCCGGCGCCGGCGGTCGCCATCGCGCCGGCCAGCGTGGTGCCGGTCCCAACCGCACCGGCATCGCCGCTGCCCTTGGTGGATGCCGCGACGGCGTCGCTGCTGGCCGCGCCGCCCGGGCGCGACGGTGCCGACACCAGCGATACCCTGGCCCGCCTGCAGGCCCTGGCCGCCACAGAAGGCGCACGCCCGGCGACGGGTTCGGCCGGCGGCCCGGCTGGCGTGGCATTGCCAGCCCAGCCACCGGCGCCAGTCGATGTGCCACGTCGCAATGTGCATGGGTTCCAGGTCGGCGACTGGTACAACTTCCGCACCGTGGACCGCCTCACCGGCATCACCAGCGGGCGTCAGCTCTGGCGCATCGAGGGGTTCGCCGACGATGGCGACATCCTGGTCAACGGCGGCGGCGTGCGCCTGACCTCGCTGGGCCTGCCGATTGCTGCCAGCGACCCGGCACGCGGCACCTGGCTGGAATGGAAGCCGCCGCTGCAGCTGATCGACACCGGCATGCACCTGGGCTACAAGCGCGACGTGAGCGGCGTGCGCGAGCAGCGCGACAGCCAGGGGCGCACCTCGCGCAGCCAGTTCACGGGCACGCTGAAGGTGGTCGCGCGCGAGAACGTGGAGGTGCCGGCCGGCAACTTCGAGGCCTTCCGCATCGAGGTGCGCGCCCAGGGCGAGACGCAGCGCGACGACGGTGCGCGCTACACGCTGTGGTGGGACCTGACGCTGTGGTGGGCCCCGTCCTTCGGCATGTGGGTGGCCATGGACCTCGACGAACGCGTCGACGGCCGCCTGGAGCAGCGTACGCGGCGCGAACTCTGGACCTTCGAGCGCCTGCGCGACACGGCCACCGCCGAGGCCCGGCGATGAGGCACCGCGGCACGCGAATCGCCCTGGGCAGTCTGGTCCTCGCGCTGGCCGCCGCCACGTCGCCGGCGGCCGCCGATGCGCCACGCAGCGACCGCCACGCGCTGATCATCGGCGTCGGCCACTACGCCGCCGACCCGGCGCGGACGGTGCCGGCCCTGGGCGGCGTGGCGCACGACATGGTCAGCGCCCGCGCCATGGCCGAGCGCATGGGCGTGCCAGCGTCGCAGACGCTCGTGCTGCAGGACGAAGCGGCCACGCGCCAAGGCGTGCTGCAGGCCCTGCAGACCCTGCGCACGCAGGTGAAGCCGGGCGACCGCGTCTTCGTCTACTGGTCGGGTCATGGCTCGCGGTATTTCGACGCCCAGGCCGGCGCCTGTGTCGAGACATTGATCCCGCACGACCTGCAGGACTTCACGCACACCGAGTTCGCCCGCCTGCTCAAGCCGGTGGGCGACGTGGCCGGCAAGCTGTTCGTGGTCTACGACGCCTGCCACTCCGGCGGCGCCACGGCGCAGCGCTCGATCGGCCCATGGCGCGCGAAGAACGCCGGCGTGCCGGCGCAGTGCAGCCTGCCGAGCAACTTGCGCAGCCGCAGCCTCGTCTCCGCTGCTGTCGAGGCCGGCCTGGGTGCGGCCGACGTGGTGCACATCGCCAGCGCCCGGCCCGACGAGGTGAGCTTCGACCACGCCGACCGCGGTGGCCTGGCCACCGTGGCCCTGCGCCAGTGCTTTGAAGGCGACGCCCAGGACACCGATGGCAGCGGCGCGGTATCGGCCGACGAACTGGTGGCCTGCGCCCAGCGCCACGTGGAGCAGGCGCTGGCCGGCCAGCCCGGCCTGCTGCCGCACCATGTGACGATCGCCGGCAACCGCGCCTTCGTGCCCGCGGGCTTCCGGGGCAGCGCCCCGAGGACCCCATCCGCCAATCCGACCGAACCGGCCGCTCCGGCCGACACGGCAGCGCCGCCCCCGCCGGCGGCCGAGCCGATGTCGACCCCTGCCTTCCTGGCCGAGATCGCCACCCAGGCCGACAGCCGCCGCCAGGTGCGGGTACAGGCCGAACGCGGCCAACTGAAGATCGGCAGCGACGCGCTGTCGCTGGCCGTGACGTCGAGCCACGACGGCTGGGTGTACATCGCGATGGCGGGCAGCGACGGCAGCACCACGCTGCTGTTCCCGAACGCGCTGGATGGCCAGCACCGCATCGCGGCCGGGCAGACCCTGGTGCTGCCGCGCCCCGCGTGGCGGCTGGTGGCCGGCGGGCCGCCGGGGACCAACCGCCTGCTGGTCGCCGTGACCGACCGTCCGCGCGCTCCGGCCCTGCTGGCAGGCACCCCGGCCGGGCCGTTCACGCAGGCGCCCGACGACGGGGACGGCCGCCGCCGCCTGCAACGCCTGCTGGCCGACACGGCCTTCGGCGCGGCGACCGTCGACGTCGACGAGGTGCGCTGAGCGCGGCGTCAGGCAGCGAGGAAGGCGTTGACCGCCACCACGCGGGTGTCGGCGGCGGTTTCGCCGTCGAACACGGCGGTGTCGGTCTCGGCGATGGCATTGCGCGGCCGGCCCGGCAGCGGCGGCGCCTCGAAGTTCTGCGGCGCGCAGTGCAGGATGCGCGTGGCGCGGCCGTCGGCCACCTCGGTGATCCAGGCCACGTGACCCACCGGCCGCGCGCGGCCGGCGCTCGGGAAGACCAGCAACGCGCCCACCTGGGCGCGGTCCAGCACCGTGAAGGCGTCGTGGCGCCCCAGAGCATCGGCCACGATGCTGTCGGTGTAGAGCCACTGGTCGGCCCGGCCGTCCAGCGTCATCGGGTGACGCGGCAGGCCGAGGCACCAGGCGACGAAGCCGGAGCAGTCGCAGGCGCTGCGCGGCAGTTCCGCAGCCGTCAGGCCCAGCCGCTGCAGCCCGGCCGTGTAGGCGGCGTGCTTGGTGGGGTTCTCGGCCTTCAGCTCAGCGAGTGCCGCCGCGGGGTCGAAGGGCCGGCCCGGGGTGGGCAAGGGCCGCTGGCCCGCTGTCCAGCTCCCCTGCCCCAGCCAGTACAGCGTGGGCATCGTCAGCGCACTGCGGGCGCGGGCCAGAGTCTCGTCGAGGGTGTGGGCGGTCATGGCAGGCCGGTGATGCGGATGGGGCGAGGCCATGTTCGCCGGTTTGGCCGGCGCTGGCCAGTGCCGGTTCAACCGGCGACGTTCCTGGCCACCGGGGCCAGCGCCACCGGCGCCTGCACGGCCTGCCCGGCCCACAGCAGCCCGCTGGCGTCGGCGTAGTGCTGGGCCAGGCTGAACTGGGCGGCGACCATCAGCGCGCTGACGCTGAAGGCGGCGAAGAAGGCGGTGATGCGGGCGGTGGTGGTGGTCTGCTGCATGGTGTCTCTCCGGGGTGTGGGCTTCGTCGTGAAGCGATGAAGAGACTGTAGGAAACGGGCCAGGATCCGGCGATACCGCATCGGCGGCGCGGCATCCCGCATGGACGGTATGCCGTGCCGCGGCTCAGCAGCGCCGGGGCCGCTCAGGCCGCCTGCACGAAGCGCCGATGCACCCACTGCCCCAGTTCCTCGAAGCGGATCGGGTCGTCGGGCTCCGGGTTGGCGATGCGGTTGGGCGGCACGAAGAGCACGCTGCCGGCCTCGCGGTGCGCGCGCAGCGCCTGCCGGGCCTGCCGCAGCGGCCCCTGCAGCGCCACGTCGAGACGGCGCATGTCGTCGGGCCGTGCGAGCACGGCCTCGACGGTGTCGCACAGCTGCACGATGCCGGCACGGGCCGCGTCGTCCAGCCCGGCCATCGTGCCCATCAGCACCGGCCGCGCGTCGCGGAACAGGCCGGCCTGCGCCTGCGCGACGTCGTGCGCCCGCGCGTCCGCGTCCATCCCTTCGAACGCCAGCTGGTCGCGCGGCACGATGCGCCGCAGGTACTGGGCCACCATGTCCACCGCGTCCCAGGGCCGGAAGGCCAGCGCGCCCAGGGGTGGCAGCCAGTCTGGCGCGGCCACCATGGCGATCCGGCGCACGTGCTCGCTGTCGCGGCTGGCCTGGCGGGACAGCTCGCCCATCGGGCCACCCGGGTCGCCCGGTGGCGCACCGGGCCCGTGGCCGTAGCTGTCGGGGTACTCGCGGCTCCAGAAGCGCTGCTCACCCGCCTGCCACAGGCGCTGCAGCGCGGCGACATGGGCCTCGTCCGGTGGATCCAGCGTGGCCAGGCCGGCCGCGTTCAGCGGCACGTTCAGGCCCAGGTTCAGCACCACGTGCGCTGCGGCCTCGGCGCAGTAGAGCCGGTTCGCGGGCGCCATCAGCCACTGCAGCGCCTCGGCCGCCGCGCGGGTCGGCCGGCCGTCGGTGTCCTTGTGCAGCGCGGTCAGCACCTGCCGGCCGTACTCGCGAATGTGCGCCAGCGTGTAGGTGCCCAGGCGGTCGCCGCCGTTGTAGTCGGCCGGAAAGCGCGCCAGCTTGTTGGTCAGCATGGCCCAGGTGCGGATGTTGTCCAGGTACGCGCGCCGCGCCCCGGGGCTCACCGACGGCGGGAAGACGATGCGGTACAGCGTGGACGGGTAGTGCGGCGGGTTGATGACGCCGTTGCGCTCGCCGACGTCCGGTTCGCTGCTGCGCCGGCTGGCGGCATAGCTGCGCGGGAAGTCGACCACCGCCACGCCCTTGGCCTCGCCGCCGGTGTCCACCACCACGTACAGCCGCATGTGGGTCATGTGCTGCTTGATCGATTCCAGGTCGCTGCCCTGCGCGCGGTGCTGGAAGTTCAGGTGCGACACGCCCCAGTAGACGTCGCCCACCTCGGCATGCTGCAGCAGCTCGCAGGGGCGCCCGCGCACCGGTTCGGCGTCGATGTGCTGCGCCGGGCCGGCGGCGTTGTCGTAGGGCAGGATGTTGATCGCGCCCGCCCGTGCGGCCGCCTCGTCGTGCACCGTCGTGTTGGGCACCGAGACCGTGGTGTCGCCCAGCGCCAGCTGTTTGTGGAACGGTGAGCCCGGGTGCGTCAGCGGCGGGCCGCTGAACGCGGCCTGCAGGGCTGCGAGGTTCACCGTGTACGGCGAACGGGGCCAGGGCCGGTCGACGCCACGCCCCTGCGCCTGCAGCGCCTGCTCGGCCGCGTCGGCATCGGCCTGGGTCGTGGGTGGGGTGCCGAGGGCGGCTCCCGGGTCGTGCGGCGGCAAGGTCATGCCGGTCCTCCCGTGGTCTGGCGGTGGCTCGGCCACCGGCCGACGGCCCGTGACCGGGCCATTCTGTGCCGCGACCGCGGATGGGGACAAGCACGGGCCGGCGCCGTCTCAGGCCGGCAGGCGCGTCGCCGCCGCGGAAGCCTGCGCCACCGGCTGCTGCAGGCTGCCCTGCGCGTAGAGCACACCGGCCTCGGTACCGTAGTGGCCGGCCAGGCCGAACTGGCTGGCGATCAGCACCGAGGCGACAGCCGCCGCGGCGAAGAAGGAGACCAGGCGGACGGTGGTGGTGGGCTGGTTCATGGTGTCTCTCCGGGTGATCGCCTCGTCGCGAGGCGGTGGTGAATCGATGGAGAGACTGTAGAAATCGCCGCCCGCGCTGGCGATACCGCATGCATGGCGCGGCATACCGCGAACACGGCAGGGTGTGCCCCCGATGAAGGCGGCGCCATGCGATGTGAGAATGGTCCGTCGCCAAGTACGAGGACCGCCCATGCCCACGCGCGTGCTGATCGTCGAGGACGAGCCGGAGTTCCTGCGCCGCTTCGCCGATGCCGTGATCGCCGACCCGGACCTGCACCTGGTGGCCGCGGTGGCCTCCGGCACCGCCGGCCGCGCGCTGCTCGACGCCGAGACCGTGGATGTGCTGCTCGTCGACCTCGGCCTGCCCGACATGGACGGCACCGACCTGATCCGCCATGCCGTGGCCCGCCACCCGGGCTGCGACTGCCTGGTGGTGACGATGTTCGCCGACGACGCGCACGTGATGGCCAGCCTGGAAGCCGGCGCCACCGGCTACCTGCTCAAGGACGCGCGCAATGACCGCATCGCCGCGGCGGTGCACGAGGTGCAGGCCGGCGGCTCGCCGATCAGCCCCAGCATCGCGCGCCGCGTCCTGGCGCGCATGCGCGGTGCGCCGGCGCCTTCGGTACCTGCCGCGGCCGCTCCGGTACCCGGCACACCGGCGGCCACACCGACCGAATCCCCGCTGTCGCAGCGTGAGACCGAGATCCTGCAGTACATCGCCAAGGGCTTCAGCTTCGACACCGTGGGCGAGGTGCTGGGCATCTCGCCGCACACCGTGGTCACGCACGTGAAGAAGATCTACCGCAAGCTGGCCGTGCACTCGCGGGGGGAGGCGGTCTATGAGGCCAGCCAGATGGGCCTGCTCTAGCCGGCTCGTCGGGGCCCTGGTCCTGTGGGTCGCGGCCTGCTGGGCCGGGGCGGCCCATGCCGTCGTGGTGGCGCCCACGCAGGCCGCCATCCTGGTCTCCGACCAGGCCGACGCACCGGCCGCCGACGACCCGCGCTGGCGGCCCGTGACCCCCACGCACGTGGAGCGCACGGCCGTGGCCTGGTACCGCGTGCACTTCGACACCGAGGCCACGGGCCCGTCGACCATGCTCTACCTGCCGTTCCTCTACGGCGGCGGGCGCATCAGCGTCAACGGCGTGCCGGTGGCCGAGGTGACCACGACGTCCGAGGCACTCTACGTGCGCTGGGAGCGCCCGGTGCTGCTGCCGCTGCCGCAAGGCGCGCTGCGGCCGCGCGACAACGTGCTGCTGATCCGCGCCCCCGCCGCCCACAACAGCCCGACGGTGATCCTCTCGCGGCTGCAGATCGGCCCGCAGGCCGACCTGCAGCCGGTGTTCGACCGCCGCCTGTTCGTCACCCGCACGCTGCCGGTGGTCACCGTCGTCACCGGGCTGGTCGTCGGTGCGCTGGTGCTGCTGATCTGGGCGCGCCGGCGGCAGGAGGTGCTGTACGGCCTGTTCGGCCTGGCGTCGATCTTCTGGGCGCTGCGCACCACCACCTTCGTCTTCGACACCCTGCCGCCGGCGGCCTGGAGCCTGTGGCGCCTGCAGTACTTCGTCAGCACCGGCGGCTTCATCGTCGTGATGGCGCTGTTCACGCTGGCCCTGGCCGGCTGGTCGCGGCCCTGGATCACGCGCACGCTGTTCGGCTACTGGGCCCTGGGGCCGCTGTTCTACGTGGTGGGTGGCCACATCTTCACCGCGCGCTGGTGGGTCGCAGGGCTGATCCCCGTGGGGCTGGGGCTGGCCGGCGTGGCGCTGGCGGCGGCCTGGCGGCGGCGCAGCGCGCCCACGCTGGCAATCGCCACCGCGCTGGCGATCGCGGTGCTGGCCGGGCTGCACGACTACCTCGTGGCCAGCAGTTCGCCGTGGCTGCGCGCCCTGCTGCCGGACTGGACCGGGCAGCGCTACTTCCTGCTGCACCACGCGGCCAACCTGCTGCTGGTCGTGATGGGCGTGCTGCTGGCCACGCGCTTCGTGCGCACGCTGGGCGAGGTGGAGGCCGCCAACCGCACGCTGGAGGCGCGCGTGCAGCAGCGCGAGCGCGAGATCGCCGCCAGCTACGAACGCATCGCACAGATGCAGCGCGAGCAGGCGGTGCAGGGCGAGCGCCAGCGCATGGTGCAGGACCTGCACGACGGCCTGGGCTCGCAGCTGTTCAGCTCGCTGATGCGCGCCGAGCGCGGGGCGCTGGACAGCGACGCCACGGTGCACACGCTGCGTGGCGCCATCGACGAGATGCGCATCGCCATCGAGGCGCTGGCGCCCGAGGACAGCGACTTCCGCACCGCGTTCGGCAACTTCCGCTTCCGCTGGGACCAGCGGCTGCGAGACGCCGGCCTGGCGCCGACCTGGGAGGTGGACCTGCCCGACCAGGTGCTGGCCCTGCCGCCTGAGCGCGCACTGCAGCTGCTGCGCGTGGCGCAGGAGGCGCTGACCAACGTGCTCAAGCACGCGAAGGCCACGCAGGTGCGCATTGCGCTGCGCCTGCACGACGGGCAGCTGCAGCTCGACGTCGTGGACAACGGCCGCGGCGCCGCCGGCGCCAACCCCGGTGGACGCGGGCTGTCGAACATGCGCACGCGGGCCGCTCGGCTGGGCGGCCAGCTGGCCGTGGCATTCAACGCCGAGGGAGCCACGGTCGCGCTGAAGATGCCGGCCTGAGGCGAAACGAGCGCGCGAGCCGATACGATCGCCCGATGCATGCACCAGCCGACGTCCCGCTCGAACTCCAGCCCCGCGATCTGGAACCCTACCGCCGCGGCAACACCGGCATCGACTGGGTGCACCGCTTCGACAGCGGCCAGCCCGGCCCGCACGTGCTGGTCAACGCGCTGACGCACGGCAACGAGTTCTGCGGCATGGTGGCAGCGACCCACCTGCTGGACGAAGGCATCCGCCCGCGGGTGGGCAAGCTGACGGTGAGTTTCGCCAACGTCGAGGCCTACCAGAGCTTCGACCCGGCGCGGCCGTTCGACAGCCGGCAGCTGGTGCACAACATGAACCGGATCTGGTCCGAAGCGTGGCTCGACGGCGACGAGCACAGCCCGGAACTGCGGCGCGCGCGCGAGCTGCGCCCAGTGGTGGCCGCGGCCGATCACATCCTCGACCTCCACTCCACGTCGCAGGACGTGCAGCCGTTCTGGGTCTACCCAGCCTACGCCCGCAACGGCGCGGCCGCGCGCACCATCGGCCGGCCGGCGGTGCACCTGGTGATGCCGCAGGGCCTGGGTTCGGGCACGCCGCTGATCCAGCACGGTGCCCACGGCACCGACGCCCACCACGGCGTGGCCCTGGTGGCCGAATGCGGCCAGCACTTCCGGCGCGAGACCGGTGAGCTGGCGGTGCAGGTGACGCTGGACTTCCTGGCCCACTTCGGCCTCATAGAGCGCGAATGGTCGGCCGTGCAGGCACCGACCCGGCGGTTCGAACTGCTGCAGACCTGGGTCGTACAGGACCCGTCGTTCCACTTCGTGCGGCCGCTGGTGGGCTTCGAGACCTTCGACGAGGGCGCGCTCATCGCCACCGACGGCGAACGCGAGGTTCGCGCCCCGTGCAGCGATTGCACCGTGCTGATGCCCACGCGCGAGCCCATCGTCGGCCGCGAAGGCGTCTACCTGGCGCGGCCGATCGACTGAGCGGCAGACCTCACATCTCCAGGTCGATCTGGATCGCTTCGATGCCGGCCTTGGCGCAGGCATCGTCGGCATCGCCCCCGGGCGCGCCCGAGACGCCGATGGCGCCATACAGCGTGCCGCCGGCCTGGATCATCATCCCGCCGCCGAACGCGGTGACGCGGTCGACGCTGCGCAGGCCGGACTGCGGCATGCCCGGCCCGGTGACCTTGGTCAGTTCCGTGGTGTCGGTCTTGAAAGTCAGCGCCGTCCAGGCCTTGTCGGTGGCCACACCGGGCGCGTGCGGGCCGGCGAAGCGGTCGCGCAGCATCACCAGCGGCAGGCCGGCGCGGTCGACCACCGCCACCGCGACCTGGTAGCCGGCCTTGCGGCAGGCCTCCAGCGCGGCCTTGGCCGCCTTCTGCGCCGCCTCGGGCGTCATCATGCGCACGCTGTAGGTGGCGTCCTGGGCCTGCGAAGGCGACGACAGGGCCATCAGCGTGGCAGCGGCAAGGGCGAGGATGCGCATCGTGGGTCTCCTGGATTGACGTGGCGCAAACCGCAACGGCCGCACCCCGGGTTGAATATCAGTCGAAGCTGATATTTTGGAGTGTGACACACGCATGGACAAGGTCTACAAGGAAATCACCGCGGGCGTCTCGCGGTCGCTCGTGAAGCTGCGCGCCGACATCCCCGAGACCACGCGCGGTTTCTCGGCGCTGGCGCAGGCGGCCACCAAACCCGGCGCGCTGGACACCAAGACCAAGGAACTGATCGCGATGGCGTTGTCGGTGGCCGCGCGCTGCGACCCCTGCCTGGGCTTCCACGCCGACGCGCTGGTCAAGGCCGGCTGCACGCGCGCCGAGTTCGAGGAGATGCTCGGCATGTGCGTTTACATGGGCGGCGGACCGGCGCTGATGTACGCCGCCCACGCGCTGGACGCCTACGAGGAATACGGCGGTCAGTCTGCCGAGGCCGCCGCCGCGGCCCGCGCCGCTACTTGACGAGCCGGTTCAGCCGCTCGGCGTCGAAGGTCTCGGTGGTGTGCGCGTCCTGCGGCACGCAGTCGCCGGCCGGCAGTTCGCGCGAACGCGCCGAGAGCTTCTCGATCGCCGCCCACAGCAGCGCGATCTGGTGCTCGTGGCCGGAGGCGTTGTCGATCAGGCCCTTCATGGCCTGCGCCACCGGGTCGTCGCCCTGGGTGACACCGTAGGCCGAGAAGCCCATCTTCGCCGCCGCCGCCTCACGCTGTGCGTCAAGATCGGCCTGGATCACGCGCGCCGGGTTGCCCACGGCGGTGGCACCCGGCGGCACCGGCTTGACGACCACGGCGTTGGAGCCCACGCGCGCACCATCGCCCACCGTGAAGCCGCCCAGCACCTGGGCGTTGGCACCGACGATCACCCCGCGGCCCAGCGTGGGGTGGCGCTTGGCACCCTTCTCCAGCGACGTGCCGCCCAGCGTGACGCCCTGGTAGATCGTGCACTCGTCGCCGATCTCGGCCGTCTCGCCCACCACCACGCCCATGCCGTGGTCGATGAAGACGCGGCGGCCGATGGTGGCGCCGGGGTGGATCTCGATGCCGGTGAAGAAGCGCGCCAGGTGCGAGATGAAGCGGCCCAGCCAGCGCCAGCCGCGCCGCCAGGCGGCGTTCGCCCAGCGGTGCATGACCAGCGCGTGCAGGCCGGGATAACAGGTCAGCACCTCCCAGCGCGAGCGCGCAGCGGGATCCCGCTCGAGGATGCAGGCGATGTCGTCTCGGAGGTGCTGGAACATGGCTAGGCCAGTGTAGCGACGCTCAGCGATCCTTGCTGGCGGCGCTGTCGTTGCTGCTGACGCGCGCCGCACCCTCCACCGCCCGCGCGATGCCGCGCAGGATGTGCAGTTCCTCCTCGCGCAGTTCGGCCCGGTTGAGCAGTTGCTGCAGGCGCGGCATCAGCTTCTTCGGCGCCGCCGGGTCCAGGAAGCCGATGCGTTCCAGCACCGCCTGCCAGTGCGCCAGCGCGCCGTCGACGGCACGCATGTCGGCCACGGCCGGCGGCGCGGTGCGTGGCGCGACCGGGAACGACCCGAGCGCCTGCCGCCACTCGTAGGCGATCAATTGCACCGCCTGCGCCAGGTTCAGCGAGCCGTAGTCCGGCGCGGTGGGGATGCTCAGGCAGCCGTGGCAGCGCCAGACGTCGGCATTCGCCATCCCGTGCCGTTCGCCGCCGAACACGAAGGCCACGCGGCCGCCTTCGGTGGCCAGCCGCGGTGCCAGCGCGGCGAAGTGGTCCCGCGGCGCGAACGTCGGCGGTCCGAAGTCGCGCGGCGTCATCGCGGTGGCCAGCGCGTGCGTGATGCCGTCCAGCGCGTCCGACAGCGTGGGCACGACGCGGGCGCGCGTGAGCACGTCGGCCGCGCCGCTGGCGAAGGCCACGGCGTCCTCGTGCGACAGCACGTCGGCAAAGCGCGGCGCCACCAGCACCAGGTCGCCGAAGCCCATGACCTTGATCGCGCGCGCGGCGGCGCCCACGTTGCCGGCGTGGCTCGTGTGCATCAGCACGAATCGGGGGCCGTGGGAATCGCGCACGCTCGCTAGAATCAGGGTTTCCGCGGAGCACATTGTCGCTGCGCGCGCTCTTTTCCCCCGCCGCCGCCCACCTCGTTCCTCCGGTTCACAGGACACCCATGTCGCAATCGCTGCACCCCATGCTCAACATCGCCATCAAGGCCGCGCGTGCCGCGGGGGCGATCATCAACCGGGGCGCGCTGGACCTGGACGTGCTGAAGGTGGGCCGCAAGGGCCCCAACGACTTCGTCTCCGACGTCGACCGCGCGGCCGAGCAGGCCATCATCGACATCCTGCTCGAGGCTTTTCCCAGCCACGGCATCCTGGCCGAGGAAACCGGCCGCGAGCGCGGCAACAAGCACAGCGAGTTCCTGTGGATCATCGATCCGCTGGACGGCACCACCAACTTCCTGCACGGCTTCCCGGTCTACGCGGTGAGCATCGCGCTGCAGCACCGCGGCGTGACGCAGCAGGCGGTGGTCTACGACCCCACCCGCAACGACCTCTTCTACGCCAGCCGCGGCCGCGGCGCCTTCCTCAACGACCGCCGACTGCGCGTGTCCAAGCGCACACGCCTGGGCGACGCCCTGGTGGGCACCGGCTTCCCGTTCCGCAAGGGCGACAACTTCAAGCGCTACGTGAAGATGTTCGAGGAGGTCATGCAGGCCTGCGCCGGCCTGCGCCGCCCGGGTGCCGCGGCGCTGGACCTGTGCTACGTGGCCGCCGGGTACTACGACGGCTTCTTCGAGATGGGCCTGAGCCCCTGGGATGCGGCCGCCGGCGCGCTGATCATCACCGAGGCCGGCGGCCTGGTGGGCAACTTCACCGGCGAATCCGACTACCTCTACCAGCGCGAGCTGGTGGCCGGCAATCCGAAGGTCTACGGCCAGCTGGTGAAGATCCTGGCGCCCTACACGCGCGTGCTGGCGGAACCGGAAGGCCCGATCGCCACCGCGGCGGCGGCGCTGGCGGCCGCGCCGGCGGCCGATGCCGCCACGCAGGCCTTCGTCGATGCCGCTGCTGCCGGCGCACCGGCCCCGGCGCCTGCTGCGCGCAAGACCGTGCGCATCCGCAAGGCGGACGTGGCGCCGGACGACGCGGCGCCGTTCTGACTACGCCGCCGGGCCCAGGTCCGGCTGCGCGTCGTCGTCCAGCGGCGGCTCGGCGGTGGCCCGCGCCAGCGCCATCCAGGTGATGAAGGGCAGGCGCATGGCGCGCTTCGGCGCCGGGCGCAGCACCTCGAGTTCCGCCGCATCGGCCTCCCCGTGCGCCAGCATGACGCCATACTCGGCCGGGATCTCCTCGGCCGTGCCGATGCCGGCCTGCAGCACGTACCAGCACTGGCTGGCGATGGCGCGGTAGGCCTCGCGCTTGGGCGCCTTGCGCAGGTCGCTCAGCAGGTCGGCCCGGCGCACCTTGATTTCGTGCACCACGGGTTCGACGTAGTCCTCCACCGTGGTGTGGCGGATCGAGAAGACGTCGGGCATGGCCATCGCCCAGCCAGCGCGTTCTTCGGCCGTGCCCGCGGGCGGCGGCGCGCGCAGCGACAACCCGCGCCAGACCACGCGCCCGCTGCGCTGCATCTCGCGCGCCACGCGGCCCACCAGCGCCTCGTGGTGGTCGCGGGCGCGGCGGTTGCGCTGCACGGCCGCGGCGATCACCGCCAGGCCGGCGTCAGTGAGGCGCAGCGTCTCGCGGCCGGCGTCGTCGTGGCTGCGCTGCAGCGCGCCGGCCAGCAACAGCTCGGCCTCCACCACGTCGTGGCAGGGCCAGCCGGCGGAGCGCCACAGCGCGCGCAGGCGGCGTTCGTGCACCGCGCCCAGGCGGGGCGCGGGTGGCGTCGGTTCGGGCACGGCGGCCATGCCCTGCAGGTTAGCCGGCTTCGGCCCACAATGGCCCGATGAGCGACACCTCCGACTACACCCCGCCGGCCGTCTGGACCCCGCCCGAAGCCAACGGCGGCCAGTTCGCCAACATCAACCGCCCGGTCTCCGGCGCCACGCACGAGCGCGAGCTGCCGGTGGGCCGACACCCGCTGCAGCTGTACTCGCTGGCCACGCCCAACGGCGTCAAGGTCACGGTGATGCTGGAGGAACTGCTGGCCCTGGGCCACGCCGGTGCCGAGTACGACGCCTGGCCGATCCGCATCGGCGACGGCGAGCAGTTCGGCAGCGGCTTCGTCGCCGTCAACCCCAACAGCAAGATCCCCGCGCTGCTGGACCGCAGCGGGCCGCAGCCGATCCGCGTGTTCGAGTCGGGCGCGATCCTGCTCTACCTGGCCGAGAAGTTCGGCGCCCTGCTGCCCACCGAGCCGGCCGCGCGCGCCGAGTGCCTGTCGTGGCTGTTCTGGCAGATGGGCAGCGCACCCTACCTGGGCGGCGGCTTCGGCCACTTCTACGCCTACGCACCGGCAAAGTGGCGCTACCCCATCGACCGCTTCGCGATGGAGGTCAAGCGCCAGATGGACGTGCTGGACCAACGCCTGGCTGAGACGCCCTACATCGCCGGCGAGCACTACACCATTGCCGACATCGCCATCTGGCCCTGGTACGGCGCGCTGGCCAAGGGGCTGATCTACGGTGCCGGCGAGTTCCTGCAGGTGCACACCTACACCCACCTGGTGGCCTGGGCCGACCGCATCGCCGCGCGACCGGCGGCGCAGCGCGGGCGCATGGTCAACCGCCTGAACGGCCCGCTGGAGCACCAGCTGCACGAGCGCCACGACGCCAGCGACTTCGACCTGCGCACGCAGGACAAGCTGGCTGCGGCTGCCGTGGCAGGGGGCAAGCCGGCATGATCACGCTCTACGACTGCGCCACCGCGCCCAGCCCGCGCCGCGCGCGCATCCTGCTGGCGGAAAAGGGCATCGAACACGCCACCGTGGCCATCGACCTGCGCGCCGGCGAGCAATTCTCCGAGACCTTCCGCGCCGTGAACCCGCAGTGCACCGTGCCGGCGCTGGTCACCGATGAGGGCGTGGTGCTGACCGACAACGCCGCCATCATCGCCTGGGCGGAAGCCTTCCAGCCCGAGCCGGCGCTGCTGGGCCGCACGCCGCTGGAGAAGGCCGAGGTGGCGCACTGGCACTGGCGCGCGGAGTTCGAGGGCCTGATGGCGGTGGCCGAGGCGCTGCGCAACACCTCGCCGGCCATGGCCGGCCGTGCCCTGCCCGGCCCCGTGGACTACGCGCAGATCCCGGCGCTGGCCGAGCGTGGACTGCAGCGGCTGCAGCAGTTCATGGCGGCGCTGGACGCACGCCTGGCCGACCGCCCCTTCGTGGCCGGTGGCTTCTTCAGCGTGGCCGACATCACCGCCGTGGTGGCGGTGGACTTCGCGCGCATCGTCAAGGTCAAGCCGGACGAGGCCCGCCACCCGCACCTGCTGCGCTGGCGCGGGGCGCTGGCCGAGCGGCCGTCGATGGCGGGCTGAGACCCGACGCGCCGCGGGGCCCCGCGGCCGATCACCGCCCCATGTCGTGACGAAGTTGGCAGATTGGGCCGATCACGCCGGCACCGTGCATCAGGACGCACCGCGTCGGGTCGAAGAGGCTGGGCAGGGGGTGCACCGCACCCCTTGCCGCGGCGGGGCCACCGCCGGGATGCACCACCGCTGGAGTGCCCGATGAAAACCAACCTCCTGATGGCCACCGCGCTGTGCGCCGTGCTCGCCACCCCCCTCAGCCACGCCGCCGCCACGAAGGACGAGGCGGTCGCCATGGTCAAGAGCGGCATCGCCTTCCTCAAGGCCAACGGCACCGAGAAGGGCTACACCGAGATCAGCAACAAGGAAGGCCAGTTCCGCAAGGACGACCTGTACCTCGTGGTCTACGGCCTGGACGGCAAGTGCCTGGCGCACGGGTCCAACCCCAAGCAGATCGGCAAGGACCTGATCGACCTGACCGACATCGACGGCAAGTACTTCGTCAAGGAGCGCGTGGCGCTGGCCAAGGCCAACCCGGGCGGCTTCTGGCAGGACTACAAGTTCACCAACCCGGTGACGAAGAAGATCGCGCCCAAGACCATGTACTGCGAGAAGTTCGGCGAGACCGCGGTCTGCGGCGGCGTCTACAAGTAAGCGTTCCCCCGTCCCGGACAGAGAAGGCTCGCCATGAAGCTCGGCGCCCGTTTGCTCCTGCCGCCGCTGGTGGCTTCCGTGGTGGCGCTGGTGGGTGCCGGTGCCTACGTCGCGATCGACAACCAGGCGATCGCCTCGGCGCGCGAAGCCAGCACCACCGCGGTCGCCACGGTGGAAACCGTCGGCCAGACGCGCACGGCGCTGAGCCAGGCGCGCGGCGACGTCTTCCGCACGCTGACGCTGATCGCGTCGATGGAGGAGGCCGAGGTCCAGCAGGCCCGTGACGCCGTCGTCCAGTCGATCGGCGCCGTCGGCGGCCGGCTGACGACGCTCGACGGCACACCCGATGCCGAGCGGGAGAGCCTGGGCGCGCTGCTGAGCACCTACGCCCAGCAGTGCAAGAAGGCCATCGACCTGTCCGGCATGGACCCGAACGTCGGCGCCGGCGCCATGCGTGCCGCCGAGGACACCTACGACAAGATCGTCGCCGCGCTGACCACCCTGAGCGACCAGGCGCAGTCCGACGTGGCCGCCCGCGACGCTGCGGCCACCGCCCGCCGCACGACCATGGAAGCGGCCTTCGCGGCGCTGCTGCTGCTGGCCATGGGCGGCGCCATGGGTTTTGCCTGGCAGACGCGCCAGCGTGTCGTCGGCCAGGTGCGCCGGGCTTCTGCCCTCACCGAGGCCGTGGCCGGTGGCAACCTGGGCGTGCAGTCCCACGCCACCGAACCCGACGAGATCGGCGACCTGATGCGCGCCATGGACCGCATGGTGCAGGACCTGCGCACGTCGCTGCTGACGGTGCGCCAGGCCTCGGACCACATCGCCACGGCCTCCAGCGAGATCGCCTCGGGCAACCAGGACCTCTCCAGCCGGACGGAGCAGACCGCCAGCAGCCTGCAGCAGACCGCCTCCAGCATCGAGCAGCTCACCGGCAACGTCGGCACCACGGCCGACAGTGCGCAGACGGCCAACCAGCTGGCCGGCAGTGCCGCCGAGGTGGCGCAACGCGGCGGCGAGATGGTCGCCGACGTCGTGACGACGATGGAGGAGATCCGCGCTGCCAGCGGCCGCATCGCCGACATCATCTCGGTGATCGACGGCATTGCCTTCCAGACCAACATCCTGGCGCTCAACGCCGCCGTCGAGGCTGCCCGGGCCGGGGAACAGGGCCGCGGTTTTGCCGTGGTCGCCTCCGAGGTCCGGTCGCTGGCCGGCCGCAGTGCCGAAGCCGCCCGCGAGATCAAGCAGCTGATCCTGGCCAGCGTGGAGAAGGTCGAGGACGGCCACCGCCGGGTCGACGATGCCGGCCGCACGATGCAGGAGATCGTCGCCAGCGTGCAGCGCGTCAGCAGCGTGATCGGCGAGATCAGCGGTGCGGCCAGTGAGCAGCGCACCGGCATCGGCGAGGTCAACACCGCCGTCAGCGACCTCGACCGCATGACCCAGCAGAACGCGGCACTCGTCGAGCAGTCGGCGGCCGCCGCCGAGAGCCTCAGGGCCCAGGCGCAACAACTCGGAGGCGTCGTCGCGCGCTTCCGGATCGACGCCACCGCGTGAGGCGGAGCCTGGCGTCTACCAGCCGTTGACGCGATCCCAGACGGCGGTCACCTCGTGGCCGCCGTCGACGACGTTGTAGCGCTCGTAGGCCGCCGCCGTGAAGCAGCTGTGGTTGGGCAGGATGCGCAGGCGGCGCCCCGGCGGGAAGGCGGCCATGTCGAGCGTGGCGCCCTGCCGTGACGCCACGGTGCCGATCTCCTGGCTGGCCGCGCTGACGACGAGGTCGCCGATCGGGATGCCGTCCTCGTCGCACACCAGGCCGTAGCCGGCGTCGAAGGCATGGCCGGCGGTCGAGCGGTCCTTGCTCAGGGCCAGGCCGCCGGCATCCACGAAGAAGCGGTTCAGCGCCGGCTGGCGGCCGGTGACCTGCGTGAGCACGCTCAGCGCGATGTCGTCCACTGCGCAGGCGCCGAGACCGGCCTGGAACAGATCCTGGAACGGGTAGACGCCGGCCCGGCTCTCGGTCAGCCCGTCCAGCGAACGCGCGAAGAAGGTGCCGGGGCTGGAGCCATAGCTGACCACGTCGCAGGGCAGCCCATCTCGCACCAGCAGGTCGCGCGCGGCGACCCCGCCGGCGCGGATGCGCTCGGCCAGCGCGGCGATGGCCTCGGTGTCCGGCGCGTCGTAGCTGGCACCGGCATAGACCATGATCCCGCGCAGCGCCAAGGACGGTGCCGCATGGATGGCGCGTGCCATCGACAGGAACGCGGGGTCGCCGGCCGCAATGCCGCTGCGGTGGTGGTCCACGTCGACGTCGATCACCAACGGCAGCACGATGCCTTCGGCAGCGGCGCGCGCGGCGTAGGCCGGCACCGCGTCGGCATCGTGCGCCACGCACAGGACGGTGGTACCACCGCGCGCCATCGCCGCGATGCGCCCGATCTTGTCGGCCGCCAGCGGCACGGCGTAGAACTGGTCCTGCAGGCCGTGGCGCGCGAAGTACTCGGCCTCGGCCAGCGTGGAGACGGTGACGCCGCGCGCCTGGCGCGCCATCAGCAGCCGCGCCACGTCGATGCTCTTGGGCGTCTTCAGGTGCGGGCGCAGCGCGATGCCCAGTTCGGCGCAGCGGTCTGCCATGCGGTCGATGTTGCGCTGCAGGCGCGGACGGTCGAGCACCAGGCAGGGGGTGGGCAGGTCGGCCAGTGTGGTCATGGCGGCAGCTTACGCTGTCAGGTGCAACCCCGCCCAACGACGCAGGTGACGGGGCACGCCCGACGGGTGGCCGGCAGCGTGGGGAAAGGTCGCAGATGACCATGCCAAGGAGATCCTGGAGGGCGCACTGGCGCCGCGGCGCACTGGTCGTCGCGCTGGCGCTTGGGCTGGCAGGCCCGTCGACGGCGCTCTCGCTTCAGGGGCGGGCCGCCGACGGATCACCGCTGGAACTGTCGGCCCTGCGTGGCCGGGTCGTCATGCTCTTCTTCTGGACCACGCAGTGCCCCGTCTGCCTCGACAAGCTGCCGGAGCTGCGCCGCAACCTCGCCGGCTGGTCGGGCCAGCCCTTCGTGATCGTGGCCGTGAACCACGATGCCGACCGTGCCGCCTACGACCGCTACGGCCAGCTGCGGCGGCAGCTGCTGCCGCCCAATGCGCAGTGGATCGACCTCTGGCGCGGCGACCCTGGCCACCGCGACGACGCTGGGCCGCTGCCTGCCCAGACCCCGGTGACCGTGCTGCTGGACCGCGACGGCCAGGTGCGGCTGCGCGTGGCTGGCCGTGTGGCGCCGGAACTGTGGGACGAGGTTGCGGCCCTGGTGCTGAACTGAACCCAAGGACCGCCGCGCCGTCATCGGCAGCGCCAGTGCGCCCGTCACTTCTCGTGTGACGCGGTACGAGCCGGCTCCGCCTCGGGTCGCCTGCATCACTTGTGTGCACCGCATCGGCGCACGCGCAAGACCGGGCCAACCGCTGGTCCTGAAGCCCCTCAAGTCCGTCGCGGCGTTGTCGAAACGCCCGTGAAACCGTCAGAGAGGCTCGCATGAAACTGCAACACAAGCTCACCGCCATGGTCGCCGGCGCGATGGGCATACTGGTGCTCGCCACCACCATCGCCCAGGTGATGGCCAGCGGCGCGCTGGACACCTACCGCACCGAGGTGCGCGCCGCCGGCGAACACGCCCAGGCGGTGGCCGGCGTGCGCTCGGCGTTCCAGACCCAGGTGCAGGAGTGGAAGAACACCCTGCTGCGCGGGCGCGACCCGGCGCAGCTGGACAAGTACTGGGCCAGTTTCCAGAAGCAGGAGGCCGACGTGGCGGCGCGCACCACCGCGCTGGCGCAGGCGCTGCCGGCGGGCCCGCTGCGCGAGCAGGTGGATGCCTTCGGCAGTGCCCACCGGGCCATGGGCGAGGGCTACCGCCGCGGCATGGAGGCCTTCCGTGCCGCAGGCGCAGACGCCGCCGCCGGCGATGCCGCCGTCAAGGGCATGGACCGGGCGCCGACGGCCAAGCTGGGCGAGCTGCTGGTCGCCATCGACGCCGCGGCCGTCGAAGCCGCCGCACGCGCCGACGCCCAGGCACAAAGGGCCCGCACGGTCCTGCTGGTGCTGGAGTCGCTGGCCCTGGTGGCTGCGATCGGCTTCGCGACGATCTACACCCGCCGCCTGCTGCAGCCGCTGCTGGACGCGCGCGACGTCGCGCGCCGCGTGGCCGACGGTGACCTCTCGGCCACCATCGTCCCGAAGGGGCGCGACGAGATCACCGAGCTGACCGCCGCGCTGCGCGACATGCAGCAGGCGCTGGCGCGCACCGTGCAGCACGTGCGCGAGGGCGCCGAGAGCGTGGCCAGCGCCAGCGCGCAGATCGCCCAGGGCAACCAGGATCTCTCCAGCCGCACCGAGCAGCAGGCCGGTGCGCTGCAGCAGACTGCCTCCACGATGGAGGAGCTGTCCTCCACCGTGCGTCACAACGCCGACAGCGCTCAGCAGGCGGCGCAGTTGGCCCAGGGCGCCTCGGCAGTGGCGGTCCAGGGCGGCGAGGTCGTCGGCCAGGTGGTGCACACGATGCAGGGCATCCAGGCCAGTGCACAGAAGATCGCCGACATCATCGGCACCATCGACGGCATCGCCTTCCAGACCAACATCCTGGCCCTGAACGCCGCGGTGGAAGCCGCCCGCGCGGGTGAACAGGGCCGCGGCTTCGCGGTGGTGGCCGGCGAGGTGCGCACGCTGGCGCAGCGCAGCGCGCAGGCCGCGCGCGAGATCAAGGCGCTGATCACGGACAGCGTCGAACGCGTGGACGAAGGCACGGCGCTGGTGGACCGCGCCGGCCGCACGATGCAGGACATCGTGGAGAGCGTGCGCCGCGTCAGCGACATCGTCGGCGAGATCAGTGCCGCCACCCGCGAGCAGAGCAGCGGCGTGGCGCAGGTGGGCGATGCGGTGACGCGCATCGACCAGGGCACGCAGCAGAACGCGGCGCTGGTGGAGGAAAGCGCGGCGGCAGCGCAGAGCCTGCGCCAGCAGTCCGAAGCCCTGGTGCAGGCGGTGAGCGTCTTCCGCCTGGCACAGGGCCACCACGTCGGCGTGTGAAGGCCGGCGAGAGGCGGAACCTGGGCGCTGCCTCAGCGCCTCAGCGCCTCAGCACGAGCACGTCCCCGTCGCGCGCCATGCGCACGCAGCACAGGATGACCTTGTGCGTGCGCTCGGCCGCGGCCAGCACCACGTCGCGGTGTTCCACCGCGCCGGAGCGCTCCGCGTCGTAGGGCGTGGCGCAGACGCCGCACAGGCCGTCGCTGCACTTCACGTCCACGGCCACGCCGGCAGCGGCCAGCACCTCGGTGGCCGTCCGGTCCGCCGGGACGTCGAAGCGGCGGCCATCGGCCAGCTGCACGACGAAGGGCCGGTCCACGCGGTCCGGGTCCTCGGGCATGCTGAAGTACTCGCGGTGCAGCGCGGCCTCGGGCCAGCCCGCGGCCGACGCGGCGGCGAAAACGGAATCCATGTAGCGCGGTGATCCGCAGGTGTAGAGCCGCCAGCCGGCCTGGTGCGGCGGCACCAGCGCCGCCAGATCGGCTCGCCCGTCTTCGTCCTTCACGTGCCAGTGCACCCGGTCGGCCCAGGGCGCGGCCCGAAGGTCGTTCACGAAGCCGGCCGTGCGCCGGCTGGCCACGCTGTAGTGCAGCGCGAAGTCACGGCCCAGCGCGTGCAGCCGGTGCGCCATGGCGATCAGCGGTGTGACGCCGATGCCGCCAGCCATCAGCAGCGACATCGGCGCGTCCTCGTGCAGCGGGAACAGGTTGCGCGGGCGTGACACGAAGACACGCCGGCCCTCGCGGAAGGCGCGGTGCATCAACGCCGAACCGCCGCGGCCGCCGGCGGCCGGGTCCTCGCGCTGCACGCCCAGCACCCAGCGCCGGCGATCGGCCGGGTCGCCGGCCAGGCTGTAGGCGCGCTGGTACTCCGGCGCGATGACGACGTCGATGTGCGCGCCGGCGTCGAAGGCCGGCAGCTCGCCGCCGTCCAACGCCGCGAACTCGACCTTCACCACGCCGTCGGCCATGTCCTCGCGGCGCAGCAGCTGCACCGGGAACACCGGTGGTTCACCGGTCAAGGGCGCCGGGCCGGGCGCCAAGCCCTCGGTGTCGCCGGCGGCCAGACGTTGCCGGTACTGTGCCGGCGACAGCAGTGCCCGGTAGCGCGCGATGCCCTCCTCGCGGTTCACCGGGAACGGCACCGGATACGGCGGTGGCATGCGGTCGGCCGGGTAGACGGCCAGCGTCTGCTCCTCGGGCTTGAGCACCAGGCCCTTCTGCAGGCCGCGGCGGTGCGTCTGCGCCGCCTTCACGTAGCGGCCGGTCGACCGGTCGAGTTCGATGTCCCACCACCAGGCCTTGACCGGGTTGATGCTGCCGCGGTCGAGCGCATCGTCCAGCTTCGCCAGCCACGGTGCGGTGCCCGGGGCGCGCATCGCCAGCTGCCGCCACAGGCTGTCGGCCAGCAGGCCTTCCAGGTTCCAGGGGCAGGTCTTCATGCAGCGCCCGCACATGCCGCCCGCGGCATTGGTGATGCGGTAGCGGGCGCACTTCTCGGCGTCGCTCTTCCAGATCTCGTAGCCGTTGTACATGACCTTGGGACCGGCGGTGATGGCGCCCGACGGGCATTCGCGCGCGCACTTGTTGCAGCTTTCGCAGAAGCGCTGCAGGCCGAAGTCGATGGGCCGGTCGGGCGCCATCGGCAGGTCGGTGGTGACGGTGCCGCTCTTCAGCCGCGGGCCGAGGAAGGGGTTGAGGATCACCTCGCCGATGCGGCTGACCTCGCCCAGGCCGGACAGCAGCAGCAGCGGCGGCTGCAGCACGTCGCCATCGAGCACGCTGTGCACGCGCGCGCCGTAGCCCATGCGGCGCACCTGCTCGGCGATCACGCCGCCCATCAGCGAGAAGCGCAGGTAGGCGCGCATGCTCTGCGCCACGCTGATCCAGTCGTCGCCGCTGGCGCCTTCCATGGTTTCGTGGCCCTGGTCGAGCAGCAGGTTGACGGCGTTGGCATGGTAGGCCGCCATCGGGTTGCCACCGGCGTCGTGCGAGTAGTACGCCCACGCGGGCACGGCGCACAGGCCCACCGCGTCGGCGCCCAGCCAGTACGAGGAGGCCTTCAGGTTGGCCGCGTTGCGCGCCGGGTCGGCGGTGGACGCGTGCACCGGCCCGCGCGCCTCGCCGAACTGCAGCAGCAGCAGCGCGCCCAGTGCCCGCCGCGCGCAGGCGCCGATGGGGCTCTTCATCACGTAGTGCGCGTTCTTCGCGTCCGCCTGCACCGCCTTGCCCAGGTCTCCGAACAGCGCACGGGCGAAGAAGTCGGCGCGCTTGGGGAAGCGCGGCACGCGGTCGTGGTCGATGAAGGTGGTGGGCTCGTCGCGCCGCTCCAGGGTCTCGAAGGGCCAGGCGCCATCGGCGAAGTCGCGCCTGGCATAGGCGTCGCGGTGGAAGGCGCCCTTGAGCGTGCCTTTGCCCAGCCACCAGGCCGGACCATGGCTGCGCCAGCGGTCTTGCCGGGGCGCCAGCGGCCGGTCGGGTGCGAGCGTCATCGTCGTCGTCACGGCGGCCAGGCCGTATCGCGTGCCGACGTAGGGGTTCGACCCGTCCGGCAGCGCCAGCCCGGCCGCGACAGCCAGGCGGCCGAGGTCCACGTCGCTGCAACTCGCGCTGTGGGCGCGCGCGTCGTGGCCGAGCAGGCGCAGGTAGGTGGACAGCAGCACCGCCGTCTGCGACGCCAGCAGCGCGGCGCGGTGCGCCTGCGCGCCGTGCAGCCAGTCGCAGCCAGGTTCATCCGGCCGCGGGTCGCGCGGGTACGCCACCAGCACCACCAGCGCGTGCGTGTGGCCGTCGATCGGCCCGTGCACCGTGCGCGCCGAGTCGATGACGTCGGCCAGGATCATGTCCATGCCGGCGGCGAAACTCTTCGGCTGGCTGGTGGCGAGCTCCTCGCCGAGCGCGGTGACGTCGGGGTTGCGGATCGGCGTCGTCAGCCTGGCCGCGGCCGGGATCGCGCACACGCCCATCATCGATGCGTCGAAGTAGGTGCCGGCCGCCTTCAGGTGCCGGGCGCGCTCGGCCGGGTCGTCGGCGATCTCCGCCGGCAGCGGGTTGCGCGGGCCGTCGCGCACGAGATCGAACATGGCGGCGAAGCGCGCCATCGCGTGCACGATGGACAACGGGTCGTCGGCCATGTAGCGCAGCGCCTTCATCGGCGGCAGCACGTCGAGCCGCGGCGGATCGTCGCTGCGGGTCAGCCGCTCGAGCGGATACGGGCCCAGGTGGACCGGCCGGTCGCGGTAGGAGAGCAGGCGCATGGCGCGATGATGGCCGAGCCCGCCCGGCGCTACCATGCGGACATGCGCCTGCCTGCCCTGCTTGCGGTCCTCGTGCTCACCGCCTTGCCCGCCGCCGCCGCCGGCCCGTCTTTCGACTGCAGCCGCGCCGAGGCCGGCAGCATCGAGGCCCGGGTCTGCGCCAGCCCGGACCTCTCCGCGCTGGACCGGCAGCTGGCCAGCGTCTACGCCGCCGCCCGCGCGAAGGCGAAGAACGAGCACCCGCCGACCCTGGCCGCCGAGCAGCGCGGCTGGATCAAGGGCCGCAACGACTGCTGGAAGGCGAGCGACCCGGCCACCTGCGTGGGAGACGCCTACCGGCTGCGCATTGCCGAACTGCAGGCGCGCTACCGCCTGCTGCCGGGCCGCGGGCCCGTGTTCTACGTCTGCGACGGCCAGCCGTCCAACGAGGTGGTGGCCACCTTCTTCGCCACCGACCCACCCAGCGCCGTCGTCGAGCGCGGCGACCGCACGTCGATGATGTTCCTGCAGCCGGCCGCCAGCGGCGCGCGCTACGCCGGCGGCAACGAATCGCTGTGGGAACACCACGGCGAGGCCCGCGTGGTCTGGGGCCACGGTGCGAAGGAGATGACATGCGCCGTTCGGCGTTGAGGGGCCCCGCGCGCACGGCCATCGCTGCGCTGGTGGCCACCGCGGCCCTCGCGGCCGGTTGCACCGCCCCATCGGCCCCCACGGATCCGCTCGCCGCACTGACAGGGACGCACTGGCAACTCGTGGCCCTGCAGTCGATGGACGACGCGCAAGGCACCGCCCGCCCGGCCGACCCCTCCGCCTATACGCTGCACTTCGGCCCCGACGGCCGTGCCGCCCTGCGTGTGGACTGCAACCGCGCCATGGGCACCTGGCAGGCCGTACCGGCGGCCGACGGTGGCAGCGGCACCTTGCGGTTCGGCCCGCTGGCCGGCACGCGGGCGATGTGCCCGCCGGATTCGCTGGCGCCGCGGCTGATGCGCGAGCTGCCCTTCGTGCGCGGCTACCTGCTGCGCGACGGCCAGCTGCACCTGAGCCTGATGGCCGACGGCGGCATCCTCAGCTGGGCACCGGTGCCACGCTGAGGCTCAACCGCCGTGGGAGCCGGCCAGGTGGCGGGTGGCGCCTCCCCGCCGGCGCGGCGGCGCGGTCGACGCATCGGCCAGCCCCTGCAGGATGCCGCAATCGGCCGCTGCCGTGGGCGCCGGGCAGCGTTCGCGCAGGCGCCGCAGCTGCCGTTCCAGCGCCCGCAGTTCGCGGATGCGCGCGGCCACGTGGCCGATGTGCGCGTCGAGCAGTGCGTTGACCTCGGCGCAGCCGTCGGCCGGGTGGTCGCGCACCTGCAGCAGGCCGCGGATCTCGGGCAGCGCCATGTCCAGCGCGCGGCAGTGGCGGATGAAGGCCAGCCGCTCGGCGTCACCGGCCCGGTAGAGCCGGTAGTTGCCCTCGCTGCGCGCCGGCGGCGCGATCAGCCCCTCGCGCTCGTAGTAGCGGATGGTCTCCACCGGCGTGCCGGTGGCGCGGGCGAGTTCGCCGATCTTCATGCCGACAGTGTGCCGCAACGGGGCTTGACCCTGTAGCGGCTGCAGGGTTTCCAATGGCGGCAACGCTGACAAAGCCCCCCGCCATGAGCCACGCCTGCCACGACCACGCCTGCCACGCTGCCCCCTCTGCCGCCGCCTCGCCCGCCTATCGCCGCGTGCTCTGGGTGGCCCTGGTGCTCAACGCCGCGATGTTCGGCGTCGAGGTCGTCGCCGGCTTGGCCGCCGGCTCGGTGTCGCTGCTGGCCGATGCGGTGGACTTCTTCGGCGACGCGGCCAACTACGGGTTGTCATTGGCGGTGCTGGGCATGGGGCTGGCGTGGCGTGCGCGTGCCGCAGCGGTGAAGGGCCTGAGCATGGGCGCCTTCGGTGTCTTCGTGCTCGCGCGCGCCGGCTGGAGCCTGTGGCACGGCGAGGTGCCGGAACCGGTGACGATGGGCCTGGTCGGCGCGCTGGCGCTGGTGGTCAACGTGGCCGTGGCGGTGATGCTCTACCGCTGGCGCGAGGGCGACGCCAACATGCGCTCGGTCTGGCTGTGCAGCCGAAACGACGCGCTGGGCAACCTGGCGGTGATGGCCGCCGCCCTGGGCGTCTTCGGCACCGGTTCGGCCTGGCCCGACCTGCTGGTGGCCGCCGTGATGGCGGCACTGGCGCTGTCGGCCTCGCGCGCCGTGCTGCAGCAGGCGCGGCTGGAACTGCGCCAGGCCGGCGGGGTCAGCGCAACGGCCGCTGCCCCAGCGCCAGCAGCGCCCCGGCAGCCAGCAGCGCGGCACTGAGCACGAAGCCGCGCGCCAGGCCGCCCTGGCCGTCGGCCACGTGGCCCACCAGGCTGGGGCCGACGATCTGGCCGGCGGCGAACACCGTGGTGAAGGCCGCGATGCCCGCCGGCCAGGCGGCGGCCGGCAGGTTGTGGCGCACCAGCGCGGTTGTCGACGCCACCAGCGAGAGAAACACGCCGCCGAACAGCAGGCCGGAGCCCAGGACCGCCAGCGCATGCGAGGCCAGCACCGGCACGGCCGTGGCCACGGCCAGCAGCGCGTTCAGCACCGCCAGCGGCACACCGCCGCGGTGGCGCTGCAGCAGCCCGGCCCAAAGCCAGGGCGACACCATCACGCCCAGGCCCAGCAGCACGTAGAAGCCGGTCAGCGCCGTCGTGCTCCAGCCCTGCTCGCGCAGCAGCGTGATCACGAAGGTCATGTAGCCGATGTAGCCCAGGCCGAACATCGCGTAGCCGGCCAGGCCGAAGGCGAAGGCGCGCAGCGGCACCGGTGCCCGCGCCGCGCCCGGCATCGGTGGTGCCACCAGCGTGCGTGTGCCGGCCGCGGTGAGCGCCGTGGCCACGGCGGCCAGGCCGCCCAGCGCCCACCAGCCCTGCGGCCAGGCCAGCGGCGGCAGGCTCAGGGCCGACGCCACGATGCCAAGGCCGACACCGCCGTAGTAGAGCCCCAGCACCAGTCCGGCGCGGGACCCGGCCTGCCCGGCCAGGCGCGCGGCCAGCACGCCGCCGCCGACGAAGCTCGCGGCACTGGCGACACCGGTGAGCATGCGCAACCCGGCCAGCGCGGCGTCGCTGCGCACCAGGCCGTGCGCGGCCAGCAGCAGGGCCGCGCCGGCGCCGCCGGCCAGCATCGCCGCACGTGCGTCGAAGCGGCGCAGCAGCATCGGCATGGCCAGCGCGCCCACCAGGTAGCCGGCCGCGTTGAGCGTGTTCATGGCGCCGGCGAGCAGGTAGCTCCAGCCCAGGTCGGCCCGCATCGGCGGCAGCAGCAGCGCGTACGAGAAGCGCGACAGGCCCAGCGACACGGCCGCGGCCAGCGCCAAGGCCAGCGCGGTGCGCAGCGGCAGCGCGTTCACCAGGTGCCCCGTGTCAACCGCCGCAGACCTGCCCATCGCACGAGCCGGTGTGGATGCAGCGGACGGGTCGGGCGGGCCATGCCGGATCGTAGCCCGCCGCAATGTCCAGCCCGGCAGCGCCCGACGACGTCAGGCTGTCGCCCGTGCTCCGTGTTTCCACGCACGCAGGCGGCATGCGGCCGATCCATACTCCGGCGCCCGCGGCGGCCCCACGTGGTGCCGACCGGTCATTCCGACACCAGGAGACAGCATGCAGGCACGTTTCGAACGCCGCCCCGCCCGGCGCCGCCACCTGTCCACGCTGGCACGCTGGGGCGCTGGCCTGCTGGCGGCGGTGGCCCTGCCGCTGGCGGCGCACGCCCAGGCCTGGCCAGGCAAGGGCCCGATCCGCCTTGTCGCCGTCTTCCCGCCGGGCGGCAGCGTCGACCAGGTCTCGCGCGTGCTGGCGCCGGTGCTGCAGCAGGCACTCGGACAGACGGTGGTGGTGGAGAACAAGGGCGGTGCCTCGGGCGCCATCGGCACCGGCGAGGTGGCGCGCGCCGAACCCGACGGCTACACCTGGGGCGTGGTCTTTGACACCCATGGCGTGAACCCTGCCATGCAGCCCAGGATCGCCTTCGACACCAAGCGCGACCTGACCACGGCGGTGCTGCTGGGCACCAGCCCGATGGTCATCAGCGCCCACGCCGAGCTGCCGCTGAAGACCTGGGCCGACGTCGTGGCCGGCAGCAAGGGCGGCAAGAGCCTGACCTACGGCACCATCGGCAACGGCAGCCTTGGTCACCTGGCGGTGACCATGCTCTCGCGCAGCGCCGGCATGGACCTGGTGCACGTGCCGTACAAGGGCGGCGGGCCGCTGATGCAGGATGCCATCGCCGGCCACGTGGCGCTGTCCATCGGGTCGGTGTTCGTGGCCAAGCCGCACATCGACAGCGGGCGCATCCGGCCCCTGGCCGTGACCACGGCCCAGCGCCACCCGTCCCTGCCCCAGGTGCCGACGCTGGCCGAACTGGGCTTCCCCAACTTCGAGGCCCCGGCCTGGTGGGCGGTGATCGCGCCGGCGAAGACGCCGCCGGAGATCGTGCAGCGCATGAACGCCGAGATCAACAAGGCCATCCAGTTGCCGGACGTGGCCGAGAAGCTGGCCAAGCAGGGCATCCTGGTGAACATCGGCACGCCGGCTCAGGCCCAGGCGTTCGTCGAGCAGCAGCTCGACACCTGGGCCAAGGTGGTGCGTGACAACGGCATCAAGGCCGACTGACGCGGCCGATCAACACTGCCGACCGCCGTCGCCGACCCCATGTCCGTGGACACCCTGCCCCTGCTGGACGCGGCCGCGCTGCGCGCGGCCGTCTCCGGCAGCACCGGCTGCCCCCACTGCGCCCGACTCGTCTGCCCCGGCTGGGAATCGGTGTCGGCGCCGGTGGGGCCGCCGCTGCTGGAACCCGTGGGCACCCTGCGCGACTCTGACGTGTACGAACCCACGTTCGAGGAGGTGCACGACGCCGGCACCACCTACTGGCACCCGCAAGCGCCGATCGCGGTGCACGCCTTCCCGTACAACCGCGCCGACGTCTGGCGCTGCCCGGCCTGCCGCCGCGGTTTCGTGCAGTACACCGAGACCGGCGGCTACTACGTGGACCACCGACTGCGCGCCATCGACCCCGCCCTGGTGCGCTGATCTGCCGCGCCGGCGGGCCGGCGACTGCCTGACCGCGTGACCGCGTGACCGCGCAAGCCGAGCTTGCGCGTTTCGCAGGCGTGCCTTACCTGCCCGGCTTGCCGTGGCGCCGCCGACCCACCCCGGCTCTCGCTTGACAGTAGACCGACCGGTCTAGAGAATCCAGCCATGCCGAGCCCCAGCCCACCGGACACCACGGCTGCCGCCAATACGCGCGAGCGCCTGGTGCAGGCCATGTCACGCGCCCTGCAGCAGCGGGGTTACCACGGCATCGGCCTGGCTGAGCTGCTGGCCGAGGCCGGTGCCCCCAAGGGTGTGCTCTACCACCACTTCCCGGGCGGCAAGCAGGCGCTGGCGGTGGCGGCCATCGATGCCACGGCGGCGCACATCCATGCGTCGCTGGACCGCCTGGCCGCCGAGCAGGCCCCGCCGCTGCCGGTGCTGGCCGGCTGGCTGCAGATGGCCCAGGCGCAGCTCGAGCGCAGCGCCTACGAGCGCGGCTGCCCGCTGGCCACGGTGGCGCTGGAGAGCACGGCCGCCGACGTGGCCCTGCGTGACGCATTGGCCCGCGCCTTCGACGGCATCCGCGTGCGCCTGGCCCGGCTGTTCGGCCGCAGCGGCGTGCCCGAGGACCGCGCCGCATCGCTGGCGGCGCTGGTGGTGTCGTCGTACGAAGGCGCGCTGATCCAGGCCCGCGTGGCACGCAGCGGCGCGCCGATGACCGCCGCGGCCGAGGCTCTGCTGACCCTGCTGCGCCACGAACTTCCCCCCACGCCGGCACAACCGCCCCGAAAGAACACGTCATGAGCACCGACCCCACCGTGCCCGACATCGTCGCGACCCCACGCGAGCTGGTCGCCGCCGACGGCTACCGCCTGCGCGCCCTGCACTATCCGGCCCAGGGCACGCCGGCCGGTCACCTGGTCATCGCCGGCGCCACCGGCGTGCCGCAGGGCTTCTACCGCCGCTTCGCGCAGCACGCGGCCGGCCAGGGCTTCCACGTGACGACGCTGGACTACCGCGGCATCGGCCTGTCGCGCCCGGCCAGCCTGCGCGGCTTCCGCATGGACTACCTGGACTGGGCGCGCCTGGACCTGGCCGCGGCGGTGGACGCGGTGCCCGACGACGGCCTGCCGCTGGTGATGGTGGGGCATTCCTACGGTGGGCACGCCTTCGGCCTGCTGCCCAACCACCACCGCGTGGCGCGCTTCGTCACCCTGGCCACCGGCGCCGGGTGGCACGGCTGGATGCCACCGCTGGAACGCTTGCGGGTGCTCTTCATGTGGCGTGTGCTCGGCCCGCTGCTCACGCGCTGGAAGGGCTACCTGCCCTGGAGCCTGCTGGGCATGGGCGAGGACCTGCCGCTGGGCGTGTACCGCCAGTGGCGGCACTGGTGCAGTTTCCCGCGCTACTTCTTCGACGACCCGGCCATGCGGGCCGAAGGCCTGGCCGAACGCTTTGCCGCCGTGCGCACGCCCATCGTCGCGCTCAATGCACTGGACGACCGCTGGGCGCCGCCGGCCTCGCGCGACGCCTTCCTGGCCGCCTACCGCAACGCCCCGGTGCGCGCGCTGGACCTGCACCCGGCCAGCCTGGGCACCCGATCCATCGGCCACATGGGCTACTTCCGGCCGGCGGCTCGGCCGCTGTGGGACGAGTGGCTGGGCTGGCTGCGCGACGGGCGATCGGCCGCGGTCTGACGGCGGGCGGCAGCCTCAGATCGGGTAAATGATCGAGTTCGGGATCAGTTCGGTGTCGTAGATGCACTCACGGCGCGCGAACTTCAGGCCGTCGGCCGTGGGCACGATCACGTCGAGGTAGCGGCCGACGTTGAACACCGTGCTCGGCTCCGACAGCTTGGTGCGGAAGACCGCGTAGTTCGCTTCGCAGTGCAGTGCATCGCCCTGCACCGCCCGCAGCACCGGGGCACCGACCACGTGCCGCTGGTAGTAGGGGTCGTGGAACAGCGTCTCGCGGATGGCGTAGACCCGGTCCTTGAGCATGCCCTGGCCGGTGAAGGCCAGCGTGGCCAGCGGCCAGCCGCGCTCGTGGTTCTCGCGCGGCTGCAGGCGGTAGACGGCGTCGTCGGTGAAGAAGCCGGGCCACAGGTCCCACTGCCCGCTGTCCACCGCGGCGGCGTAGTCGGCGTAGAGCTGTTGCACGGCCCACCAGGTGGCGAAGTCGACGGGTGGCGCACTCATTCCGGCGCCTCCATCACCTCGCGCCAGTAGCGGTACATGCCGCGGATGAGCGTCTCGGTGAGCATGTGCTCGGTGTCGCCCACGTCGCGCCCGCCCAGTTCCGCCAGCGCCTGGCCGCCCGGCGTGGCGTCGAAGGCCTGCTGCGAGAACTCGATGACCTCGCCGTCGTCGGCCGACACGAAGCCGGCCGGGCCGAACAGGTTGGCCTGGCGCAGCCGGCGCTGGGTCATCGCCTCGTCGTCGTCGGCGAAGCCGAAGTGCGTCCAGACGAAGTCGAACGCGCCCGGCCCGCGCGGCTGGATGTGGCGCGTGGACACGCTGTTGACCTGCTGCTGCAGGATCACGCTGGGGAACAGGGTGGTCATCACCGCCGTGGGCACCGGGGTCCCTTCGGGCAGGTTCGGGCCAGCCCACCAGGGCTCGGGCACGATGTCCAGGAAGCTCGGATCGTGCAGCTGCATGCCGGCCTTGAAGCTCGACACGCTGGACACCTCCGACGCCTTGCCCGCATTGCCGCGCGTGGAGATCATGGCCGCGTGCCGGTGCCGCGCGTCCATGCGCAGGCGCGACCGGTTGTCGGCCCGCCAGAGGCCGAAGGTGACGAACCAGGTGTGCAGCAGGCCCGGGTGGTAGGGGTCCTTGATGTTCTCCTGCATCAGCTTCCAGTTGCCCGGGATGCGCTGGCGGTTGGTGCCCAGCAGCACCAGCTCGCGGCCGTTGAACAGGCGGTCGTACCAGCCCAGGATCTCCGGGCCCAGGTAGTCCTCGAAGGGCTCCACGTCGGGGTCGAAGGACGCGAACACCACGCCGCCGCGCACCGCCACCTGCAGCCGGTTCAGCCCGTGCTCGGCGGTGTCGAAATCGGCCGGCATGCCGCCGTGCACCGTGCCGTCGGGCTGGCGCAGCCCGCGCCGGAACGGCACGCCCTGCAGCTCGCCCTTCAGCGAGTAGCCCCACTGGTGGTACGGGCAGACGAAGTTCTTGCAGTTGCCGGCGCGCTCGCGGCAGAAGCGCATGCCGCGGTGGGCGCAGACGTTCTCCAGCACGTTCAGGCCGCCCTGCGCGTCGCGCACCAGGATCACCGAGCGCTCGCCGATCACCGTGCGCTTGAAGTCGCCCGGCTTCGGCACCTCGGCGGCCAGGCCCACGTAGCACCAGTGGCCGCGGTAGAAGAAACGCTCCAGTTCGCGGCGGTAGATCGCGTCGTCGGTGTACGCGGCAAACGGGATGCGATGCGTGCCGTCGCCGGCCCAGGCCAGCGGTGGGGATGCAAAGGTGGTGCTCATCAGGCCAGGTCGGGGTGACTTGAACGCCGGATCATGGGCCGGCGAACGCGATCAGTCCATCGAATGGCGGGAATGTCGGGCATCATCGATCGTGATGACTCAGCGTGGCCCCGACCTCAACCAGCTCGCCCTGCTGCACGAACTGATGCTGGAGCGCCGGGTCTCGCGCGTGGCACACAAGCTCGGGCTCACGCAGCCGGCGGTGAGCAATGCACTGGCCCGGCTGCGCCGCCAGTTCGGCGACGAACTGTTCGTGCCCACGCCGGCCGGCATGGTGCCCACGCCGCTGGCCGAACGCCTGGCCGGCCCGGTGGGCGCCGGGCTGGCGCTGATCCGCGGCGCACTGGCGCCCGCCCCGGCCTTCGACCCGGCCACCGCGCGGCGCGCCTTCACCGTGGGCATGACCGACATCGGCGAGATCGTCTTCCTGCCGCGGCTGGTGCAGCGGCTGGCCGAGGTGGCGCCGGGCGTGTCGCTGAGCACGCTGCGCAACACCGCGGTGGACCTGGCCGACGAGCTGGCCCAGGGCCGGGTGGACCTGGCCATCGGCCTGCTGCCGCAGCTGCAGGCCGGCTTCCACCAGCGGCGGCTGTTCCGCCAGCGCTACGTGCTGCTGTGCCGGCTCGGTCATGCGCTGGACCTGCCACGACCCAGCCTGACCGCCTACCGCGCCGCCGAGCACCTGGTGGTGGTGGCCGCCGGCACGGGCCACGGCCAGGTGGACACGCTGCTGCAGCGCGCCGGCATCCACCGCCATGTACGCCTGACGGTGCCCCACTTCGTCAGCGTGGGCCACCTGCTGGCGCGCAGCGACCTGGTGGCCACGGTGCCGGAACGGCTGGCCGCCGAGCTGGCCGCACCGTTCGGCCTGGTGGCGCGGCCGCTGCCGGTGAAGCTGCCGGAGGTGGAGATCAACGCCTTCTGGCACGCGCGTGTGCACCGGGCGGACGACAACCGCTGGCTGCGCGAGACGGTGTTCGGGCTGTTCGGCCCGCGCGCGCCGGGGCGTTGAAGGTCGCGGACGGCGCGCCGTCAGTCCCGCCGCAGCAGCCCGAACGCGAAGCGCCGGCCCAGGCCCTGGCGAAGTGCCATGTGGATCCACGTCATCGCGAACGGCTCCAGCCAGCGCGCGGCCTTCAGCGGCCCCAGGTCCACCGCCTCGAAGCCGATGCGGGTGGCGAGCGCCAGCACGTGGCGACGGGCGTCGGCATCGTCGCCGCACACCGGCATGAAGGGCGTGCCACCGGGGTAGCGGGCGTCGCCCAGGTTCTCCGCCCCAGTGGTGTTGAAGGCCTTCAGGACACGCGCGCCAGCGGCCAGACCGGCCAGGGTCTCCGCACCGGACGTGGTGGTGCCCAGTGCCAGCCCGGCCAGGCCCGGGGCCAGCGGGTTGGTGGCGTCCACCAGGATGCGCCCGCCCCAGTCGGCCCGAGCCTGCGCGATGGCCGGCAGCGCGGCGTAGGGCACGGCCAGGATCACGGTGTCGGCGCCGTCCACCGCCTCGTCCACCGGGGCCAGGCGGGCCAGCGGGCCGAGCGCGGCCACCGCCGCCTCGTAGCGCGCCGGCTCCGGCACACCGAAGACCACCGCTTCACCGCGTTGCGTGAACGCGCGGCCGAGGGCCACGCCGACCTGGCCGGCGCCGAGGATGCACATGGACATGATGTCTCCTTCGGAATTCAAACAGCCCGCCGCTGCGGGTAGATCCAGGGTGCCAGGCGGCGGGTCAGCCAGGGCATCAGCCACCAGGTCATCAGCACCACCTCCAGGCTGATCGTGACCAGCAGCCGCAGCGGGTACGGCGTGGCCACCGGCAGCAGCGCGAAGGCCGCGTTGACCACGCTGCCGATGGACAGCACGAGGCCGAAGACGACGGCGATCATCACCAGCGCCATGCGCGGCCGCGACGGCTGCGGCACGACCGTGCCCGCCGGGGCACTGAACCAGAACTCCAGGCCGGTGAGCTCCTCCCACGCGGCGTCGCCGTCGACCAGCGGGGCGACCTCGGCCAGTGCCCGGCGCCGCAGGTCGCTCGCCTCGAAGGCCCGCAGGTCGGCCAGCGTGGCGAAGCGCACCGCGCTCAGGTACTCGCGCGCCGCACCCGGTGCCGGGCGCTGCGTGGTCACGCCCAGGTAGCCGGGCAGGCCGCGTGCCGCCGTCTGCAGACGGTGCAGCCAGGCCTCGTAGTCGGCCTCGCGGCCGGGCTTGACGCGACGACGGATCAGCACCGTCACCGGTTCGGGCGTGTCGCTCATGGTGCCGGGCCCGGGTCGTCGGCCGGCAGGTCGTACCAGCCGGGATGGGACTCGGCCCACACCTGCTTGCGGATGCGCCGTGGCAGGTCGCGGTCGAACAGCCCGGCCGAGACCAGCGTGCGCTGGCCGTCGGCCGGCTGCTTGGCCAGACGCGAGCCGCAGCGCGGGCAGTGCGAACGCCGCGCCTGCGCCGACGAGGCATACCACTGCGGCGCGAGTTCGCCCGCCCACGCGACCTGGTCGGTGGGCACGGCCAGCATGGCGAAGAAGTTGCCGTGCAGGCGCTGGCAGTCGCCGCAATGGCAGGCGACGAGGCCAAAGGCCTCGGCCGGCAGGCGCACGGTGATGCCACCGCAGTGGCATCGACCTTCGAGATGGGACATGTGAAGTGCCCTCCTTCGGTTTCCAAGTCGACCGGGTCGTGTCTCAGCGCCCCAGCGCCTCGACCACCAGCCGCGCCGTCTCCTCGCCGGAGAAGTTCTGCTGGCCGGTGATCAGGTTGCCGTCGCGCACCGCGAAACCGCGCCAGAGGCCGGCCTGCACGTAGTTCGCGCCCAGGGCCTTCAGGCGGTCCTCGATGCGCCAGGGCATCACGTGCCGGTCGCGCGGCAGCAGGCCGTAGGACCACACGGCGTTGTCGGCGAAGTCCTCCTCCACGTTGGCGAAGCCGGTGACGGTGCGCCCCTTGGCGATGTACTCGCCACGGCTGTCCTTGGCGTAGGCCAGGATGGCGCAGCCGTGGCACAGCGCCGCGGCCACCTTGCCGGCCTCGAAGAAGGCGGCGAAGGTGGCGTGCAGGCCGGTGGCCGCCTCGAAGTTGAAGATCGGCGCCTGGCCACCGGCCACGACGATGGCGTCGAAGGCCGCGACGTCGATGTCGGACACCGGCGCCGTGGCGTCCACCAGGGCCTTGAGTTCCGGCGTGTGGATGAAGCCCTGGCTGATCAGGTCGCTGCGGCTGTAGCCGCTGGCGTCGTTGGGGTCGCTCATCGCGTCGGCCTCGCAGCGGCCACCCTGCGGACTGAACACCTGGACCTCGTAGCCGTGTTCGGTGAACACGTGGTAAGGGTGGGTCAGTTCGCTCCACCAGAAGCCCACCGGCCAGCCGGTGGTGGTGGACACCGCCGGGCTGGCGATGACGAGGGCGATGCGCTTGCGGGCGTCGGGGTGGCGGACGTTGGGATCCTTCAGGCTCACGGTGCACTCCAGGGTGGGCAGGTCGATGGCCGGAGTCTGGGCACGCGATGCCGATGGATCAATCCATCCTCAAGGAACACTTTGTTGTCAGAATATGCAACGATGGACCTGAGCACCCTGGCCACCTTCGTCAAGGTCGTGCAGACCGGCAGCTTCACGCGGGCGGCCGACTCGCTGCAGACGCACAAGGCGCGCGTGTCGCGCAGCGTCAGCGCGCTGGAGCGCGAACTCGGCGTGCGCCTGCTCGCGCGCAGCACGCGCGCGCTGTCGCTGACCGAGGCCGGCCGCGAGTTCTTCGAGCGCAGCGTGGGCATCCTGGCCGCGGTGGACGAGGCGCGTGGCGCCATGCAGCAGGTGCAGGGCGAACCGCGCGGCACGCTGCGCCTGACCTGCGGCGTGGAGTTCGGCCTCATCGCCGTCAGTGGATGGGTCCGCGCCTACCTGCAGCGTCACCCGCAGGTGCAGGTGGAGGCCGACTTCACCGCGCGCGTGGTGGACCTGGTGCACGAGGGCTTCGACCTCGCGGTGCGCCTGGGCCCGCTGGCCGACTCGTCGCTGGCCGCGCGGCGCCTGGGCACGCTGCACTACGCGCTCTACGCCGCACCGGCCTACCTGAAGCGCCGCGGCACGCCACGCCAGCCCGACGACCTGGCCGGGCACGACACGCTGGCCTTCGCCGGCACCAGCCGGCGCGCGCAGTGGACGCTGGCCGACGGTGCACGGACACAGCGAGTGGACCTGCAGCCGCGGCTGCACGCGGGCAACACCTTCGCGGTGCGCGACGCTGCCGAGGCCGGCCTGGGCGTGGCGCTGCTGCCCTGCCTCGTCGCGGCCGAAGCCCTGCAGGCCGGCCGGCTGAAGCCGGTGCTCGGCGGCTGGGCGCCGCCGCCCGTGCCGGTGCATGCGGTGTTCCCCAGCGCGCGCTTCCTGGCCCCCAAGGTGCGGGCCTTCGTGGATCTGGCCGCCCAGGCCTTCGCCGTTGGGGCAGCGGACCGTTGAACGCCCGCCCCGCCGTCCCGACGTGGTCCTCCGGTCCGGCTGCGCGGTGGCCGGTGGACCCGGTCAGTAGCGTTCCGGCCGCAGCACCGCCACCGTGCTGAACCACATCGCCACGCTGTAGTGGCGCGCATAGGTCTTCAGCACGTGTTCGGCGATGGTGTCGGCCACGCCGGCGTCGCACAGCACCTTCAGTTCGATGGTGCGGTCGGCCTCCCAGTCGCCGTCGCGCACGCCCTCGATGCTGGCGCCGTGGACCTCGCCGACCACCCAGCTGGTCGCGCCGCGCGCGCGCAGGTCGCGCAGCAGCTCGGGCTCGAGCACCGCTTCGGTGACGATGGTCAGCAGGGTCTTGGGGTGCTTGGTGAGGGTCACGTCAGCCTCCGCGCGAGCTCGATGTACAAGGGGATGCCTGCCACGATGTTGAACGGGAACACGACGCCGAGCGCCACCGTGATCGACAGCGCCGCGTTGGCCTCCGGCACGGCGATGCGCATCGCGGTGGGCGCGGCGATGTAGCTGGCGCTGGCCGCCAGCGTGGCCAGCAGGGCCACGCCGCCGGTGGACAGGCCCAGGGCCACGCCGGTCAGCGCCCCGGCCACCGCCAGCAGCGGCGGCACCCCCAGCCCGAGCACGGCCACGGCGGGGCCGAAGCGGCGCAGCTCGGCCAGGCGCCCGCCGGCCACCAGGCCCAGTTCCAGCAGGAACAGCGCCAGCACGCCCTTGAACGGGTCGACGAACACGGCCTTGATGGGCGCGGTGCCCGCCTCGCCCGCCACCGCACCGATGATCAACCCGCCCAGCAGCAGCAGCACGCTCTTGCCGAACAGCACGTCGTGCATCAGCCGGCCCCAGCGCACTGGCGCGCCGCCCTGCGCCCGCGCCCGGCTGGCCAGCAGGATGCCGGCCACCAAGCCCGGCGCCTCCATCACCGCCACCCACATGGCGGCATGGCTCTCGTGGGCGATGCCCTCGCGCGCCAGCGCCGAGGTGGCCACCGCGAAGGTCACGACACTGACCGAACCGAAGTGCGCCGCCAGCGACGCGGCGTCCACACCGGACAGGCGCAGCAGCCGCATCAGCGGGTAGAGCGCGAACGGGATCGCGAAGCCCAGCGCCATGCACGCCGCCACCTGCGGCGCCAGCGCCGCGATCGGCTGCTTGGACAACTCGATGCCGCCCTTCAGCCCGATGGCCAGCAGCAGGTAGATCGACAGCGTCTCGTACAGCGCCTCGGGCAGGCGCAGGTCGCTCTTGACCAGGCGCGCGAACACGCCGAGCAGGAAGAAGAAGACGACGACGTCGATCATGGGGTCAGGGCAGGCGTCGGCCGGTCGGTAGCCACGGTCGTGCGGGTGTGGGGTTCATCGGGGTCGGGCAAGCCAGCGGTGCGCGAGCGTAGCCGATGCGGCGACCGCCGCTCGCCGCCGGCTTGCCGCAGACTCCGGGTGCGCCCACTCGCCTCCGTCCGACGGGAAGCGGTGTCGAATCGTCCACCGCTCGCGCGTCGAGCGCATGCGAGGCCCGCTGACGCGGGCGCGCCAGCCGTTCAACGCCCCAGGAGCCCAGGCATGTCCTACATCGACGGATTCGTGATCGCGGTACCCACCGCCAGCAAGCAGGCCTTCATCGACCATGCGCGGCACTTCGATGCCCTGTTCATCGAGCTCGGCGCCCTCCGGGTGATCGAGAGCTGGGGCGACGACGTGCCCGACGGCAAGCTCACCGACTTTCGGCGCGCGGTGCAGGCGACGGCCGAGGAGTCGGTGGCCTTTTCGTGGGTGGAGTGGCCGGACAAGGCCACCCGCGACGCGGCCATGAAGAAGATGGTGGAGGACCCGCGCATGGATCCGGCCACGCCCGGCAACCCGCCGATGCCCTTCGACGGCAAGCGCATGATCTTCGGCGGTTTCGAGACGGTGGTCGAAGTGAAGGCCTGAACGGTGGGGCGGCAGCGCCCGTCGCTCACCTTCGGGGCGTCGGCGCCGCGCCGCCGCGGATGCCCCGCCAGAGCAGCCAGCCGGCGAAGGCGGTTTCCGCCAGCAGCGGCAAGGCGTAGGCTGGCGCAAAGCCCGCCGACAGGTCCGGCGCCAGCAGGCGCAGGCCGCTGCCGACCAGGTAGACCGCACCGGAGGCGATCAACGCCAGACCCAGCACACGCGGCCCCCAGCCGGCCCGCCGCAGCAGGATCCCGGTGAGCACGGCATTCACGCCGAAAAAGGCCAGCCCGAGGTCGTAGCCGTGGGCGTGGGCCTGCAGGCTCAGCGCCAGGAGCGCGTCGGCCGAATCGCCGAGCACGGCCGCGGCCGGGCCGCCGGCGGCGAGCAGCGCGGCGGCCTGCAGGTTCAGCAGGTTGGCGCCCAGCACCGCGGCCTGCAGCAGGCGCAGCACCATGGCCGCCAGCGCCAGCAGCGGGCCATGGGGGCGCAGCAGCAGGAACAGCAGCACGGCCACACCCACGTCGGCCAGCAGCATCACGACGTCGGCCGCCATGCTGGCGCGCAGCAGGCCCAACGCACCGCGTGCCGCCTCAGCGGTGGCCGCCGGGTCGCCCGGCACCTGCAGCGGCGCACGCACGACCGCCTCGCTCCAGACCCCGGCCACGATGATGACGGCATAGAGCATCCCGGCCGCCACAAACGCCCGGCGGGTGTCGATCGGAGTGCTGGAGAGGTGCATCAGATCAGGGTGCTGCTGCGGCCTGGCACCGCAGCCCGTGCCAAGGGCAGGCCCGCCGGTGCAGGTGCCGATCCTCGCATGCCCACCGGCCGCGAGGCGACCCACTGTCCCACCGCCACCGAGGCCAGCACGACGAGTGCTCCCACGCCTTGCAGCGTCGAGAGATGCTGGTCCAGCAGTGCCCAGCCGATGGCGACCGCGGTCACCGGGCTCAGCAGCGCCAGCAAGGCAGTCACCGAGGGCCCGAGGCGGGCGATGCCGCGAAACCAGAGCGCGTAGGTCACCGCCGCGCCCAGCCCGCCCAGGTAGACCAGTCCGCCCAGGTGCCGGAGTTCGAGCGCCGGCCCGGCGGGCTCCAGCGCCAGCGCCACCGGCAGCAGCACCAGGCCACCGGCCGTCAGCTGCCAGGCGGTGAAGGTCAAGGGCGTGGTGTCGCCCTGCCATCTGCGGCTGAGCACCGTGCCCGCGGCCATGGCCGCCGCACTGCCGACGCCGGCGGCGAGCCCCAGCGGGTCCAGCGCCGCGGCCGGGCCGAGCACGAGCAGGCCCACACCCGCCACGCCGGCCAGCGCGGCCGCCACGGCAGCGGCACTCAGCGGCGTGCCCAGCCAGCCGCGGGCCAGCAGCAGCACCAGCAGCGCCTGCGCCGAGCCCATCGTGGCCGCCACACCACCGGGCAGGCGCTGCGCCGCCACGAACAGCAGGCTCCAGAAGAGCGCGAAGTTCAGCGTCCCCAGCAGCAGCACCGGGCCCCACTGCCGGCGCGTCGGCAGCCGCCGCACCAGCGCCAGCAGCAGCAACCCGGCCGGCAGGGCACGCAGCAGGGCCAGCGTCATCGGCGGCCACCCGGGCAGCCATTCGGTGGTCACGTAGTAGGTGCTGCCCCACACCGCGGGGGCGAGTGCGGTCAGCATCAGGTCGGTGGAGCGGCTCATGGCCCGACGCTCCCGCCCGTCGCCAGCGCCCCGGCCCACGCGTCGTGCTCACGCTGCAGCTGGGCGTGCAGGTCCGCCAGCGGGCCGTTGCGCAGCCAGGCGCCGGTCTCGCGCACCAGGACGGCCGGCACCGCGCGCACCTGCAGGCGCCGCGCCAGCGCACGGTCGGCGTCCACGGCCCGGTGCGTGCGTGCGTCGGTGAGGCCCTCGCGGAACCGGTCGGCGTCGAACCCCGCGCTCGCGGCCACGTCGACCAGCACCGCCGCGTCGGCGATGTTGCGCGCCTCGCCGAGGTGCGCCGACTGCAGGGCATCGAAGAGCCGCCAGTGCCCGTCGTGTCCGCCCAGTTGCTGCGCCACCTGGCAGGCCAGCGCCGCCGGCAGGCCGTGCGGGTAGTCGAACGGGGCGGCACGCATGCGGTCGATGGCAAAGCGCGCGGGGTCGTCGCTGGCCGCCGCACAGGCGGCCCAGTGCCCCAGGATGGTGGCCTTGGCCGCCGCCGCCGAGCCGAAGACCGCCGCCATGCGCGCCGGGCTGTCCTGCAGCACGACGGTGTGGTGGCGCACGTCGAGGTCGAACATCTGTGTCAGCGAGCGCAGCCGGGGCGACAGGTTGAAGCACCAGCCGCAGACCACGTCGTGGAAGAAGTCCAGCGTCAGGCGCGGTGTGCGCACCGTGCCCTCGGCGGCGGGATGCGCGTTGCCGCTGGTGACAGCGCCCGTCATGCGGCCTCCGCCAGCGCATCGCCAAGTGCCGCGGCCAGCCTGGCGGCCACCTGCGCGACATGGCGGCCCTGGAAGCGGGCACCGGCGAGGTCGGTGGCGCTGGGCTGCCGTGAACCGTCGGCGCCGGCGATGGTGCCGGCGCCATAGGGCGAACCGCCGACGATCTGATCGCCGCGGATCTGCCCGCCGAAGGTGTAGGGCAGGCCGACGATCACCATGCCGAAGTGCAGCAGCGGCACCAAGGTCGACAGCAGCGCCATCTCGTGGCCGCCGTGCTGGCTGCCGGTGGACGTGAAGACGGCCCCCACCTTGCCGGCCAGCGCGTTGCGCGCCCAGAGGCCGCCCGCCTGGTCGATGAACTGCTTGACGGCGCCGGCCATGGTGCCGAAGTGCGTGGGCGTGCCCAGGACGATGGCGTCGTAGTCGGCCAGGTCGGCCACCGCCGCTTCGGGCGTGTCGTCGGCCTGGAACCCGGCGCGCTCGCGCACGGCCAGCGGCACCGTCTCCGGCACGCGGCGCAGGTCGACCTGCACGCCACGGACGCTGCGCGCGCCTTCGGCCTGGGCCTGCGCGAGCGCCCGGACGTGGCCGTGGCTGGAGTAGTAGAGAACGAGGAGGCGGGTCATGGCGGTCCTTTCGTGCCGGGTGTCGAAGACGAGGCACGAAGGATGCGAGCCCGGGCCGCCGAGAAACAGCGGCCCGCCGCACATTCACTCTTCACGCAGGGTGAAGAATGTTCAGGGCGCGGCGGCCAGCGCGGTCTGCAGGTGGTCGATGAAGGCCAGCGCCTTGGCATCGGCACCGCGGCGCGATGCCGTGACCGCGTAGACGTGCCGGGTGGGCAGCGCATGGCGCGGCAGCACGCGCACCAGGTGGCCGTCGTGCTCGGCCGGGCGGGCCAGGAAGTCCGGCAGCGCGCCGATACCCTGGCCGGCGATCAGCAGGTCGCGCAGCACCAGGCTGCTGGCGACCTTCAGGGTGGCCCCGTGCGGGACGATTACGCTGCTGCCCGACGGCCCCAGCAGCGTCCATGCTGCCGGGTCGTCCGCATGCAGATAGCCCACGGCGGGGTGCGACGCCAGGTCACGCGGCGAACGCGGCCGGCCGTGCCGTTCCAGGTGCGCCGGCGCGGCATACAGGGCCTGCTGCACCGGCGCGATCTCGCGCGCAACCAACCCGGAATCGGGCAGCGCGGCCCGGATGCGCAGCGTCAGGTCGTGCCCGCCCTCGATCATGTCGACCACGCGGTCGTCGAAGCTCAGGCTCAGCTCGACCTCGGGGTGGCGCGCCAGGAACGCCGGCAGCAGCGGCGCGAGCACGGTCACGCCGAACGAGTGCGGGGCGTTGACGCTCAGCCGCCCGGCGATGCGGCCGGCAGCCTCGCGCACCGATGCCTCGGTGTGCGCGATGTCGGCCAGGATGCGCCGGGCCTCGGCGTGGTACAGGCGGCCATGTTCGGTCAGCGCCATGCGGCGCGTGCTGCGCGCCAGCAGCACGCAGCCCAGTCGCTGTTCCAGCCGCTTGAGATCCTGGCTGAGCAGGGCCGGCGACACGCCGAGGTCCTCCGCCGCCCGGGCGAAGCTGCCGCGCTCCACGATGCGGCAAAAGGCCTGCATGACGGCGAGTCGGTCCACGTGCGCACCTCCCTTTCACGGGGCAGCGTACCGCAAGACCCTGCAGTCGCCGGCGATGCCGGCCGCCAGGCGATGCCCCGCGCCAGTGGGCCGACGCCCAGCGCGCCCAGCAGCGGGTACAGACGGCCTTGGACCGCAGACCGGTGGCCCACGCGCCCGCGATGGACCCGGCGACCCTGCAGGCCCGTGCCCAGGCGCTGATGGCCCGCTGCGGCCAGGACCGCGACTGCCTGATGCGCGAGGCGTCGGCCATGAGCGCTGCGGCGGTGGCCGCGATGGCCCCCGCCGGCAGCGGGCCCGGTGTGCAGGACCGGCTGCAGGCCTATGGCCGCGCCGCCGCGGCCTGCGAACGCGAGGCCACGCGTACGGCGCGCACTGCGTGCCAGGACCGGGCCCGCCGCGACGCCGGGGGCGGCACCGACGCCGACGACCCGGCGGCGCGTGACGACGACCTGCCCGAGCCGTACGTGATGTACCTCGGCCAGACCGACTGCGGGCTGCGCGTGCAGGCCGCCATCGACGAACGCGTCGAGGGCGAGTTCGACGACATGCAGGGTCGCGTGCCCTTCACGCAGACCCTGCAGGCCCGGCTCGACGGTGCCCAGCCGCAGCTGTGCGGGCTGCTGCAGGTGGTGCTGGACACGCGCACCGGCCGCGTGTGGAGCCGGGCTGCGCAGGTGGCGCCGGTGCTCGCGGGCACCTGGACGCGCCAGGAGCGCGGCCGCAAGCCGCAGCGGCAGCACAGCGAGCCGGCGCTGAACTGGCACGAGGCGGAACCTGCGCTGCAACAGCGCCTGCTGCAGTTGAACGCAGTCGGACAGGACACGCAGCGCGTGCCCGTGGCCGGCGGTGGCGAGGCCGTGCTGCGGGTGAATTGGCGCGTTGCACCTGGCTGATCACGGCGCGCCGCGTCCACCCGCCTGCGCCGGCGCACGGGGTCGTCGCAGCGGCCTCTGTAGATGAGCGGCGAGGCTGCCAATGGGCTACTGTAAGAAGAGCGGACCACGCCGGACCGAGTTGGAGGGCGCAGACCTATCCCACGCCGTTGCACGCCGTGCCTGCCTCAGCCACCATGAAGACCTGCCCCGCGCTGCGACCCCTGCTCGAGGCCGTGCGCGCCTGCGCGGTCTGCGCGCCCCACCTGCCGCACGGAACACGGCCCGTGCTGCAGGCCGATGCGCGCGCACGCATCCTCGTCGCCGGCCAGGCACCGGGCCGCAAGGTGCACGCCAGCGGTGTGCCCTTCGACGATGCCAGCGGCGATCGCCTGCGCCAGTGGATGGGGCTGGACCGTGACCGGTTCTACGACCCGGCCCTGGTCGCCATCCTGCCCATGGGATTCTGCTTCCCCGGCAGCGGGCCAGCGGGTGACCGCCCACCGCGCCCGGAATGTGCGCCGCTGTGGCGCGAACAACTGCTGCAGGCCTTGCCGCGGATCAGGCTCACGCTGGTCATCGGCCAGTACGCGCTGGCCTGGCACCTGCCACAGCTGGCCCATGGCGGCGTGACGGCTGCCGTGCATGCGTGGCGCGACGCAGCACCGGCGGTGCTGCCGCTGCCGCACCCCAGCCCGCGCAACAACCGCTGGCTGGCGGCCAACCCGTGGTTCGAGCAGACGGTGGTGCCAGCCCTCCGGGACCAGGTCGATCGGCTGCTCACCGGAGACTGACGGTTCCCGGCCCGTGGGCACGGCCGGGCCGGCGCGTGCCTCAGCCCGGTCGCCGACGCATCACGCCGATGCCCGCCAGCCCGGCGGCCATGAGGGCCCAGGCCGCCGGCTCCGGCACGAGCGTCACGTTGAGCACCAGCTGCGACTGCGGTGCAAAGCCCACCTCGGCCCAGTCCACCGCGATGGCCGCGGCGGTGAAGGTCACGCGCGAGCTGTCGAACCCGACCATGCTGCTGGTCGGGTCGACCCAGACATTGGCGATCGGCGCATCGAAGCTGCCAAGCACGAAGCCGTTGCGCACGAACAGGCCGGCCTCGTCGAGCGACACCTCGGAGGGGCTCCAGGGCGAGACACCACCGAACTCGTCGAGGATGATCTGCGTGTCGTTGCCGCGGATGGTGAAGTAGTGCGCCGAGGCATCCTCGAACGCGTCGCTGGACACCCCTGGCGTGAAGAACCCCGGGCTGCCTGCACCCAGGTAGGGCCCACCGTAGGCGTAGTACTGCCAGCTGATCGTGTCGCCCGTGAGGCCGGCCTGGGCACCGGGGGTCAGGGCCAGGGACGCTGCGGCCACGCAGCATGCGAGGGTGCGGTTCATGCTCGCCTCCTTCCGTTGGGCGGCGCACGGTGGCGCCGGGTCCGCCGACCTTCACGCCATCGCCACGGCACGGCCATCCCCAACCTGGCAGGGGTGGCGTCGCCCGGGCCGCGGCGCCGTCGGCGCGCTCGACGCCGCCTGGGGTACCGGCCATGTGCCGCCTCAACGTCGCTCATGCAGCCCCGCCGGTCGCACTTCCCAGGCGTGGCGGGTCCGACAATGGCGGCCCACGCATCGGCCATGCCGCGCCGAGTCGGCTTTGCACAATGCGTCGCAACGCTTCCTGCCTGGAGATGCCATGTCCCGCCCCGACCCGCAGCGCCCGCCTGCTGGTGCCCAACGCCCGCTCGAAGGCGTGCTCGTCGTCGCGCTGGAACAGGCGGTGGCCGCGCCCTACTGCAGCAGCCGCCTGGCCGACGCCGGCGCCCGCGTGATCAAGGTCGAACGCCACGACGGCGACTTCGCCCGCGGCTACGACCGCGCCGTGCACGGCGAGTCGTCGTACTGGGTGTGGATCAACCGCGGCAAGGAATCGATCGCGCTCGACGTCAAGGCGCCGCAGGATCTGGCGCTGCTCCAGCGCCTGATCGCGCAGGCCGACGTCTTCATCCAGAACCTCGCACCGGGGGCGACGGAGCGATTGGGCATCGGCTCGGCCGCGCTGCGCCAGCGCCACCCGCGCCTGATCACCTGCGACATCAGCGGCTACGGCGAGGACGGACCACTCACCGGCATGAAGGCCTACGACCTGCTCGTGCAGGCCGAGAGCGGGCTGGTCGCCGTCAGCGGCGCGGCCGGTGACGGCGTCGAATCGCTGGGGCGCATCGGCGTTTCGCTGTGCGACATCAACGCCGGGCTGAACGCGCTGATCGGCATCCAGCAGGCGCTGATGCAGCGTGCGCGCACCGGCCAGGGCTCGGCGGTGAAGGTCTCGCTGTTCGGCTCCGCGGCCGAGCTGATGAGCGTGCCCTACCTGCAGGCGCGCTACGGCGGCCAGGCCCCGCGGCGCGTGGGCCTGAAGCACCCGACGATCGCACCTTACGGCGCCTTCACCTGCGCCGACGGCCGCGACATCGTCATCTCCATCCAGAACGAGCGCGAATGGGCCGACTTCTGCCGCGCGGTGCTGCAGCGGCCGGACCTGCTGCAGGACCCGCGCTGCGCCGACAACGCGGCCCGCGTGGCCCACCGCCACTTCGTCGACGGTACGGTGGCCGAGGTCTTCGGCGCGCTGCCCAGCGGCGAGATGGTCGACCGCCTGACCGCGGCGCAGACGGCCTTCGGCAACGTGAACTCGGTGGACGACCTGATCGCGCACCCGCAGTTGCGCACGCGCCGCATGCCGGTGCGCGGGCACATGGTGGCGGTACCGGCGGCGCCCTGGGGCCAGGACTGGGACACCGACTGCTACCCGGAGGCACCCGCGCTCGACGCCCAGGGTGACGCGATCCGTGCCGAATTCGCCGAACCGCGCCGCCCGACCGACGTGTTCGGCCCCGGTGCGCGCTGACGCACGGGCAGACCCGAAGGCACTCACCGCACCCCTTCGCCGAAGGTTTGCGCGCTGCATGGCGCCGCCCTGCGGGTCGCGCAAGATCGCCGGGCCGGCGGCAGCCGCCACACCCTGGGCTGGGCCGGATCAGGGCGTCAGCAGGCGCGCGCGGAGCCTCAGCGCCCACCCGACGACCAGCGCCAGCGCGGCAAAGCCGGCGCCGGCCAGGAAGGTCGCCGGGGCGCCCCACTGCTGCCACAGCAGGCCGGCGATCGCGCTGGCCAGCAGCATGGCCACGCCACTGGCCAGATTGAAGACACCGAAGGCCGTGCCACGCAGGTCCGCCGGCGCGGCGTCGGCCACCATGGCTGCCAGCGGACCCTGTGTCATCCCCATGTGCAGCCCCCACAGCGTCACGCCGGCCAGCAATGCCGGCCAGGACGTGGCCCAGGCCAGCACGGCATCGGCCGCGATCAACACGACCAGACCCGCGCCGAGCAGGGCCGTGTGGCTCATCGTGTCCGACAGCCTGCCGAAGGGGTAGGCACTGAGCGCGTAGACGATGTTCATGGCCACCATCACCAACGGCACGAAGGACACCGCCACGCCGAGCTGTTCGGCGCGCAGCACCAGGAAGGCCTCGCTGAAGCGGGCCAGCGTGAAGACGGCACCGACGGCCACCTCGCCCCAGTAGGCGGTGCCCAGGCGGCGCAGCGCGTCGCGCCGGATCGGGCTGCCGCCCGCAGCGGCCGGCGCGCGCGCCGGCTCCTTCACGCCCACGATCAGCAGCAGCACGGCCAGCACGGCGGGCACCACCGCGGCCCAGAACACCGCGCGGAAGTCGTTGGCCCACAGCAGCATCAGGCCCACGGCCAGCACCGGGCCGATGAAGGCGCCCACGGTGTCCAGCGACTGCCGCAGGCCATAGGCCGCGCCGCGCTGCGCCGGCGGCACCAGGTCGGCCACCAGCGCGTCCCGCGGGGCCCCTCGGATGCCCTTGCCGATGCGGTCCACGAAGCGCGCCGCCACCACCACGCCCGCGCCTTGCGCCAGCGCGAAGGCCGGCTTGGACAGCGCACCGAGGGCGTAACCGACCACGGCCAGGTGCTTGCGGCGGCGGACATGGTCGCTGAGCACGCCGGAGAACACCTTGACGATCAGCGCCGTCGCCTCGGCGATGCCCTCGATCAGACCGACGAGCGCCACGCCAACCCCGAGCGACCCCACCAGGAACAGCGGCAGCAGGCTGTGGATCATCTCCGAAGAGACGTCCATCAGCAGGCTGACGAAGCCCAGCACCCAGATCGCCCGTGGCAGTGCAGGCGCCGGGCCCGTGCCGGGCGGCGTGTGCGGCCGTTGCCGGTCCCGAGGCGCCGGCATCACGGGCGCAAGGGGGCGGCGCTGACGCCGGCCGACGTCAGCCAGGCCCGCACGCCACGTTCGGCCGCGTCCACCGCCCCAGCCAGGTAGCCGGGAAAGCGGGGCGACCACTCGCTGCCGATGCCGGTCAGCCGGCCGTGCCAGGGTCCGCCGTCTGCGCCGGTGGGCGGCGGCTCGGGGTGCTGGCCACCCCCGTCCAGGTCGGCGTCCGTGGCCGTGCAGGCATCGGCTGCCCAGTCCTTGATCACATCGGCAACTGGCGTCAGCGCCTGCGGGCCGAACAGTCGGCCGAGCTGGGCGCGGCAGTGCGCGCGCAGCACGTCCTCGGCCACCCCCAGGCGCACGCGGGCCGGCACGCCGAGGAAGCCGAACAGCGCGGCATGGCCACCGGGCATCGACGCGTCGTGGATCTCGGCCATCGGGCCGCGGGCGCTGCGCGCTTCACCGGACAGCCCCTGCGCGCGCCAGAACGGCGTCGGGTAGACGGCAAGGTACTTGGCGTGCGGCGCCATCCAGGTGTCGGTGGCCCGCCAGCGCCGGGCCAGCGCCGCCGGCAGCGCAGGAGCGAAGTCGATCCTGTCGATCATCAAGCGTGGCGGCAACGCGCAGAGCACGTGGTCGACACGCCAGACCGTGCCCCCGCCCCCGTCGTGGACGGCATGCACCTCGACCACGTCGTCGATGATGCCCAGGCGGCGCACGGCCTGCGCGGTGAGGACATGGCCGGGGGTCAGCCGGTGGTACAGGGCCTCGATCAGCGCCCCCATGCCGCCGACCAGCCGCATCGAGGGCGGTTCACTCGGGTAGCCGCGCACGTGCGCCGGCGGCTCGTGCGGCGACCGCTCCACCACCATGTCGCCGTCCTCGTGCTGCGCGAAGCGCTGCAGGCCGAGGGTGTCGACGAGCGCGTCCAGCTGGGGCTGCACGCCAGGCCAGTACCAGGTCGGGCCGAGGTCGAAGCGGTCGGCGCCGGCGGAACCGGGCGCGCCCAGGGCCACCGGCCGGCCCGCGGGGTCCACGCAGAGGATGCGCCCGCCCGGCGCGTCGCGCGCTTCCAGCAGCACGACGTCGCGCACGCCCAGTTGCTGCAGCCGCCAGGCAGCGTAGAGGCCGCTCAGGCCGGCACCGACGATGGCGATGCGGGTCCGCTGCGGCGACGGCGATGCGTCAGGGGGCGGCAACAGGTCGTCTTCTGCGGTCATGACGGGGCAGTGAATCGGCGGCACATGGACGGCCCGTCCACGCAGCGGCGGCCGCAGGCACAGGGGCCCGCATCATCGCAGCCCCGCGCGGTCGGCCGTGGGCCGTCCTCGCCTACCATGTCGCCCGTCATGACCGCCCCGACCTCCACCGCCGAACTGCTGCAGGGCGACTTCTCGGCCCACACGCCCATGATGCAGCAGTACCTGCGCATCAAGGCCCAGCACGCCGATGCCCTGGTGCTCTACCGCATGGGCGACTTCTACGAGCTGTTCTACGACGATGCCCGCCGCGCCCACCGGCTGCTGGACATCACGCTGACCACGCGCGGCCAGAGCGCCGGGGAACCGGTGGTGATGGCCGGCGTGCCGGTGCATGCGCTGGAGAGCTACCTGGCCAAGCTGATCAAGCTGGGCGAGGCGGTGGCGATTGCCGAGCAGGTGGGCGACGTGGCCACCGCCAAGGGGCCGGTGGAGCGCAAGGTGGTGCGCGTGGTCACGCCGGGCACCGTCACCGACACCGAACTGCTGGCCGACCGGGCCGACACGCTGCTGCTGGCGGTGCACCGCATCCGGTCCACCTGGGGCCTGGCCTGGCTGGGGTTGTCCAGCGGCCGCCTGGGCCTGAGCGAGTGCAGCGACGACGAGCTGCCCGGCTGGCTGGCGCGGCTGGCGCCGGCGGAGATCCTGCACGACGGCAGCGCGCCGGCCTGGCCCGGCGTGGCCGCGGCGCGCACCACCCGACCGCCTTGGCAGTTCGAAGCGGCGCTCGGCCTGAAGAAGCTGTGCACGCAGCTGCAGGTGCAGAGCCTGGCCGGCTTCAACGCCCAGGACCTGCCGGCGGCGCATGCCGCCGCGGCCGCGCTGCTGAGCTTTGCCGAACACACACAGGGCCGCGCCCTGGATCACGTGCGCACGCTGCAGGTGCAGCGCGCCACCGACCTGCTGGACCTGCCACCGGCCACGCTGCGCAACCTGGAGATCGTGCAGACACTGCGCGGCGAGGACGCGCCCACGCTGCTGTCGCTGCTGGACACCTGCCGCACCGGCATGGGCAGCCGCACCCTGCGCCAATGGCTGACGCAGCCGCTGCGCGAGCGGCGCACCGCCACCGAGCGGCTGGACGCCATCGGCGCACTGCACGCGGCCGGCTTCGCGCCGCTGAGCGAGGCGCTGGCCGGCGTCAGCGACGTGGAGCGCATCACCGCCCGCATCGCGCTGCGTTCGGTGCGCCCACGCGAGCTCACCGGCCTGCGCGACACGCTGGCCGCCCTGCCCGCCCTGCGCGCCGCCGCGCCCCAGGGCACGCCGCTGCTGGATGCGCTGCACGGCGCGCTGACACCCGACGCCGGCATCGGCGAACTGCTGCAGGCCCTGGCCGCCGAACCGGCCGTGCTGCTGCGCGACGGCGGCGTGATCGCCGAAGGCGTGGACGCGGAACTGGACGAACTGCGCGCCATCGGCGCCAACTGCGACGCCTTCCTGCTGGAGCTGGAAGCGCGCGAGCGGGCCCGCACCGGCATCGCCAACCTGCGCGTGATGTTCAACAAGGTGCACGGCTTCTACATCGAGGTCACGTCATCGCAGGTCGGCAAGGTGCCGGCCGACTACCAGCGCCGGCAGACAATGAAGAACGCCGAGCGATACATCACGCCGGAGCTCAAGGCCTTCGAGGACAAGGCGCTCTCGGCGCAGGAGCGTGCGCTGGCGCGCGAGAAGTGGCTGTACGAGAACCTGGTGGATGCCCTGCAGGCGCACCTGGGCGAACTTGGCGCGCTGGCCCGCGCGCTGGCCAGCCTGGACGCGCTGGGCTGCCTGGCCGAGCGCGCCGCCACGCTGCGCTGGTGCCGCCCGGAGTTCGTGCCCTACCCCTGCCTGCAGATCGACGATGGCCGCCACCCGGTGGTCGAGGCGCGCCTGGCGGAGACGGGCAGCGGCAGCTTCATCGCCAACCACTGCCGGCTGGACGCGAAGACGCGCATGCTGGTGATCACCGGCCCCAACATGGGCGGCAAGAGCACCTACATGCGCCAGGTGGCGCTGATCGTGCTGCTGGCCGCGGTGGGCAGCTGCGTGCCGGCCAGCGCCTGCCGGCTGGGGCCCATCGACGCCATCCACACGCGCATCGGCGCGGCCGACGACCTGGCCAATGCGCAGTCCACCTTCATGCTGGAGATGACCGAGGCGGCGGCCATCGTGCACGCGGCCACCGAGCACAGCCTGGTGCTGATGGACGAGATCGGCCGCGGCACCAGCACCTTCGACGGCCTGGCGCTGGCCGGTGCCATCGCCAGCCACCTGCACGACCGCAACAAGGCCTTCACGCTGTTCGCCACCCACTACTTCGAGCTCACGGCGTTCCCGGAGAAGCACGCGGGGGCGATGAACGTGCACGTCAGTGCGGCCGAAGCGTCCGGCACCGGCGGCGACGGCATCGTCTTCCTGCACCAGATCGAACCCGGCCCGGCCAGCCGCAGCTACGGCGTGCAGGTGGCGCGCCTGGCGGGCATGCCAGCACCGCTGATCCGCCAGGCCCGCGCCGCGCTGGAGGCACTGGAAGCCAGCAGCAGCGCGCAGCAGGCGCAGGTGGACCTGTTCGCAGCACCACCGGCGGCCGTGGCCGTGGAGCCTACCGCGCTCGACCAGGCCGTGGACGCGCTCGACCCTGATACGCTCAGCCCCCGCGACGCGCTGGACGCGCTGTATCGCCTGAAGAAACTGAGGAATCGCCCGTCATGACCTACTGTGTCGGCATCAAGCTGGAAGCCGGACTCGTCTTCCTGTCGGACTCGCGCACCAACGCCGGCATCGACCAGATCAGCACCTTCCGCAAGATGATGATCTACGAGGTGCCGGGCGAGCGCTTCATGGTCATGCTCTCGGCCGGCAACCTGAGCATCAGCCAGAGCGTGCGCGAGATCCTGCAGGTCGAGAAGCTCGACCGCGGCGCGCACGAGGAGCCGCTGACGATCTGGAACGCACCGTCGATGTTCGACGCGGTGCGCGTGCTCGGCAGCGCCATCCGCCGCGTTTACGAGCAGGACGGTCCGTCGCTGAAGGCCGCGGGGGTGGACTTCAACATGTCCGCCATCTTCGGCGGCCAGGTCAAGGGCGAGGCGATGCGCCTGTTCCAGGTCTATTCGGCCGGCAACTTCATCGAGGCCACGCAGGAGACCTGCTACTTCCAGGTCGGCGAGAGCAAGTACGGCAAGCCGGTGCTCGACCGCATGATCACGCCCAAGTCGCGCCTGAACACCGCCGCCAAGTGCGCCCTGGTGTCGATGGACAGCACGCTGAAGTCCAACCTGTCCGTGGGCCTGCCGCTGGACCTGCTGGTCTACCGCGAAGGCAGCTTCGCGAGCCAGGAGCACGTGTGCATCGACGAGCAGAACCCCTACTACCAGATGATCCACAGCACCTGGGGACAGCGGCTGCGCGAGGTGTTCCTGAGCATCGACGACCCGCTGGGCGACACCGAGCCCACGCATCCGCTGCTGGTGGAAAGCGCGCGCTACGCGCCGCTGCGCAAGATCACCAACCCGTCGGAAAAGGCGATCTGATCGCGCGCCGTTTCAAGCGCCGGTGAGCAGCCGCGCCGCGGTGGCGTAGCGCTCGGCGGTGGCGGCGGCTACCATGGCCGGCAGCGGCGGCGCCGGCGGCTGCTTGGGCCAGGGCTTGCCGTCGACGGTGGCCTGCTCCAGCCAGTCGCGCAGGTACTGCTTGTCGAAGCTGGGCGGGTTCTCGCCCTCGCGCACGCTGTCGGCGGGCCAGAAACGCGATGAATCCGGTGTCAGCACCTCGTCCATCAGCGTCAGCGTGCCGTGCTCGTCGAGGCCGAACTCGAACTTGGTGTCGGCGATGACGATGCCCCGGGTCAGCGCGTAGGCGGCGGCCTCGGTGTACAGGCGCAGCGCCACGTCGCGCACCTCGGCGGCCCGCTCGGCGCCGATGATCTCGGCCGCGCGTTCGAAGCTGATGTTCTCGTCGTGTTCGCCCATCTCGGCCTTGGTGGCCGGCGTGAAGATGGGCTGCGGCAGCTTCGACGCCAGCTGCAGCCCCGGCGGCAGCGCCACGCCGCAGACGGTGCCGCTGTCCTGGTACTCCTTCCAGCCGCTGCCGGCCAGGTAGCCGCGCACCACGGCCTCGATGGGCAGCGGCTGCAGGCGCTTGACCAGCATTGCGCGGCCGCGCACCTGGGCCACCTCGTCCGGCGCCACCACGCTTTCCGGCGCGTCGCCGGTCAGGTGGTTGGGGACCACATGGGCCAGCTTGTCGAACCAGAAGAGCGCCATGCGCGTGAGCAGCGCGCCCTTGCCGGGGATCGGCTCGCCCATCACCACGTCGAAGGCGGAGATGCGGTCGCTGGCGACCATCAGCAGCCGGTCGGCGCCGACGGCGTAGTTCTCGCGGACCTTGCCGCGGCCGACCAGGGGCAGGGAATGCAGGGTGGATTGGTACAGGGCGTCCATGTCGCGATTGTCGCTGCATCCCGCCCCGCCGCCGGCCCGCCTGGCCCGTTGCGGCGACACTCGGAGCGATGACCGACCCCGCTCAGGACCACCTGCAGGCCGTGCTGACGGCGATGGCCGGCGCCCACGCCCGCCCGCGCGAGGACCAGCTGGCCGCGGTGCGTGCGCTGGTGGCCGACCATGCGCGCGTGCTGGTGGTGCAGGCCACGGGCTGGGGCAAGTCGGCCGTGTACTGGGCGGCCACGTCGGCCCTGCGCGCGGCGGGCGCCGGGCCGACGCTGGTGGTCAGCCCGCTGCTGGCGCTGATGCGCGACCAGGTGCAGGCCGCGGCCCGCGCCGGCCTGCGGGCGGCAACGATCAACTCGACGAACGTGGACGACTGGCCCGCCGTCTTCGACGCCATCGCCGCCGGCACGCTGGACGTGCTGCTGGTCTCGCCCGAGCGTCTGGCCAACCCCGCCTTCGCGGCGCGCCTGCCGGACCTGGTGGCCGCGGCCGGGCTGGTGGTGATCGACGAGGCGCACTGCATCTCCGACTGGGACTTCGACTTCCGGCCCGACTACCAGCGCCTGTCGCGCACGCTGCTGGGCGTCGGGCCCGGCACCCCGGTGCTGGCCACCACGGCCACGGCCAACCAGCGTGTCACCGACGACATCGCCCGGCAACTCGGCGCGCAGACCCGCACCTTCCGCGGCTCGCTGGCGCGCGCGTCGCTGCGGCTGGCCGTGGTGCCAGGGCTCGGTGCGCTGGAGCGCGCGGCCTGGGTGGCCGATGCCCTGGCCCTGCTGCCCGGCTCGGGCATCGTCTACACGCTCACGGTGGCCGAGGCCGAGCGGCTGGCCGGTTTCCTGGCCCACTGCGGTTTCGCGGTGGCGGCCTACCACGGCGGCCTGGAGACCGCGCAGCGCCAACGCATCGAGGACCGCCTGCGCGACAACGCGCTGAAGGCCGTGGTGGCCACGTCGGCGCTGGGCATGGGCTACGACAAGCCCGACCTCGCCTTCTGCCTGCACGTCGGCTCGCCGGCGTCGCCGGTGGCCTACTACCAGCAGGTGGGCCGCGCCGGCCGCGCCCTGCCCGACGCGGTGGCCGTGCTGCTGCCGGCCGACAGCGACGAGGCGGTGTGGGCCTACTTCGCCACCGCCGGCGTGCCGGAACCGGCGCGGGTGGACCGGCTGCTGGCGGCACTGGCCGACGGGCCGCTGTCGGTGGTCGAGCTGGAACAGGCCACGACGCTGCGCCGCGGACGCATCGAGGCGCTGCTGAAGATCCTGGCCGTGGAGGACGTGGTGCAGCGCCAGGGCCGGGCCTGGGCGCTGACCGGCCGCCCCTGGACCTTCGACGCCCCACGCTGGCAGGCGCTGGCCCGCGTACGCGCGCAGGAAGCCGACCTGATGCGCCGCTTCGCCGCCGGCCGTGGCTGCCTGATGCGCTTCCTGCAGCAGGCGTTGGACGACCCCGACCCGCAGGACTGCGGCCGCTGCAGCGTCTGCACGGGCGAGCTGCCTCCCCCGGGTGCGCAGCCTTCGCCGGCCCGCGTGCAACAGGCGCTGACCCACGCACGCGGCCAGGACGTGGTGCTGGAGCCGCGCAAGCTCTGGCCCACCGGCGTGGCAGGCCGCAAGGGGCGGATCCAGGGTGCCAGCCCGGGGCGGGCCCTGGCCTTTGCCGACGACCCGGGTTGGTCCGCGCTGCTGCGGCCGCTGCTCGATGGCCCCGACACCGAAGCCCCGGCGCCGGTGCTGCAGGGCCTGGTCGATGTGCTGGCGCGCTGGCGATCGCAGTGGAACGCACGCCCGGTGGCCGTGGTGCCCATGCCTTCGCGGCGCCACCCCCGGCTCGTGGATTCGATGGCGGCCCACCTGGCCCGCGTCGGCCGCCTGCCACTGCTGCCGCTGCTGGACCACCACGGCCCCGAGCCGAGTGATGACCTCGCCTCGGCGGCGCGCGTGACCGCGCTGCGGCAATCGCTGCGGCTGGTCGAGGACGCCCGCGTGCCCACGGACGGACCGCTGCTGCTGGTGGACGCCAGCCTGCGCAGCGGCTGGACGGTCACGGTGGCCGGGGCGCTGCTGCGCGACGCCGGCGCCGTCGAGGTGCTACCAATGGTGCTGCACCAGCGGCCTTGAGCGTCGCGGGCCAACGGCAGGCGCCGGGCCGGGCGGCGACAATCACGCACCGATGCCCCGCACCCTCGTCTTCTGCCACGCCAACGGCTTTCCGGCCGGCACCTACCGCCAACTGTTCGAACACTGGCGCGCGGCCGGCTGGCACGTGCTGGCGCCGGAGAAGTTCGGCCACGACCCGCGCTACCCGGTCAGCAGCAACTGGCCGCACCTGCGCGACGAACTGATCGACTTCATCCGCGTGCACACCGCCGGCCGGCCCGTGTGGCTGGTCGGCCATTCGCTGGGCGGCTACCTGGCCCTGCTGGCGGCCTGCCACCGGCCGGACCTGGCCCGCGGCGTGGTGCTGGTGGATTCACCCGTGGTCGGCGGCTGGCGCGCGCACAGCATCCAGGTCGTCAAGGCCACGCGGCTGATCGGCCGCGTGTCGCCGGGCAAGGTGTCGCAGACGCGGCGCGAGCGCTGGCCGTCGCGCGACGCGGCGCTGGCGCACTTCGCCGCCAAGCCCGCCTTCGCGCGCTGGGCGCCGGGCGTGCTGGCCGACTACATCGCCGCCGGCACCGAGCCGGCACCCGAGGGTGGCGTGCAGCTGGCCTTCCGACGCGCCGTGGAGACCCACATCTACAACACGCTGCCCCACGTCTTCGACCGCGTGCTGCACCGCCATCCGCCGCAGTGCCCGGTGGCCTTCATCGGCGGCACGCAGTCCACCGAGGTGCGGCAGGTGGGCCTGGCGCTGACGCGCGCCGTCACCCGCGGCCGGCTGCGCTGGATCGAGGGCTCGCACCTGTTCCCGATGGAGCAGCCGCAGGCCACCGCCGACGCGGTGCAGGCCGAACTGCAGACGATGCTGGAGGAGAAGACGCCATGACCGAGACCGTGCGCCTCGTGGAGGTCGGCCCGCGCGACGGGCTGCAGAACGAACCGAACCCGGTGCCCACCGCGGTGAAGCTGGAGCTCATCCGGCGGCTGGCCGACGCCGGGCTGCGCTGCATCGAGGCCACCGCCTTCGTCAGCCCGAAGTGGGTGCCGCAGATGGCCGATCAGGCGGATGTCATGGCCGGCCTTCCGGCGCGGTCGGACGTCGCTTTCCCGGTGTTGGCCCCGAACCTGAAGGGCTACGAGGCCGCCGTGGCCGCCGGCGCAAAGGAGGTGGCGATCTTCGGCGCCGCCAGCGAGAGTTTCTCGCAGCGCAACATCAACTGCAGCATCGCCGAATCGATGGCCCGCTTCGCGCCGGTGATGGCCGCGGCGGCACGCGACGGCGTGCGCGTGCGCGGCTACGTGTCCTGCGTGGTGGCCTGCCCGTACGAAGGTGCGGTGGCGCCGGCGCAGGCCGCGGCGGTGGCGGCGGAGTTGCACGCCATGGGCTGCTACGAGGTGTCGCTGGGCGACACCATCGGCGCCGGTACGCCGGCCAGCGTGCTGGCGCTGCTGGAAGCCACCGCGGCGCGGGTGCCGGTGGCGGCGCTGGCCGGGCACTACCACGACACCTACGGCATGGCGGTGGCCAACGTGGCCGCGTCCTATGGCTTCGGGCTGCGCGTGTTCGACAGCTCGGTGGCCGGCCTGGGCGGCTGCCCCTACGCCAAGGGCGCCACCGGCAACGTGGCCACCGAGGACCTGGTCTACCTGCTGCACGGCCTGGGCGCGGCCACGGGCGTGGACGAGGACGCGCTGGCCGACACCGGCGCCTGGATCAGCGCCCAGCTCGGGCGCGCAAATGGCTCGCGCGCCGGCCGCGCGCGGCTGGCGAAACGGCCGGCCGCGACCGGCGCCTGAGCACCCACGGGGGCGGCCCGGTTCGGTCCGGCCCGTATACTCGTGCTTTACCAACGGGGCGTTCGCACCGGCTGGCGCGGCCGGCTGGCAGGCGGGCGCCGGTTTGCATGACCAAATACGTCTTCGTCACCGGCGGCGTGGTGTCTTCCCTGGGCAAGGGCATCGCGTCGGCGTCGCTGGCGGCCATCCTCGAGTCGCGCGGGCTCAAGGTCACTCTGATGAAGCTGGATCCCTACCTGAACGTGGATCCAGGGACGATGAGCCCCTTCCAGCACGGCGAGGTCTTCGTCACCGACGACGGTGCCGAGACCGACCTCGACCTGGGCCACTACGAGCGCTTCATCAGCACCCGGATGAAGCGGGCCAACAACTTCACGACCGGCCAGATCTACAAGAGCGTGCTCGAGAAGGAGCGGCGCGGCGACTACCTGGGCAAGACGGTGCAGGTGATCCCGCACGTCACCAACGAGATCCAGGAGTTCGTGGCCCGCGGTGCGGCCGGCGTGGACGTGGCCATCGTCGAGGTGGGCGGCACGGTGGGCGACATCGAGAGCCTGCCCTTCCTGGAGGCCGTCCGCCAGATGGCGCTGCGCGGCGGCCCCAACAGCGCCGCCTTCGTGCACTTGACCTACGTGCCGTGGATCGCCGCGGCGGGCGAATTGAAGACCAAGCCCACGCAGCACACGGTGCAGAAGATGCGCGAGATCGGCATCCAGCCCGACGCGCTGCTGTGCCGCGCCGACCGCGAGGTGCCCGAGGACGAGCGCGACAAGATCAGCCTGTTCACCAACGTGCCGCGGCACGGGGTGATCAGCATGTGGGACGTGGACACCATCTACAAGGTACCGCGCATGCTGCACGAGCAGGGCCTGGACGAGCTGATCTGCATGAAGCTGCAGCTGCTGACCAAGCCCGCCGACCTGAAGCGCTGGGACACCCTGGTGCACGAGGTCACGCACCCGCGCGCCACCGTGAAGATCGCGATGTGCGGCAAGTACACCGACCTGTCGGACAGCTACAAGTCGCTCAACGAGGCGCTGCGCCACGCCGGCATCCACAACCACGCGCGGGTGGAGATCGACTACGTCGATTCCGAGACGCTGACGCCGGCCTCGGTGGACAAGCTGGCCGCGTTCGACGCCATCCTGGTGCCCGGCGGTTTCGGCAAGCGCGGCGTGGAAGGCAAGATCCTGGCCGCGAAGTTCGCGCGTGAACACCGCGTGCCCTACCTGGGCATCTGCCTGGGCATGCAGGTGGCCACCATCGAATACGCGCGCCACATGGCCGGGCTGGACGGTGCCAACAGCACCGAGTTCGACCCGGAGACGCCGCACCCCATCATCGCGCTGATCGACGAGTGGCAGGACAGCGACGGCAGCATCCAGAAGCGCAGCGCCAGTTCCGACCTCGGCGGCACCATGCGCCTGGGCGCGCAGAGCGCGGACGTCAAGCCCGGCACGCTGGCGCACCAGATCTACGGCCCGGTGGTCACCGAGCGCCACCGCCACCGCTACGAGGCCAACGAGCACTACCTGGAGCGCCTGCAGCAGGCCGGCCTGGTGATCAGCGCCATCACGCAGCGCGAGAAGCTCACCGAGATCGTCGAACTGCCCCAGGACACGCACCCCTGGTTCGTCGGCGTGCAGTTCCACCCGGAGTTCAAGAGCACGCCCTGGGCCGGCCACCCGCTGTTCACCAGCTACGTGAAGGCGGCGCTGGCGCGCCATGAGGCCAACCAGGCCAAGGCCGCCTGAGGTTCACGATGGAACTCTGCGGCTTCCCCGTCGGCCTGGACCGGCCCTTCTTCCTGATCAGCGGCCCCTGCGTCGTCGAGAGCGAGCAGCTGCAGATGGACGTGGCGGGCGCGCTGAAGGAGATGACCGCCGAGTTCGGCATCCCCTTCATCTTCAAGAGCAGCTACGACAAGGCCAACCGCAGCAGCGGCGCCAGCTTCCGCGGCCCGGGCATGGAGCGCGGGCTGGAGATCCTGGCCAAGGTGAAACGGGAACTCGGCGTGCCGGTGCTCACCGACGTGCACGGCGAAGCCGAGATCCCGGCCGTGGCCGCGGTGGTGGACGTGCTGCAGACGCCGGCCTTCCTGTGCCGGCAGACCGACTTCATCCGCGCCGTGGCGCAAAGCGGCAAGCCGGTGAACATCAAGAAGGGCCAGTTCCTGGCGCCGCACGACATGAAGCACGTCATCGACAAGGCCCGCGCCGCCGCGCGCGAGGCGGGCCTGTCGGAAGACCGCTTCCTGGCCTGCGAGCGCGGTGCGAGCTTCGGCTACAACAACCTGGTCTCCGACATGCGCAGCCTGGCCATCATGCGCGAGACGGGCGCGCCGGTGGTCTTCGATGCCACCCACAGCGTGCAGCTGCCCGGCGGCCAGGGCACGAGTTCCGGTGGCCAGCGCGAGTTCGTGCCCGTGCTCAGCCGCGCCGCCGTGGCCGTGGGCGTGGCCGGCCTGTTCATGGAAACCCACCCCGACCCGCTGAACGCCAAGAGCGACGGGCCCAACGCCGTACCGCTGAAGCACATGCGCGCGCTGCTGGCGCAGTTGGTGGCGCTGGACCGCGTGGTCAAGACCCAGCCGCTGCTGGAGAACGACTTCAGCTGCTGAAGACCACCGAGGACACCCGATGACCGCCCCCGCCTACCTGATCGTCGAGATGGACATCAGCGACCCCGAGCGCTACCGCCAGTACATGGCCGAGGCGCCGGCGGTGGTGAAGGCCTTCGGCGGCGAGTACCTGGTGCGCGGCGGCCGCCACGAGACGCTGGAAGGCGACTGGCAGCCGCACCGCATCGCCCTGCTGAAGTTTCCGAGCTTCGCGCAGGCCAAGGCCTTCTACGAGACCAGCGACTACGCCACCCGCGTGAAGCCGCTGCGCGACGGCGCCACGTCGTTCTTCGACATGGTGCTGGTCGAGGGCGTCGACCAGCCCGTCTGATCCGAATCCACAACTCTGAGCTGAGCAGAACAACCATGAGTGCCATCGTCGACATCGTCGGCCGCGAGATCCTCGACAGCCGCGGCAACCCCACCGTCGAGTGCGACGTGCTGCTGGAAAGCGGCACGATGGGCCGCGCCGCCGTGCCCAGCGGCGCCAGCACCGGCAGCCGCGAGGCCATCGAGCTGCGCGACGGCGACAAGGCGCGCTACCTGGGCAAGGGTGTGCTGCGTGCGGTGGAGCACGTCAACACCGAGATCTCCGAGGCCGTGCTGGGCCTGGACGCCAGCGAGCAGGCCTTCCTGGACAAGACGCTGATCGATCTGGATGGCACCGACAACAAGAGCCGCCTGGGCGCCAACGCGATGCTGGCCGTCAGCATGGCCGTGGCACGCGCCGCGGCGGAAGAGTCCGGCCTGCCGCTGTACCGCTACTTCGGCGGCATGGGCGGCATGCAGATGCCGGTGCCGATGATGAACGTCATCAACGGCGGCGCGCACGCCAACAACAACCTCGACCTGCAGGAGTTCATGATCCTGCCGGTGGGCGCGCCCAGCTTCCGCGAGGCCGTGCGCTACGGCGCCGAGGTCTTCCACGCGCTGAAGAAGATCATCGACGCCAAGGGCATGAGCACCGCGGTGGGCGACGAAGGCGGTTTCGCCCCCAGCGTGGCCAGCCACGAGGCGGCCATTCAGCTCATTCTGGAAGCCATCGACAAGGCCGGCTACGAGGCCGGCAGCCAGATCGCCATCGGCCTGGACTGCGCCGCCAGCGAGTTCTACAAGGACGGCAAGTACCACCTGGAAGGCGAAGGCCTGCAGCTCACCGCAGCCGAGTGGACCGACGTGCTGGCCACCTGGTGCGACAAGTACCCCATCGTCTCCATCGAGGATGGCATGCACGAGGGCGACTGGGACGGCTGGAAGCACCTGACCGAGAAGCTCGGCCAGAAGGTGCAGCTGGTGGGCGACGACCTCTTCGTCACCAACACGAAGATCCTGCAGGAAGGCATCGACAAGCGCATCGCGAACTCGATCCTCATCAAGATCAACCAGATCGGCACGCTGACCGAAACTTTCGCCGCCATCGAGATGGCCAAGCGCGCCGGCTACACCGCCGTCATCAGCCACCGCAGCGGCGAGACCGAGGACAGCACCATCGCCGACATCGCGGTGGGCACCAACGCCGGCCAGATCAAGACCGGCTCGATGAGCCGCAGCGACCGCATCGCCAAGTACAACCAGCTGCTGCGCATCGAGGAAGACCTGGGCGACGTGGCCAGCTACCCGGGCCGCAAGGCGTTCTACAACCTGCGGTAAGCGCGCCGCTGCTGCACAGGCCATGCGCCGCTGGCCCTTGTCCACGCTTTCGCTGGCCCTGCTGCTGGCGGCGGTGCAGGCCGACCTCTGGCTGGGCAAGGGCAACCTGCGCCATGTGTGGCAGCTGGAGCAGTCGCTGACGGCGCAGCAGGCCACCAACGACGCGCTGCGCGCCACCAACGCCCGCATCGAGGCCGAGGTGGGCGATCTGGTCGAGGGCCTGGAGATCGTCGAGGAACGTGCGCGCATGGACCTCGGCATGGTGGAGCCCGACGAGATCCTGGTGCAGATCGCGCCGCCCAAGCGGTGAGCCCGGCGCGCGCGTGATGGGCGACGCGATGCTCGCGGCCGCAGCCCCGCTGCTGGCCGAGGTGTTCACGCTGTGGGGCAGCCCGGTCACGGTGGTCGAGGTCCTGGCCTTCGTGCTCGCCGTGTGGATGGTGGTGTGCAACTGGCGCGTCAACCCGCTGGCCTGGCCGCTGGCGATGCTGTCGTCTCTGGGCTACGCGCTGCTGTTCGCGCAGTACCGGCTCTACGGCGAGGCGTCCCTGCAGTTCGTGTTCATCGCGGTGGCCGTCTGGGGTTGGTGGCAGTGGCTGCGCGGGCACGGTGACGACGGCGCCGCGCTGCGCGTGCACCGGCTCTCCACGCGCGGCCGCTGGGCCGCGCTGGCGGCAGTGGCCGTGCTGTGGCCGCTGATCGCGCTGGCGCTGCAGCGTTTCACCGACAGCGACATCGCCTGGCTCGACGCCCTGCCCACCGCCGGCAGCCTGGTGGCGCAGGGGCTGCTGGGCCGCAAGCTGGTGGAGAACTGGCCGGCCTGGGTGGCGGTGAACGTGGTCAGCGTCGGCCTCTTCGCCGTCAAGGGCCTGTGGCTGACGGTGCTGCTGTACGCGCTGTTCGCGGTGATGGCGCTGGTCGGCTGGCGCACCTGGCACCGGATGGCGACCGACGGAGCACGGCGATGAAGATCGCCATCGTCGGCGCCGAGAGCACCGGCAAGTCGGCCCTGGCCGTGGCCCTGGCCGACGCGCTGGCCGAGGCCACCGGCCTGCGTGTGACCGCCGTGCCGGAGTGGCTGCGCCTGTGGTGCCAACGCGAAGGCCGCACGCCGCGGCCCGACGAGCAGGCCGCCATCGCTGCCGAGACGCAGGCCCGCATCGACGCCGCGGCCACCGCGCACGACATCGTGGTCTGCGACACCACCGCACTGATGACCACCGTCTACAGCGACCTGCTGTTCGCCGACCGCAGCCTGGACACGTTGGCCATCGCCCACCAGCGCACGATGGCCCTGACGCTGCTGACCGCGCTGGACCTGCCCTGGGTGGCCGACGGCCACCAGCGCGACGGCCCGCATGTGCGTGGCCCCGTGGACGACCGCGTGCGCGCGCTGCTGATCGACCACGGCCTGCCCTGGGCCCTGGTGACCGGCACCGGGCCGGCGAGGCTGCAGAGCGCGCTGGACGCCGTGGCGCCGCTGCTGCGGGCGCGCGAGACCCCGCGCCGCGGCCTGTTCAGCCGCCTACTGGACCGCAACGCGGCACCAGAGGCACGTGCCTGGTCGTGCGAGTTCTGCGACGATCCCGACTGTGAACACGCGCTCCGAACGCCCGCCCCTCGCTGACCCGGACCTGCGCCGCAGCTGGCTCTTCATCGGCGGCACGCCCGGCGCAGCGGCGTTGGACGCCACCCTGGCCTGCGGTGCCGATGTGGTCATCGTCGACCTGGAGGACTTCACGCCGCCGCCGCGCCGGCCGGAAGCACGCGCCGGCCTGGCCACGCTGCTGGCCCGTCTGCGCGCGGCGGGGGCCATCACCGCCGTGCGGGTGAATGCACCCGGCCACGCCGACGCCGATGCCGATCTCGCCGCCGCCATGAACGCTGACACCGACATAGTGTCGCTGCCGATGGCCGACCGTGCCGAGACGGTGGCCGCCCTGTGCGCCGGCATCGGGGCCCACGAGGCCCGGCTCGGCCGTGCCGCGGGCGGCACCGAGTTGCTGCCCGTGTGCGAGACCGCGCGCGGCGTGGCCGACGTGCGACGGCTCGCCGCCGCCAGCCCGCGCGTGCGTGCCGCGCTGCTGGGCGCCGAGGACCTGGCGGCCGATCTGTGCGCCGAACGCACGCCGGAAGGCATCGAGCTGGCCCACGCGCGCCAGCGCTTCGTGCTCGACGCGCGCGCCGCCTGCATCGAACCCATCGACGCGCCCTGCACCTTCGCCGACCCGGCGCTGGCCGAAGCCGAGGCGCGGCACGCGCGGCGCCTGGGTTACCGGTGCAAGGCGCTGGTGCGGCCGGAACACGTGGCGCCGGTACACGGCGCGCTCACGCCGTCGGCCGACGAACTGAACCAGGCCGGCGCGATGGTCGCGGCCTTCGAGGCGGCACGGGCGCGCGGCGAGGACCGGGCACTGCACGAGGGGCTGTGGGTGGAGGTGCCGACCTGGCGCGCGGCGCTGCGGCTGGTCGAGCGGGCACGGCGGCTGGGGATCATGGACTGACGCTGCACCGCGTGGGTCCCTCGCAACCGCCCGAGCAACTGCACCTTCGCTCGGGGACGCGACGTGTCGGCGGCGCCGGAGACCGGTTCGGACCCATGTCTTGCGTTGATTCTGTCAACCCTGAGGTGACAGAGATCGCCCCGGCTGAGCCGCCATGGAGCGGCCGGTCGCGGTCGAAGACGGAGACCCATGCCTGGCACGCCGCGATCAGTCGGCGATCAGTCGGCGATCAGTCGGCGATCAGTCGGCGATCAGGGCCGGTACCTGAGCCGCCGCATCGGTTCCGATGAACTTACGGCGGTGTCATAGGTGATTGCGTCCCCAACGCCAAGTTCGATGAGATAGGTGCGCGTGCCATGAGGTACTTGGCCGCTGGCACGCAGCAAATCGAACTGCTGCGAGAACCGCTGGGCCACAGCCAGGGTTCGAGGGTGCTTGACCACGATGTCCCCGTCTTCGGTGCACAACACCATGGTGGCCGTCAGATGACAAGGCGATACGGCATCGGTATCGGTATCGGAATAGGTCCTCGGCATCGCTTCCCCGAGGATCGTGGTCGATTCGAGGTCGAAGGCTGTACTCAGGTTGCCCGTGTACGCGATCCCGCCGATGGCCTGGTCTGCTGGAAGAACGTCAGGCAGGAACCCGTTGACCAGGTGAAGCGGCGCCGTCGCCCTGCGAGCCAGGTCCAGCCCATCCGAGCCCACCGGTACGCGATAACCTTGACGCACGCTCTCGGCAAATCCCAGGAAGGCGAAGCGAATCTCGTCGGTTTCTGCCACCCAGTGCGTGGGACGGATCTCGGAGAGTCGCATCGAGGATCCCGATGTGGACTCGCCGCCGAGTTCGCTCCAGGTCCGAGGCAACGTGGTTCCGCCCTCCACGACGATGGGCCCCGGAAGGGTTTCCAGCAGCAACCGGTTCGGGCTCGACGGCGAAGGAAGCATCCGACCCACCATGTCTCTGGGGTATGCCATCCCGTTGCCCGCCCGGGTCGGCAGTGCTGGCAGGGTCTGGGCGCTCAACACGCCGAGGTCGCTGGTATCGATTTGCACCACGCGCGCACCGGCTGCGTCGGCGGAGGCCTTCGGGAGAGCATCCAAGTTGCGGGCGTAGCTGAGGTTTCGCCCACCGTTGTTGCGGTCCGAGACGACAAACAACCGACTGCCGTCGCGGGACAGTACAAGTCGATTGACGTGGTACGGCAGATCGTCGATCCGGCTCCGCGCCATGATTCGACCGGTGTCGGGATCCACAAGGAACAGCCTTGCCGGCTTGTAGTCGACGTAGTCCGCGACCAAGATCTGCCGACGCGACGTCAGTCCGATGGGCACAAGACGACTGACATCGTCTGGCCAGTTCACCTCGATGTCCTCCTGCAACACCCGGTCTGGCCAGGAGACGCCGTCCTGAACGCCACGTTGGAGTTGCACAGTTCGCAAGTCGGTCTGCTCAGTACTGCGCCCTGGCGCGGACACCGTCAGCCGTGACTCGCTTCGCACGACACCCGCCAGCGGCATGCACCAGTCGACGCGATCTTCCACGAGTCGGAACTCGCCCCCTCCCGTCAGGGCAATCGTCAGCGTGCTCTTCACCTCGATGCGTAGCGTGCGTTGGGGCCGCCCGAACACTTCGATGGTGTCGAACCCGGTGACCGTGGACACCACCTGACGGGTCAGGTCGTCCTCTTCGCCATCGTTGTCAAAGCTGTAGCCAGAGGTCTTCACCGGCAGGTAGTTCACGGTGTAGGTCTCACCCACGGACTGGCCGATTCGGAACTGTCGCGCAGGCACAAGGTATCCGGTGATGACCCGTGTGAGCTCATCGGTCTCTTCCGTGTAGATCTGCCATTGGGTCACGACATCCTCGTCAATGCCCAATCCGAAGGAAGGCATCGAGTCCGGGGCCCACGGAGACGAGGGATAGGACTGCCTGAGCGTGAACCCATCGAAACGCGCTCCGGCCCCGCTGCGCCTGGTCAGCACTGCAGCACGCTCGCCGTACGCACTGTCAGAAATGATCCAGGCGCCGTCGGCCACACCCATGATGCCGCCGACGTCTTCGAGCGTGGCCGGCAGGTTGCCGCTATCGCGCAAGGATGCAACTGCGCCGCGGAATGCCCTGTCCCGTGCAAGCCAGAACGAGAGCTCGTCGATCCGGGCGTCCGTTGTCGTCGATGCGGCGTCGAGCAACTCCGTCATGAGTGTCGCGGCCGATTGGAGCCGCGTCAGACGCTGGACCTCCGCAGTCAATGGCTCGGTTCGACCTGCCAACGCAACTTGAAGCTGCCGAACGAACGCTTCGCTTCCGACATCCAAGCGCACATCGCTCCCCAGGGCCAGCGCGTGCACCGGCACACCGGACTCGGTCGTGGAACGCAGCATCAGTTCAGGGCCCGGGGCCAAGCCATCCGGGAGCCTCAGCGAGAACAGGCCGTTGCCGTCGGAGACCGTGGAGGCCAGTGCAGAGCCGGTAGGAATCCCATCGGCGCCGGCGCGCAACAGTTCGACGGTGCGTCCGGCGGCAGGCACGGTGCCGCCGCCGCTTCGAGGATCGCCTACACGTCCCGCGACGGTCGTTGCACTGGTCGGCGGCGTTGGCGTTCCATCGCCGCCGGCTTCACTCCCTGCACCGCCGCCACAGGCCTGAAGAGCCAGCGAAATCACGCAGGCAATGCCCCATCTTCTCCAGCAAGGCGCGGCAGCAAGCCGAGCCGCCGGAGCGCGCAACATCCACGTCATTCTTGGAGTCTCCCTGACGATGCTCTGGTCGAACGCCATCACATCGCGGAAGATGATAGACGTCGAATGCAGTTCGAGCGCAAACCGCCTGGGGCGTTGCCCCGCGGCGATCGACGTGCCCGTCGCGCCAGGGCTCGACCAGCGAACCGAGCCAGCCGACAGCTGCCTCACGCACCTGTCCACTCCTGGCGGAACGCGGACGCTCAGACGTGCAGCAGCAGGTGCCGCCGCTCCCACGGGCTGATCACGTCGAAGTACTCCCGGTACTCCACGTCCTTGATCGCGCGGTAGGTCTGGATGAAGTGGCTGCCGAACAGCTCGGCCAGCGGCTCGCAGGCCTCGAGTTTCTCCACCGCCTCGTCCAGGTGGCGCGGCAGCTGGTGCGGCTTCTCGTAGGCGCTGCCGGTCAGCGGGTCGTCGGGCCGGATGCGCTGCTTCATGCCCAGGTAGCCGCAGGCCAGGCTGGCGGCGAAGACCAGGTAGGGGTTGGCGTCCACGCCCGCCAGGCGGTTCTCGATGCGCCGCGCGTCCGGGCCCGAGCGCGGCACGCGCAGGCCGCAGGTGCGGTTGTCGTGGCCCCAGCTCAGGTTGATGGGGGCGGACGTGAAGCGGCTCAGCCGCCGGTAGCTGTTGACGTAGGGCGCGAAGAAGGCCGTGGCCGCGGGCAGGAAGGCCTGCAGGCCGCCGATGAAGTGCAGGAAGTGTTCCGATGCCTCGCCGTCCGGCCGGCTGAACAGGTTGCCGCCGGTGGCCAGGTCGATCACGCTCTGGTGCAGGTGCATGGCGCTGCCGGGCTGGCCCTGCATGGGCTTGGCCATGAAGGTGGCGTACATGTGATTGCGGATGGCCACCTCCCGCACCGTGCGCTTGAAGCGCACCACCTGGTCGGCGCGCGACAGTGCCTCGCCATGGTCGAGGTTGATCTCCATCTGCGCGGTGCCCATCTCGTGCACCAGGGTGTCGAGCTGGATGCCCTGGGCCTCGCACCAGTCGTACATCACGTCGAAGACGTCGCCGTACTCGTCCACCGACTCGATGGAGAAGCTCTGCATGCCCGGCTCGCTGCGCTTGGTGCGGCCGGTGGGCGGCTTCAGCGGGATGTCCTCGTCGGCCTCCACCTGCACGAGGTAGAACTCCATCTCCGGTGCGATCACCGGCTGCCAGCCTTCCGCGGCGTACAGCGCCAGGATGCGCTTGAGCACGTTGCGCGGCGACAGGTCCACCGGCTGGCCGTCGAAGGTGACGCAGTCGTGGATGATCTGCGCGGTGGGCTCCTTGGCCCAGGGCACCAGACAGATCGTGCTGGCGTCCGGCAGCAGCCGCATGTCGGGGTCGGCCACCGCTGTGAAGTCCTTCTCCGGGTACTCGCCGGTCACCGTCATCGCGAACACCGCCTCCGGCAGGCGCAGGCCGAACGCCGGGTCGTACTTGTGGCGCGGCACGATCTTGCCGCGCGACTGCCCCGACATGTCGGAGGTCAGGCACTCGATCTCGCTGATGCGGTGTTCGTCCAGCCAGCGCTGGATGGCGGCGGTGGTGTCGGTCATGGGCGGCAGGGAAGCGACGGTGCCGGCATTCTCCACCCGCCGATGGCCGCGTGGGCGTCAGACGTCAGCGGCGCAGCACCGCCAGCCAGTCGCGCTGCGCCTCGTCCAGCAGGTGCTCCGGCGTCATCACCGCGCCGGTCAGAGCCTGACGGATGGATGGCTCGGGCTCGACCACCGGCGCCGCCAGCAAGTGGCCGACCAGCGCCTTGGCCATTTCCACGCAGGCCGCGTAGCGGGCCATGATGGCGTCCATCTGCGCGTGTTCCTCGGGGTCGTCGCGCCAGCAGTCGTAGTCGGTGGCGATGGCCAGCGTGGCATAGGCCAGCTGCGCCTCGCGCGCCAGGAAGACCTCGGGCACGTTGGTCATGCCCACCAGGTGGGCGCCGAACTGGCGCAGCAGGAAGCTCTCGGCCCGCGTGCCGAAGCGCGGGCCTTCCACGCAGGCGTAGGTCAGGCCCTGGTGCAGCACCAGGCCGGGCACCCGGGCCGCGGCGCTGGCCACCGCAGCGCACAGCGCGCGGCTCACCGGCTCGGCGGTGGACACGTGCGCGGCCACGCCACGGCCGAAGAAGCTGGTCTCGCGGCGGCCGCGTGTCCAGTCGATGTACTGGTGCGGCAGCGCGAAGTGACCGGGCGCGAGCTCCTCGGTGAGGCTGCCGCAGGCCGACACGCTGAGCACCATCGTCGCCCCGGCGCGCTTGAGCGCGAACACGTTGGCGCGGTAGTTCACCTCGTGCGGCAACAGGCGGTGGCCGGCGCCATGGCGCGGCAGGAACAGCACGGCTTGCCCGCCCAGCCGTCCCTGCTGCACCGGGGCCGACGCGTCGCCGAACGGGGTGGCGGCGGGGTGGTGGGTCTCGGTCTGCAGGCCCGGCAGCTGATACAGCCCGGTGCCGCCAATGATGGCGAGCATGGCGCGTCTCCTGGTGTGGCGTGATCCGGCCGTGATGCTAAACGGGCATCATCGTGGCCATGTGGATTCCAAGCTTGAACCAGGCCTGGGCCGTGCTGGCCGGGGCCATCGTGCTGGAGGTGGCCGGCACCACCTGCATGCGCCTGTCCGAAGGCTTCACCCGGCTCACGCCGTCGGTGCTGATCTTCGTCTTCTACGCCGCGTCGTTCGCGCTCAACACGCTGGTGATCCGCACGCTGGGGCTGTCGGTGGTGTATGCCGTGTGGTCGGGCGTCGGCACGGTGCTCACGGCACTGATCGGCTTCTTCTGGTTCCGCGAGCCGGCCACGGCGCTGAAGCTGGCCAGCATCGGGCTCATCGTGATCGGCGTGATGGGGCTGCACGCATCGACGCGGGTGGCCGCCGCGGCATGATCCCTGACAACCAGTTGTCGATCCAGCGCTACCGCCGGGCTGCCGCCGGCTACGACGCCAGCGCCGAGCGCACGATGGCACTGCGCCGGCGCACGGTGGCCCTGCTGGCGCTGCAGCCCGGCGACGTGGTGCTGGACGTGGGTGCGGGCACCGGGCTGAGCTATGCGCTGCTGCGTGACGGGGTGGGCCCCAGCGGTCGTGTGCTGGGCGTGGAGCAGAGCCCGGAGATGTTCGAACAGGCGCAGCAGCGCGTGCGGCGCGAAGGCTGGGGCAATGTCTGGCATGCGCTGGCGCCGGCCGAATCGGTGCAGCTGCCCGAGCCGGCCGATGCCGCGCTGTTCAACTTCACGCACGACATCCTGCGCACGGCGGCAGCGCTAGAGAACCTGCTGCGGCAACTGAAGCCGGGCGCCCGCATCGCCGTGTGCGGCATGAAGTTCTTCCCCTGGTGGACGGGGCCGCTGAACCTGCTGCCGTGGCTGAAGAACCGGCCCTACAACGCCAAGGCGGCCGACCTGTGGCGCCCCTGGAGCCTGCTGCAACCGCGCTGCGTGCAGTGGCATCAACAGACGGTGCTGGGCGGCATGGGCTACCTGGCCAGTGCGCGGCTGGCGGATGTGTGAGCGCCGTCAGGCGTGCAGCCGGCGCAGCGCGTCGGCCTGGGCCAGTGTGTCGCGGTGGCCGGCGGCGATGGCGCGCTCGCGGAAATCGCGTGACAGGCTGACCCAGTAGCCGAAGTGCGGGTGCAGCACCAGGTCGGCCTCCCGCGCATCGACGTCCGTCAGGGCGCGTTTGCGCAGGTCGCCGGCCCGGTAGCGTTCGGCGCCGGGCGGCGCGCGGTTCTCGTGCGCCGACGCATCCACCGCCAGCACGCGCTGCGCGCCCAGGGCGCGCGCCAGCCGCACCGGCAGCGGCACGTACCGATCGGCGTCCACGTAGGCCTGCCCTTCGATGCGCACGGGCGCGAACTGCCCTTCCACCGCGGACGAGGCCTGCACCGCCACACCGGCATCACCCGCGGTGAAGGCGACGATCCGGCCATCGTCGCGCCGCGCGGCCGCGACGGCCATGGCCACCGGCAGCCGTTCGAGGTGCGGCGGCGAGGGCAACTGTGTGCGCACCAGGTCGGCCAGCGGGGCGCCGCTGAAGCGCTCGTCGGCACCAATGGCCAAGCGGGCCAGGGTGACCGGGTTCAGGTCCAGCGCCAGGGATTCGATGGCGTCGGGCGCCAGGCCCGCCGCGTGCAGCGTGCCGACCAGCGCACCCACCGACGCGCCGACGATCAGGTCGGGCCGCAGGCCGAGTTCGCCCAGCGCCTTGAGCACGCCCACGTGCACGAAGCCGCGCGGCCCACCGGAGCTCAAGACCCAGGCCATGCGCACCGGGCGGGCCAGTGGCAGGGCGCGGGGTGCGTCGGGGCCGCGGTGGTCCTCACCAGCGACGAAGCTGCAACCGCCGAACAGGCCCGGCGCACCGACCAGGGCGCTGCCCAGCGCCAAGCCCAGTCGCCGCCGCCCGGTGTCGGGCCGGACGACGGGCCGCAGTTCAGGTGCCAGCGGCACCCGCGAAGGCCGGTTGCACCCGCAGCGGCAGCACCTCGCTGCGCCGTGGCCGCTCCGGGTCGTGGTGCAGCGGCGCCGGCCAGCCCAGCACGGCCGATGCTTCCAGGCAGCGGCGTTGCAGGTGGCCCCAGTCGCGGCCGCCCAGGTGCACGATGCCGTAGCGGTGGTTGCCCAGCCACTTGAAGTCGCGCGCCAGTGCATGGCCACGCTTGGGGAACTGCAGCAGCAGGCTGTCGGGGAACTCGGCCGCCAGGCGCCGGCGCTGGCTCCAGGTGGGCATGGCCGGCACCACCGCGGGGTCGAAGCTGCGGTAGACGAAGCTGGCCGCCGCGCCCTCCTGCGGCACTGCGCGTGGCAGCCTGGCGGGGTCGTCGCCGGTGGCCAGCGCCAGCGCGATGGCGTGCGGGTCGATGCCCAGCACGCGGCGATAGAGGTCGCCGAACTGCGAGGCCAGGCGCGGGTTGAACTCGATCACCGTGAGCTTGTCGGTCACGGGGTCATGGAAGAACTCCATGTTGAACACGCCATCGTCGAAGCCGACGGCGGCCAGGAAGCGCCGCGCCACGTCGGCCGCACGGGCCTGAACGGCGGGGTCCAGCCGGCTGGGCAGTTCCCAGCGCATGAAGGCCTGGGTGCCGGGGTACATGACCGCATCCACGACCCCGATCATGTGCAACTGACCGCGGTGCACGTAGCCGTCGAGGTTGTACTGCGGTGCCTGCACCGGAGCCTCGAGCATCAGGCGGTGCGCCGTGCCGGCTTCCGGCAGGCGCTGGCGCGCCACGCGCTCGAAGGGCTCGACGAGGCGGCGGATGACCCAGAGCTCTCGCCAGCCGAACCGCGTGTGAGCCTGCAACTGCGCGCGGTGATTCACCCGCGCGGCCAGTACCGAGAAGGCGGCCTTGACCGGCTTCACGTAGGCCGGGTAGGCCAAGCCGTCCGGAATGTCGTCGCCATAGGCCGCGTCCAGTGGTGCGTAGGCGAGGTTGGCTTCGGGCGCCACGGCGTCGAGCACCCGGCGGGCGTGCAGCTTGTGCTGGCAGGCGATGATGGCCTCGGGGCGCGGCCCCGGCAGGCCGGCGGCCTCGGCCACCAGCGCGGCGGCCAGGGCGCCGAACTGCTCGTGGTGGGACAGCACACCGGCCCAGCCGCGCTGCCGCGCCCGGGACACCTGCTGCGCGGCGAAGCGCTCGAGGTCGAAGCCGATCAGCCGCGCGTTGCTGGGGAAGCTGAAGAGGTCGAAACCGGCACGGTCGAACTGCCAGGCGCGGCCCATCGCGGCATGGGCCTGCGCGTCCCACTCGTAGTCGAACAGCAGGCCGGCACGGCGGGCGGGCGCGTGATTTCGCATCAGTGAGATGGATTGTGGCTCAGGACAGCACCGTATACGCACGGCCCGCCCCGGCGGATTCCCGTGCCGACACACTCGGTCGCGGCGCGGGGCTCGGTCTTACACCGGTGACCGCCTGAAACGGCACAGGCCGCCCGAAGGCGGCCTGTGCGTGTCGGGCCCGGCGCCTGCCGGGCCGCTTCCCCCGTGTTCAGCGCTCGGCCAGCGGCTTGACGTCGCGGCGCTCGGAGCCGTGGAACAGCTGACGCGGGCGGCCGATCTTGTACTCCGGGTCGCCGATCATCTCGTTGAGCTGGGCGATCCAGCCCACCGTGCGCGCCAGCGCGAAGATGGCGGTGAACAGCGGCACCGGGATGCCGATGGCGCGCTGCACGATGCCCGAGTAGAAGTCGACGTTCGGGTACAGCTTGCGGGCGACGAAGTACTCATCCTCCAGCGCGATCTTCTCCAGCGCCATCGCCAGCTTGAACAGCGGGTCGTTCTGCAGGCCCAGTTCGCTGAGCACCTCGTGGCAGGTCTCGCGCATCAGCTTGGCGCGCGGGTCGTAGTTCTTGTAGACCCGGTGGCCGAAGCCCATCAGCTTGACGTTGCTGCTCTTGTCCTTGACCTGCTTGATGAACTCGCCGATCTTCTCGACGCCGCCGTTGCGCTGGATGTCCTCCAGCATGTTCAGCGCCGCCTCGTTGGCACCGCCGTGCGCCGGGCCCCACAGGCAGGCCACGCCGGCGGCGATGGCCGCGAACGGGTTGGTGCCGGAACTGCCGCACAGGCGCACGGTGGACGTGCTGGCGTTCTGCTCGTGGTCGGCGTGCAGGATGAAGATGCGGTCCATCGCGCGCACCAGCACGTCGTTGGGCACGTACTCCTCGCACGGCGTGCCGAACATCATGCGCATGAAGTTGGCGGTGTAGCTGAGGTCGTTCTTCGGGTAGATGTACGGCTGGCCGATGGTGTACTTGTAGGCCATCGACACCAGCGTCGGCATCTTCGCGATCAGGCGGATCGCGGCGATCTCGCGGTGCTTCGGGTTATGGACGTCGGTGCTGTCGTGATAGAAGGCCGACATGCCGCCCACCAGGCCCGTCATGATGGCCATCGGGTGCGCGTCGCGGCGGAAGCCACGCAGGAAGAACTGCATCTGCTCGTTGACCATGGTGTGCACGGTCACCATGCGGTCGAAGTCCTTCTGCTGCTGCGTGTTGGGCAGTTCCCCGTTGAGCAGCAGGTAGCACACGTCCATGAAGTCGCAGTGCTCGGCCAGCTGCTCGATGGGGTAGCCGCGGTACAGCAGTTCGCCCTTGTCGCCGTCGATGTAGGTGATGGTCGACTGGCAGGCGGCGGTGCTCAGGAAGCCCGGGTCGTAGGTGAACTTGCCCGTCTGCGCATAGAGCTTGCGGATGTCGATGACGTCCGGGCCGATCGTGCCCTTGTAGATCGGCAGGTCCATGCTCGGGCTGCCGTCGGAAAACGAGAGCGTGGCTTTCACGTCGGAGGGGGTCATACGGGCTTCACCTTTGATGTTGGGGCTCGGGTTGGCGCATCAGCGCCAGCACCTCGCGCACGTCGGGCCGGTCGAGTTCGCCCTGCGGCTCACGGCGCGCGAGCAGCAGGTCGAGCAGGTCGTTGTCCGACAGGTCCATCAGGGCCATCAGCCCGTCGGCCTGTCGTGTGGTTATCGTCTCCCCCCCGCTGTCCACTCGGCGGAAGAAGCGCTCGACGAACAGGTCGTTCTCGAGCAGCCCCCTGCGGCAACGCCACCTGAGCTTGCTCAGCGATCTTTCGTCGAGTGGCGTGTCCATCGGGGGGCGTGGATCAGACGGCCCGGCGGACCATCAGCTCCTTGATCTTGCCGATCGCCTTCGTGGGGTTCAGACCCTTGGGGCAGACGTCGACGCAGTTCATGATCGTGTGGCAACGGAACAGGCGGTACGGGTCCTCGAGGTTGTCGAGGCGCTCCGCGGTGGCCTGGTCGCGGCTGTCGGCAATGAAACGGTAGGCCTGCAGCAGGCCGGCCGGGCCGACGAACTTGTCCGGGTTCCACCAGAAGCTCGGGCAGCTGGTGGAGCAGCTGGCGCACAGGATGCACTCGTACAGGCCGTTGAGCTCGTCTCGCTCTTCCGGCGACTGCAGGCGCTCGGTCTCCGGCGGCGGCGTGTCGTTGACCAGGTAAGGCTTGATCGAGTGGTACTGCTTGAAGAACTGCGTCATGTCCACGATCAGGTCGCGGATCACCGGCAGCCCCGGCAGCGGCTTGAGCACGATGGTGCCCGGCAGCGTGCGCAGGTTGGTCAGGCAGGCCAGGCCGTTCTTGCCGTTGATGTTCATCGCGTCCGACCCGCAGACGCCTTCACGGCAGCTGCGGCGGAAGCTCAGGGTCGGGTCGACCTCCTTGAGCTTCATCAGCGCGTCGAGCAGCATGCGCTCGGTGCCGTCGAGTTCGACCTCGATGGTCTGCATGCGGGGCTTCGCGTCCTGGTCGGGGTCGAAGCGGTAGATCTGGAAGGTGCGCTTGGTCATGTGACGTGAAACCTCAGAACGTGCGGACCTTGGGCGGAACCGACTCCACCGTCAGCGGCGTCATCTTCACCGGCTTGTAGGACAGGCTGTTGCTCGCCGAATCCCACAGCGTGTGCTTCATCCACACGGCGTCGTTGCGGCCCAGCGGGAACTCCGGGTCGTCGGCACCGCGCTCGTAGTCCTTCACGGTGTGGGCGCCGCGGCATTCCTGGCGGGCGGCGGCGGACACCATCGTGGCCTGCGCGGCCTCGATCAGGTTGTCGACCTCCAGCGCCTCGATGCGCGCGGTGTTGAAGACCTTGCTCTTGTCCTTCAGCGTGATGCCGGCCACGCGCTCACGCAGCGCCGCCACCTTGACCACGCCCTCGTCCATGCTGGCCTGGGTGCGGAACACGCCGGCGTGCTGCTGCATCGTCGCGCGGATGTCGTTGGCGACGTTCTGCGCATATTCGCCGCTGGTGCTGCTGTCCAGCCGCGCCAGGCGCTCCAGCGTGCGGTCGGCGGCATCCTTGGGCAGCGGCTTGTGCGACTTGTCGGCGCGCTTGAAGCTGTCGACGATGTGGTTGCCGGCCGCGCGGCCAAAGACCAGCAGGTCCAGCAGCGAGTTCGTGCCCAGCCGGTTGGCGCCGTGCACGCTGACGCAGGAGCACTCGCCCACGGCGTACAGGCCGTTGACCACGGTGTTCGGGTCGCCGTTCTTCGGCACCACGGCCTGACCGTTGATGTTGGTGGGAATGCCGCCCATCTGGTAGTGGATGGTCGGCACCACCGGGATCGGCTCCTTGGTGATGTCGACGTTGGCGAAGTTGTGGCCGATCTCGAACACGCTGGGCAGGCGCTTGAGGATGGTGTCGCCGCCCAGGTGGGTCATGTCGAGGTGGATGTAGTCCTTGTTCGGACCGCAGCCGCGCCCTTCCTTGATCTCCTGGTCCATGCAGCGGCTGACGAAGTCGCGCGGCGCCAGGTCCTTCAGCGTCGGCGCATAGCGCTCCATGAAGCGCTCGCCGTTGACGTTGCGCAGGATCGCGCCCTCGCCGCGGCAGCCCTCGGTCAGCAGCACGCCGGCGCCGGCCACGCCGGTGGGGTGGAACTGCCAGAACTCCATGTCCTCCAGCGGGATGCCGGCACGTGCCGCCATGCCCAGGCCGTCGCCGGTGTTGATGAAGGCGTTGGTGCTGGCGGCATAGATGCGCCCTGCGCCGCCGGTGGCCAGCAGCGTGGTCTTGGCCTCGAGGATGTAGACGTCGCCGGTCTCCATCTCCAGCGCGGTGACGCCGAGCACGTCGCCGTCGGCGTCGCGGATCAGGTCCAGCGCCATCCACTCGACGAAGAAGTTGGTGCGCGCGGCCACGTTGCGCTGGTACAGCGTGTGCAGCATCGCGTGGCCGGTGCGGTCGGCCGCGGCGCAGGCGCGCTGCACCGGCTTCTCGCCGTAGTTGGCGGTGTGGCCGCCGAACGGGCGCTGGTAGATGGTGCCGTCCGGGTTGCGGTCGAACGGCATGCCGAAGTGCTCGAGCTCGTAGACGACCTTGGTCGCCTCGCGGCACATGAACTCGATGGCGTCCTGGTCGCCGAGCCAGTCCGACCCCTTGATGGTGTCGTAGAAGTGGTAGTGCCAGTTGTCCTCGGACATGTTGCCCAGGCTGGCACCGATGCCGCCCTGCGCGGCCACGGTGTGCGAGCGCGTGGGGAAGACCTTGGACAGCACGGCCACGTTGAGGCCGGCGAGCGACAGCTGCAGCGACGCGCGCATGCCGGAGCCACCGGCACCGACGATGACGACGTCGAACTTGCGACGGGGGAGATTGGCCAGTGCCATGATGTTTACAGCCTCCAGAGCACCTGAACCGCCCAGCCGGCGCAGCCCACGAGCCAGACGATGGTGGCCACCTGCATCACCAGACGCAGGCCAGCCGACTTGACGTAGTCCATCCAGATGTCGCGCGTGCCGACCCAGGCATGCCAGGCCAACGCGATGATCACGGTGAAGGTCAGCACCTTCATCCACTGGGCCGAGAAGATGCCGGCCCACTTGTCGTAGCCCATCGGGCCGGGCATGAGCACCTGCACGATCACGACCAGCGTGAACAGCGCCATCAGGCCCGCCGTGGCGCGCTGGACCAGCCAGTCGCGCAGGCCGTAGTGCGCACCGCTGACGACGCGCTTGGATCCGTAGTTGACAGCCATCGTGGTGATCCTCAGAACAGGCCGAACAGCTTGGCGCCCAGCACCACGGTCAGCGCGATCGACAGCACCAGGGTCGTCACCGCCGACTGGTGGCCGAATTCCTTGGTCACGCTGTGCGTGGCGTCCATGTACAGGTGGCGCACGCCGGCGATGAAGTGGTGCAGGTAGGCCCAGATCAGCGCCAGGGCCACGATCTTGACGAACCAGCCGGGGAACACGCCGAGCCCGGACGAAAAGGCGCTGACGAAGACGTCATAACTCACTTCGGAACTGACGCTGGTGTCGAACATCCAGATCACGAAGGGCAGCAGCACCAGCATCAGTGCGCCGCTGGCGCGGTGCAGGATGGACACCACGCCCGCCAGCGGCAGGCGGTACTGCAGCGCGTCGGTCAGACGCATGGGGCCCGGGCGGTTGGCGGGGGCGACTCTTGTTGAGGACTCGGCCATGTTGTTTTGGGGGTTGTCCGGATGTGAAACCAACTGAGTTTATTGCAACGCCGCAGGCTTACGCGGTGCTTGGCAGGGCACGAAAGCCGTCGACGGCGAGGTTCAGGTGAGCACGTTGCGGTAGTGGTGCGACTCGGTGCGGTAGAGGCCGCGGCGAAGTTCCACGGGCTTGTCGCCGTACGTGTACGACAGGCGCTCGACGGAAAGTAGCGGCGTGCCTTCGGCCACCGCCAGCGCCTGTGCGCCGTCGCCGGTGGCCGGCACGGCGCGGATCTTCTCGTCGGCGCGCGACATGTGCACGCCGTACTCGGCCTCGAAGTAGGCGTACATTGGCCCGCGGTTGGCGGCCAGGCGTTCGGCGCTCAGGCCCTTGAACGGCGCAGCCGGGAGCCAGATCTCGTCCAGCACCACGGGCTGCTCGCCCTGCAGCAGCAGGCGGCGGATGAGCACCACGCTCTCGCCAGCCTTCAGATCCAGCGCACGCGCCACGTCGGCCGGTGCGCGCAGGCGGCGGCACTCCAGCAGGCGGCGGCGCAGCGCGGTGGCGTCGGCATCGTCGGGCTGCAGGCGCAGGAAACGGTACTGCGTGCGCTCCTCGGCATGCGTGGCGACGAAGGTGCCCTTGCCCTGGCGGCGCACGACGAGGTTGTCGGCGGCCAGTTCGTCGATGGCCTTGCGCACCGTGCCCTGGCTGACCTTGAAGCGCGCCGCCAGCTCCATCTCGCTGGGGATGGCCTCGCCCGGCCGCCACTCGCCGCCCTGCAGGCTGCGCAGCAGCAGGCCCTTGATCTGCTGGTACAGCGGGCTGAACGACGGCGTCGGCTCGGCACCGACGGCGCGCGCGGCGAGGTCGGTCATGGGCGGGGCGCCGGGGCACGGGACATGCCGCTATTGTGCCTGCATGTCTTGCATAAGACATAAGAGTGGCGTCAGCCGCCGGCGTAGAATTGCGGGTTTGCCCCATCCTCCACCCCGGTCGCCGACCGGACCTTTGATCCAGGAGCCCTCCATGAGCAAGAAGCCCGTCCGCGTGGCCGTCACCGGTGCCGCCGGCCAGATCGGTTACGCCCTGCTGTTCCGCATCGCCTCCGGCGAAATGCTGGGCAAGGACCAGCCGGTGATCCTGCAGCTGCTGGAGATCCCCGACGAGAAGGCCCAGAAGGCGCTGCGCGGCGTGATGATGGAACTGGAGGACTGCGCCTTCCCGCTGCTGGCCGGCATGGAGGCCCACGGCGACCCGATGACCGGCTTCAAGGACACCGACTACGCCCTGCTCGTCGGCGCCCGCCCGCGCGGCCCCGGCATGGAGCGCGCGGACCTGCTGGCCGCCAACGCGCAGATCTTCACCGCCCAGGGCAAGGCGCTCAACGCCGTGGCCAGCCGTGACGTGAAGGTGCTGGTGGTCGGCAACCCGGCCAACACCAACGCCTACATCGCGATGAAGAGCGCGCCCGACCTGAAGCGCGAGAACTTTACCGCCATGCTGCGCCTGGACCACAACCGCGCCGCCAGCCAGATCGCCGCCAAGACCGGCAAGCCGGTGGCCAGCATCCGCAAGCTGGCCGTGTGGGGCAACCACAGCCCGACCATGTACGCCGACTACCGCTTCGCCACCATCGACGGCGCGTCGGTCAAGGACATGATCAACGACCAGGTCTGGAACAAGGACGTGTTCCTGCCCACCGTGGGCAAGCGCGGCGCCGCCATCATCGAGGCGCGTGGCCTGAGCTCGGCGGCCAGCGCCGCCAACGCCGCCATCGACCACATGCGCGACTGGGCCCTGGGCACCAACGGCGAATGGGTCACGATGGGCGTGCCCAGCAACGGCGAGTACGGCATCCCCAAGGACGTGATGTTCGGCTTCCCGGTCACCACCGAAGGCGGCCAGTACAAGATCGTCGAGGGCCTGCCCATCGACGAGTTCAGCCAGGCCTGCATCGACAAGACCTTGGCCGAGCTGACCGGCGAGCAGGACGGCGTGAAGCACCTGCTGTAAGCGGCCACGCCACGGGTCCCGACGCCGGCCTCGTGCCGGCGTTTTTTCGTTCTGGCGTCGGCAGTGCGCCATTGCGACCCGCAGGTACAGGCCATTGCCGTTCGTCGGCAGGCATGGCGGCTCACCGCCTTCAAGCTCGCAACCGTCGCCTTCCTGCAGACGGCCGCGACGTCATCCCGGCCCACTGACCTCGTCATCCACCTGTCGACGAGGTTCCCATGTCACGCCATGCCCTTCGCGCCCTGTCCACCACCTTGGTGACCTTGGCCGTGCTGCCCCTGACGGCTCAGGCCGTTGAACCGACGCAGGTGGAGATCACCACCCCTCGCGTCTCGTTGCCCGATTCGGCGACGCTGCGCGCGATGACCGGCGACTTCGCGCTCAGCGATGGCCGCAGCCTGCGCGTGCTGCGTCCGGGCCTGCACCTGATGGTGGCCATCGGCCGCGGATGGGCCCGCACCGTGGAACCCGTTGGCGAACGCCAGTTCGCGACCGCCGACGGGCGGCTCGTGCTCGCCTTCGATCCGGGGCTGGACACGCTGCGCGTGATCGAGCGGAGCCGCGTGGCCGTGGCCACCCGCAGCAGCGACACCACCCTGCGCTGACACGTCGGCCGGCGCGGCGGCGCTTTGGCGCTACCCTCGGGGCCCTGGAGGCCCCGAGACATGACCACGCCCGCCCTGCATCCGCGCCAGGCCCTGTTCGACCCTGGCGAACCCGCGGCCCCGTCGCTGCCGGTGTGCGACCACTATGCCGGCGTCGAAGAGCGCATGCGCAAGAGCCTGCAACTGCAGGCCCGGCTGGGCCCGGTCTTCGATGTCACGCTCGACAACGAGGACGGTGCCCCGGTGGGTGCCGAGGTGGAGCACGCGCGCCTGATCGCCACGCTGCTCGAAAGCGACGACAACCGCTTCGGTCGCGTCGGCGTGCGTGTGCTGCCACTGGGCCACCCGCGTTTCGCCGAGGTGCTGCGCACGGTGCTGCGGGCTGGCAAGCCGCCGGCCTACCTGATGCTGCCCAAGCCGGGCAGCGCCGAAGACATCGAGCGCGCCATCCACGTCGTCGACGCCGCCGGGGGCCACGGCATCCCGCTGCATGCGCTGGTGGAGACGCATGGCGCGCTGCGCGAGGTGATGGCCATCGCCGCCGTGCCGCGCATCGAGTCGCTGTCCTTCGGGCTGATGGATTTCGTCTCCGCGCACCGCGGCGCCATCCCGCTCTCGGCCATGGGTGTGCCGGGGCAGTTCGAGCATCCGCTGGTCGTGCGCGCCAAGCTGGAGATCGCCGCCGCCTGCCATGCGCACGGCAAGGTGCCGTCGCACTGCGTGGTCACCGAGTTCAAGCACGCCGCCGCGCTGCAGGCCGCCGCCACGCGGGCCGCGCGCGAATTCGGTTACACGCGCATGTGGAGCATTCACCCGTCACAGGTCGAAACCATCGTCGAGGCCTTCTCGCCGACCACGGCCGAGGTGGACCTGGCGGTGGAGATCCTGCTCGCGGCGCAGGACGCGCAGTGGGCCCCCATCCGCCACCGTGACGTGCTTCACGACCGGGCCAGCTACCGCTACTTCTGGCACCTGCTGGAGCGCGCCCATCGCACTTCGACGGCCGACGGGCCGCAGCTGCCGGCCGCCGTGCGCGAGGCGTTCTTTGCCGACACGCCGCACCCGTAGCCCGCGTTGCAGCTTGCCACCGGTTGCAGTCGCGAACGCCCGGACACGCGGGCCACCGCGAGCATCGGCTCCGCATCAACCCCGGAGACCCGCATGCACCGCTTCCTGATCCCCCTGGCCGCGCTGTCGCTGACCAGCCTGGCCCCCGCCGGCGCCGAAGGTCTCAGCGCCGAACAGCTGGCCGCCGCACAGCAGGTCTACCTCGGCACGGCCGAGTGCGAGATGAAGCAGAGCGTGCACCTGCGCGCGATCGACGGCCAACCCGGCCACTTCGAGCTGCAGCACAAGAAGGCCCGCTACACGCTGACCCCCGAGCCCACCAGCACCGGTGCCATCCGCCTGGAGGACCGCAAGGCCGGCATCGTCTGGCTGCAGATCCCGGCCAAGTCGATGCTGCTGAACGCCAAGATGGGCCGGCGCGAGGTGGACAACTGCCTGCACGCCGAGCAGCGCGCCGAAGCCGGCGTGCCGGCCACTTCGATCGGCATCGCTCAGCGCTGACCCCCGACTGCGGGGCCGCGCCGCGCGCGCAGGCGCACGGCTGAGACGGTGCAGAGACGCGGGCGGGCCACGATGACGACCGTCATCGGCCCGCACGTCTGCACCCATGTTCCTGCGCCCACGTCGAATCCTTGCCACCGCGGCACTCGCCCTCGCCCTGACCGCCTGTGGCGGCGGCGGTGCAGACGATGCCGCCACCCCGCCAGTCCTGCGTGACACCCGGGTGTTGTCTGCCGCCGGAGGCTCGCTGGTGGTCGACGGCGCAGCGCTGACGCTGCCGGCCGATGCGCTGCAGGCCGACACCGAGCTGACCCTGGAACAGCTGCCGGCCGACCCTGCCGCCGGCGAACTGCTGCACCTGCGCCTGAGCCCCGCCGGCCGGCGTCTGGCGGCCACCGCCGAACTGGCGGTGGACCTGCCCGCCGCCCCTGCCGACACCCAGGCCTTCTGGGACGTGGGCGGCGACCTGGTCCTGGCCCCGTCCACCCGCAGCGGCGACCGCTTCACGCTGCGCCTGGACAGCCTGGGTGTCGACGGCGAAGGCCGGCGGCTCGACCCTGCGGCCACCCACCCATCGGGGCGTCGCCACGCGCTTGCCGCCGCCAGCCCGGCCGGTGGCGACCTGAAGCTGCAGGTGCAGGACTGCCAGGCCAAGGCGCGCGCGCTGACGCGGCGCCTGGCCGCCATGCTGCAGCGCGACGCCATCGACGAGGCGCAGCTGCTGTCCCATGCCCTGGTGGACCTGGTGCAGCAATGCCAGGCGCTGGAAGTCCAGCAGGCCCAGGCCGAGGCCTGCACGCAGCAAGCGGCTGCGGTGGCGGCCCTCCAGCAGTCCGCCCCACCCACGCTGGCCGAGCTGGACAAGCGCGTGCGTGACCTGCTGGGCACCACCGACTCGGTGCGCAAGGTGCTGGCCACCTGCCCGGCCACGCCGGATGTCGATGCCCTGCTGCGCGCCAGCATCGCGCAATACACCCGCGTGCTGAAGGCCGACCTGGACGCCGGCCGGCTCGAAGGCGCCGCCGGTGCGCGCGAACTCGGCCGCCTGTTCGCCGTGGACGCCGATTGCCAGCTGCTGGGCCTGGCCGAGGCCTGCACCGTGCTGAGGACCGAGGTCTTCCCCGCGGTGCTGGACGAGATGCGCGCCGACGCCTTCGCCGAGTGCCGCGAACGCGGCAGTTCGCTGCCGGTGTCGCAGCTGATCGACCTGGGGGTGTTCACCGGCCGCCAAGGCAAATTCCTCGACTTCGCCCGCTACACGACGGCCGCCCTGGAACTCGACGGCGCCATGTGCACCGGCCCCGAGCTGCAGGTGCGCGTGTTCGGCAGCGACGATGCGCTGGACGACCGGCCCGACCTGGACACGCGCCTGGTGGCCCTGGGCACGCTGGGGCAGTACACGCAGCGTGGCGCGGTACACCCGCCGCGCGCCGGGCGCATCCTGCTGTCCGGCCCGATCAAGGTGTCGCGCTGCCCGGACGGCACCGCGCTCGGCGCCGACCTGGTCGTCCGGCTGGCCACCAGCGACGGTACCGGTACCGAGCTGGCACGGCGCCGGCACGACGGCACGCGTTTCCCGCTGGAGTTCCCGCCCATCGACCTGTCGGTGCCGCAGATCCTGTCGGCCGCGGGCCTGGACGCCGCCACCGCGCCGCTGGTCTCGATCGAGATCAACCAGGAAGGCGGTGCCTGCGCCTCGCTGCTCGACGAGGACAAGCAGGTGCTCACGGCACCGGTGAAGCTGTTCCAGCTGGACCTGGCACTCGTGCGCGGCACCCACTGGCGCGGCACCATCCGGCTGTCGGACACCTTGACGGTGGCCGAATCGGCCCTGCTCGGCTTCGCGACCGTGCAGGGCGGCGACGGTTCGATCTTCTGCGATGCCGACACCTGCCTGAGTGTCAACCAGCAGCGGCGCATGAACATGGACCTCCTGACGCTCGAGGTCGAGACGGTCGACGAGCTGGTGCCCGGTGGGCGCACGGCGCTGCGCATCGTGGGCCGCAACCAGCCGTTCGGCCAGGCCGATGCGTTGGGGTCGTCGACCCAGCAGCAGCGGCTGAGCGACACCTGCGAACGCGAGCGCAACGTCCAGGAGCAGACGTTCTTCTCGCTCGCCGGCAGCGACGTCACGTTGAACCTGGAGCTCGCCAGCAACGGCCGGATGCGACTCTTGGTGGGCGAGACGCGCCATCGCTTCTCGGGGCCAAGAACCGCGCGCGCCACCGTACGGACCCAGATCCCCGGCAACGGCGGCGTCTGCGACGACCGGCCGCACGAATTCGAGACCACGGAACTGCTGTCCGACGCGCCAGCGGTCGCGCTGAGCCTGCCGACACGCGATCTCGACCTGCAGGCGCTGGCCGAGGACACCCGCCTCGTCGAGGGCAGCAACCTCGTCGATGGCCTTCCGGAAGCGGTCCCGCCCGCGGAGGCCGACGAGGTCTGCCTGCGGACCCGGCAGGCCATGCCCTTCGCCACGCTCGAACACTTCTTCCCCACGTCGCGCGCCACGGACCTCGCGGACCCGCAATGCACGGTGTCGCGTTTCGTCGGCTGGCGGCTGGAGCGGCAGTGAGACCGTCGCAACGGTCTCAGGTGGCGGCCGACGCGTGCCGCGCCAGCGCCTCGTCCAGCCGCTGCTGCAGCCCGGGATACAAGGGCTCGTCGCGCAGACAGGGGAGAACGCGGCGAGCATCGGCGGCGCGGCCGTGGTTCAGCACCGCCACCAGGGCACCGGCCTGCACGCTGTACACCTCGGTGCGCGCGATGGCGGCGAACACCGCATCGGTGGCCGCCCCAAGGGCCGCCTCGCCGGCGCCGCGCCGTGCCGCGATCTCCAGCAGCTTGCCGCTGGCGGCGCAGGCGGCCGACGCGTTGTCGCCGGCCAGCACGCGGCGGTACAGGCGCTCGGCCTCGTCCAGCCGACCGATGGCCAGCAGGCTGTAGGCGGTGTTCGATGCCAGCGGCGCGTTGAAGACCTCGTCGGCGCCGGCCAGCGCCCGCAGGCCGGCGCGCGCGGCGTCGGCGTCGCGGCCCAGTTCCCCCAGGCAGAAGACGAGGTTGCCGGCGGCTTCCAGTTCCGTGTAGCGGGCGCTGATGCGGCGCGCAATGGCCAGCGCCTCCTCGTGCAGCGGCCGTGCGTCGGCGTGGCGGCCGGCCACGTCCAGGGCCACGCCCTGGCTGGTCAGCGCGCCGGCCAGGTCGGCGCCCGGCGGCTGGCGACGCAGCCACTGCACGTAGCGTGCGGTGGCCTCGGCGCAGGCCGCGGCATCGCCCTGGGCGTGGGCCAGCTTGGCGGCATCCAGCCACAGCGTGGGAACGTCGGGGTCGATGTCGCGGGCCTGCGCCAGATGGGCCGAAGCTTCGTCCAGCCTGCCCCCGCCACAGCGCGATCTCGAACAGTTCCACCAGCGCCGCCTGGCGCGTGGCCGGCATCGGCAGGGCTTGCAGTGCGGCCTCGGCGCAGCGCTGCGCCGTGTCCAGGTCCACCCGCTGGCGCGCGAGAAAGGCCCGGGCGACATCGATGCGCGCCACGTCCAGGGCCGGCGCCGGGGTCTCGCCCAGGCGTCGTTCCGCGTCGGCCAGCAGGCGTTCGCCGCTGTCCAGCAGGCCACGTTCCGCATCGCGTCGGGTGGCGGCCAGGGTGGCGTCGAGCCCCTGCGCCAGGTCGCCCGCCGCCCACCAATGCAAGGCCAGCACGTGGGGTGGCAGCACCGCGGCCAGGCGCGTGGCGATGCCGGCGTGCAGCAGCGCGCGCACGGGCTCCGGGCAGTCCTCCAGCAGCACCTGGCGCAGCAGGTCATGCGCAAAACGCCGGCCGGCCAGCAGGCCTGCGGCCTGGGCCTGGGCCAGGCCTTCCGCGGCCGCCCATTCCGACAGGCCGGCCAGTTCGGCCAGCGACACCAGCGACTCCGCATCCCCGGCCACCGCCGCCACGCGCAGCACGCGCCGGGTGGCGTCGTCCACGCGCTGCAACCGGCGGCGCACGAGGCTGGCCGCGCGCGGGGGCACGCTGGGCGCGGGTGCATCGGCCAGCGCTTCCAACGCCTGGCCGTCGTCGGCCGCCGCGTCGAGCCGCCCATCCTGGTGCAGGCTGCGCAAGGTCTCCAGCGCAAAGAAGGGGTTTCCGCCACTGCGCGCCGCCAGCCACGCGGCGAACCGCGGCAGGCGCCGGCCCGTGACCGCCTCCGCCAGCGTGGCCAGTGCGGTGACGGGCAAGGGCGACAGGGGCAGACGGTGCAGCCGGCCTTCGGCGTCGACCGCCGACAGCCAGTCCTGCACCGCCAGGCTGGCGTCCGCCGGCCGCAGCGTGGCCCACCAACCCCGCGTGGCACCGGCCGCGAACGCCTGGGCCAGGACGGCCACGCTGTCGGCGTCCAGCCACTGCAGATCGTCGATGACGACCTGCCCGGGCCAGCGCTGCAGCAGGCCCACCAGCGCGGCCTGCGGCCCGGGGGCCCGCCCGTCGGTGGCCTGCGGCCGTGCCCCTGGGGCCAGGGCCGGCAGCCACTGCCCCAGCGCGTGCCGCGCGTCGGCCGTCAGGCCCAAGGCCGCCACCGTGGCCGCATGGGGGGCGAGCGCCGCCGCCAGGGCCTGCAGCGGTGCGGGCTGCAGCACGTCGCGGCCCGCGATCCACAGCACCTGCACGTCACGCGGCCCGCTGCGCAGCGCGGCGTGCACCAGGGTCGTCTTGCCGAGACCCGGCTCGCCTTCCACCACCCAGAGTCCGTGGGTGCCCGCCGTCAGAGCCTGCAGGGCCTCGTCGCGCGCGAGCATCGGCGGCGTCCGCAACGCGTCAGGCCAGTCCACGTCGGGTGCCGGCGCGGGGCGCGGCATCGCCGGCGCCGGCGGGGCATCGGCGCCGCCCAGGGCGTCGGCCAGGGCCACGGTCTGCGGCAGCGGTGGCAGGCCGAGTTCGCCCTGGGCGCGCTCGGCGTAGCGCCGGTACAGCGCGCGCGCCTCGGCCCGCTCGCCGGCCGCCGGTGCCACGCGCAACAAGGCCTGCACGGTGTCCTCGGCCAGCAGGTCATCGTCCAGCAGGCGGCGCAGCAACGACCACGCGGCCACCGGTTGCCCTGCCGCCTCGAGCGCATCGGCCTGCGCGCGGGCCGCACGGCGCCAGGCCCCGCGCAGACGGTCGCGTTCGACGCCCAGCCAGTCTTCCAGTGCCGAGAAGCCCCGCAGCGCCTGACCCGCCATCAGCGGTGCCGGTTGCAGCGCCACCGCCGCCGGCCAGTCACCATCGTCCACCGCGGCCATGAACGGCGCCACGTCGCTGTCCAGCGACAGGCGCACGCGGGTGCGCTCGGCCACCAGGGCATCGCCCACGCCGGCCGCGGCCAGCAACTGCCGGCTGCGGTGCAGCGTCACGCGCAACTGGCGCTGCGCATCGGCCGTGCCGGCGTCGGGCCAGAACAGCAGCGCCAACCGCTCCCGGGCCACCCAGTCGCCGACCACGGCCAATACCATGAGCAGCGCTGCGGGTGCGGTGGCCGGCAACGGCTGCGCTTCCCCGTCTACCGACAGGCGCAGCGTTCCGAAGCAGTGCAGTTGGACGGGCACGGCGCCGCACTGTAGCGGCTGCCGCGCCGGGGCCCGGCGCTGGCGGCGTCAGCGGCGCCGCTGGCGTGCACCGACGGCGGCCAGACCCGCCAGCATCAGGGCCCAGCTGCCCGGCTCGGGCACCGCAGCCGTGACCGTCCACTGGAAGTTGTCCAGCGCCGTGACGGAATTGCCGGGATTGCAGCCGCTGGCGCCGCTGCAGCTCGCGGCGAGGCCCCACCGGACACCGAACTCGATGGGCGCCCCGCCGGCACCCAGGTCCAGCGCGGCCCCCGGGGTCAGCGACACCCAGTTGTCCGTGGCGGTGAACGACCAGCGGGTCGGCGTGGCCATCACCGGCCCCACCGGCACATCGCTGCCGGCCACCGTGAAGACCACGCCGTCCTGGCGCAGGGCGGGCCGCACGAAGCCGGTGAGGCCATTCGAGAAGCTGCTGGACAGGCCGAGCAGATCGACGGCCACGTCGATCCGGTCCACCGCACCCTGCACGGCCGGGTCCCAGGCGGCCCCGGTGTAGACCAGCGCCAGCACGTTGGTGAAGCTGCCCGGCGCCGTGGTGCGGCCCAGCGACCACCGGACCTGCCATTCGGTGTCGCCGCTGCCGGCCACCGCGGCCGCCACCGCGCTCGGCGGGCCACCGTCCAGCAGAAGCAGGCTGTCCCAGCTGGCGGCGTCGGGGTCGACCACGTCGACCGTCAGGGTGGTCGCCCAGGCGGACACGGCGCAGGACAGGGCAAGCGCGCCCAGGGTCATCGATCGGGCGAGGGTCTTGCGCATGCTGGCGGTCCTGGGTCCGAGGGTTGGCGCGGGGATGGTGTGCGGCGGCACCGACGGGTCAGGCCCGGCGTTGGCGGCGACGCGCCACGGCGGCCAGCGCGGGCAGCCCCGCCAGCATCAGCGCCCAGGTGTGCGGCTCAGGCACCGGCGCGGTGGCGAAGCCCCATTGCACGTGGTCCACCTCCTGCGCGCCACCGGCGCTGGTGATGGCGATGGCCGAGATGCCGCCGGCGAACTGCACGCCGAAGAAGCGGTCCTCGGCCGTGGTCGAAGAGAAGGTGCTGTCGCCGACACGGCGCACGATGGACCCCAGGCTGTTGCCGCCGGCGTCGAAGGCACTGAAGGTCGCGTCCACCGGCCCCCCATGGTCGGTCCAGACGAGGCCGAAGGCGGTGGGCAGCGGGCCGGTGCCGACGACCTCGAAGCGCATCGCGCCACCGAAGATCGAACGGCCGCCGGCGCCGGAACCGTCGATGACACCGTCGTCGCCGTCCACGGAGTCGGTGATGCCGCCCGGGGCGATGATGCTCAGGCCGGGGTTGGCGCGCAGCGAGGCGTCGAGCACACCGTCCTCGAAGTTCTCCAGCACGGTGGGTGAACCGCCGGCGTAGAAGCCGGCCGGGATGTCCGCCTCCGACAGGTAGGGCGTGTCCTTGAAGACGAAGGTGGCCTCGTCCGCAGCGGCGGGCGCTGCAGCCAGCGTGAGCGCAAGAACGGCGGCGGCGGTCGGCATGAAGCGGTGCATGGCAGGGTTCCGGTGAAACGTCCTGACCGACATGCTGGTCGGCGGCCGTCTCCGCACCGTTTCAATGGCGGCGCCCGGACCGGTGCTGCGCCCCCTCGACCCGGGGGCGGCGCTCCCGTGGGTCAGCCCGCCAGCGCCGCGCGCTCCCGTTCGCTGCTCAGTCCGGCCTTGTCGAAGGCCTGCGCGGCCGGTGGCAGGCTGCGCCACCAGGCCAGCGTGTCGGCCACCGTCTGTGCCAGTGGCCGCGTGTGCAGGCCGGCGGCCAGGGCACGGCGGGCATCGGTGCGCATGAACCCCGCATGGTCGGCATCGTCGGGCAGGGCCAGCGGCAGGTCGCTCCAGGGCTGCAGGCCGCGGGCCTGCAGGGTGGTCATGTCGATCCAGCGCAGGTCGGGTTGCACGCCGGCGGCGTCGGCGCAGGCCTGCAGGACCTGGCCCATCGTCAGCGTCGGGCCGACGGCGTTGCAGATGCCGTGCCGGTCGTCGTCGATCAGCTGCAACATGAAGGCCGCCAGGTCGCGCGCGTCGATCACCTGCACCGGCGCGTCGGGGTGCCCGGGCGCGAGCACCGGCCCGCCATCGACCGCCCGTGCCAGACGCGCCGGCCAGTAGGTGAAGCGCTGCGTGGGGTCGTGCGGGCCGACGATGAGGCCGGGCCGCACGACGGTGGCCTGGGCATCGAGCACCTCGATCAGCGCCGCCTCGCACAGGGCCTTGAGCGCGCCATAGGTGCGGCCGTCGACGACGTCGGTGTCCGGGTCGTCGATCGTGGCCAGCGGGTCGCCTTCGGAGTTGGCGGTAGCGGTCGAGGCATAGACCGAGACCGACGAGACGAACACATAGCGCCCCACCCTGCCGCGCAGCGCGGCCGCCATCGCCGTCACCTCGCGCGGCAGGTAGCCGCAGGTGTCGACCACCGCATCCCAACGGCCGTGGGCCAGGGCGGACAGGTCCACGCGGCGATCGCCGACCAGCGACGCGACGCCGGCCGGCGCCGGCCCCGACTGCCCGCGGTTGAACAGCGTGACCGCATCGCCCCGTGCCAGCGCGGCGTCCACCAGGTGGCGGCCGACGAAGCGTGTGCCGCCGATGACCAGCAGCCTCATGCCGCCACCACCCGGCGGCGCGCCCCGGCCACGCGCCACCACAGGAAGCCGGCGATGGACAGGTTCAGCGCGTTCCAGACGATGCCGTTGACGAAGGCGGCGTGGTAGGAGCCGGTGAGGTCGAACACCTTGCCCGACATCCAGCCGCCCAGCGCCATGCCCAGCAGCGTGGCCATCAGCACCGCACCCGTCTTCGCGCCGGCCACGGCGGCCGGGAAGTGTTCGCGGACGATGATGGCGTAGCTGGGCACGATGCCGCCCTGGAACAGGCCGAACAATGCCGAGACCACGTACAGCGACACCAGCGAATCGGCCGGCAGGAACATCAGCAGCGCCAGGCCCTGCAGCGCCGAGCCCAGCAGCAGCGTGCGCACGCCGCCGATGCGGTCGCAGATGGCGCCGCTGAGCAGCCGGCTGGCGATGCCGCAGGCCAGCATCAGCGACAGCATCTCGGCGCCGCGTGCGGCACCGAAGCCCAGGTCGCCGCAGTAGGCCACGATGTGCACCTGGGGCATGGCCATGGCCACGCAGCAGGCCACGCCGGCGATGCACAGCAGCGTGAGCGCCGCGTTCGGCGGCAGGCCGAAGGGCCGCGCGCCGTCGTGCGACACCGGCATGGCGATGCCGGCTGCGGCCACGGCCGGCGGCCGTTCGCGCATCAGCGGCACCAGCAGCGCCAGGCCCACGCCACACACCCCGCCCAGCGCGGTGTAGGTGTCGCGCCAGCCGTGGTGCTCGATGCCCCATTGCACCAGCGGCGGCCAGATGGCGCCGGCCAGGTAGTTGCCGCTGGCACAGATGGCCACCGCGATACCCCGCCGCTTGACGAACCAGAGCGCCGTGTCGGCCACCAGCGGCGCGAAGGTGCAGGCGCTGCCGAAGGCACCGAGGAATACGCCGTGCACGAGGGCGAAGGTGGTGATGCCGCCGGTGTGTGCGGCGGCGGCGTAACCCAGCCCCAGGCCGGCCGCACCGATGGCCAGCACGGTGGCCACGCCGAAGCGGTCGGCCAGCTGGCCCATCAGCAGGCCGCCGACGCCGAAACCCACCATCAGCAGCGTGTAGGGCAGCGACGCGTCGGCACGTGCGACACCGAACTCGGCCTGCGCCGCCGGCAGCACCACCGAGACCACGTACATCGCGCTGCTGCCCAGCGTCATCGCCAGCAGCGCGGCCGCCAGGCGCCACCAGGCATAGCGGCTGTCGGGGGTGTGGTGCGATGGCCGGGCGGTCGTCACCCGCCGATTGTGGCGGGCCGCCTCAGGCGGGCAGGCGGTAGTTCTCCGGACCCATCAGGTCGATGCCGCACGCCAGCTGGCGCGCCCAGGCGATGAAGTCGGGGATCGCCTGGCCGGCCAGCGGCGCGCCGTGCTGCGGCACGATCATGCGGATGGGCAGCGGCTCGACCATGTCGGCCCACCAGCGCAGGACCTTGCCCGACACCATGTAGCGGCGGTGGAAGGCTTCCATCGACGGCTTGAGCGTGGCGAGGTCCGTCACCGGCTGCTGGGCCAGCTGGCCCGACACCAGCGACACGCCCAGGTCGCCGGAGAACAGGATCCGGCTCACCGGATCCCAGAACTGGAAGTTGCCCTCGGCGTGCAGGAAGTGCGCCGGCAGCGCCAGCAGGTCGTGCCGGCCGACGCGGATGCGCTGCCCCTGGTCGGGAATGGCCACGATGCGGCCGCTGGTCTTGCCCGGCTTGCAGAAGTGCGGGATGAAGCGTTCCCACACACGGGAGATGTAGATCTTCGCCTGCGTGGCCGTGGTCCAGCGGTCCAGCGAGGCCACGATGTCGGGGTCGGCGTGCGAGGCGATGATGGCCGCCAGCCTGTTCGGCGGGAAGTGGCGCGTCATGCCCAGGTACAGCTCGCCATAGGCCAGGTTGCCGCCGGGGTCGATGACGGCGCCGGTGTCGCCGTCGACGATCAGGAACTGGTTGGACTGCACGGCGTCACCGGCCTCGTCCGTCAGGTCGCTGAACATCAGCACCCGATGGCCGTCGTGGTCGTACAGGAGGGTCGACATGGGGCGGAATTCTGGTCGACCCCCACCACGCGCCACTTGAGCGCCGTCAAGCCCGGCGACGAAGCCGCCGCCGGATGGCCACCACCGAAAGCCACGCACCGGCCGCCACCAGCGCCCAGGCCGTCACCGACGCGGCGCGCAGCCAGCCGTTGTTGAAGTCCTCGCCGCCGCCGTAGTCCATGATGTGCAGGCGCCAGAAGAAGTCGTACCAGACCCAGGCCTCGTTGCGCAGGGCGATGAACTCGCCGCCCTGGCCGTCCAGGTAGACCCGCGTGCGCAGGCCATCGGCCCAACGCACGCGCCACAGGTCGCGACGGCCGCCGACTTCGTCGACGATGCCCAGGCGTCGGGGGACACGCTCGACCCGTTCGACGGCCACCGGCTCGCCGAGCGACGGGGCCAGGGCGCGGGCGAACGCGCGCAGCTCGCCGACATCCGGCGCCACCCACGCGGCACCGGACACCAGCCGGTACACCGGCTGCGCCTGCCCGGCCACACGCACCCGCCAGGCCGTGCCGCGCGGCGTGGCCACGGCGGTGACGGCGCTCACGCTGGCCGCGTCCAGGTCGTCCAGGCCCGGGGGCAGCGTGGTCAGCGTCAAGGCCGGGCGCTGCAGCACGTCGCCGCCCTTGACCCAGGGTTCGAACGGCAGCCAGGCGAACAGCAGGCCACCGGTCACCCAGACCAGCACCTGCAGGCCAACGAGCCAGCCCAGCCAGCGGTGCCAGCGCCAGGCGTGTGCGGTGAATGTCATGCGCGGATGATGGCGTCAAAAGTCCGGCCAGCTACGGCGGTGTCGGCCGGACGACGCCGTCGGCGGCGCTCGAGATCCGGCAACGGTCAGGCCAACGGCGCTGGTGATGGCGGAAACCGGGATCCTGCGCCCCCGCGACGTTGCAGTGGCGGCAGCGCGGCACCGACCGGCCGAGGGATCCTGGCTATGCACGGACGCAGCGCGCCGGTGCGCGGACTACCCCCATTCCGGGGCTGGGTGGTGCTGCAGCGCCAACGGGATTGCCTTGGATCAATCCCCCTGGGGTATCCGGCGCGTAGCTTTGGACAAATTCATACCCGGTGTGGCGTCTGCGGTTGGCCACAGCACCGGGCCGCCCTGTCCACGAGAGGAGATCGACCCATGCCGTTGTCCACGCCATCGACGACACCCCACGCGCCCAACGATCGCACCCGCCCGGGACGGTGGACCCGGGTGGCCGTGTGCGCAGCGCTGGCCACGCTGGGCACCATGCCGGCCAGCGCGATCAGCGTCGCCTGGGACCAGGCCGGCGGCGGCCACTGGGCGCTGGCCACCAACTGGTCGCCCGTGGGCGTGCCCGGCCCGGCCGACGACGTCTTCATCAGCATGGCGTCCGCCTCGCCCTACACCGTGCTGGTCAACCGCTACAACAACCAGGTGCAGTTCTCCGCCGGCAGCGTCAAGATCACGCAGCCCAACGCGACGCTGAGCGTGCAGTACACGTCCGGCCTGTCGGGCGCCGAACTGGAGGTCGCGGACACCCTGGCCGTCACCGCCGGCACCCTGCGGCTCGCCGGCGCCGGCGACAAGATGGCCTACGTGCACGCCGACAACGGCATGACCTTCGGTGCCGATGCCCTGGTGAAGACCCAGGGCAACGCGCGGCTGGGCGGCAGCATCGCCAACTCGGGCACGCTGGACATGAACGGCGGTGGCTACCTGGACGGTACCGGCACGCTGGAGAACCAGGGCCTGGTCACCCTGGGCGCCTTGGGCGCCAGCATCTACACCGCCATCGGCCACACCACGCTCAACGGCGGCACCTTCGAAGTGACGGCGCCGGTGGGCAACTACGGCCAGGTGGCGATCGGCGCCTTCACCAACCTGCAGGGCGGCACGGTGCGCCTCCAGGGCACGACCAAGTTGAGGATGACCCAGCCCGGCCTGGTGAACCATGGCGTGGTCGAGCTGGTGGATGACCGCGCCACGATCACCGTGTTGTCGGGCACGCCGCGCCTGGTCAACGCGGCCGATGGCCTGGTCGACCTGCAGGTGGGCAACGGCGGCGTGCGCACCATCAACACCACGCTGGACAACGCCGGCCTGGTGGAGGTGGCGGCCGACCTGCTGCTCAACGGCTACCAGGCGGCCCACGTGAACAGCGGGCGGATCCACCTGGCCAACGGCGCCACGGCGACGATCAGCGGCGTCAGCGGCACCAGCTTCACCAACACCGCCACGGGCCGCATCGACGGCAACGGCACGCTCGACCTGCGCGGCCTGCCGAGCTTCATCGATCACGGGACGCTGTCGCCCGGCAACTCCTTTGGCCGGATCGACATCCTCGGCGACTACCACCAGGCGGCCGACGGCGTGCTGGACTTCGAGATCGGCGCCGACGGGCAGGACCTGATCGTCGTCGACGGCGGCACCGCGCTGTTCGAAGGCACTTTGCGCATCCACTTCGTCGACGGCTTCGCACCGTCGCAGGGCGACACTTTCGAGTTGATCTCCGGTGCCGTGACGGCCAGCTTCAGCCAGCTGGAAGTGCTGGGCCTGGCGCCGGGCTACGACTTCGAACTCGGCGGCGACGGCGGGCTGGCGCTGGTGGCCATCGAGGTGCCGCCGGTGCCGGAGCCGGGGCAGTTGGCCCTGTTGCTGGCCGGGCTGGCCGTCGTCGGCTGGCGGGCACGCCGCAGAGGCGTCGCGGGCACACCGGACTGACGGCAGGCGGGGGCGGCTGGCGACGCGCGCACGCGCTCAGCCCGGGTACAGCCCCCGCCCCTGCGCCATCAGCCGCACCAGGCCGAACAGCGCGTCCAGGTTCGGTGTGGCCACGCCCACGCGCGCGGCGATCTCGCGCACCGCGGCCACGATGCCGTCGAGCTCCAGGCTGCGCCCGGCCTCCACGTCCTGCAGCATCGAGGTCTTGAAGGCGCCGAGCTTGCGCGTCACCGCGTGACGGTCCTCCGGGCTCTGGTCGATGGCACAGCCGATGCGCGCGCCGACGGCGGCCACCTCCACCATGACGGCGGAACAGAAGGCGCGCACCAGCGGGTCGTCGAGGATGCGGTCGGCGGTGGCACCGGTGAGCGCCGACACCGGGTTCATCGTGACGTTGCCCCAGAGCTTGTACCAGAGCGCCCGGTGGATGGCCGGCTCGGCCGTGACCTCGAAGCCGGCGCGGGCCAGCAGTTCCACCACACGGCCCAGGCGCGCGCTCTTCGAACCATCGGGCTCGCCGACGATCAGGCCCCAGCCCATGCGGTGCTGCACGTGCCCGGGCGCCGTGGTGCCGGCGGCGATGTGCACCACGCAGCCCAGCACCTGGGCCGGCGGCAGCACGGGCGCGATCACGCCGCCCGGGTCCACGGTCTCCAGCGCCATGCCGGCGGCCTCGCCCGGCAGGCCGCGGCCGAACCACCAGGGCACGCCGTTCATCGCCGGCAGGATCACGGTGTCCGGCCCCACCAGCGGCGCCAGCTTCGGGGCCAGCGGCGCCAGCGCCTGGCCCTTGACGGCCACCACCAGCAGTTCGGCCGGGCCCAGCGCGGCCGCATCGTCGCTCGCCATCTGGACCTTCGCGTGCCAGTGCCGGTTGCCGCTGTCCATGCGCCAGCCCTGGCTGCGCAGCGCCTGCAGCGTGTCGCCGCGGGCATAGGCCGCCACCGGCACGCCGCCGTCCAGCGCCAGCCGGGTCCCGATGCAGCCGCCGATGGCCCCAGCGCCGACGATCACCGTCCTCATCGCCCCGTCCTCACGGCGCGATCTTGGCGAACGCGTCGTAGACGTGGTTCATCCACAGCTTGAGGCGCTGGCGCTCCATCAGGCCCAGGCCGGGGCCGTCGATGGCACCCCCATTGCGGGCCGCCCAGAAACTGCTGTTGCGGGCGTCGATCTTCTGCACCACGGCATCGTGCAGCTTCTTGAGTTCCACCACGCGGGCGCCCAGGCCCAGCGCCCGTTCGAGTTCGCCGCTGCGCTCCAGGATGCCGAAGTCATCCCCGCGCAGGTGGTTCTTCACCAGCACGTAGCGCACGCGCTGGCCGAAGCGGTCCAGCAGGCGCTTGAGCAGGTCCACCGAGTCGCGCCCGGCGTCCATCACGTGCCAGTAGTGCACGCCGATGCCCGACAGGTCGGCCATGTCCAGCACGCCCGACTCGTCCATCCACTTCACCAGCGGCTCCTGCGTCTGCGCCGCCAGGTCCACCAGCACACGGCGACCGGGCTGCTCGATGGCGGTCTCGACGATCCGGTCCAGCGCCTCGTAGCTGTCGGTCAGGGCCGGCGACGAGTACTCGGCGTAGAAGCGCAGCAGCGACCCGTGCGAGCGGTCGGTGTCGAAGCCGATGAAGGGGATCTCGTGGTCGATGAAGTACTGCGCCAGCAGGCGCGAGACCATCGACTTGCCGACACCCCCCTTCTCGCCACCGATCAGGTGGATCTGCGAGCTGGTGGTGTTCTCGAGGGTGGGAACGTCGTCCATGCGCTGCGGTGCCGGGGTTGATTACGATCGACGCCGATTGTGCAACGCGAGCCCGCCATGGCCCAAGACACCCCGCCGCCGGTCCGCATCGCGATGTGGAGCGGCCCGCGCAACATCTCCACCGCGCTGATGCGCGCCTGGGAGAACCGCGGCGACTGCGCCGTCAGCGACGAGCCGCTGTACGCGCACTACCTGCAGGTCACTGGACTGGACCACCCGGCGGCGGCCGAGGTCATCGCCGCCGGCGACACCGACCTGGCACGCGTGACCGCGGCCCTGACCTCCGGGCCGGTGCCAGACGGACGGGCCATCTGGTACCAGAAGCACATGAGCCACCACCTGCTGCCGGGCATGGACACGGCCTGGGTCCACGCGCTGCACAACGTCTTCCTGATCCGTGACCCGGCCCTGGTGGTGGCCAGCTACGTGAAGAGCCGCGCGCAATGCGAGCCGGCCGACATCGGCCTGCTGCAGCAAGCCGAGCTGTTCGACCGCGTGGCCGACCGGCTGGGCCGCGCGCCGCTGGTGATCGACGGCGAACGCTTCCTGCAGGACCCGTCCAGGCACCTGCAGGCGCTCTGTGCCGACACCGGCGTGCCGTTCACCGACCGCATGCTGCATTGGCCTGCCGGCCCGCGTGACAGTGACGGCGTCTGGGCCCCCCACTGGTATGCGGCGGTGTGGCGCAGCACGGGATTCGAGCCCTGGAGCCCCCGCACGGCCGCGCTGGACGCTGCCGGCCAGCACGTGGCCGACGCCTGCCGCCCCGCCTATGAACGACTGCAGCAGCACGCCTTGAGCACGCCTTGAGATGAACGACCTCTTCCCCGGCTTCGCCGTCCACCGCATCGACACCGCCCCGGGCGTCCAGCTGTTCGCCCGCAGCGGCGGCGACGGCCCGCCGCTGCTGGTGCTGCACGGCCACCCGCAGACGCACGTGATCTGGCACCGCGTGGCGCCCGCCCTGGCCCGGCACTTCACCCTGGTGCTGCCGGACCTGCGCGGCTATGGCGACAGCGGCAAGCCACCCGGCGAGCCGGACCACGCCAACTACAGCAAGCGCACGATGGCCGCCGACCTGGTAGCGCTGATGCGCGCGCTGGGCCACGACCGCTACGCCGTGCTCGCACACGACCGCGGTGCCCGCGTGGCGCACCGGCTTGCGATGGACCACCCGCAGGCCGTCAGCCGCATGACGCTGCTGGACATCGCCCCCACGCTGGCCATGTACGAGCAGACCGACGAGACCTTTGCCCGCGCGTACTGGCACTGGTTCTTCCTGATCCAGCGTGCGCCGACGCCGGAACGGCTGATCGAGGCCAGCCCGCGCGGCTGGATGCAGGCGACGATGGGTGTGCGGGGCGACCTCGCCGTCTTCGACGCACGGGCGCTGGCCGAGTACGAGCGCTGCCTGTCCCAGCCCGGTTCGGCCCACGCGGTCTGCGAGGACTACCGCGCTGCGGCCACCATCGACCTCGTGCACGACCGGGCCGACCGCGACGCCGGCCGCCGGCTGGGCACGCCGCTGCAGGTGCTGTGGGGCGAGCGCGGCATCATCGCCCGCTGCTTCGACGCCCTGTCCGAGTGGCGGCGCGTGGCCCACGACGTGCGTGGCGGCACCCTGCCCTGCGGGCACTACGTGCCGGAGGAAGCCCCGCAGGCGCTGCTCGACGCCGCCCTGCCCTTCCTCACGGCCGCGCGCTGAACTGGATCAGGGCGCGATGGATTCCGCGTAGTCCATCAGTTCGCCCAGCAGCGCCTGGCCGTCGTCGTCGGCCGTCTCGGCCAGCGTGTCCAGCTTTTCCTGCCACGGGCCGATGAGCTCGCCGAAGCGGTCGGCGCAGTGCTGGGCCCAGCGTTCGCGGCCCGCTTCGTCCAGCGTCTCCGGGAAGTTGCGCGCGCGGTAGCGGAAGAACAGTTCGTCCAGCCGCGGGTCGTCGAAGGCCGGCTGGCGTTCGGCCAGTTCGCGGGGCGACAGCCGGCGCAGGCGCTGCAGCAGCGCGCGGTCGGCGTTGCCGACGAAGCCGCCGTAGAGGTCCTCGTCGACGTCGCGCACGACGCCGTCGTCGGGCCGCTGGAACAGCTCGCGCCACATGCCGTCCATCAGCCCGCCCAGCGCCGCGGCGCGTTCGGCATGGCGCAGCACCTGGTCGACGTCGAGCTGCCACCGCTGCACCGCCGGGCCCAGCGCCTTCAGGTTGCCGAAGACCACCGGGCTCTTGTTGACGTGGATGGTCTTGATGGGCAGCCGGCTCACGCCCTCGGGCAGGTCGGCCGCACGCGTGAACAGGCGCAGCCGCGCTTCCTCCAGCGTCAGCGACGCCAGCGCCTGCGGGTCCTCGGCCAGGTCCCAGACGATGAGCTCGTTCTTGTTCGTCGGGTGCGGCGCCAGCGGCCACACCACGGCCAGGCAGCCGCGCTCCACCGGGTACATGCCCGACAGGTGCACGAAGGGCCGGCCCTGGCCGATCTCGGCCCACACGGCGTGCTTGTCGCGCAGCTTCAGGCAGAAGTCCCACAGCCGCGGCTGCGCGGTCTTGACGGCACGCGCCACGGCGATGGTGGCGCGCACGTCGGACAGCGCGTCGTGCGCCGCCTCGTGCGCCAGTCCGTTGGCGGCGGTCAGGTGCTCCAGCTTGAAGGAGGCGCGGCCGTCGTCGTGGGTCGGCCACCGCAGGCCCTCGGGCCGCAGCGACCACGCCGCGCGCACCACGTCCAGCAGGTCCCAGCGGCTGCAGCCGTTCTGCCACTCGCGCGCGTAGGGATCGGCCAGGTTGCGCCACAGCATGAAGCGCGTGACCTCGTCGTCGAAGCGGATGCTGTTGTAGCCCACGCCGCAGGTGCCGGGGCGGGCCAGTTCGTCCTCGATGGCCGCGGCGAACGCGTGCTCGGGCACACCGCGCGCCAGGCAGGTCTGCGGCGTGATGCCGGTCAGCAGGCAGGCCTCCGGGTCGGGCAGGAAGTCCGGCGCCGGCGCGCAGTACTGCAGCAGCGGCTCGCCGGTCTCGTTGAGGTCGGCATCGGTGCGCACGCCGGCGAACTGCGCCGGCCGGTCGCGCCGCGGGTTGCGGCCAAAGGTCTCGTAGTCGTGCCAGTAGAAGCTGAAGTCAGCGCTCATCGTCGCCACGATAGCCGATGCCCTGCAACTCGGCGACGCGTTCGGCTGCAAGGTCCAGCACGGTTCGGCGCACGGCGGCAAGCACCGGGTCGTCGTGCTGCGCCTCGCGTGTCCAGAGGTAGATGTCGCGCGCGCGCGGCGCGGCCTCGGTCTGCAGCTCGACCACGGGGAAGAAGCCGCGCATCAGCAGCACCGGGACGCGCGGCAGCACCGCCAGATGGCGGCCCTGCATCAGCAGCCGCAACAGCACCATCGCATCGCCCCGCGCGCTGATCTCGGCACGGGCCGCGCTCAGGCCGACCTCGTTCAGCATGGAGAACACGCCCTTGTCGAAGGGCGAGGCCTCGCCCAGGGTCAGCCAGCGCAGCCCCTCGTCGTCCTCGGCCGTGAGCCGACCGCGCTGGGCCAGCGGATGACCCGGGCCGCAGAAGACCCCCAGGCGGTCGGCAACCAGCCGTTCGCGCGCGATGCCCTGCGGTGGCCGGTCCAGCCAGGTCGGGGCGATCGCCAGGTCGTGCAGGCCGTCCACCAACTGCTCCACCAGCAGGTGGGTCCGGTCACACTGCAGGGTGAGCCCGAGGTTCGGCTGCTGCCGCAACAGGCGTTCGGCCAGGCCGTCCAGCAGGGCCGCGCCGATGATCGGCCCCGAGCCGATGCGAACGTGGTTGCGCATGCCCAGCCGGTGGCGCGCGCTGGCGGCACGCGCGTCGGCAATGCGGCGCTGGATGTCGCGCCCCTCGCGCGCCAGCAGTTCACCCAGCGGCGTGCTGCGCACCCCGAGCCGGCTGCGCTCGAACAGCCGGCCGCCGGCCTGCATTTCCAGCGTGCGCATGTTGTGCGTGAGCGTGGGCTGCGTCAGGTGCAGCACCTGGCTGGCACGCGTGATCGAGCCCCGCTCGAGGATGGTGGCCAGTTGCACCAGGTGGCGAGGATCCATCGAAAAACCTTTGTCGTCAGCGTGTCGATTCAATTTTACGGATGGGATGAGACCGCCTACGCTCCGGTCACCGTCGGCTCGATCCGGCGGGCTGCCCACCGACAGGAGACAACCGATGAGCGATTTCCCCCGTTCCCTGCGCCACGCGTGGCGCCACCTTGCAGTGGCGCTCCTGGCCTGCAGCGCCCTGGGCGCGCAGGCGCAGAAGGTGTCGATGGAGACCACCGCGGCCAACAGCGTGGTTGGCCTGATGCCGCAGAGCATGGCGCCGCTGTGGGCCAAGGCCGGCGTCGACGTCGAACTCGCCATGGGCCAGACGCTGACCAAGTCGCAGCTCAAGATCGGCCAGGGCACGCTCGACGCGTCGGTGATCCCGCTGCCGGCCTACGTCAGCCTGGTGGACGGCAAGGGCCCCTACGCGCAGATGGGCGACAAGGCCAAGGCGCTGGCCGACAACGTGCGTTCGCTGTGGGCCTTCTCGGCCAGCACCTGGCACGTCATCACCTGGGCCGACGGCAAGGTGCAGAACTGGTCCGACCTGAAGGGCAAGCGGGTCTACATCGGCCCACCGGCCGGCGCGGCCAACGCCCAGATCCGCGGCCTCATCAAGGCCGCGTCCGGCCTCGAGGAAGGCAAGGACTACGAGGGCATCAAGGCGCCCTGGGGCGTGGCCACCGCCGGCTTCCAGGACGGCCAGTACGACGTCTACGTCGGCGCGTTCTCGCTCGGCTCGCAGGCGCTGGTGGAACTGTCGCTGTCGCGCAAGATCCGCCTGCTGGGGCTGCCGAACAAGGACGCCCCGCCGGCCGCGCTGGGCATGCAGGTCAACACCATCCCGCCCGGCACCTACCCTGGCATGGTGAACACCGAGCCCGTCAACACCTGGCAGACGCTGATGATGATGGCCGTGCGCAAGGACCTGCCCGACGACCTGGCCTACAAGCTGACGAAGACCTACTTCGACAGCCTGCCGTCGCTCAAGGCCGGCAACGCGGCGCTGGCCGTGTTGAGCGCCGACGATGCGCTCAGCGGCCTGGTGGCGCCGTTGCACCCCGGCGCGCTGAAGTACTACCAGGAAGTGGGCCGCGCGGTCCCCGCCGCCCTGGTGGCCCGCTAGGCCACACGTCACCCCTGGCGGCCATGCGCCGGGCTGCGCGTGCAGCCCGGCGCGTCTTGCGTCCTGGCCCCTTGCCGGAGACCGATCGATGAATGCCCCCGCGACGCCCACCTCGTGGCGTGACCGCCTGTCGACCGCGCTGGCGCTGGCCGTCACCGTCTACGGCATGGCCAACGTGATGCCGGCCATCGGCAGCTTCCGCCTCGGCCCGTTCTCCATGGAGATGTTCCGGGCCAGCTTCATCACGCTGTGTGCCTGGGTGGTCGCGCTCTCGCTGAAGGACCCCGCGCAGCGCCCGGCACACGGGCTGCTGTGGATCGCCGGCCTGACCGGCGCGGCCGTGCTCAGTGCGGCCGCCTGGTCGTACTACGGCGTGGCCATCACGATGGACGACGCGATGATCCTGTTCGGCCGGCGCGAGGCCGCCATCGCGGTGGCCGCGGCCGTGGCCGCGCTGTTCTTCTGCTGGCGCATCTGGGGCGCGCCGGTGGCCCTGCTGGGCGCGCTGGGCATCGGCTACCTGGTCACCGGCCCGTGGTGGCCCGGCTTCCTGCAGACGGCCGGTGGCGACCTGCACGAGCTGCTGGCGCAGAACCTGTGGTTCAGCCTGGACACCGGCATCCTCGGCGGCACCTTCGCCATCGTTATCACCACGGTGTTCCCGTTCATCATCCTCGGCGCCCTGCTCGAGGGCGCGGGCGCGGGTGAGTCGATGATCCGCATCGCGTTCTCGATGATGCGCCGCACCGCCGGTGGGCCGGCGCATGCCGCGGTGCTGTCGTCGGCCCTGTTCGGCTCGGTCTCGGGCAGCGCGGTGGCCAACGTGGTGGGCACGGGCGTGGTCACCATCCCGATGATCCGCAAGCGCGGCTTCTCGGCCAACTTCGCCGGCGGCGTGGAGGCCGCGGCCTCGTCCGGCGGGCAGATCATGCCGCCCATCATGGGCGCGGCGGCGCTGGTGATGGCCGACTACGTGGGCGTCAGCTACCTCACCGTCGTCGTCGCGGTGCTGCTGCCGGTGCTGGCCTACTACGTCAGCCTGTTCGCGGTGATCGTCTTCGAGTCGCGCCGGCTCGGCATCCGGCCCGATGCCTCCACCGCGACCGTCCCGCAACCGACCACGCAGGACTACCTGAACCTGCTGCTCGTCTTCGGCCCGCTGGCACTCATCGTCGTGCTGCTGGTCATCGGCCTGTCGGCCGCGGGTGCATCGATGGCGGCCATCGGCCTGCTGCTGCCGCTGAGTTTCATCAACCCGGCGGTGCGCCGCCGCCCATTGCTGCTGATCAAGAGCCTGGCCAACGGCGGCGCCACCTTCGCCGGGCTGCTGATGGCGATTGCCGCGGTCGGTATCGTGATCTCCACGCTGGCCGCCACCGGCGTGCCGGTGAAGTTTGGCGTGCTGCTGAGCCAGGCGCTGGACCACTCGATGCTGGTCGCGCTGCTGGTGGTGGCCGGCGGCTGCATCGTGCTGGGCATGGGCATGCCCACGCTGCCGGCCTACGTGACGGTGGCGGCCATCGCGCTGCCGTCGATGAAGGCCTTCGGGCTGGAGCCGCTGACGGCCCACATGTTCGTGTTCTTCATCGCCGTGGCCTCGGCCATCACGCCACCGGTGGCCATCGCCGCCTATGCGGCGGCCGCCATCTCCGGCGGCCGGCCGATCGGCACCGCCGTCGAGGCGTCGCGCATCGGCATCATGATCTTCGTGATCCCGTTCGCCTTCGCCTACAACCCGCTGATCCTGACCGTGCCCGCCGCGGGCGCCGTCTTCGCCTGGGGCCCCTATCTGTGGCTGGTGGCCAAGCTGCTGCTGGGGATCTACCTGCTGGGCAGCGCGCTGGTGCGCTTCGACCGTAGTGCACTGGGCTGGCCCGCCACGCTCGCGCGCACGGCCGCGGCGGTGCTGCTGTTCGCGCCGGGCCACTACAGTGACATGGCCGGCCTGGCGCTGGCCGCACTGCTGCTGGCCACGCACCACCTGGGGCGCGCCGGAAGGCCCTTGTCGCCGGCCGCGCCGATCCAGGGCCCTTGAACCGATCGAACCACTGCCCTCGCCCCATGACGCCCAACATCATCTTCATCGTCAGCGACGACCTCGGCTACGCTGACCTGGGCTGCTACGGCGGCCGTGCCGCGGCCTTCGGCGCCGTCTCGCCGCACATCGACGCGCTGGCCGCCGGCGGGCTGCGCTTCGAAGAGGGCTACGCCAACTCGCCCGTGTGTTCGCCCACGCGCTTCGCGATGATCACGATGCGCTACCAGTACCGGCTGCGCGGCGCACTGGAGGAGCCCATCAACAGCCGCAGCAAGGGCGACCCGCGCCTGGGCCTGCCGCCGGAGATCCCCACGCTGCCCTCGCGCCTGCGCGAGGCCGGCTACGCCACCGGCCTGGTCGGCAAGTGGCACCTGGGCTATCCGCCGCACTTCGGCCCGCTGCGCTCGGGCTACGACGAGTTCTTCGGCATCATGGCCGGCGGGGTGGACTACTTCACCCACTGTTCCAGCAAGGGCGACCACGACCTGTTCATCGGCGAGCAGGAACACCGCGAGGTCGGCTACCTGACCGATGTGTTCTCCCGGCGTGCGGTGGACTTCGTCGAACGACACGCCGAGGGCGCCAGGGCCGGCAGGCCCTTCTTCCTGAGCCTGCACTACACCGCCCCGCACTGGCCCTGGGAGACACGCGACGACGCGCACGTCGCGCCCGAGGTCGCGGCCAACCTGTTCCACCTGCACGGCGGCAACGTGAACAGCTACCGCCGCATGATCCACCACATGGACGAAGGCATCGGCTGGCTAGTCGAGGCCTTGCGCAAGGCAGGCCAACTGGAGAACACGCTGATCGTCTTCACCAGCGACAACGGCGGCGAACGCTTCAGCGACAACTGGCCGCTGGTGGGCGGCAAGATGGACCTCACCGAAGGCGGCATCCGCGTGCCGTGGATCGCCCACTGGCCGAACGGCATTCCGGCCGGCGGCGTGACGGCCCAGCACTGCCTGACGATGGACTGGTCGGCCACGATGCTGGAACTCGGCGGCGGCACGCCGCACCCGGACTACCCGCTGGACGGCGTGTCGCTGGCCCCGGTGCTGGCCGACCCGGCCGCCACCTTCGCGCGGCCGATGCACTGGCGCATGAACCATCGCCAGCAGCGCGCCTACCGCGACGGCGACTGGAAGTACCTGAAGGTCGACGACCACGAGTACCTGTTCGACATCCGCGCCGATGCGCGCGAGCGTGCGAACCTCGGCCCGCGCCAGCCCGACCGGCTGGCCGCAATGCGCGAGGCCTGGCTGGCATGGGACGCGACGATGCCGCCGATCCCCGAGGACGCCAGCGTCAGCCTGGGATACTCCGCCAAGGACATGCCTCAACGCTGAACACCTTGCTCCGCCTCGACCACCCGCAGATCCACCGGCTGCTGCCGTTCCTGCGGTGGCGCCACAGGCTGACGCGCGAGAACCTGCGCGCAGACGCCAATGCCGGCCTCACCGGCGCGCTGATCCTGGTGCCGCAGGGCGTCGCATTTGCCACCATCGCCGGCATGCCGCCGCAGTACGGCATGTACGCGGCCATGGTGCCGGTGATCATCGCCGCGCTGTGGGGCTCCTCGTGGCACCTGGTCTCCGGGCCGACGACGGCGATCTCCATCGTCGTCTTCGCCACGCTGAGCCCGCTGGCCGAACCGGGCAGCGAGCGCTTCGTGCAGCTGGCGCTGACCCTGGCCTTCCTGATGGGGCTCATCAACCTCGCGCTGGGCCTGCTGCGGCTGGGCGCGCTGATGAACTTCGTCTCGCACACCGTGATCGTGGGTTTCACGACGGGTGCGGCGGTGCTAATCGCGGCCAGCCAGCTGAAGAACTTCTTCGGGCTGCCGATTCCGCGCGGCGCCAACCTGTTCGAGGCGCTGGAGATCCTGGTCACGGAGGTCACGTCCATCAACCCCTGGGTGACAGCGGTGGCCGTGTTCACGCTGGTGGTCAGCATCGTCGCGCGCAGGCGCCTGCCCAAGGTGCCGCACATGATCACCGCGATGGTGGCCGGCAGCCTGCTGGCGGCGCTGCTGAACTGGATCTTCGGCGCCGAGCGCACCGGCATCGGCAGCATCGGCGCGCTGCCGCGCGGGCTGCCGCCGCTGTCGGCGCCCGACCTGTCGATCCAGACCGTGCGCGAGGTGCTGCCGATCGCCATCGCGGTGGCCGTGCTGTCCCTGACCGAAGCGATGTCGATCGCCCGCGCGCTGGCCACGCGCACCGAGCAGCGCATCGACGCCAACCAGGAGTTCATCGGCCAGGGCCTGTCCAACATCGCCGGCGCGTTCTTCAGCGGCTATCCGTCCAGCGGCTCGTTCAACCGCAGCGGGCTGAACCTGGCCTCGGGTGCACGCACGCCGATGGCCGCGGTGTTCTCGGCCATCGGCCTGCTGCTGATCCTGCAGTTCGTGGCGCCGCTGGCGGCCTTCCTGCCGCTGCCGGCGATGGCCGGCGTGCTGTTCCTGGTCGCCTGGGGTCTGATCGACGTGCACGAGATCCGCGAGATCCTGCGCGGCCAGCGCGCCGAGGCCACGGTGCTGGTGACGACCTTCGCCGCCACGCTGCTGATGCCGCTGGAGTTCGCGATCTACGTCGGCGTGCTGCTGTCGCTGCTGCTGTACCTGAACCGCACCTCGCGGCCGCAGATCGAGGACGTCAAGCGGTCGACCGAGCCGGGGCACTACCACTTCACCAACGACACCGGCCTGCCGGACTGCCCGCAGCTGAAGATCCTGCGCGTCAACGGCTCGCTGTTCTTCGGCGCGGTGGACCACGTGCAGCAGACGCTGCACGAGGTGGACGAGCGCGAACCGCTGCAGAAGCACCTGCTGCTGGTGTGCCCTGGGGTCAACTTCGTGGACCTCAGCGGCGGCAGGATGCTGGCGCAGGAGGCCCGACGGCGGCGCGCGATGGGCGGTGACCTGTACGTCTTCAACCTCAAGGAGCAAGGGCGCGAGGAACTGCGGCAGTCCGGGGTGCAGGCGCAGCTGGGTGTCGACCACTTCTTCCCGATGGGCAGCGACCCGCTCGGCGCCATCGTGCCGCGGCTGGACCCCGCCATCTGCGCCGGCTGCACGCGGCGCATCTTCCATTGCTGCCCGCCCAAACGCGAAGGGCCTGCGCTCTGAGTCGGCACACACCGGCGCCACAATCGTCGCCATGACATCGCACACGGTACGCGGTTGGTTCGTCGTCCTGGGCCTGCTGACGCTGCCCGCAATGGCCTTCGACCTGCAAGGCCACCGCGGCGCGCGCGGGCTGGCGCCGGAGAACACGATCGCCGGCTTCGCCACCACGCTGGGCCTCGGCGTGACGACGCTGGAACTGGACACCGGCATCACCCGCGACGGCGTGGTGGTGGTGTCCCACGATCCGGCGCTCAACCCGATGATCACGCGTGGGCCCGACGGCCAGTTCCTGCGCGAGCGCGGTCCGCGCCTCCGCGACCTGAGCTTCGACGAACTGCAGCGCTACGACGTCGGCCGCCTGCAGCCGGGCACGCGCTACGCCAACACCTACCCCGACCAGCAGGCCGTGGACGGCGCGCGCATCCCCAGGCTGGCCGACGTGTTCGCGTTGGTGAAGAAGTCCGGCAACACCGGGGTGCGCCTGTCCATCGAGACCAAGGTCGACCCGCGCGCCGCGGAGAACACGCTGCCGCCCGAGGACTTCGCGCGCCGCGTGATCGCCGAGATCCGTGCCGCCGGCATGGCCGGCCGCAGCACCATCCAGAGCTTCGACTGGCGCACGCTGCAGGTGGTGCAGCGCGAGGCGCCGGAGATCGGCACCGTCTACCTCACCGCCCGCCAGCGCTGGCTGGACAACGTGGCCGGCGACCCGTCGCCGTGGACCGCCGGCTTCCGGCTGGCCGAGCACGGCAGCGTGCCGAAGATGGTGCACGCGGCCGGCGGGCGCATCTGGAGCAGCTACTTCGGCGACCTCGACGCGGCCCAGATCCAGGCGGCGAAGGCCCTGGGCATCACGGTACTGGCCTGGACGGTCAACGCCCCGGCCGACATCGCGCGCATCATGGACCTGGGCGTCGACGGCATCATCAGCGACCGGCCGGACCTCGTGCGCGCCGAGATGGCGCGGCGGGGGATGGCGCTGCCGGCGGCGACGCCGGTGGTGCCCTGAGCGTCGTGTCGCCGTCGTCGGCGTCACGCCCCAGCAACGCCAGCACCTCACGGATCAATTCGTCGGGCGTGGTGCACACGGCGGCAGCGCCTTGCTCGCGCAGCGACCTGGCGCGGATGCGCGCGGCCAGGTTGCCGTAGACGACCACCGGCGGCCCGCCGTCGCGCAGCGCCGGCTGCGCCAGGAAATGGTGGCCCGCCTGGGACGACCGGTCCGACGAGCCGCTGCGCCCGAGGTCGGTGATCACCAGGTCGTACGGGGCAAAGGCCATCTGCGCCAGCGCCTCCTGCGTCGAGACGACGTTGTCGAACACCAGGCCGTGCGGCCGCAGCTCGGCGCGCTCGTGCTCGTTGTTGGCCGGCTTGTCGTCCACCCACAGCACGCGTGCCGCCTGCCGCGGCGACACGGCCAGCCGCGGCAGACCGGCCACCAGGGCATCCACGTCCGGCCCCAGCGTGGCGCTGCGCAGCGGCCAGGCATTGGCGCGCGTGAACCAGCGCAGCGGCGCCGGGAGATCGCCATCAGCCGGCATGCCCTGCCGATCGACCAGCGCCGGCACCACCGGCAGCCCGTGGAAACGCGCGCGCAGCCATTCGAAAGCGATGACGTTGGCCGGCTCATGCAAGCGCGCCGTGTCGAAGCGCTCGCCCACCAGCGCCACGACGACATTGGCCTGCGCGATGGACTGCGCGATCACCTCGCGGAACGGGGCGCCACCGTCGATGTCGCCGGTGTCCACGAAGGCCTCGTGGCCGGCGGCGCGCAGCGCGTAGCCCAGCAGATGCGCCGGCCACAGGGCATCGCGGCGCTGGTACGAGACGAAGACCTTCATGCAGCACCCCTCCTGACGGCCGATCATGCCGCGCGGGTCGGTCGGCGCACAACTCAGGGCGGCGGCACGGCCCCCTTGCGCTCGACGATCAGCCTGTAGGCCTGCGGCTCGCGGTGCTTCGCGAAGTTGAAGGTCGTGGTCTTGTAGGACAGCGTCAGGTCCAGGTCGCAGCGCGCGATGGCCAGTTCGTCGCCCACGGTGCTGCACGCGGCGACGATCTCGCCCGACGGCGCGACGATGACCGAATTGCCGATCTGCATCACGCCCTCCTCGTGGCCCGCCTTGGCCACGCCGACGACCCAGGTGCCGTTCTGGTAGGCGCCGGCCTGCATCACCAGTTCGTTGTGGAAGTGCGAGAGTGCGTCGTGCTCCGGCGCCGGCGGGTTGTGAACCGGCGTGTTGTAGCCGATGAGCACCATCTCCACGCCCTGCAGCCCCATCACCCGGTAGGTCTCGGGCCAGCGGCGGTCGTTGCAGATGGCCATGCCCATCACGCCGCCGAAGGCACGGAAGACGTTGAAGCCCAGGTTGCCGGTCTCGAAGTAGCGCTTCTCCAGGTGCTGGAAGGCGCGCCAGGGCTCGTGCTCGGCATGGCCCGGCAGGTGGATCTTGCGGTACTTGCCGACCACGGCGCCGGCCTTGTCGACGGTGATCGCCGTGTTGAAGCGGCGCATGCGGCCGCCCTCTTCCACGAGTTCGGCGTAGCCGAGGGTGAAGCCGATGCCGAGCTGCCGCGCGGCGTCGAACAGCGGCTGCGTCTCGGGGCCCGGCATCTCGCGCTCGTAGAACGCGTCGAGCTCGGCCGGGTCCTCCAGGTACCAGCGCGGAAAGAAGGTGGTCAGCGCCAGCTCGGGAAAGACGGCGAGGTCGCAGCCGTGGCCCTTGGCCTGCTGCAGCAGCGCGACCAAACGCTGCACGACCTGGGCGCGTGTCTCGCTGCGCGCGATGGGGCCGAGCTGGGCGGCGCCGACGGTGACGATGCGGGTCATGGAGTGGTGTCCTGGGCCAGGTCCAGCAGCGTGTGCAGCAGCACGTCGGCGCCGGCGGCAAGGTCGGCGGGCGCGGTGTGCTCCGCCGGGTTGTGGCTGATGCCCTTCACGCTGGGCACGAAGATCATCGCGGTGGGGCACTGGCGCGCCAGCATCTGCGCGTCGTGGCCGGCGCCCGAGGTCATGCGTTTCGGTGTGTGGCCCAGCCGCGCGGCCACGGCCTCGATGCGCCGCACGATGCCCTCGTCGAACAGCACCGGCTCGAAGCGGGCCAGCGGCCTGGTCTCGATGCGCACGCCCTCGGCCTCGGCCAGTTCGCGCAGGAAGCCTGCAAGGCGCGCCTCGGCCTGCTGCAGCACGGTCTCGTCGGTGTGGCGCAGGTCGACGGTGAGCGTCGCACGCGCCGCGATCACGTTGATCAGGTTGGGATGCAGCTCGATGCGGCCGACGGTGCCGACCATCGCGCCGCCGATCTCGCGCGTCAGTCCGCGCACGAAGTGCGCCACCTCGGCCGCCGCATAGCCGGCATCGTGGCGCAGCCGCATCGGCGTGGTGCCGGCGTGGTTGGACTGGCCGGTGATCGTCAGCTGCTGCCAGGAGATGCCCTGCAGGTCCTGTACGGCGCCGATGGTGCTGCCCTCGGCATCCAGCACCGGGCCCTGCTCGATGTGCAGTTCGACGAAGGCCCGCGGGCGGATGGTGCCGGGCGCCAGGTCGCCGGCGTAGCCGATGCGCGCCAGCTCGTCGCCCAGGCGCGCGCCGTCGATGGCGCGGAGGTCCAGCGCCTCGGCCAGCGGCATGCCGCCGGCGTGCACCAGCGAACCCAGCATGTCGGGCGCGAAACGCGCGCCTTCCTCGTCGGTGAAGACCGCCACGCACAGCGGGTGTTCTGTGACGATGCCGGCGTTGTTCAATACCTGCACCACCTCCAGCCCCGCCAGCACGCCGTAGTTGCCGTCGTAGCGGCCGCCGGTGCGCACGGTGTCGATGTGCGAGCCGGTCATCACCGGCGGGCCGCTGCGCCGGCCGGCGCGCGTGCCGAAGACGTTGCCGATGGCGTCCACCTGCACCGTCAGGCCGAGTTCGCGCATCCAGCCGACGACGAGGTCGCGCCCGCGGCGGTCGTCGTCGGTCAGCGCCAGCCGGCAGCAGCCGCCGCCGTCGATGGCGCCGATGGCGGCCAGTGCGTCCAGCCGGTCGATCAGGCGCGGGCCGTCGATGCGCAGGTCGGCCGTGTTCACCCGCGCACCTCGTCTGCCGTGCGGCCGGTGATCTGGCGGTAGATCTCGGGATCGGTGTCGCCCTCGCTGCCCAGCAGCAGCACGCGCGACGATGCGTCCAGCCCCAGCAGCGCGCGCAGTGCCGGGTCGGCCTGCGCCGCCAGCAGCGCGCCGAGGCCGGTGGCACCGGTCTCCCCGGACACCAGCGCCGGGTCGCCACCGGTGGGCGACGCGAAGGCCCGCACGCCGTCGAGCGCAAAGCGGTCGTCGATGGCGACGAAGGCGTCGGCCGCGCTGGCCACGATCTCCCAGGCCGCCGGCGAGACCTCGCCGCAGGCCAGGCCGGCCATCACCGTGTCCAGGTCGCCGGTGACGGCCACCGGGTGGCCGGCCAGTGCGCTCTGCAGATGGCAGTCGGCCTGCGTGGGCTCGACGATGATCAGCTTCGGCCGCCGCGGCCCCCAGGCCAGCCAGAACACCGCCGCCACCGACGACGCGAAGGCGCCGACGCCGGCCTGCACCAGCACGTGCGTCGGCGGCTCGCCGTGCAGCTGCGCGACCACCTCGCGCGACATCACGCCGTAGCCGTGCATCACGTCGATGGGGATGTCGCGGTAGCCCTCGTAGGTCGTATCGCTGACCACCGTCCAGCCATGCGCCTTGGCCTGCGCGTCGGCGTGGCGCACCGAGTCGTCGTAGTTGCCGCTCACGCGCACGACCTCGGCGCCGTAGCGTGCGATCGCCGCGCGCCGGCCCTCGCTGACGGTGGCGTGGATGTAGATGACGCAGCGGCAGCCGAACAGCTGCGCGCCCCAGGCCACCGAGCGTCCGTGGTTGCCGTCGGTGGCGCAGGTGACGGTGAACCCCTGCACGAGGTTGCGCCAGCGGCCCGACAGCAGTTCATCGGCCTCCGGCAACGGACCACCGGTCTCGCGGGCCACCGCCTGCGCCAGCAGGCGGTAGACGGCATACGCCCCGCCCAGCGCCTTGAAGCTCTTCAGCCCGAAGCGCGTGCCTTCGTCCTTGTAGTGCAGCGCCGCCAGTTGCAGCCGCGCGGCCAGCGCCGGCAGCGCCACCAGCGGCGTCGGCGCGTAACCGGGCCAACGCGTGATCGCGGCCTGCGCGGCATCGAACCCGGCGGCGTTCAGCACCGCCGGGCGGGCACCCGGCGGTGCGTCGTAGGCCTCGTCGGCCGGCGCGGCCACCGGGTTGCGGCAGCCGCGCCAGCCGTCGCCGTGTTGCAGCACGGCACTCATCGGCTCTGGCTCACTTCTGGGCCTTCTCGATCTCGGCCAGCATCGCGCCGAGCATGTCCTTGCCCTCGGCGCCGAGGTTGTCCTCGATCAGCTTGCGCACCGCGGGCTGCGATGCGGCGGCGAACTTCTTCAGCTCGGCCGGCGGCAGCGCGTTGATGCTCATCTTCTTGCCCAGCTTCGGCAGGCCCTTTTCGGTGGAGGCCTCGATGATGCGCGAGATGCCGCGGCCGGCGGCCGTGGCCACCTCGGCGGCGTTGTCGACGACCAGCTTCTCCGCCGGCGTCAGGCCGTCGTAGAACTTCTTGTTGACGAACCAGAAGTACGGCGTGATCACGTGGTTGGTGACCGTCAGGTACTTCTGCACCTCGTCGAACTTGGCGAAGGCGATGATGGGGATCGGGTTCATCTGGCCGTCGGCCACGCCGGTCTGCAGCGCGGTGTAGACCTCGGCCCACGGCAACGGCGTGGGCTGGCCGCCGAGCGACTTGATGATGGTCTCGTGCGTGGGCAGCGTCATCGTGCGGATGCGCAGGCCGGCCATGTCCTCCACCGTCTTGATCGGTCGCTTGGAGTTGCTGATGACGAAGTAGCCACCGCTGTCCAGCAGGCCCAGTGTCTTCAGGCCGGTCTTGGCCTCGATGTCGGCCGCCATCTTCTTCCCGAAGGCGCTGTCCAGCGTCATCACGCGGTCGACGGTGGCGATGTTCGGGAACGCGAACGGCAGGTCGAACACGCCCACCAGCTTGTAGTGCTGGGCCACGCCGCCGGCCGACGAGATGGTGGACTCGACGATGCCGTCGCGCACCTGCTGGATGACCTCGTTGTCCTTGCCGAGCTGGCCGTTGGCGAAGATCTGCACCTTGACGCTGCCGTTGGTGCCGGTCTCGACCAGGTTCTTGAACACCGCGGCCATCGCACCGCTGTGGCTGTCGAACGGGCTGTCGGGGTTCAGGTGCGCCAGGCGCATCGTCTTCTGTGCCAGCGCCGGGCCGGCAACCAGCAGCAGGGCCGCAGCGGCGGCGGCGATCTTGGTGGTGAGTTTCATCGGGGGCTCTCCAGGGTCGGGACGGGGGAAGGAACGAAGGAAGCGAACTCAGTTCAGCAGGCCGAGCCAGCGCGGCACGGCCAGGGTCAGGTCGGGCCAGTACGCCACCGCCAGCAGCACGGCGGTCTCGGCGATCAGGAAGGGCCACAGCGACTGCGCGATGCGCTCGATGCGCTCGCCGGTCACGGAGGCGAGCACGAACAGGCAGGCGCCCACCGGTGGTGTCATCAGCGAGATGTTCAGCGCCAGCACGATCATGATCCCGGCGTGCACCGGGTCCATGCCGATCGACGCCGCCAGCGGCGCCAGCACCGGCGCCAGGATGATCAGCATCGCGTTGATGTCCATGAACATGCCGATGAACAGCAGCAGCGCGAGGATCAGCGCGACGATGACCGCCGGGTTGTCGGACACCGCCAGGAAGGCCGCGGCAATGGCCTGCGGGATCTGGTTGAAGGTCATCCACCAGCCCAGGATGGAAGCCGACGCGATGATCAGGAACACGATGCCGGTGATGCGCGCGGTGCGCACCAGCATCTCCTCCAGGTCCTTCCAGCTCAGCCGGCGGTAGACGAAGGCGCCCATCACCAGCGCGTAGAAGACGGCGATCGATGCCGCCTCGGTGGGCGTGGTCACGCCGCCGAGGATGGCGCCGAGGATCATCACCGGCATCACCAGCGCGGCGAACCCGTCCTTGAACGCGACGACGATCTTGCGCAGGCTGGGCCGGCCGGACGCCGGCGGCAGCCCCAGGCGGTTGGCCATGGCGCGGATCACGGCCATGCACACCACGCAGATCAGCAGCCCCGGCAGGATGCCGGCAGCGAACAGCCCGGCGATCGACACGCCCATCAGCGAGCCGTAGATGATCATCAGGTTCGACGGCGGGATCGTCGGCCCGATGATCGAGCCGGCGGCCGTGACGGCGCAGGCGAAGGGCCGCGTGTAGCCGCTCTTGACCATCGCCGGCACCATGGTGTTGCCGAAGGCGGCGGCGTCGGCCGTGGCCGCGCCCGACAGGCCGGCGAACAGCACCGAGGCCACCATGTTGGAGTGCGCCATGCCGCCGCGCAGGTAGCCCACCAGCGCGTCGGCCAACTGGATCAGACGGTCGGTGATGCCCGAGCGGTTCATGATCTCGCCGGCCAGGATGAAGAACGGCATCGCGAGGAAGGTGAACAGGTCCAGCCCGGCGAAGAAGCGCTCGGCGGCCATCGGGAAGAAGCGGCCGGAGGGGTCGATGGTCCACATGCCCACCACGCCGGCGATGCCCAGCACGTAGCCCACCGGCATGCCCAGCACCAGCAGCACGAAGAAGGTCAGCGCCACCCAGGTCATGGGCAGATCCTCCGCGCCGGCATCGCGCCCAGCCGGGCCTGGTCGCGCAGCGCCACCAGCAGCAGCTGCACGGCGGCCAGCGTGGCGCCCACCGGCACCGCAGCGAAGGGCACCGCCTTGCTCAGGCCATCGATCATCGTGAAGGTCTTGCCGCCACGCTCCACCAGGCCCAGGCCGTAGAGGGCCAGGAAGGCGAAGAAGGCGAAGGCCAGCGTGTCCAGCGCCGCCAGCAGCCCCCGGCACAGCCCAGGCGGGAGGCGCTCGAAGAGCACCTGCACGCCGATGTGCTCGCGCCGCGGAATCCCGCTGGAGACGGCCAGCAGCGCGACCCAGATCATCAGGTAGCGCGCCGCCTCTTCCATGAACGTGAGGTCCAGCGGCAGCGCGTAGCGCACCAGCACGCCCAGCCACACGTCCAGCACGAGCAGCGCCAGCAGCACGGCGGCGACACGATCGGTCACCGCCGCCAGCCCGCGGCTCCACGTATCGGCGCGCGCGGCCAGCCCGGTGTCCTCGAATGTCGACGTCATGCGCTCATCCGCCCCAGCAAGGTGCCGATTCGCCAGCCTGGCGCACCGGAAGTTCGCATGCACCAGTTTGAGTCATTGGTTTCATGTGGCTATTGGGTGAAACGCGGGTTTCACATACAGTCGCCCGACGATGAGCAAGACGCGTACCCGCCGGCCTCCTGCCCCTGTCACGTTGGAAGGCCGCCTGCGCGCCCGCTACGACACCCTGCCCGGCAGCGAACGGGGGCTGGCCGACCTGCTGCTGAACCACCCGGGGCGCCTGGCCACGCATGCCGCCACCGAACTGGCGGCGGAGGCCGGCGCCTCCAAGGCGGCGGTCACGCGGCTGATCCGGCGGCTGGGCTACGCCAGCTTTGCCGAGGCTCGCGCGGAAGCGCGCGATGCCCAGCAGTGGGGTTCGCCCGTGTACCTGGAGACCGATGCCCCCGCCGACGCGACACGCGACACGGCGATTTCCCGCCAGCTCGCGGCCGACCAGCAGATCCTGGCGCGAACGCTGGCCGCACTGCCGGCCACCGATCTGACCGCGAGCGTGCACGCACTGGCCACCGCGCGGCGCGTCGTCGTCATCGGCTTCCGCAACAGCGCCTGGCTGGCGATGTATGCCCACTCCCAGCTGGGTCTGCTGCGGGCGGGCGTGGACCTGGCACCGCTGCCCGCGGAAACGCTGGCCGAGGCCATGGTGGGCCTGGGCCCGGCGGATCTGGTGCTGGCCCTGGGTTTTCGCCGCCGCGTGCCCGCCTTCGCCGCTGCGTTGCTGGCGGCGCGCGAGGCCGGCGCCCGCATCGTGCTGGTCACCGACCCGTCGGGCGCGGCCGACCTGCGCAGCGCCGACTGGACGCTGACCTGCCACTGCCGCGGCCCGGCGATGTTCGACAGCTACGTCGCAGCCGTCAGCGTGCTCAACCTGCTGGCGTCACAGCTGGCCGACGCGTTGGGGGACGCCGGCCGACAGCGGCTGCAGGGCGTCGAGCAATGGCACCGACGGCTGGACGACCTGGCCTGACCCTGCCGCGGCGTCCCCGGGGCGGCGGCCAGGCCAACAAGCGCCCGCAAGCGGCGCGTTCATCCTCCATGCGGTGGAGGCCAGGCGCGTGACCCGGTTGACGGCACGATGACGCCGCGCGACATTGCCCACGTCCCCCGCCCGCACACGGGCCGGGCCAATGCCAACCCACCACCACAGGAGGACGCCATGCACACGATGACCATGCTGTTGCTGACGGGCCGCCTGTCGGCCTTCGCATCACCCGCCAACGGCCACGCCCGGGACCTGCCGCACTGCGGCCCCCGCCGCGGCTGCGACGTGCGGCGCTGATGCCGACCGGCCCGGCATCCGCCGAGGCCAGACCACCCGTCCGCTGAACCCGCGCCGCGCCCTCAAGGGCCTGGCGCCGCCGCCCCCGCGCGTCGCGTGAGCGCGCCTGCGCGCCCGGTCACCGGGCGCGGGCACGACACAGGCGCCGCGCGGCGCCGGCAGCCCGAGTTGCGTGCCCTGCCCGGCCGCGGGCAAGGCAGCAACGTCCCCGTCGACACCCGCAAGAGGAGAACTGCACCATGTTCCACACCCTGAAGCACCACGCCGCACGCGCGGCACTGTTCAGCGCGGCCTTTGTGGCCTCGGCGGCCCTCATGGCCGCCATCGGTGCGCTGTTCCACGGCGCGTCGTCGCGGCCGGTTCCGAGCGACGCCGCCTGGCGCCACGCGCTGGCCGCCTGCGAGGCGGCTCGCAAGGCCAGGCAGCACGGCATCTGCGTCGCCGAGCACCTGGCGCGCGCCGAGGCCCGCCGTGCCGCCACCGTGACGGCGATGGCCAAGCCACCGCCAGAGGTGCCTGCCGAGCCGCCGATGGGCCCCCGCTGACATCGGCGCCCACCCGCAGCCCGCCGATCCGAACGCCGGATCCGCGGGCTGCCTTGTCTGGCCCGTGGCCCGTGGCCCGTGGCCAGCGGCGACGCGGCTACTTCTTCGCCGTCTTCTTGGCGGCCGGCGCGCGCATCGCATCGGCCATGCCGATCAGCACGCCGCTGACCATGGCCGTGTAGCTCTCGGCCAGTGCGGTGGCGGCGCGCAGGCTGGCGGCGCGGCTGTCGCGCATCGCGGTCTGCATCTGCGCCATCATGTCCTCCACCGTGCTGGCCGCCTTGGCGCCCGACAGCGTGCCGCCGGCGTTCATCTTCTCCAGCACCTGGTTCCAGGCGTCGGCCATCGGGTTGCCCGCGGCCGTGGCGCCACTGGCGCCCTTCTTCACCGTCTCGAGCAGCGTGTCCTCCATCTTCTCGAGGTCGGACAAGGCCTTCTTCAGGTGCTTCTCGCGCAGGTCGGCGCCTTGCGCGGCCAGCTTCTCGAGCGCCACGCGGTGCGCATCGACGGCCTTGAGCAGCGCCTCGTCCATGCCGGCGACGGCCTGGTCGATCATCGCCTCGGACATCGCCGGGTTCTTGGCCAGCCCGGTGTTGGCCGCCTGGGTGACGGTGCCGAGCACGGCGCGGATGTTCTTCAGGCTCAGTTCGCGGCCCTGCAGCGCCTGCAGCGTGGCGTCGGTGACGGCCTGGCGCAACTTGGCGCTGCCGGCGGCCGAAGCCGTCTCGAACTGCGTGATCAGGGCGTCGGCATCGAAGGCGGGCTTGGTGGCCATGGCGGGGCTCCGGTGGAAGGGTGGCGCCGATGCTAGGAGGGTCGGCGCCGGAAATCCAGCCGACCACAGCCTGAACGGCCGGAACGGGCTGGAACGTGCCCCGCCATAATCCCGCGCAGTACTTACGGAGCCCTGTCGATGTCCCGCGTCTTCAATTTCAGCGCCGGCCCCGCCGCCTTGCCCGAAACGGTGCTGCGCCAATGCGCGGCCGAGATGCTGGACTGGCACGGCAGCGGCATGTCGGTGATGGAGATGAGCCACCGCGGGCCGCAGTTCATCGCCATCGCGCAGGAGGCCGAGGCACTGCTGCGCGAACTGCTGGCGGTGCCGGCGAACTACAAGGTGCTGTTCATGCAGGGCGGCGCCATCGGCGAGAACGCCATCGTGCCGATGAACCTGCTGCGCGGGAAGTCGCGCATCGACTTCGTCGACACCGGCGCCTGGTCGCAGAAGAGCCTGCAGGAGGCCGGCAAATACGGCGAGGCGCACGTGGTGGCCAGCAGCGCCGCCACCGGGTACGACCGCGTGCCCCCGCGCGGCGACTGGCAGCTGGACCCCGACGCCGCCTACGTGCACATCTGCGCCAACGAGACCATCGGCGGCGTGGAGTACTTCTTCGACCCCGACGTCGGCAGCGTGCCGCTGGTGGCCGACATGTCCAGCAACCTGCTGTCGCGGCCGGTGGACGTGGCGAAGTACGGCCTGATCTACGGCGGCGCGCAGAAGAACATCGGCCCGTCGGGCCTGACCATCGTGATCGTGCGCGAGGACCTCATCGGCCAGGCACTGCCCTGCACGCCGTCGGCCTTCGACTACAAGACCGTGGCCGACGCCGAGAGCATGTACAACACGCCGCCCACCTGGGCCATCTACGTGGCCGGGCTGGTGTTCCGCTGGATCAAGGACCGCGGCGGCCTGGCGGCCATGGAGACGCACAACCGCGCCAAGGCCGCGGTGCTGTACGACTACCTCGACGCCACCGACTTCTACCGCAGCCCGGTGCAGCGCGACTGCCGCTCGCTGATGAACGTGCCCTTCCACCTGAAGGACAAGGCGCTGGACGCTGCGTTCCTGAAGGGCGCCGAGGCCCGAGGCCTGGTGCAGCTGAAAGGCCACCGCATCGTCGGCGGCATGCGCGCGTCGATCTACAACGCCATGCCCATCGAAGGCGTGCGCGCGCTGGTCGACTGGATGCAGGCGTTCGAGCGGGAACACCGATGAGCGGTGCGGTGCCGCGCCTGGCGATCGACGCCGACGGCGTCGCGACGATCACGCTCGCCCGCCCCGCGCACCTGAACCGGCTGCACCGCGAGGACCTGCTGACGCTGCAGGACCACTTTGCCCGCCTGCATGCCGACGCCAGCGCCCGCGTGCTGGTGCTCACCGGCGAGGGGCGCGTGTTCTGTGCCGGCTTCCACCTGGGCCAGCTCGGTGAACCGGGCGACGCCGCCGGCAGCGACCCGCAGCTGTTCGAGCGCACGGTGGACATGCTCGAGGCCCTGCCCCTGCCCACCGTGGCGCGCCTGAACGGCAGCGTCTACGGCGGTGCCACCGACCTGGCGCTGGCCTGCGACTTCCGCATCGGCATCGACGGGATGGAACTGCGCATGCCGGCCGCCCACCTGGGCCTGCACTACTACCCCAGCGGCCTGCGCCGCTACGTCACGCGCCTGGGCCTGGGGGCGGCCAAGCGGCTGTTCCTGCTGGCCGAGACGGTGCCGGCCGAAGACCTGCTGGCCATCGGCTACCTGGACCGTTGCGTGGACGACGCCACGCTGGACGACGCGGTGCGCCACGTGGCCGACGCGCTGGCGGCGGGCGCGCCACTGGCAGTGCGCGGCATGAAGGCATCATTGGACGAGATCGCCGGCAGCCGCGACGACCTGGCCACACTGCGTGCACGCGAGGCGCAATGCGCCGCCAGCGACGACCTGCGCGAGGGCCTGCGCGCCTTTGCCGAACGCCGGGCGCCGCGCTTCAGCGGGCGCTGACCTTTTCAACCCCACACCAAGGAGAACCGATGTCCAACGAGGGCTACCACGAGCCGATCGAGGAACTGAACGACGAGGTGCGCGACATGCACCGCGCCATCGTGTCGCTGATGGAGGAACTGGAGGCGGTGGACTGGTACAACCAGCGCGCCGCCGCCTGCAAGGACCCGGTGCTCAAGAAGATCCTCGAGCACAACCGTGACGAGGAGAAGGAACATGCTGCCATGGTGCTGGAATGGATCCGGCGCAAGGACAAGCGCTTCTCCAAGGAGCTGAAGGACTACCTCTTCACGAAGAAGGACCTGACGCACGACGCGCACGGGCACTGAACGCCAGGCAGGGCCGGTGCGGCCCAGGCCGGGCCGATGCGCGCCCGGGCCGGTCGCCCTGTCAGGCCGGATTCGCCGCGGGCTAAACTGAGCCTTTGTACAAATGCATGCCCACATGGGCCTGCGCTTTGTCGATGTCACGCCGAACTATTGCCCTGTGGGCCGCTGCCGCCGTCCTGGCGCTGCTGGCCGCCGCCGTCTGGTGGTGGTCGCAACCCGAGTCTCCCGCCCCGCTGCCGGCCATCGCGCCGGCCCCGGTGCCGGTGGCCGTGCCCGAGCCGCCGGCCAGCGCGCCGGTGGCCGACGCCGCGCCGTCGGCACCCGCCGCCGACGCGGCACCGATCGCCGACGGTGACGAGGCCGTCACCGCAGCACTGATCGAGCGATTCGGCCGTGCCGTGGTGCTGCAGCTGATGCAGACCGACGGCTTCGCCGCCCGTGTGGTCGCCACGGTGGACAACCTGCCGCGGGGTCACGTGGCGCCGCGGCTGTGGCCGATCAATCCCACGGCCGGCCGCTTCAGCGTCGACGACGATGACCGCATCGCCGCGGCCAACGGCCAGCGCTACGCCGCGGCGCTGCGCCTGCTCGACGCCCTGCCGCCGGCCGAGGCGGCCGCGTTCTACCGCCGGCTCTACCCGCAGCTGCAGGCGGCCTATGGCGCGCTGGGCTACCCGGGACAGTCGTTCCACGACCGGCTGCGCGCGGTGATCGACCACCTGCTCGAAACCCCCGCCGTGTCGCGGCCGCCGCAGGTGCAGCTGGTGGAGGTCAAGGGCGACGTGCCCTCGCAGCGCCCCTGGGTGCGCTACGAATACGTGGATCCGGCGCTGCAGCAGCTCTCCGCGGGCCAGCGCCTGCTGCTGCGCCTGGGCCCGGCACAGCAGGCGCGCGTGCTCGACTGGCTGCGTGCGCTGCGGCCGCTGCTCTGAACGGTGGAGCGACCGTCGCCCTGATGCCTCTGGACCTCCCCGCGGCCAGCGCCCTGGCGCTGGCCTTCGGCAAGAGCTTCGGCGTCGTCTTCGCCGTCCTGCTGCCGATCCTGAACCCTGCCGCCACGGCGCCCATCTTCCTGGGCCTGACCGAAGGCGCCAGTGCGCAGACCCGCGCGGCACTGGCCCTGCGCATCGCGCGCAACATGGTGTTGCTGATGACCGGCGCCATGCTCGTGGGCTCCTACGTGCTGGACCTGTTCGGCATCTCGCTGCCCATCGTGCGCGTGGGTGGTGGGCTGATCGTCGCCGCCAACGCCTGGCGGCTGCTCAATGCCGAGCACGCCACCAGCGACAGCCGCCAGGCCCTGGCCGAAGGCTTCACGCCGGAACACGCGCGGCGCCAGGCCTTCTACCCGCTGACCTTCCCGATCAGCTGCGGCCCGGGTTCCATCGCCGCGGCCATCACGCTGGGCGTGACGCTGGTGGACCCCTCGCCGGCCGTCGCGCTGGCGCGTTTCGGCGGCGGCTGGCTGGGGCTGGCCGCCGTGGGCGTGATCATGGCGCTGGTGTTCCGCTACGCCACGCTGCTGCTGCGCCCGCTGGGCGAGACCGGCACCCTGGTCTTCCTGCGCCTGAGCGCCTTCATCCTGCTGTGCCTGGGCGTGCAGATCGTGTGGGACGGCGTGCGCGAACTGGTGCTGTCGCTGGGCGTGTGAGCCGACCTTGCGCCTGCGCAGGGCGGCCTGCGCGCGTCGGCGTCAGACTGAGAGTCATCACGACCATGGAGACCGACATGCAGATCCGTCCGCGGCGCCCCGGTGCCTTGCCGCTTGCCCTGCTGGTGCTGACGCTGGCGGGCTGCGCCGTCGAACTGCAGAACCCCCAGCCGCGCCGGGCCTACGAGGCCAGCCTGCAGCCCCCGGGCTCGGTGTACACCGGCTGGCGGGTGTTCCAGGAGAAGTGCGCCGGCTGCCATGGCCGCGACGCCACCGGCGGCGAAGGGCCGGACCTGGTGCTGCGCGTCGGCGAGATCGGCCAGCGCCGTTTCGTCAACCTCGTGCTGCGGCGCTACGACTGGGTGCTGCCCGGCGCCGCGGGGGTGCGCGACGAGGCCGCGTTCGAGGCCCTGGTCGACGACATCGTGCAGCGCCGTCGCGGCGCGGTGGAAATGCCGGCGTGGCAGGGCGAACCTCGCGTGGAAGCCCACATCCTGGACCTGTACGCCTACCTGTCGGCACGCGCCGACGGCACGCAGGGGCCGGGCCGGCCCACGCCCTGACCCGAGAGCCCCGGGGAGACTACCGATCCGGGCGGGAGAGCGGCCCGCCTACGCTCGCGCCATGGACACCCCCGAACAGGCCGACTTCCGCGCCAGCATCCGCCGCTGGGTCGACACCGAGATCGCGCCCCACGTGGCCGCCTGGGACGAGGACGGCACGTTCCCCCGCGCGCTGTACCGGCGCGCGGCCGAACTCGGCCTGCTGCAGCTGGGCTACCCCGAACCCCTGGGCGGCACGCCCTGTGCATTGTCCTGGCGGCTGATCGCGGCCGAGGAGCTGGCGCGCAGCAGCGCCGGCGGCCTGCTGGCCAGCCTGTTCTCGCACAACATCGGCCTGCCGCCGGTGGTGGTGCACGGCCACCCGGCGTTGCAGCAGCGCGTGGTGCCGCCGGTGCTGGCCGGCGAGGCCATCGCCGCGCTGGCCATCACCGAACCCGGCGGCGGCAGCGACGTGGCGCGGCTGCGCACCACGGCCCGGCGCGACGGTGCGCACTGGGTCATCGACGGCGAGAAGACCTTCATCACCAGCGGCCTGCGCGCCGACTGGATCACCACCGCCGTGCGCACCGGCGGGCCGGGCGCCGGCGGGATCTCGCTGATCGTGGTGCCGGGCGATGCGCCAGGCCTCACGCGCACGCCCCTGGCCAAGATGGGCTGGTGGTGCAGCGACACGGCCACGCTGCACTTCCAGGGCGTGCGCGTCCCGGCGGACAACCTGGTAGGCGACGAGAACGCGGGCTTCCGCATGATCATGGCCAACTTCAACGGCGAGCGCCTGTTGCTGGCCGCCGGCGCCGTGGCCTTTGCGCAGGTCTGCCTGGACGAGGCCACCGACTGGGCCCTTCAGCGGCAGACCTTCGGCCAGCCGCTGGCGGCCCACCAGGCCATCCGCCACCGGCTGATGGACATGCGCACGCAGCTCATCGCATCGCGCGCGCTGCTGCACGACGTGACGACACGCTTCGAGGCTGCGCCCACGGACCCGGCCATGATCGCCGACCTGTGCCTGCTGAAGAACCACGCCACCGCCACGATGCAGGTGTGTGCCGACCACGCGGTGCACGTGCTCGGCGGCATGGGCTACATGCGGGGCACGAAGAGCGAGCGCATCTACCGCGAGGTCAAGGTGATGCAGATCGGCGGCGGGGCCACCGAGATCATGAAGGAGCTGGCCTGGCGGCAGCTGGCACCCTGAGCGGCCGAAAGGCCCGGCGCCTCGGGCCGTCGATGCGTCGCCCGTAGCATGCCGGCATGACGCCACAAGACATGACCCGCGCTATGCGCGCCACCCTGGCCATCACGGGGCTGGCCCTGCTGGCCGCCTGCGAGTCGCCACCGCCGCCCGCACAGATCCTGCAGCCACCCGCAGCGCTTCGGGTCGAAGGCGTGCCGCCGGTGCCCGCCAGTGTCGTGGCGTCGTTCCAGCGCTATGCCGACGTCGCCGGTCATGCCTTCGTGGGCTGGCACCCGGTGCGCCCGGAGATGATCGTCAGCCACCGGCCACCCGGCGCCAGCACGACGCAGATCTACCGCCTGCGCGGCCCGGGCGCGCCGCTGGAGCCGCTGACGCAGGGCCGCGAGCGTGTGGTCGACGCCGCCTGGGAACCGGTGCAGGGCCGCTACATCGTGTTCGAGCGCGACACCGGTGGCGACGAGGCGACCCAGGTCTACCGTCTCGACCCCGACACCCTGGCCGAGACCCGGCTCACCGCGCCCGGCGAGCGCCATGCCATCGCCGGCTGGCTGGAGCGCAGCGGGCGGCTGATCGTGTCGTCCGTGCCTTTGGACCGCACGGCGGCATCGGGGCGCCGCGACACGGTGAGCACACGCTTCACCGCCATCGACCCGCTGGCACCGGTCGGCCACGCCGACGCCCAGCGCGTGCTGGCCGAACTGCCGGGGCCGGGCTGGTTCGGCTTCACGCCGTCGCCCGACGAGACCCAGGCAGCGGTCACGCGCTACCGCTCGCCCACGGACAGCGAGGTCTGGCTGATCGACCTGGCCGGACCCCGGGCGGGTGAACGCCGGCGCCTGCTGCCGGCCGACGGCGACACGACACGGGCCGCGCACTTCGTCAACGCATGGGCGCCCGATGGCCGCAGCCTCTACCTCGTCAGCGACCGCGCCAGCGAGTTCCGCGAGCTGATGGCCTTCGACCTCGCCAGCGGCCGCCTGTCGCGGCTGACCGGCCACATCCCCTGGGACGTGGCGGCCAGCGACACCGATGCCCCCGATTCGCCGCTCGCGCTGGCGATGAACGTGGACGGCCGCCAGGAACTGCGCCTGTTCGACCGCGCCACCGGCGCCGAGCGGCCGCAGCCGGCCGTGCCCGGGGGCAGCGTGACGGCGCTGCGCTTCCACCGCGGCACGGGGCAGCTGGCCGTCGTGGTCAACAGCCCGCAGGGGCCGGGCCAGGTGCACGTGCTCGACCCGACCAGCGGCCGTCACGTGCCGTGGACGACCCCGGTCGTGCCCGCCGGCCTGGACCTGGCCCAGGTGCCCGACCAGCAGATCGTGCGCTGGACCGGTTTCGACGGCCGCACCATCAGCGGCGTGCTCAGCCTGCCACCGGCGCGCTTCACGGGCCGGCGGCCGGTGCTGATGGTCATGCACGGCGGCCCGGCGGCGCAGAGCAAGCAGGGCTGGAACGGGCGGCTGAACTACTTCCTGCTCGAACGCGGCATCGCCATCCTCGAGCCCAACGTGCGCGGCTCCAGCGGCTACGGCAAGACCTTCCTGGACCTGGACAACGGCCGCCTGCGCGAGGACTCGGTCAAGGACATGGCCAGCGCCATCGACTGGACGGCCACGCACCCGCGGCTGGACCCGGCCAGGGTGGTGGTGATGGGCGGCAGCTACGGCGGCTACATGGCCCTGGCCGCGGCCACGCGGCTGGCCGACCGCATCGCCGGCGCGTACTCGATGGTGGGCATCAGCAACTTCGTGACCTTCCTCGAGAACACCGAGAGTTACCGCCGCGACCTGCGGCGCAGCGAATACGGCGACGAGCGCGACCCGGCGATGCGCCAGTTCCTGATCGACATCTCGCCGCTGAGCCACACCGACGCGGTGAAGAAGCCGCTGCTGGTGGCCCAGGGCCGCAACGACCCGCGCGTGCCCTGGACGGAGAGCGAGCAGGTGGTGCGTCGCCTGCAGGCCCGAGGCGCGCCGGTGTGGTACCTGCTGGCCGACGACGAAGGGCATGGCTTCACCAAGCGCGCCAATGCCGACTACGCGCTGGCCACGCTGGTGATGTTCCTGGAGCAGACCGTGGGCCCGCTGCCCTAGCCTGCCCTCACCCGCCGACCGTGCCGCGCCGTCAGAAGCTGCGCGGCAGGCCCAGCAGGTGTTCGGCCACGTGGCTGAGGATGAGGTTGGTGGAGATCGGCGCCACCTGGTAGAGCCGCGTCTCGCGGAACTTGCGCTCCACGTCGTATTCGCAGGCGAAGCCGAAGCCGCCATGGAACTGGATCGCGGCATTGGCCGCCTCCCAGCTCGCCTTGGCCGCCAGGTGCTTGGCCATGTTGGCCTGCGCGCCGCAGGGCGCGTGGGCGTCGAACAGGCGGCAGGCCTCCCAGCGCATCAGGTTCGCCGCCTCCAGTTCGATGTGCGCCTCGGCGATCGGGAACTGCACGCCCTGGTTCTGGCCGATGGGGCGGCCGAAGACCACGCGCTCCTTGGCGTAGGCCGTGACCTTGTCGACGAACCAGAAGCCGTCGCCGATGCACTCGGCGGCGATCAGCGTGCGCTCGGCGTTCAGGCCATCGAGGATGTAGCGGAAGCCCTGGCCGGCCTGGCCGATCAGGTGCTCGTGCGGGATCTCCAGGTTCTCGAAGAAGAGCTCGTTGGTCTCGTGGTTGACCATGTTCGGGATCGGCCGCACCGTCAGCCCTCGGCCGATGGCCTCGCGCAGGTCGACGACGAAGATCGACAGGCCTTCGCTCTTCTTCGTCACCTCGGCCAGCGGCGTCGTGCGCGCCAGCAGGATCATCAGGTCGGAGTGCTGCACGCGGCTGGTCCAGACCTTCTGGCCGTTGACCACCCAGCGGTCGCCCTGCCGGGCGGCGGTGGTCCGGATCTTCGTGGTGTCGGTGCCGGTGCCGGGTTCGGTCACGGCCATGCTCTGCAGGCGCAACTCGCCGCGCGCGATGGCCGGCAGCCAGCGCTGTTTCTGCGCGGCGCTGCCGTGGCGCAGCAACGTGCCCATGTTGTACATCTGGCCATGGCAGGCGCCGGCGTTGCCGCCGCTGCGGTTGATCTCCTCCAGGATCACGCTGGCCTCGGCCAGGCCCAGGCCGCTGCCGCCGTACTCTTGAGGGATCAGCGCGGCCAGCCAGCCGGCCCGCGTGAGCGCGTCGACGAAGGCCTCGGGATAGGCGCGCCGGGCGTCCACGTCGCGGTGGTACTCGGGCGGGAAGCTGTCGCACAGCGCGCGCACCGCCTCGCGGATCTCGGGGTGGCGGTCGTCGCCGGCGCGCGGGATGTTCATGCCGTCTCCGCCTCGGCGTGCATCGTCAGCCAGCCCTCGTGGTCCTGCGCCCAGAGGGTGAAGTGCCCGCTGCCCCCGTCGCGGCCATGGACGGTGAACGGGTGGTCGTCGAAGGTCGGGCGCACTGCCGTGAAGTCGAATCGCCGCAGCTGCACGCCCGGCCGCTCGCGCCGCAGCAGGTCCACCAGCAGCGTGGCGATCAGCGGGCCGTGGACCACCAGCCCCGGGTAGCCCTCCTGCTGCTGGCAGTAGGGGCGGTCGTAGTGGATGCGGTGGCCGTTGAAGGTGAGCGCGCTGTAGCGGAACAGCAGCACCGGGTCGGGCACGATGCGGCGCGAGAAGGTGGCGCCGGCCGGGGCCGGCTGGGGCGCCGGCGCGGGCGCGTCGGCCCGCGGCGCGTCGCGGTAGACGATGTCGTGTTCCTCGGTCAGCGCCAGCCCGGCATCGTTGGCGATCTCGTGGCGCACGGTCACGAACACCAGCGGGCCGCTGCGGCCGGTCTTGGCATCCACACGCGTGATGCGGGACTGCCGCGTGATCGGATCGCCCACGCGCAGCGGCCGCTCGAAGCGCAGCCGCCCGCCGGCCCACATGCGCCGCGGCAGCGGCACCGGCGGCAGGAAGCCGCCGCGGCGCGGGTGGCCGTCGTCGCCGAGTTCGTGCTGGGGCGCCACCGGCAGCGTGTACAGCCAGTGGCCCAGCGGCGACACCTCGGTGCCCGGGCCGGGCAGCGGGTCGTCACGGTCCAGCGTGGCCGCCAGGCCGGCCAGCGGCGCGGCGGTGACCGTGTCGTGCCGGGTCTCGCGGCGGCCCAGCCAGTGGGCCCAGTCCTGGGGTGCGGAGGAAGCGTCTGCGGGGGTGGTCACAGGCCTGACGGTACCGCGACTTCCCAGCCGACGCGGCCGTCCGCCGCGCCCGCCGACCGACCCGACCCTAGGGTCAACCCTTGAATCAGACGACTTCGGTATGTAGAATTCATGCATACCAAGTCGTACCGACATCCTGCCGGACGGCTGTCGCCACAGGAGCCGCCGATGGAAGCCACTGTCGCCGAACGTGGGCAGATCACGCTGCCCAAGGCCGTGCGTGACGCGCTGGGCCTGACCAAGGGCACCAAGCTCAAGGTCGAGCTCGAAGGCGGGCGCATCGTGCTGCGCAAGGACGTGGACGATGCGCTGTCGCGGCTGCGCGGCCGGTTCAAGCTGGCCGAGGGCTTCAGCAGCACCGACGAGCTGATGCGCGAGATCCGTGGCCACGCGCCGGGCGACCCCTACCTGCCCCCCGAGGAATGATCGCCACCGACTCCTCCGTGCTGGTCGACCTGATCGCCGGCGGCCCGCACAGCGACGCCGCCACCGACGCGATCCGGGCTGCGCTGCGCGCCGGGCCGGTGGTGCTGTGCGAGGTGGCGCTGGCCGAGCTCTGCACGTCGTTGCAGGGCGGTTCCCAGGTGCTCGAACACCTGGAGGACGTGGGCATCGTCTACAGCGCCATGGAACCCAAGGCGGCGCTGCGGGCCGGCGAGATGCAGCGCCGATACCGGCAGCGTGGTGGCAACCGCAGCCGCACCGTGGCCGACTTCCTGATCGGCGCCCACGCCATGATGCAATGCCACGCGCTGATCACGCGCGACGCCGGCTTCTACCGCGACTATTTCAAGGGCCTGAAGGTCATCGTGCCCCAAGCGTGATGAAAGCCTGGGCCCGCACACTGTCCAACCTCCTCTCCCCCGCATCTGCCGAAGATTTCCCTGGAGCCCCACCATGCTGCAAGCCTACCGCCAACATGCCGCCGAACGCGCCGCGCTCGGCATCCCGCCGCTGCCGCTCGACGCCAAGCAGGTCGCCGAGCTGATCGAACTCATCAAGGCCCCGCCCGCCGGTGAAGAGGCCTTCCTGATGGACCTGCTGACCCATCGCGTGCCGCCGGGCGTGGACGACGCGGCCAAGGTCAAGGCCAGCTTCCTGGCCGCCGTGGCGCATGGCGACCTGAGCGTCGGCCTGGTCAGCAAGGCCAAGGCCACCGAGCTGCTGGGCACCATGGTGGGCGGCTACAACGTGCACCCGCTGATCGAGCTGCTCGACGATGCGGCGGTCGCCCCCATCGCCGCCGAGGGCCTGAAGAAGACGCTGCTGATGTTCGACTTCTTCAACGACGTCGCCGCCAAGGCCAAGGCCGGCAACGCCAAGGCCAAGGAAGTGATGCAGAGCTGGGCCGACGCCGAGTGGTTCACCAGCCGCCCGGAGGTGCCGAAGTCCATCACCGTCACCGTCTTCAAGGTGCCCGGCGAGACCAACACCGACGACCTGAGCCCCGCGCCCGACGCCTGGAGCCGCCCGGACATCCCGCTGCACTACCTGGCGATGCTGAAGAACACGCGCCCGGATGCCGCCTTCAAGCCGGAAGAGGACGGCAAGCGCGGCCCGATGCAGTTCATCGAGGACCTGAAGAAGAAGGGGCACCTGGTGGCCTACGTGGGCGACGTGGTGGGCACCGGCTCCAGCCGCAAGAGCGCCACCAACAGTGTGATCTGGGCCACCGGCCAGGACATCCCCTTCGTGCCCAACAAGCGCTTCGGCGGCGTCACGCTGGGCGGCAAGATCGCGCCGATCTTCTTCAACACGCAGGAAGACTCCGGTGCGCTGCCCATCGAGGTGGACGTGTCCAAGCTCGAGATGGGCGACGTGATCGAGGTGCTGCCGTACGACGGCAAGATCACCAAAGGCGGCGCCACGGTGGCCGAGTTCAGCCTCAAGAGCGACGTGATCCTCGACGAGGTGCGCGCCGGCGGCCGCATCAACCTGATCATCGGCCGCGCGCTGACGGCCAAGGCGCGCGAGGCGCTGGGCCTGCCGGCCAGCACCGCCTTCCGCCTGCCGGTGGCGCCGAAGGACAGCGGCAAGGGCTTCACGCTGGCGCAGAAGATGGTCGGCCGCGCCTGCGGCCTGCCGGAAGGCCAGGGCATCCGCCCGGGCACCTACTGCGAGCCCAAGATGACCACCGTCGGCAGCCAGGACACCACCGGCCCGATGACGCGCGACGAACTGAAGGACCTGGCCTGCCTGGGCTTCAGCGCCGACCTCGTGATGCAGAGCTTCTGCCACACGGCCGCCTACCCGAAGCCGGTGGACGTCAAGACGCACCGCGAGCTGCCGGCCTTCATCAGCAACCGCGGCGGCGTGGCGCTGCGCCCGGGTGACGGCGTCATCCACAGCTGGCTCAACCGCCTGCTGCTGCCCGACACCGTGGGCACCGGCGGCGACAGCCACACGCGCTTCCCCATCGGCATCAGCTTCCCGGCCGGCTCCGGCCTGGTGGCCTTCGGTGCGGCCACCGGCGTGATGCCGCTGGACATGCCGGAGAGCGTGCTCGTCCGCTTCAAGGGCACGATGCAGCCGGGCGTGACGCTGCGCGACCTGGTGCACGCCATCCCGTACGCCGCCATCAAGGCGGGGCTTCTCACGGTGGCCAAGGCCGGCAAGAAGAACATCTTCAGCGGCCGCATCCTCGAGATCGAGGGCCTGCCGGACCTGAAGGTGGAGCAGGCCTTCGAGCTCAGCGACGCGAGCGCGGAGCGCAGCGCCGCCGGCTGCACGATCAAGCTCAACAAGGAACCGATCATCGAGTACCTGAAGAGCAACGTCGTGCTGATGAAGAACATGATCGCCGACGGCTACGAGGACGCCAAGACCCTGGCCCGCCGCATCGAGAAGGTCGAGGCCTGGCTGGCCAAGCCGCAGCTGCTGGAGGCCGACAAGGACGCGGAGTACGCCGCCGTCATCGAGATCGACCTCAACGAGCTGAAGGAGCCGGTGCTCTGCTGCCCCAACGACCCGGACGACGCCAAGCTGCTGTCCGAGGTGGCCGGCACGAAGATCGACGAGGCCTTCATCGGCAGCTGCATGACCAACATCGGCCACTTCCGCGCCGCGGCCAAGCTGCTGGGCGGCCAGCGCGACATCCCGGTCAAGCTGTGGGTGGCGCCGCCGACCAAGATGGACCAGAGCGAGCTGATCAAGGAAGGCCACTACGCCGCCTTCGGCACCGCCGGTGCGCGCACCGAGATGCCGGGCTGCAGCCTGTGCATGGGCAACCAGGCCCAGGTGCGCGAAGGCGCCACGGTCGTGTCGACCAGCACGCGCAACTTCCCCAACCGCCTGGGCAAGAACACCAACGTGTTCCTGGCCTCGGCGGAGCTGGCGGCCATCGCCAGCAAGCTGGGCAAGCTGCCCACCGTGGCCGAATACCAGCAAGCCATGGGCATCATCAACAAGGATGCTGCCGACACCTACCGCTACATGAACTTCGACCAGATCGAGGAGTACGCGGAGGTGGCCAAGGGCGTGACGGCCTGATCGCCCTGCCGTGAGCGCCTCGGACGGCCCGCTTCGGCGGGCCGTTCTGCGTCCGGGGCTCTTCAGGGATCCTGGCCCAACCTGGACGGTGCCGGCAGCGTCGCCCTCAATGCCGCGGCCAGCCCCGGCCCCTGCCACCGGTGCCGCGTCGCGATCTCCGGCTCCAGCGCGTGCAGCGTCGACAGCGCTGCATCCAGCTTCGCGGCGAGCAGGCAGCACACCAGCGTGCGCACGGTCGCCGTGCTGCCCAGCCCGGCCAGGGCGCGCTCGCCCATGTCGTGCACGGCGTAGCCCAGGCGCACCAGGCCGCGCACGTTGGGCGTGGCCGCCACGTGGCCGGAACAGACGGCGCCGGCGCCAAGCTCACACGCCGCGCGCAGGTAGTGGTGGCGGAACAGCGCGACCACGCCCCGGCCCTGCAGGCCTGGCATCACGGCCGTGCGCTTGCTCACCAGCACCGGCCAGCACACATCGCCGGGATCGAAGGCCGGCGCATCGAGCTCGTCGCGCAGCGCGGCCAGGTCGTGGGCCAGCACCACCGCCGACGTGGCCACCAGCTGCCCCTGCCACCAGGCCGTCATCACCCGCGTCGCGCCGCCATCGTGCCGGCAGCGCAACGCCTCGGCCGCCACACCCGGCATCCAGGGTGCGGCCTGGTAGGCGGCGATGCGCAGGGCATCGACCGCGGCGATGTCGGCCCGGCGGGCCAGCCGGAGCCGGTATCGATGGTCTGGGCGCGGGGCTGGAGGGTCACCCATGGCAGGTGGGCTCGAGCGGGGAGGCGCGGCATGGTGAACGACGCCAGCCATGGCCCTGCCCGACACCGGGCAATCCGCCATGCCGGCCACACGGCATCGGCCTACGATGGCCGCACAAGAACCGCTGAAGGAGACCGCCATGCGCCTGCCCCTGGCCGGCCTGGTGTTCGGCGTGGCCGCGGGCCTGCCCGCGGCGCCATCTGCGGCCGCGCCGCCGGACCTCGAACTGCCCAGCTGCGTGGCGGGCAGCCCGCCGCTGCGGGTGCCGGCCACCGCCGCCCGCACGGTGCTGGACGCCGCCGACAGCCGCCACTTCAACGCCGCGGCCCAGGCGCGCTACCCGTTGTACCGCCGCGGCGGCGGTGTGCCGGCGCAGGTGGTGCTGCTCTGGCGCGGCGGCCAGTGGCAGTACCTGACGCTCTGGGCCGACGGCGCGAACGGTCTGTGCCTGGCAGCCGCCTTCGCCGCCGACCGCTTCGACTTCACACCCGCGTGGCTGGCCCGGTACCGGCCGCGCGCGGGCGACACCGACGACTGAAGCCTCCGCTTCGCCCCATGCCAGACCTGGTTCCCGCCGACACCGTCGACCCCGCCACGCTGCACGCCGCGTTCACCGTGGCGTTTGCCGACTACGTGGCCGGCCCGTTCGCGCTGGGCCTGTCCCAGTGGCCCCACTTCCTGGCGCGCCAGGGTGTGACGCTGCCGCTGAGCCGCGTCCGCTTGAGCTCGGATGGGCGACCTCGTGCCTTTGCACTCGTGGCCGAACGGCCGCAGCCGCGACGCTGGCGCCTGGCCACGATGGGGGCCGTGCCGGCCGCGCGCGGCCAGGGGGATGCGCCGGTCCTGCTGCAGGACCTGGCCGCCCGCGCCCGGGCCGCCGGGCAGTGCGGCCTGGAACTGGAAGTCTTCGCGCAGAACCCGCGCGCGGTGCGCCTGTACGAACGGCAGGGCTTCATGCGCTTGGCCGACCTGCATGGCCACGACGCGCCGCCCCTCGGCGGCACGTCTGCAGCCCCGCCACCGGCCATGGCCCGTGCCGACGCGCTGGCCTGGCTGCAGGCGGCCGAGGACGACGGGCTCGACCTGCCGCTGCAACTGGGCGCCCGGGTGCTGGCCACGGCCGACGGCTGGACCGCCTGGCAGCAGGGCAGCGCCCTGCTGGTACACGGCGAAGGGCCGGACGGCCGGCGCCTCATCCGCAGCCTGGTCGACAAATCCCCAACGCAGGCCGACGCCGAGACTCTGTCCCGCGCGCTGCGCGCCGCGTATCCGGCACAGGCCATCACGATGCCGCCGCTGCTGCCCGACGCGCTGGGCGGCCGGGCGCTGCAGCGTGCCGGCTTCACGCGCCAGCCGATGCACCAGTGGTGGATGCACTGCGCATTGCCCTAGGAAACCCCCGATGAGCCGACCTGCGCGCGTCTTCCTGTCCTACCGTCGCGACGACGTGGCCGGCTACGCCGGGCGCCTGGAAGATGCGCTGGAACAGCGCCTGGGCCAGGGCACCGCCTTCCGCGACCTCGACGACATCGCCCCTGGCGCCGACTTCGTGCGCGAGATCCGCGCCCAGCTGGCGCAGGCGCGCGCGGTGGTGGTGCTGATCGGCCCGCGCTGGGCCGGCGACGGTGCGGGCGCCGATGGGGGGCGGCGCATCGACGATCCGGCCGACTTCGTGCACATCGAGGTGCAGGAGGCGCTGGCCAGCGGCGTGCCGGTGGTGCCGGTGTTGCTGCCCGGCGCCAGCATGCCGAGCGCCGGGTCGCTGCCTGGCCCGCTGGCCGGGCTGGCGCGCCGCAACGCGATGACGCTGAGCGACGTGCACTGGGACGCCGACGTCGACCGCCTGGTGGCCGCCCTGGGCCTGGCCCCGGCACGGCGGGCCGTCTGGCCGTGGGCGCTGGGTGGCGCCGTGGCGGCGGCCGTGGCGGTGGGGCTGTGGTGCCGCTGGGGCACCGGCCCAGGCGCCGGCGCCCCCGACGATGCGGCCGTCGCGGCGCGCCTGACCGGCGTCTGGCAGGCCGAGGTCACCTACGACTGGGGCGACCGCCACCCCGAACGCTTCGAGTTCCGCCGTCATGCCGGCCAGTGGGCCGGCACCGCGAGCTTCCTGCGCCACCCGCGCGCCATCGAGCAGCTGCGCTTCGACGGCACCAACCTGCACTTCGAGACGCGCAGCGAGTCGTCGATGGGCAGCGAGACGCGGCGGCCCACGCAGCGCTACGCCGCCGAACTCAGCGCCGACGGCCGCGCGCTGGACTTCCGGCTGGAGATCGACGGCGGCTTCGGCAGCCCGCGGCCGGTGAGCTTCACCGCCCGGCGCGTGGACGAATCCCAGGCACCACGCTGAACGCCGCGCCTGCAGCGGCGGCTACGATGCCGCCATGCGCATCCTGCTGGTGGAAGACGACGCCATGGTCGGCGAGAGCCTGCGGGCCGCGCTGCGCCAGCAGGGCTTTGCCGCCGACTGGGTGCGCGACGGCCGCGCCGCCGACGCCGCCCTGGCCAGCGAACGCTTCGACGCCGTGCTGCTGGACCTGGGCTTGCCGCAGCGCGACGGCCTGACGGTGCTGCGCACGCTGCGCGGCCGTGGCGACGCCACGCCGGTGATCGTGCTCACCGCGCGCGACGCGCTGGCCGACAAGGTGGCCGGCCTCGACGCCGGCGCCGACGACTACCTGGTCAAGCCCTTCGAGCTCGACGAGCTGCTCGCCCGCCTGCGCGCCGCGCAGCGCCGCGCCGGTGGCCGCGCCACGCCGGTGCTGGAAGTGGGCGGCCTGCGCCTGGACCCGGCCACGCGCGAGGTCAGCCGCGACGGCCGCCCCATCCTGCTGTCGGCGCGCGAGTTCGCGCTGCTGCAGGCGCTGCTGGAACGGCCCGGTGCCATCCTCTCGCGCGCACAGCTGGAAGACCGGCTCTACGGCTGGGGCGAGGAGGTGGAGAGCAACGCGGTGAGCGTCTACGTGCACCAGCTGCGGCGCAAGATCGGCGACGACCTGCTGCACACCGTGCGCGGCCTGGGCTACTACGCCGGGCCAGCCAAGCAGGGTTGAGGGCTGCACGTTGGCATTGCCCCTGGCCTCGCTGCGCACGCGGTTGTTCGCCTTCGTGGCGCTGCTGCTGCTGGCCGCGGCGCTGGCACTGGCCGGCGCCACGTACCGCAACGTGCGCGCCGAGGCCGACACGCTGTTCGACTACCAGCTGCGCCAGATGGCCCTGAGCCTGCGCGACCAGGGCCGCATCGACCGCGAAGCGCAGGCGGCGCTGGCCGACCCGGCGCTGGAGGTCGTGGTGCAGATCTGGTCGCTCGACGGCGTGGCCGTCTACAGCAGCGGGCCGCCGGTGGCGCTGCCGGCGCGCACCGTACTGGGCTATGCCGATGTGCAGGTGGCCGACGCACCCTGGCGCGTCTATGGCACGGCCACGCCGGGGCGCGTGATCCAGGTCGCGCAGCCGCTGGCGGTGCGCCGCCGCCTGGCCGAGGCCGCCGCCTGGCGCAGCGTGTGGCCGGTGGCGGCGGCCACGCCGCTGGTGGCCGCGGCCCTGTGGTGGCTGCTGGGCGTCTCGCTGGCGCCGCTGAACGCGGTGGTGCAGGCGGCCGGGGCGCGCCGCGCCGACGCGCTGGCGCCGCTGCCCGAAGCGGGCCTGCCGGCCGAGCTGCGGCCGATAGTGCAGGCCTTCAACGCCCTGCTGGCGCGCCTGGGCGAGGCCTTTGCGGCCCAGCAGGCCTTCGTGGCCGACGCCGCCCACGAACTGCGCACGCCGCTGACGGCGCTGAAGCTGCAGGTGGACGTGCTGCGTGCTGCGGTGGACGACCCGGCCGAGCGCGAACAGGCGCTGCAGCGCCTGGGCGCAGGCGTGGACCGTGCCACGCGCCTGGTGCAGCAGCTGCTGGCGCTGGCGCGCAGCGAACCCGGCGCCGCGGCCCCAATGGTGCCGCTGGACCTGGCCGCCGTGGCCCGCGGCGCCGCCGACGATGCCGCGCCCCGCGTGCGCGCCACCGGGGCCACGCTGACGCTGCACCTGCCGCCCACGCTGCCGATGACCGGCGATGCCGAGGGCCTGCGCAGCGCCGTGCGCAACCTGCTGGAGAACGCGCTGAAGTACGGGGCATTGCCCGGCACCGCGCCCCGGGTGACGCTGAGCGCCACGGTCGACGGCGACGTGGCCGTGCTGCGCGTGGACGACCACGGCCCGGGCCTGCCGACCAACCAGCGCAGCGCCGTGTTCGAGCGCTTCCACCGCCTGCAGCCCGGCGGCGCCGACGGCAGCGGGCTGGGCCTGGCCATCGTGCGCGCGGTGGCGCAGCACCATGGCGGGCAGGTGCGGCTGGACGACGCACCGGGTGGCGGGCTGCGCGCCGAGCTGCGGCTGCCGCTGACGCCGCCGGGCCCGCATGCCGCCGCATCGGCGGCCTAATCCCCGCTTCATCTTCGCCTCACGCAGCGCTCATGCGCGCGGCCCAGAGTGGCGCCATGGCCGATCCGGCCACGCCACACGCAAGGAGTCCCGCATGAACACCCTCCAACGCAGCAGCATCGCGGCCGCGGCCGCTCTCGTCATCGCCGGCCTGGGCGCCAGCGCGGCGCAGGCCTGGTCCCTGCCCAGCTGGATGGGCCGCGGCTCGGCCACCACGTCGCCGGTGGCGATGGCCACCGCCGCGCCGGCCACGGCATCGTCCACCGCACCGGCCGTCGCCGGCACCGCCGCGCCCGACTGGCGCGCCATCGTGCAACGCGCCGGCCCGGCGGTGGTGGGCATCACCGTCAGCGGCCTGCGCGACGCGTCGATGCGCGACGGCCCGGCCATGCGCCCCGACGACCCGTTCTTCCGCTTCTTCCAGGGCATCCCCGGCTGGCGCATGCCCGACATGGGGCCCCGGGCCGAACAGCCGTTCCGCGGCCAGGGCTCGGGCTTCATCGTCAGCGCCGACGGCCTGGTGCTGACCAACGCCCACGTGGTGCGCGACGCGCAGCGCGTCACCGTCAAGCTGCAGGACCGCCGCGAGTTCGACGCCAAGGTGCTGGGCAGCGACCCGGCCACCGACATCGCGGTGCTGAAGATCGACGCCACCGCGCTGCCGGTGGTGGCGCTGGGCGAGACCAGCGACGTGCAGGTGGGCGACCGCGTGCTCGCCATCGGTGCGCCCTACGGCTTCGAGCAGACGGCCACGCAGGGCATCGTCAGCGCCAAGGGTCGCTCGCTGCCCGGCGACAGCTTCGTGCCCTTCCTGCAGACCGACGCGGCGGTGAACCCCGGCAACTCCGGCGGCCCGCTGTTCGACGCCGCCGGCCGCGTGGTGGGCATCAACGCGCAGATCTACTCGCCCAACGGCGGCTTCGCCGGGCTGGCCTTCGCGATCCCGATCGACGTGGCGCTGAAGGTCAGGGACCAGATCGTGGCCACCGGCAAGGTCGAACACGCGCGCCTGGGCGTGATGCTGCAGGACCTGTCGGCCCCGCTGGCCGAGTCCTTCGGCCTGAAGGCGCCGGACGGCGCGCTGGTCTCCAGCGTGGCCCCGGACACCGCGGCGGCGAAGGCCGAGCTGAAGGCGGGCGACGTGATCACCGCCATCGACGGCCAGCCGGTGCGCGTGGCCGGCGACCTGTCCTCGCGCATCGGCCTGGCCAAGCCGGGCGACCAGGTCGCGCTGACCGTGTGGCGCGACAAGGCCGCCCACGACGTCACGGTGCGCCTGGGCCGTGCCGATGTCGACCGGGCAACGCAGACCGCCGCCGCCAACGGCGAACGCCTGGGCCTGCAGGTGCGCCCGCTGGACCGGCAGGAACGGCGCGAGGCCGGTGTGGACCACGGCCTGGTGGTCGAGGGCGTGGGCGGCCCGGCGCAGCTGGCCGGCATCCAGCCGGGCGACGTGCTGCTGGCCATCAACGGCCAGCCGGTCAAGGGCGTGGAACAGGTGCGCGAGGTGCTCGCGAAGCATCCGAAGCACGTGGCGCTGCTGGTCTCCCGCGACGGGCAGCAGATCTTCGTGCCGGTGGACATCGGCTGAACCCCGCTTGAAGGCCGCGGCGCGGGCCGGCATGCTCGCGCCGCATGCCGCAACGCACGATCCCCGACCACATCGCGCTGGCGCCGATCGGCGAGCGCATCGACTGGGTCTTCGACCTCGCCCGCCGCCACGCCGAGGCCTTTGCCAGCCCGGGCGCCTGGCTGGCCCGCCAGCGCCACCTGGCGCAGCACCCCACGGCGATCATGGTGCTCAAGTGCATGGACGGGCGCATCAACATCCCTGTGGCCACGCAGACACCGCCGGGCATCATCCAGCCCTTCCGGAACCTGGGCGGCATCTTCGACCTCGGCTGGCCGCACCTGGGCGAGACGCTGGTGGCGCACGTGGACAAGGTGATCGCCGCCGGCCGCGCCGGGCTGGTGATGATCACCTACCACTTCTCCAAGGGCGACCCGGCGCGCGGCTGCGCCGGCTTCCACTACCGCACCGACGACGCGCGCGCCCACACCTTCCAGATCCGCGAGCAGGTGCGCGCGCTGTTCGGAGGAGATGGTGGTGGCGGCGACTTGCCGACGATCTTCCCGCTGGTCTGCGGCTTCGAGACCGACGCGGACGCGCTGGTGCTGCACGGCGAGGACGGCCGCACCCTGTCGCTGGCCGACCTGTCACCCGCCGATGCCGACAGCCTGCCGCAGCGCCTGGCCGCCCTGCTGCCCGGCATGCCCGCGGCCATGCGCGCCGACCTGCTGCCGCTGCTGCGTGGCAACCTGGCGCACATCGCCGAGACGCGCTGGCAGCGCGCCGCCGACGCCCGCGCGCTGGACATCGAGCACCGCGAATGGATGCTCTGCGTGGGCCGCGGTTTCGACTGGCTGCACACGCCCAACCTGGCGCTCATCGTCGGCCCGTACAGCCCCAACCTCGAAGGTCCCATCCTGCAGGCCGCAGGCATCGTGCGTGCCAACATGGAGGCCGGCCGCATCCCCGACGACGGCTTCCTGCTGCTCACCTCGGTGCCCTACGAGGAGATCGGCGTGGACCGTGCGCGTGCGGTGCTGAAGTGCCGCTTCCTGGCCCGCTTCGCTGCCGACGCCATCGGCCGCCACGACCCGGACCTGGCCGCGCGCATGACGCTGCGGCGCGCGGTGCTGAACTGGGAGACGCGGGCGATGGAGATGCTGGGCGACGAGGCGCCCTGAGCCTCAGCCGCCCCGCCGGGCACCGACGATGCGGATCGTGGTCGTCGCCAGGTGCACCTCGCGCAGGAAGTAGGCCAGCCCCACCACCAGCGCCAGCGTGGCGCACAGGAACAGCGACCCCACCAGCCAGCGCAGCGGCGCATCGAGCAGGGCCTCGAGGAACAGCGCCGCGATCACCATGCACACCAGCAGCGCCGCCAGCGTGCAGCCGGTGATGGCGGCGCTGGCCAGGTAGCGCCGGCGGTCCAGACCCTGGATCTCCCCCTGCAGGGCCGCCAGCATCTCGGGGCTGACGACGCCGGATTCGGTGAGACGTCGACCGCGGTCGATGATGCGGGCCAGCCGCCCGGCCATCACGTTGAGCATGCCGGCGATGCCGGTGAGCAGGAAGGCAGGGCCCAGCGCCAGCTGGATGGCCTGCGGCACGTCGTTGATGTTGAGGATGGGGGCGGCCATGGGCGGTCGGTCGGTTGCGCGTCGATCCTACGCCCCCGTCCTCGCACTTTGCGCTTGCGCAAGGCGCGGCAACGCCATCCCCGCCTTCTTCAGCCGTGCTTCAGGTCAACGCCCAACCGTGGCCCCGTTGCGGCCCAACGGGCCGTACCCTCAGGAGAACGCCATGCCGATCCGAAGGTCCCACACGCCCTCCGCCCTGGCCGCGCTGCTCGTCGCCGCAGCCGCATGGCCAGCCACGGCCGCCGAGTCGCCGGCAGGCCGCCTGCTGGCCTCCAACTGCTACCAGTGCCACGGCACCAACGGCCGCGGCCCGGGTTTCGACGACATCGCCGGCAAGTCCGCGCGCGAGCTCTACAAGGACCTGAAGGAATTCCAGTCGGGCGAGGAAGGCGACGGCCTGATGGCCGCGCACGCACGCGGCTACACCGACGCACAGCTGATGGCCATCGCGCGCTACCTGGCGCGCCAGCGCTGAAGGGGGACCAAGCCATGCAACGCAGACAACTCCTGCGCGCCACCGGTGGCGCGCTGCTGGCGGCCAGCCTGGGCGTCGGCCGCGCCGCCACCGCAACCGCCACCGGCCGCGTGATCATCGTCGGCGGCGGCATGGCCGGCAACACGCTGGCCCGCTACCTCAAGCTCTGGGGCCGCCGCCGCGTCGACGTGACCCTGGTGGACCGCGCACCGACCTACGTCTCCAACATCATGAGCAGCCTGGTGCTCACCGGCCAGCGCAGCCTGTCGAGCCTGACCTACTCGCGCAGCGCGCTGGCGGCGCTGGGCGTGAACCTGGTGGTCGACGAGGTGCTGGCCGTGGACCCGGCCGCGCCCAGCGTCACGTTGGCCGGCGGCGGCACGCTGCAGGCCGACCGCGTGGTGCTGGCCCCCGGCATCGCCTTCGAGCCGCCCCCGGGCTACGACGACGGCCGCATGCCGCACGCCTGGCAGGCCGGCCCGCAGACCACGCTGCTGGCGCAGCAGCTGGCCGCGCTGCCCCCGGGTGGCACGGTGGTGCTGACCATCCCGCCGACACCCTACCGCTGCCCGCCGGGCCCCTACGAACGCGCCTGCCTGCTGGCGGACTGGCTGCGCGCCAACAAGCCCGGCGCGCGGCTGCTGGTGCTGGACGCCAACCCGGACATCATCGTCGAGCAGGACAACTTCTCGGCCGCCTTCTACGGCCTGCACGCCGACGTGCTGGAGTACCGGCCCGGCGTGAGCATCGACGCCGTGGATGCGGCCGGCATGACGCTGCACACGAACCAGGGGCCGGTGACGGCCGACGTGGTCAACCTGATCCCGCGCCAGCGCGCCGGCCGCGTCGTCACCGACGCCGGCCTGGCCACGGCGAATGGCGGGCGCTTCGCGCCGGTGGACGTGCTCAGCTACGCCAGCACCGCAGCACCCGCGGTGCACGTGATCGGCGACAGCAGCGCCAGCACGCAGCCCAAGGCGGGCCACATCGGCAACCAGGAGGCCAAGGTCTGCGCCGACGCCCTCCTGCGGGCCTTCGGCGGCACGGCGCCCGACCCGGCGCCGGTGACGAACTCGGCCTGCTTCTCCACCATCACGATGACGCAGGCCTCTTGGCTGACGGCGGTGTTCCAGTACGACACCGCCACCCGGGCGATGGCGGCGGTGCCGGCGTCGTCGGCGGCGTCGAACGGCTGGTCGCGCGGGAACTTCGAGGACATGGACACCTGGTTCCGCGCCCTGATGTCCGACAGCTTCGGCTGAGCCCGGACGCAGGACAGTCCCTGCGGACTGTTCTGCGCCTGGCGAAGCGGCCGAGCGCTGCGAGGCCCCGGGACAGCCGCGCCGGCGCGGCGGCTTGCGGCCCTGCCAGAATCGGGCCCCATGGTCGTCTTCTACTGGGTCATGGGCGTGCTGGTCATCGGCACCTTCACGCCGTCGGTGCTCTACATCGTGCTGTACGCCGTCACCGGCGAGGAAGCCTGCGCGCGCCGCGCCAAGCTGCTGTGGAACTTCACCGGCGTGTTCGCGATGCTGGGCACGAACATCCTGATCTGGGGCCACGTGCTGGTGGCCCTGTGGCGGCTCTGGTTCGGATGAAAGGTCTGCGCATGAACACCGTCGACGTGCAACCCCTGTCGCCCACCATCGTCGGCGCGCTGCAGCACGTCTGCACCGCCACGCTCACCACGGTGCTGTTGAAGAAGGGCCTGCGCAACGTGTGGATGCGTGGCACCCGGCCGCTGGCGCCCGGCCAGGGCCGGCGCATCGGCCGCGCCTTCACGCTGCGCTTCGTGCCGGCGCGCGAGGACCTGGCCACGCCCGCGTCCTGGGGCAGCCCCATCTCCACCCGCGCGGCCATCGAGGCCATGCCGCCGGGCGTCATCGCCGTGGTCGGCGCCATGGGCGTCACCGACGCCGGCATCTTCGGCGACATCCTGTGCGCGCGCATGGCGCGGCGCGAGGTGGCCGGCCTCGTCACCGACGGCGTGGTGCGCGACATCCCTGGCGTGCTGGCCTCGCGCCTGCCGGTGTGGTGCCAGGGCACCGCGGCGCCGCCGTCGGTGGCCGGGCTGACCTTCGTCGGCTGGCAGGAGCCGGTGGGTTGCGGCGGCGTGGCCGTGTTCCCCAACGACGTGGTCGTGGCCGACGACGACGGTGCGGTGCTGATCCCGGCCGCGCTGCTGGAGGCCGTGGTCGACGAGGCGGTCGAGCAGGAACGCCTGGAGGCGTGGATCATGCAGGAGGTGCAGGCCGGCGCCGAACTGCCGGGCCTGTACCCGCCCAACGAGGCCCACCGCGCGCGCTACGAGGCCTGGAAGCGCGGCGGCTGATGCCGTCGAGCTAGGCGGGCGTGGCGCCACCGGCCCGCGCACGCGTCTGCATCAGGGCCCGCTCGGGCCCGTTTTCGGTGAGGTCGGCGGCGCGCGCGAACGCGGCGCGGGCCTCGTCGTGCCGCCCCAGGCGCGCCAGCAGGTCGCCCCGCACCGCCGGTAACCAGGGGTAGCGCGCCAAGGCCGGCAGGTCGGCCAGGGCGTCCACCAGGGCCAGCCCGGCGGCCGGCCCGTCGCACATGGCCACGGCCACGGCGCGGTTGAGTTCGACCACCGGGGACGGTGCCACCTGGGCCAGCTGGCCGTACAGCCGCGCGATGTGCGTCCAGTCGGTGACCTCGGCCGTGGCCGCACGGGCGTGGCAGGCCGCGATGGCCGCCTGCAGGCGATACGGGCCGGCATCCATCCCCAATGCCTCGGCCCGCGCCAGCGCCGCCAGCCCGCGCGCGATGGCGGCGTGGTCCCAGCGCGCGCGGTCCTGGTCGGCCAGCAGCACCGGCTGGCCGTCGGCGCCGGTGCGCGCCGCGGTGCGCGAGGCCTGCAGTTCCAGCAGCGCCAACAGACCGTGCACCTCGGGTTCATCGGGGGCCAGCGTGGCCAGCAGCCGGGCCAGGCGCAGCGCCTCGGCACACAGGGCCGGGCGCATCCACTGGTCGCCGCCGGTGGCGGTGTAGCCCTCGTTGAAGACCAGGTAGACCACTTCGAGCACCGCGGCCAGGCGTTCGCCCAGCGCAGCACGTGGCGGCAGGTCGAAGGGCACCTGCGCCTCGCGAAGCTTCTTCTGCGCGCGCACGATGCGCTGGGCCACGTTGGCCTCCGGTACCAGGAAGGCGCGCGCGATCTCGTGCGTGGTCAGGCCGGCCACCAGACGCAGCGTCAGCGCGACGCGGGCGTCAGGCGACAGCACCGGGTGGCAGGCGGTGAAGACCAGGCGCAGCAGGTCGTCGCCCACGGGATCGGCCTGGGCGGCAGCCACCGTGTCGGCCACGTCGGGCGTGCGGTCGGCCTGCAGCGCCTGCAGGTCCTGTGCTACGGCGGCCTGGCCGGCCGCGGCCGTCTTCAGCCGGCGAAGGTAGTCCAGCGCGCGGTTCAGGGCCGTGGTCATCAGCCAGGCCGCCGGGTTCTGCGGGATGCCGTCGCGTGGCCAGTGCTCCAGCGCGGCCACCAGGGCGTCCTGGGCCACCTCCTCGGCCACGCCCAGGTCGTGCACGCGGCGCGCGGCGGCGGCCACGATGCGCGCCGATTCGCGCTTCCAGGTGGTGGCCAGGGCATGGTGGACGCCGGAATGCATGCGCCCGCCGCCTCGGCGTCAGAACTGCTGCGGCGCCGCCGACTCGTCCATCCAGAACACCTCCCACTGGTGACCGTCGAGATCGGTGAAGCCGTGCTGGAACATGAACCCATGGTCCACGGGCGCGTTGGGCGTGGTCGCGCCCGCCGCCACGGCCTTTGCCACCAGGGCCTCCACCTCGGCACGGCTGTCGCAGCTCAGCGCCAGCAGCACCTCGGTGGCCTTCGTGGCGTCGGCCACGGGCAGCTTGGTGAAGCCCTGGAAGAAGGGCTCGGTCAGCAGCATGACCTGGATCTGCTCGTTGATCACCAGGCAGGCCGCCTGCTCGTTGGTGAAGCGGGCGTTGAAGCCGAAGCCCAACGCGGTCCAGAAGGCCTGGGTGCGCGGCAGGTCACGCACCGGCAGGTTGACGAAGAGGCTGCGGATCATGCGTTCCCCCCGTTCGGCCCGCCGCCGACGGCGATGCGCTTCATGCGCTCGATGTCCTCGCCGGGCGTGAAGTCGTCCATCTCGAAGAGCTGGCGCACCTCCACCACCGCCTCACGGCCGGCACCCACCGGGTTGGGGAATCGGCGCGACCAGGCCAGCGCCTCCTCGCGCGAGGCCACCTGAATCAGCGTGTAGCCGGCGATGAGTTCCTTGGTCTCGGCGAACGGCCCGTCGACCACGCGCACGCCGTCGGCGCCGTACTGGATGCGCCAGCCGTTGCGCGACGGGTGCAGGCCGTTGCCGTCCAGCAGCACGCCGGCAGCCGCCAGTTCCTCGTGGTAGCGGCCCATCTCGGCCAGCACGGCCGGGTCCGGGTCGGGGGTGGTGGCGGCTTCGAAGTCCGGGTGGGACTTCACGATGATCATGAAGCGCATGGGGTTCTCTCCTTCGTTCGGCCGGCGTCATCCCGCCTTCTCCGCCACGACGCGCCAGCGTGTCGGGTTTCGACACGCCGTAGGCTCGGGGAAACCCCTTGAACGGGCTCAGCGCGCGCTGCCGTCGAAGCACGGCGCCAGCGCGCGCACCTCCACGGTGGCCCAGTCCGCGGCCGGGCAGCGCCCCGCGATGGCGACGGCCTCGTCGCGGCCGACGCCCTGGAGCAGGAAGAAGCCGCCGATCATCTCCTTGGCCTCGGCGTAGGGCCCGTCGATCAGGCGCGTGGCGCCGGCGCGGCGCTGCACGCGCACGGCGGTGTCGGCGCCGGCCAGCGACTCCACGTGCACCAGCTTGCCCTCGGCCGCGAGCGATTCGCCGAACTGCTGCATGCGGGCAAAGAGTTCGCGCCCCTCGGCTTCCGTGCGGGTGGCACGCTGGGCGGGATCCTCGACGATCAACAGGACATACGACATGGCGGTGGATGCTACGGCCAACGCAGCAGCGTGACGAGCAGGATCGCCGTGCCCAGCCCCAGGTTGAACGCCACCGCCGTGCGCACACGGGCCAGCGCAGCGGCGCCCGCCGGCCCGTTGCCGCTGCCCATGGCCGCCACCAGGGCACGGTACGGCACCAGCCGGATCCAGGCGTACACCGCCAGCATCAGCGTGCCGCCGCCGGCCATCAGGTGCCAGTACAGCGGCAGCTGCAGGCTGCCACCCGTGGCCGCCACCGCCTGCGCGGCCCGGCCGATCAGCAGCGCGCCACTGAGCCAGGCCAATGGCGCAGCCACGGTCACGGCGCGGAAGAAGCGGCCCAGCACCGCGGCCATCAGCGCCAGGCGCTGCGGCGGCTCCAGCACCGCCAGCGCGGGGCGCAGGAAGAAGTGGGCGAACACCATGCCGCCGATCCAGACGAACAACGACAACAGGTGCAGGGTCTTGAGCAGGGTCTCGGGCATGTGTCATTCTCACCGCCAAAGGAACCCGCCATGCACCCCTACGCCAAGACCCTGAAGCCTGTCCCCACCGCCTCTGGCCGCACGCTGAAGGCCTGGTCCCTGCCCGCGCTGGCGCGTCGGCACCCGAACGTCAGGCGCCTGCCGCACGCGATGCGCATCGTGCTGGAGAGCGTTCTGCGCCACTGCGACGGCCAGCGCATCACCGCCGCCCACGTCGAGCAGGTGGCCAACTGGCAGGCCAACGCGCCGCGCACCGAGGAGATCCCGTTCGTGGTCTCGCGCGTGGTGCTGCAGGACTTCACCGGGGTGCCACTGCTGGCCGACCTGGCGGCGATGCGCAGCGCGGCGCAGCGCCTGGGCAAGGCGCCCGGGCGCATCGAGCCGCTGGTGCCGGTGGACCTGGTGGTGGACCACAGCGTGATGATCGACCACTTCGCCAGCAAGCGCGCGCTGGACCTGAACATGAAGCTGGAGTTCGAACGCAACCGCGAGCGCTACCAGTTCATGAAGTGGGGCATGCAGGCCTTCGACACGTTCAAGGTCGTGCCGCCGGGCTTCGGCATCGTGCACCAGGTGAACCTGGAGTACCTGGCGCGCGGCGTGCACCGCACGAAGGACGGCGTGGCCTACCCGGACACCCTGGTGGGCACCGACAGCCACACGACGATGATCAACGGCATCGGCGTCGTCGGCTGGGGCGTGGGCGGCATCGAGGCCGAGGCCGCGATGCTGGGACAGCCGGTGTACTTCCTGACGCCGGACGTGGTCGGCTTCGAGCTCACCGGCCGCCTGCGCGAAGGCGTGACGGCGACCGACCTCGTGCTCACCGTCACCGAGATCCTGCGCCGCGAGAAGGTGGTGGGCGCCTTCGTCGAGTTCTGCGGCGAGGGCACGCGCTCGCTCGCCGTGCCCGACCGCGCCACCATCGCCAACATGGCGCCGGAATACGGCGCCACGATGGGCTTCTTCCCGGTCGACGACAAGACGGTGGACTACTTCCGCGGCACCGGTCGCAGCAAGGCCGAGGTGGAAGCCTTCGAGGCCTACTTCCGCGCCCAGGGCCTGTTCGGCGTGCCGGACGCCAAGGACGTGGACTACACGCGCGTGATCCGCCTGGACCTGGGCACGGTGGCGCCCAGCCTGGCCGGGCCGAAGCGGCCGCAGGACCGCATCGAGATCGGCGACGTGAAGTCCGCCTTCGCCACGAACTTCGGCGAACGGGCGCCGGTGCCGGCGTCCCCGGTGCAGCACGGCGACGTGATGATCGCTGCCATCACCAGCTGCACCAACACCAGCAACCCCGGCGTGATGCTGGCCGCAGGCCTGCTGGCGAAGAAGGCCGTGGAAGCAGGGCTGAAGGTGGCGCCGCAGGTCAAGACCTCGCTGGCGCCGGGCTCGCGCATCGTCACCGAGTACCTGCAGCGCAGCGGCCTGCTGCCCTACCTGGAGAAGCTGGGCTTCAACGTCGCGGCCTACGGCTGCACCACCTGCATCGGCAACGCCGGCGACATCGCGCCCGAGTACAACGCCGCCATCACCGCGCACGAGCTGGTGGGCGCGGCAGTGCTGTCGGGCAACCGCAACTTCGAGGCGCGCATCCACCCCAACCTGCGCGCCAACTTCCTGGCCAGCCCGCCGCTGGTGGTGGCCTATGCCATCGCCGGTCGCATGACGACGGACCTCATGACCGAGCCAGTGGGCACCGGCAAGGGCGGCAAGCCGGTGTACCTGGGCGACATCTGGCCGACGAGCGACGAGGTCCACGCGCTGATGAAGCAGGCCATGGACCCCAGGGCCTTCCGCAGCAACTACGCCCGCGTGGCCACCGAGCCGGGCGCGCTGTGGCAGAAGATCCAGGGCGTCACCGGCGAGGTCTACACCTGGCCCGACAGCACCTACATCGCCGAGCCACCGTTCTTCGACGGCTTCGCGCTGACGCCGCCGCCGGTGGAGCCCAGCGTGCACGGCGCGCGCATCATGGCGCTGTTCGGCGACAGCATCACCACCGACCACATCAGCCCCGCAGGCAGCTTCAAGCCGGCCACGCCGGCCGGGCAGTACCTGGTGTCCAGGGGCGTGCAGCCGCCGGACTTCAACAGCTATGGCGCGCGCCGCGGCAACCACGACGTGATGATGCGCGGCACCTTTGCGAACGTGCGCGTGAAGAACATGATGCTGCCGCCGGGGCCGGACGGCCAGCCGGTGGAAGGCGGCTTCACCCGCTGGATGCTCGACGGGCCGGACCAGGGCAGGACGACCACGATCTTCGACGCCGCGATGCGCTACCAGGCCGCCGGCGTGCCCACCGTGGTCTTCGCCGGCGAGGAATACGGCACCGGCTCCAGCCGCGACTGGGCGGCCAAGGGCACGATGCTGCTGGGCATCAAGGCCGTGGTGGCCCGAAGCTTCGAGCGCATCCACCGCAGCAACCTGGTGGGCATGGGCGTGCTGCCGCTGCAGTTCAAGCCCGGCGACAGCTGGCAGGGCCTGGGCCTGACCGGCGAAGAAACCATCGCCATCCTCGTCGACCCGGCGCTGACGCCGCAGTCCGACGCCACGCTGGTGGTCACCACGGCCGATGGCAACCGCCGCGAGCTGGCCGTGACGCTGCGCGTGGACACGCCGGTGGAGGCGGACTACCTGCGCCACGGCGGCATCCTGCCGTTCGTGCTGCGACAGCTGCTGGCCGACTGAAAACGGCGGCGGGGCCGGAAGGTCGCCCTTCCGGCCCCGCCCGGGGTGCGCTGTGCGCGGCGGTCAGGCCGCGATGCGGAAGCGCTCGAGCAGCGACACCAGCTGCTGCGCCTGGCTCTTCAGCGACTCGGTGGCGGCCGAAGCCTGCTCCACCATCGCCGCGTTCTGCTGCGTGCCCCGGTCCATCTCGGCCACGGTCTGGTTGACCTGTTCGATGCCCGTGGCCTGCTCGGCCGCCGAGCGCGACAGGCCATCGATGGCCTGGGCCACCTGCTGCACCGCACCGACGATGCGCGTCATCGTCTCGCCGGCGGCCTTGGCGCGGCCGGCACCCGCCTCGATCTGGTCCACCGACGAGCCGATCAGCGCGCGGATCTCCTTGGCCGCCTCGGCGCTGCGCTGCGCCAGACTGCGCACCTCGCCGGCCACGACCGCGAAGCCGCGGCCCTGTTCGCCGGCACGGGCCGCCTCCACCGCGGCATTGAGCGCCAGGATGTTGGTCTGGAACGCGATGCCGTCGATGGTGCCGATGATGTCGGCAATGCGCTTGGCCTGGCTGTTGATGGCGTCCATCGTGCCCACGACCTCGTCGACCATCGTGCCGCCCTCGCGGGCGATGCCGGAGGCCTGGCCCGCCAGCACGCTCGCATCGCGGGCGCTGTCGGCGCTCTGGCGCACGGTGGTCGTCAGTTCCTCCAGCGATGCTGCAGCCTGCTGCAGGGCCGAGGCCGCCGATTCGGTGCGTGCCGACAGGTCGCGGTTGCCGCTGGCGATCTCCGAGGAGGCACTGTCGATCTGGCCGGCGGCACCACGGATCTCGCCGACCACGGCGGTCAGGTTGCGCGCCACGGTGTCCAGCGCCGCCTGCACGCGGCCGGTGGCATCGGCCGCCACATCGTGCTGGCGCACCGTCAGGTCGCCTTCGGCCAGGCGGGACGCCACGGCCGCTGCATCCACCAGCGGGCGGGTGATCAACCGCGCCACCCAGACCGACAGCACCGTGCAGCCTCCGAGCAGCAGCAGTGCGATGGTGGCCGACGCCAGGTTCTGGCGCTGTGCCGCAGCCTTGGCCGCCGCGACTTCGGCCTCTGCTTCGGCCTTGCGCTCGGCCACGTAGGCCGCCACGCGCTGCTGGATGCCCGCGAAATGCTGGTCCAGCGTCACGACGTAGCTGGCCGCAGTGGCCACGCCCGCCGTCTTGATGTCCAACGTGTCGACAGCGATCTTGGCATAGGCCCCCACGGCGTCGGCCAGGGCCTGCTTGTTTTCGCGGTCCTCGGGGGACTCGGACGCGGCAACGGCCGCCGCGACCTGGGCATTCAATGCCTGGATCTCGCCGTTCAACGACTTGTCGAGTTCGGCGATGGATTCGGCGCGCTGGCCCACCGCCTCCCAGGTCAGCGACTGGTAGATGCGCTGATGCACCCGGGTCGTGTCCGATCCCAGGCTCTGCGCCTGCAGCACGCGCTGCAGCGCGTCACCGGACACGCGTTCGAGTTCCAGCGCCAGGTGCCGGTTGCCGAACCACGCCATGGCGGCCACGACCACCAGGCCGAGCAGCGCCAACGCCGGGGCGAGCGCCACCTTCACATGGATGGGCAGGTTTCGGATGCTCCAGTTCACGGGTGCACTTTCGAAGGAGAGAAACAAGAACACCCGGTCGCCTGATGGCGGCCGGGTGCCATGGGCTTGCCGGCCGGGATCAGCGGTAGACGCCGACGCCGACGAAACCTTCGCCGTTGGGCTGCTTCACCGCATAGGTGGTCTTGGGCATGATCTTCTTGGTCAGCGGATCCGGCCAGTCGTAGTCGAACCAGCCGCCGCCCTTCGCGGCGAGCGCCACCATGCCGTTGACGATGGGCGTGCCGTTGGCGTCCTTCACCGCACTCATGTCCTTGCCGACCAGCTTGGCGTTGGCGCCATGGGCCAAGGCCGTGCCCTTGTTGTCGTAGACCATCACGTAGAGGTCCTTCTTGTTCCAGTTGGCCTTGTCGTTCGTGAAGTCCGCGTAGGCCTTCTCGGCGCCCACAGCCTTGATGTGGGCCACGGCGGCCTCGACCATGGCCTTGGCCTCGTCCTTGCTGCCACGGTCCTGGGCCAGCGTGCCGCCAGCGGCGCAGGCCAGCGCCACGGCCATCAAGGTACGGCGAGTGATCGTCTTCATCAGAAATTGCTCCAGGATGGATGAAATTCGGCACCGATTGGTTCAACCGGGCGCGCAACTGGAGGTATCGGACACTCGGGCAAGGACTTGAGGCCCGAGGTCCAACGGGTCGTCCACGCCCGCACGCAGGCATCATCACGCCACCATGGACAAGTACCTCGAACTGATCGCCGCCCGCCTGCCGGCCTGGGCAGGCGATGGCCTGGAGTCCCTCGTGGTCGCCACCCAGGTCATCGTCATCCTCGTCGCCGCCTGGCTGCTGATGCGACTGGTGCGTCGGCTGCTGGGCAAGCTGGCCCGCGTCTACGCCCTGCCGGTGATGCTGGTGGTGCTGGCACGCCGGGTGGTCGCGCTGCTGGTCTACCTGGGCGCGCTGCTGTGGTCGCTGGAGCGCATGGGTGTGTCCAGCCACGTGCTGTGGACGGCCTTCACCGGCTTCGCCACGGTGGGCGCGGTGGCGTTCTTCGCCGCCTGGAGCGTGCTGTCCAACCTGTTCTGCACGCTGCTGATCTTCATCACCCGCGCCTTCCGCCCCGGCGACGTGGTGGAACTGCTGGAAACCGGCGACAAGCCGGGCTTCAAGGGCCGGGTGCACGACATCAACCTCGTCTACACCACGCTGGTGGAGACCGGGCCGGACGGCACGTTGACCCGCCTGCAGTTGCCGAACAACCTGTTCTTCCAGCGGCCGCTGCGCCGGTGGGCGGACGAGGACTGACCGCTCCATCACGCCGGCGCAATGGCCCTGGGTGGCCCGCCATCGTCGTTCGTCGTCGCCGGTGGCGGTTCATCGCACGCGGCCCACGGGCCGCGGCCCCGCCGGCAGACTGGCGGGATGAACGGACCGTCCGATCTCCGCCGTCGCCTGGCCCGCCGCGTGGCCGAGGCCCACGCGCCGCTGTCGCCCTGGCTGGGGCTGGTCTCGGGCTCCACCGTCGAGGACACGGCCGACGCGCGCTCCGACGTCGACATGAGCCTGCTCTTCGAGACCCTGCCGCCGGAAGACGCGCTGCGCCGCGCCTGCGCCGGCGCCGGCGGCGAACCCTGGCACTGGCAGGTCGGCGCCTTCGACGGCAGCGGCGCCGTGGTGGCCTTCTGGCTCGAGGGCATCGAGACGCAGATCGCCTACGGCAGCCGCGCCAACTTCGAGGCCGAACTCGACCAGGTGCTGCTCCGGCACGACCCCGACACCCCGCTTCACAAGCTCTGCGAAGGCGTGGCCAAGGCCGAGCCGCTGGCGGGCCATGCCGCACTGGCGGCGGCGCAGTCCCGCGTGCGAGACTTCCCCGAGGGCCTGGCACGCGCCATGGCCACCCACTGGCTGGGCCAGGTCACGCCTTGGCGGGCCATCGCGCAGATCGTGCACCGCGACGCCCTGGCCTGGAGCCGCGAACTGCAGGTGCAGGCCGCCCACCGCCTGCTCGGGGCGCTGGCGGGCCTGAACCGCTGCTACTTCACCACCTTCCAGTTCAAGCGCATGGGTCGCTTCGTCGATGCCATGGCCCACAAGCCACCGGCCTTCACGGCCCGGCTCGAGGCGGTGCTGATGACGGCGCCGGCCGCCGGTTTCGCCGCCCTGCATTTGCTGGAGGCGGAGGTGACGGCACTGGTGGCCGCGCGCTGGCCCGACCTGGATCTCAGCGCGGTGCGCCAGCGGCACGCCGCGTTCGCACCGCCTCCAGGCTGAGGCACAGCTCGCGCGCACCGGCGGCCATGCGGTCGGTGGCGCGGTGCAGGGTGTCGGGGTTCACTGTCAGCAGCGCCGTGCCCTGCAGGCTGCGCAGGTGGCGCCAGCGGTCCAGGCCGTCGGGCTTGCCGGCGTCCAACCGCCCGGTGACGATGGCGTCCGGGCGTGCGGACAGCACCGCCTCGGCCGACACCTGCGGCACCAGCTGCGGCAGCTCGGCGAAGACGTTGCGCGCGCCGCAGAGGGCCAGCGCCTCGCTGATGGGGTGGGCGCCGTTGACCGTCATCAGCGGTTCGGCCCAGATCTGGTAGACCACGCGCAGGGGCGTGCGCTGGGCATAGGTCGTGCGCAGGGCCGCGAGTTCGCCTTCGAAGGCGGCCGCACGCGCGTCGGCCGCCGCGTCGGTGCCGGCCAGGCGGCCGAAGGCGCGCAGCGTGGCGGCGATGTGCGCCAGGTCGCGCCCGGCGCTGCTGAACACCGGCAGGCCGGCAGCACGCAGCCGCGCCAGCTGCTGCGGCGCACTGCCGTTGGCCCAGACCACCACGAGGTCGGGTTTCAGCGCCACGATGCGCTCCAGGTCCAGCCGCACCGCGTCGCCGATGCGTGGCAGGCGTCGGGCGGCCTCGGGGTAGTCGCTCCAGTCGGACACGGCCACCACGCGGCTGCCGGCGCCGGCGGCGAACAGCAGCTCGGTCAGGTGCGGCGCGATGCTGACGATGCGCTGCGCCGGCGCCGGCAGCACGAGCGTGGCGCCTTCGTCGTCGACGAGGCGGATCTCGGCCTGCGCGCCCGCGGCGAAGGCCAGCAGGCTCGCGACGAGCGCGCTCAGGCCGGTACGAACAGCCATTGCCCCCCCAGGTTCACCCGCTGCAGCGCATGGCCGAAGGCGGCCGACAGCACGGGCTCGGTCATCACCTCGGCCACCGGCCCGGCGTGGTGCCCGCGCGGACCAAGCACCAACGCGTGGGTCGCGAAACGCGCCGCCAGGTTCAGATCGTGCACCGACAGCACCACCAGCCGCCCCTGCGCCTGGACCAGCGGCTGCAGGTGGCGCATCAGGAGCAACTGGTGGTGCAGGTCCAGGTGGGCCAGCGGTTCGTCCATCAGCAGCGCCAGCGGGTCCTGCGCCAGCAGCGCGGCGATGGCCACGCGCTGGCGTTCGCCGCCGGAGAGCGTCAGCACGTCCCGGTCGTCGAAGCCGGCGAGGTCCACCGCCGTCAGCGCGGCACGGGCGATGCGGCGGTCGTCCTCGCCCTCCCAGGCCCAGCGCGCCAGGTGCGGGTGGCGGCCGATGAGCACCAGGTCCAGCACGCTGGCGGCAAAGCTGTCGATCTGGGCCTGCGGCAGCAGGCCGCGCAGGCAGGCGGCCTCACCGGGTGGCCAGCCGGCGTACGGCCGCCCGCCCAAGCGCAGCGAACCGGCGTCGGGCGCGCGCAGCCCGGCCAGCGTATGCAGCAGCGTGGTCTTGCCGCTGCCGTTGGGGCCGACGACGGCCCAGAGCTGGCCGCGCAGCAGCGTGAGGTCCAGCGCGTCGACCAGCGTGCGCGCGCCAGCGATCAGACCCAGCCGCTCGACCTCGATCATGGCCGCCCTCCGCGCCGCAGCAGCAGCACCAGGAAGCTGGGCACGCCCAGCAGCGCGGTGATCACGCCCACCGGCAGCTGCGTGGGGGCCACCACTGTGCGCGCGAGCGTGTCGGCCAGCAGCAGCAAGCTGCCGCCGGCGAGCACGCAGCCGGGCAGCAGCACGCGCTGGTCGTTGCCGAACAGGAGGCGCAGCGCATGCGGCACCACCAGACCGATGAAACCCACGCTGCCGGCGGTGGTGACGGCCACCGCGGCGGCGGCCGAGGCCAACAGGTACAGCCATCGCCGCAGCCCGACCACGCGCACGCCCAGCGACGCCGCGGCCAGCGGCCCACGCAGCAGCACGTTGAGCTGGCGCGCCAGCGGCCAGGCCAGCGCCAGCAGCACCGCCAGCGCCACCAGCGGCCACGTCGGCGAGCCGGCACCGGACAGGTCGCCCGCCAGCCAGAACAGCATGCCGCGCAGCTGCGCCTCCGGCGCCAGCGACAGCATCAGCGTCACCACCGCCGTCCAGCCGGCGGCCAGCATCACGCCGGTGAGCAGCAGCCGCGGCGCGGTGTCGTGCGTGCCGGGTGCCGCCAGCAGCGCCAGGTCGCGGTGGGCGATCGCGAACACGAGCACGATGGTCAGCAGCGCACCGCCGAAGGCGCCGGCCTGCACGGCCCAGGCGCCGACGCCCAGGCCCAGGCCGAGCCACATCGCCGCCAGCGCGCCGGCCGCGGCGCCGCCCGAAATGCCCAGCACGTACGGGTCGGCCAGCGGGTTGCGCAGCAGCACCTGCATCAGCGCGCCGGCCAGGGCCAGCAGGCCGCCGGTGGCAAAGGCCGCACCTGCACGTCGCAGGCGCAGCGCGTGCAGCACCTCGGCCTCGGGCGAGGCGTCGGGGGCGAACATCAGGCCCGGCAGGGCCAGCGGGTCGATGACCACCGAGCCGCTGGCCAGGGCCAGCGCCCAGGACGCCGCCGCGAAGGCGACCAGAACGGTCCAGATGCGCAGCGCGCGGCCCATGCCCGGCCCTCGGTCAGTCCATCTGCCAGTGCAGCGCCAACACGGCCTTGCGTCCTGGCGCGTCGTAGCCGCGCACCAGCGTGTAGGCGCGGTCGGCCAGGTTGTCGATGCGCGCCGTGAGCGCCCACCGAGGCGTGACCGCCCAGCGCGCATGCAGATTCAGCAGGCCGTAGCCCGCCAGCGCATCGGTGTTGGCGGCGTCGTTGAAGCGCGCACCCACGGCCACGGCCTCGACGCCCGCCTGCCAGGCCCCGCTCCGCCAGTCCAGCCCGGCGCTGCCGAAGCGTGCGGCCCGGCGCACCAGGCGGTTGCCGGTGTCGGCGTTCTCCGGCGTCTGCCAGGTGGCCTCGGCGCGCGCCTGCCAGGGGCCCGCCGCCCAGCGCGTGCGCAGCGTCAGGCCGCGGATGCGCGCGCGGCCCACGTTGTCCACCGAGGTGAAGCTGTCGTTGATGGCGATGAGGTCGCGGATGCGGTTGTCGAAGGCGGTGGCGTCCACCCGCCAGGGACCGGCCTGGTGATGCAGGCCGAGTTCGGCGCTGCGCGAGCGCTCCGGCGCCAGGTCCGGATTGCCCTTGTAACCGAACTGCAGCGGGTAGTACAGGTCGTTGAAGCTCGGCGCCTTGAAGGCGGTGCCGGCGGCCGCGGTGAGCCGCCAGCCGGGCGCGACGGTCCAGTTCCAGCCCAGGTTGCCGGTGCCGTGGCCGCCGAACTGCGCGTCGTCGTCGTGGCGCAGCGCCAGTTGCAGGCGGTGGCCGGTGGCCACGTCGCCGCTCCATCCGGCGAACAGGCTGCCCACGCGGCGCGTGGTCTGCGTGAAGGCGGTGTCGCTGTCGACCTGCTCGCGCCGCCACTCCACGCCGGCCACGGCATCGCCGCCGGCCAGCGCGACGGCGTGCTGCCAGCTGGCCTGGTCCTGGTCGGTGCGGAAGCCGCCGGGGAAGCTGCCCTCGGTACGCAGGCTGTCCTGCCCGCGGGCCAGGCGCAGCGTGCTCGTCCAGCCGGGGGCCAGCTGGTCGCGGCTCTCCAGCGCCAGCGTGGCCAGGCGCTGACGGTTGAGGTCGTCCACACCCGGGCCGGCGTCGAAGTGCGCGCGGGTGTCGGCCAGGGTCAGCCGCGCGGCCAGGGTGTGGCCGGGCGCGCGGTCGTGTTCCAGCACCGCGAAGCCGCTGGTATTGCGGTAGGGGTCGCCGTCGGCGTTGTACGAGAAGGCGTTGTCGGGGTTGGTCGCCGAGCCGGCGTCGGTGGCGTGCCACGAGGCGCCCAGCGACACGCGGGTGGCGCCATCGGCATGGCCCCAGCGCACGGCGGCGCGGCGCGTGGCCTCGCTGCCCACGCCCAGATCCACCGCCAGCCCGTCGGCCTGGCGCGTGAACACCTGCACCACGCCGCCGATGGCGTCGGCGCCGTACAGGCCGCTGGCCGGGCCGAGCAGCACCTCGATGCGCTCGATCTGGTCCGGCGCCAGGTGCTCGAAAGCGTTGGTGCCGGTGGTGGCGGAATTGACGCGCACGCCGTCGATCAGCAGCACCACGTGGTTGGCGTTGCTGCCGCGCAGGAACAGGCCCACCGGCTGGCCGGGGCCACCGTTGGCGGCCAGCTCCAGGCCGGCTTCGCGCTGCAACAGCTGCGCCAGGCCGTCGGCACCGGCGGCGGCGATGCGCTCGCGCGGGACCACGCGCAGGTCCAGCGGCGACTGGTCCTCGGCCTGCGGCACACGCGCGGCCGTCACCACGACGACCGGCGGGGTCGTCTGGGCGTGCAGGGGGAGGGAAGACAACAGGCTGCCGCAGGCCGCGGCCGCCAGCGATAGGCGAACAGAGAGCTTCACGATGACTCCGGCCGACAGCGTCCCCGCAGCGGCATGGGTGGCGAACAGCCCCGCCGCACCGAGGCACGACGAAGCCCTGCGCTCCGCAGGCCGGTATCCGGGCTCGCAGGCCGGGGAGGCATCCCCCCGGGGGCCGCCGCCTTCCCAGGTTGCGTGCAACCCAGTGGCGTGCTGGCGGCCTTGCGCCTGCTCACCGGTGCGGGGGCAGCGCAGGAGTGCTCCCGCGGGTTCGAACCGCGGGCCGTCACCTGCTTCCCGTTCAACCTTTGGCCAGCCATGGCCGCGGGCACCTGGAGCGAGGCGCATGATACGCGGATGACTGTCCAGACCCTGACGAAGGATCACGTCCGTGTGATCACGATCAACCGGCCGGATCGCCGCAACGCGGTGGACGGCCCCACCGCCGCCGCGCTGCGCGCCGCGTTCGAGGCCTTCGAAGCCGAAGGCGACGCCCGCGTGGCCGTGCTCACCGGCGCCGGCGGGCACTTCTGCGGCGGGGCGGACCTGAAGGCAATGGGCGACCCGGCCACGCGCAACGTGCTGGACCCGGAGGGCCATGGCCCGATGGGGCCGACGCGCATGGCGTTCAGCAAACCGGTGATCGCCGCGGTGGAAGGCTACGCCGTGGCCGGCGGGCTGGAACTGGCACTGATGTGTGACTTGCGCGTGGCGGCGCAGGGCGCGGTGTTCGGCGTCTTCTGCCGCCGCTGGGGCGTGCCGCTGATCGACGGCGGCACGGTGCGCCTGCCACGCATCGTGGGCCAGGGCCGGGCGCTGGACATGATCCTCACCGGGCGGCCGGTGCCGGCCGACGAGGCGCTGGCCATGGGCCTGGCCAACCGCGTGGTGCCCGACGGCCAGGCGCTGGTCGCGGCGCTGGACCTGGCCGCGCAGATCGCGGCCTTTCCGCAGCGCTGCATGAACGCCGACCGCGCGTCGGCGCTGGCGCAGTGGGACTGGCCGCTGGACGAGGCGCTGCGGCGCGAAGGCCGCGGCGGGCAGGCGGTGGTGTTCGACGAAGGCCTGGGCGGCGCGGCGCGGTTTGCCGCCGGCGCCGGGCGGCATGGCGAGGCAGCATAGACCCCCCACGGCGCGCACCCGACCGCCGCACCCGCTGGGCTATCCTCCGCCCACCCCACGTGACCCGGCGCACACCCGCGCCACCGCAGCGAAAGGACACGCACCATGGGCCTCATCCAGGCAGCCAAAGGCGCCATCGGCGGCATGCTGGCCGACCAGTGGCTGGACTTCTTCACCGTGCCCGACGGCCTGCCCCCCACGGCCGCGCTGTTCGCCGCCGTGCCGCGCGGCACCAACGCCGGGCGCGGGTCCAACACCAAGGGCTCGGCCAACATCATCAGCAACGGCTCACGCATCGTCGTGCCCGAGGGCTACGGCCTGCTGCTGATGCAGGACGGCGCCGTCACCGCCTTCGTGGCCGAGGCCGGCGCCTACGAGTGGCGGTCGGACGACCTGCAGTCGCAGTCCATCTTCAGCGGCGGCGGGTTGTTCGACGCGCTGATCCGCCAGAGCTGGGAACGCTTCAAGTTCGGCGGCCAGCCGGGCGCGCAGCAGGCGGCCTTCTTCGTGTCGATGAAGGAGCTGCCGGACAACCGCTTCGGCACGCAGTCGGAGATCTACTGGGACGACGGCTACCTGAACGCCCAGGTGGGCGCGCTGACGCGCGGCAGCTACACGCTGCAGATCGTGGACCCGATCCGCTTCGTCAAGAGCTTCGTGCCGGCCAGCTACCTGCAGCCCGGCCAGGTGTTCGACTTCACCGACATGGACAACGCGGCAGCCAGCCAGCTGTTCAACGAGGTGGTGAGCTCGCTGGCGCCGGCCTTCAGCCTCTACACCAACGACCCCGGCAAGGGCAACCGCATCACGCGCATCCAGCAGGATTCGATCGGCTTCGCGCAGAGCCTGTCGGACGCCGTGGAGCGCGCCTACCGCTGGCAGAGCGACCGTGGCCTGGTCATCGTCAAGACCGCCATCGTCTCCATCGAGTACGACGCCAACACGCGCGAACTGCTGAAGACCGTGCAGCGCGCCGACGCGCTGGCCGGTGCGCGTGGCAATTCGAACCTGCAGGCCTCGGTGGCCGCGGGCATGCAGGCGGCGGGCGAGAACGCCGGCCCGGGCGGCATCATGGGCATGGGCATCGCCGCGGGCAGCATGGGCGGGCTGGCCGGGCTGCAGCAGCCGGTAGCGCCGGCGCCGGCGCCGGTGGCCGCACCCGCGGCGCCAGCGGCACCCGCGGCCGACGACCCCATCGCCCGCCTGACGCGCGCCAAGCAGATGCTGGACGCCGGCCTGATCACGCAGGCCGACTACGACGCGGTCAAGGCCAAGGCGCTGGGGCTGTAGGGCCCGCCCGCAGCATGGCGGACGAATCGTCGCCCCGCCCCATCGGGCCGGGCTCGCCGCAGGACCAGCCGCCGGCCCCGGGCCAGCCGCCGCTGAGTGCGGAGGACCTGGCCCGCCTGCCCGAACCGGTGCGCGACGAACTGCTGGCGCCCGACCCGGCGGTGATCGACACCGCGTCGAAGGAACTGCGCGACGGCGTCAACCGCTGCCCCAAGTGCGGTGCCACCGACGTGCGCCACCGCGCCGGCAGCGACCGGCTGGTGTGCCTGTACTGCCGCCACGAGTGGGCGGCCACGCGGGTGGAGGAGGCCTTCGGACTGGGCGAGGGCATTGCCGAGCTGCGCGGCACGCAGATGGCCTCGGGTGCGCGCGACATCGATGTCGATGCCGAGCACCTGCGCAGCTACAAGTGCGCTGGCTGCGGTGCCGAGGTGGTCATCAACACCGAGACGGCGATGACCGCACGCTGCCATTGGTGCCGCCACGTGCTGGGCGTCAACGAGCAGATCGACAACGGCGCCGTGCCCGACGCCGTGCTGCCCTTCCACATCACGAAGGACGACGCGGTGGCGCGCATCCGCCAGTTCGTCAACAAGCGGCGGCTGTTCGCGCTGAAGGCCTTCAAGGCCGAGTTCACGCCGGAGAACGTGGTGGGCGTCTACCTGCCCTACATGGTGGTGGACGCGCGCGGCAGCGCCGACGCCGCCGGTACCGGCGAGATCCAGACGCGGCGTTACACGCGCAAGGTGGGCAAGAGCAACCAGACCTTCTACGACGCCGACGTCTGGCGCGTGCAGCGCCACGTGGACTTCACCGTGGACGACCTGACGCTGGAATCCAGCGCCGAGCGCGGCAACCTGGACACGCGCCGCAACACGCACAACGTCATCAACACCATCCTGCCTTTCGACACCAAGAATGCGGTGAAGTGGAACGCGTCGTACCTGGTGGGCTACACGTCGGAGAAGCGCGACCGCGACGTGGCCCACCTGATGCCACGGCTGCAGGACCAGATGCTGTCCATCGCACGCGCGCAGATGGAGCCGTCGGTGGCGCGCTACGACCGCGGCGTGCGCTGGGAGCAGGAGCGGTTGAACCTGCAGGGCACACGCTGGGTGTCGATGTACCTGCCGGTGTGGCTGTATTCGTACCAGCAACCCGGGCCAGGCGGGCGCGGCGGCCTGCTGCACTACATCGCCGTCAACGGCCGCACCGGCGAGACCATGGGCAGCGTGCCGGTGCAGCAGTGGAAGCTGCTGCTGGCGGCGCTGAGCATCGGCACGGTGGTGGAGGCGCTGGCGCTGTGGTTCATCGCGAACGCGGGCTGAGCGGCGGGAGACATCGCATGGAGAACAACGACGGCATCCTCTTCCTGCTGGCCCTGGGCCCGGCCAGCGCCGCAGGCTTCTACTGGGCCATCTACCGGCATTACCGCAACACCGACAAGTCGCACGCCTTCGAGCGAGAGACGGCGGTGGAGGTGCTGGCGCTGGGCGGCGCGGAACACGACCGCAAGGTGGACGAGGTGCGCGGCACGAAACGCACGCGGATCGACGGGGATAACGTGGGGAACCACCGGGTGCGGGTGCGGGGGATGTGAGGGGCGGCGTCCGATCGGAGGCGTTCTGCGATCGGACGGCTGCGCCAGACAGGAAGCAGCCCGTCCGTTGGGGGCCTGTCCGACGTCACCTGACGACCCCAAGGAGCCCTCTGCGGTCGCGCCGACAAAGGTCCCCTACGATCTCGTCATCGTCCGTTCATCGCTCCGGAGGGCGCGAACTTCGCGAGCAGAGTCACCGCGCATGAAGCTGCCGACGCCGTTGCCCTTGAATTCCCGATGGTTGACGCTAATGCTTGCGCTGCTGATGCCAATCGCCGCGTGCGCGGAGGACGGTGCAGCAAAGGTCAAGTCCACCGTCGATGCGACGGTGCGACCGCTCTTGTCGCAGCACGACATACCCGGCATGGCGGTGTCTCTGACGGTGGATGGCCGCTCCTACGTCTTCAACTACGGGGTTTCGTCGAGGCAGAGCCAGACGCCGGTCAGCGATTCAACACTCTTCGAGATCGGCTCGATCAGCAAGATGTTCACCACGACGCTGGCTGCCTACGCGCACGCGACCGGCAAGCTCTCGCTGGACGACCACCCCGGGCGCTTCCTCCCTCGGCTGAAGGGTCGGCCCATCGATCGGGCCACGCTGCTCCATCTGGGGACGTACACCGCCGGCGGCTTGCCTTTGCAGTTCCCCGAGCACGTTGCCGACGACAGTGCCGCGCTCGCCTTCTTCCAAGGCTGGAAGGCCGAAGGGCCGCCGGCGACGATGCGGCAGTACTCCAACCCGAGCATCGGGCTGCTCGGCGCCGTCACCGCCGTGGCGATGAAGGACGGCCTCGCGAGGTTGATCGAGACCCATCTGCTGCGCCCGCTGGGCATGAGCCACACCTTCATCCAGGTGCCGCCCCGGGTGATGGCCGACTACGCCTGGGGTCATCGCGAGGGCAGGTCGGTGCGCATGAATCCCGGTCCGCTGGACGTCGGCACCTATGGCATCAAGTCGACGGCCTCCGACCTGCTGCGCTTCGTTCGGGCGCACATTGATCCGAGTGGACTGCAGGCGCCGATGCGCGAGGCGATCCGCGTCACCCAGATCGGGCAGTTCGGGGTCGCCGGCATGGTGCAGGGCTTCGGGTGGGAGCAGTTTCCCTACCCGCTCCCCCGCGAGTTGCTGCTCGGTGGCAATGCACCGGAGATCATCTTCGAGCCGAACCCCGTGCAGCGCGTGGATCCAGGGTGGGAGGCATCGTCGCGCTTGTTCGGCAAGACCGGTTCGACAGGCGGCTTCGGTGCCTATGTGGCGTTCGTACCGGCCAAGCAGTTCGGCCTCGTGATCCTGGCCAACAAGAACTTCCCGATTTCCGCGCGGGTCGAGGCGGCCCACGCGATCCTTGAGCAGTTGCTGCCAGGCTCACGTTGACAGGGTGAGCCGGCTTCGTCGGCTGCATCCGCGAAGGGGCTACCGAGCGCTGGCGCAGCCCTGAGTGCGAAGGCTGGTTCCGGCCGAAAGTGGTGAAGCCGGACAAAGGCTGATCGGCAGCTACCGCTGCAGCGTGGTCACGACAGGCAGACCAGGACGCAGCACAGACCGTGTGGAATCTCGCGTGGCCAATCGGCACCATGCCGGCCCCGGCGCAGGGCCAACGGCGCTGCGCGGTCGACCGCTCAGCCCGGCCCGCCCGCCCGCAGCCGCTCCGCCAGCACGCGCTCCACCGTGTCCACGATCACCTGCGTCTGGCGGTCGATCTCCAGGTGCACGGCATCGCCCGGGGCCTTGTCGCCGAAGGTCGTCATGCGCAGCGTCTCGGGGATCAGCCAGACCTCGAACCAGCCGCTGCCGTCGGGCTCGCGGGCGCACTCGGCAACCGTCAGGCTGGCGCCGTTGACGGCGATGAAGCCCTTGGGGAAGACGTAGCGCATCCACGGCGCCGGCACGCCGAAGCGCAGCACGCGGTTGTTCTCCGGCGTGCGCATCGCCGCCAGCGTCGCCGTGGTGTCCACGTGGCCCGACAGGATGTGGCCGCCCACCTCGGCGCCGGTGACGAAGCTGCGCTCGACGTTGACGCGGCCGCCTTCCTGCAGCGCGCCCAGCGTGGTCAGCGACAGCGTCTGCTGCATGACGTCGAAGTGCGCCGCATCGCCCTCCACCTGCGTCACGGTCAGGCAGCAGCCGTCCACCGCCACGCTGGCGCCCACCTGCAGGCCGGCGGTGAAACCCGCCGGGCACTGCAGCACGATCTGGCGCAGACCCGGCTGCGCGGTGATGCGGGCGGCTTGGGCCACGCCCTGGACGATGCCGGTGAACATGCGGAGATCATAGGCGCCCGGCCGCGCCTAGACTGCCGCATGCACGACACCGACGACACGGGCGCGGCGCTCGCCCGCGACTTCAGCCTGGCCAGCCCGCCGCCCGGTTTCATCGACGACCCGGCGCCGGTCTGGGCCGCGCTGCGGCGGCACCGCCCGGTGCACCGGCTCGACGAACGCAGCGTCTACCTGACGGCCTACGACGACGTGCTGGCGGTCTACCGCAGCCCATCCGTCAGCAGCGACAAGCAGCAGGCCTTCGCGCCGGTGTTCGGCACCGCCGCGCCGCTGTACGCGCACCACACCACCAGCCTGGTGTTCAACGACCCGCCGCGCCACACGCGGGTACGGCGCATCCTGATGGGGGCGCTGAACCAGCGGGCCATCGCGCGCATGGAGGCCGGGGTGCGGATGCTGGTGGATGACCTGCTCGATACGCTGGCCGGCGAGCCCGCGCCCGACCTGATCGCGCACTTCGCGGCGCAGATCCCGGTGGAGGTGATCGGCAACCTGCTGGCCATCCCGCGCACGGACCGCGGCCCGCTGCGGGGCTGGTCGCTGGCCATCCTGTCGGCACTGGAGCCGGCGCCGTCGGCCGCCGTGCAGGCCGCGGGCAATGCCGCGGTCACCGAATTCCTGGACTACCTGCGCACGCTGGTGGCGCAGCGCCGCGCCCACCCCGGCGACCCGGAGGTGGACGTGCTCACCCGGCTGATGCTCGGCGACGCGGAAGGTGCGCTCGACGAAGCCGAGCTGATGCACAACTGCATCTTCCTGCTCAACGCCGGCCACGAGACCACGACCAACCTGATCGGCAACGGCGCCTTGCTGCTGATGACGCACCGCGACCAGCTCGCGCGCCTGCTGGCCGAGCCGGCGCTGATCAACCCGGCGGTGGAGGAACTGCTGCGACTGGAAAGCCCGATCCAGATCAACAACCGGCTGACCACGGATGCGGTGCCGCTGCCCTCGGGCACGACGCTGCTGGCCGGCACCTTCGTGCACCTGGCCATCGGCGCGGCCAACCGCGACCCGGCCGTGTTCGCCGACCCGGACCGGCTGGACATCACCCGCAGCCCCAACCACCACCTCGCCTTCGGCCAGGGTGCGCACGCCTGCTCGGGCATGAACGTGGCGCGCATGGAGGCGCGCATCGCACTCGGCCGGCTGTTCCACCGCTTCCCGCGGCTGGCAACGGATGGCGAGCCGGTGCGCGACCGGCGGCTGCGCTTTCGCGGCTTCCAGCGCCTGCCGGTGCGCCTGGGCTGACCGACGTGGAACCGTTCAAGAACCTGCTCAGCCCGGCCCTGGTGAGGCGCATGGCGCAGCACCTGCATCGAGCGCACCGCCGCTTCGACGCGCCGGTTTTCACGGCCCTCGCCATCGCCGGCCTGGAAGAGCTGGAGATGAAGGCGCGTGCGATGCAGATCGCCAGCGCGCTGGAAGCCACGCTGCCGACCGACTTCGACCGCGCCTGCGGTGTGCTGGAGGCCGCCTTGGCCCCGCCCTGGCCGGGCGACCGCCTGGGCAGCGACGACCCCTGCCGCGACGGCCTGGAAGGCTGGGCGCTGTGGCCGGTGGGCGAGTTCGTGGCCCGCCGCGGGCTGGGCGAGGTGCCGCGCGCACTGCAGGCGCTGCATGCCGTCACCCAGCGCTTCAGCGCCGAGTTCGCGATCCGGCCCTTCATCGTGCAGGCGCCCGACAGCGTGTTCGCCACGCTGCAGCGCTGGGCCGGCGACCCCAGTGCCCACGTGCGCCGCCTGGTCAGCGAAGGCAGCCGCCCGCGCCTGCCCTGGGGCATCCGGCTGCAGGCGCTGGTGGACGACCCCTCGCCCACGCTGCCGCTGCTGGCCGCCTTGCAGGACGACACCAGCGACTACGTGCGCCGCAGCGTGGCCAACCACCTCAACGACATCGCCAAGGACCACCCGGAGGTGGTGGTCGACTGGGTATGGCGGCACCGGCCTGGCGCATCCTCGGCGCGGCTGGCGCTGCTGCGCCATGCCAGCCGCAGCCTGGTCAAGGCCGGGCACCCCGGCATGCTGGCGGCCTGGGGCCTGGGCCGGGCGTTCGATGGCGAGACTGCACTGCGCCTGGGGGCCACGCACTGCCGGCTGGGGGAGCACCTGCCGTTCAGCCTGACGTTGAGCGCCCGGGGGAAGCGGCCGCAGGCGCTGGTGATCGACTACGCCGTGCACCACGTGAAGGCCGACGGTTCGCGCCGGCCCAAGGTGTTCAAGGGCTGGACACTGAGCCTGGCCCCGGGCGAGACCCGTGTGCTCGAGCGCAGGCACCCGCTGAAGGTGGTGACGACACGGCGCTACCATCGGGGCCGGCACGCCCTGGACCTCCGCATCAACGGCCAAGTGGTGGCGCATGCCGAGTTCGAACTCGAGATCGAATGCATCGATCCTCCATCACCCGCAGGGCGCGGCAGGTCGCGGCCCTGATCGTCATCGTGCTGCGCCTGGCCGGGCTGGGCCTGGGCGTGGCGTTGCCGTCGCTGCCCGCATGGGCCAGCGACGCGGCCGCCACCCTCGACCGCGCCGAAACGCAGGTGCGTGTGGACCCGGCGCTGTCGGCCCGGCTGGCGCAGCAGGCGCTGGCGAGCCTGGGCGACCAGGGTGACGCCGACCTGCGCGTGCGCGCCCTGCTGCTGCTGTGCGAGCACCTGTCCGAGCGCGACAGCACGGCAGCGCGCGAACGGCTGGCCCAGGCGCGCGCGCTGCTGCCGCAGGTGCGCCAGCGCGGGCTCTCGGCCCGGGCCTACGGCTGCGAGGGCGAACTGGAAAGCCTGGCCGGCCAGGGCGCTGCCGCGCTGCGCCTGTTCGAGCTGGCGGTGGCCGCCGCCGAGCGGGCGCAGGACGACGCCGCGCTGGCCGAGGCGCTGTACCAGCGGGGCTACCTGCGCGGGGTGCGCGGCGAGTTCTCCAGCGGCCTGACCGACCTCGACCGCGCTGCCACGCTGTTCGACCGCCTGGGGCAGGTCGAGATGCGCACGACCACGCAGAACAGCATCGCCACCGTCTACAACCGCATGGGCGACGCCGAACAGGCGCGCCGCTATTACCGCATGACGCTGCAGGAGCAGCAGCGCACCGGCCTCAAGCGCGAGCTGGTGGTGACCTGGCACAACCTGGGGCGCGTCAACGAACAGCTGGCCGACTGGCCGGCAGCCGAAGAGGCCTTCCAGCAGACCCTGACCCTGGCGCGTGAACTGCGCTACGCGCGCGGCGAGGCCTACGGCCTGCGCGGCCTGGCGGCGCTGGCCAACGCGCGCGGCGATCCGGCGCTGGCCCTGCAGCGCCTGGACGCGGCCCAGGCCCTGCAGCGTGGCCTGGCCGACGAACGGCTGCGCGGGCAGGTCCTGCTGCAGCGCGGCGTGGCGCTGCGCAGCCTGGGGCGCATGGCCGATGCCAGGCTGGCCCTGCTGGAGGCGCTGCGCATCTTCGAGCAGGCGGAATCGACGCGCGAGCGCGCCCAGGCGCACGAGGCGCTGGCGGCGCTGCACGCGGCGCAGGGCCAGTGGCGCGAGGCCTACGCGCAGTTGGAAGCCTTCAAGCGCCTGTCGGACGGCCTGCTGCAACGCCAGGTCGACGAGCGCTTTGCCGCGCTGAAGCTACAGGTGGACCGCAGCAGCGAGGCCCAGCACCTGCGCCTGCTGCAGCGCGAACAGGACGCCACGGCGCATGCGCTGGCACAGGAGCGCCTGGCCGGGCAGCTGCGCAACGGCGCCATCGTCGTCGGCGTCATCGCGGCGGCACTGCTGGCCGCCCTGGCCTGGCGGCTGCGGCGCGTGGGCCGGGCCATGCAGCGGCTGGCCCACACCGACGAGCTGACCGGCCTGCCGAACCGGCGTGACGTGCTGGCGCGGCTGGACGCGATGCTCGCCCGCGGCACCCGCAGCGCCCTGCTCATCATCGACCTCGACCACTTCAAGCGCATCAACGACAGCCACGGCCACCCGGCCGGCGACGCAGTGCTGCGGGCCGCCGCCGAGGTGCTGCGTGCCGAGGGTGCGCCCCCGGCCGCCGCCGGGCGCCTGGGCGGCGAGGAGTTCGTGCTCGTGCTGCCGGGCGTGGACGAAGCCGGCGCCTGCGCCGTGGCCGAGCGCATCCGCGCCGCGGTGGCCGCGCTGGACCTGGGCGCCGTGGTGCCCGAAGGCCACGTCACCACCAGCGTGGGCCTGACGCTCGGCCAGGCGGGCGACGACATCAGCGCCCTGCTGCGCCGCGCCGACCGCGCGCTCTACCTGGCCAAGGCCCGTGGCCGCAACCGGGTGGAGGTGGTCAGGGCGGAAGAGGAACTCAGCGCCGAGGCGTCGCCGCCGGTGGCCACGACGCCGGATCGAAGCCCACCGTCGTCACCGGGCCCCAGGACACGACCGGCCGCTTGATCACGCTGGGCTGCGCCAGCATCAGCGCGCGCGCCGAGGCACGGTCCGTCACCGCGTCGCGCGTGGCGTCGTCGAGCTTGCGCCACGTGGTGCCCTTGCGGTTGAGCAGCGCCTCCCAGCCCAGGGCGTCGAGCCAGGCGTCGAACTGGTCGGCCGGCACGCCGGCCTTCTTGAAGTCATGGAAGGCGGCGTCGATGCCGTGGTCGGCCAGCCAAGCGCGGGCGCGCTTGACGGTGTCGCAGTTGGGGATGCCGTAGAGGGTGACGCGGGTCATTCACCGATCGTAGTCGTCCTTCGCGTCGCACTCCGGGTCGGGCGCAAAGGACGCGTCCCGAACGCGGCCGTCGTCGCCGATCGAGGCCTGGAACCACAGGCAGAACGGCGAGTCGTGGCGCCAGGACCAGACCTGCCCACCCTGGCGGCCACCGCTGCGCACATGGCTGGCGCGGCCCAGGGTGCGCAGCAGTTCGTCGGTGGTCATGCCCGGCAGGCTGCCCTGCACGCGTTCCAGGTTGCGCCAGTCCAGCACCTGGCGCCACAGCACCACGCGGCCCTGCGTGTCGAGGTCGACCATCCAGGTCTCGCGGCCGGCCGGGCCGAGGGCGTATTCCAGCCGGGTGCCCGAATCCAGCGCGTAACGGCCGGTGGGGGCGCCCCAGCGCTGGGTGAGGTCGGCTTCGCTGATCCCGCCCTGCAGCGGCGTCAGCCCGGGGCCGGCGCAGGCCGACAGCAGGGCGGTCAGCAGCACCGGCAGCAACGAGAGTGAGCGCTTCATGATGCCCAGCATACGCGCGACGACGCTCACCCATTCCCGGCAGGGCCACGGCGGCCTGCCGCAGGCGTTCAGACGCCCAGCCGGTCGCGCAGGTCGTACCACAGCGCGCCCAGCGCCGTCAGCGGCACGCGCAGCAGCCGCCCGCCCGGGAACGGCAGGTGCGGCAGCCGCGCGAAGGCATCGAAGCGCTCGGCCTGGCCACGGATGGCCTCGCCCAGCACGCGGCCGATCAGGTGCGTGTAGGTCACGCCGTGGCCGGAGCAGCCCTGGGCGTAGTACAGGTTGTCGGCCAGCCGCCCCACCTGCGGCAGACGCGACAGCGTGAGCAGGAAGTTGCCTGTCCAGCCGAAGTCGATGCGCACGTCGGCCAGCTGCGGGAAGGTCTTCAGCAGCTTGGGCCGCACCAGGGCCTCCACCCGCGCCGGGTCGCGCGCGCCGTAGATCACGCCCCCGCCGTAGAGCAGCCGCCCATCGGCCGACAGCCGGAAATAGTCGAGCAGGAAGTTGTTGTCCTCCACGCAGCAGTCGGACGGGATCAGCTCGGCCGCGCGCGCGCCCAGTGGCTCGGTGGCCACCACCTGGGTGCCGCAGGGCATGCTCTTGGCCGCCAGCGCCGGCTCCAGACCGCCCAGGTAGGCGTTGCCGGCTAGCACCACCCAGCGCGCCCGGACCTGGCCCTGGGTGGTGTGCACCACGGCCGGGTCGCCGCGCTCGATGCGCACGACGGCCGAGCCCTCGTGGATGCGCCCGCCCAGCGATTCCAGCGCCGCCGCTTCGCCCAGCGCCAGGTTCAGCGGGTGGATGTGGCCGCCGGTGGGGTCGAACAGCAGCGCGCTGTAGCGGTCGGTGGCCACGAAGCGGCGCACATCGGCCTTGGTGTCGTAGAGCTGCAGGCCCGGGTGCCCCCAGCGCTGCCAGAGCGCCTGGTGCTCGGCGAGCTGGCGGATCTTGTGGCCGCCGATGGCGGTGTAGGCGCCGCCGTCCTTCAGGTCGCAGGCGATGCCGTACTTCGCCACCCGCTCGCGGATGACGGCGGCGCCCTCGAACATCATGCGGCCCAGCGGCTCGGCCGTCTCGCGGCCGTAGGCCGACTCGATGACGTCGAGATCGCGCGAGAAGCTGTGCACGATCTGGCCGCCGTTGCGACCGGACGCGCCCCAGCCCACCCGTGCGGCCTCCAGCACCACCACGTTGAAGCCGGCTTCGGCCAGCGCAATGCCGGTGGACAGGCCGGTGTAGCCGGCGCCGACGATGCACACGTCGGCCTGGGTGCTGCCCTGAAGTGGGGGGCGGGCGGGCGCAGGGTTGGCGCTGTGCGCGTAGTACGACGGGGCGTGGGCCGGCAGGGTCATCGGGGGGTCCGGGGAGGGGATGCGGCCACGATAATGCACTGGACCCCGCCGCCGACCACTGGAGCACCGCCTTGGATCCCCACGTGCTTGCCCTGCACGGCCCGCGCCCGCCCGAGGCGCCGGCCTTCCCGATCGTGCTCGATTCACCGCACAGCGGCTTCCGGGTGCCGGCCGACTTCCGCCCCGCCGTGGAGCCGCGCGCGCTGCGCGATGGCGAGGACTGCTTCGTCGACGAGCTCTTCCTGCCGGCGTCGAAGATGGGCATCCCGTTGCTGGCGGCGCAGTTCGCGCGCACCTACATCGACGTCAACCGCCACGTGGCCGACATCGACCCGCGGCTGATGGCCGAGCCCTGGCCGCACCCCACGGTGGACAGCGGCAAGGCCGCACTGGGCAAGGCGCTGGTCTGGCGCACGCTGAAGGACGGCCGGCCGATCTACGACCGCGCCCTCAGCGTCAAGGAGGTGCTCGCCCGCATCGAGCGCTACCACCGGCCCTACCACGATACGCTGTGGGAACTGCTGGCCAATGCGCACACGCGCTTCGGCGTCGTCTACCACCTGAACTGCCATTCGATGGGGCCGATGACCTCGGTGGAATTCGACGGCGTCGACGGCAAGCCGCGGCCGGACTTCGTGCTCGGCGACCGCGACGGCACCACCTGCGAGCCGGCGTTCACCAACTTCGTCGCCGAGTTCCTGCGCGGGGAGGGTTACGAGGTGGCGTTGAACCACCCGTTCAAGGGCGTGGAACTGGTGGCCGCGTACAGCGACCCGCCGGCCGGCCGCCACAGCCTGCAGCTGGAGATCAACCAGCGCCTGTACATGGACACGCAGACGCTGGAGAAGCACGACGGCTTCGGCAAGCTGCAGGCGCGGCTGATGCACCTGCTGCAGGCGCTGGGCGAACGTTTCGGCTACGCGCAGACGATGATCCGCCCGCGGCGCAGCTGAACGCCGCGTCGCCCGCCTGGACGGATCAGACGCGCGCCAGCCCCAGCAGGTGCGCCACGTCCTTGGCGAAGATGCGCAGATGCGCCATCGGCTTGCGGCGCACCAGACGCTTGTTCATGTAGGCGTCGAAGGTCAGCTGCTGCACGTCCTTGTCGCGGCAGATGCTGACGAAGCGTTCGCGCAGGCGGTCGCTGCGGTACCAGAACCACTGCATCATGCCCAGCACCCAGAACACGCGGCCGTGCTCGCGCATGAAGCGCTGGCGCGCCTGCTTCAGCGCACGCACGTCGCCGCTGCGCACATAGGCCACCGCGGCCTCCGCCGCCAGGCGGCCGCCGAGCATCGCGTAGTAGATGCCTTCCCCGGAGGCGGGCGCCACCACGCCGGCGGCGTCGCCGGCCAGCACCACGTGGCGGCCGTCGTCCCAGCGCGGCAGCGGCTTCAGCGGAATGGGCGCACCCTCGCGCCGGATGGTGCGGGCATCGGCCAGGCCGGCGGCATCGCGCAGGCGGCCGACGGCGGAGCGCAGCGAAAACCCCTTGTCGGCGCTGCCGGTGCCCACGCTCATCGTCGGCCCGTGCGGGAACACCCAGCCATAGAAGTCGGGCGAGAGGCTGCCGCGGTAGTAGACGTCGCAGCGCGACGGGGCCACGTCGGCGCCGGCGGTGCCGGGCGCCGGGGTCTGGATGATCTCGTGGTAGGCGAAGACGAACTTGCCGCGGTCGGCCCCGCGCACCGTCTGCTGTGCCACCGCCGAACGCGCGCCGTCGGCGCCGATGACGCTGCGGGCGCGCAGCGTGAAGGGCGCGCCGCTGTCCGGGTCCTCGGCCTGCAGCGTGCAGGGGCCGTTCTCGGGGCTGTCGATCTGGCGGAACAGGCCGCGCCGGCGCACCGCGCCTGCCTCGGCGGCGCGCACGCGCAGCCACTCGTCGAAGACCTCGCGGTCCACCAGGCCGACGAAGCCGTTCTCGATCGGGATGTCCACCTTCTGGTCGGCCGGGGAGATCATGCGGGCGCAGCGCGCATGCGCCACCAGCAGCGATTCCGGGATGTCGAAGTCGCGGATCAGCCGCGGCGGGATGGCGCCGCCGCAGGGCTTGACGCGGCCGTCACGGTCCAGCAGCAGCACGCTCAGGCCCTGGCGGGCCGCGTCGTGGGCCGCCGTGGCGCCCGCAGGGCCGCCGCCGACGACGACGAGGTCCCAGACCGGTTCGGCGTTGGGTGTGTGGCTCATGGCATCGGCTCCGGTTGTTGCGGCGTGCCGATCGGCAGGCCGCGCGGGGATGGGCCGCCCACCGGCGGACGGTGGCCACGGGCAGCGATGCCGGCGGCAAAGAGGAACATCGCCATCTCGAAGGCGAAGACGCCGGCGTAGGCGGTGGCAGCGTCGTGCAGAAGCCACTGCGCCAGGTCGCTGGCCGCCGTGCCCAGCAGGCCACCCAGGCCGAAGGCCACGCCCTGCGCCGCGCCCCACAGCCCCATGCGCACACCTTCGCGGCCGCGCCCGTCGGCGCCGGCCAGCTGCATCATGGCGCCGATGGCGGCGATGGAGAAGGCACCGTTGGCCACACCGAGCAGGAAGACATTGGCGCGGAACGGCCAGGCGGTGCCAAAGAGGCCCGCGGCCACCAGCCCGCCCATCGCCAGCGCCGAGGCCACGCAGCCACCCACTGTCCACGCGCGCAGGCTGCCGAACGACACGCCACGCCATTCGCGGCCGGCCATCGCCGCCATCAGCATGCCCATCAGCACACCGCCGTGCTGCAGGCCCGACAGCGATGTCGACTCGCCCGGTGTGTAACCCAGCACGGCGCCGGCGAAGGGCTCGAGGATCAGGTCCTGCGCGCTGTAGGCCAGCATCGACAGGAACACGAAGACGGCAAAGCGACGCGCCGCCGGATCGGCCCAGACCTCGGCCAGCACGGCGCGGAAACCCGGTCGCGACGCGGCGGGGTCCTGGGTCGTCGGCAGCGGCAGCGGCGTGCCATCTTCCAGCCGCCACAACGCCAGCGCGGTGACGAGGCAGGCCGCCAACGCCACGCCGCTGGTCACGGCGACCAGCCGTGCCGGCGAATACGGGTCCAGCAGTTGCCCGGCCACGCCGGCGGTGACGGCAAAGCCGACGATCATCATCAGCCACACCACGGTGGCCGCACCGGCGCGGCGCTGCGGCGCCACGCGCTTGGCCAGCAGCGCCAACAGCGAGGTGCCCGCCGCGCTGACACCCAGGCCGATGAGCAGGAACCCCAGCACCGCCAGCGCGATGCCGGCAGCGGCCTGCGTGACCATCCACGCCGTGGCCACCGCCGCCAGCACGGCCCCGAGGGCCAGTGCGACCATGCCGCCGAGGATCCACGGGCTGCGGCGCCCGCCGACATCACTGCCATGGCCCATGCGGGGCCGCGTGACCTGCACCGCATAGTGCAGCCCCACCAGCAGGCCCGGCAGCAGCGCCGGCAGGGCCAGTTCCACCACCATCACGCGGTTGAGCGTGGACGTGGTCAACACCACGATGGCACCCAACGCCGCCTGCACCAGGCCCAGGCGCACCACCTGCACCCAGCCGAACCCCTGCACGCTCATCCTGCACCTCCCGCGGCCAGGCCGCGCAGCGCGAAGGCACTGACCATCATGCCGCTGACGAACAACGGCACGCCGAAACCGCTGTACCAGAGCGCCTGGGCGCGCGGGTCGGCCAGGAAGCGGCGCATCATCAGCATCTGGCCCAGCAGCAGGGCACCCACGCCGGCCGCGTGCCACGGCGCCTGCCAGTGCAGCAGCAGACCGATGACCACCACCTGCGGCAGCAGCATCGTGGCTGCGGCCGTGCGCGCCGCGCCCTGAACGCCCAGCCGCACCGGCAGCGAACCGATGCCCATGCGGCGGTCGCCTTCGATGGCCTTGAAGTCGTTGAGCGTCATGATCCCGTGCGCACCAAAGCTGTAGAGCAGCGCGAGCGCGATGGACCGCAGGTCCGGCATCACGCCGCCGGCCATCACGGCCGCACCGGTCAGCCAGGCCAGCCCTTCGTACGACACGCCGCAGGCCGCGTTGCCCCACCAGCCGTTGCGCTTCAGGCGCAGCGGCGGTGCGCTGTAGGCCCAGGCCAGCAGCAGGCCCAGCACCGCCGCGCTGAAGCCCCACGGCCCCAGCGCGGTGGCCACCGCCAGCGACAGCCCGGTCCACAGCCAGGCGATGGCCAGGCCCCAGCGGCCCGGCATGCGACCCGACGGGATGGGGCGATGCGGTTCGTTGATGGCGTCGACATGACGGTCGAACCAGTCGTTGATGGCCTGGCTGGTGGCGCAGACCATCGGTCCGGCCAGCAGGATGCCCAGCAGCAGCAGGCCCCAGTGCCCCGCGAGCGGCACGCCGGAGGCAACCACGCCGCAGGCGAAGGCCCACATCGGCGGGAACCAGGTGACGGGCTTGAGCAGTTCCGCCACCGCGGACAACGAAGGCCGGCCATTGCCGCCGACACCGCGCAGCAAGGGTTCCACACGCGGGGAACGGCCTGACACCTGCATGCAGGCATTCTTCGGTTGACACCAGCAGGTGTCAAGCTGTATTTACACCAGGACCGTCAGCCCCCGATGACATCGGCGGCCGCCACGCGGTCAGCGTCCGTCGGTCGCGGCCGGCTCGGTCATGCCGTAGCGGTGCAGCTTGACGTACAGGCTCTGGCGCGAGAGCCCGAGCATCTCCGCCGCCGACGCACGGTTGCCCTGCGTGAGCTGCAGCGCCGCCTCGATGCAGAGCTGCTCGATGAGGTCGGTGGACTCGCGCACCAGGTCCTTCAACGGCATGCGGCCGACGAGCTGCGTCAGCTGCTCCACCGACCGTGGCGTCGCCTTGCCCGCCTGAAGCGCCGGCCCCAGCCGGCGACCGACGTGCCGCACGGCAAAGCCCATGCATGGCGGGTCGCCATCGGGCACGGCCGCCGCCGAGACCTCGACGTCGGCATCGACACCATGCTCGCCGTGCACGACGGTGCCGAACAGGCGCAGCACACCCTGCTGGCGCAGTGTGGCCAGCATGACCTGGAGGTCGACGCCTGGCCGCCCCAGCCAGCGGTCGATCGATTCGCCGACCAGCTGGTCCTCGGCCGTCAACTGCGTCAAGGCGACGAAGGCCGCATTCGCCGTCAGCACACGGCCTTCGGCATCGGTGACGACGACGCCGTCGGGCGCGCGGTCGATGACCTGCACCAGGGCGCGGTGCGACGCCGCCGGGTCCGCGCCTTCGCCCGGGGCCTGGCGCAGGCGCAGCAGGTAAAGCGGCGCGTCGTCCTCCATGAACAGGCTGGCGCCGGCGACCAGGCTCGTGCGCCGTGCTGCAGCACCGATGCGCAGGGTCACCTCCTCGCTGCGCCCGCTGGCGCGCACACGGCCCAGCAGCGCCATCAGGTCACGCTGGGTGCGTTCCGGCAGGCCGGCACCGAGCGGCTGGCCCACCAGCCGCTTGACGGGCACGCCCAGGGTCTGGCGCGCAGCAGCATTGGCCTCCAGCACCTTGCCGCCGACACCGTCGACAATCAAAACCGCCTCGGAGGCGGTGTCGAACATCAGCTGATACCGGGTCTCGGCGTGGCGCAGCCGCCAGTAGTCGCGCTCCAGGGTCTGCTGCGCATCCACCAGCTTCTGCTGAAGTTCTCCGAGGTGACGCACGTCCCGCCCCACGGCCAGCACGCGGCCGTCAGGCCCCATCGGCACCGCGGCGTACATCACCGGGAAATCGTGGCCCGCTTCACCCGGGTGGTTCACATGCCGCCAGCGCTGGCCTTCGGCGCGGCCCGCATTCAGCAGCAGCGACTGCACCTTGGGGCGGCTCTCCGGCGTGACCACGTCGGCCCAGGCGCGGCCGACCCACGCCTCGACATCGTGAACAGGAAGGTCATCCACGCTGGTGGACAGGTCCTCGATCACGCCGTGGGCGTCGAGCACCAGCGCGATGTCGGAGGCGGCAGCGATCAGCGGGGCCACGTCCTTGCTCGGCAATGCCTCGATCGACCCGGCACCGGCCAGAAATGAAGCGCGGGGCGACTGCCCCGCGACGCCGTTGCTCCTGCGCGCGCCTCCCTGCGATCGCTTGCTTGCCACCTTGCTTCAGCCCTGTTGATCCACCAGATCGTGGGCCACAAGGATAGCCCGACTCGCATCCTCGGCCGTCGCGTCGGCACCGAGCCGTTCGAGCAGTTCGGGCTGCGACAGCAGCAGGGGGCCGCCCACCATCACGCGGACGTCCCGGTTGACAGAGGCCCCACGTGCGTCGCGGATCAGCGTGGCCAGGGCGTCGACGTGCCGATCGGATCCCAGCGTGAAGCCGACGAGGTCGAATCGCGCGCGCCTCAGCAGTGTGAGCAGGGCGCCCGGCTGGTCCAGCGGCTCGGCATGCACCTGCCAGCCCGCGGCGCGGAAGAAGTCGCGCACCATCGACAGGCCCAGCGTGTGCTGCTCACCAGGCGCCGGCACGAACACGGCACTCAGGGGCCGGACCACGGATGCCGGCACGGCCTCCAAGCCGCCGGTGACCCGGTGCAGCAGCGCCTGCAGCCGCCCCAGGCCGATCGTGACCTGGGTGAAGTCGCAACGGTCATCGGACCACCATTCCCCGAGCCGCCGGGCCGCCGGCGACAGCAGGTCCAGGCACAGATGCACGGGCGTCACGCCGCGCTGCTGCACGGCCTGCAGACAGCTCCAGGCCTGTTCCGAACCGGCCAGCAGGGCCGCGGCGAGGCGCTCGACGTCGGCATCGTCCAGCGGCGCGGCGGTCGCGGCCGCCTGCAGCGCCTGTTCGACGCCATGACGCTGCTCGCGATGCAGCAGCATCAGCCGCGGGATGATCTCGGCCTCCACGGTGCGCAGCAACGCCTGTGCACGCGCTGCCTCGGATGTGGGGTCGGCGAAGGGCTGGCAAGGCTCCTCGGCTCGACTTCGCCAATGGTCCGCGGTTGCCCGCCGGCCCGGAGTCCATGCCCTCATGCGCGTCTCCTCTGTGCGCGGCACAGCGACCACAGTGCATCGGACTTCCGCTGGCCACCCGGAGGATCCGGACAGGCCCAGTGCACACCATTGCCGTCGTGTCAATCATGTCGTCCGTTGGACGTGTCAACCTTTTACGCTGGGCGCTGGGCACTGTCAAAGCGTTTCTGGACACGCGGCGGCCGAACACACCGGGAGGTATGAAAACACCTAAGCGTCAACTTCAAATAACGTCAACCTGTATTGACACTCTGGCGGCCGCGACATAGATTGGCTTCACTCCTGGATCCGCCACGTGCCCACGAAGCCTTCACCCCACCCGCCCCTTCAGCTGTACACGCCGGCCGAACGTGCGCGCCGGGACGCCACACGCTGGACGCTGGTCCAGGGCGTGCTGGCACCGATCCAGTTCCTGGTGTTCCTGGTCAGCCTCGGCCTCGTGCTGCACTGCCTGGCCACCGGCCGTGGCGAGGCCGCGGCCACGGTCTCGGTGGTGCTGAAGACCGCGCTGCTCTACACCATCATGGTCACCGGTGCCGCCTGGGAGAAGCGTGTCTTCGGCGTCTGGCTGTTCGCCCGCCCGTTCTTCTGGGAGGACGTCTTCAGCATGCTGGTGCTGGCCCTGCACACGGCCTATCTGGTGGCGCTGGCCACCGGCGCCCTGGGCATCGTGGCCCTGCTGTGGCTGGCCCTGGCAGCCTATGCCGCCTATCTGGTCAATGCCGCGCAGTTCGTGCTGAAGCTGCGCATGGCGCGGCTGCAGGCCCCCGCGCGGGCAGAAGCTGCGGGGGCCATGGCATGAATGCCCGCCAGGACATCCCCATCGCCGTGGCCGACGGCGTGTTGCGAGAACGTGGTCAGCGCGAGGTCTTCTGCGGCCTGACTGGCATCGTCTGGCTGCACCGCAAGATCCAGGACGCCTTCTTCCTCGTCGTCGGATCGCGCACCTGCGCGCACCTGCTGCAGTCCGCGGCAGGCGTGATGATCTTCGCCGAGCCGCGCTTCGGCACGGCCATCATCGACGAGCGGGATCTCGCCGGGCTGGCCGACGCCAACGCCGAACTCGATGCCGTGGTCGAACGCCTGCTGGCGCGCCGGCCCGAGATCCGCATGCTGTTCCTCGTCGGCTCCTGCCCGTCGGAGGTCATCAAGCTCGACCTGTCGCGCGCGGCCGAGCGGCTCAACGCCCGCCACCACCCGGCCGTGCGCGTGCTCAACTACAGCGGCAGCGGCATCGAGACCACCTTCACCCAGGGCGAGGACGCCTGCCTGGCCGCGCTGGTCCCGCAGCTGCCGGCCGCACCGGCAGAAGAAGCGCCTTCGCTGCTCGTCGTCGGCGCCCTGCCGGACATCGTCGAGGACCAGTTCACCCGCCTGCTGCAGGCCATCGGCATCGAGGCCCCGCGCTTCCTGCCGGCCCGCCGTTCTGGCGCGATGCCGGCCGTGGGTGCCGGCACACGCTACCTGCTGGCCCAGCCCTTCCTGGGCGACACGGCCAAGGCGCTGGAAGCCCGCGGGGCGCGCCGGATCGCCGCCCCCTTCCCGTTCGGCGTCGAGGGCACGACCGCCTGGCTGCGCGCCGCGGCCGGCGCGTTCGGCATCGGCCACGACACGGTCGAACGCGTCACGGCCACGGCGCGTGAACGCGCCACCACGGCGCTGGCGCGGCAGCGCCGGCTGCTCGAAGGGCGCCGCATCTTCTTCTTCCCCGACTCCCAGCTCGAGATCCCGCTCGCGCGCTTCCTCAGCCGCGAACTGGGCATGCAGTTGATCGAGGTGGGGACGCCCTACCTGCACCGCACGCACCTGGCCGAGGAACTGGCCCTGCTGCCGCGCGGCACGGCGCTCAGCGAAGGCCAGGACGTCGACCGTCAGCTCGACCGCTGCCGCGCCGCGCAGCCGGACCTCACGGTCTGCGGCCTGGGCCTGGCCAACCCGCTGGAGGCCGAAGGCCTGGCCACCAAGTGGTCGATCGAGCTGGTCTTCTCCCCGGTGCACGGCTACGAGCAGGCGGCCGACCTCGCCGCCCTCTTCGCCCGCCCGCTGGACCGCCGCCAACGGCTGGCCGCCTAGGCCACACACGATGCAGCTCACGCTCTGGACCTACGAAGGCCCGCCGCACGTCGGCGCGATGCGCGTGGTCACCGCGATGCAGGGCGTGCACTACGTGCTGCACGCGCCCCAGGGCGACACCTACGCCGACCTGCTGTTCACGATGATCGAGCGCCGCGACCGGCGGCCGCCCGTCACCTACAGCACCTTCCAGGCGCGCGACCTGGGCGGCGACACCGCCGCCCTCTTCCAGACCGCCGCCCGCGACGCCGTGGCGCGCTTCCAGCCGCAGGCGCTGCTGGTCGGCGCGTCCTGCACCGCCGAACTGATCCAGGACGACCCCGGTGGCCTGGCCGAGGCCCTCGGGCTGGACATCCCGGTGATCCCGCTGGAACTGCCGAGTTACCAGCGCAAGGAGAACTGGGGCGCCGCCGAGACCTTCTACCGTCTGGTGCGGGCCATGGCCCCGGCGCCGGCGCCACGGCCCGAACGCGATGGCCGCCGCGCCCGCTGCAACCTGCTGGGCGCCACCGCGCTGGGCTTCCGCCACCGCGACGACCTGCGCGAGGTGCGTGCCCTGCTCGACCGGCTGGGCGTGGACGTGCACGTGGCCGCCCCGATGGGCGCCACCCCGGCCGACCTGCAACGCCTGACCGAAGCCGACTTCAACGTCGTGCTCTACCCCGAGATCGCCGACACCGCCGCCGCCTGGCTGGAGCGCACGCACCGCATGCCGCGCACACGCACCGTGCCCATCGGCCGCCGCGCCACGCTGGCCTTCGTCGACGAGGTGGCGGCGCTGGCCGGCCTGGACGCCAACGCCGCGCACGAGGCGCTGGATTGGCGCGCCGACTGGTACGCCCGCTCGGTCGACTCTAACTACCTCACCGGCAAGCGCGTCTTCGTCTTCGGCGACGCCACGCATGCCGTGGCCGCGGCCCGCGTCGCGGCGCACGAGCTGGGTTTCACCGTCGTCGGCCTGGGCACCTACAGCCGCGAGTTAGCGCGCGACGTGCGGGCCGCCGCCGCCGAGTTCGGGCTCGAGCCGCTGATCACCGACGACTACCTCGAGGTCGAGGCCCGCATCGCCGAGCTGCAACCCGAGTTGGTGCTGGGCACACAGATGGAGCGCCACGTGGCCAAGCGCCTGGGCCTGCCCTGCGCGGTGATCTCGGCGCCGGTGCACGTGCAGGACTTCCCCGCCCGCCACGCGCCGCAGATGGGCGTGGAAGGCAGCGCGGTGATGTTCGACACCTGGGTGCAGCCGCTGATGATGGGCCTGGAGGAGCACCTGCTCCACATGTTCCGCGACGACTTCGAGTTCCACACGCAGGCCGCGCCGTCACACCTGGGTCGCAGCGGCACGCCGGTCGCGGCCGAGCCCATGCCTGCTGCCGCGCCAGAGGTGATGACCCCGGCCGCCGCCCCCATCGTCGTGCCCGCCACAGCGGGAGGAGCCGCCGTCGACCCCCGGTGGGCCGCCGACGCGGAGCGCGAGTTGCACCGCATCCCCTTCTTCGTGCGCGGCAAGGCCCGGCGCAACACCGAACGCTTCGCCCGCGACCGCGGCGTGGCGTTGATCACCGTCGAGACCCTCTACGATGCCAAGGCCCATTTCAGCGCGTGAGTCCACCCGCGCCGCCGGCATCCCGATGCGGGTGACGCTGGTGACGATGGACAGCCACCTCGCCAGCGCGGCCGAACGCGCCGCGCGCACCCTGGCCACCGACCTGCCGGGCCTGGTCTTCACCGTGCACGCCGCCGCCGAGTGGAACGACAAGCCCGCCGCGCTGGCCCGCTGCCACGCCGACATCGCCGCCGCGGACATCGTCATCGCCACGATGCTGTTCATGGAAGACCACTTCCTGCCGGTGATCGACGCGCTGCGGGCGCGCCGCGACCACTGCGACGCGATGGTCTGCGCCATGTCGGCCGGCGAGGTCATGAAGCTCACCCGCATGGGCCGCTTCAGCATGGACGGTCAGGCCACCGGCATGACGGCACTGCTGAAGAAGCTGCGCCAGCGCATGTCCGGCAAGGGCGAGACCGAAGGTGCGGCCAAGCCCAGCGCCGGCGCGCAGCAGATGGCGCTGCTGCGCCGGCTGCCGCAGATCCTGCGCTTCATCCCCGGCACGGCACAGGACCTGCGCATCTACTTTCTGGTGCTTCAGTACTGGCTGGCCGGCTCGCAGGACAACGTGGCCAGCCTCGTGCACCTGCTGGTGCAGCGCTACGCGGCCGGCCCGCGCGAACCGCTGCGCGCACGGGCTCGCCCCGACGCGCCGCGTGCCTACCCCGAGGTGGGCGTGTACCACCCGCGCCTGCCCGGCCGGCTGACCGAGGACGCCACCGCGCTGCCGTCGCCGAAACAGGCGGCCGGCACCGTGGGCCTGCTGCTGATGCGCAGCTACCTGCTGGCCGGCAACACCGCGCACTACGACGGCGTCATCGGCGCGCTTGAGGCGCGCGGCCTGCGCGTGCTGCCCGCCTTCGCCACCGGGCTCGACGCCCGCCCCGCGGTGGAGGCCTTCTTCCTGCGCCAGGGCCGGCCGACGGTGGACGCCGTGGTCTCGCTGACCGGCTTCTCGCTGGTCGGCGGCCCGGCCTACAACGATGCCCGCGCCGCCGAGGCCACGCTGGCGGCCCTGGACGTGCCCTACCTGTCGGTGATGCCGGTGGAGTTCCAGACCCTGGAGCAGTGGGGCGACTCCGAGCGCGGCCTGATGCCGGTGGAAGCGACGATGATGGTCGCCATCCCGGAGCTCGACGGCTCCACCGGGCCCATGGTCTACGGCGGCCGCAGCGACGCCGCCGGCGCCGCCTGCAACGGCTGCGCCCGCCACTGCCACTTCGAGTCGGCCGCCGAAGCCCACGACATGCAGAGCTGCCCCGAACGCGCCGAGGCCCTGGCCGCGCGCGTGGCGCGGCTGGTGGCGCTGCGCCGCAGCGAGCGCGCACAGCGCCGCGTGGCCTGCGTGCTCTTCAACTTCCCGCCCAACGCCGGCAACACCGGCACCGCGGCCTTCCTGTCGGTGTTCGAGAGCCTGCACAACCTGCTGCTGGCGCTGCGCCACGAGGGCTACACGGTGGACGTGCCGGCCACGCCCGATGCACTGCGCGAGCGCATCGTTCAGGGCAACGCCGAGCGCCTGGGCGCCGCGGCCAACGTGCACGCGCGCATCGCGACCGACGACCACGTACGGCGCGAGCCGCACCTGGCCGAGATCGAGGCCCAGTGGGGCCCGGCGCCGGGCCGCATCCAGAGCGATGGCAGCTCGATCCACGTGCTCGGCGAACGCTTTGGCAACGTCTTCGTCGGCATCCAGCCGGGCATGGGCTACGAGGGCGACCCGATGCGGCTGCTCTTCGAGCGCGGCTTCTCGCCCACGCATGCCTTCACCGCCTTCTATCGCTGGCTGCGCGAGGACTTCGCCGCCGACGCCGTGCTGCACTTCGGCACCCACGGTGCGCTGGAGTTCATGCCCGGCAAGCAGGCCGGCCTGTCCGGCACCTGCTGGCCCGACCGCCTGATCGGCGACCTGCCCAACTTCTACCTCTATGCGTCGAACAACCCGTCGGAAGGCACGATCGCCAAGCGCCGCGCCGCGGCCACGCTGATCAGCTACCTCACGCCGCCGGTGGGCCAGGCCGGCCTCTACAAGGGCCTGGTGGACCTGAAGGCCAGCATCGAGCGCTGGCGCGCGCTGCCGCCGGAGGCCCAGGCCGAGCGCGAGGCGCTGACACCGCTGCTGCAGGCCCAGGCCGCACAGCTGGAATTCACCGCGGCCGAGCCGGCCTGGACCGACCTGCCGGCCAGCGGCCTGGCCAACCAGGTGGACTGCCTCTGGCGCGCCGTGCTGGAGACCGAGACCACGCTGATCCCACATGGCCTGCACGTGGTGGGCCGGCCACTGACGCCCGCCGAACGGCTGGACTTCCTGCGCGCCATGGGTGCCGCCTCCGCCGACGGTGGCAAGGCCCTGCCCGAGGCCGCCCTGCAGGCCCTGGTGGACGGCCGCAGCCCGAAGCAGGCGATGGCCACCGCCGGCCTGCCGGCCGACGACGCGCTGCTGGCCCGTTTGACCGAACTGGCCACGGCCGGCGCGCAGTTGGCCGACGACCACGAGATCGCCGCCATCCTGCATGCGCTGGACGGCCGTTGGCTGCGCCCGGCCCCGGGCGGCGACCTGCTGCATAACCCCGACGTGCTGCCCACCGGCCGCAACCTGCACGGCTTCGACCCCTTCCGCCTGCCCAGCGCCTTCGCGGTGCAGGACGGCGCGCGCCAGGCCGAGCGCCTGCTGGCGCGCCACCAGGCCGACGGCCACGCCTTCCCGGAGACGGTGGCCCTGGTGCTCTGGGGCACCGACACGCTGAAGACCGAAGGCGCGCCCATCGGCCAGGCGCTGGCCCTGCTCGGGGCGAAGCCCCGCTTCGACGGCTACGGCCGCCTGGCCGGCGCCGAGTTGCTGCCGCTGGAAAGCCTGGGCCGGCCGCGCGTGGACGTGGTGATCACGCTCTCGGGCATCTTCCGCGACCTGCTGCCGCTGCAGATCAAACTGCTGGCCGAAGCCGCCTGGCTGGCCGCATCTGCCGACGAGCCGCTGGCCATGAACTTCGTGCGCAAGCACGCGCTGGCCCACCAGGCGGCGCATGGCGGCGCGCTGGAGACCGCGGCGCTGCGCGTGTTCGGCAATGCCGAGGGCGCCTACGGCGCCAACGTCAACATGCTCATCGACAACAGCCGCTGGGACGGCGAGGACGAGCTCGCCGAGACCTACACCCGGCGCAAGGGCTTCGCCTACGGCCGCGACGGCCGGCCCAGCAAGCAGCCGGCGCTGCTGGACAGCGTGCTCGCCGGCGTGGCCCTGGCCTACCAGAACCTGGAATCGGTGGAGCTGGGCGTGACCACCATCGACACCTACTTCGACACGCTGGGCGGCATCAGCCGCGCCATCGCCCGCGCCAAGCGCGGCGCAGGCACGGCCGGCGCCGGCGACGCCACGGCGCCCGTCTACATCGGCGACCAGACCCACGGCGCCGGCACGGTGCGCACGCTCGACGAGCAGGTGGCGCTGGAGACCCGCACGCGTATGCTCAACCCCAAGTGGTACGAAGGCATGCTGGCCCACGGCTACGAGGGCGTGCGCCAGATCGAGAGCGCGATCACCAACACCATGGGCTGGTCGGCCACCACGGGCCAGGTGGCGCCGTGGGTCTACCAGCAGCTCACCCAGACCTTCATGCTGGACCCCGCGATGCGCGACCGCCTCGCCCAGCTCAACCCGCACGCGTCGGCCAAGGTCGCGCAGCGTCTGCTCGAGGCCAGCGCCCGGCAGTACTGGACCCCCGATGCCGAGATGCTGGACGCGCTGCAACGCGCCGGCGACGAGCTCGAGGACCGCCTCGAAGGCGTCTACACCCCAAGGATGGCCGCATGAACGTCGCTTCAGTCCCGCTCACCGAACTCCGGCGGGCCGATGGCCTGGCCCTCAAGCGTGCCGGCACCGGCTGCGGCGACGGCGAGGGCAGCGTGCAGGTGCAGCTCGACCCCAACCTGCGCATCGGCACCGCCAAGGTCTTCGCCGTCTACGGCAAGGGCGGCATCGGCAAGAGCACCACCAGCTCCAACCTCAGCGTGGCCTTCAGCAAGCTGGGCAAGCGCGTGCTGCAGATCGGCTGCGACCCCAAGCACGACTCCACCTTCACGCTGACCAAGAAGCTGATGCCCACGGTCATCGACGTGCTCGAGGGCGTGGACTTCCACGCCGAAGAGTTGCGGCCCGAGGACTTCGTCTGGGAAGGCTACAACGGCGTGATGTGCGTGGAGGCCGGCGGCCCGCCGGCGGGCACCGGCTGCGGCGGCTACGTGGTCGGCCAGACCGTCAAGCTGCTGAAGGAACACCACCTGCTCGACGACACCGACGTGGTGATCTTCGACGTGCTGGGCGACGTGGTCTGCGGCGGTTTCGCCGCACCGCTGCAGCACGCCGACCGCGCGCTGATCGTCACCGCCAACGACTTCGACTCGATCTTCGCGATGAACCGCATCGTGCAGGCCATCGGCGCGAAGGCGAAGAACTACAAGGTCCGGCTGGGCGGTGTCATCGCCAACCGCTCGGCCGGCACCGACCAGATCGACAAGTTCAACAACATGGTCGGCCTCAAGACCATGGCGCGCTTCCCGGACCTGGACGCCATCCGCCGCAGCCGGCTGAAGAAGGCCACGCTGTTCGAGATGGACGACTCGCCCGAGGTGCGTGCCGTGCAGGAGGAGTACCTGCGCCTGGCCGCCTCGCTGTGGGCCGGGGGCGACCCCTATGCCGCGGTGCCGATGAAGGACCGCGACCTCTTCGACCTGCTGGGCTTCGACTGATGGACATGCGCACCCGCAGCCCCGTCGGCGGCTACGACCAGCGCCGCGGCGAGATCGCGCACTACTTCGACCGCACCGCGGCGCAGGCCTGGGCGCGGCTGACCTCCGACGCCCCGGTGGGCCGCATCCGCGCCACCGTGCGCGCCGGGCGCGACCGCATGCGCACCACGCTGCTGTCCTGGCTGCCGGCCGATCTTCGCGGTCTGCGACTGCTGGACGCCGGTTGCGGCACCGGCGCCCTGGCCGTGGAAGCGGCGCGGCGTGGGGCCGACGTGCTGGCGGTGGACCTGTCGCCCACGCTGGTGGACCTGGCCCGCGAGCGCCTGCCGCACGACCTGGGCGAAGGCCGCATTGAGTTCCGCGCCGGCGACCTGCTGGACCCGGGACTGGGCCACTTCGACCACGTGGTGGCGATGGACTCGCTGATCCACTACGAACTGCCCGACGCGGTGCGCGTGCTGCAGGCGCTGACGGCCCGCACCCGCGGCAGCCTGCTCTTCACCTTCGCGCCGCGCACGCCGGCGCTGGCGGCCATGCACGCGGTGGGCCGCATGTTCCCGCGTGGCGACCGCTCGCCGGCGCTGCAGCCGATGGCCGAGACCCGGCTGCGCACCATGCTGGCCACGCACACGCCCGGCTGGCACGCGGTGCGCACGCAGCGCGTGGCCAGCGGCTTCTACACCTCGCAGGCGCTGGAACTGCGCCCGGCGGACACGGCCGCCTGACCGCCATGAACACCCCGCGTCGCCTGCCCTTCGCCGCCCGCCTGGCCAAGAAGCTGCCGGCGCAGTGGCTGCCGTTCGCCGACGCCGCCAGCGCCGAGCTGCCGCTGCCGCGGCTGCTGCGGCTGTCGCTGTTCCAGGTCTCGGTGGGCCTGGCGCTGGCGCTGCTGGTGGGCACGCTCAACCGGGTCATGATCGTGGAACTGGGTCTGGCCGCCAGCCTGGTGGCGCTGATGGTGGCCCTGCCCATCGTGGCCGCGCCGCTGCGGGCGCTGATCGGCCACCGCTCCGACACCCACGCCTCGGCCATCGGCTGGCGGCGCGTGCCCTACCTGTTCATCGGCACCGGGCTGCAGTTCGGCGGCCTGGCCATCATGCCGTTTGCGCTGTTGCTGCTCACCGGCCGCGGCGAAGCGGCGATCCCTGGACTCGGCCCCGTCGCCGCGGCGCTGGCCTTTCTGCTGGTGGGCGCGGGCGCGCAGATCACGCAGACCGCCGGGCTGGCACTGGCCACCGACCTGGCCCCCGAACCCACCCGGGCCCGCGTGGTGGCGCTGATGTACGTGATGCTGCTCGTGGGCCTGGCCGGCGGCGGCACGCTGGCCGGGCTGCTGCTGGCCGACTTCTCGCCGACGCGGCTGATCCAGGTCGTGCAGGGTGCGGCGGTGTGCACGCTGGCCCTGAACGTGGTGGCCGCGTGGCGGCAGGAGGCGCGTGACCCGACACGCCGCCGCCGCGCCACCGAGCCGGCCCCGGCCTTCGGCCCGCGCTGGCGGGCCTTCATCGCCCAGCCGGGCGCCCGCCGCTTCCTCTGGGCCGTGGGCCTGGGCACCGCGGCCTTCAGCATGCAGGACGTGGTGCTGGAGCCCTACGGCGGCGAGATCCTGCACCTGGGCGTGGGCGCCACCAGTTCGCTCACCGCGATGATGGCCGGCGGCGCGCTCGTCGCCTTCGCGCTGGCTGCGCGCTGGCTGGGCCGCGGCAGCGACGCCGGCCGCGTGGCCGCCACCGGCGCGCTGATCGGGCTGCCGGCCTTCGCCCTCGTGATCCTCTCCGCGCCGATGGGCCTGCCCGCGCTGTTCCGTGCCGGCACGGTGCTGGTCGGTTTCGGCAGCGGCCTGTTCGCCGTCGGCACGCTCACCGCGGCCATGGCGCTGGAGCGCCCGGGCCAGGCCGGCCTGGCGCTCGGCGCCTGGGGCGCGGTGCAGGCCACCGCCGCGGGTGTGGCCATCGCCGTGGGTGGTGGCCTGCGCGACGCCGTCTCGGCACTGGCGCTGGATGGCGCGCTCGGCCCTGTGCTGGCCAGCCCGGTCACCGGCTACGGCGTCGTCTACCACCTCGAGATCCTGCTGTTGTTCGCCGCGCTGGTGGCCATCGGACCGCTGGTGCGGCCCTATGGCCGCCGCCGCCCCCCCGCCACCCCGCAGATCGGCCTGGCCGACCTGCCGGGCTGATCGGATTCGCCTGGAGAGAGACCTATGGGAACCGGAGCCATCACCCAGTCCGTGGACGTCGCGCAGCTCGTGCTGTACCTGTTCTGGATCTTCTTCGCCGGCCTCATCTACTACCTCGTGCGCGAGAACCACCGCGAGGGCTACCCGATGCAGGTGGATCACGAACGCAAGACCACCATCACCGGCTGGCCGGTGCCGCGGCCCAAGACCTACACGCTGCCCGACGGCAGCACGGTGACGGTGCCGCGCGCGATGGACCCGCAGCCCGAGATGTCGGCCGAAGCGGCGCACGGCTACGCCGCCGCGCCGCTGGTGCCGGTGGGTGACCCATTGACCGCCGGCGTGGGCCCGGGTGCGTGGGCACTGCGCGCCGACGTGCCCGACCCCGACCTCGAGGGCCAGCCCAAGATCCGGCCGCTGCGCAACTGGGGCGAGGACTTCGGCGTCGCCCACGGCAGCGTGGACCCGCGCGGCCTGCCGGTGATCGGCGCCGACGGCGTCGTGTCCGGCACCTGCACCGATGCCTGGCTGGACCGCATGGAGACGATCTTCCGCTTCCTGGAGGTGGAGGTCGCCACCGCCGACGGCACGCGTCGCGTACTGCTGCCGATGAACTTCGCCCGCGTGGTGCGCACCGGTGTGCACGTCAAGGCGCTGATGGGGGCGCAGTTCGCCGGCGTGCCGGCCACGCGGCACCCCGACCAGGTCACGCTGCGCGAGGAGGACCGCATCGCCGCCTACTACGGCGCCGGCACCCTGTACGCCGACCCGGACCGCGCCGAGCCGTTCTTCTGACCCTCACCGCAGGCCCGCCATGTCCCATGGATCCCCCCACGTGCCCGAGCACGACTTCGAGCCGCAACCCGGCCTGCCCGAGCCGCTGCCGCGCGACGAGACCTTGCTCTGGCAGGGTGCCCCCGACTGGCGTGCCCTGGCCGTGCGCGCCTTCCACGTGCGCAAGCTGACGCTGTACTTCACCGCCCTGCTGGCGATGCAGGCCGTGGTCTGGACCGAAGGCGGCCACAGCGCCGCCGAGACGCTGCGCGCCATGGCACCGGCCATCGCGCTGTCGGCGCTGGGGCTGGGCCTGGTGAGCCTGCTGGCATGGCTCTCGGCCCGCGCCACGCTCTACACGCTGACCGACCGCCGCGTCGTGATGCGCATCGGCATCGTGCTGACGATCACCTTCAACCTGCCGCTCAGGCGCATCGTGGCGGCCGACCTGCGGCCCGGCCCGTGCGGCACGGCCGACATCGCGCTGCGCCTGGAGCCCGGAGGCCCCGGCATCGCCTGGCTGACGCTGTGGCCGCATGCACGGCCGTGGCGCATCGGCCGCGCGGAGCCGATGCTGCGCTGCCTGCCGCAGGGCGAGCAGGTGGCGGCACGCCTGACGCGCGCCTGGGCACAGCACCACGGCGGCCTCGGCGTGGCCGCCGTCTCGCCCACCGCGACCACGCCGCAGGGCGCGCAGCCGGCGCTGGCATCTCGTTGAACCGGATCCGATGATGGCCACGCTGACCACCCCGATGCCCCGCACGCCGCTGCTCGCGCTGGCGGCGGTGGTGGTGCTGTCCGTGGCCGGCACCGCCGCCGTGCGCTGGACGTCGCCGGCCCCTGCGGCCGAATCCGCGTCGGCCCATCGCCAGGCTGCCGCGCAGCACTGGCGCACCCTGCACTTCAGCGACACCGCCGACCACGGCATCGCCATCCACGACGCTGCCACCGGCGCGCTGCTGGACACGCTGCACGGGGAACAGGGCTTCGTGCGCGGCGCGCTGCGCGCGATGACGCGCGAGCGCCGCATCCGCGGTGTGAGCGACAGCACGGCGGCCTTCGAACTGGCCGTCGGCGCCGACGGCCGGCTGACGTTGCGCGACCCGGCCACCGGCCTGACCCTCGACCTGCTGGCCTTCGGGCCGACGAACGCCGGCGCGTTCGCGCGCCTGCTCGGCCTCTGACGCCGGGCGCGACCCCAAGGAGACCTCCATGTCCGCCGTCCACGCCACCCACGCCATCGACAGCAGCGCCGCCGCCGCGGCCAAGGCCAAGCAGGAAACGCTGCTGACGCCGCGCTTCTACACCACGGACTTCGACGCCATGGACCGCATCGACGTCGGCGCCATCCGCGCCGAGTGGGACGCGATGATGGCCGAGTACGAGGGCGACAACAACCACGACCACTTCCAGCGCGACGCCGCCTTCGGCGAGGAGGCGCGCACGCAGATGGCACGCTGGACGCCCGAACTCAAGCAGGAGTTCCTGGACTTCCTGGTCAGCTCGGTGACCTCGGAATTCTCCGGCTGCGTGCTCTACAACGAGATCGCCAAGCACGTGCAGAACCCGGACGTGAAGGCGCTGATGCGCTTCATGGCGCGCGACGAGTCGCGGCATGCCGGCTTCATCAACCAGTCGCTCAAGGATTTCGGGCTCGGGCTGGACCTGGGCGACCTCAAGCGCACCAAGAAGTACACCTACTTCAAGCCCAAGTACATCTTCTACGCCACCTACCTGAGCGAGAAGATCGGCTACGCGCGCTACATCACCATCTTCCGCCAGCTCGAGCGGCACCCGGAACTGCGCTTCCACCCGATCTTTCGCTGGTTCGAGCGCTGGTGCAACGACGAATTCCGCCACGGCGAGTCGTTCGCGCTGATCATGCGCGCGCACCCGCACCTGCTGCGCGGCGGCAACCTGCTGTGGATCCGCTTCTTCCTGCTCGCGGTCTACGCCACGATGTACGTGCGCGACCACACGCGGCCGATGCTCAAGCAGGCCATGGGCCTGGACCCGACGAGCTACGACTACCAGGTCTTCGACATCACCACCGAGATCTCCAAGCAGGTCTTCCCGGTCTCGCTGGACACCGACCACCCGGCCTTCCGCGCCGGCCTCGACCGCCTGTTCCGCCTGTCCGAGCGCATGGAGGCGGCCAAGTCCCGTGGCGGCCTCGTCGGCCGCCTGCAGCAGGCCGGGCTGGCGGTGGCCGGTGCGGCCACCTTCGCGCGGCTGTACCTGATGCCGGTGAAGCGCCACGCGCTGCCGACGCAGGTGCGCGTGGCCCCGGCCTGGTGAGCCGCCACGGCATGACCCGCCAGCCAGGCGCCGTCCAATGACCGACCCGCTGTTCGGCTACACGGCACCGGTGCTGTTCGCGGTGTTCGTGTGGTGGTTCTCCACCGGGCTGGTACTGCTGTTGGACGGCCTGCCGCGCACCAGCTTCCGCTGGAGCCACGCGCTGTCCACCGGGCTGGCGCTGGCAGCCTTTGCCGGCCTGTCGCACACCGCCGGCCAGGCCACGGCCACCGGCGCCTTCTGCGCCTTCACCAGTGCGCTGCTGGTCTGGGGCTGGCACGAGCTGAGCTTCCTCACCGGCTGGGTCACCGGCCCGCGCCAGCGCGCGGCCGACGCCGGCCTTCAAGGCTGGCCGCGCTTCCGCCAGGCCACGCTGGCCGTGCTGTGGCACGAACTCGCCATCCTGGCCTCGGGCGTCGTGATCGCGGCGCTGACCTGGGACGCGCCCAACCAGGTCGGCATCGCCACCTTCGGCGTGCTGTGGGTGATGCGGCTGAGCGCCAAGCTCAACGTGTTCCTGGGCGTGCGCAACCTCAGCGTCGAGTTCCTGCCGGCGCACCTGGCCTACCTGGCCAGCTACTTCCGCGCGCGGCCGATGAACGGGCTGTTCCCCTGGTCGGTGACGGCCGCCACCGTGGTGGCGGTGCTGCTGGTGCTGGACGCGCTGGAAGGCGGCCCCGGCAGTGCCCAGGCCACCGGCGGCCTGCTGGTGGCCACGCTGCTGGCCCTGGCCATCCTCGAGCACGGGTTGATGGTGCTGCCCATCCAGGCACAGGCGCTCTGGGCCTGGGCCATGCGCGGCAGGCGCGCCGATGCCACCGACCTGCCGGCCACCTGAAGGGCCACCATGCGCCGCGACCCGATGCCGATCGACCTGAGCACCGGCACCGCCCTGCCCCCGCAGCCGGTGCCCGACGACGCGCCGCGCGCCATCGTCGTCGGCAGCGGCTTCGGCGGCCTGGCCGCCGCGCTGCGGCTGAGCTGCCTGGGCTGGCGGGTGGAGGTGCTGGAGAAGCTCGACCAGCCCGGCGGCCGCGCCGGCGTCTGGCGCCAGGACGGCTTCACGTTCGATGCCGGCCCCACCATCATCACCGCGCCCTTCATGCTCGAGGAGTTGTGGGCGATGGCTGGCCGCCGCCTGGCCGACGACGTCGAGTTGCGGCCGATGGAGCCGTTCTACCGCATCCGCTTCGACGACGGCAGCCACCTGGACTACAGCGGCGACCCCGCGCGCATGCGCGCCGAGATCGCGCGCCTGAGCCCCGGCGACCTGCCGGGCTACGACGCCTTCGTCAAGGAGTCGGACCTCTGCTACCGGCTGGGCTTCGAGAAGCTGGGCAGCATCGCCTACGACACGCTGGGCGACCTGCTGCGCGCCTCGCCGCAGCTGTTCCGCATGCGCGGCTGGCGCAGCATCCACCAGATGGTGGCCGGCCACCTGCGCGACCCGCGGCTGCGCATCGCGATGAGCTTCCATCCGCTGCTCATCGGCGGCAACCCCTTTGCCGTGACCTGCATCTACAGCCTGATCAACACGCTGGAGCGCCGCTACGGCGTGCACTGGGCCATGGGCGGCACCGGCGCGCTGGTGCGCGGTCTGGTCAACCTGCTGGCAGAGCGCGGCGTGCCGGTGCGCTGCAACGCCGAGGTGCAGCAGATCACGGTGGACGGCGGCCACGCCAGCGGCGTGCGCCTGGCCAGCGGCGAACGGCGGCATGCCGAGATCGTGGTCAGCAATGCCGACACCGCCTGGACCTACCGGCATCTGGTCGCACCGGAACACCGCCGCCACTGGACGGACCGGCGCGTGGACAAGGCCCGCTACTCGATGAGCCTGTTCGTCTGGTACTTCGGCACCCGGCGCCGCTTCGACAGCGTGCCGCACCACATGATGCTGCTCGGCCCGCGCTACAAGGGCCTGCTGGACGACATCTTCCGCCGCCACCACCTGGCCGAGGACTTCAGCCTCTACCTGCACCGCCCCAGCGCCACCGACCCCTCGGTGGCGCCCCCCGGGCACGACGCCTTCTACGTGCTCTCGCCGGTGCCCCACCTGGACAGCGGCACCGACTGGGCCACCCAGGCCGAGCCCTACCGCCAGGCCATCCAGCGCCGGCTGGAAGAGACCGTGCTGCCGGGCCTGGGCGCGGAGATCGTCAGCTCCCGCATCACCACGCCGCAGGACTTCCACGACCGCCTGCTGTCGTTCAAGGGTGCAGCCTTCGGCATGGAGCCGCTGCTGCTGCAGAGCGCCTGGTTCCGCCCGCACAACCGCAGCGAGGACCTGCCGGGCCTGTACCTGGTGGGCGCGGGCACGCACCCCGGTGCCGGTGTGCCCGGCGTGCTGATGTCGGCCAAGGCGCTGGAGAGCGTGCTGCCGCCAGTGAAGGAGACCCGCCGTGCATCCTGACCCCGACACCCGCCACGCGCCTCCGGTCTACGACCCCGCCGCCTGCCGTGCACTGATGCGCGGTGGCTCGCGCACCTTCTTCGCCGCGTCGCTGCTGCTGCCGGCACGCGTGCGCGCCCCGGCCTGCGCGCTGTACGCCTACTGCCGGCTGGCCGACGACGCCGTGGACGACGGCGCCCACCCCTTGCAGGCGCTGGCGCAGCTCAACGAACGGCTGGATGCGCTCTACGCCGGCCGCCCGCGCGCCATCGAGGCCGACCTGGCCCTGGCCGGCGTGGTGCACCGCTTCGCGATCCCGCGCACGCTGCTGGACGCGTTGCTCGAGGGTTTCGTCTGGGACCTTGAAGGCCGCCGCTACGAGACGCTGGAGGACCTGCAGGCCTACGCGGCGCGCGTGGCCGGCACCGTGGGCGCGATGATGGCCCTGGTGATGGACACCCGCGATGCCCACGCCGTGGCCCGCGCCTGCGACCTGGGCGTGGCCATGCAGCTGACCAACATTGCGCGCGACGTGGGCGAGGACGCCCGCCGCGGGCGCATCTACCTGCCGCTGGCCTGGCTGCGCGAGGCCGGCATCGACCCCGACGCCTGGCTGGCCCGGCCACGCCACGACGCGGCACTGGCCACGGTGGTGCAGCGCTTGCTGCAGGCCGCCGAGGCGCTCTACGCGCGGGCGGAACATGGCATCGCCGCACTGCCGCGCGACTGCCGCGCCGCCATCCTGGCCGCACGCCTGGCCTATGCCGAGATCGGCCACCAGCTGGCCCGCGACGGGCTGGACGCCGTGACCCGGCGCACCGTGGTCCCGGGTCGGCGCAAGCTGGCCCTGGTGGCGCAGGCCAGCAGCGCGGCGCTGCGCGCACCGGCCCACGACGCGGCCAGCCTGCCACCGCTGCCGGCCACGCGCTACCTGGTCGACGCCGTCGCTGCCGGCCCGCACCCGGCGTTCATCCCCGCCCGCAACTTCCCGCAGCGGGTGGGCTGGGTGCTGCAGCTGTTCGAGCGCCAGCTGGCGCAGCGCCAGGCGCTTCAACGCCCCCTGACCCAGCCGGCCCTCGCGCAGCGCCAGCTCGTGCCGCCGCACGGGCCGTACTGAGCCGCCGCGCGCCACAGGCCAACCATGGGCAGCGAGCATGCCCCGTTGATCCTGATCGAGCTGGTGCTCGTGTTCGGCAGCGTGCTGGTGTTCGCCTGGTGGCAGCTGCGCTCGGTGGAACGCGACCGGCGGGAGACCCAGCGCCAGCGCGAGGCCGAAGCGGCCGCCGCGGCCAGAGCGAGCGGGGAAGCCGGCTCCCCCGCGCAGACGACACCCCCAACGACCGAGGACGTGAACGATGACCGTGCGCGCTGAACCCCGTTCGCCTGTGGCGCTGCCGAAGCTCGGCCCCACCTTGCGGTGGCTGGCACTGGCCGCGGTGTTCGCCGCGGGCGCGTGGCAGGGCTATGGCTTCGGCGCCCGCATCGCCGGCCCGGTGGCCGGCCCCTGGCTGGGCACGCTGGCGGCCCTCAACATGGGCGTGATGGCGGCCGTGGCCGCCGCCAGCCTGTGCGGCTGGCTGGCCCGCTGGCGCCGGCGTTGACTCGCCCACCGGTGCGGCACGGTGCCGCGCCGGGGAGACTCACTTCTTCTTGGCCTTGCGGCGGCGGTCGGCCGCCTGGACTTCCTTGAGCGTCCACAGCGTGACCCACAGGATCCAGACCAGCAGCAGCAGGTGATACAGCTTCATCGACGTCTCCAAGCGGTGCGTTCAGGGGGCCGGCCGCGCCGGCGGTGAGGTCAGCAAGGGCCACAGCACCACTGCGGTGGCCCCCAGCAGCACGATCTCCATCAGGTACACGGCAGCAAAGCCGGTGGCGGGCACGGCCAGGGCGGGGCCCAGGCTGCCCTGCGCGGCCAGCGCGCCGAAGGCGTCGCGCAATATACCGCCGAGCGCCACGCCCACGCCGGCGGCGGTGGCTTGCACCGCGCCCCAGGCGCCCAGCGCCAGACCGGCCTGGTCCTTCGGAGCGCGGTTCATCGTGAGCGTCAGCGTCGCATGGCCGAACAGCCCGGCCGCGAAGCCGATGGCGGCCACGCCGGCCACGAACAGCGCCAGCCACTGCGCCGGCGCGGCCACCGTGATGGCGGCAAACGCCGGCACGCCCAGCAGCGCCGCCTGCAGGGCCAGGCGGACGGGCTCACCGCCCTTGCCCAGCAGGCGCGAAGCCAGGCCAAAGCCGCACAGGCCGCCAGCGGCCAGCGTCGCCGTCAGCCAGGTCGTCTGGCCCACGCCCATCTGCAGCACCTGGCCGCCGTAGGGCTCGATCAGCACGTCCTGCATGCCGAAGGCCAGCGTGCCCAGGCCGATGGCCGCCAGCCGCCGCGCGGAACCGTCGTGGGCGACGAAGGCACGCCAGGCCTCGCGGAAGTCGGGTTCGCGGGCCGGGCGCTCGCGCCAGCGCGCCACGCGCTGCGGGTCGCGCGTCTCCTGCTGCCACAGCGCCACGGCGTTGAGCACCAGCGTGGCCACTGCGGCGCCCTGGATCACCTGCACCAGGCGGCCGGGGCTGAAATCCCGCAGCAGCCAGCCGAACAGCAGCGCGCTGCCCATGGTGCCCAGCAGCAGCATCACGTACATCAGGCCGACCACGCGTGGCTGCCTGTCGGGCGCGGCCTGGTCATTGGCCAGCGCCAGGCCGGCGGTCTGCGTGGTGTGCAGCCCTGCGCCCACGAGCAGGAAGGCCAGCGCCGCCGCCGCCTGGCCGATCCAGGCCGGCCAGCGGCCGGCGTCGCCACCGCCGGACAGCACCAGCAGTGCGAACGGCATGATGGCCAGGCCGCCGAACTGGATCATCGTGCCCATCCACATGTAGGGCACGCGCCGCCAGCCCAGCGCGGAGCGGTGATGGTCGGACTTGAAGCCGATCAGCGCACGCATCGGCGCGTAGATCACCGGCAGCGCGATGACCACCGCCACCAGCGAGGCCGGCACGCCGAGCTCGACGATCATCACCCGGTTGAGCGTGCCCAGCATCAGCACCAGGGCCATGCCGACCGAGACCTGGAACAGCGACAGGCGCAGCAGGCGCGACAACGGCAGGCCCGGCGAGGCCGCGTCGGCGAACGGCAGGAACCGGGGACCGAGACGGACCCAGCTGGTCAGCAGGTGGCGACTGAGGGAGGTCATGCGTCGAGCGGCAGCGGGCCATGCCGGCCACCGCGCAGCGCGCGGCACCGGCATGGCCCGCCGTCCCGGGGACGGCGGCCAGCGCTGTGGGCTATTTCGGCGTTTCGGCTGGCGCCAGCGCCAGCTTCGTCGTCGACTCGGCCTGCGCCGTCTGCTTGGCACCCCCTTCGTAGTACTTGGGCAGCCAGGTGGTGTGCGTCAGCAGCGCGTAGTGCACCGCGAACGAACTCACCGCCACGGCGCCGAGCATCAGAGGGATGCCCACCGACGGCTTCACGACGCACCAGATTTTTCCGTAGATCATGGTGTGCCCTCCTTCACTTCAGCCAGGGCGAATAGATGTACGCGAGCAGGTGCGCCAGCGCCGCGATCATCCCGAAGATCTGTGTCCCCTGGATGATGTGGCGATGGACCTCCTCGGACTCGGCCTCGGTCAAACCGGTTGGCCAAACCTTGTCGGAATCGGACATGGTTGCAAGCTCCTTTTCTTGGGCTCTGGGTTGTCGTGCGAAAGCCCGCACGGGGGCAATGTCATTCTAGTGATACACCTTGATGTGTCTATTGTTATTGACACCCAGAACGACATATGAGGTCCTCAGCGCCGACGGGGCATGCGCCAGGGCAACATCCACTGCACCAGCGGCGACTGCAGGCGCGGCAGGCTGAGCGATTCATGCACGGCCTGCACGCGCTGGCCCAGCACGCCGCAGTCCAGCAGTGAACGGGCGTAGAACGGTGTGTCCTCCAGCGTGCGGTTCACGCGGGCCGGTGCGTCGCTGCGGATCTGGCGCGCGACGCGCCAGCCAGTGCGCGGCAGGCGCTGGCGGGGCGGAGGCTCGAAGGCCTCGGTCTGGCCGTGGGTGGCGAAACGCTGCGCGATCACGCGCCCGGCGCCGCCGCGTTCACGCACGTCGTAGATCACGGCCGTGCTGCCGTCCGCCAGCGTGGCGCGCGACCAGTCCCAGTCGGCAAAGGGCCGTTCGATGGGCTCGTCGCCGTCGTTGCTGTCCACGTAGGCCTCGCCCTGCCAGCGCAGGGCCGGCGCGTCGAGTTCGACCTCGGCCCGAGCGCAGGGGGCGATCGGTCCCCAGCGGTGCGCACCGCCGGCATCCAGCGTCGTGCGCCAACGCGCCAGGCCATGGGGCCAGACCCGCACGCGGCCGCGCACGCGGCGCGGCCACGGCATGCCGACCTCGTCGAGGTCCAGGCACAGCGCGCCACCGTCCCAGCGCACACGGCTGGGCCCGACGACGAACTCGGATGCGCTGCGCCGCACGTGGCGGGCGGCACGCTCGGTCATCGTCCAGCGCCGCGCATCGCCGTACAGGGCGACATTGATGGCGCAGTGCTGCAGCGGGTCGGTCATCGGGTCGCGGTGGAAGGCACGGCGGTAGTAGGGTGAGAAGACGCTGCCGACGAAGGCGATCACGGTCAGGGCGTGGCGACCGTCGTCGCTGACGGCGTCGACGTACCACCAGAGGTAGCCACCGGGTGCCACCGGCGCGTCGAAGCGAGGTGCGCCATCAGCGCCGACGCCGCCCGCTGCCCCGACAAGGCGGCCATCGGCACCCCCGGCCCCGGGTGCACGCCACCGCCCGCCAGGAACAGGCCCGGCACCGCCGAGGCGGCCCCCGGGCGGCGGAACAGCGTCATCCACCCGTGCGTGGCCTGGCCATACAGCGCCCCGCCCGTGGCCGGAAAGCGCCGCGCGAAGTCCTGCGGTGTCGTGCGTCGCACCTGGCGATGGGTCGCGCCGATCCGCAGGCCACAAGCCCGCATCAGCCCGAGGCTGCGGAATTCGCATGGATCGACCTCCACGTCGTCGAAGGGCCGGCGGTCGCCGTCGGCCGGGGCATTGACCAGGCACAGCAGGCGTTCGGCGGTGCCGCTGGCAGGCGCTGTGCCAGGACCCCGGTCCTGCGCGCAGACGTAGACGGTGCCCTGCCGGGGCAGGCGCCGGTGGCGGAAGATGTCGTCGAACTCGCTGGCGTAGTCGTCGTCGAAGAAGACGTTGTGGTGCGCGAGCTCGAAGCCGCTGGTCGGTGCGTGCACCGCCCAGGTCACGGCCGACAGCGACCGCTGGGCCGCCGGCACCGCCGGCACGGCGCGGCGCACGGCATCGCCCAGCAGCCCTTGCACCAGGGCCTGCGGGTCGCCATTGAAGAGCACGGCGTCGGCGGCCAGGGTCTCGCCACTGGCCAGCTGCACGCCGCAGGCGCGGTGGCCGTCGAGCAGGATGCGCTGCACCGGGCTGTGCCAGCGCAGCACCGCACCCCGCGCCGCCGCCAGGTCGGCCATGCGCCGTGCCAGCGCATGCATGCCGCCCTCCACCGTCCAGACGCCGGCCATCTCGACCTGCGCCACCAGCTCCAGCGTGGCCGGTGCCTGCCAGGGCGACGCACCGCAGTAGGTGGCGTAGCGCGCGAACAGCTGGCGCAGGCGCGGGTCGCGGAAGTGCCGGCCCAGCGTCTGCCACAACGTGGCGAACGGGCCGAGGCCAGACAAGGTGCCCAGGCCCGACGGACCGAGGCTGCGCACCATGCCGAAGAAGTCGGGCCGCGCCGAACGCAGGTACGGCGTCTCCAGCGTGCGATAGACGGCCCGCACCTCGCGGCAGAAGGCCTCGAAGCGGCGCGCCTCGGCCGCGCCGGCGAAGTCGCCCACCGCCTCCACCGAGCGTGCCGCGTCGGCGTACAGGTCCAAGGTCGGCGCATGCCCGCGCCACGCGTGGCGCGCCAGCACGTCCAGGCGGGTCAGGGCGGGCAGATCGGCCAGGGTGGCGCCGACGGCGGCGAGGATCTCCTCGAAGACCCATCGCATCGTCAGCACCGTGGGCCCGGCGTCGACGTCGGCACCGTCGACGCGCAGCCGGTGCATCTTGCCCCCGGGGCCGGAGGCCGACTCGACCAGCGTCACCGCCACGCCCTGGTGCGCAAGCAGCAAGGCACTGACGAGGCCGCCGATGCCGGCGCCCACGACCACCACGCGGGGTTCAGAGCGCGCCAAGGTCACACCCCTTCCAGCGCCCGGCCAGGGCCAGCGGCGCGAAACGCACGAACATCGATTCGCTGAACCAGCCGCCACCCACAGAGGCCCGGGCTGCCTGCCCATGTGCGCCCTGGCGGGCGTACGCGTTCATCGCCGCCACGCTCGACCAGAGGCTGAAGGTGGCCTGGCGCAGCACCGGCGCCTCACCCAGGCCGGCCGCGAGGTGACAGCCTTCGGCCTCGGCCAGCGCTGCCTGTGCCGCCGGCGAATGGCGCCAGAAGGCCGCCGCATGCGCAGCGCGGATGGACGCCCGCGTGAGGGCGGCCACCGGGCCGTCAGCCGGGAGATCGGCGCTGACCGTCATCGCCGCACCGGACCAGCTGCCGCGGCTGGAGGCGGCGCGCAGCACCGCGGTGGCGCACTCGGCCGCATGGGCCCGGTACGCCGTCATCAGCGGCGAACGGTCGACGAAGGCCATGGCCGCAGCCTCGCCGTCGAAGACGAGGAACAGGCCCTGATGCAGCAGACCCGGCGCGAGCCCGAAGCCGCCGTCGCGCCCGCTCCCCAGCACCTTGGCAAAGCCCAGGCCGGGCACGGCGCGCAACGGCCAGCCCTGCAGGGGCAGTCGCGCCAGCCCCCAGGCGACGGCATCGGGACGCCAGTGAACAAGCACCAGCACGGCGACGTCGCCCACAACCTTCGAAGGCCGGCTGTTCGTGCCCTGATCTCGCGCACCGCGTCTCGGCGCCAGTTCGCGGTCGCCCTCGGACAGGCGGTGCAGCGCATGCAGTCGGTCCGATGCCCCAGGGGCCGGTGTGCGCAGCGGGGCGGTCACATTCGGCGCCACGGTGTTCAGGCCGCCGGCCGCAGCACGGCCAGCGGCAGGCGAAAGGCCACCGATTCCTCGACCCCGGGCAGCTGGCGCACATCGCCGGCGCCCAAGGCGCTCAGACCCTGGGCCACGCGTTGCACCAGCACCTCCGGCGTGGACGCCCCCGCGCTCACGCCGACCTGCCGCACGCCATCCAGCCAGGCCGGGTCGACACCGGTTTCGTCGGGCACGAGATACGCCGCCACCCCCTGCTGCTCGGCCACCTCGCGCAGGCGCTGCGCATTCGAACTGTTGGCCGATCCGACGACCAGCAGCAGGTCCACCTGGCGCGCGAGCGCGCGCACGGCGTTCTGGCGGTTCTGGGTGGCGTAGCAGATGTCGTCCAGGTCCGGCCCGACGATGTGCGGGAACCGCGCCTTCAACGCCAGGATGATGTCGCGGGTGTCGTCCACGCTCAGCGTGGTCTGGGTCACATAGGCCACCGGGGGGCCGGACGCGAAGCGCAGCGTCGCCACGTCCTCGGGGCGGCTGACGAGGTGGACCTCGGCGTCCACCCGCCCCATCGTGCCGACCACCTCCTCGTGCCCGGCGTGGCCGATGACCACCAGCGCGTGCCCCTGCCGCACGTAGCGCTGCGCCTGCAGGTGCACCTTGCCCACCAGTGGGCAGGTGGCGTCGATCACGCGCAGGCCACGCGCCAGGGCCTCGCGCTCCACGGAAAGCGCCACGCCATGGGCGCTGAACACCGTGACCGCACCGCGCGGCACCGCATCGAGCGTGTCGACGAAGACGGCGCCGCGCGCACGCAGGTCGGCCACCACGTGGCCGTTGTGCACGATCTCGTGGAACACGTAGACCGGCGCGCCGTGCAGTTCGAGCGCACGCTCGACGATCTCGACCGCCCGCACCACGCCGGCGCAGAAGCCGCGCGGCTGGGCCAGCAGCACCTGGGGCGCCGCGGCCTCACCGGCTGTGGCGATCGGGTGTCCGCGGGGATCGTGCACGCTGCCCACCCCGTTGGCCCTGGTCCTGGTGGCGGCGCCGTGCCGGTTCAGCGTTGGGACACCCGCAGCGGCTCGGCGGGGTTCATCGCCGCAGACGCCGCCTCGGCCGGGGGCGCCACGCGCTGGAGCTCGGGGAAGTCCTTGGCCATCGGCGCGCCGTAGACCGGCTTGTAGGCGCCCTGGTGGCAGGTGGCGCACGACAGCTTGGCCACGTCGCCCAGCGGGCCCTTGCGCTCGGCCGGGAAGACGTCGGTCAGCGGCAGCAGGTGGTTCACGTTGAGGTCGGCCACCATGCGCAGGCCGTGCCAGGCGGTCACGCGCTGCGTGGTGCTTTCGCTCCACACCGCGAAGTTGCGCGTGCTGTGGCAGTAGGTGCAGTTGACCCCCAGCGCGCCGGACATGTGCATCATCAGCGCATACGTGCCCTCGGTGGCCTGGATCGACGCCACGTGGCCGGTGGGCAGTGCCGTCGGCGCACCGACGGCGATCTTCTGCGGCTGGGCCGAGAGGTACATCGCGAACGGGTCGCCCGGCAGCGACGACAGCCCCACGTCGGCATCGGCCAGGTTCTGCCCGTTGCGGTTGCCGATGAAGTCGGCGCGCTTGTCCTGCGGCGGTGTGGTGAACCACACCTGCTGCGGGATGTGCTGGCCGCGGTGGCAGGTCCAGCAGGTCACGCCGGTGGCCGCCACGTGCGGCTGCCAGTCGGCGTTGATCTGCTGCGTCATGCGCAGCATGGCGCGCGCCACCACCTTGGTGTACTTGCCGTCGTCGGCCAGGTTCTCCAGGTTGTGGCAGTAGGCGCAGCCCTCGTTGGGGGCGATCCACTGCGTCATCGACGTCATCAGCCGGGTGAAGTTGCCGATGTCCACGTCGCCCAGCACCTGCACATTCTGGTAGATGGTCTTTGCCGTCGGCCCGGCCGCCGGCAGGGCCGGTGTGGCCGCCGGCGGCTGGTTCAGCGGCACCTGCTGTTCCAGCGCGCGCGGGTTGTAGACCTGGACCATGCCGGTGCCGCGGTAGCCGTGCTGAACGCTCACCGGTGGTGGGCGCTCGCAACCGGCCAGCAGGGCGGCGCCGAGCAGCGCGGCAAAGGCGGTGAACACGCGTCTCATGGCTTGACCCCTTGCGTCAGCGCCGGGTCGACCACCCCCGGGAAGACCTGCGGCTGCGGCGGCACCACACCGTGCTGCACCGACCACAGGTACCAGTTGTCGACCACCGTGCCCGACAGCAGGATGCCGATGCCGCCGGTGAGCGGGCACAGCACCGCGAACCACCAGGCCCAGCGGTGGATGGACTCGGCGGTGGCGTTGAAGCCCATCGTCCAGCGCCAGAACAGCGCACCACGCTCCATGCCGGTGCCGCGGTCCACCGTCTGCTCGATCTCGCGCTCGGCGCCGTAGCGGGTGGTGGCCAGGATGGTGGCGCCGTGCATCGCGAACAGCAGGGCCGAGCCGTACAGGAAGGCGATCGACAGCGCGTGGAACGGGTTGTAGAAGAGGTTGCCGTAGCGCAGCGAGAAGGCCGCCGTCCAGTCCAGGTGCGGGAAGATGCCGAACGGCACGGCCTCGGCCCAGCTGCCCATCAGCACCGGGCGGATGAAGCCCAGCACCAGGAACAGCCAGATCGCCGCCGCGAAGGCCCAGGCCACGTGCGTGCCCAGCCCCAGGGCGCGGGCCCGGGTGTACATGCGGGCCCACCACAGCAGGATGGACGTGGTCAGGAAGCCCCCGGCCATCAGCCACCAGCCGCCGTCGTTGAGCGGCGGCAGCGACAGCCCGTACTGCGGCCCCGGCGGGTCCAGCGACAGCCAGAACAGCTGGCGGATGAACTCCACCGGGTTCCAGTTGACCTGGGCCAGCATGTTGAAGCCGATGATGTTGAACGACAGGATGCCGAAGAACAGAGAGGCAATGCCCAGCGGGCCGAGGTAGATGGGCCCGATCTGCGCGTCGCCCAGCCACCCGGCCAGGTGCCAGTGCACCGGCTTGCCGCTGCGCGGCGAGTTCTTCGGCGGCAGCGGCACGCCCATGTACGACGGGCCGTGCGGCTGCACCGCGGTGAACAGGTTCTGGTAATCGAAGTCTTTGAACATCTCGGTCTCCTGCTGCACCGACGGTCAGCGACCCAGCGGCCACTGCGACCAGATGGGCATGTTCAGCCACCAGCTCCACCACTCGGGCCAGCCGCGGGTCCAGAACGGGCCGCTGATGACGATGCACACGGCGCTGAAGAAGACGGCCGCCAGCGCCAGGTACAGGCCCAGGCGGTGGATGCCCAGCGAGCCGATCGAGTAGCCGATGGCGTCGCGGAAGAAGGTGTTCTCGTGGTCCGGCGTCTTGACCGTCTCGCCCTTGGCCGGATTGGTCATCGACAGGATCAGGCCCCCGTGCATCGACAGCGCCAGCGCCGTCGTGAAGAAGAAGCTGATCGCCAGCATGTGCGCCGGGTTGTAGTGGAAGTGCAGGTACTGGTAGCCGACGTTGCTGACCCAGTCCAGGTGGCTGTAGATGCCGTAGGGGAAGCCGTGGCCCCAGGCGCCCATCAGCACCGGGCGGATCACCACCAGCGTGAAGTAGGCAAAGATTGCGAAGCCGAAGGCCACCGGCACGTGATAGCCCATGCCCAGCTTGCGGCAGATCTCCACCTCGCGCAGCGCCCAGGACACGAAGGCCCCGAGTGCACAGACCGTGATCAGCTGCCACAGCCCGCCTTCGAGCAGCGGTGCCAGGCCCAGGCCGTAGGACAGGTCCGGCGGCGCGATGCTGATCTGCCAGAGGTTCCAGGTCGGCCCGTTGGCCGCGCCCCACAGGATCAGTGCGGTGCCGACGAAGGCGAAGAACGCCGTCGTGATGCCGAAGAAGCCGACATAGAACGGCCCCATCCAGAAGTCGAACAGGTCCCCGCCGATGAGGGTCCCGCCGCGGACGCGGTACTTGCGTTCGAAACTCAACATCGCCATGGCAATGCTCCTGCGGCCTCAGGCCATTTCTTGTCGGGGGCCGGCGCGCGGAGGCAGGGCCTCCAGGCGCTGGCCGGGGCGGCAGCAGGGGTGCCAGGCCGGAGCCTGGAACACCCACCGCCGCCCGGGGCGCGGTGAGGCGCTACTTGCCCGTGGTCAGCGAAGCGACCGCCGTGGGCGTCGGCGACTGGGCCGATGCCACGGTGGCCTTCTTCGGGCCATCGAGCCAGTTGAACTTGTTCGTGCTCAGCAGGATGAGATGGATCATCACCGCAATGCCGAACAGGAACACCGCCTGCGCCACCATCGTGCGCAGGGGATCGAACAAACGCCAGATTCTCCACATGGTTCCCAGCTCCTATTGAATGTTGGACATGAACGTGTAGACCGCTGCATTGACGCCGCCGAACAGGGACTTCACGCCTTCGGCGCCGGGCAGCCAGCTGCGCCACGGCTGCCCCAGCAGCGCGCCGGCGAAGGCGATCAGCAGGAACACGATGAAGCTCAGCAGGTAGATCGGCAGGTCGGCACGCACGCCCTTGGGCGCGTGCACCGGTGCGGCTCGGGTCGAGGCCATGGTCAGCCCTCCTCGGTGTGGTCGATTCAGCAGGTCAGGTGCTCACAGCCATGGGCGCCACGCCCAGACCAGGATGTGGGCCACGACAGCGATGGCCGTGAAGCCCACGAAGCCCTGGATGTAGAACTTGTGGAACTCCTGGGCCTCGTCATCCGAGAGGCCCGAGATCGAGCCCTTTCTTTCAGCCATAGGACAACTCCTTCAGCTTGGCCTTGCGGCCAGCCGCGCGCGAAGCCCGCGCGGCGGGGGCAGCCGTGACGGCACGCCACGACGTCATGTGCGGCCCGCTCACGCCGGCACCTCCGCGACCGTGAGGTCGCAGGCGGCGTCGACACGGGCAGCGGTCACGCGCGACTCGCCGGCCGTGCGCGCCTGCGCCTCGGCCTGGTCGCGCAGCCGCTTGGCCGCCGAAATGCGCACCAGCACCGGCTGCGACTCGACGACGGTGTCGAGCCGGGCGCGCGCGTCGGCGTCCCAGGGCAGTTCCGCGATGCGGCGGGCCGGCGTCGGCGCCACGGCATCCATCTCGGTGCCCAGCGGCAGGATGTGGAACAGCGCGTCGAACAGGCCGTTGCACAGTTCCTGCACCACGTAGGTGGCGCCGGCGTAGCCCATGAAGGGCGTGCCGGTGTGGCGGCGGATGATGGCGCCGGGAAAGCTGGCCGGGATGAAGGCCGGGCGCATCGGCCCACGGCTGCCCGCCTCGGCCAGGTACATGCGCTCGTTGACGCTGCCGAACATCACCAGCGGCGGCTTCTCGCGCACCATTCGGCGTACCGCGGCGTTGTCGGTCTTGGCACCGGGCTGGCGTGCCACGGCGAACTGGCACGGCAGGCCGAGCTCGTCTTCCAGGAAGTGGCGCAGGCCGCGCGTGTAGGTCTCGCCGGCCACGACGGCGAAGCTGGCGGTAGCGAAGAAGTCCTGCGTCACCGAGCGCCAGAGGTCCCACAGCGGCTTGATGGTGGTGTGCTTCTCGCGCTCGATGAAGGGTTCCGGGTCCAGGCCGAGCAGCTCGCCCAGGCTGCGCAGGAACTTGGTGGTGCTGTGCAGACCGATCGGCGCCTGCAGCCACGGCCGTTCCAACGCCTCGCACAGCGCGCTGCCGAACTCGCGGTACAGGCAGATGCTGGCATCGGCGTCGGCCAGTTTCTGCACGTCGGCCAGGTGGCTGCCGAGCGGGAACACCATGTTCACCTCGGCGCCGAGGCCTTCGACCAGGCGCCGGATCTCGGCCACGTCGCTCGGGCTGTTGAACACGCCGTAGCTCGGGCCGATGAGGTTCACGCGCGGCTTGACGCCGGGCGCGCGCTCGGCCGGCGTCGGGCGCGGCGGCACGTGGCGCAGCCCGTGTTCCTGCCACAGCCACAGCATGGCGCGGTTGGCACACTGCCACTGGTCCTCGTCGATGGTGCGCGGCAGGAAGCGCTGGATCGTCGTGCCCTCGGGCGTGACGCCACCGCCGATCATCTCGGCGATGGAGCCGGTGACGACGACGCTGGGCAGGTCCGGGTCCAGCGCCGCATGGGCGCGCTTCATCGCACCTTCGGTGCCGTCACGGCCCAGCTGCTCCTCGGCCAGGCCGGTGACGACGATGGGCAGCTCGTGTGGCGGCAGCGCGTCGGTGTAGTGCAGCACGCTGGTCACCGGCAGGTTCTCGCAGCCCACCGGGCCGTCGATCACGACCTGCAGGCCCTTGATGGCGGTGAACACGTAGACGGCGCCCCAGTAGCCGCCGGCCCGGTCGTGGTCGAGCACAAAGCTCATGCCGCCCCCCAGGCCCTGCGGGCCGGCCCCCCAAGGGGGCTCGAGCGCCTTCGGAACGGCCGTGCGGCGCTCATACCATGCGCTCCGCCTGAAGCCGCTTGTGCAGCTTGATCACCTGCCGCCGCGTCTCGGCGCGGAACTCGGGGCGCTCCATCGGCATCTCGGCCCAGACACCGGCACGGTCGCCCTGACCGGTGTCGCCGAAGAAGTCGGCCATGGCATCGAAGCGGGCCTTGTTGGCCATGGCGGCATTGACCACCTGCGCCAGCGACCCGGCACCTGCCGGGCCCATCAGCGGTCGCGCAGAGATCAGGTTGGTGAAGTACAGCGCCGGGATGCGCATCTGCTTGGCGGCCTGCACCACCGGCGTGGTGCCGATGGCCAGATCCGGCTGCAGGGCCTTCACGGCGGCCAGGTCCTGCTCCAGCGAGGCGCGGAACTGCACCTGCACACCGCGCGCCTGCAGCCATTCGAGGTCGGGTGCCGACCAGGGTGTGCGCGGGCAGGCGGTGCCGACATAGGGCACGTCGGCGCCGCTCTCGATCAGCAGCCGCGCCACCAGCAGTTCGGAACCTTCGTAGCCGCTGACGGTGATGCGGCCCTTGACCGGCATGCGCGACAGTGCACCGCGGATGGCCGGCAGCCACTGGTCCTTGGCTGCACCGATGCGCGCGGCCGGGACACCGCAGGCCTCACCCACGGCCTGCAGCCAGGCCTCGGTGCCTTCCAGCCCCACCGGGGCCGAGGCCAGCACCGGCCGGCCGGCGGCCTGGAATTCGCGCACGCTGGCGGTGTAGAAGGGGTGGATCGCCGCGGCCGCGACGCTGTCCAGCGCGGCGTACAGCTCGCGCCACTCGCGCGTGGGCACCACCGGTCCGGCGGCCAGGCCCATGGGCTCGAGCATCATGCCGAGGCCCACCGGATCGGCCGGGAACATCTCGCCCAGCAGCGCCACCGTGGGCCGCTCGCTGCGGCCGTCGCGCGGCGCGGTCACCGGGCCGGCCTCGGCCTCGGCACGCGCGTAGGCCAGCATGGCGCCGGTCAGCACGTCCTTGGCCTCGGCGTGCGTGGGCACACCGAAGCCGGGCACGTCGATGCCGATGATGCGCACACCGTCGATGGACTTCGGCAGCAGGCGCAGCGGCACGCCGCTGGCGGTGGGCACGCACAGGTTGATGACGACGATGGCGTCCAGCGCGGCCGGGTCGGCCTGGGCATGCACGGCGTCGCGGATGTCCTCGAACAGCTTGCCGGTGACCAGCGTCTCGCTGTTGAAGGGCACGTAGCCCACGCTGCGTCGGGCCCCATAGAAGTGGCTGGTGAAGGTCAGGCCGTACACGCAGCACGCCGAGCCGCTGAGGATGGTGGCCGTTCGCCGCATGCGCAGGCCCACGCGCAGCGAGCCGAAGGCCGGGCACATGCTCTGCGGCTGGTCGTGCGGGCCGGTGGGGTAGTCGGTGCCGTAGCGCTGCAGCGTGGCCTGCAGCGTCTCGTCGCCGCCCAGGGCGCGGGCGGTGGCCTGTTCGGAGGCGGCGTGGCAACTCATGCGGTGGCCGTGCCTCAGGCGTCGTCGTAGACGACTTCGAGCGACGGGCGGATGGCCTCGTGCCGGCCCACCATGTCGAACACCGTGGCCGGCTCCATCTTGAAGTCGCGGCCGGTGACCTCGGCGCTGAACAGGCCGAGCAGTTCGTCCTGCGTCTGCGGCTTGGGCCGCACCGGCGGTGCCTCGGCCACGTTCTGCGCCAGTTCGGCGAACAGCGGGCCCCATTCACCCTCGGGTTTGCCGATGATCTCGTAGCTGGCGCTCTTGCGGCGGATGTCCTCGTGCGCCGGGATGGCGGCCAGCACCGGTATGCCCGCCTTGCCGGCGAAAGCCTGCGCCTCGCCGGTGCCGTCGTCCTTGTTGATGACCATGCCGGCCACGCCGACGTTGCCGCCGAGCTTGCGGAAGTACTCCACCGCACTGCAGACGTTGTTGGCCACGTACAGGCTCTGCAGGTCGTTGCTGGCGACGACGATGACCTTCTGGCACATGTCGCGCGCGATCGGCAGGCCGAAGCCGCCGCAGACCACGTCGCCCAGGAAGTCCAGCAGGACGTAGTCGAAGCCCCAGTCGTGGAAGCCCAGCTTCTCCAGCGTCTCGAAGCCGTGGATGATCCCGCGCCCGCCGCAGCCGCGGCCGACCTCGGGGCCGCCGAGTTCCATCGCGTAGACGCCGTCGCGCTTGAAGCAGACGTCGCCGATGGCCACCGGCTCGCCGGCCAGCTTCTTGCGGCTGCTGGTCTCGATGATGGTGGGCGTGGCCTTGCCGCCGAAGAGCAGGCTGGTGGTGTCGCTCTTCGGGTCGCAGCCGATCAGCAGCACCTTCTTGCCCTGCTGCGCCATCATGTAGCTCAGGTTGGCCAGCGTGAAGCTCTTGCCGATGCCGCCCTTGCCGTAGATGGCGATGATCTGCGTGGTCTTGGCCGCGGGCGACGTCACCGGCGGCTCGGGTTCGACCGCGGCCTCGGCGCGCAGGCGCTGGTGCATGAAGATGACCGGTGTGGCTTGTGTCACTGCAGCGTTCTCCAGTCGAGCACCATCTTCAGGCAGTCGGCGTCGCCGAACGCGGTGCGGTAGGCGGCGTCGGCGTCGCCGGGTGAGGCATGGTGGGTCACCAGGCCATCGAGCGACAGGCGGCCGTTCTCGGCCAGTTCGCGCACGGCCAGCAGGTCCGGGCGCTTCCATTCCGCGGCGCAGCGGATGCGCGCCTCGCGCATGAAGGCCGGCGCGAAGTTGAAGTGCAGCGGTTCGGTGTAGAAGCCGGCCAGCACCACTTCGCCACCGGGCGCCAGGCGCGCCACCAGCGTGTCGAGGATCGCGCTGTCACCGCTGCAGTCGAAGATGGCGCGGTAGTCGCGGCGCGGGTCGTCGTCGGGCGTGGTCACCGCGTAGCCGGTGGCGCCACCCTGGCGCGCGGGGTTGGTCTCCCACACGGTGGGCGGCGCGAAGCCCGCCACCACGGTCATGCGCGCCAGCAAGCGGCCCAGCACGCCGTGGCCGACGATGAGGTCCGGCGGCACGATATCGGCGCGCTCGCCGCCGCCGGCCACCGCGTGGTAGGCCGTGGCGGCCAGGGCCAGCAGCACGGCGCGTTCGCCCAGGGCGTCGTCCACCGTGACCACGCGTGACTCGGCCGACACCAGGCGCGACGAGGCACCGCCGAACAGCCCGCGCACGTCGCCGTAGCAGCGTGCACCGGGCACGAAGACCCGCTGCCCGATCAGGTGCTGCGCTCCGCCGCCGGCGTCCACCACGCGCCCCACCGATTCGTAGCCCGGCACCAGCGGGTAGCCCATGCCGGGGAACACCGGCATGCGGCCGTTCCACAGCAGCTTCTCGGTGCCGGTGCTGATGCCGCTGTAGTCGATGTCGATCACCAGGTCGTGCTCGCCGGCGGGATCGAGCGCCAGCTCCCGGACGCTCAGCGACTCCGGGCGCTCGAGGACGACCGCGCGGGCGGTGCGAACGCTGCCGGGAGAGGTGTTCATGGCTGCATCGGTTTGGGGCATCTGGTTGTCAGGATACGCTGACGTATCTGACTGTCAAGTGATGTTTACATCGTGCCCGTCAGGCTCGGCGCGCCGCGCCGGGCGCGTCATCGCGCCACGAGCAGACCGGTCTGCAGCGGCATCCGGGTGCGCACGCGCCGCACGTCGGTGAACCCGGCCTCGCGCATCAGCGCCGACAGTTCGTCGGCCGTGCGCGGCCGTCCGCGCCCCATGGCCAGCAGGTAGAGCCCGAAGTAGGCGTCGCCCATGGCCTCGGCACCGCGCTCGCCGGCCATCGGCTCGGCCAGCAGCAGGCAGCCGCCCGGCGGGAGTGCCCGGCGCACGTTGCGCAGCAACTGCAGCACCCGGTGGTCCGGGTGGTCGAAGGCCACACGGACCAGCGATACCACGTCGGCCCCGGTGGGCAGCGGGTCGTTGAAGAAGTCGCCCCCGTGGATGCGACTGCGGCCCTGGAGTCCGGCGGCATCGAAACGCGCCTGGGCCCGCTGCGCCACGGCAGGCAGGTCGAAGAGCTGCACCGACAGCTGCGGCGCCGCCTGCGCCGCGGCCACCAGAAAGGCACCTTCGCCACCCCCGACGTCCAGCAGCACCCGATGGACCCGCAGGTCGTAGGCGGCCAGCACCTCCTGCGTGACCAGGGCCTGCGAGGCCGTCATCAGTTCGGAATAGGCCGCCACGTCGGTCGCGGCCAGGTTAGCCGTGGCGGCGCCATGGTCGGCGTAGGGCCAGTAGGCGGCCATCGCTGCCGGTCGGTCGCGGCGCAGCAGGGCCAACGGGTCGGCGAGGTCGGCGTAGAGCGTGGCATGGTGCTCCACCATCGCCAGCAGACCCGGCTGCGCCGGCAGCGGCGCCCCCAGCCTCCCCAGGGCGACGCGGTCGCCCTGGCGCCAGTCCAGCAACTGCACCGCCACGGCCGCGGCCAGCAGGCGGCGAAGTGCATCCTCGTCCAGCCCTGTGGCCTGCACCAGCCGCGGCACCGGGCACGGCCCGTCTGCCAGGCGTTCGAACAGGCGCAACCGCACGCAGGACAGCAGCACCTGCGAATAGACGAAGCCCGCCATCAGGTCGAACAGCGCAGCCGCGTCTCGGCGCACGAAACGCCGGGTCGGGCCGAAGGCGGCCGCCCGGCGCTGGAACGCGGGATCGGCCACCATCCGGTTGCGCCAGTCGCGCCAACGCTCGCGCCAGACCTGGAGCCAGCCGGGCGCACTGGTGCTGCGGTCCGGCCGGCGCGTGGAGGACGCGGACAGGGTGTCGACGATCACCGGGCCGCCCTCAAGCGCCATGGGGCGTCCCGATGCCCACAGCGCGCGACATCATCCGACGATCGAACCTGGCTCGGGGGCTCGCCATCACGGCTGCATCTTTGCGCTCATGCCGCCGCCGGCAGGCCCTGGCCCACGCGTGCGCTCCACGCCGGCGGCACCAGCCGTGCCGCCTCGCTGTGCACCAGCGCCTGCAGGCGCGAGGCACCGCGGCAGGGCGGCACGGCGTCCGCGGCCGCTTCCACGAGCTGCTGGAAGTGCCCCAGTGCACCCACCAGCCCGCGCTCGCGCGCCACGCTGGGGCGGCCCAGCGCCAGGTCACGTCCGATGGGCTTGCCCAGCCACTCCGGGTCGGCGGCCACATCGCGGATGTCGTCGGCCACCTGGTAGGCCTCACCCAGGCGCTCGCCCAGTTCGCGCCAGGCAGCGGCGTCACCGCCGGCCGCCAGGGCGCCGGCCATCGTGGCGGCGGCAAACAGCGAGCCGGTCTTGGCCGCCTGGTACTCGCGCAACGGCACCTGGCTCTCGCACTCCCAGGCCTGGCCGGCGGCGATGCCGCGCGGCATGCCCACGCCGCCGGCGATTGTGCTCAGCAACGGCGCCAGCCGCACCGAATGGCGCGCCGGGGCCTGCGCCAGGGCCTGGAAGGCCAGCACGATCAATGCATCCCCGGCCAGCACGGCCAGGCGTTCGCCATGCGCGCGGTGGACCGAGGGCCGGCCGCGCCGCGTGGCCGCCGCGTCGAAACACGGCAGATCGTCGTGCACCAGAGACGCGCAGTGCAGCAGTTCCAGCGCCACCGCCGCCGCATCGGTCAGTGCCGGGTCGTCGTCACCATGGGCGGCGGCGACCGCCAGGCACAACTGGGGCCGGATCCGGGCACCGCCGGGAAACACCGCGTGGCGCACGGCCGCGACCAGCCGCGGCGGGCACCCGTCCCCCTCCACCCCGGCCACGGCGGCCTCCAGCGCCGCGTGGATGCGTTCGATCGGGTCCGTCGGGTCCATGCGATTCCTCGGTTGCCGCGGCGCTCGACGGTCGGGGCCGGTTCGCGGGCACGGTTGTCAGATGTTCTGTACGGCCGTTGTGTCAGGCAGAATAGACACTGTCATCGCCACCGTCAATTGACATCTGCACCAGCGTGTCGCCGGGCCGATCTGCTCGCCCGAATTGACACTGCTCGAAGAATGTCTTGTTGACACACGGAAAACAGGCGCAGAATGACCTCGCGGCTGCGGCAGCCGCCCCCGGGGTCCTCTGGGTTCCGTGGTACCGTCACCGGTAGGTGTCGACTCGCCGCGACACCTCGGCTCAGGGTCGCCGACTCGACCCGACGGAGTGACGACGTGTCTCTGGCGCGCGGGTGGAGTGCACCCCATGACTGAACAGGCCCCGGATCCGGTGGATCTCGGCGCCCTGTCGGCGCTGGCGCCTCAACTGGCGGCCACCTTCGTCTCCGTGGCCAGCGACGTGGCCCTGGTCATCGACCCGGGCGGCGTGATCACCAACGTGGCCCTGGGCGCCGAGCCCATCACCTCGCAGCCCGGCGACTGGGTGGGCCGGCACTGGGTCGACACCGTCACCGGCGAGACGCGCCAGAAGATCGAGGCCCTGCTGCAGGAAGTGCAGGCCGCCGGCGTCAGCCGCCGGCGCGAGGTCAACCACCCCGTGGCCGGGGGGACGGACGTGCCGGTGGCCTACGCGGCCGTGCGATTGGGACGCAACGGCCCGGTGCTGGCCGTCGGCCGCGACCTGCGCGCGGTGTCGGCCATCCAGCAGCAGTTCATCGACGCGCAGCAGTCGATGGAGCGCGACTACTGGCGCCAGCGCCAGGCCGAGAGCCGCTACCGCATGCTGTTCCAGGTGGCGCACGACGGCGTGATGGTGGTGGACGCCGCCAGCCTGCGCATCGTCGAGGCCAACCGCGCCGCCGCCGCGCTGTTCAATGCGCAGCCCGCAGCCATGACCGGCCGCCTGGTGAGCGACGGCATCGCCGCGCCGCTGCGCGCGACGGTGGATGAACTCCTGGTGGCCGCTCGCACCACCGGCCGGCCCGGCGAACTTCGCGCCCTCGTCGCACCGTCCGGTGGCCCGCACGCGGCACCGATGGCGATCGACCTCTCGGCCACGCCGTTCCGGGCCGACGACGCGATGCTGCTGCTGGTGCGCCTGCGCAGCGCCGAGTCCCCGTTCGGCGACGGCGGGGCCGATCACCGGCTCACCGAGTTCGTCGAGCGCTCGCCGGACGCCATCGTCATCGCCGACTCGGCGGGCCGGGTGCTGATGAACAACCCGGCGTTCGCCCAGCTGTGCCGCGACAGTGGCGGCCTGCCGTCGGACATCGCCACCCCGGTGGGTCAGACACTGGTGACGTTGCTGGGCGACACCGATGGCCGCGTGGCGGCGGCGCTGGCCGAGGCCCGCAGCCGTGGCATCGCCGAACTGCGACCGGCCGTGGCTGGCGTGCACGTCGGGCGCCAGCTGGACGTGGAACTGTCGGCGGCCCTGCTCGCCGAAGGTGATCAGGAGTGCATCGGGCTGACCCTGCGCCGCATCGACGGCCGGCTGGCCGCGCTGCCGCCACAGATCGGCGAACTCGCCGGCGCGCTGGACCGGCTCGCGGTCCAGGTGGGCATCGTGCCGCTACCGGAACTGCTGCAGGAAGCCACCGACCTGGCCGAACGCCACCTGCTCGAGGCGGCGCTGAACCGTGCCCAGGGCAACGCGATGCAGGCGGCACAGCTGCTGGGCATCAGCGCCGAGAGCCTGTGGCTGCGCATGCGCCACCACCGCCTGTCGATCGCCGGCCATGGCGGCAGCCTGCCGCCGGGTGCGTTGAACTGACGCAGCGCCTCGCGCGCGAGCGGCCGCACACCCGCACCATGCCAGCACACCGGCCGTGACGCCCGACAGCCCCGCCTTCGGTCAGGCGGACCTGACCAACTGCGAGCAGGAGCTCATCCATCTGGCGGGCTCGGTGCAGCCGCACGGTCTTCTGCTGGTGCTGTCGCCCGACGGCCTGCGCATCACTGCCGCCTCCGACAACGCCGCGCCGTTGCTGGGGCTACACCCGGAGCAGCTGTTCGGCCGCGCGCTGCCGACATGGGCACCGCAGCTGGCCGAGGCCGTGGTGCAGGCGCGTGCCGACCTGGAAGCCGGTGAACCGGTGCCGCTGCAGGGCGCCTCGGACGGGTCGCAGCACTGGGAAGGCGCACTGCACGCGGTAGCCGACGGGCGGCTGGTGCTCGAACTCGAGCCGGTGCCAGCGCGTGGCACGACGACGGTCGAGCACGACCGCGACGCCCTGATGCAGATGGTGGGCGGCACCGTCGAACGGCTGGGCCAGGCCGCCAGCCTGGGCGTGCTGGCCGACGCCACCGTGAAGGCGGTGCGCGACCTCATCGGCTACGACCGGGTGATGGTCTACAAGTTCGACGCCGACGGGCACGGCGAGATCATCGCCGAGGCACGCGACCCGCGGCTGGAGTCGCTGCTCGGACACCACTACCCGGCCTCCGACATTCCGCAGCGGGCCCGCGCGCTGTACATGCGCAACCGCGTGCGCGTGCTGGTGGACGTGCACTATGCGCCGTCGCTGCTGCGCGATTCCTCCGACACGCCGGTGGGCGACGCGCTGGACCTGTCGATGAGCTACCTGCGCAGCATGTCACCGCTGCACCTGCAGTACCTGCAGAACATGGGCGTCACCGCCACGCTGGTGGTCTCGCTGGTGCGCGACGGCCAGCTCTGGGGCCTGATTGCCGCCCACCACTACGCGCCGCGGAACGTGCGCCACGCGCTGCGCGCGGCCTGCGACCTCATCGGCGAGGTCGTGTCCACGCGCATCGCCGCCATCGAGAACTACGCGCACGCCCAGGTGGCCGTGCTCGTGCGCCGACTCGAACAGCGTCTCGTGGAGGCCACGTCCACCGAAGGCGACTGGCGGCTGGCGCTGTTCCGCCACCCGCGCCACCTGCTGCAGCCGCTGGAAGCCACCGGCAGCGCGCTGTTCGCCGAAGGCGAGGTGCTGACAGCCGGCGAGGTGCCGTCCACGCCGGAGCTGCGCGCACTGCAGGCCTGGGTGGACACACAGGCGCAGGACCGCGTGTTTGCCCACGCCGCCGTCGGCAAGGCCAACCCGGCGCTGGCCAGCCTGACGCCGATGGCCAGTGGCGTGCTCGCGGTGCGCCTGTCGGCCACGGCGTCGGAATGGCTGATGTGGTTCCGCAAGGAGCAGCTGCACACCGTCACCTGGGCCGGCGACCCGAGCAAGCCCATGGTCGGCGACGACCCGATGCACCTGTCGCCGCGGCGCTCGTTCGCCGCCTGGTCGGAACTCGTGCGCGGCACCGCGGTGCCATGGACGCCGGCCGATCTCGCGCTCGGCCGCGCCTTCGGCCAGGCGCTGGTGGACATCATCGTGCAGGTACACGCGGTGCGCCTGCTGGTGGCCGAGCACCAGCTCGCAGGCATCCGCAATGCGGTGCGCAACGCCGGCGAGCCGGTGCTGATCACCCGCGCCGACGGTGGCCTGATCTTCGCCAACGCGGCGCTGCTGGCCCTGGCCGGGCGTGCGGACACCGAGCTGCCGCCAGGGGGTGGTGTCGACAGCCTCTTCGCCCCACCAGATCCGATGCGCGAGGTGCTCACCCTGCTGGGCCGTGGCCAACCGCATTGGCGCGGCGAACTGGCCCTGGCGCGGCCGGAGGGTGGCGCACTGCCGGTGGCGGTGCGGGCCGAAGGCGTGCCCGGTCGGCATGGCCAGCCGCTGGGCCTGGTGTTCACGCTGATCGACCTGCGCGACACCAAGCGCGCGGCGGAGGCGCGCCGGCACCTGGAGGCATCGCTGCAGAACGCGATGAGCGCGGCAGCCAACCTGCATGCCATGCAGGCGGATCCGGCCACCGGCCTGGCCGGCATGGCGCGCAGCGCCGACCCGCTGCTGACCTCCATCCTCACCCACGCCAGCCTGGCGGCAATGGACTTCGCCGACCACAGCACCGCCGGGCCCGTGGCCCCGATGCTGGAGCAGCTGGAACGCTCCACGCAGCGGGCCACGCTGCTCTACGGCCGCATCCGCGGCTTCACGACACCGCGCGACGACGGCGGCGACTGAGCCTAGATTCGGCAGTTGGCCGCTTGCCTCCGCATGCAAACATTTGAAGTCATTGACGAAATCGGCCACGGCCGACGTCACCTGTCAGGTGAGCACGCTGCGCACCCGATCGAGCCGCCCTCGACCACGCTGGCGGCGTTGCGAATGCTCGCCATGGCACGGGCCATGGCTGCGCTTCGCGCCTTGCCAGCGCGGCCGATGACGGCCCGCTCGGGCGCGCCCATCTGCCGAATCTAGGCTGAGTGTGGCTGCCCGGTCTGATGCGCGCATCATGCCGGCGCCTGCAGCAGCTCCGCAAACAGCTGGCCGTGGCGCTCGAAGCCGCTCACGGCCTCGGCCACCAGTGACTGCGCGGCCGCCTCGTCGGGCGCGCAGCGGTCGAGCCCGGCACGCAAGCCCGTGATGGCGCTGGCCACCGTGGCGGGCGGGCCAAAGTCGTAGAAGGCCACGGCCTGGCCCGGGGCCAGGTGGTAGGCCCGCGCCACGATGCGCGCCAGCGCCTGGCCGCCGTTGAGATCGCCCAGGTAGCGCACATAGGCGTGTGCCGCCAACAGGCCGGGGTCGGTCGCGGCCAGCGCCTGCAGCCGCAGGGCATAGGCGCGCGCCGCCGGTGCCGCCGGCAGGTCATGTGCCCAACGGTCACCATGCAGTTGCTCGAGGTCGATCGACAGGGCCGCGCAGCGCGCCAGGCCAGCCAGCGGCAGGTCGGCCAGACCCGGGTGCAGGGCACGGTCGTTCAACCCCGATTCCAGCGCCGCATAGATCGTGTGCAGGCTGCTCAGCAGCCGGCAGTAGTCCGTACGCGCCAGTTGACCACGCAGCAACTGCTGCATCAGTGCGCTGCGCTCGACCTCGGCATGCAGCACGCGTGTGGCCTCGCGCAGGCGCAGCGACAGGGTGGGGGCGTGTTCCGAATCCATCGTGGCCACGCCGTCACGGGCCGCACGGCCGGCCCCGGACCGCTGCACGACAATGCCCCATGACCCTGCCGGCCCTGCCCGCGCCCGACTGGCCCCATGCCGCGCACAGCAGGGCCACCGACGCCGGTGGCCTGCGCTGGCACTGGCAAGCCTGGGGTGACGGCAACGCTGGCCCCGGCGCGCGGCGCACGCTGCTGCTGCTGCACGGCACGGCCGCCAGCACGCACAGCTGGCGCGCCCTGGCGCCGATGCTCGCTGCCCTCGGCTGGCAAGTGGTGGCGCCCGACCTGCCCGGCCACGCCTTCAGCGGCATGCTGCCGCGCAGACAGCGCACGCTGCCCGGCATGGCGGCCGCCACCGCGGCGTGGCTGGATGCGCTGGCGCTGCAGCCCGACGCCGTGCTCGGCCACTCCGCCGGCGCGGCGCTGATGCTGCGCATGGCGCTCGACGGCGCCCTGCCCGCGGCGCGGCTGGTGGGGCTGAATGCCGCCCTGCTGCCCTTCGACGGGCTGGCCGGCCGCGTGTACCCCGCCGCGGCACGGCTGCTGGCCGCCAGCCCGGGCGTGGCGCAACTCGGTGCCTGGCGTGCGCGCGACATCGAGGGCGTGCGCCGGCTCGTGGTCTCGTGCGGTTCGGTGCTCGACGATGGCGGCATCGCGCTGTATGCGCAGCTGCTGCGCCGGCCGGCCCACATGGCCGGCGTGCTGGCGATGATGGCCGACTGGGACCTGGCCGGCCTGGCGCGGGACCTGGCGGGGCTGGGCCGGCCGCTGCACCTGCTGGTGGGCCAGCGTGACGCAGCCGTGCCGCCGGCCCAGGCGCAGCGCCTGGCCCGCCGCCACGCCCACGTGCACCTGCACGAACTCGGCGACCTCGGCCACCTGGCCCACGAGGAGGACCCCGGCCGGGTGCTGACCATCGCAGGCCCCCTGCTCGCCGGCGACGGTTGAAGGCGCCGCGCCCTCATCGCGCCGCCGTGGCCTGCACCACCTGGGACACCTGCCGCGCATCCGCGTGCGGCAGCGGCAGGTAGCGCGCCCCCATGGCCTGGGCCACGCGCTGGGCCGCCGGCTGCGGCTGCGGTGCGGTGTCCAGCCACAGCACGCCCGCACCGGCGTCCCGCCACGGGCGGGCCGCGGCCAGCGCGTCGGCGCCCGCGGCCTCGCGGCCCGGTGACCCGTCGCGCGACAGGTTGGCGCGGCCGTCGGACAGCACCACGACCACCGGCGTGGCGCCGCGGCGCATCTCCTCGTCCACCACCTGGCGCGCCAGGTCCAGCCCGGCAGCCAGCGGCGTGCCGCCGCCACCGGCCAGCCCGGCCAGGCAGCGGCGGGCCCGCGCGAGCGAACGCGTCGGCGGCAGCAGCACCTCGGCACCCGGACCCTCGGGCCGGCCACGGAAGCTGACCAGGGCCACGCGGTCGCGGCGCACGTAGCACTCGGCCAGCAGCAGTTCCACCGCACCCTTGGCCTCGGCCAGCCTGTGCAGCGCCGCCGAGCCCGAGGCGTCGACGACGAAGACCGTCGTCGTCTGCCGGCGCGGGCGGCGGCGCAGGGTGTGGAAGTCGTCGCGGCGGATGTGCACGCGAGGCCAGGCCGCTGATCCAGCCTGCACGCTGCGGGCCTCGGCCTCGCGCCGGCGCAGCGGCTGCCACGGCGCCGCGGCCCGCAGCGTGGCCACCAGGTGCAGGCGGGCACCGCCGCGCGGGTCGCCACGGCGGGCACCGCAGGGCCGGCCGCGGCCGGCGCCGTCGTGCTGCGCACCGGCGCGGCCGGCGCCGCCAGCCCGGCGCGTGCTGTCGCCGGCCGCCAGCAGGGCCAGCAGGCCCGGTGGCAGCGCGGCCAGGGCCGCTTCGAGCAGGCGCTCGACCGGCGGGCTGCCCTCGTCCGGGGGCGGCGCCGGGCTCGGGTCCGTCGTGGCCTCGGCTTCGGCGGGCGGTGGCGGCACGCCTGGTGGCGGCGTCTGATCGACGTCGTCACCGGCGTCGTCCACCACGCCGTCCTCATCGGCGGCAGCCGGCAGCCGCGTCGCGCGCGGCGCCAGCACCAGCGCGGCCGCGGCCGCCGCATCGTCGGCCGTCACACGGTCGCGCCCGGCCAGGGCGGCCAGCGCCCGCGCGGCGCGCAGGGCCAGGCTGGCGGCCCGCAGCGACACGATGCCCAGGGCGTCGGCGGCTGCCACCAGTGCTTCGGGCAGGGCCTCGTCGTGCACCACGGCCGGCAGACGCCGGCGCGCCGCGACCACCCTCGCCGCCAGGGTGGGCAGGTCGTCGCCGGTGCCCTGCACGGCGGCGTCCAGCGTGAGGCTGAAGGCCAGGCGATCGACCAGGGCGTCGGCCAGCGGGGGCTCGTCGGCCGCGGCCTCGTCGAAGACGATCAGGGCCAGCCGCGCCGGCAGGTCCGCCACCAGGCCATCTCGGGCCAGCGGCACGACGTGGCGGTCCAGCACCGAGGTCAGCGCGGCCACGCGCCCCGGCGCCAGCCGTTCGGCCGAGGGCACCAGCAGGTAGCCGCCATCGGCCTGTGCCAGCAGGCCGGGCTGCAGCACAGGCCGCCCGTGCTGCAGCGTGGCGGCGAGGTCCAGGCCGCCGTAGAGGCGGTGATCGTCGGCATGCAGCGGCAGCCGCCGCCAGGCGGCGTGATCGGGCAGCGCGGCACGCAGGGTGGTCAGCCAGGCCTCACGGGCCGGCCCGGGTGTCCCGCGCAGGCGGGCGCCGCCCAGCCCCAGCGGATCCACCGCCAGCAGCAGCGCGGCCTGTACGGGATTCATGCGGGCGCAGCGAAGAGTTCGTCCACGGCGCGCTGCACGCGCACGCTGGAGCCGGCATCGTCCAGCGGATTGCGGCGCAGGCGGTGGCGCAGCGCCGGCGCCGCCACCTGCTGCAGGTGCCCGTCGTCCACGGTGTCGTCACCATCCAGCGCCGCCAGCGCGCGTGCTGCGCGCATCAGCGTGAGTTCACCGCGCAGGCCGTCGGTGCCCAGGGCCATGCACAGGCGGGCCGAGCGCTCGAGCACCGCGTCGGGCACCTGCACGTCGGCCACGCGACGGCGGGCGGCCACGATGCGCCGGCGCAGGCGCTCGTCGTCCTTGCGCCAGCGCTCGACGAAGGCGGCCGGGTCGCGCTCGAAGGCGTCGCGGCGCTTGACCACTTCCACGCGCAGCGCCAGGTCGGTGGGCGTCTTGACCTCCACGGACAGGCCGAAGCGGTCCAGCAGCTGCGGGCGCAGCTCGCCCTCCTCCGGGTTGCCGCTGCCCACCAGCACGAAGCGCGCCGGGTGGCGCACCGACAGGCCCTCGCGCTCGACGACGTTCTCGCCCGAGGCGGCGACGTCGATCAGCAGGTCCACCAGGTGGTCCTCGAGCAGGTTGACCTCGTCGATGTAGAGAAAGCCGCGGTTGGCGCGCGCCAGCAGGCCGGGCTCGAAGGCGCGTTCGCCCTGGGCCAGCGCACGTTCCAGGTCCAGCGCGCCGACGACGCGGTCTTCGGTGGCGCCGAGCGGCAGGTCGACCACCGGCACCGGCACGCGGTGCGTGCGCACGCGGGCGCCCGGGGCCTTCAACGTGGCGCAGTCGGGGCATGCCCCGCTGGCGGACTCGGGCGCGCAGGCGTAGCGGCAACCCTGCACCGCCGTCATCGGCGGCAGCAGCGCGGCCAGCGCGCGCACGGCGGTGGACTTGCCGGTGCCCCGGTCGCCGAAGACGAGCACACCGCCCAACCCGGGGTCCACCGCCGCGACGAGGATCGCCCTCGTCATCTCGTCCTGCCCGACGATGGCCGAGAAGGGAAAACTGATCGCCATGCCCATGCTCCGTGCGGGCGAACCCGTCCGGGCCATTATGCGCACCGCGACAGGTGCGGCGTCAATCGGCGTTGACAGCCGGTGCGACGCAGACCCGTGTGGGTCCGGATCGGGCCACGGTCTCGCAGAGCTCGTCCGCTTCGTCAGGCACGAAACAGTCCGCAGGGACTGTTTCGTGTCCAGCCCCCCTACGGTCTCGCAGAGCTCGACCGCTTCGGCAGGCACGAAACAGTCCGCAGGGACTGTTTCGTGTCCAGCCTCAGCCCATCCGCTGGTAGTAGAGGTTCTGCGGGTGGCGGCCCTCGGCGAAGAAAAGCCAGCGTTCACCCAGCAGCCCGGCCCACTGCAGCAGCGCCAGCGCGGCCAGCAGGACACCGGGCAGGCGTCCGCCCTGGGTGGCCAGCACGATCACCGGCAACACGAAGGCGGCCACGGCCACGCCCCAGCGCAGCCGGGGCAGCAGGTCCGGCGCGGCGCCATGGGAGAACTCGCGCGTGCCGAAGGAGCCGCCCAGCGTGCCCTGGGAGCTCTGCACGATGCGCGGGTGGCGGATGCCCAGCGCCGACTGCAGCGTGCTGCGCGGCGCCAGCGTGGCATTGCGCCAGGTGCTGGCGCCGCGGGTGATGGCACCGAGCACGGTGGCCACGGCCGCCGCACCGGCGGCCCAGGGCAGGAGCGCCGGCGCGTGGAACGCGACCAACGCCGCGCCCAGCGTCAGGCCGGAGGCCAGGCCGAGCACGGTGAAGTTCAGCGGCGTCAGCGGGCTGGCCCATTCGCGGATGACGCCGACGGCCGCGTAGATCATGCCGGTGCACAGGTACAGCGCCAGCGCCAGCAGCGCGGCCAGCAGGCCGAGCCAGAAGGTGGCCCCGCCCTGCCACTGCGCCACACCCCAGGCCAGCGTGACCGCCAGGAAGGCCGGCAGCACGATGACCTCGCGCGACAGCCAGGACGTGCGCCACTGCGACGCCGCACGCCACGCACGCTCGGGGCGGCCGAGGTGGAAGGTGGCGGCCACCAGCCCAGCTGCGCCCAGCAGCAGCACGACCACCGCGCCGGTGACGAACAACGGCCCCATAGGTGCCGGCAGCAGGCCCAGGGCCACCGCAGCGTCCAGCGCCACCAGACCCAGCATCAGGCCCTGCGCCGCACCGGCCAGGGTGGTGAAGAAGATCATGGACCAAGGAGGCCTCATCTCAGTGCTCCCAATCGGCGTCCAGCGGCGCGCCGTCATAGGCCGGCTGCCGCCCGTCCACGTGCAGCGGGTTCTGTTCGCGGCGCAGCTGCTCGGGCCGCGTGGTGTCGCCGTGCAGGCGGCGCGGCAGGTAGTGGTTGGCCGGCTTGGTGCCTGCCTCGGGCATCAGCGGATAGCCTCCGCGTTCGCGGATGGCCACCGAGACCTCGCTGTCCGGGTCGTGCACGTCGCCGAACAGGCGCGCGCTGGTGGGGCACGAGATCACGCAGGCCGGCCGCCGTTCGGCGGCGGGCAGCGCGGCGTCGTGGATGCGGTCCACGCACAGCGTGCACTTGGTCATCACCTTGCGCTGTTCGTCGAGCTCGCGCACGCCGTAGGGGCAGGCCCAGCTGCAGTAGTTGCAGCCGATGCACTTATCGTGGTCCACCAGCACGATGCCGTCCTCGGGCCGCTTGTAGCTGGCGCCGGTGGGGCACACCGGCACGCAGGGCGGCTCCTCGCAGTGCAGGCAGCTCTTGGGGAAGTGCACCGTCTGCGTGGCCGGGTACTCGCCCACCTCGAAGCTCATCACGCGGTTGAAGAAGGTGCCGGTGGGGTCGGCGCCGTAGGGGTTCTCGTCGACCAGCGGGCCCGCGCTGCCGGAGGTGTTCCACTGCTTGCAGCTGGTGACGCAGGCGTGGCAGCCCACGCAGACGTTGAGGTCGATGACCAGGGCCAGTTGCGTCATGACGCATCCCCCTGCTTCGGCGCGCCCGCGAACCATGCGCGCCAGCGTGGGGGTGGCGACGTGCCGGGCAGCGCCGGCATCGCGTCGAACTGCGGAAAGCTGTGTGCCGGCTCGTCGGCCGCAGCCGGCCGGATGCGCACACGCACGTCGTACCAGCCGGCCTGGCCGGTGATGGGGTCGGAGTTCGACATGCGCCGGCCGTCCGCACCCGGCGGCAATTCCTCGCTGATCAGGTGGTTGAGCAGGAAGCCCTTCTCCGATTCGTTGGCGTCACCGCTCAGCGCCCAGGCGCCCTTGGCCTTGCCGATGGCGTTCCAGGTCCACACCGTGCCCGGCTCGACGGCCTCGCTGTGGCGGCACAGGCAGCGCACCTTGCCCCACTGCGATTCCACCCACATCCAGGCGCCGTCGGCGATGCCGGCGGCCTGCGCCGTCTTCGTGTTGACGACGAGGAAGTTGTGCGCGTGGATCTGGCGCAGCCAGGCGTTCTGCGAGTCCCAGGCGTGGTACATCGCCATCGGCCGCTGCGTGACGGCGGCCAGCGGGAAGGCGGCGCGATCGCTGGACTGCACCTCCAGCGCCGGGTACCAGAAGGGCAGCGGGTCGAAGTACTGCGCGATGCGCTCCCGCAGGCGTTCCGGCGGCTTTCGCCCTTCCCCCTTGCCCTGCGCCGCCAGGCGGAAGCGCTGCACGAACTCCGAATACAGGTGGATGGTGATCGGGTCGTTGTCGCGCCGCAGGCCGTTGGCCTGTGCCCACTGCATGTAGCCCTTGTTCCAGTTCCGCATGTAGCGGATCTCGGGCGGCATGGTGTGGTGGTGCACGCAGTTGTTGGCGGCGTACATCTCCCACTGCTTCGGATTGGGTTCGCCGCGCAGCGACTTCGAACCGTCCTCGCCGCGCCAGCCGGTCAGGAAGCCGATGCCCGAGCCCGGCGCCGTTTCGTAGCGCACGATGAAGTCCGGGTAGTCGGCGTACTTGCGGCCACCCTCGGCGGTGGTGAAGGCCGGCAGCTTCAGCCGTGAGGCCAGTTCCACCAGCACCTCCTGGAACGGCTTGCACTGGCCCAGCGGCGGCAGCACCGGCACGCGCACGGAATCACAGGGGCCGTCGAACTCGCTGATCGGCCGGTCGAGCATCGACATCACGTCGTGCCGCTCGAGGTAGGTGGTGTCGGGCAGGATCAGGTCGGCAAAGCCCGTGGTCTCCGACTGGAAGGTGTCGCAGACGACCACGAAGGGGATCTTGTACTCGCCGTCCGGCCCCTTGCCGGCCAGCATCTTGCGCACCTCCGACGTGTTCATGCTGGAGTTCCAGGCCATGTTGGCCATGAACAGCATCAGCGTGTCGATCGGGTACGGGTCGCCGCGCCAGGCGTTGGTGATCACGTTGTGCATCAACCCGTGGGCCGACAGCGGGTACTCCCACGAGAAGCCCTTGTCGATGCGCACGGCCTCGCCGGCGTCGTCGACGAACAGGTCCTCCGGGGTCTCCGGCCAGCCCAGCGGCGGTGCGTCCAGCGGCGTGTTCGGCTTCACCGACTGCGGGCCCTTGGGTGGCCGCGCGTTGGGCGGCACCGCACGCGGGTACGGCGCCTTGTGGCGGAAGCCGCCCGGGCGGTCGATGGTGCCCAGCAGGCTCATCACGATGGCCAGCGCGCGGATGCTCTGGAAGCCGTTGCTGTGCGCCGCCAGCCCGCGCATCGCGTGGAAGGCCACCGGGTTGCCGGTGACGCTCTTGTGTTCCTGGCCCCACCAGTCGGTCCAGGGGATGGGCAGCTCGACCTTCTGGTCGCGCGCCGTGATCCCCATCTCGTGCGCGAGCGCGCGGATGCGCGCGGCCGGGATGCCGGTGATGCCTTCGGCCCATTCCGGCGTGCAGTCGCGCACACGCTCTTCCAGCAATTGGAAGGCGGGTTTCACGGGCGTGCCCTTCAGCGGGCCGTCGGGCATCGTGAAGCTGCCGAACAACCGCGGGTCGGTGCCGTCGGCGTGGTCGGCCACAGGCGCGTCGGTGTGACGGTCCCACCAGAAGAAGTTGTGCGGCCGCAGCGGGTTGTGGATCTCGCCGTCGGGGTTGCGCAGCATCAGGCCGAACTCGTCGCTGGCCTCGTCCTGGTTCACCAACTGCCCGCCGTTGGTGTAGCGGCTGACGAAGGGCCGGTCGTACAGGCCCTGCGCGATCAGCTCGTGGATGATGGCCATGAACAGCGCGCCGTCGGTGCCGGGGCGGATGGGGATCCACTCGTCGGCGATGGCCGCGTAGCCGGTGCGGATGGGGTTGATGGCGATGAAGCGCCCGCCATCGCGCTTGAACTTGGACAGCGACGCCTTCATCGGGTTGCTGTGGTGGTCCTCGGCGGTGCCGATCATCACGAACAGCTTGGCGCGGTCCAGGTCCGGCCCGCCGAACTCCCAGAAGCTGCCGCCGATCGTGTAGATCATGCCCGCGGCCATGTTCACCGAGCAGAAGCCACCGTGCGCCGCGTAGTTGGGCGTGCCGAACTGGCGCGCGAACAGGCCGGTGAGCGCCTGCATCTGGTCGCGCCCGGTGAACAGCGCGAACTTCTTGGGGTCGGTGGCGCGCAGGTGGCCCAGGCGCTGGGTCAGCAGTTCGAAGGTCTCGTCCCAGCTGATGGGCTCGTACTGGCCGGCGCCGCGTTCGGTGCCCGGCTTGCGGCGCAGCGGATGCGTCAGCCGCGCCGGCGAGTACTGCTTCATGATGCCCGACGAGCCCTTGGCACACAGGATGCCCTTGTTCAACGGGTGCTCCGGGTTGCCCTCGATGTAGCGCACCTGCGGGCCCTGGCCGTCGCCCGCGTCGCGCAGGTGCACGCGGATGCCGCAGCGGCAGGCGCACATGTAGCAGGTGGTGGTCTTGACCTTGGTGGTGGCGCCGGGCAGCGGCGGGGCCAAGGGGTCGTGCAGCGGGCGGGCGGTGGTGGTCACGGCCGGGTCTCCTGAGTCGGCCGCGGTCGGGCGCCGGGCTCGGACCATCCTACGCTCGGTCAGTGATCCACAGAAGCGGATAATCTCGTTCACCGTGAACGAAAAAACAGGTCAAGAGCGAGACGACGGCGTGCAACGTCTGCGGCTGACCTTGCGCCAGTTGGAGGTCTTCGTGGCCACCGCGCGTGCCGGCAGCACGCGGGGCGGAGCGCAGCGCGTGGCGCGCTCGCAGTCGGCCGCCAGCGCAGCGCTGACGGAACTCGAAGCGGTGCTGGGCGCACCGCTGTTCGACCGCATGGGGCGCCGCCTGGCGCTCAACGACGCCGGCCGTGCGCTGCTGCCCGGGGCGCTCTCGCTGCTGGAGCAGGCGGCCAATCTGCAAGGCCTGCTCGACGGCAGCCTGGCGCCGCCGCTGCGCCTGGCCGCGAGCCTGACGATCGGCGAGTACCTCCTGCCGGCCCATATCGCGCGGTGGCGGGCCGCCCACCCCGACAGCCCGGTGCAGATGACGGTGGGCAACACGGCCAAGGTGATCCGCGCCGTGGTGGACCGTGATGTGGACCTGGGTTTCGTCGAAGGGCCACAGACCCATCCCGACCTGCAGTTGCGCCGCTGGCTGGAGGACGAGCTCGTGATCGTGGCCGCACCGATGCACGCCCTGGCGGCTCGCGCGGCCACAGTGCGCCAGCTGGCAGCGGCGGACTGGATCCTGCGCGAGCCTGACTCCGGCACGCGCCAGGCGGCCGACGCCTGGTTGCTGCCGCCCCTGGGCACGCTGCGCGTGGCGTTCGAACTGGGCAGCACGGAGGCCATCAAGCGGCTGGCGGCCACCGGCACCGGGCTGGCCTGCATGTCGCGCCACGCGGTCGCCGCCGAACTGGCGGCGGGCACGCTGGTGGCCCTGCGCACCCCGCTGCCGCGTGCGCGCAGGTCGCTGTCCGTGGTGATGCGACGGGACCGCCCGCTCGGGCGCGCCACGGCGGATTTCCTTCGGCATGGCCTGACCGAACCGCACGTCAGCGCCGCCTGAGCGTAGGCACCACGCTGCGGCGCCCATGGAAAAGGGACCTGGCACTTGCGCGCCAGGTCCCTGTCGGATTTGGTGGGCCCTGTAGGATTCGAACCTACGACCAACGGATTAAGAGTCCGCTGCTCTACCAACTGAGCTAAGAGCCCTTTCAGTTCAGCCCGCGAGTATAGCGCACCGTGCCTGCGCCGCGGGAGCCGATGCGCTCATCAAGGGTTCGCGGCCGGCCCGTCACGTTGGACTGCCAGCACCTACCGGTCTGCCCTTGACCGTGACACCGGCAACCGGGCGACATCCCATGGGACAGGGACGGTGGCACCGTCCCGGCCGTCACAATCGACCACCTGCACCGTGGCCATCGGTCCCGGCTGCCTGCACCGTCCGGCATTCGTCCCCATGCATCGCCCGTCGTCATCCGCCGCCCCACCCGCCAGCCAGTTGCTGCCGGAGGAAGCCGCCGTGTTCCACCGCAACCGCTGGTTCGGCCGCCTGCCCGAGGTGGTGCGCCACCAGGTGCTGGCGCTGTGCCGTGTGCAGCGCCTGCCGGCCGGTCACGTGCTGGCCCGCCGCGGCGACCCTGCCAGCGCCTGGTACGGGGTGGCCGCCGGTGCGTTGAGCCTGTGCTCGGTGCTGCCGGACGGCCGGTCGTTCCGGCTCAACGTCATCGGTCCGGGACGCTGGTGGGGGGACATCGCCGTCATCGACGGCCGCCCGCAGGACCTGGACATCCAGACGCAGATGGCCACCACGCTGCTGTCCTTGCCCCGGGCCGACATGCTGGACCTGATGCAGGCCCGGCCCGATCTGCGCGACGCGTTGCTGCAACTGCAGTGCGAGCGGCTGCGTCACCTGTTCCGGCGTACAGAGGAGCTGCAGGCGCTGCCGCTGCACCAGAGCGTCGCCCGCCTGGTGCGACGGCTGGGGCGGGAGTTCGGCCAGCCCGGTGAACATGGGCTGTGCATCGACCTGAACCTGACGCAGAGCGATCTGGCGGCCATGATCGGCGCCAGCCGGCAACGTGTGAACGCCAGCCTGCGGCAGCTGCACAAGCAGCAGGTGATCGAACTGCAGAACACCCGGCTGTGGATCCGCGACGAGGTTGCACTGCGCACGATCGCCGACGCCTGAAAGCGCAACGCCACCGGATCCGGTGGCGCTGTGGCTCGATGCTGAGCGTGGTGGGTC
>JACKLN010000005.1 GCA_024235855.1 Burkholderiaceae bacterium
CGCCGATCAGGCCGGCCACCATCTCGACGATCTCCGGGTCGCGCGCCAGGTCCAGGAAGTCGGCCACGCCGCGCACGCCTTCGCCGTTGTCACCGTCGATGTGGGCGGACACCAGCTTCTCCGGCCGCACGCCAGGGTTGCGACGCAGCAGTTCTTCGAGCGCGCCGCGCAGCGCTTCGGTGCGCGCTGCAGGCAGTTGCCAGCGCGGGATCAACCAGCCTTCACGCTGGTAATGGGCGATCTCGTCGGCCTGCAATCTCGGCATGCGTGCCCTCCGCTCGGCGTCAGGCGCGGCGCAAGCGCTGCACCCCGGTCACGCCCGCGAGCACGATGGCGCCGGCCACCACACCGGCGATCGCATTGCCCAGGGCCTCCAGCAGCCAGCCGGCGGCGGCGCCTCCGGCCGCGGCAAAGCCCAGCACCCCGTGGTGCAGCCAGGGCAGACCATGCACCAGGATGCCGCCGCCGACCAGGAACATGGCCGCCGTGCCCGCCACCGACAGCGCCTTCATCAGCCAGGGCGCGAAGGCCAGGAGGCCGCGGCCCAGCGCGGCGGCCGCGCCGGCCCGGCGCGACAGCCACAGGCCCAGGTCGTCGAGCTTGACGATGCCGGCCACCAGGCCGTAGACGCCCAGCGTCATCGTGAACGCGATCAGCGACAGCACGGCCGCCTGCGTGCCCAGCGGCGCACCCGCCGACGCGCCCAGCGCGATGGCGATGATCTCGGCCGACAGGATGAAGTCCGTTCGCACGGCGCCCTTGATCTTGTCGCGCTCCATCGCCACCAGGTCCACCGTCGGGTTGGCCACCGCCTGTGCCAGCGCTGCGTGGTGTTCGGCGTCCTCCGCAGCACTGTGCAGGAAGCGGTGAGCCAGCTTCTCCGCGCCCTCGTAGCACAGGAAGGCACCGCCGATCATCAGCAGCGGGGTCACCGCCCAGGGCGCGAAGGCGCTGATGGCCAACGCCGCCGGCACCAGGATCAGCTTGTTCAGCAGCGAGCCCTTGGCCACGGCCCAGACCACCGGCAGTTCGCGGTCGGCGCTGACGCCGGTGACCTGCTGCGCGTTGAGCGCCAGGTCGTCCCCCAGCACGCCGGCGGTCTTCTTGGCCGCCACCTTGCTCATCACCGCCACGTCGTCGAGGATGGTGGCGATGTCGTCGATCAGGGCGAGCAGGCTGGAGGCGGCCATGAGGCATCCACGGGATGGAGAGCCCCGGATGCTACCCAAGCCGGGTGGCCGCCAGCCACGGCCACCGGGACGTCAGGCTGGATCGGACGGCACCACCACGGGCGTGGCGTATTCGCGCCCGACCACCGCGCGGGCATAGAGGTAGTTGGCGCGCTCGCGCTCGCAGAGGCGGTCGAGGTCGACGCGGCCCTGGGCGTCGCAGGGAAAGCTCAGGCCGCGCCCGGGGTGGAACAGCGAGCCGAAGCGCAGCAGGTGGGCGTGGGTTTCGCAGAGGACGGCGGGCATGGCGTGGGGTGGCAGTGCCAGCAGCAGAAGTCGATGCGACAGCTTAGGCAGGCGCCACCGGCTTGCCCACGGCCGCGCGGCGCAACCGGCTGTCGGCGCGCGTCGAAGGCGGGTGTCGGCATTCGTCCGACAGATGGCTTCAGACACGGTCCGGGCGGCCGATAACCCGCCAATGACCGCCGTCCTCACGCCCGCCCGCTGCGCCGACGACATCGCCCGTGAACTGGATCACGCCCGCACGCGGGGACCCCTGCAGCAGATCGTGATCCCGCCCTGTCCGGAACTGCTGGCGCGCTTGCAGCAGGTGCTGGCCGCGGCGGAGCCCGACCTCGGCGAGGTGGCACGCATCGCCGCCGTCGACGTGGCCATGAGCGCCACGCTGATCCGCGCCGCCAGCGGCGCCGCCTTCACCGGCTTCGCCCCGGCGCAGACGGTGGGCCAGGCGATGACGCGCCTGGGGCTGGAGCAAACTGCCGCGGTGATGACCGGCTTCCTGACCCGCAAGGCGATCCCGGCCGACAGCCGCCACCTGCAGCGCTTCTGGGAGCGCTCGACCCTGCGTGCCGTGGCGCTGGACCACCTGGCGCGGCAACTGCCGGGCCTGTCTCCCGACGTGGCCTACACCTTCGGGCTGTTCGCCCACGTGGGTCAGCCGGTGATGCTGCAGAGCCTGCGCGGCTACGGCAGCACCATCGTCGAGGGGCTGGCGCGCCGCGACCGCACCTTCGTGCAGACGGAGAACGCCAACCACCGCACCGACCACGCCGTGGTCGGCGCCCTCGTGGCCCGGGTGTGGCGGCTGGCACCCACGGTGGTGGCGGCGATCCGCCTGCACCACGACATGGACCTGCTCGGGGCTGCGGACGTGGAGCCGGAGGTCAAGACGCTGGTGGCCGCGGGCGTGGTGGCCGAGCACCTGATGCGCCGGCTCGAGGGCCTCGACCCCGATGCCGACTGGATCGCCCACGCCGGGCCGATGCTCGACTGGCTGCATGTCGGCCGCGACGACGTGGACACCTGGGAAGAGACGCTGGCACCACGCCTGGACGACGCCACCCGCCCTTGAGGCTGGGGGCGAACCTCCGGCGGCGGCCGGTGTAGGACGGGTCCTGCAAGGCCTTGGGTTGGGCGCCGACGCCACCGGCCGAGATGGCGGCCTATCGTGGCGCCATGAACGGCGAGAACGACGTCCCTGGCCCGGCGCACCGCACTTCAGTCGGTCACGCCTGGCGCAGTGGGCTGGCGCCCGCGGGCACCCGTGCCGTTCAGCGTGCGGCCGGTCGAACACCTGCCGCCACGCCCTTCCCAGGCTCAACGGAGAACCGAATGAACAAGCGCCTTTCGCTGTCGACCCTGCTCGCCCTGACCGTGGCACTGTCTGCCTGCGGCCCGCAGGACGGCGCCGCCGTGGCCACGGGCACGCCGGCGCCGGCGACGACCCCGGCCCCACCGGCGCCGAAGCCCGCCGGCCAGGCCGGCACCGTGACCGCCGTCGTGCCCATCGTGACCGCCGATGCGCCCACCGGCGCCGGTGCCGTCGTCGGTGGTGTCCTGGGTGCCGCCGTGGGCAACCAGATCGGTGACGGCAACGGCCGCAAGGTGGCCACCGTGCTCGGCGCCGTCGGCGGCGCCAAGGTCGGTCACGAGGTCGAGAAGCGACGCAGCGAGCGCGTCACCGGCTACCGCATCGACGTCAAGCTCGACGACGGCGGCACGCGCAGCGTCACGCTGGCCAGCAGCGGCGGCTTCAGCGCCGGGCAGCGCGTGCGCCTGGTCGACGGTCAGCTGGTGCCGGCCTGACGGCGCCGACGGCGCGCCAGCAGCACCGCACCGCCGGCCACGAACAGGGCCCAGGTGCCCGGCTCGGGCACGGCCACGGCGATCATGGCGTCGGTCAGGATGGCATGGCCGGCAGCGGTGGGGTGGATGCCGTCCCAGAACAGCGCCGTGGCCGGGTCGCAGCCGTTGACCGCGGCGCCGCAGGCGTCGGTGACGTTGTCCAGCCCGTAGGCCGCCGGATCGGCCGCCACGGCGCCGACGAGACCGTAGACGTCGAAGATGCGCACCCCGGCCTCGCCTTCCAGCCGGCGCGCCAGCGCCTGGTTCATCACGTTGCCGATGACGCCCGCCAAGAAGCTGGCCTCGCTGCCCAGCGACCCGACGGCCGGCGTGAGCCCGATGTTGGGCGCGTTCCAGACGATGATGTCGGTGGCACCGGCGGCCTGCAGCGCGTCCACCATCTGACCGACGTCGCGTGCGTAGGCCACGGCCGTGGCCAACGCCGTGCGCAGCGGCGGTGCGCCCTCGAAGCCGATGGCCTCGAGCGCCGCACGGGCGTTGTTGCCGCCGCCGGCCAGCACGTACAGGCTGTCGCTGGAGGCCAGGCCGCCGGTGGCGTCGAGGTACATGCCCAGCTGCGAGATGAGGCTGGGCGAACCATTCGACTCGTCCCGCGTCTGCGCGCCACCGAAGGCGTAGTTGGTGCCGCCCAGCAGCGACGGCGCCGCGGTGGTGCCCAGCGCCGCGGCAAAGCCGTCGACCCAGGTGGCGCCGTTGGTAAAGGTGCCCGAGGCATAGGGCATGGACGGCACGTAGGTGTTGCCGTCGATCACCTGGCCCGGGTCGGTGCCGATCAGCGCCGCCACGTTGCCGCCGTCGGACAGGCTGTCGCCGAACACCACGACGTCGACATAGGCGTGGGCGGCCCCCGCGACCAGCAGGGTGGCGGCGGCGATCCAGGGGCGCAGGCGGGTGAGAGGCATGGGTTCGACTCCGAGGGGAATGGCGGAGTGTGTACGCACAGTGGCCGCACTGCCATCCGCGGCCACCCGCTCTCCCCCGCGTTTCGGGGGCGTTCCGCGGGCCGGCGACCTCGCGCCTACACTGCGCGCCGATGCGCGAGCTGTTCCTGCTCGACCCCGGGGTCGTCTTCCTGAACCACGGCAGCTTCGGCGCCTGCCCGCGGGAAGTGGTGGCGGCGCAACGCGCCTGGCAGGACGAGCTGGAGCGCAACCCGGTCGAGTTTCTCGGCCGGCGGTCGGCCAGCCTGCTGCGCCAGGCCCGCGAGACCCTGGGCGGCTTTGTCGGCGCCAGCGCCGACGACCTGGTCTTCGTGCCCAACGCAACGACGGCGGTGGACACCGTGGTGCGCTCGCTGCCCCTGGCGCCGGGCGACGAGGTGCTGGCCACCGACCTCGAATACGGTGCCTGCGAGGCCGCCTGGCAGCGGCGCTGCGCCGACGTGGGCGCCACGTACCGGCGCGTGCCGGTTCCCCTGCCCTTCGACCGGGCCGCCTTCGTCGACGCGCTGCTGGCGCAGGCGGGTCCGCGCACGCGGGTGGTCTTCGCCAGCCACGTCGCGTCCACGACGGCCCTGGTGCTGCCTGTGGGCGAACTCTGCGCCGCAGCGCGCGCGCGTGGGCTGCTCACAGCCATCGACGGCGCCCATGCGCCGGGGCACGTCGACCTGGACCTGGACGCGCTGGGTGCCGACTTCTATTCTGCCAACCTGCACAAGTGGGTCTGCGCGCCCAAGGGCGCCGGCTTCCTGCACGCCCGCCCGGAACACCACGCCATGCTGCAGGCCACGGTGACGAGCTGGGGCTACGCGGAGGGCACGGGCGGCCACAGCGGCTTCGACGCCTACCTGGGCACGCAGGTGCTGGAGCGCCGGCTGCAGTGGCAGGGCACGCGCGACATCACGCCGTGGTTGACGGTGCCGGCGGCATTGGACTTCCACCGCCGGCACCTGGCCCCGGTGCGTGAACGCCAGCATGCGCTCGGCGCGGCCCTGCTGCGCCGCGTCGCGGCGCGGCACGGCCTGCCGCCCATCGCCGACGCGGCCGACCACGCGCTGATGTTCCCGCTGCCCGTGCGCGCGGCCGACCCCGAAGCGCTGCGGCGACGGCTCTTCGAGCACCATCGCATCGAGGTGCCGGCGACCACGCACGGCGGCCGCACCTTCGTGCGCGTGTCGGTCGCCGGCTACACCACCGAAGACGAACTGCGGGCCCTGGAGACGGCGCTGACGGCCGAACACTGAAGCACATCCGGATGCCCCATCCCCCCCTGAGCATCGACGACCTGCACGCGATGGACCGCGTCGGCGGCCTGGCGCTGTCGCCGGACGGCGCGCAGCTGGCCTGCAGCGTGACGCGCAGCGACATGGCCGCCAACCGCCTCACCAGCGCGCTGTGGCTGCTGCCGGTGCAGGGCCAGGTTCGCCCGCGCCGTCTGACCACCTGCGGCGAGCGCGACGGTGCGCCGGCCTGGTCACCGCGTGGCGACCGCATCGCCTTCCTGGCCAAGCGCACGCAGGACGGCGAGACCGACAAGACGGCGCAGCTCTACCTCATCGCCCCCGACGGCGGCGAGGCCCGGCGCGCCAGCCGCTTCGCCCCCGGCATCACCTCGTTCCGCTGGATGCCCGATGGCCGGCGCGTGCTGTTCGCCGCCTGGACCTGGCCGGACCTGAAGGGTGCCGCCGCCCAGGCCAGGCGCCACCAGGCCTTCGCCGAGCGCAAGGAGAGCGGCTATGCCACCGGCGAGGCGCTCTACCGCCACTGGGACCAGCACCTGCCGCAGGGCCGCGTGCTGCACCTGTGGCTGCTGGACGTGGACAGCGGTCGGGCGGTGGACCTGTTCGAGGGCACGGCGCTGGAACTGCCGCGCACCGACGCCGGTGCCGCCGCCTACGCGCCGCACCCGGACGGCCGCAGCGTGGCCTTCGTGCACGACCCCGACCACCCGCCGCGGCCGGCCGGGCGCTGGGCCCTGTCGGCCCTGGAGCTGCGCAGCCGCCGCGTGCGCACGCTGGTGGACGACCCGGCCTGGGACCTGGGCACCCCCGCCTGGCGGCCCGACGGCCGTGCCCTGGCTTTCACGGCCGCACCCATCGGCCAGCGCCACACGGCGCTGAACCGGCTGGCGCTGATCACCGCCGATCACCGCTGGCGCTGCGTCAGCCCGGCCGACTGGGACCTCGACGTCGACGGCCCGCTGCGCTGGGCGGCAGACGGCAGCGCCGTGCTCTTCGGCGCCGAGGAACGCGGACGGCGTCACCTGTGGCGGTGCGACATGGAAAGCGGCGGCATTGCCCGTGTGTTCGAAGGCGGCTGGCTGCAGGGCTTCGACGTCCAGCGCGACCAGGTGGTGGTGGCTGCCGACAGTGCCATGCACCCGCCGCGCGTGCTGGCGCTGGGCGCCGGCACCGGCGAAGGCGCCGCCCCTCGCCGTCTGGAGCGGTTCAACGACGCGCTGCTGTCGCGGCGCCGCCTGGGCGTGCAGCGCGAGGTCACGGTCACCGGCGCCCAGGGCGACCCGGTGCAGCTGTGGCTGACCTTCCCGCCGGGCGTCGACCCGGACCGTGCACCGAAGCAGAAACTGCCGGTGCTGCACGTGCTGCACGGCGGGCCGTACTCGGCCGCCGGCGACAGCTTCAGCCTGCGCTGGAACGTGCATGTGCTGGCCGCGCGCGGGCACGTGGTGGCGCAGGTCAATTTCCACGGCAGCAGCGGCTTCGGCTTCGCCTTCCGCGACAGCATCATGGGCCGTCAGGGCGAACTGGAACTGCAGGACATCGAGGCCGCGAGCGACTGGCTGCTGCGCCAGCCCTGGGCCGACGCCACGCGGCTGGACGCCAGCGGCGGCAGCTACGGCGGCTTCCTGGTCGCGTGGATGAACGGCCACGCCACGCCCGGGCGCTACCGGCGCATGGTCTGCCACGCCGGCGTGTTCGACCGCGTGGCCACCTTCAGCGCCGACAGCTTCCTGCACCGTCCACGCGACCTGGGCGCCTTCTACTGGGACGACATGGCCAAGGTGCTGGCGCAGAGCCCGCACGTCGCCGCCGGCCGCATGGCCACGCCCACGCTGGTGATCCACGGCGCAAAGGACTACCGCGTGCCGGACTGCAACGGCCTGGCCTACTACAACACGCTCAAGGCGCGTGGCGTGGAGGCGCGCCTGTTGTGGTTCGCCGACGAGAACCACTGGATCCTCAAGCCGCGCAATGCGCGCCAGTGGACTGGCGAGTTCCTCGACTGGATCACACCGCCGCGGCGCCAGGCGCGCGCCGGGCGCTGAGTCGAACCTTCAACCCAACCTTGCAAGGAGACCCCTGCATGTTCTCGCACATCATGATCGGCACCAACGACCTGGAGCGCGCCAAGGCGTTCTACGACGCCGTGCTGCAGCCCCTGGGCGTGCCGCCCGGCATGGTCGACCGCCACCGCGTCTTCTGGCGCACGCCCACCGGCGTGTTCTCGGTGACGCTGCCCATCGACGGCCAGCCGGCCACGGTGGGCAACGGCGGCACCATCGGCTTCGCCTGCAAGTCGGCCGCCGAGGCCGACGCCTGGCACGCCGCCGGCCTGGCCCACGGCGGGGCCACCTGTGAAGACCCGCCCGGCGTGCGTGAAGGCGCCGCCGGCCGCCTGTACCTGGCCTACCTGCGCGACCCGGACGGCAACAAGATCTGCGCGCTGTACCGCATGCCCAAGGCCTGAAGCCGGGCCCGGCCCGGCGATCACCCTTCGGCGGCTCAGAACGCGCCGTCGCGCCGGGTGCCCTGCACGTCGATGCGCTCGCGCACCTCGCGGCGCGTCGACGACCCCTCCTTGGTCCTGACCGCCAGCCGGTCGAGCTTCACGTCGTCGGACGTGAGGACGACCGTCAGGCTCTCCGTCCGCCAGCCGGGCTTGTACTCGAGCTTCGGGCCCAGCATGAACTCGGCCATGCGCAGCGGCGCGGCCGGGTGATGGCGGAAGTGCACGCTCAGCGTGTCGAGCCGTGCCGGCAGCGTCACGCCCAGCGCCAGGCTGGCGACGTGAACCGTGCGGCCGTGGCGCTGCTCGGGATGCGTGCAGAACTGCCGGTGCCACGGCGAGGGCGCCCGCGTCAGCACACCGTCCAGGCGCCAGGCCAGGTCGTGCACGCACAGCGGGCGCTCGGCTTCCAGTTCGAACGCGAGCCCGAACGGCTGCGAGCCTTCGGCCACACGCGGCGAAGGCTGGGCGACCTCACCCGGGACGGATGAGGATCGCTCCGTGGACACCGGGCCGACGACAGCCAGGCAGCCGCTCAGCGCCGCCAGCGGAAGGAGTGAGAGGAGCTTGTGCATCGGCACCGGGCCCGGAAGCCACGAAGTCAGGGGTTGGGCTGTCGACCCTGCGCAGGCGCCAGCACCGCCGTCGCGGGTCACCCGCGCGCAGTCATCGGCCGCCGCAGGGGCGTCCCCGTGTTGTCGGCAGAACGGGCCGAAGCTGAATGCCGCGATGACTGGCCAAGGCCGGCCCGCACCACGCGGGCCGTTGCACGGACTGAACGTCAGCGCCGCCGAGACCAGCGCCGGAACGCCAGTGTGTACAGGCCGGCACCGAGCAGCACCGGCCACAGGAAGGCGCACTGCAGCGTCCACCACAGCCGGCTCTCGGCAAAGCCACCTTCGCCAGGTCGCCCGGGACGCGTGCTGCCCTCGCTGAACAGGTGACGCTTGGGGTGGCTGACGAGGCCGAACAGCGCGCCGGCGGCCAGGAAGAGCACGATCGTCCAGTTCATCCCGGCCCCTTTCAGCTGTCAGGTCTGGAGTTGACAGTCTATGCCGTCAACCAGATTTGACAATTCGTGCCGAGAGACCGCGCCGGCGATCAGCCCTTTCGCCGCGGCGGCAACCCGGTGTGCTGGGTCAGCACGGTGCCCTTGCGCGGCGTGCCGGTCTTCGGTGCGGTGCGCGCGGCCAGCTTGGCCGAGGGCTTGGCCGGGGTGCTGTTGGCCCGCCGCGCGCTGCTGTAGCTGCCGTCGGTGGCCGGCTGGTAGCGCGGGATCAGATGCTGCTTGCCGTTGCCGATGAGGTCGGCACGGCCCATGTCCTGCAGCGCCTGGCGCAGCAGCGGCCAGTTGTTGGGGTCGTGCCAGCGCAGGAAGGCCTTGTGCAGGCGGCGGCGCTTCTCGCCGCGCACGATGTCCACCTTCTCGGCGCGCGCGTCGCGGTGGATGCCGCGCAGCGGGTTCAGGCCCGAGTGGTACATCGCGGTGGCGGTGGCCATGGGGCTGGGGTAGAAGGTCTGCACCTGGTCGGCCTTGAAGCCGTTGCGCTTGAGCCAGAGCGCCAGGTTCATCATGTCCTCGTCGCGCGTGCCCGGGTGGGCGGCGATGAAGTACGGGATCAGGTACTGCTTCTTGCCCGCTTCGGCGCTGTACTGCTCGAACATCTGCTTGAAGCGGTCGTAGGTGCCGATGCCGGGCTTCATCATCTTGCCCAGCGGCCCGGCCTCGGTGTGCTCCGGCGCGATCTTCAGGTAGCCACCCACGTGGTGCTGCACCAGTTCCTTCACGTACTCCGGGCTCTGCACCGCCAGGTCGTAGCGCAGGCCGCTGCCGATGAGGATCTTCTTCACGCCGCGCAGTTGCCGCGCGCGGCGGTACAGCTTCACCAGCGGGCCGTGGTCGGTGTTCAGGTTGGGGCAGATGCCGGGGAAGACGCAGCTGGGCTTGCGGCAGGCGGCTTCGATCTCGCGGCTCTTGCAGGCCAGGCGGTACATGTTGGCCGTGGGGCCGCCGAGGTCGCTGATGACGCCGGTGAAGCCCTTCACGCGGTCGCGGATGTCCTCGATCTCGCGGATGATCGAATCCTCGCTGCGGCTCTGGATGATGCGGCCCTCGTGCTCGGTGATCGAGCAGAAGCTGCAGCCGCCGAAGCACCCGCGCATGATGTTCACGCTGAAGCGGATCATCTCCCAGGCCGGGATCTTGGTCGGGCCGTCATGCCCGCCGGAGGCGTCCGCATACACCGGGTGCGGGCTGCGCGCGTAGGGCAGGTCGAACACCGCGTCCATCTCGGCCGTGCTCAGCGGGATCGGCGGCGGGTTGATCCACACGTCCCGCGGGCCGTGGCGCTGCACCAGCGCGCGCGCGTTGCCCGGGTTGGTCTCCAGGTGCAGCACACGGCTGGCGTGGGCGTAGAGCACCGGGTCGCTCTTCACCTGCTCGTAGGCCGGCAGGCGGATCACGGTCTTGTCGCGCGGCGGCAGGGCCACGGCGCCGGTGCGGCGGGAGACGGGCATCGCGACCACGGCCTCGGCCGGGGCGGGTTCGTCCTTCGAGCAGGTCTGGCCACGCGATGCCGCGGCCTCCTCGGGCATCTGGTAGGGGTTGATGTGCTCGTCGATGCGGCCGGGCTGGTCGACCTCGGTGGAGTCGATCTCCTGGAAGCCCTGCGGCGCGTGCGCCGACCGCACCAGGAAAGCCGTGCCGCGCACGTCGGTGATGGCCTCGATGGGCTCGCGCCGCGCCAGGCGGTGCGCGATCTCGACGATGGCGCGCTCGGCGTTGCCGTAGAGCAGCAGGTCGGCCTTGCTGTCGGCCAGCACGCTGCGGCGCACCTTGTCCTGCCAGTAGTCGTAGTGCGCGATGCGGCGCAGGCTGGCCTCGATGCCGCCGATGACCACCGGCACGTCCTTGTAGGCCTCCTGGCAGCGCTGGGTGTAGACCAGCGTGGCGCGGTCGGGCCGCTTGCCGGCCACGCCGCCGGGCGTGTAGGCGTCGTCGCTGCGGATCTTCCGGTCGGCCGTGTAGTGGTTGATCATCGAATCCATGTTCCCGGCGGCGACGCCGAAGAACAGGTTCGGCCGCCCCAGCGCGCGGAACGGCTCGGCCGACTGCCAGTCGGGCTGGGCGATGATGCCGACGCGGAAGCCCTGCGCCTCCAGCACGCGGCCGATCACGGCCATGCCGAAGCTGGGGTGGTCCACGTAGGCATCGCCGGTGACGATGATCACGTCGCAGCTGTCCCAGCCCAGGCGCTCCATCTCCGCGCGGCTCATGGGCAGGAACGGCGCCGGGCCGAAGCGCTTGGCCCAGAACGGACGGTAGCTGCCCAGGGACTTGGCGGCAGGCAGGGTGACGGCGGCGGACATCGCTCGATTGTCCCCGCAGGCGCCGTCCGGTGCCGGCCGAAGGCCTTAGTCGGCGCCGGGTGTCCAGCGCATCGCCACCTCCAGCCCCGGCCCGGCGTTGCGGATCACCAGGGTGCCGCCGTGGGCCTCGGCCACGCGCCGGCACAGGTGCAGCCCCAGGCCCACGCCGCCGGCAGCCCGCGTGCGGGCGCTGTCGGGGCGGTAGAACGGCTCGGCCAGGTGCGCCAGCGCCTCCGGCGGGACGCCGGGGCCGAAGTCGCGCAAACCCAACTCCAGGGTCTCATCCGCACGCCGCACGAACAGCACCGGTGGCCGCGGCGCGTCGGCCGCGTGGCGACGTGCGTTGGCCAGCAGGTTGCGCAGCAACAGACGCAGGCGGGCCGGGTCGGCCTGGACGGTCCCCAGGCCCGCCGCCACCGACGGTTCCGCGCCGGCATCGGCCGCCGCCTCGCGCACCAGCGCGCCCAGGTCCACGGCCTCGGTGGTCAGCGCCGCGGCCCCGGCGGCCAGGCGCTCGCTCTCCAGCAGGTCGGCGATCAGGTCGCGCATCTCGGCCAGGTCACGCACCACCGCGTCCTTCTCAGGGCCGTCGGGGAGCAGTTCGGCGTTCAGGCGGGCCCGGGTCAAGGGGCTGCGCAACTCGTGGCTGACCGCCAGCAACTGCGTGCGCTGCGCCTGCAGCATGCCGTGCAGGCTGCCGGCCATGGCGTCGATGCGGTCGGCCAGGCGGCCCAGTTCGTCACCCCGGCGCGCGGCGATGCGGGTGTCGAAACGGCCGCGGCCGTAGCGCTCGGCCCCTGCGCCGATGGCATCCAGCGGGGCCAGCCAGCGGCGCACCAGGGCATAGGCCAGCGCGGTGCAGACCAGCAGCACCGTCACCGGCACCCAGGTGCCGCCGCGCGGCCGCCAGCCGTCGGGCGGGGCCGCCAGGCCCAGCGTGATGCGGTGGCCGTCGCCGGTGGTGCGCACCAGCGCGAACGGCGTGTCGCCGTCGTCGTCATCGCGATGCCGCCACCGCGATTCCCCGTACGGGGACGGCGAACCGTCGTAGCGTACCACCGGCCCCTCGATGCGCACCCGCACCGGCAACCGGGCCTCCAGCGCCGCCGCCCGCACCGGGTCGGGCGGGCTGCCCAGGTCGGCGGCCAGCCGGTCGACGTAGTCGCCCAGCAGCGGCTGCGCCCAGGTCTGCCAGCCGGCCGCCACGGCACGCTGCAGGCCGCCCAGGAAGACCACGGTGCTGGCCAGCGCCAGCGCCAGGAACAGGCCCACCAGGCGCCAGCGCAGGGACAGGCGGGGCAACTTCACGGCAGCCGCGGCAGCGCCAGCGCGTAGCCGGCGTTGCGCAGGGTCTTGATCGGATCCAGCGGCTCGAGCTTGCGGCGCAGCCGGCTGACCAGGATGTCCACGGCACGCGAATGCAGGTCGGCATCGGTGCCGCGCAGGCGGTTGAGGATGTCGTCGCGGCTGAACACCTTCTGCGGCTCGCGCGCCAGCAGGCACAGCAGTTCGTACTCGGTGCCGGTGAGCGGCAGCAGTTCGCCGTCGCGCGCCACCTCCCGGCGATCGGTGTCGATGACCAGGCGATCGAAATGCCACTGCGCACCCGCCGGGGCGCTGCGCGCGCGCCGCAGGATGGTCTGCAGCCGCGCCGCCAGCTCACGCGGTTCGAAGGGCTTGGGCAGGTAGTCGTCGGCGCCGGACTCCAGGCCGACGACGCGGTCGCTCAGTTCCCCACGCGCGGTGAGCATCAGCACCGGCACGGCGCTGGTCTGGCGGATGCGGCGCAGGGTCTCGAAGCCGTCCATCTCCGGCAGCATCACGTCCAGGATCACCGCGTCGATGTCGCCGCGCGCCAGCCGAGCCAGACCCTCGGAGGGGCGGTGCGCGGCCTCCAACGTGAAGCCGAAGCGCTGCAGGTAGGCCGCCAGTGGCGGCGCCAGCGCCTCGTCGTCGTCGATCAGCAGCAGCGTGGGCATGGCGGCGGTGGGCGCAGCGCGGGCATGCGCCCACTGTATCGCCAAGGCTTCCCTGCGCCGGGCGCGTCAGTCGCGGTCCCGGCCACGGTGCCCATGCTCGCGGCCCTGGGCCAGCCGCTCGCGCAGCCGGGCCTGCTGCTCGGGGTTCAGGCTGTCGTAGAAGTCGCCGAAGGCGGCGATCACCGCCGGGGCGCCGGCGCGCAGCGCGTCGGTCTTGGCCATCAGCAGGGCTTCGGCGCCAGCGCGGTCGAAGCTTGGGCCGGACACCAGACCCTGCAGCGCGGCGCGCGGCTCGGTGCCGGCGAGCAGGGCCTTGCGCTGGACCAGCAGGGCGTCGGCCAGCGTGTCGAGTTGAGCACGCTGGGCGGCATCCAGGTCCATGCGGCCCGCGATGCGCTCGACGGCATGCGTCTTGGCGCGGGTCAGGTCGGCGTCGCTCATCGGATAGCCGTGGTGGCGGTGTGCCACGGCCACGGCGCCGATGCCCAGGGCGGAAACGGCTGCTACGCCGATGAGGGTGCGCTTGATCCAGGTCTTCATGGGGAACTCCTTGCAGGGGTGGTGGAAGGTGTGCCCATGGTGGCCAACGAGGCGCGCGGCGTCCTTTCAGAGTCGTCGCGCTGCGTAACGTTTTTTCTCAGCGACTACAGTGGCGCCATGCAACGCAGGGCATGTCTTGTCGTCATGGGCGGGTTTCCCGCATGGGCCAGGTCGGAGCCGCAGGTGTTGTCGCTCTACGGGCTGGCGCTGAAGGACGCCACGGTGGACGCCTTCGTGGCCGCGGCGCGCGCCGTCGGCGCCACGCCGCTGCCCACACCCTTCGGCACCGCCGCGGCGCTGGACGTGCGTGCCGTCGGCGTGCCGGCGCTGCAGCGCCTGGTGGTGACCGCCCACGACGGCCGCGTGGCGCAGGTGGAATTCACCGTCAAGGCCTACGGCGAGGACAACCTGGCCCTGCGCCAGCTGCTGCTGGAGAAGTACGGCGCACCGCTGACCGAGTCGGCGCGGCCCCTGCCCTTCGGCGGCTTCGGAAGCCGCAGCTCGCCACGCGGCGGCTTCCAGTGGCGCTTCGACGACGGCCTGCGGCTGGTCTACACGCACCCGACGATCGGCGACGCCACGCTGCGCTACGTCGACGATGCGCGGATGGCCCAGTTCAACGCGCCGGCGGCGCCGGCTGACCTGCGCAACCGGTTCTGAGGCCGGCCAGGCTGCGCCTGCGGTGCTCAGCCCGGCCCGGCCAGGGCGCCCTGCAGCAGGGCCAGCACGGCGTCGGCGGCGGTGCGCGCGCGTTTCGGATGGTCGCTGCCGATGCCGAAGAAGTCCTGGCACTGGCCCTCGATGACCAGCATCGCGAAGCCGTGCACCGCCGACCAGGCCAGCAGCAGCCGTTGCGGCAGCGACGCCGGCGGCAGCGCGCGCGCGGCCATCACCTCTGCCATCGCTTCCTGCAGCGCCGCGGCGCTGCGACTGCCGCAGCGCTGGAGTTCCGCATCGTCGCGGTCCAGGCGGTCGGCGCCGAACATCAGCAGGAAGTGCGCGCGGTGGTCGAGCGCGAAGTCGATGTAGGCGCGGCCGACGGCCACCAGGCGCGCTTCCGGCGTGGCCGGCGCGGCGTCGCGGTAGCGCGCCATCAGGTCGGCCATGCGGTCGAAGCCGCGCGCGGCCAGCGCGGTGAGCAGGCCGCGTGCATCGCCGAAGTGGTGGGCCGGCGCCGCATGTGACACGCCCGCGCGCCGCGCACATTCGCGCAGCGTGAAACCCGCGGCCCCCCGCTCGGCCAGCAGGGCCTCGCCGGCCGTCAGCAGGGCCTCGCGCAAGGCGCCATGGTGGTAGCTGTCACCGGCGGGCGCGGCGGGCTCGACCGGCCTGGGCGATGGACGTGTGGCCATGGTGTCATTCTAATCTTGACATCGTCCAGATGAGGCCCTAGAGTCACCCTCAAATCTTGACACTGTCAAAACCATGCGGTTCCATCCGTCCGCCGCCATCGGCACAACTGGAAATGCCCATGTCGCTTGAAACCTCGTTCTCGCTGGCCAGCACCATCGCCATGTTGGGCTGGCTCGTCTTGCTGGCGGGCCTGTGGGCGCCAGGGCGCTGGCGCCCGCCGCTGCTGTGGGTGGGCGGCCGTGCCGTGCCGCTGCTGCTGTCGGCCGGCTACGCGGTGGCGCTCGCGCGCCACTGGGGCGCGGCACCGGGCGGCGGGTTCGGCTCACTGGCCGAGGTGGCGGCCCTGTTCAGCGCGCCGGGCCTGCTGCTGGCCGGCTGGGTGCACTACCTGGCGTTCGACCTCTTCGTCGGCCGCTGGATCGTCGACGAGACGCTGGCGCACCGACTGTCGCGTACGGCGGCACTGCCCAGCCTGGTGCTGACCTTCCTGGCCGGGCCGGTGGGCCTGCTGCTGCACTTCGGGCTCCGGTCGTGGCAGGGCTGGCGTGGTCCTGCCCAGGGAGCCGGCCATGCGGTCTGACCCGTTGGCCCCGCTGCCGATGCCAGCCCAGGGTCTCGCCGCGCCGCCGGGCTGGGCCGCGACGGCGCGGTCCCGCACGCCGTGGCTCTGGTGGTCGGGCTGGGCCGCCCTGGCGCTGACCTTGCCGCTGCTGGTGTTGTTGGTGGTGGACGGGCGCAGCTTCAACGGCGTCAGCGTCTGGCTCAAGCCGTGGAAGTTCCACCTCTCGGTGGGCGTGCACCTGCTGACGCTGGCGCTGGTGGCCGCGGCGCTGTCCGACGCGCCGGGGCGCCAGCGGGCGCTGGGCCGGCTGAGCGCGGTGGCGGTGGTCACCGGCGTGTTCGAGCTGGCCTACATCACCTGGCGCGCGTCTCGCGGCGAGGCCTCGCACTTCAACGTGGCCGATCCCATGGCCGGCCTGCTGTACGGGCTGATGGGCGTGGGCGCGGTGCTGCTCACCGGCTGCGCGGGCATGCTGGGGTGGTGGGTGGCGCGCGACCGCCGCTTCGCCAGCGGCCCGGTCCTGCAGCGCGGGCTGGCCCTGGGCCTGCTGGCCGGCTGGCTGCTGGGCACGCTGACCGGCGCGGTGGTCTCGGCGCAGAGCGGCCACTGGGTGGGCGGCACGCCCAGCGACGCCGGCGGCCTGCCGCTGCTGGGCTGGTCACGCGACGGCGGCGACCTGCGGGTGGCGCACTTCTTCGGCCTGCACGCCATGCACGTGCTGCCGCTGGTGGCCTGGGCGATGGCACGGTGGCTGCCGCCGCGGCGCGCGCTGCCAGCGGTGACCCTGTTCACCGTGGCCTACACCGGCTGGACCCTGTTCACGCTGCTGGCCGCGTGGCGCGGGCAGCCACTGGTCTGACGAACTGTCCCCACTCGAAGCACTGCCGCGCTTGGAAGGACCCGAGATGACACGCCTGCTGATCGGCGCCTTGACGGCGGCCTGCCTGATGCCCGCCGGCGCGGCAGCCGCCCCGGCCGCTGCCGACCTGGAGATCACGATCCGCAACGTGCTGCCCGGGCAGGGCGAACTGCGCATCGCCCTGTTCGACACCGCGGACGGCTTTCCGAACGCGCCTGCCCCCACCCAGCCGACGCTGCGCCAGCGCGCCGACGCGGACATGGTGCGCGTGAGCTTTCCCGGCCTGCCCCAGGGCCGGTGGGCGGTGATGGTGCTGCAGGACCTCAACGGCAATGGCCGCATCGACACCAACCTGCTGGGCCTGCCACGCGAACCCTACGGCGCCAGCAACAACCGGCTGCCGGCGCTGTCGCCGCCGCGCTTCGAGGAGGCGCTGGTCACGCTGGGACCGGAAGGCGCGCAGATCCAGATCGACCTCAAGCAGCCTTAGCGACCCGCCGGTGGGCGATGCCCGCCCGCCGGGCCCCAGGCTCAAGCCGGGGCAAGCGGCCGTCGATGATCCTGGCTCGATTCGCGCCCACAGGAAGCGGCGGCTTGAGCGAGCAACCCGTACAGGATCCCACCGACCCGCTGGCCGAACCTGCGCCGGGCGGATGGCGTGGTGCGCTGATGCGCATGGGGCCGCGTCGGGCCGTGGTGGCCATCACGCTGCTGTCGATCGTGCTGTCGGTGTCCATCACCCTCGCCGCCGGCCTGGCTCGCGACCCGGTGAACCTGTCCTGGATCGACCTGGCCATCGCGGTGACCGTGCCCTCCATCGTCGCGCCGCTGGCGGCGTCGATGATCGTCACGCTGATGCACGAGGTCGAGGTGTCCCGCCGCGCCCTGCGCGAACTGGCCGTGCGGGACGACCTGACCCGCCTGTACAACCGGCGCTACTTCATGGCCCGGCTCCAGGCCGAGGTGGCACGCGCGCACCGCGAGCAGACACCCGTGGCCGTGTGCATGATCGACGTCGACCACTTCAAGCGCATCAACGACGAGCGTGGCCATGCAGCGGGTGACGCCGTGCTCGCGCACCTGGCCGGCGTGCTGCTGGCCAGCCTGCGGCCTTACGACCTGGCCGCGCGCTGCGGTGGCGAGGAGTTCGCGGCCTTGCTGCCCGGCGCCACGCCGCGGGAGGCCGAGCAGGCCGCACAGCGTCTGCGCCAGGCCATCGCAGCGGCACGCGTGCCGGCCTTTGGCGACACACCGCTGCCGCACATCACCGCCAGCCTCGGCGTCAGCAGCCTGGGCCCGGGCGAGGACGGCTCGGCACTCCTGACACGCGCCGACCGGGCGATGTACGCGGCCAAGAGCGGCGGCCGCAACCGCTGCGTGAGCCTGCCCGCGGCAGCGGCGCGCGAGCCGCAGATCCTGGTGGACAGCCAGGCCACCTGACCCGCGCTCAGCGCACCGGTGGCGCGCCCTCGCCCGCCGCGCGGGCCATCGCGTCACCCAACGCGACATGCCCGCGTGCAGCCAGCGCCTGCGCCGCACCGTGGCGGTCTTCGGCGGCCTTGTTCTGACTCAGCTTGGCCTTGCCCACCAGCGCCGTCACCACCACCTCGATACCGACGATGCGCTGCAGCATGTCGTCGATGTAGTCGGCCGGTGCATCGCCCATCTTCCAGGGCTTCGGCTCGGCGGCTTCATGGTGGCGCGTCAGCCGGGCCACCAGGCCGCGCAGGAAGCGCACGTCGTCGCGCACCACCAACCGGCCGACGGCATGCACCACGGTGTAGTTCCAGGTCGGCACCTGGCGGTGCGTGGCGTGCTTGCTCGGGTACCAGCTCGGCGAGATGTAGCCGTCGGCACCCTGGAAGATCACGCGCACGGCCGTGCCCGTGGGGCAGCGCTGCCAGAGCGGGTTGGCGCGCGCCACGTGGGCGCGCAAGGTACCCAGCGGGTTCGCGTCACCGGGCGTGGGGTCGTACTCGAACGGCAGGTGGTCGGCATCGGGGCCGTCGGGCCCCGGGTGCACCAGGGTGCCCAGCGGGTGGGCCTGCATCACCCGTTGCAGCGCAGACGGGTCGGACAGCGAGAAGTGGTCGGGCAGGTACATGGCGTCATCCTATGGCGCGATCAGGCCAGTGCGGGCGTGGTGTCGTCCTGGGCCGCCTCGTCGCCGTCGTCGTCACCGAGGAAGCCGCCGCTCTGGTGTGCCCACAGCCGTGCGTAGAGCCCGCCCTGCGCCAGCAGCTGCGCATGCGTGCCCATCTCGACGATGCGGCCATGGTCCATCACCACCAGCCGGTCCATCGCGGCGATGGTGGACAGGCGGTGCGCGATCGCGACCACCGTCTTGCCCTCCATCAGCCGGTACAGGCTGGCCTGGATGGCCTGCTCGACCTCGCTGTCCAGCGCGCTGGTGGCCTCGTCGAGCAGCAGGATGGGCGCGTCCTTGAGCATCACCCGCGCAATGGCAATGCGCTGGCGCTGGCCACCGCTGAGCTTGACGCCGCGCTCGCCCACGTGCGCGTCGTAGCCCTTGCGGCCCTTGGGGTCCGTGAGCCCCTGCACGAAGTCGTGCGCCTCGGCACGCTCGGCGGCGTGCACCATGTCGCGCTCGCTGGCGTCGGGCCGGCCGTAGACGATGTTGTCGCGCACCGAGCGGTGCAGCAGCGAGGTGTCCTGCGTGACCATGCCGATCTGCGCGCGCAGGCTGTCCTGGGTGACGCCGGCGATGTCCTGGCCGTCGATCAGGATGCGGCCGCCGGCCACGTCGTAGAAGCGCAGCAGCAGGTTGACCACCGTGCTCTTGCCGGCACCGGAGCGGCCCACGAGGCCGATCTTCTCGCCCGGGCGGATGTGCAGGTCCAGCGCGTCGATGACCTGGCGCGTGCCACCGTAAGAGAAGTCCACGCGTTCGAAGCGGATCTCGCCACGGCTGACCTTCAGCGGCACGGCCTCGGGCCGGTCGACCACGCTGCGCGGGCGCGACAGCGTGAGCATGCCGTCCTGCACGGTGCCGATGTGCTCGAACAGGCTGGCCATCTCCCACATCACCCAGTGCGAGATGCCGTTCAGCCGCAGCGCCATCGCGCTGGCCGCGGCCACCGCGCCCACGCCCACCTGCCCCTGCATCCACAGCGCCAGCGCGACGCCGGCGGTGCTGGCGATCAGCAGCACCGACAGCGCCTGGTTCACCACCTCGAAGCCGCTGACCAGGCGCATCTGCCGGTGCACCGTGCCCAGGAACTCCTGCATCGCGCCGCGCGCGTAGCCGGCCTCGCGCTGCGCGTGCGAGAACAGCTTGACGGTGGCGATGTTGGTGTAGGCGTCGGTGATGCGGCCCGTCATCAGGCTGCGCGCATCGGCCTGCGCCTGGGACGTGGTGGCCAGCCGGGGCACGAACCAGCGCATGGCCACCACGTACAGGCCCAGCCAGAGCAGGAAGGGGCCGAGCATCCAGGCGTCGAAGCCCCCCAGGATGGCGGCCATGGTGACGAAGTAGATGACCACGTAGACCAGGATGTCGGCCACGATCATCCAGCAGTCGCGCACGGCCAGCGCCGTCTGCATGACCTTGGTGGCGATGCGGCCGGCGAACTCGTCCTGGTAGAAGCCCATGCTCTGGCCGAGCATCAGGCGGTGGAAGTTCCAGCGCAGCCGCATCGGGAAGTTGCCGGCCAGCGCCTGGTGCTTGAACATGGTCTGCAGCGCGGCCAGCGCGATGCTGCCGGCCAGCACGGCGGCCAGCAGCGTCAGCGTGCCACCCTCGCGCGCCCACAACTCCGCCGGCGGCACGTCGGCCAGCCAGTCGAGGATGCTGCCCAGCATCGCGAACAGCACGGCCTCGAAGGCGCCGATGGCCGCGGTCAGCAGCGTCATCAGCCCGATGTACTTCCGGGTGCCTTCGCTGGCCGCCCACAGGAAGGGCCGCAGGCCCTTGGGCGGGGGCGCGGGCTCGGTGGTGGGATAGGGGTCGACGAGGCGTTCGAACCAGGCGAACACGGTGGGGCTTTCGTTCGGGAAAGCGCGCGAGTGTGCCCGCTTTCGGTGTCAGGCTGAACCCCCCTGCACGGACCCACTCGACCGGGCCGGGCCTTTCGGTCAGGATGCGGAGGTTAGAGACCTTTCGCCCTCCCCCAATGGCCTCCCGGACCAACAGCGACAAACCAGGAGCAAGATGCCCGATGAACGACAGAACGTGTGGCGTCTCACGCCGGTCCGTGGTGTGCGCACTGGGCTGCAGCGCGATTACGCTGCCCGAGGTGACCATGGCCCAGGCTGAGCAGATCGTGGACGCGCGCTATGCCGAGCCGGTGACGCGCTACGGCCACTTCGCGCTCGACCGGCCGCACGAGTACGCGCGCGTGGTGGCGCGCACCGACGCCGGCCGCGAACTATCGCTGGTGCTGCCGGAGGATCAGGTGTTCGAGGACCTGGCGCCCAGGCCTGTCCGGCTGACGCCGGGGGCGCCGGTTCATCTGCTGGCCATCCTCAGTGCGCGACGCAGCGGCGCACGACTGGCCCTGCTGGGCCTCGACGCCGGACGGCTCGTGGTCGTGGCCGAGTCGGCGCCCATCGGCACCCCCAACCGCTGGCTGAACCCGGTCGGCGTGGCCGACCTGGACGGCGACGGCACGGCCGAGATCGCCGCCGTGACCACGCCGCACATCGGCGGCGTGCTGCGGGTCTACCGGCGCGACGGTGCCCGGCTGGTGGAACTGGATGCGCAGCGCGGTTTCTCGAACCACGTGTACGGGCAGGCCGAACTGGGCCTGTCGACGCCGGCCCGCCTGGCGGGCCGGATGCAGCTGCTGGTGCCCGACCAGCCGCGGACGACGGTACGCGCCATGGCGTTGGTCGATGGCCGGCTGACGGAGACCACGCGCTGCACCTTGTCCAGGCCCGTCGAGGGCCCGGCCGAGCTGGCCGCGTGCGCCGATCGGCTTGGTGCCACGCGTTGACAGGCACGCCACGCGCCGGCACACGACCTGTCCATAATGCGCCGCATGTCGGCAGGCCACGACCACGATCACGACGATGATCACGACCACGACGGCGAGCACAGCCACCTCGGCGCCATGGACCTGCGCGTGCGCGCGCTGGAGACGCTGCTGGTCGGCAAGGGCTACGTCGACCCGGCCGCCGTCGACCGCCTGATCGAGACCTACGAGACCCGCGTCGGCCCGCACAACGGGGCCCGCGTCGTCGCCCGGGCCTGGGCCGACCCGGCCTACGCGCAGCGCCTGACCGACGACGCCACCGCCGCCATCGCCGAGCTGGGCTACAGCGGCCGCCAGGGCGAACACATGGTGGCGCTGTTCAACACGCCGGACGTGCACCACATGGTGGTGTGCACGCTGTGCTCCTGCTACCCCTGGCCGGTGCTCGGGCTGCCGCCGGTCTGGTACAAGTCCGCGCCCTACCGCGCACGGGCCGTCATCGAGCCCCGTGCGGTGCTCGCGGAGTTCGGTGTGCAGCTGCCGGAGACCACGCGCATCGCCGTGCGCGACTCCACCGCCGAGGTGCGCTACCTGGTGGTGCCGATGCGCCCGGCCGGCACCGACGGCTGGGACGAGGCCCGGCTCGCCAGCCTGGTCACGCGCGACGCGATGATCGGCACGGGCGTGGCCCGCCAGCCCTGAAGGACCGACCATGAACGGCGTGCACGACATGGGCGGCCTGCAGGGTTTCGGCCCGGTGCAGCCGGAGGCCGACGAGCCGCTGTTCCACGCCGCCTGGGAACGCCGGGCCTTGGGCCTGACGCTGGCCATGGGGGCCACCGGCGCGTGGAACATCGACCAGTCGCGTGCGGCGCGCGAGAGCCTGCCGCCGGCGCAGTACCTGGGCTCGAGCTACTACGCGATCTGGCTTGCCGCACTGGAGCGGCTGATGCGGCAGCGCGGGCTGGTGACCGCCGACGAACTGGCCGCCGTGCACCAGGGCAGGGCCACGCCGGCCGCCACCGGCCATGCGCTGCGCGTGTTGCATGCCGACGAGGTCGACGCCGCGCTCGCCCGTGGGACGCCGGTCAGCCGCCCGGCGCCGGGACCGGCCCCGTTCGCCGTCGGCGACCGCGTGCGTGCGCGCAACCTGCATCCGCCAGGCCACACGCGGCTGCCACGCTACGTGCGCGGGCACGTCGGCACGGTCGTCGGCGTGCACGGTGCCCACCTGTTCGCCGACGCGCATGCCGAAGGCCGCGACGAGGCCCAGTGGCTGTTCACGGTGGAGTTCAGCGCCGCCGACCTCTGGGGCCCGCAGGGCGACCCGCGCGACCACGTCAGCGTGGACGCCTGGACGCCCTATCTGGAGGCCGCATGAACCCCGGCCCCGATCTCTCGGCCCTGCCGGGCCTGCGGCTGGGCGACGACGGCCCGATCTTCGGCGAACCCTGGCAGGCCCAGGCCTTTGCGCTGGTGCTGGCGCTGCACGAACGTGGCGCCTTCAGCTGGCCGGAATGGGCCGCCGCGCTGACCGCCGCCATCCGCGACGCGCAGGCGCAGGGTGACCCGGACGACGGCCGCCACTACTGGCAGCACTGGCTGAACGCGCTGGAATCGCTGGTGCTCGCACGCGGCCTGGGCGATGCGGCGCAACTGCAGGCGCTGGCCACCGCGTGGGCCGAAGCGGCCGAACGCACGCCGCACGGTCAGCCGATCGTGCTGGAGGAGAGCGACCGCGCCCGACTGGTCTGACGGGCCCTGACGGGTCGTCAGCGAGCCTGCCGCCCCGGCCGGCGCGTCACGGTGTGCCTGTGGCCTGCAGCACCAGCAGGCCACCTGCGGCGGCCGCATCCGCGGCCGGCCACAGCGGCACCGTCTGCCCTTCGGACCAGGGCGTTGCAAAGCTGCGGTAGGCCGACGCCCAAGGCAGCCCGCTCTGGCCGCTGCTGTGCATGAAGCGCGACTTCGTGCGGTCGCCCACGTCGTACAGCGCACGCAGGCTGGGGCCGTGCGTGCTGCGGTAGCGCTGCGCATCCGGGTCCGACAGGCTCACGCGCATCGCGTCCACGGTGTAGGTGTCGCCGGGCACCGGCACCGAGACCTCGAACCAGGGGGCCAGCGCCGCCACCTTCGAGAACGGCCGGTGCTCGGACACGGCCCGGTGCGCGTCGTCCCAGCGCCAGCGCGCCGGGTCGGCGCCGAAGCGGGCCGAGAGCTCGTCCAGCGCATCGGCCAGCGCCATGCTCACCTGTTCAGCACAGGTCTCGGCCGCAGGCGTGCGCTTGTGGTCGCACCACCAGGCGTCGTCGCGCGTCAGCACGGCCTCCAGCGCATCCTGGAACGTGCGCCCGCCAAAGTGCTTGCCGAAGAGCGCCTCGCCCACCTCGTCCTCGAACAGGCGTCGCGCCAGGGCCCGCTGCCACGCCCAGTGGATCAGCGGCGCGGCGCGGTCGCCGGCCATCGTGCCGTCCCAGCCGGCCAACTGCTGTTGCGCCGCACCGGCCAGCGCATGGGCCGGGCGGGCCTGCTTCAGCCAGGGCAGCAGCTTGGCCGCGGCGAGCGATTTCACGTCGGCCTGGATCGCGCCCAGGTCGTCCAGCGTGTGCTTGGCCTTCTCGGCCAGGCGCTGCTCGATGCGGTGCTGCCGATACGGCAGCGTCCAGTCGTGCGTCAGGTGATGCCGATAGTCCGGCGGCGTGATGCGCTGGTTGGCGGTGGCGATCCAGCCGCGCGCCGGGTCGGTTTCGCGCGGCGTCTCGCCGGCCGGGATCCAGCCGATCCAGTCGTAGCGCGCGTCCCAGCCCGGGGCCGGCACCTGGCCGGCAAGGTCGTTGTCGGGCTGGCGCAGCGGCACGCGGCCGGGCGACACGATGCCGATGCGGCCATCGGCGTCGGCCACCACCATGTTCTGCATCGGCGCCACCCAGCCTTCGGCGGCGGCGATGAAGGCCTCGACGCTGGCCGCCCGCATCATGCCCAGGCTGGGGGCGATGGGGTCGCTGTCGGCGTCCAGCGCGGCCCAGCGCATGGCCAGCACATGGCCGGCGTTGCTGACGTCGTCCAGGCCCGCAGCGTCGGAGATCACCGGACCGTGGCGGGTGCGGCGCACGGTCATCGTGACCGGGTCGCCCCCCTTCACGCGAATCGTTTCCTGCCGGGTCTCGAAGGCGGCCCAGCCCTGCGGCGTGCGGTATCGCGACGCGTCGGCCGGGTCCAGCTGCTCGATGTAGAGGTCCTGCACGTCGGGGTTGGTGTTGGTGAAACCCCAGGCGATGCGCGCGTTCTGGCCCAGCACCACGCTGGGCAGGCCGGGCATCGTGGCGCCGCCCACGTCCAGCGTGGGCGTCTTCAGCCGGGCGAAGTACCACAGCGCCGGCGTGGTCAGGCCCAGGTGCGGGTCGTTGGCCAGCAGCGGCGCCCCGGTGGCGCTGCGCGCGCCGGCGAGCACCCAGTTGTTCGACCCCGTGCCCTCGATGCCGGACTCCGGCGCCAGCGCCGGCAGTGCCGTCCAGGCCTGGCGCACGGGCGCGCGCAGCAGGCCCAGGTCGCGGTAGAGCTGCGGGTAGTCGCGCTGCACGGCCGGCAGGTCGCCCGGGTACGGCGGCATCAGTTCGTCGATGCGCTCGCGCGGCAGCACCGCGGCCAGGCGCATGCGCAGCAGTTCGTTGCGCCAGTTGCCGCCCAGGTCCCAGGCCATCATCAGCGCCCAGGCCAGGCTGTCCACCGGCGTCCAGGCCTCCGGCACCACGCCCAGCACCAGGAACTCCGGCGGCCGCGCCTTCACCTGCGCCAGCGCGGCATTGACGCCGGCGCTGTAGGCCTCCAGCACGGCGCGGCTCTCGGCGGGCAGGCGGTCCCACTGCGCCTGCGCCGCCTGGCGCACACCGAGCGCGCGCAGGAAGCGGTCGGTGTCCAGCGCCGCCGGGCCGAAGGCCTCGGCCAGGCGGCCGCTGCCGATGCGGCGGTGGGTCTCCAGCTGCCACAGCCGGTCCTGCACGTGCACCACGCCCAGCGCGAAGAAGGCATCGGCGTCGCTGGCCGCATGGATGGTGGGGATGCCGTGCACGTCGCGCGCGATGCGCACCTCGGCCTGCAGGCCGGGCAGGCTCAGCCGACCATCGTGCAGCGGCTTCGCGCGCTGCACGTAGAACCAGGCGGCGGCAGCGATCAGCGCGCAGAGGAACAGCAGCGCCAGCACGGCGCGCGTCAACCAACGCATCGGGGTTTCTCCTGGGATCCGGGTCTCTAGAGGCGTGAGCCTAACGTGGGCAGGCGTCGGCGGAATCGGCGGCCACCCGGTCTAGGATCATTTCATGACAGACCGCCATGACTACGTGATCGTCGGCGGCGGCTCGGCCGGTGCCGTGCTGGCCGCACGCCTGAGCGAGAACCCGGACATCCGCGTGGCGCTGCTGGAGGCCGGCCCGCCGGACCGCAGCGTGCTGATCCACTGCCCCGCCGGTCTGGCCGTGATGGCGCAGACCGGCACCGCCAACTGGGCCTTCCAGACGGTGCCGCAGCCCGGCCTGGGCGGCCGCCGTGGCTACCAGCCGCGTGGCAAGGTGCTGGGCGGCTCCAGCTCGATCAACGCGATGATCTACCTGCGCGGCCAGCCGCAGGACTACGACCACTGGGCGCAGCTGGGCAACCCCGGCTGGGGCTGGGACGACGTGCTGCCCTACTTCAAGCGCGCCGAGCACAACGAACGCGGCGCCGACGCCTTCCATGCGCAGGGCGGCCCGCTGAACGTGATGGACCTGCGCAGCCCCAACCCCTTCGGCGCGCACTTCGTGCAGGCCTGCCTGCAGGCCGGGCTGCCGGCCAACACGGACTTCAACGGTCCGGTGCAGGAAGGCGCGGGGCCCTACCAGGTCACACACCGGAACGGCGAGCGTTTCAGCGCCGCCAAGGGCTACCTGACGCCGAACCTGGCGCGCCCGAACCTGCAGGTGATCACGAACGCGCGCGCCACACGCATCGTGCTCGACGGCACGCGCGCCACGGGCGTCGAGCTCCGGCGTGACGACGGCAGCACGCAGACGCTGCTCGCGCAGCGCGAGGTCATCGTCTGCGCCGGCGCGCTGCAGTCGCCGCAGCTGCTGCTGCTCTCGGGCATTGGCGACGGCGAGGCGCTGCGCGAGCACGGCATCGCCGTCACGCATCACCTGCCCGCCGTGGGCCGCCACCTGCACGACCACCCGGACGTGGTGCAGATCGTCGACACGCCCGGGCTGCACGATCTGTTCGGCCTGTCCCCGGCCGGCGCGTGGCGGGCGCTGAAGGGCATCCTGGAATGGCGGCGCGCGCGCAGCGGCATGCTGACCACCAACTTCGCCGAGGCGGGTGCCTTCTTCCGCAGCACGCCCGACGTGGCCACGCCGGATCTGCAGCTGCACTTCGTCATCGGCAAGCTGATCGACCACGGCCGCAAGCCGGTGTTCGGCCACGGTTATTCCTGCCACGTGTGCCTGCTGCGCCCGCGCAGCCGCGGCAACGTGGGCCTGGACAGTGCCGACCCGCTGGCCGCGCCGCGCATCGACCCCGGCTTCCTGACCGACCCCGACGACCTGCAGCGCATGGTGCTGGGCTTCAAGGCCATGCGCCGCATCCTGCAGCAGCCGGCGCTGGCGCGCTTCGGCGGGCGCGAGCTCAACGCCACCGCGGTGGCGCAGACCGACGAACAGATCGAGCAGGTCATCCGCGCCCGCGCCGACACGATCTACCACCCGGTGGGCAGCTGCCGCATGGGCCCGGACCCGGCGCACGACGTGGTGGATGCGCAACTGCGCGTCCACGGCCTGCAGGGGCTGCGCGTGGTGGACGCGTCCATCATGCCGCGCATCGTCTCCGGCAACACCAACGCGCCGGTGATCATGATCGCGGAGAAGGCGGCCGACCTGATCAAGGCAGCCTGACGCAGTGGCGAGGATCACAATGGCGGGGTGAGACTCTCCATCCTCGACCAGTCGGTCTGGGTCGCCGGGCGCGGCCAGGACGACGCGATCCGCGACACGCTGGACCTGGCGGTGTTTGCCGAAGGCCTGGGCTACCACCGCTTCTGGGTCAGCGAACACCACGGGCTGCCCACCATCGTCGGCACCGCGCCCGAGGTGCTGATGGCCGCGATCGCGGCGCGCACCACACGCATCCGCATCGGCAGCGCCGGCGTGATGCTGCCGCACTACGCGGCGTTGAAGGTGGCGGAGCAGTTCCGCGTGCTGGACGCGCTGGCGCCGGGCCGCATCGACCTCGGCGTGGGCCGCGCGCCCGGCAGCGATGGGCGTACCGCGCGGCTGCTGAACCCGAACGTGGCCGGCAACCCGGACGAGTTTCCGCAGCAGGTGCAGGAACTGATCGCGTGGACACGCGGTCTGCCGGCGCACGGCGTGCCGGCGCACCCACTGCCGCCCGAAGGCGCTGGCCTGGCGCGTGCACCGGACGTCTGGATGCTGGGCAGCTCCGACTACGGCGCGCAGCTGGCCGCCCACCTGGGTCTGCCCTACGCCTTCGCCTACTTCTTCATGGACGGCCAGGGCGTGGAGCAGGCGCTGCACCTGTACCGCACGCTCTACCGCCCCAGCGACCGCCACCCCGCGCCGCGCGCGACGATCTGCGTCTGGGCCCTGCTGGCCGACACCGACGCCGAGGCACAGCACCACGCGCTCAGCCGCGACCGATGGCGGCTGGACCGCGCACGGGGCCGCCTGGGCCCGCTGCGCTGGCCCGACGAGATCGCCGCCACCGGTTTCGACGACGCGGAACGGCAGCAGCTCGCACCGATGCGCGCACGATCCTTCGTCGGCAGTGTTGCTACCGTGGGTGCCAAGCTGCGGGCGCTGGCCGCCGAATTGCAGCTCGACGAGTTGGTGGTCAACACCTGGGCCACAGACCCGGCGGTGCGGCGGCACTCCTACGCGCTGCTGGCGCGCGAATTCGGCCTCGGCTGATCAGGGCGCGGCCGCCGCAGCCGGGTTCTGCGTGGCGACGAACTGGCGCCGCAGGTGCTCGCCCGAGGTGGTGGGCGGGTAGATCGCCGGCGCGCTGCGGTCCAGGCACTCGATCACCGCGTCGTGGTTCGGGTTGTGGAAGAACACCAGCGACAGGCGGCTGGTGTCGATTCCGCTGGCCAGGGCGCCGATCGGTGGGTTCACCACGCGGTGCAGCGTCGACACCCAGCGGTGGTTGGTCCAGCGCGCCATCAGCTCGCCGAGGTTGACGATGAAGGTGCCGGGCACGATGGGCACGTCGCGCCACCGGCCCTCGGCGTTGCACACCTGCAGGCCGCCCGGCTTGTCCTCGGTGGCCAGCAGTGTCAGGCTGCCGTAGTCGCTGTGCGCGCCAGCGCGGATCTGCCCCGGTTCCGGCGGCGTGGCTGGCGTCGGGTACAGGCGCACGCGCAGGCGGCTGATGTGGTGGTCGATCCTGGCGTCGAAGAAGGTCTCGGGCAGGTCCAGCGCCAGCGCGAACAGCCGCATCAGGTCGGCAGCCAGCGCGCCCATCGCGCGGTAGTAGTCGCTCCAAACCGCGCGCAGCTCAGCCGGCCGTTCGGGCCACAGGTTGGGTGCGAAGTGCGCGCGGCCGGATTCGGCCACCGCGGGCGGTGGCGGGTCCACCGGGCCGATCATCAGGCTCTCGTTGAGGTCGCTGCCGTAGGCCTGGGGGTCGCGCGAGCGGGCCAGCGATTCCTCGTGCAGCCCGATGTAGCCGCGCGTGACGTGCGGCGCCGGCCGGGCCACGCGCCGCTTCTCGTCCAGCGGCAGCGCGAAGAAGGCGCGCGAGACAGCGCGCGTGCGCTCGATCAGCGCCGGGTCCACGCCGTGGCCGGCGATGACGAGAAAGCCGATGTCGCGGCAGGCGCGGTCCACCTCGCGCGCCAGCGCGGCGCGGGCCGCGGCGTCGCCACCGCGCAGCGGCGAGAGGTCGATCACCGGCACATCGAGCAGCTTGTTCATGCCTCCTCCGCAGCCCCCAGGTAGGCGCGCGCCAGCGCCGGGTCCGCCGCGATCTGCGCCGCCGTGCCGCTGGCGACGATGCGGCCGTCCTCGATCACATAGGCCCGGTCAGCCAGGGCCAGCGCCAGGCCGGCCATCTGGTCGACGATCAGCAGCGTCATGCCGTCGCGGCGCAGCGCATCCAGCGCCGCGAACAGCTCGGCGATCACCTTCGGTGCCAGACCCAGCGACGGCTCGTCCAGCAACAGGATGCGCGGCCGCGACATCAGCGCGCGGGCGATGGCCAGCATCTGCTGCTCGCCGCCGGACAGCAGGCCGGCGCGCTGGTTTAGCCGCTCGCGCAGGCGCGGGAAACGCTGCAGCTGCTGCTCGACGCGGGCGTCGCGCTCAGCCGGCTGCAGGAAGGCGCCGAGCCGGATGTTGTCGAGCACGCTGAGCTCGGGGAAGACCTGGCGGCCCTCCGGCACCAGCACCACGCCGAGTGCCACCGTGGCCTCGGCGCCCAGCGGCACCAGGTCGCGGCCGTCGAACTGGATGCCGCCTTTCAGCGGCCGGTGCAGGCCGGCCAGCGCACGCATCAGCGTGGACTTGCCGGCGCCATTGGCGCCCAGCAGCGCCACGGCCTCGCCTTCGCGTACCTGCAGGTCGATGCCGTGCAGCACCGGCTCTGCGCCGTAGCCGGCCACCAGGGCGCCCACACCCAGCAGTTCCGGGGCGGTGGCGGCACCCTGGCGTTCGGCCCCGACGGTCTCGTCGGTGGCCAGGCCTTCGCCGAGGTAGGCCTGCTTCACGGCCGGGTCGGCCTGCACCGCTCCCGGCGGGCCCAGCGCAATGCGCTGGCCGGCATCCAGCACCACCACGCGGTCGCTGATGCCCATCACCAGCGCCATGTCGTGCTCCACCAGCAGCACGGTCACGCCGGCATCGGCGATTCGGCGCAGCAGCCCGGCGAGCCTGGCCTTGTCTTCGCGCGACAGGCCGGCCGCCGGCTCGTCGAGCAGCAGCACGTCGGGGTCGGCCGCCAGCGCCCGCGCGATCTCCACCAGCCGGCGGTCCACGTGCGGCAGGTCGGCCGCGGGCACGTCCAGGCGGCCGGTGTAGCCGCAGAAGGCCAGCAGCTGCCGCGCCCGCGCGCGCAGGCCCGGCGCATGGCGGCGCGCCGCACCCAGCAACGGTCCCAGGCGACCGCGGTGCATGGCCAGCACCACGTTGTCCTGCACGCTCAGGCCGCCGAACAGCTGCGAGGTCTGGTAGGTGCGCGCCACGCCGGCGCGCGCGATCTGCATCGACGAGCGGCCCGTCAGCGCGGTGCCACCGAGCGCGAAGCCACCTGCCGTGGGGCGGTAGAAGCCACCGAGCATGTTCAGCGCCGTCGTCTTGCCGGCACCGTTGGGGCCGATGAGGCTGGTCACGGCGGCGGCCTCGGCCTCGAAGTGCAGGTCGGCCACGGCACGCACGCCGCCGAACTGCATCGTCAGGCCCTCGGCGCGGATGGGCTGCCGCGCCCGGGCAGGCAGCACCGTCGCATCCGTGGTGTTGGCGGGCATGTCCGGTGCCGAAGGCTGTGCCTTGCGCAACTGCGCCACCGCCTGCCGCCACAGGCCGACGACGCCGGTCGGCGCCACCCACAGCACCACCAGCAGCAGGCCGCCGAACATCAGCAGGCGGTAGGCCTCCAGGCTGGCCAGCAGCTCCGGCAGCAGGCCGACGACGATGGCGCCGACCACCGGGCCCATCACCGAACCCACGCCGCCGAGCATCACCACCAGCACGAACAGGATGGACTGCAGGAAGTTGAAGGTGTGCGGCGTGACGAAGCCCGACAGCGGCGCGAACAGCCCGCCGGCCGCGGCCGCGCACACCGCCGAGACGGCGAAGGCCACGGTCTTCAGCGCCAGCGGGTTCAGGCCGATGGAGGCGGCTGCGACCTCGGCATCGCGCACCGCGCGCAGCGCCGCGCCCCAGGTGCCGCGCGACAGCCAGGTGTAGCCGGCCAGCACCACGCCCACCGTCAGCAGCGCCAGCACCGCCATCGCGCGCTCGCCTTCCAGGCCACCGGGCAGCGACGGGGCGGCGATGCCCATCAGGCCGTTCTGGCCGCCCGTCCAGTCGCCACCCTCGACGATGCCGTGCTCGACGATGAAGCCGAAGGCGATGGTGATCATCGCCAGGTAGGGCCCCTTCACGCGCAGCGCCGGCAGCGCCAGCAGCGCGCCGAAGGCACCGCCCACCACCGCTGCCAGCGGCCAGGCCAGCCAGAAGCTCCAGCCGGCATGCGTGGTCAGCATGGCCACCACGTAGGCGCCGATGGCGTAGAAGCCCACGTGGCCGAACGAGACCTGCCCGGCCAGGCCGATGAGCACGTTCAGCCCGATGCCGACGATGGCCAGCAGCGCCACGTTGGCGAGCACGAAGACCCAGTAGCCGTTGACCGTGGCGGCCAGCACCAGCCCCAGCACCAGCAGCGCGGCCACGCCGGCCAGCTGCGCCGGCGTGCCCAGGCCGAGCCAGGGCTGCCCCGCACGGCCGGACGCAGGCGCGACCGACCTCGTCGATGTGCCGGCGGCACGCGCACCGGCCATGGATGCATTGGCCGCGGTGGTCGTCGCGGTGGCCGCTGTCGTGGCAGGTGTCGCGCGCATGCGATCGTCAGACCTTTTTCACTTCGGCCCGGCCGAACAGCCCATTGGGCCGCCACGCCAGCGCCGCGATCACCAGGGCAAAACTCAGGATCTGCGTGTAGCCCGAACCCAGCGTGGCCGTGATCAGCGCCTCCACGGCGCCGAACAGCAGACCGGCCGCCATGACGCCCCAGGCGCTGCCGATGCCGCCGAGGATGGCCACCGCGAAGGCCTTCAGGCCGAACAGCGTGCCCATGTCGGCCGCCACGTTGAACAGCGGCGCGATCAGCACGCCGGCCACGCCGGCGAACAGCGTGGACAGCGCGAAGGCCAGCGCCACCACGCGCCGCACCGGGATGCCCATCAGCCGTGCCGCGGCCGGGTTCTGCACCACCGCCAGCATCGCCGTGCCCCAGCGCGTGCGCCGCGACAGCGTGTGCAGCGCCGCCGCCAGCGCCAGCCCGATGCACGGAATCAGCAGCTGCAGCGGGTACACGCCCAGACCCACGCCGCCCAGTTCCACCGGGTGGGTGGCCAGCGGCGACGGCATGCTGCGCGGCTCCTTGCCCCAGGCGAACAGCACCACGTTGTCGAGCACGATGCCCAGCGCCACGGTGGCCATCAGCCAGGCATCGGACCCGCGGCTGGCAAACGGCCGCACCGCCAGCCGTTCCACCAACAGGCCGTAGAGCGCGCACAGCGCCAGCGCCAGCATGATCGCCAGCGGCGCGGGCCAGCCCATCTGCTGCGCGAACACGTAGGTCAGCACCGCGCCGAGCATCATCGAGCTGCCCTGCGCGAAGTTGACCGTGCCCGACACCGCATAGGTGACGTGGAAACCCAGCGCCATCAGCCCGTACATGCTGCCCAGGCCGATGCCGGCGACCAGGGCGGCGGCGAGCAGTGCGGGATCCATCGTCGCGCGATGCCGGTGAACCGTGCCGCGCTCAGTTCGGCGTCACGCCGACCGGCACGATGCGGTTGTCGATGAACTGCGCCCAGACGTAGTCGTCGGCCGTCACCGCGTCGTGCACACCCGGCGAGAAGGGCTTCACGTAGGTCTTGATCAGCCCCTCGTGGCGGTCGATCTTGTAGAAGCCCTGGCGCACCGCGTCGCCGTCGGTGGAGCCGGCCGCGGCAATGGCCTTGGCCACCAGGTGCATCGCGTCGTAGGCGTTGGCCACGCCGACGGCCGGCGTGATGTCGCCCGGGCCCTTGATGTCGGGGTACTTGGCCATCAGCGCCTTGATCACCTTCTCGCCCACCGGGCCCTGCTTGCCGAAGAAGCTGTAGGTCTGCACGAAGTGCACGTCCTTGGCGTTGGGGCCGGCCAGTTCGGTGAAGCGGCCGCCCGCCGGGCCCCAGTGCGAAACGATGGGCACCTTCCAGCCCATGCGGTCCAGCGACTTCACCACCTGCGCCGACGGGCCGACGTTGCCGACGAGGAAGATGGTGTCGGCACCCGCGGCCTTCAGCCGCGTGAGCTGCGGCACCATGTCGACGTCGTTGCCTTCGAACTTCTCGATGCCGGCCGACGGCACGCCCTTGGCCTTCAGCGCCGCCTCCAGGCCCTTCTGGTTGCTCTGACCCCACGGGTTGTTGATCAGCATCATCCCCGGCTTCTTGGTGCCGAAGGTCTTCTGCGCGTAGTTCAGCATGCCGACGTCGACGATCTCGTCGACGGCCGAGACGCGGAAGGCGAAGTTGGGGTCGGCGCCGTTCTTCGTCACCGGCGTGCCCGCGGCCCAGGGGCCCATGAAGGGCACCTTCTGCTGGTTGATCAGCGGCACGATGGCCAGCGACACCGGCGTGTCCAGGCCGCCGAAGAGCACGGCGACCTTCTCGCGGAAGATCAGCTCGCGTGCAGCGACCACGCCCTTGGCCGGGTTGGCCTCGTCGTCGCGGCGCACCAGCTCGAACGTGCGCCCGCCGAGCACGCCGCCGGCGGCGTTGAGCTCGTCGATGGCCAGCTGCAGGCCGCGCGTGATGGCCTCGCCGGCCAGGGCCGACTGGCCGGACAACGCGGTGACGAGACCGATCTTGATCGGTTCTGCCGCAGCGGCCAGGCCGGACCAGCCGGCGCCGGCGAGCGCCAGGACCGAGGCCAGGACCGTGCGCCGGCCCAGGCGCGCAGCAGACAGGAAAGAGGTGGTGCGGGACATGGCGTGACTCCGTGTGGGATGACAGGGACGACCGTCGCGGCCGCGGCCCCCTGCTTGCAAGCGCCATGCCAATGCTCACAAGTACATCCGTATCTTGTGAACAATATGAGTTGTCAGTTGTCGACACGTGGGCACGGCTCTTGCACACGCACCGGATGGGCGCCGAACCCATCCGACGCGCGCACCGCATCGGTGAACCCCACGCCCCGAAGGAGAGAACGATGTCCGACTCCGCACCCGCCGCGACAGCGGCCACACCGGCCGCGATCGTCGACGAATACCTGCGCCTGCTGATGATCCCGGCCCCGGACGCGGCCCGCCGCTTCGTGGCGACGGACCTGCACATCCGCTTCACCGGCGGGCGCGCGATGCGCGACCCGTCGGAGTGCGCCGCGTTCAACGCCGGGCGCTACCGCTGGGTCAAGAAGCGCATCGAGACCACCGAGACGGTGGCCGGCGGCACGCCGGAGGCCACCGTGGTCTACAGCCTGGGCACGCTGTATGGCGAATGGCCCGACGGCACGCCGTTCGAGGGCAACCGCTACGTGGACCGCTACGTCGTGCGCAATGGGCTGATCACGCAGATGGACGTCTGGAACGACAGCGCCGAATGGCTGCTGACCCGCGCGGGGATCGCGGCCTGACCAACGCATCACCACGCGATATCGAAGGAACCCGTCCATGCCCGCCACCTACCTTGGCCCGCTGCCCGACCACGGCCGCTTCCGCTACCGGCCCATCATCCGGCGCCCCCACTGGCGCTGGCCCGGCGGCGCGGGGCTGGCCGTCTACCTGGGCTACAACCTCGAGCACTTCGCGTTCGGCGAAGGCATGGGGGCGGCCATCGGCCCGACGTCGCCGCAGCCCGACGTGCTCAACCACAGCTGGCGGGAGTACGGCAACCGCGTCGGGGCGTGGCGCTGCCTGGAACTGTTCGATGCACTCGAACTGCCCGTCGCCGCACTGATCAACACCGCGCTGTACGACCACTGCCCCGAACTGGTGCAGGCCCACGTGGACCGCGGCGACGAGCTCGTCGGCCATGGCCACACCAATGCCGAGCGCCAGGGCACGCTGGACCAAGCCGATGAGCGCGAGTTGCTGGCCCTGTGCCGCGCTCGCATGCAGGCCCACAGCGGCCAGGCGCCGCAGGGCTGGCTGTCGCCGTGGATCTCGGAGAGCCACGCCACGCCCGACCTGCTGGCCGAGACCGGCTACCGCTACACGCTGAACTGGTGCCACGACGACCAGCCCACCCGCATGCGCACGCGCGACGGCCATGGGCTCTGGGCCGTGCCGTACCCGCAGGAGCTCAACGACATCCCGATGCTGGTGGCACGCCAGATGGACATGCGTGACTTCGCCGACATGGTCGTCGACCAGTGCGACGAGATGCTGGCCCAGACGCAGCGGCCCGGCGCACCGGCCCTGGTGATGGGCCTGGCCCTGCACCCCTATCTGGTGGGCCAGCCGTACCGGCTGCGCCACCTGCGCCGCGCGCTGGCGCACCTGGCCGCGGCCCGCGCGCGCGGCGAGATCTGGTTCACCACCCCCGGCGCGATCTGCGACCACATGGGCGACGTGGCGGCCGCCGACCCGGAGGGCTTCGCGCCATGAACATGACCTCGTTCGACATCGACGACGACATCGGCGCCTGGGTGCCGCACGGCCGCTTCGTGCTGCCCGGGGCGGCCCAGGGCCCGCTGGCCGGCCTGCGCTTCGTGGCCAAGGACGTGTTCGACGTCGCCGGCCACCCCACCGGCGCCGGCAACCCGACCTGGCTGGCCACGCATGCCCCGGCCACGCGGCACGCACCGGCGGTGCAGGCCCTGCTGGACGCCGGTGCCACGCTGGCCGGCAAGGTGCTGACCGACGAACTGGCCTACAGCCTGCACGGGGACAACCACCACCACGGCACGCCGGTCAACCGCGCCGCGCCCGGCCGGGTAACGGGCGGTTCGTCCAGCGGCACGGCCGCGGCGGTGGCCGCCCGCAAGGTGGACTTCGGGCTGGGCACCGACACCGGCGGCTCCACCCGCGTGCCCGCCAGCTACTGCGGCCTGTGGGGGCTGCGCACCACGCACGGGGCATTGTCGGCCGACGGCCTGGTGCCGCTGCACCCGGGCTTCGACACCGTGACCTGGCTGGCGCACGACGGTGACGTGTTCGAGCGCGTGGGCGCCGTGCTGCTGCCCGCCTGGCCGGGCACGCTGCGGCGGCCCATGTTGGCCACCGACGCCGTCGCGCTGGCCGACCCGGAGTTCGACCGCCCGCTGCGGCGCTTGGTCGACGTGCTCGCCCGCGTGCTCGGTGCGGCCGTGCAGGACAGCCCGGCCGCGCCCGGCGAGTCGCTGCCCGACTGGCGGCAGGTGTATGCCACCGTCGGCGCGCACGAGGGCTGGCAGGTGCACGGCGACTGGATCACGCAGGCGAAGCCGGTGTTCGGCGCCGCCATCGCCGGGCGCTGGCAGGCAGCCAGCCGGGTCAGCGATGGTGCAGCCGCCGAGGCGCGCGGGCAGATGGCGCGCATTCGCGCCCAGGTGCGCGCGTGGCTGGGCGTCGACGGCGTGGCCGTGCTGCCATCGGCCGCCAGCCTGGCGCCGTGGCGAGACGCCGACCCCGCAGCCGTCGATGCCGTTCGGCTGCGCACGATGGCCATCACCTGCATCGCCGGGCTGGCCGGGCTGCCGCAGGTGAGCGTGCCGATGGCCGACGAAGACGGTGTGCCGCTGGGGGTATCGCTGATCGGCCCTGCTGGCAGCGACCGGGCATTGATCCGCCTGGCGCGCGAGGTGCACGCGGCGCTGGGCTGAAGCTGTGGCAAGCTCCCGCGCGCCATGACCGTCACCCGCCTGAAGGGGCCCCGTGCCCGCCCCACCCCGGCCACCGAGAAGCGGCCGTCACGCACCGGCACGGGCCGGCGCGCCGCGGCGGCCGAGGCGCCGCAGGATGTGGAGACCCGGATCTACCGCGCCGTGTTCGACAGCGTGATGTGCCAGCGCCTGCCGCCGGGCACCAAGCTGCCCGAGGCGGCGCTGTGCACCTTGTTCGGCGTCAGCCGCAGCGTGGTGCGCAAGGTGCTGCAGCGCCTGGCGCACGACCACATCGTGCAGTTGCGCCCCAACCGGGGCGCCATCGTGGCCGTGCCGACGCCGCAGGAAACACGGCAGGTCTTCGAGGCGCGGCGCGCGCTGGAGGCCGCGGTGGTGACGCTGGCCGCCGAACGCGCCACCGCCGACGATCTGGCCGCCCTGCGGGCCCAGCTGGCGCAGGAACAGGCGGCCGTGGACGATACCGACCAGCCGGCCTGGGTGCGGCTGGCCAGCAGCTTCCACCTGCGGCTGGCGGAAGTGGCCGGCAACCCCATCCTGCTGCGCTACCTGACGGAGACGATCTCGCGCTGCTCGCTGATCGTGGCGCTGCACGAGCCACCGGGCAATGCCGCCTGCGAGCACGACGAGCACGCACGAATCGTCGAGTGCATCGCCCGTGGCGACGCTGCCGGCGCGGTGACGCTGATGGATGCGCACCTGCGCGATCTGGAACGCCACCTGGCGCTGGAGCACGCGCCGCGTGAGCGCAGTCTGGCGCAGTTGCTGGGCATGGCCTGAACCGTCGGCCAGATCTGCCAGCCAGATCCGACGGCCCAAGAAACGAGAAACCCCTCCGGGCCGTTTCGACCGGGAGGGGCGTGGCGGACGGTGCCGCCTGCGGAACTTCGGAGATTTTCGTCCGACGTTCCTGACGCACAGAAGACTGTGCCGTCTCAGGGTGCCTTCGTGGAAGGCGGTTCAACCTTAGGACAAGCCGGCGGCACGCGCAAGACGGGCGGGGGCATTTCCGCGCCGTCTTTACATTCGCGCTGACACAGATCAACCGCTGCAGATCAACGGCCGGCGACCAGGCGCTCCACCAGCGGTGCCATGCGCGCCGTCACCGCCGCGTCCATGCCCAGCGCCCGCCCCCACTCGCGCGCCGTCTCGCCGGGCCACTTGTTGGTCGCGTCCAGCCCCATCTTGCCGCCCAGGCCGCTGACCGGCGACGCGAAGTCCAGGTAGTCGATGGGCGTCTGGTCCACCAGCGTGGTGTCGCGCACCGGGTCCATGCGCGTGGTGATGGCCCAGACCACCTCCTTCCAGTCGCGGATGTCCACGTCGTCGTCGACCACGACGATGAACTTCGTGTACATGAACTGGCGCAGAAAGCTCCACAGCCCGAACATCACCCGCTTGGCATGGCCCGGGTACGCCTTCCTAATGCTGATCACGGCCATGCGATAGCTGCAGCCCTCGGGCGGCAGGTAGAAGTCGGCGATCTCGGGAAACTGCTTCTGCAGGATGGGCACGAAGACTTCGTTCAGCGCCACGCCCAGCACGGCCGGCTCGTCCGGCGGCTTGCCGGTGTAGGTGGAGTGGTAGATCGGCTCACGCCGCATCGTCAGGCGCGAGAGCTCGAACACCGGGAACCAGTCCTGCTCGTTGTAGTAGCCGGTGTGGTCGCCGAACGGGCCCTCCAGCGCGTGCAGGTAGCCGCCCTTCTCCTTCAGCGGCACGCCGGCCGCCGACGTGCCGCTGAACCCCGGCGCGGCCGGCGGGATGTGGCCCTCGAGCACGATCTCTGCGCTGGCCGGCACCTGCAGCTTCAACCCGGCTTCACCCACGCTGCTGTCCACCAGCTCGGTGCGGCTGCCACGCAGCAGGCCCGCGAACTGGTATTCGCTCAGCGTGTCGGGCACCGGCGTCACGGCGCCGAGGATGGTGGCCGGGTCGGCACCCAGCGCGGTGACGATGGGGAACGGCTGGCCGGGGTTGGCGCGTGCGAAGTCGCGGAAGTCCAGGGCACCGCCGCGGTGGGCCAGCCAGCGCATGATGGTCTGCCTCGGGCCGATCACCTGCTGGCGGTAGATGCCCAGGTTCTGCCGCCGGCGCGGCTGGGCCACGCCCTGTGGGCCGCGCGTGACCACCAGGCCCCAGGTGATCAGCGGGCCGGCGTCGCCGGGCCAGCAGGTCTGCACCGGCAACCGGCCGAGGTCGATGTCGTCGCCGGTGAACACCACCTCCTGGCAAGGGGCGCTGCCCTTGACAGCGGGCTTCATGTCCCACACCGCCTTGGCCATGTCCCAGAGCTTGCCCACCTCCTTCAGGCCCTTGGGCGGCTCCGGCTCCTTCAGCGCGGCCAGCAGGCGGCCGACGTCGCGCAGATCCGACAGTGACGACGCCCCCATGCCCAGGGCCACCCGTTCAGGGGTGCCGAAGAGGTTGGCCAGCACCGGCATGGTGTGCCCGGTGGGCTGCTCGAAGAGCAGCGCCGGGCCCTCGGCACGCAGCACGGCGTCGGCAACGGCCGTCATCTCCAGGGCAGGCGACACCGGATCGGCCACGCGGCGCAGTTGGCCCTGCCGTTCGAGTTGGCCCATGAAGTCTCGCAGGTCGCGGTATTTCATACTTGAAAGTAATTAGAGACGCATTCCATATTCTTGACCGGGTATAGACCGGTTCCTAGAATCCGCCGCGCTGAGACGAATCCGGGTTAACCCGGAAGCCCGAACACGCAGGCCGCGCCTCCCCCACGCTGGGGTCTTTGCGATGAGCGCCTGCCATGTATTGTGAGACCCGACCTGCGCCGACCACGGCGCCGGGGTCTCGATGGAAGGAGAGCCATGCAGACCCTCGCCGCAATCCGCGACGTGCAGCGCGCCACTGGGCGCGGTCTGTCCGTGTTCCTGCGCGACGTGGGCCACGGGGCCCTGGAACTGGGTCACAACACGCTGGCGCTGGTGGGCCTGGCCACGGTGGCCGCGGCCATCTTCGCTGTCGGCCGGCCCGACCTGCGCCACGAGGCCGAGTCCGTGGCGCTGAACTGGCTGCAGGACCGCTTCGAGGCCCGCGCCGTGGCCTCCGGCGACCTGCTGGCCGTGGTGGGCGAGCCCACCGCAGTGGCCCGCGCCACCGCCGCCGACCCCGCGGAGCTGACCCGCGAACAGGCTTCGGTGGCGCGCTGGCTGTCGCGCCGCTACCGCGTGGCGCCGGAACCGGTGGCGCGCCTGGTCAAGGAGGCCTGGGACATCGGGCAGCGTTCGCGCCTGGACCCCACGCTGCTGCTGGCCATCATCGCCATCGAGTCCAGCTTCAACCCGTTCGCGCAGAGTTCGGTCGGTGCCCAGGGCCTGATGCAGGTGATGACGCGCGTGCACGACGACAAGTACGAGGCCTTCGGCGGCGTGCACGCGGCCTTCGACCCGGTGAGCAACCTGCGCGTGGGCGCGCAGATCCTCAAGGAATACGTCCGCCGCACGGGCAGCGTCGAAGGTGGTCTGAAGCACTACGTGGGCGCCGCGCTGCTGGAGACCGATGGCGGCTACGCAGCCAAGGTGCTGTACGAGCAGAGCCACATCCAGCGCGTGGCGCAGGGGCAGTCGGTGGCGGTGAACGTGCCCAGCACCCCGCCGGCGCCAGCCCCCGAGCCGGAATCCCTGCCGGCCGACACCGCCGCCGAACGCGTCGCCATCGCGCCGCAGTCCTGAAGCACCGACGCCGGCCCGCTGCGCGCTACACTGGCGGGCCGCGCGACTGGCGATGAGGGGCGTCCTGCCCCGAGGTGGGCCACCACCGGGGAGCGCGGCGGCCGAGGCAGTCCCGTGGACGTCCGGCCGCAGTGCCGTTCGCCTGGGCAGCCCTCCGCCGGTGACTCCCCTGGAGCGCCGGCCTGCGCAGGGCCAGGCCACCGTCCACGAGGAACCGTCCCCATGTTCGACCGCACCCGCTCCACCCTCGAGCTGATCGACCCCGAGGTCGCCGCCGCCATCGCCGCCGAGAACCGCCGGCAGGAAGAGCACATCGAGCTCATCGCCAGCGAGAACTACACCAGCCCGGCCGTGATGGCCGCGCAGGGCAGCCAGCTGACCAACAAGTACGCCGAGGGCTACCCCGGCAAGCGCTACTACGGCGGCTGCGAGCACGTGGACGTGGTCGAGACGCTGGCCATCGAACGCCTGAAGCAGCTGTTCGGCGCCGGCTTCGCCAACGTGCAGGCCAACTCCGGCAGCCAGGCCAACCAGGCCGTGTTCTTCGGCCTGCTGCAGCCGGGCGACACCATCATGGGCATGAGCCTGGCCGAAGGCGGCCACCTCACCCACGGCATGCCGCTGAACATGAGTGGCAAGTGGTTCAACGTGGTCAGCTACGGCCTGGACCCGAACGAGGCCATCGACTACGACGCCATGGAGCGCCTGGCGCACGAGCACAAGCCCAAGCTCATCATCGCCGGCGCCAGCGCCTACAGCCTGCGCATCGACTTCGAGCGCTTCGCGAGAGTCGCGAAGGCCGTGGGCGCGTACTTCATGGTCGACATGGCGCACTACGCCGGCCTGATCGCCGCCGGCGTCTACCCCAACCCGGTGCCGCATGCCGACGTGGTGACCAGCACCACGCACAAGAGCCTGCGCGGTCCGCGTGGCGGCATCGTGCTGATGAACGACGAGGCCATCGCGAAGAAGATCAACAGCGCCATCTTCCCCGGCATCCAGGGCGGCCCGCTGATGCACGTGATCGCCGGCAAGGCCGTGGCCTTCCACGAGGCGCTGCAGCCGGCGTTCAAGACCTACCAGGCGCAGGTGGTGGCCAATGCCAAGGTGCTGGCCGAGACGCTGATCGAGCGCGGTCTGCGCATCGTCAGCGGCCGCACCGAGAGCCACGTGATGCTGGTGGACCTGCGGCCGAAGAACCTGACCGGCAAGGAAGCCGAGGCCATCCTGGGCAGCGCCCACATGACCTGCAACAAGAACGGCATCCCCAACGACCCGCAGAAGCCGATGGTGACCAGCGGCATCCGCCTGGGCACGCCGGCGATGACCACGCGCGGCTTCAAGGAGGAGCAGGCGCGCCAGACCGCGCACCTGATCGCCGACGTGCTGGACCACCCGCACGACGAGCAGACCATCGCCGCCGTGCGCGCCAAGGTGGCCGTGCTGACGCGCGACTTCCCCGTCTACCGCTGAGCGGCGGCCACACGATCCACCGGCCATGCGCTGCCCCTACTGCGACCACGACGACACCCAGGTCGTCGAGACGCGGGAGTCCGACGAAGGCGGCGTCATCCGCCGCCGGCGCCGCTGCCTGAAGTGCGACAAGCGCTTCACCACCTATGAACGGGTGGAGGTGGCGCTGCCGGTGCTCGTCAAGCGCGACGGCCGGCGCGACGAGTTCGACCCCGACAAGCTGCGGGCGTCGATGATGCTGGCGCTGCGCAAGCGCCCTGTGGGCATGGAGCAGATCGATGCCGCGCAGGAGCGCATCCTGCGCAAGCTGCAGAGCAGCGGCCTGCGCGAGGTGCCCAGCACACGCGTGGGCGAGATGGTCATGCGGGAACTGAAAAGGCTCGACAAAGTGGCGTACGTTCGCTTCGCCAGCGTCTACCGCAGCTTCGAGGACGTGGACGAGTTCCGGCAGCTGATCCAGGACATCTGAGACGGCAAGGGCGGAGCCGCCCCTGCCCGGCGATCGCCGATGATCGCCCCCAACCGGGGGATCCACCGTCCAGGGGCCCCCGCCGAGCCCTCCCTGCGCGGGTTCCTGGCGACGATGGCGCTGCCTAGAGTGCAGGCATTGCAGCCCGTACCGGAGTCGTGCCATGCCCACCGCCCCCACCCGTCGCCAGTCCGGCTTCAGCCTGGTCGAAGCGCTGATTCCCCTCACCGTCGCCGGCGTGCTGCTGGGCAGCGCCTTGCCCTCGCTGGACACGATGAAGCACCGCCGCCAGCTCGAAGGCAGCGCGGCCCAGCTGGAGACCGACCTCCAGCTGGCGCGCAGCGCCGCGGTGGCGGCGAACAGCGTATTGCGCATGGACTTCGTCGCTGCCGGGGGTCACAGCTGCTACGTGCTGCATGACGGGCCGGCGCACAGCTGCGACTGTGGCATCGATGGCGTGCCGGTCTGTGAGGCCGGCGTCACGGCCTGGCGCAGCGCCCACTTCGGCGTCGATCATCCGGTGCAGTTGCGGGCCAACGTGAGTTCCGTCGGCTTCGACCCGGTCAAGGGCACGGTGACGCCCACGGCCTCGATCCGCCTCGACTCGCCCGTCGGCCAACTGCGGGTCGTCGTCAACGTGATGGGACGTGTGCGCAGCTGCACGCCTGATGTGTCGCTGCCCGGGCAGGTGGCGTGCTGAGCGATCCCAACCTTGGGGGATGACGACAGGAGGTCGGCTCATGGCGATGAACGGTCGCCCTTCGCCTTCCTCCGAACCTCGACGTTGCGTGAAAATTCGCACATGGCCTCTCGTCAGTCCGGCACCCGCCCGTCCCAGCTTCAGCGCGGGTTCACGCTCGCCGAGTTGATGATCGTGATCGTGGTGGTGGGTCTGCTGGCAGCCGTTGCCCTGCCCTCGTTCATCGACTCGATGCGCAAGAGCCGGCGCTCGGAGGCATTCACCGCACTGGCTGCCGTGCAGCAGGCACAGGAGCGCTGGCGAGGCAGCCATGCCAGCTACGCGACCACGCTGGGCGAGGGTGACGAGGACGAACCCGGACTCGGCCTGGCGGACCAGACACCTGGCGGCTACTACAGCTTGTCGATCGCCCAGGCCGGGCCCGATGGCTACACCCTCGTGGCCACCGGCAACGACGACACGACCCAGGCCGCCGACACCCGTTGCCGCAAGCTGGCCGTGCGCATGCAGGGTGGCAACCTTCAGTACGCGGGCTGCGGCAGTTGCGACGAATTCAGCTTCGCAGCCACCCACGTCTGCTGGGCGCGATGATGCGTGCACCGGAGCTTGGCTTCACGCTGGCCGAACTGCTGATCGTCATCGCGGTGGCTGCGGTGCTTCTGACCGTGGGGGTGCCCGGTTTCCGCGACTTCATCCTGCTGCAGCGCCTCAAGGGCATCAATGCACAGTTGGTGACCGACCTGCAGTTCGCGCGCAGCGAGGCGGCGTCCCGCAACCAGTGGGCACGTCTGTCCTTCAGGTCGAACGATGCCATGACCTGCTACACGATCTACACGGCGCCGCCTCCGGACTGGGCCGACAAGCCACGGTGCAACTGCCTGCTGGGTGCCGGTGCGGCGTGCGCCGCACCGCTCGTCGAGGTCCGCACGGTACAGGTCCCGCGTTCCGATGGCGTGCGCATCGAAGTGGTCCGCGACAACGAGAACTTCGAGTTTGCCTTCGCCTTCGACCACGTCAGCGGCGGCATCTTCGCGATACCGACGGACGACGAGCCCGCATCGATCAACTCCTTCAAGGTCCGCAGCCTGATCGACAACAACCTGATCCTGTTGAACCAGGTCGGCCGGGCCGGCCGGGTCAAGGTCTGTGCGCCGGCCAGCACACGGGTGGGAGCCGCTGCATGCTGAAGCCGGTCCACGCCGCGATGTGCCACCGCCAGCGTGGCATGACGTTGGTCGAACTGCTGGTCGGCATCGCCGTGGGGATGTTCGTGCTGGCCGGTGCGACGCTGCTGCTGTCGACGCAACTCGGCGACAACCGGCGGCTGCTGCTCGAGACCCAGCTCCAGCAGGATCTGCGCGCCAGCATGGACATCATGACGCGAGAACTGCGCCGGGCCGGGTCGACGACACTGGCGGCCAGCAACGTCTGGCAACCGTCTTTGGGGCTGCCCACGCAGAACGTGCTCGCCCCCATCACCGTGGCCGAAGGCGGCGAAGAGGTCACCTTCCAGTATCTTCGCGAAGGCACACGCCAGGGCCCCTGGGGCTTCCGGCTGAACGGCGGTCGCATCCAGTCGCTTGTCGGAGCATCCGGTTGGCAGGAGCTGACAGACCGCGGCGTCATGGAAGTGACTGCGTTCGAGGTGGCAGAGGAGGCGGCCGTGGCCGAACAGGTGCCCTGCCCCAAGGCCTGCAGTGCCGATCCGCTGGACACGGCCTGCTGGCCGACGCTCACCGTTCGCACCTACACCATCACCATCGAAGCCAGGTCCAACCTGGACAACGCGGTGCGCCGCAGCCAGAGCAGCCGGGTTCGTGTCCGGAACGACGTGCTCGGCTTCAACGGCGCCGAGGTCTGCCCGGCATGAGGTTCACGTCGACACTGCGTCCGCAGCGTGGCGTGGCCACGCTCGCCATCGTCGCCATCCTGTTCTTCATCGTGGCGCTGGTCGCCGCGTACACCAACCGCAACCTCATCTTCGAGCAGCGCACGGCGGGGAACCAATGGCGCTCGACCCTGGCGCTCGAAGCCGCGGAAGGCGGCGTGGAATGGACGCTGTCGCTGCTCAACAGCGGCCGCATCCAGGACAGTTGCCGTCCGTCGGACGACCCGTTGCAGCCCAGTTTCCGCGAGCGCTTCCTGGTGGTGGACCCGGCAGGCATGGTCACGCCGATCGCCGACCGCCAGTTCGCCTGCGTCAGCAACGGCGAGGGCGGCTGGACCTGCGACTGCACGGCCGACGCGACACCGGCGCCAGCGGCACCGGCGGGCGACGGCATCTATCCCGCGTTCCGCGGTCGGTTCAACGCGGGCTCCAGGCCCGGTGTCGTGACGGTCCAGATCAACGGCTGCACGCGGCTCGACGACCGTTGCCTGGCCTTTCCGGCCGCGGCCGTGAGCAACGAAGGTCGTGCATCGCTGGAGGTCGTGCTCGCCCTGCGCAATGCCGTACCGGCGGCTCCGGCAGCGGCGGTCACGGTACGCGGCGAACTGGCGGGCGTCGGTACGCTCAATGCCTACAGCCCCGACGCTGCCGCCGGCAGCCTGGCCGTGCTGACCGGCGGATCGGTCACGGTCGGGAGCCTGAATGTCGGCTCGGCCCCGGGTTCGCCCGCCGACGACGCGCGGCTCGTCCAGTCGAGTGACCCGGTCCTCTCCGGCGAGGTTCCCGGCGCCGACCGGATGTTCGCCTCGACGTTTGCCGTCTGGCCGGCCGCTTTCCGCGACCAGCCTGGTGCCGTGCGAATGGCGTGTGAAGATGGCTGCACTGGTGATGATGTCCGCAACGCCATTGCGCTCAACCCCGGCCGTGTCGTCTGGATCACCGGCGACGTGGCCCTGGACGGCCCGGACGACATCGGGTCGGCGGCGTCCCCGGTCGTGATCGTGATCGACGGCGTGCCCAGCATCGAGACCGACATCTTTGGTCTCGTCTACGTCCGCCAGCCCGACCCTGACGACCTGACGGTACCCTGGTCCGCGGCGGGCACGGGCAGCATCACCGGCGCCCTGATCGTGGAAGGGGCCCTCGACGTGGTCGGCAACCTGACCGTGGTGCACGACCACGACCTGCTCGGCGCCTTGCGTCGCGGCACCGGCAGCTTCGTTCGCGTGCCTGGCGGCTGGGCCGACTTCAGCCGGTGATGCCCATGCGAACCACCCACATCCGACCATCGCGCCAGTCCGGCATCTCCCTGGTCGAGGCGCTCGTCGCGCTCGCCGTGATGGCCTTCGGCACCCTGTCGGTGCTCGGCGTCCAAGGCTCGCTGCGGCTCAATGCCGACACCGCGCGCCAGCGCAGCGAGGCGCTGCGCATCGGGCAGCAGCAGATCGAGCAGCTGCGTGGCATCGATACCCTGGCCGCCTTCGACGCCCTGGACTCTGACGGGCCGGACGATGTCGTGGGCGAAGTGGGTGACACCACGTACACCGTGACGCGTGCGATCACGCTGGCGCCGGCCGGCCTGGACGACGACGACGACGAACTCGACATCGAACGCGCGCGCTACAAGGGGGTCACCCTGACGGTAGCCTGGAACGACCGGACGGGTCAGGCGCAGTCCGTGGTGCTGACCACGGCCGTGCACGGTGCGTTGCCGGTGCTGTCGGGCACGCTCTCGGTCCCGACGGACACCGCGCCTTTGCGCCAACCTGGCGGTCGCCACCGCAGCATTCCGCTGGAGGCCACCGATCAGGGGGACGGCACGAGCACCCTCGTCCCGCCGGGCGCCGGCGACGGCGTGCGCTGGACATTCGACAACGCCACCGGCGTCATCACCCGGTTGTGCGATGCCTGCGAACCGGTGAATGCCCTGCTGCTGTCAGGGTACGTGCGCTTCGCGCTGGGCGCGTCGGCCCCCGACGGCGCCGACGCCGAGGTCCCGCCGAGCAGTGCATTCGACGTCGGCGTGCAGGTCGCGCAGACAGCGCCCGTCGACGTCGCGGTGCCGGCCTGCTACACGCGCACGGAGCTGGCCTATGTGGCCTACTATTGCGCGGTCCAGACCCTCGACGACAACGGCTGGAGCGGGCGCTCAACCTTGATCGAGAGTGGCAGCTTCGTGCTGTCGGTCGGCAACGAGGTCGACCGTTATCGCGTGTGCCGCTACACCAGGCTCGTCGGCGATCCGCCCGCCCCTTCGACCCGAAACGTGGACCACCCGAACACCTACACCAACGTGACGACGGCCCTGCTGGACCAGAACTTCCTGGTCATCCGCGCCGGTGACGGGACGGACAGCTTCGCCTGCCCGGGTGACGACACGTCGACCCCGCTCGTCAACGGCCAGACCTGGTTGCACCAGCCGTGACCACGCCGGCGGGCGTGAGGCTGGCAACTCTGGACATCGAACGCCTGCAGGGCGCCCTCGCGCTGGCCGAGCACGCGGTCGGCCTGTCCGAACCCAACCCGCGCGTGGGATGCGTCATCGGGCGCGATGACGGGGCCGTGCTGGGTCAGGGCTACACCCAGGAAGCGGGAGGCGCCCACGCCGAGGTGATGGCGCTGCGCGAAGCGTCGGCGGCGGGTCACGAACTGGCCGGCGCGACGGCCTGGGTCACGCTGGAACCCTGCGCCCACCACGGGCGCACACCGCCCTGTGCCGACGCGCTCGTGCGCGCCGGCATCGCGAGGGTGGTCGTCGCGACCGGCGATCCGTACCCGGCCGTGGCCGGCGCCGGCATCGCCCGGCTTCGGGCAGCAGGCATCCGCGTCGACGTGGCCGATGGCCCGATCGCCCGGGCCGCACGCGACCTGAACATCGGCTTCTTCTCGCGCATCGAGCGTGGTCGCCCCTGGGTCCGGCTGAAGGTCGCCATCACGCTGGACGGTCGCATGGCACTCGCGGACGGCCGCAGCCAGTGGATCACCGGCGAGGCCGCTCGCGTAGATGCGCATCGCTGGCGCCGGCGTGCCGGTGCCATCGTCACCGGCGTCGGCACGGTGGTGGCCGACGATCCGCGGCTCGATGTCCGGCTGGTGCCCACGCAGGTGCAACCCCTGCGCGTCGTGCTCGATCCCGGCCTGCGCACGCCGAGCAAGGCGCGCGTGCTGCAACCCCCGGGCACCGCCGTGCTGGTCTGCGACGAACGGCGAGCCTCGGCGCGTACGGGTCTGGATCTGCCACCGGATGTGGACATGCTCGGCCTGCCGTGCACGGCACAGGGGCTGGATCTGCCACGCCTGCTGGTCCGGCTGGCCGATCGGCAGGTCAACGAACTGCACCTCGAAGGCGGGCCCCGCCTGAATGCGCGCTGGCTGTCACAGGGTCTGGTCGACGAACTGCTCGTCTACATCGCACCCAGACTCATGGGCCCTGGCCTTCCCCTGGCCGACCTGCCCCCGCTGGCACAGCTGGCGGATACGCTGGATTGGTGCGCCGCGGAACCTGCGGAGTCCGTCGGGCACGACCTGCGCTGGCGCTTGCACAGGGTCTGTCGGGATGTTTAACAAACCCACCCCCACCGGACCGGGGATTGGCGCTAAACCCTTGTCAGAGAGAAGATATCCACACCGGCCTGCATCTTGCTTTCCGGTGGTTCATTCAACGCTTTTGCGAGTGTCACGCATGATTCGAAACAACCGCTTGCGCGCAGCAACACTGGGTTTCGGCCTGGCCCTGCTGTCCACCTCGCTCCTGGCTGCCCCGGTGGTCACGGTCGCAAGTGATCCGACTTCCGGAAGTTCCTTGTCGCCTGATGTGGCCACTGCACGTGGCACTTTCGTCGGTCAGTTGGACCAGGTGCAAGGCGAGTCGTTTTCAGGTGCCACTGACGGAACCTTGGCCGACCCTCAATCGCTGACCATCTTCGATGGGCAAGGCACTCTCACGCCGAGCTACAGTGACTTCGCCACCTATCGTGTGCGCAGCAACCCAGGGACCTCGGGTCGGTTCGATACCACCTGCCTGACCGCGCAGGGCGCCTGCTCCCCGAGGTGGTTTGAGGCGCAAGGCACGTTCCGAGTTGATTTTGGTGGTGCGTTCAACGCCTTTGGCTTCTATGGCACCGATATCAGCGACTTCTACGGGAAACTGCAGGTGGAGCTGATCAGGAGTGATGGTGCTCTCACATTGCTGGACGAGCTGATGTTTCCGGAGTCTCCGTTGACCGGCGGACTGCTTTTCTTTGGTGTGCTGGATGAGGCGGCGTCGTACACGGGAGCGAATATCTACATCACCCAGACTGATGAACAGGGTGGTATCGACTACTTCGGCTTCGACGACCTCGTCTTGGGCCAAGTTGCCCGTGACCCCAACCCGATGCCCGAACCCGGCTCGCTGGCCCTCGTCGGGGCCAGCCTGCTGGCCTTGACGGCCGCGCGACGCCGCCGGAGCGGCCGCCACCAGGTCTGACGTTCCGCCTGGCCGCAACGGCTACATCAGAGCCCGCTTCGGCGGGCTCTTTGTCTTGTGCGCGACGTCCGCTGCAAGGCCCCCGCCTACAATCCCGACATGCCCATTTCCCCCGTCCCCGAGCTCGTCGCCGACCTGGCTGCGGGCCGCATGGTGATCCTCGTCGACGAGGAGGACCGCGAGAACGAGGGTGACATCGTCATCGCTGCCGAGCACGTCACGCCGGAAGCCATCAACTTCATGGCCCGCCACGCCCGCGGCCTGATCTGCCTGACGCTGACCCGCGAACGCTGCGAACGCCTGCGCCTGCCGCCCATGGCCAGCCGCAACGGCACCCAGCACGGTACGGCCTTCACCGTCTCCATCGAGGCCGCCACGGGCGTGACCACCGGCATCTCGGCGGCCGACCGCGCACGCACCGTGCAGGTGGCCGTGGCGCGCGACGCCCAGGCCAGCGATCTGGTGCAGCCGGGTCACATCTTCCCGCTGCAGGCCCAGGATGGTGGCGTGCTCATGCGCGCCGGCCACACCGAGGCCGGCTGCGACCTGGCCGGCATGGCCGGGCTGGAACCCGCCGCCGTGATCTGCGAGATCATGAAGGACGACGGCACCATGGCCCGGCTGCCGGACCTGGAGGTCTTCGCCCGCGAACACGGGCTGAAGATCGGCACCATCGCGGACCTGATCGAGCACCGAAGCCGACACGAAACCCTGGTGCGCCGTGAAAGCGAGCGCCCGCTGACCACCCCACACGGCACCTTCCGCTGCGTCAGCTACCGCGACGCGGGCGGCGGCCTGCACCTGGCACTGGTGCACGGCCAGTGGACGGCCGAAGAGACGGTGCCGGTGCGCGTGCACGAGCCCTTCACCGCCTTCGACCTGCTCGACGCCGCCGGCGGCGGACATTCCTGGCCACTGCCGGCGGCGCTGGCGGCATTGCACGCCGGGCGCTGCGGCGTGGCCGTGCTGCTGAACTGCGGTGCCGGCGTGCAGGCACTGCTGCCGCAGGTGACTCCCCCGGCCGAGCCGGTGCCGCGCCGTGCGGCCGCCATGGACCTGCGCACCTACGGCGTCGGTGCGCAGATCCTGCGCGACCTGGGCGTGACCCGTATGCAATTGCTGGGCAGCCCGCGCCGCATGCCCAGCATGGCCGGCTATGGCCTCGAAGTCACCGGTTTCGTGGCGCCCGAAACCCGATAAGGATCCTCATGCAAGGCGCCGACAAGGGCACCGCCGGCGAACTGGCCGGCGAAGGACTGCGCATCGGCATCGTGCGCGCCCGCTTCAACGATGCCATCACCCACAAGCTGGCCGAGACCTGCATCGCCGAGTTGCTCACGTTGGGCGTGGTCGCACGTGACGTCGTGCACCTCACCGTGCCCGGCGCGCTGGAGATCCCGGTGGTGCTCAAGGCCCTGGCCGAGGACGGCGACTACGACGCGCTGATCGCCCTGGGCTGCATCATCCGCGGCGAGACCTACCACTTCGAGCTGGTGGCCAACGAGAGCGGCGCCGGTGTCACCCGTGTGTCGCTGGACCACCGCCTGCCGGTGGCCAACGCCATCCTCACGGTGGAGAACGAGGCCCAGGCCTGGGCGCGCGCCGAGGAGAAGGGTCGCGACGCCGCGCGCGTGGCCGTGGAGATGGCCAACCTGCTGGAGGACCTGCCGTGAGCGACGAGAACCGCTCGGTGCCGGCGTCACCCCAGGCACCTGCGAAGGCGGCCGGCAAACCCGGTGGCAAGCCACCCGCCAAGCGGCGCGCCCCCAGCAAGTCACCACGCCGCCGTGCGCGCGAGTTCGCGCTCCAGGGCCTGTACCAGTGGCTGCTGGCCGGCGAGGACGCCGGCGTCATCGATGCCCTGATGCGCGAGCAGGACGGCTTCGACAAGGCCGACAGCGCCCACTACGACGCCCTGCTGCACGGCTGCATCAGCGACGCCGCCACGCTGGACGCGGTGCTGGCCAGGCACGTGGACCGGCGCACCAGCCAGCTCTCGCCCATCGAGCACGGCGTGCTGCTGATCGGCGCCTACGAGCTGAAGAACTGCATCGACGTGCCCTACCGCGTGGCCATCAACGAGGCCGTGGAACTGGCCAAGGAGTTCGGCGGCACCGACGGCCACAAGTACGTCAACGGCGTGCTCGACAAGGCCGCGGCCGACCTGCGGCCGGTCGAGGTGCAGGCCGCCCGTCGCGGCGGCGCGGCGCGCTGAGCCATCCGCCGGCACCGCCCATGAAGCTCGCCTCGCGGCTCGACCTCATCGAGCCCTTCTACGTGATGGAGTGCGCCAAGGCGGCCGACGCCATCGCGCGTAGCACGGCTTGCGACCCGTCGCAGGGCGGCGAGCCGATGATCTTCCTGAACATCGGCGAGCCGGACTTCACCGCGCCGCCCTTGGTGCAGGACGCGGCCGAGCGCTGCCTGCGCAGCGGCCGCACGCAGTACACCCACGCCACCGGCCTGCCGGCGCTGCGCGAACGCATCGCCGCCTGGTACGGCCAGCGCTTCGGGGTCAGCGTCGACCCGGCACGCATCGTGATCACCGCCGGGGCGTCGGCCGCGCTGCAACTGGCCACGCTGGCCCTGTTCGAGCCCGGGGACGAGGTGCTGATGCCCGACCCCAGCTACCCGTGCAACCGGCATTTCGTCAGCGCCACCGGGGCCACGCCGAGGCTGCTGCCGGCGTCGCCGCAGGCGCGCTTCCAGCTCGACGCCGCGTCGGTGCGCTCGCACTGGACGCCGGCCACGCGCGGCGTGCTGCTGGCCTCGCCGTCCAACCCCACCGGCACCTCGATCGCGCCAGCCGAGATGGCCGCCATCGTGCAGGCGGTGCGCGAACGCGGCGGCGTGACGCTGGTCGACGAGATCTACCTCGGCCTGAGCTATGACGACGCCTTCGGCGCCAGCGCCCTGACGCTGGGCGACGACGTCATCTCCATCAACAGCTTCAGCAAGTACTTCAGCATGACCGGCTGGCGCCTGGGCTGGCTGGTGCTGCCACCGGCGCTGGTGCCCGCGGTGGAGAAGCTGGCCCAGAACCTCTACATCTGCGCCTCCAGCATCGCGCAGCAGGCCGCGCTGGCCTGCTTCGAGCCGGAATCCATTGCCGAATACGAACGCCGGCGTGCCGCCTTCCGTGAACGGCGCGACATGGTCGTCCCGGCGCTGAACGCGCTCGGGCTGACCGTGCCGGTGGCCCCCGACGGCGCCTTCTACGCCTGGGCCGACTGCAGCCGCTTCAGCGACAGCAGCTGGGACTTCTGCTTCGACATGATGCAGCGCGCCCACGTGGCGCTGACCCCCGGCCGCGACTTCGGCCCCGCCGCGGCCGAGCGCTACCTGCGCCTGTCCTTCGCCAGCAGCCTGCCGCAGTTGCAGGAAGCGCTGGCGCGCCTGAAGCGCGAACTGGCCTGATCCGGCTGCCACCACAGGGCCCGCCTGGGGTCGGCCGGACCGGCGTGAAACAGTGCCCGCCCCCCGGTAAGCACGGGTGACAAGCGGTTAACCGGCGGGCCAATCCCCTGCTTTTCAACGCCAGCGCCCCGGCCGGGGGGCCTAAGCTCTCGATTTGTGGGACTGCACGCCAAACGCTCGCCGCAGGATGCCGGCGACTCCGACTTCGCCGCGACGGTGGCTTCGCTGCCGCCGTCGATGGACGGGCGCTGGCCGGAACCCGCCGAAGCGCTGCCGCTGAACAGCGAGCCGCCGCCGGCCGACCAGTTGTCCGCCGAACCCACGCTGCAGCACATCGGCCGCTACGCGCTCAAGCGCAAGCTGGGCGAAGGTGGCCTGGGCAACGTGCACGAGGCCTGGGATCCGCTGCTCTCGCGCACGGTGGCCGTCAAGACCCTGCAGTTCGACGTCGACCCGCCGGAACGCCTGGCGCTGGACCGGCTGTTCCTCAACGAGGCCCGCGCCGTCGCCGGGCTGAACCACCCGCACATCGTCACCGTGCACGACGCGGGCCTCTCGGCGCACGGCGTCTACATCGCGATGGAGCGCCTGCGCGGGCGCGACCTGCGCCAGGCCATCGCCAGCGGCTGGCGCCCGCGACCGGGCCAGGCGGCGTACCTGGTGCGCCGCGTGGCCGACGCGCTGGCCTACGCGCATGCGCGCGGCGTGGTGCACTGCGACATCAAGCCGGCCAACATCTTCCTCACCGGCAAGGACAAGCCCACGGTGCTGGATTTCGGCATCGCGCGCATCGCCCACGGCGCGCAGTGCACGCTCAGCGCCGCGCAGCCGGCGCTCGAAGGCCTGGTGGCCGGGTCGCCGCACTACCTGGCCCCCGAACAGCTGCAGGGCGGCACCATCGATGGCCGCACGGACGTCTATTCGCTCGGTGTCGTGCTCTACGAACTGCTGGCCGGGCGCAAGGCCTTCGAAGGCGACTCGCTGCCGCAGATCACCAACGCCGTGCTGCACGTCAATCCAGCCCCGGCAGACGCGCTGCAACCCGCCGTGCCCGCCGGGCTGGCCGCGGTGGCCGCCAAGGCGATGGCGCGCGACCCGGCCGAGCGTTTTGCCAGCGCCGCCGAGTTCGCGTTGGCGCTGCGGCCCTGGCAGGAGCGCGCCGGTGCCGAAGAACCCTCCACGGCGGCGGCCGACGCCGGCCAGCGCCGCCGCCTGCTGGTGCTGCTGCCGATGCTGGGCGCGGCAATGGCGCTGGGCGCCGCCTCCACCTGGTGGTGGCGTGCGCCTGCCGACACGCCGTCGACACCGGTCACCGCCATGGCGACCACACCGACCGCTGCCGCCACGGTGGTCCCGCCCGTCGACGCCGCGCCCACCAGCGAGCTCGTGCCCACCGACGCGGCCGCGTCGGCTCCGGACGCCCTCCCCCCCGCCGAGGCCAGCGCCGAAGCCCCGCCCGCGGCCCCGGTCGCCAAGCCCCGCCCGCGGCCGGCACGCACCAAACCCGCCGCGCCGGCACCGGCACCCACGGCCGTCCCGCCAGCCACGGGCACCGTGCGCCTGGCCATCAGCCCCTGGGGCGAGATCGAGGTCAATGGCCAGCCCGCCGGCCTGACGCCACCGCTGGCCACGCTCACACTGCCGGCGGGCAGCCACCGCATCACCGTGCGCAACGGCGACTTCCCGCCGTACAGTACCCAGGTCGATGTCGACGCCGACCAGCCCGTGACCCTGAGACACCGATTCGGCTCATGACCCTGCCCCTGGCCACCGTGCCCCGCCCGTCGCGTCAAAGCCGCCTGTGGCCGGTGCTGCTGGTCAGCGCGCTGGTCGCCGCCTGCGCCACGCCCGCGCCACCGCCGCCGCCGCCACCCCCAGCGCCGGTGGGCCTGGCCGAACTGATGGAGCGCCCCGCCGAACGCGCGCTGGTCGAAGGCATCCGCCTGTACGACAACGCGCAGTACCCTGCCGCCGAGGCCGCGTTGCAACGTGCCCTGGCGGCCGGCCTGGTGAGCGTGCGTGACCAGGCCAGTGCGCACAAGCTGATCGCCTTCATCGCCTGCACCAGCGCGCGTGAAGCCGAGTGCGAGGCCGCGTTCCGCGCCGCCCGCGCGGCCGACCCGGCCTTCGCGCTCAGCCGCGCCGAGGCCGGCCACCCGATGTGGGGGCCGGTGTACCGCCGCGTCACGGGCCCCTGATCGGGGCAAGCCCTTACGCAGTGCCGCGCAGGCGCGGCTGACGCTTTCCCCCGGGCCAGCCGGCACATCGCCTGGGCACAATCCACCGGGGCGATCGGAGCGCCCGGACCCATGGCACGCCTGCGCACCCAGATCATCGTCCTCGCCGTGCTGCCGCTGCTGGCCGCGCTGGCCGCGGTGGGCGCGCTGCTCGTCTACGAGATGGACGCGCTGGAACGTGAGCAGAGCCGGGCGCAGGAGCAAGCTTTCCTGGCGGCCAAGCGCGAAGGCCTGCGCAACGTGGTGCAGCTGGCCATGGCCGCCATCGCCCGCCAGTACGCCAGCGCGCCCGACGATGCGGCGGCACGCCAGGACGCACTGGCCATCCTGCGCCGCATGGACTTCGGCGCCGACGGCTACTTCTTCGTCTACGACCAGGCCGGGCGCAACCTGATGCACCCGCGGCTGCCGGAACTCGAAGGCCGGCTGCTGCTGGACCTGCAGGACAGCGACGGCGTCTACGTGATCCGCGAACTGCTGGCCCGCGCCCAGGAAGGCGGCGGCTTCCAGCGCTATGTGTGGCCCAAGCCGTCCACCGGCCAGCCGGCGCCGAAACTGGGCTACGCGGTGATGCTGGACCGCTGGGGCTGGATGCTCGGCACCGGCCTGTACCTGGACGATGTCGAGGCCGCGATGGCCGGCTGGCGGCGCGGCGTGGTGGCCGCCGGACGCGAGACCCTGGTGGTGCTGGCCATGGTGGCGGCGGTGGCCATCGTCTCGGTGTTCGCCGGCGGGCTGGCGCTGAACATCGCCGAGCAGCGCCGCGCCGACCGCCGCATCCGCCACCTGGCCGACCGCGTCGTGCTGTCGCAGGAGGAAGAGCGTGCACGCGTCTCCCGCGAACTGCACGACCATGTCTGCCAGCTGCTGGTGTCGGTGAAGTACCGCTTCGAGCTGGCCGCCCGCCAGGTGGACGCCGGCGACCCGGACGCCAGTGCGCGGCTGCGTGGGGCGGTGGACAGCCTGGCCGGTGCCATCGGCACCGTGCGTCGCATCTCGCACGAACTGCGCCCGGCGCTGCTGGACGACCTGGGGCTCGATGCCGCACTCACCCTGCTGGCCGAGGACCTGGCACAGCGCGGTGGCCCGCAGGTGGCGCTGGACCTGCGCGCGCCGGCGTCACCGCCGCAGGCGCAGGCCGTGGCCCTGTACCGCATCGCCCAGGAAGCCCTGGCCAATGCCGAACGCCATGCGCAGGCCAGCACGCTGCGCCTCCTGCTGGACGGCGACGATCAGGAGACGCGGCTGGAGATCGCCGACGACGGCCGGGGATTCCGCCTGGACGGCAGCGACGCCGGTGGCGGCATCGGCCTGTCCAACATGCGCCAGCGCGCCGAGAGCCTCGGCGGGCGGCTGCAGGTGCAATCCACCGCCTCGGGCACCACCGTGCGCGTGACGCTGCCGCGCGCCCCCGATCCGCACCGGATGGTCGACGCATGAGCGACGACGCCACCGCCCTGCACCTGCTCATCGTGGACGACCACCCGCTGGTGCGCGCAGGCCTGCGGGCACGGCTGCTGGCCGAGCGCTGGATCACCGAGGTCGTGGAGGCCGGAGACGGCGCCGAGGCGCTGCAGGCCCTGCAGGACCGGCCGCCCGACCTGATGCTGGCCGACCTGAGCATGCCCGGCATGAACGGCATCGAGCTGCTGCGCCGCATGCGCGAACTGCGCCTGGACACGCCGGTGATCGCGCTGAGCATGTTCAACCACCGCGAGTACGTGATCGCCGCGGTGCGCGCCGGCGCACGTGGCTACGTGCTCAAGGACGGGCCGCTGGACGAAATCGTCGACGCCGTGCGCGAGGTGATCGCCGGCCGCCAGTACTTCAGCCGCCCGGTGGCCGACCTGGCGCTGGCCGTGCCCGATGGCGAACCGCAGATCACCGATCGCGAGCGCGAGGTGCTGCTGCTGGTGGCCCATGGCCGCAGCAACAAGGAAGCGGCGCGCGAACTCGGCATCAGCGTGCGCACCGTCGAGGCGCACCGCCTGAGCATCCGCCGCAAGCTCGGCGTCGAATCGGCCAGCGAGTTCCTCAAGCTGGCCGTGGCCCAAGGATGGACGCACCTGTGAAACGCCGCATCGCCACGATCCTGATCGCCCTGCCCGGCCTGTGGGCGGGCATCACCCCGGCGCAGACCACTGGCGCCGGCGCGCCGATCCGCATCGGACTGATCGCACCACTGAGCGGCGGCTCGGCGGATTTCGGCACCAGCATGCACCACGGCGCGCGGCTGGCCGTCGACGAGATCAATGCCCTCGGCGGCTACCTCGGCCGCCCGCTCGAACTCGTGGTGCGCGACGACCGTGCCGTGCCCGACACCGGGCTGGCCGCCGCCGAGGAACTCGTGCAGCGCGAGCGCGTGGACTTCACCATCGGCTTCTGCAACACCGGCGTGGCGCTGCGCGCGCTGGAGGTCTTCGAGCGTTCGCGCCACCTGCTGATGGTGCCCTGCTCGCAGGGCACGGCGGTGACCAACCGCACGCCGCCGGCGCAGAGCTTCGTGTTCCGCATGGCGCCGCGCGACGACATGAACGCCGCTGCCCTAGTGCGCGAGATCGTCGACCGGCGGGGCCTGAAGCGCGTGGCCCTGCTGGCCGACCGCACCGGCTACGGCGAGGGCGGCCTGCGCGACCTGACGGCGCAGCTGACGCAGCGCGGCCTCGCACCGGTGCACGTGGCGCGCTTCGCGCTGGGCGTCACGTCGCTGCGCGACGAACTCGCGCAGGCCCGGGCCGCCGGCGCCGAGGCCGTCGTCAACTACACCGTGGGCCCGGAGCAGGCCGTGGCCGTGCGGTCGCGGGCCGAGCTCGGCTGGCGCGTGCCCTACTTCGCGCCCTGGCCGCTGAGCTTTGCCAGCGTGCTGCAGCAGGCCGGCCCGGACGCCCTGGAAGGCACGCTGACCGTGCAGAGCATCATCCAGGACGCGGCGCACGAGCGCCGCAGCACCTTCATCGCGCGTTACGCCAAGGCCTACCCGGCGGAACGGCCCATCGGCAGCCTGATGGCCGCTGCCCAGTCCTACGACGCCGTGCACCTGATGCTGCGCGCGCTGTTCCAGACCCGTGGCGCCACAGACGGGCCGGCGCTGAAGGCGGCGTTGGAAGAACTGCGGGAGCCCTACCGCGGTGTCGTCACCACCTACGACAAACCCTTCGACGCCAACGACCACGACGCCTTCTCCGAACGCATGATCTGGCTCGGCGAGTGGAAACGCGGCCGCATCGTCTACCACGACCCCGGCGACGCCCGGCTGTCGGCGATGATCCGCCGCAAACGCGAGTAGCCGACTGTCACCGCATGTGAAGCTCCGGCGCCGCGGGCCATGCGGCTTGCATAATGCCGGCGGTCCATGAGTTCCCCCGCCCCGTTCCGTCATGCCGTACGCGTCTACTGGGAAGACACCGACGCCGGCGGCATCGTCTTCTACGCCAACTACCTGAAGTACTTCGAGCGTGCCCGCACCGAATGGCTCCGTTCGCTCGGCGTGCAGCAGCAGGTGCTGCGCGAGACCGTCGGCGCCATGTTCGTCGTCGGCGACACGCAGCTGCGCTTCCTGCGCCCGGCCCGGCTGGACGACCTGCTGGACGTGACCGCCGTGCTGCGCGAGGCCGGCCGCGCGTCGCTGCAGCTGGCGCAGCAGGCCTGGCGCGGCACGGAACTCCTGGCCGAAGGCGAGATCCGCATCGGCTGCGTCGACGCCACCACGCTGCGGCCCCGCCGCATCCCCGATTCCATCCTCCAGGCCCTGCACGCATGAACTCCGACATGTCCATCCTCTCGCTGGTGATGCAGGCCAGCCTCGTGGTGCAGCTGGTGATGGCCGGGCTGCTGCTGGTGTCGCTGACGAGCTGGACGGTGATCTTCGGCAAGCTCTTCGGCCTCAAGCGCGTGCGCGGCGGCAACGAGGACTTCGAGCGCGAGTTCTGGTCCGGCCGCAGCCTCACCGAGATGAGCGCCGAGGTGGAGAAGCGCAGCGACTCCGCCCCGATGGCGCGCCTGTTCGCCAGCGGCATGAAGGAGTTCCTGAAGCTGCGCGAGCGCCGGCTGGACGGCCCGGCCCAGCTGGACGGCGCGCGCCGCGCCATGCGCGCGAGCTTCCAGCGCGAGCTCGACACCATCGAGAGCCACCTCAGCTTCCTGGCGTCGGTGGGCTCGGTGAGCCCCTACGTGGGCCTGTTCGGCACCGTGTGGGGGATCATGCATGCCTTCGTCGGCCTGTCCAACCTGCAGCAGGTGACGCTGGCCACCGTGGCCCCGGGCATCGCCGAGGCGCTGGTGGCCACCGCCATCGGCCTGTTCGCCGCCATCCCGGCGGTGGTGGCCTACAACCGCTTCGCGCGCGAGATCGACCGCATCGCGATCCAGATGGAGACGTTCATGGAGGAATTCCTGAACATCCTGCAGCGCAACGCCGGCACGCCGGCGGCGGCGGGGCGCTAGGCGCCGAGCCGATGCCAGGCGTCGCCACCCGCGGCCGCGGCCGCCGCACGATCAACGAGATCAACATGGTCCCGTTCATCGACGTCATGCTCGTGCTGCTGATCATCTTCATGGTCACGGCACCGCTGATCACCACCGGCGTGGTGGACCTGCCCAGCGTGGGCCAGGCCAAGCAGGCCGAGGCCAAGGTGATCGAGGTCATCGTCGAGGCCGACGAACAGCTGCGCCTGCGCACCCGGGGCGAGGAGACCGACAAGGATGCGCCGGCCACGCTGCGCCGGTTGGCGGCGATGGTCAAGGAGCGCCAGGCGGGCAACGCCCAGGTGCCGGTGGTCATCAGCGCCGACCGCAACGTCAAGTACGACGCCGTGGTCAAGGTCATGGACACGCTGCAGCGCGCCGGCGTGCAGCGTGTGGGCCTGTCGGTGCAGCAGGGGCGCTGAGGACCGGCCGTGTCGACCACCGCCCTGCCCCACGGCGCCCTGCAGCCCCGCCCGCCCGGCGGGCTGCTGCCGGGGGCCGGGTTGTCGCTGGTCGTGCACGCGGGCCTGGTGGTGGCCATTGCGCTGGGCGTGAGCTGGCAGCGCAGCACGCCGGTGGAGTTCAGTGCCGAGCTGTGGTCGGCCCTGCCGGAGGTGGCCGCGCCGCGCACGGTGGCGCCCGAGTCCACGCCGGCGCCGCCACCGGCTCCGGCGCCAACACCCGCGCCGCCGCCGCCGGCGCCCACGCGCTCGGCCGCCGACATCGCGCTGGAGCGGGAGCGCGCGGCGCAGCGCGAGCAGGCCGAGCGCGAGGCCAGGCTCAGGCGCGAACGGGAGGCCGAGGCCAAGCGGGCCAAGGCGGCGGAAGAAGCCGCGCTGAAGCGCCAGCGCGAACTGCAGAAGCAGCGCGAGGAGGAACTGGCGCGCAAGGCCGAGGAAGAACGGCAGGAGAAGCAGCGGGAGGCGCAGCGCCAGGAGAATCTGAAGCGACTGCTGGCCCAGGCTGGCGGCGGCAGCGGCGGTCCGTCGAGCACCGGCACCGCGGCGCGCAATGCGGCGCCGTCGCAGCAGTACGGCGGCATCCTGCGCGAGCATGTGCGCTCGAAGCTGAAGTTCAGCACCGCCAGCCTGCCGGCGACGCTGGAGACCGTGGTCGAGATCCGCGCCACCGCCAGCGGCAACGTGCTGTCGCGTCGTGTCGTGCGGCGCAGCGGCAACGACGCCTGGGACAACGCCGTGCTGCGCGCCATCGATGCCGCCAGCCCGCTGCCGCGGGACAAGGACGGCACCACGCCCGGCTCGATCGAGATCGTCTTCCGGCCGGTGGACTGACGCCCACCGGCACGCGGCTCAGCCGCTGCCGCCGTAGCGCCGGATGAAGCCGCGGTCGATGCGGTCCTTCCACCACCACACCCAGCGGCCCGACGTGGCCCAGGGCCCCCACGAGGCCACGGCGTGCCGCCGCCCGGTGGACAGCAGGTACAGCGTGCGCGCCTGCGGCATGTACGGCTGAAGCGCGCCGCCGGCCAGCGCTCGGCGCAGGTTCAGCGCCAGCGGCGGGCCGGCGCGCACGGCGTAGACACCGCTCTTCGGGTGCGGCGCGTCCGTCCGCGTGGCCACGTCACCGGCGGCGAAGACCTCCGGGTGCGACGTGCTCTGCAGCGTGGCGCCGGTGGCCACGAACCCGCGCTCGTCCAGCGCCAGGCCGCTGCCCTGCAGCCACGGCGGTGCGCTGGTGCCCACGGCCAGCAGCGGCACGTCGCAGGCCACGCGCGTGCCGTTGGACAGCGTCAGGCGGCCCGCCTCGATGGCGGTGCAGGTGTGCGGCAGCAGCGTCACGCGGTGGCGCTGCAGCGCGCGTAGCACCGGCTGCCGCACCCCGTCCGGGAAGCCGGCCAGCGGGCCGTCGGCACCGGCCACCAGGCTCACGCGCGTGGCCGCGCCCTCGCGCTGCAGCCGCCAGGCCAGCGCCAGCGCGATCTCCACGCCGCCGGCGCCGGCGCCCACCACAGCCAGGTCCAGCGGTTCGGTCACGGCACGCGCCAGCAGCGTCTCGAACAACCGCACGAAGTGCTCCACCGGGCGAAGGAACAGCGCGTGCTCACGCGCGCCCGGGATGGCATCGCGGTCCATCACCGGCCCCGTGTCCAGCGACAGCAGGTCGTGGTCGATCACACGGCCATCGGCCAGCGTGGCGCGGCGTGCGTTGGCGTCCAGGCCGGCGACGCGCCCCTCCATCAGCTGCACGCCGGCGGCCTGCGCCAGCGCCGGCAGCGGGATGACGATCTGGTCCTCGCCATAGTGCCCCGCCACCCAGCCCGGCAGCATGCCGGAGTACATCTGGCGGGCGAACGGCGTGACCATCAGCACCTCGGTGCCCGGCAGCGGCTCGCGTGCCAACGCGGCCAGCACGTGCACGTGGGCGTGGCCACCGCCGGCCAGCAGCAAGCGCTTCATGGCTGCAGGTCCACCGCCGCCACCCAGCCCACGCTGCGGCCGCCGGTGTTGTCGGCATCCGCGCCGAGCGCGATGGCCTTCAGCGGCGGCACCACGCTCGCCTCGTCGCCGAAGGCGCGCAGGAAGTCGGCGTGCAGGTCGTGGCGCTCGGCCTGCCACGCCCCTAGCAGCGTGCCGCTGCCGCGGGCGACGATCCAGCGCAGGCGCGGCGAGTGCGCGTTGGGCAGCACGGTGCCCGCCGGCAGCGACGGATCGAAGACGTAGCACAGCGTGGCCGCCGGCAGCCACTGGCCGGAGACGGCGCGCGCCATGCGCATCTTCGCGCGCTCGACGAGGCCCAGCGCCTCCAGTGGCAGGTCGAACAGTGCGCAGACCTTCAGCGCCGCGTCGTCGCCGGCCTTGCTGCGCAGGTCGGCCGCGGCCAGTGGCGTGTCGAGCTTCCAGTGCCACTGCAGCCAGCGGCCGCCGAAGCCCTCGGGGAGTTCGTGCACCAGGTTGCCGTAGGAGGCACTGGCCTCGATGCGCAGCACAGGCTGACCTTCCAGCGCAGTGAACCCGAAGCGCGTCACCGGCAGCGTCTGCTTCGGCAGGCCCACGACCTGCCAGCCGGCGCCGTCCTGCAGCGGCGGCAGCGCCATCGCGCCGGTGGCCAGGCTCGCGAGCAGCAGCCCCAGCGCGGACCTCATGCGCCGCGCCGCCAATCGTGGAAGCGCTGCACCCAGCGCAACAGCCCATGCGGCTGGTGCGCACGCTTCCACTCGCCGGCGGCGTACTTGTTGGCCTCGGCCAGCGTCGGGTAGGTGTGGATGGTGCCCAGGATCTTGTTCAGCCCCAGGCCGTGTTTCATGGCCAGCACGTACTCCGCCAGCAGGTCGCCGGCGTGGGTGCCGACGATGGTCACGCCCAGGATGCGGTCCTTGCCCGGCACCGTCAGCACCTTGACCCAGCCGTGCGCGCTGCTGTCGGCAATCGCGCGGTCCAGGTCGTCGATGCCATAGCGCGTGACCTCGTAGGCCACGCCCTTCTCCTTCGCCTCCTGCTCGTTGAGGCCCACGCGCGCCACCTCGGGGTCGATGAAGGTGGCCCAGGGGATCACGCTGTAGTCGGCCTTGAAGCGCTTGAACGGCGCGAACAGCCCGTTCACTGCCGCAAACCAGGCCTGGTGCGCCGCCGTGTGCGTGAACTGGTAGGGCCCGGCCACGTCGCCGGCGGCCAGGATGTTGGGGTAGATGGTCTGCAGGTACTCGTCCACCTGCACCGTGCGCTGGGTGGGGATGCCCAGTTCCTCCAGCCCGAAGCCCTTCAGGCGCGCCACGCGGCCCACGGCGCACAGCAGTTCGTCGAAGGGCAGGCGCTGCTCGGCACCGTCGGCCTCCACCACCAGCCACTTGCCCTGGTCATCCCGCTCGCAGCGCAGCGCCTTGTGGCCGGTGAGCACGCGCACGCCGTCCGCTTCCAGCGCCTGGCGCGCGTAGGCCGAGACCTCCTCGTCCTCGCGGATCATGATGCGCGGCGCCATCTCCACCTGCGTCACGGCGCTGCCCAGGCGCGCGAAGGACTGCGCCAGTTCGCAGCCGATGGGCCCGCCACCCAGCACCACCAGGCGCCGGGGCTGCGTGCGCAGGTTCCACAGCGTGTCGCTGGTCAGGCAGCCCACTTCCTTGAGCCCCGGCAGCGGCGGCACGAAGGGCTCGGCGCCGGTGGCGATCACGATGGCGCGCGTGCTCAGCACCTGCTCGCCACCGTTGGCCCGGGCGATCTTCACGTGCCAGGGGTCGACGATGGTGGCCTTGCCTTCGACCACGTCCACGCCCAGGCCGGTGTAGCGCTCCACGCTGTCGTGCGGCGCGATGTCGGCGATCACCTTCGCCACGCGCTCCATCACCTGCGCGAAGTCCAGCTGCCACTCGGCCTTGGCGATGCCGTAGTCGGGGCTGTGGCGCATCTGGCGCACCAGGGTGGCGGTCTTGATCAGCGCCTTGCTGGGCACGCAGCCGTAGTTCAGGCAGTCGCCGCCCATCTTGTGGCCTTCGACGAGCGTGACCTTGGCCTTGACCACCGCGGCGATGTAGCTGGTGACCAGGCCCGCCGCGCCGGCGCCGATGACGACCAGGTTGCGGTCGTAGGCCTTGGGCTTGCGGTCGGCCCACTTTGCATAGACCTTGCGCGCCTTGACCACGTCGACGATCTTCTTGGCCACCAGCGGGAACAGCCCCAGCAGCACGAAGCTGCCGATCAGCCCCGGGCTCAGGATGCCCTTGAGCGAGTCGATCTGCGCCAGCTGCGTGCCGGCGTTCACGTACACCAGCGTGCCGGCCAGCATGCCCAGCTGGCTGACGAGGTAGAAGGTGCGCGCCTTCATCGCCGTCAGCCCCATCACCAGGTTGACGACGAAGAAGGGCACGGCCGGCACCAGGCGCAGCGTGAACAGGTAGAAGGCGCCATCGCGCGCGACGCCGCGGTCGATCTCGGCCACGCGCTGGCCGAAGCGGGCCTTGATGCTGTCGCGCAGCACGTAGCGCGCCGCCAGCATCGCCAGCGTGGCACCGATGCTGGACGCGAACGACACCACCAGCAGGCCGACCCAGAGCCCGAAGATGGCGCCGCCGGCCAGCGTCATGATGGCCGCGCCGGGCAGCGACAGCGCCGTCACCACCACGTAGAGCGCGAAGTAGGTGCCGATCACGGCCAGCGGCCGCTCGGCGTACAGCGCCGCGAATTCGCCCTGGGCCGACTTCAGGTACTCCAGCGTCAGGAAGCGCTGGAGGTCGAAGGCGAAGAACACGGCGATGCCGGCCACCAGGGCCAGCAGCAGCAGGATGCGTGACGCTTTCACTTCAAGATCCTCCAGCCGGCCCACAGGCGCGACACGATGGTCAGGCCGCACAGCGCGGCGAATCCACAGGCCCAGAGCGCGAACTGTGCCGGGAACAGGCACATCAGTGCAAAGCAGATCAGCGTCTCGGTGGCCTCGGTCAGCCCGCCCAGGTAGTACAGGCCCTTGTTCGGGTAGGCCGTGCTCTGCAGCCCGCGCTGGCCCGCCAGCGCCGAGAACGCCAGGAAGCTGCTGCCGGTGCCGATGAAGGCGGCCAGCAGCAGCGCCGCCGGCAGTGCATTGTCGCCGGGGTTGGCGAAGGCGAAGGCCAGCGGCACGCTGGCGTAGAACAGGAAGTCCAGCGTGATGTCGAGGAAAGCGCCGCGGTCGCTGGGCGTGGTCAGGCGCGCGACGGCGCCGTCCAGCCCGTCGCACAGGCGACTCAGACCGATCAGCACCAGCCCGGCCGTGTAGGCCTGCAGCGCGATGGCCGCGGCCCCGGCGATGCCGATGGCGAACCCGGCCAGCGTCAGCGCATCGGCGCCGACGCCGGCACGCACCAGGACACGCGCGAGGCCGCCGATGGGCGGGGCCAGCAGGCGCAGCGCCAGGCGGTCAAGCATGGTCGTCCAGCCTCACGATGCGTGCGCCCGGTGGCACGTCGGCCGCATCGTGCGTCACCAGCAGCGCCGGCACGCGCGCGGCCTGCAGCGCCCGCCAGGTGTGCTCGCGCATGCGCTCGCGCAGCGCGACGTCGAGCCGGGAGAAGGGTTCGTCCAGCAGCAGCGCCCGCGGTTGCGCCAGCAGGGCCCGCATCAGCGACACGCGGGCGCGCTGGCCGCCGCTGAGTTCGTGCGGCCCGCGGCCGCCCAGGCCCGGCAGTTCGGCCGCCGCTAGCACGCGTTCCACCGCCGCCTCGCGCTCGGCACGCGGGCCCCTGGGCAGCGCAAACAGCAGGTTCTGGCGCAGCGTCCAGTGCGGGTAGAGCAGGTCGTCCTGGAACAGCAGGCCGATGCGGCGCTGCTCGGTGGGCCAATCGCTCACGTCCTGCCCATCCAGCCACACGGCACCGTCGGCCTGCAGCGGCGCGATCGGCAGGCCCGCCAGCCAGGCCAGCAGCGTGCTCTTGCCGCTGCCGCTGGGGCCCATCACGGCCAGCACCTCGCCGGCGGCGACGTCGGCCGTCAAGGGTCGAAGCAGCGTGCGCCCGGTCAGGCGCAGCGACACGTCCTGCAGCCGCAGGCTCACCGGACGGCCCTCCGATGCACCAGCCGCGCCGCCCCGAAGGCCAGCAGCGGCAGCAGCGCCTGCAGCAGCGCAAAGGCGGCGGCGGTGCGGCGGTCGCCGCCGCTGGCCAGCGTGACGGCCTCGGTGGTGACGGTGGGCAGGCGGCCCGCCCCCAGCATCTGCGTGGCCAGGAACTGCCCGGTGCTGACCGCGAAACCCACGGCGGCAGCACCCGCGATCGGCGCGGCCAGCAGCGGCCGCTGCACCTGCCAGCGGAAGGCCCAGCGGCTGCGGCCCAGCGTGGCCGCGGTCCGCGCCAGGCGTGGGTCGAGGTCGCGCCAGGCCGGGCGCAGCACGATGAAGACGTAGGGCAGCACCACCAGCACATGGGCCCAGAGCACGCCGGCGGCGCGGGCGTCCAGCCGCAGGTGCAGCGCGCCCTGGTACAGGCCGGTCATCAGCATCAACGGCGGCAACACCAGCGGCGCCAGCACCACCGGCGTGACGCGCGCGTCCCAGCGCGCCGGCGTCGATTCCAGCCACGCGGCCACCAACACCAGCGCGATAGTGGTGCTGCCCAACGCCAGCGCCGCAGTGAAACCCACCGTGCCCAGCGACGCCACCACCGTCTGCCAGCCCATCAGCGTGAACGACGACGGCCAGGCGTCGGGGAACGGCCAGGGGCCGGCCACGCCCAGCAGCAGCAGCACCACGCCCACCGCGGCGTACAGCGCCGGCAGCGTCCACCACAGGCCGCTGCTGACCACACGCCAGGCCATGCGCCGAACCACGGGCGCCCGGCGGCCGCCGACGGCCGCGGACGTCCACGCTCGGCGCAGCGCGGGCCACCCCAGCGCCACGAGGGCCAGCAGCGCCGCCAGCAGCAGCGCCAGCGCCACGGCGCCGGCGGCGCCACGCGCATTGCGCAGCGGGTCGGCGTGCTGCAGGTCCTGCCAGGCCAGCACGGCGGCGGTGGGTGGCGTGGTGGGGCCGACGATCAGCGCCAGGTCCACCACGGTGAGCCCGTAGGCCAGCACCGCCAGCAGCGGCCAGGCCAGCAACGGCAGCAGCTGCGGCCAGCCGGCACGCCACCACCAGGCCCGCGGGCCATGGCCCAGCGTGCGCGCGATGCGCTGCTCCGCCGCCAGCCGCGCCGCCAGCTCCGGCCGCGCCAGCAGCGCCGCCACGCTCCAGAGCAGGAACGGCGTCTCCTTGAGTGCCAGCGCCAGCGTCAGGCCGAGGGCGTGCGGATCGTTCACCGTGGCCCAGCCCGGCGGTGCCGTCCAGCCCGCCACCGGTGCCAGCGCCCGCGCCAGTGCGCCGGTGGGCGCGATCAGCCAGGCCAGGCCGATGGCGAAGGCCGCATGCGGCACGGCCAGCAGCGGCGCCAGGCTGGTGGTCAGCCGGGCCCACGCCGGGCTGCCGTGCAGCGCCGTCACCAGCGCCATGGTCAGCGCCAGCGCCAGCCCGGTGGACACCATGGCCGAGCCCAGCGACGATGCCAGCGCAGGCACCCACTGCGGGTCGGCCCACAGCGCCTGCCAGGCTGCCCTGGACGCCGCCTCGCGCAATGCCAGGGCCAGCCCGGCGGCCAACGGCAGCAGGAACAGCAGGCCCACGGCCCCGCGCGCCAGCCAGGCCCCCGGCGACACGGCCTGGCGCCGCTTCCGCGGCCGGGCGCGGCGTGCGCCGTGCGCGTTCAGGCGCCGTAGCGCCGCAGCCATGCGGTCTCGAGCGGCTCGACCCAGCTGCCATGCGGCTCGGGGATCACCGGCGCCGGCCGTTGCACCTGGCCGGGCATCGCGGCACCGGTGAACAGCGCGCGCTCGGCCGCCGGCAGCCGGTCCACCGCCAGCACGGTGGGGTCGCCCCAGACCGACAGGTCGGCCTTGCGCGCCTGCGCCAGCGGCGACAACAGGAAGTTCGCCACCACCTGGGCCCCGGCCTTGGCGGGGGCGTTGAACGGGATGGCCACGAAGTGCGTGTTGCCGATGGTGCCGCCGTCGAGCTGGAAGGCCTGCACCGTGGCCGGGACGCGCTTCGCGGCGATGGCGTTGGCCGCGTGGTTGGGGTTGAAGCTCATGCCCATGGCCAGTTCACCGTCGGCGAGCATCTGGTCGGCGGCCGCCGGGCTGGCCGGAAAGGCCTTGCCGCCGCGCCACAGCAGCGGGTGCAGGGCATCGAGGTAGCGCCACAGCGCCGGCGTCAGCGCGGCAAAGGCCTCGGCCGTGTGGGGCCGGGCCAGCGCACCGCGGTCGGCGTTCAGCGTGGCCAGCGCCTGCTTCAGGAAGGTGGTGCCGACGAACTGCGGCGGCTTCGGGTAGGTGAAGCGCCCGGGGTGGCGGCGCGCCCAGTCCAGCAGGCCGTCCAGCGTGGCAGGCGCCGGCAGCGGCGCACGCGCGGTGTCGACGAAGAAGCTCAGCTGCGCCATGCCCCAGGGCGCTTCCAGGCCCTCCACCGGCTCGGCGAAGTCGATGCGCGTGGTGGGCTTGCCCTGCACGTCCACGAGCGCGAAGTTCGGCAGCTGCTCGGCCCAGGGCCCGTGCAGCAGGCCCTCGCGCTTCATGGTCAGGAAGTTCTCGCCGTTGATCCACACCAGGTCGGCCGAACCGCGGGCGCGGCCGGCGGCCTTCTCGGCACGGATGCGGCGCACGAACTCGGCGGTGTCGGCCAGCTTGACGTGTTCCAGCACGATGCCGTGGCGCGCCTTCACCTCGGCCGCCACCCACTGCAGGTAGGCGTTGGTGCGGTCACTGCCGCCCCAGGCGTTGAAGACCACGGTCTGGCCACGGGCGGCGGCTTCGATGGCGGCCCAGCCCCCTTGGGCGCGCAGCGGGCTGGAGGCAGCGGCCAGTGCGGCGGCCGCGCCCAGAAGGTGTCGACGTTGCATGGCCACTTACGATAGCCGACGCGCCAGCAGCGCATCGGCCGACCAGCGCCCCGGCCCCCAGAGCAGCAAGGCCAGCGCCAGCGTGCCCCAGAACTGGTGCTGCTGCAGCGCCGCCGGCGCGATCTCGGGCAGCGACAGCACGGCCACCGCGTTGACGACGAACAGCCCCGCGGCGGCGAAGCGGCCGGCCAGGCCCAGCACCAGCAGCACGGGCAGCACCAGTTCGCCAGCGGTGCCGCCGAGCGCCGCGAGCATCGGCGACAGCAGCGGCACCTGGTATTCGTTCTCGAACAGCAGCAGCGTGGTCTCCCAGTCGCGCAGCTTGGTCAGCCCGGCCAGGAAGAAGACCTGCGCCAGATACAGCCGCGCCGCCAGCTGGGCCAGGGGTTGCAGGCGTTCGAGTTGGGCCACGGCCTGGCCGGCCAGGCGCCACGTCGTCGTGATGGCGGTGCTCATCGGATCTCCACATCGGACAGCCACTGCAGGCTCAGGGCCTGCAGCAGCCAGGGTTCGAATTCCATCGAAGGCGCCGCGTCCAGGGCATCGGCCAGCGAACCACCAGCCAGCACGGCGACCGTGAAGACGGCCTGGTCCGGCGTCAGCGCGGCGACCTGCCCTCGCCCGCCTTGGCGCCAGACGAAGGCGGGCTCGCCCTGCCCTGTCGCGATGGCCGCGCGCACGGGTGCAAAGCGGTCGGGCGCCGCACTGCGGTGGGCCTGCCAGATCGTCGCCACCGGGTGGTCGGAGAACAGCAGCGCGGCGCCGGGCGCCAGGTGCAGGTGCACGCGGGCTGCATCGGTGTCGCCCAGCCGCGCCAGGCGGGCCGGGTCGAGCACGGCGTCGGTCGCCATCTCGGCCCGGTGCACGGCCAGGTCCACGCGCGCCACGTCGGCCAGGAACGGCTCATCGGCCAGCGCAGGGTCCTGCGACAGCCACGCCGGCAGCCCGTCGCCCCACTGCGCCAGGTCGCCGCGCGTGGGCGGTGCGGCCTGCCACAGCCGCCGCGCCACCGCGGCAAAGGTTGCTTCGCCCAGCAGCTGCTGCACCGTGGGGCAGGCCGCGGCCAGCGCACGCTCGGCCGCCGCGGCCGCGTTGGCCCGGTAGGCCGCGAGCCCGCGGGTCTCGAAGCCGCCCTCGCTGCCTGCCAAGGCCGCCAAGGCCGCCAGCAGGCGCTGCTGGCGTGCCGCCTCGGTGTGGCTGGTCATGCCGCCTGTCATCGCACGCACAGCCGGTCGGCCTCGGCCGCCTCGTGCAGCAGCACGTCCAGCGCCGGCAGGTCGGTGTCCCATTCCACCAGCGTCGGCCGCGGGCCGAAGCGGGCCACCGCATGCGCGTAGACCGCCCACACGGGCGGCTTCACGCGGCTGCCGTGGTCGTCGATGACCAGGTCGGGTGTCTCCACATAGCCGGCCAGGTGGATCTCGCCTACCGGCGCGTCGGGCCCCAGCGCGTCGATCCACGCACAGGGCACGGCCACCGGGTCCTGCCCGGCGTTGAGCGCGTTGACGACGAGGTTGTTCACGTCCAGCAGCAGCCAGCAACCGCTGCGGCGGGCGAGTTCGGCGAAGAACCGCGGCTCGGGCATCGCGTCGGGCGCATCGTCGAAGCGCAGGTAGGCCGACAGGTTCTCCACGCCCAGCGGGCGCTTCAGTCTGTCCTGCACGCGCTGCACGTTGGCCACCAGGAGGTCCAGCGACGCCGGCGTGAAGGCGATGGGCAGCAGGTCGTTCGCGTGGTGGCCGAGACCGCGGGCAAAACTGGCGTGGTCGCTGACGCGCAGCGGGTCGATACGCTCGACCAGCCGCGCCAGGCGGTCCAGGTGCCAGGGGTCCAGCCCGGCGGCCGAGCCCAGCGCCAGGCCCACGCCGTGCAGGCTGACGTCGACGACCTCGCGCACGTCGTGCAGCACCTGCAGCGCGGCGCCGCCGTCGCCGAAGAAGTTCTCCGAGTGCACCTCCACGAACGGCAGGGCCGGGCGCAGCGCCATGAAGGCCGCGTAGTGCGGCTGGCGCAGGCCGATGCCGGTGATGGCGGGCACGTTCGGTCGCTCCGGGACGGCGGGCCGGGCCATCACTTCTTCATCATGGCCGACTTCTTGGCTTCGTCGGCCGTCATGCCCTTCATGTCCTTGCAGGTGCCCTTGGCCACGTACTTCCACTCGCCCGGGTCCATGTCCGTCTTGCTCTGGCCGGCACAGGAGTGGCTGCCCGACAGGTTGGCGCAGTCGTTCTGGCCGGCCTTGGCGATGCCGTAGCACTTCTCCTTGGCCTGGGCCGCGGCGGGGCCGGCCAGGCCCAGGGCCATGGCGGTGGCGAGGGCGGACGTGAGGACGATGCGACGCTGGTTCATGCGAAAGCTCCTTGAGGGGGTGACGCCGCACGACGTGCGCGACGTTCGGAGCCTGCGTCGCGGCCGGCGGCCGCGAACTTACAGCGACGCGTCAGTCGATGCGGCCGGCGCTGCCGCCCAGGTCGGTGTCGTGCGCCAGCGCCGCCGCCAGCGCCGTGCGGACGCCGGCGGCGATGGTGTGGGCGTCGAGGTCGCCGCCCACGTGCAGGAAGCCGGCGCGCGGCACCGGCAGCGCCATCGCGGCATGGAAGACCTGGTTGCACACGTAGGTGCCGGCGCTGTACGACACGTCGGCGTCGAAGCCTTCGGCCCGCAGCGCTGCGGCCATGGCCTTGACCGGCAACGTGGTGAAGGCCGCCGGCGGGCCGGCCGAGTCCACCGGTGTGTCCACCGGCTGGGCGCCGGCGTTGTCGGCGATGCGCGCGTCGATCAGGTTGATGGCCACGCGCTCGAGATGGAAGCCACGGCGGGACGCCGCCAGCCCCAGGCACAGCAGCAGCACGGGCCGGTGCGCGTCGACCAGCGCGCGCAGCTGCGCGGGCGCTTCAGCGAACACGCAGGGCAGCACGGCGCCGCGCAGGATGTGGCCGCCGAGGGTTTCACCATCCAGCAGACGCGTCGCGTCGCCACTGGGATTCGCCGCGTCGCCGCCGAAGGGCTCGAAGCCGGTGACCAGCAGGGTGGCGCTCACGGCAGGCTCACAGCACGTTCTGGCCGGCCACCACCAGCGTGGCCTCGTAGGCCGGCAGCAGCTCCGTGCCGGTCGCACTGACAAAACGCAGCGTCATGCCGTAGCGGCCGTCGGGCAGGTCGAGGTTGAGCTGCGTCGCACCGTTGTCCAGCACGTGGCGGCGTGTGGCGCGGCCTTCCTGCCGCAGTTCCAGCACGAAGTGGCCGGTGCGCTCGGCCGTCTGGCCGGCCGCGCAGACGCCGAAGCCGTCGACGCCGAAGCGCAGGTTGAAGGGGCTGGGCACCGGCTCGCCGTCGCGCAGGTTGAGCACGGTGACGTACTCGCCTGGAGGGCGCGGGCGCACCCCTTCGTCGGCCAGCCACGCGGCACAGGACTCGCGGAAGTTGCTGCGCGTGATGGGCAGCGGCTCCGCCGTGCGCGGGCCGGTGACCTCCACCTCCACCTCGGGACTGAAGACGAAGTACGGCCGGTGCTCGTGGTCGGCGAACAGCAGGCGCAGGCGGTGGCGGCCGGGCGGCAGGTCCAGCGCCACGCCGGTCTGGCCCTTGCCGAAGTGCTTGTGGGTGTCGCTGAAGGGGATGCCGGCCCGGACGTCGGTGGGCAGCGGGGTGTTGATCAGGATGTGGTGGTGGCCGGCGCCTTCCAGCGGCTTGCCGGCCGGCACCACACCCATGCCGCGGATGGCGAAGTCCACCTGGAAAGGGCTGCGCACGCGCTGGCGCCGGCCCAGGTTGGAGAAGTCCACGCCGGTCGGCTCGCGGAAGTTCACGCGTGTGCGATCACGCGTGCTGGACAGCCAGCACTCGCGCTGCAGCGGGTCGGTGGGCAGGGGTGCGGACTGGGCATCCGCCACCAGCACGGTCATCGCCACACCCAGCGCCACCCACGGGCGCCCCACGTCCAGCCGCATGTCCAGGTTCCTCCCCTGCCCGCGAGTCTACGCACCACCCGTCGCGCCGTAACCGCCTCCACCGGGGGTCTCGACGACGAAGACGTCGCCCGGCGCCATGTCCACCTGGCCGATGTGGTCCAGCGGCTCCACCGTGCCGTCGGCACGCTCGACACGGTTGATGCCCAGCGCGCCCGGCGCGCCGCCGTCCAGGCCGAAGGCCGGTACGCGCCGGCCATTGCTGAGGATGCTGGCCGTCATGGGCGCGAGGAAGCGCACGCGGCGCACGCCGCCGTCACCACCGCGCCAGCGGCCGGCGCCGCCGGAGCCGGCGCGGATGGCGTAGCTCTCCAGCCGCACCGGGAAGCGGAACTCCAGCACCTCGGGGTCGGTGAGGCGGGAGTTGGTCATGTGCGTCTGCACCACGGCCGTGCCGTCGAAACCCGGCCCGGCGCCACTGCCGCCGCTGACCGTCTCGTAGTACTGGTGCGTGGCGTCGCCGAAGGTGAAGTTGTTCATCGTGCACTGGCTGGCCGCCATCACGCCCAGCGCGCCGTAGAGCGCGTTGGTCACGCACATCGAGGTCTCGACGTTGCCCGCCACCACCGCCGCCGGCGGGTTCGGGTTCAGCATGCAGCCCTCGGGCACGATCACGTGCAGCGGCTTCAGGCAGCCGGCGTTGAGCGGGATGTCGTCGTCCACCAGGGTGCGGAAGACGTAGAGCACCGCGGCCATCGTCACCGCACTGGGGGCGTTGAAGTTGTTGGGCAGCTGGGCGCTGGTGCCGGTGAAGTCGATGGTGGCGGCGCGCGCCACTGCATCCACCTTCACGTCCACCGCGATGACCGCGCCGTTGTCGAGCTCGAGCCGGAACCGGCCATCCTTCAGCGCCGTGATCACGCGGCGCACCGACTCCTCCGCATTGTCCTGCACGTGCTGCATGTAGGCGGCCACGGTGGCACGGCCGAACTGCGCCACCATCGCGCGCAGTTCCTGCACGCCCTTCTCGTTGGCGGCGATCTGCGCGCGCAGGTCGGCGATGGTCTGGTCGGGGTTGCGCGCCGGGTAGGGGCCTGAGCCCAGCTGCGCGCGCAATGCGGGCTCCTGCAAAACGCCGTCGCGCACGAGCAGGAAGTTGTCGAACAGCACCCCCTCCTCGTCGATGCTGCGTGAGAACGGCGGCATCGAGCCCGGCGTGGCGCCGCCGATGTCGGCGTGGTGGCCGCGGCTGGCCACGTAGAAGCTCGGCGCGTCATCCGTCGCATCGAGGTACACGGGCGTGACGACGGTGACATCCGGCAGGTGGGTGCCGCCGTGGTAAGGGTCGTTGAGCACGTAGACGTCGCCCGGCCGCATCTGCGGGTTGCGCGCGATCACGGTCTTGATGCTCTCGCTCATCGAGCCCAGGTGCACCGGCATGTGCGGCGCGTTGGCGATCAGCTCGCCCGCGGCGCTGAACAGCGCGCAGCTGAAGTCCAGCCGTTCCTTGATGTTGACCGAGTAGGCGGTGTTCTGCAGCCGCAGCCCCATCTGCTCGGCGATGTTCATGAACAGGTTGTTGAAGACCTCCAGCATCACCGGGTCGGCCGCGGTGCCGATGGCCGTCTGTTTCGGGCGCGGCTGGGTGCGCTGCAGTTCCAGCGCACCGGCGGCCGTGAGCCGCGCCTGCCAGCCGGGCTCGACGACGGTGGTGGCGTTCTGCTCGGCGATCACCGCCGGGCCATCGATGGTGGCGCCGGGTTGCAGCCGTTCGCGCACGTGCAGCGCGGCGTCGAACCACTGGCCGCAGTGCATGCGCACGCGCGTCACCGGCTCGGGCACGTACGGCTCGGGGGCGGTACCGACTGCGACGGCGTCGTGCGCCTCGCCTGGCGCCACCGCCTCCACCGACACCGCCTCGATCACCAAAGGCCGGTCCGGCATCAGGAAGGCGAAGCGCTGGCGGTAGGCGGCCTCGAAGGCGGCGCGCAGCATGATGTCGTCGCCGGCGTCGACCACCAGCGCCGTGTCGGTGCCCTGGTAGCGCAGGTGCACGCGCTCGCGCCGCTGAACGCGTGCCGCCGGCACACCCTGGTCCAGCAGTTCCTGCGCGGCTGCATCGCCCAGCGTGGCCAGCGCGGCCTGGGCTGCGGCCAGGCCCTCGGCATGCAAAGGCTGCTCCACGCTGGCCTCGCGCATCGCGATCTGGTCGGCCAGGCCCATGCCGTAGGCGCTCAGCACGCCGGCCAGCGGGTGCACGTAGACGCGCTGCATGCCCAGCGCGTCGGCCACGCCGCAGGCGTGCTGGCCGCCCGCGCCGCCGAAGCACTGCAGCGTGTACTGCGTGACGTCGTAGCCGCGCGCCACCGAGATGCGCTTGATGGCGCCCGCCATGCTCTGGATGGCGATCTGCAGGAAACCCTCGGCCAGGGCCTCCGGCGTCATCGCGCGGCCGCTGGCGACCTGCACCTCGGCGGCCAGCGTGGCGAACCGCGCAGCCACGCCGTCACGGTCCAGCGGTTCGTCGGCACCGGGGCCGAACACGCGGGGGAACCAGTCGGGCTGGATGCGGCCGAGCAGCACGTTGGCGTCGGTGGTGGCCAGCGGGCCGCCGCGGCGGTAGCAGGCCGGGCCGGGGTTGGCGCCGGCGCTTTCCGGGCCCACGCGCAGGCGTGCACCGTCGAAGGCCAGCAGGCTGCCGCCACCGGCGGCCACGGTGTGGATGCTCATCATCGGCGCGCGCATGCGCACGCCGGCGACCTGGGTCTCGAAGGCACGTTCGAACTCCCCCGCATAGTGGCTCACGTCGGTGCTGGTGCCGCCCATGTCGAAGCCGATGACCTTCGGGTGGCCGGCCGCCACCGCGGTGCGCACCATGCCGACGATGCCGCCGGCCGGGCCGGAGAGGATGGCGTCCTTGCCCTGGAAGTGGTGCGCCTCGGTCAGGCCACCGCTGCTCTGCATGAAGAACAGTCGGACGCCGGGCATCTGCGCGGCCACGCGGTCCACGTAGCGGCGCAGGATGGGGCTGAGGTAGGCGTCCACCACCGTGGTGTCGCCACGCGAGACCAGCTTCATCAGCGGGCTCACCTCGTGGCTGGCGCTCACCTGCGTGAAACCCACCTCGCGCGCGATGCGCGCCGCGGCGGCCTCGTGCGCCGTGTAGCGGTAGCCGTGCATGAAGACCACGGCGCAGGCGCGCAGGCCGGCGTCGAAGGCGGCCCACAGGCGTTCGCGCAGGTGGTCCTCGTCCAGCGGCAGCAGCACGTCGCCGTGCGCGCCCACGCGCTCGTGCGCCTCGATCACGCGCTGGTACAGCAGTTCCGGCAGCACGATGTGGCGGTCGAACAGCCGCGGCCGCGCCTGGTAGGCGATGCGCAGCGCGTCGCGGAAGCCGCGCGTGGTCACCAGCAGCGTGGGCTCGCCCTTGCGCTCCAGCAGCGCGTTGGTGGCCACCGTGGTGCCCATCTTCACGCTCTCGACGCGCTCGGGCGTGATGGCCTCGCCTGGCCGCAGGCCCAGCAGGCGGCGGATGCCTTCGACGGCGGCGTCGGGGTACTGCTCGGGGTTCTCCGACAGCAGCTTCAGCGTGCTCAGCGTGCCGTCGGGCCCGCGGCCGACCACGTCGGTGAAGGTGCCGCCGCGGTCGATCCAGAACTGCCAGCGGGCGTCGATGGGCGATGAGGGCATCGGGCAGGGTCCTCTAGAACTTGTGGGCATGCGCCGGGCAGCCAGGGCCGTTGCGGGCCGGCGTGGCACAAAACACTCCATTCTGTCGGAGGACCGGACCCTTGCCCCGCGGCCCGCCCCCGACCTTGGTGCACGCCCGCGCCGGTGCTACCCTGCCTGCGACCTGGCGGCCGGCGCGCACCGCACCGGCCACGCCGAAGAAAGAGGAGAACTCCGTGGAGACAGCCCCGAAGCCGACCCCGCCCGCCCTCGACGGCGGCGACGGCAGCGAACGCATCGACGCCGTCGTCGCCCGTCTGCGCGAGCGCCTGCCGGCGGCGCAGCAGCCGCTGCTGGAGACTTTCGTCCGCCGCTACTACGCCGACGTCGACAGCGAGGACCTGGACGAACGCTCGGCCGACGACCTCTACGGCGCGGCGCTGTCGCACTGGCACTTCGCGCGCGGCTTCGCCGGCGGCCAGCCGCGGCTGCGCGTGTTCAACCCGCGGGTGGACGAACACGGCTGGCAGTCCACGCACACGGTGATCGAGATCGTCAACGACGACATGCCGTTCCTGGTGGACTCGATCACGATGGAGGTCAACCGCCAGGGCCTGACGCTGCACCTGATCGTGCACCCGGTGCTGAAGGTGAAGCGCGACGCGGCCCACCAGGTGCAGGCCCTGCTGCCGGCCGACGACCATGGCGAAGGCCGCATGGAGTCGCTGATCCACGTGGAGGTGGACCGGCGCACCGACCCCGCCCGCCTGCAGGCCCTGCACGACGGCCTGCTGCGCATCCTGGGCGACGTGCGCGCGGCAGTGGACGACTGGCAGCCGATGCGTGCGCAGCTGATCGACGCCGTACGCGGGCTAGAGCAGCAGCCCCCGCCGGTGCCGGCGGAGGACTTGGCCGAGGACCTGGCCTTCCTGCACTGGCTGGCCGAGGACAACTTCACCTTCCTGGGCCAGCGCGACTACGACCTCTTCGAGGAAGGCGGCGAGGACGTGCTGCGCGTGGTGCCCGGCTCCGGCCTGGGCATCCTGCGCGCCGGCGCCGGGGCGGAGGCGGCATCGGCCTCGTTCGCCGCCCTGCCGCCGGAGGTGCGCGCCCAGGCCCGCCAGGCCCGCGTGCTGCTGCTGACCAAGGCCAATGCCCGCTCCACCGTGCACCGGCCCGGCCACCTGGACTACGTGGGCGTGAAGCGCTTCGACACCAGCGGCCAGGTGGTGGGCGAGCGCCGCTTCCTGGGCCTGTTCACGTCGGTGGCCTACAGCGCCAAGGCGGTGGACATCCCGTTGCTGCGGCGCAAGGTGGCAGCGGTGACGGCGCGCGCCGGCTTCGTGCCGCGCAGCCATGCCACGAAGACGCTGATGACGATCCTGGAGCAGTTTCCGCGCGACGAGCTGTTCCAGATCAGCGTCGACGACCTGCACCGCATCGCCACCGGCATCCTGCGCCTGGGCGAGCGCCAGCGCACGCGGCTGTTCCTGCACCGCGACGTCTACGGCCGCTTCGCGTCGTGCCTGGTCTACGTGCCGCGCGAGAACTACAACACCGACGTGCGCGCCCGCATGCAGGCGGTGCTGACCGAGGCGCTGAACGGCGAGTCCAGCGAGTTCTCGGTGCAGTTCTCCGATTCACCGCTGGCGCGCGTGCTGATCGTGGTGCGCACGCCGGCCGGCGAGGCGCGCGACGTGGACGTGCACGCGCTGGAACAGCGCCTGGTGCGCATCACCCGCCGCTGGGAGGACGAGCTGCGCGTGGCGCTGATCGAGGCCTGCGGCGAGGAGCGCGGCAACGCGCTGCACGAACGCTACGCCCACGGCTTCTCGCCCGGCTACCGGCACGACCACGGCCCGCGCCAGGCGGTGCACGACATCGAGCTGATGGAATCGCTGCAGGCGCCCGGCAGCCTGGCCATGAGCCTGTACCGCCCGCTGGAGGCCCCGCCCGGCCGGCTGCGCTTCAAGCTGCTGCGCAGCGGCGAGCTGGCGCCGCTGTCGCAGAGCCTGCCGATGCTGGAGCACATGGGCGTCAGCGTGATCGAGGAGCGGCCCTACGAGATCCGCCGCCACGACGGCACCGAACTCTGGATCGACGACTTCAGCCTCGCCCTGCCCAGCGAGGACGAGGTGGACGTGGAGGCGCTGCGGCCGCGCTTCCAGGAAACGCTGCGCCGCACCTGGCGCGGCGACAACGAGAACGACGGCTTCAACCGCCTGGTGCTGCTGGCCGGGCTGGACTGGCGCGGCGTGGCGCTGCTGCGCGCCTGCATGCGCTACATGAAGCAGGGCGGCTTTGCGCTCAGCCGCGCCTACATCCAGCAGACGCTGACCGCCTACCCCGCCATCGCCGCCGACCTGGTGGCGCTGTTCCAGGCCCGCTTCGACCCCGACCTCGCCGGCGACCGCGACGACCTGCAGGCGGCGATCGTGTCGCGCCTGACGGCCGCGCTGGACACCGTGGCCAACCTCGACGAGGACCGCATCCTGCGCCAGTTCCTGTCGCTGATGCTGGCCACGCTGCGCACCAACTTCTACCAGCGGGCCGCGGACGGCAGCTTCAAGCCGGTGATCGCGATCAAGCTCGACCCGGCCGAGGTGCCCGGCCTGCCGGAGCCGCGGCCGCTCTACGAGATCTTCGTGCATTCGCCGCGCGTGGAAGGCGTGCACCTGCGCTTCGGCCGCGTGGCCCGCGGCGGGCTGCGCTGGTCCGACCGGCTGGAGGATTTCCGCACCGAGGTGCTGGGCCTGGTGAAGGCGCAGCAGGTGAAGAACACGGTGATCGTGCCCGTGGGCTCCAAGGGCGGCTTCGTGGTGCGCAACCCGCCCCCGGGCGGCGACCGTGAAGCGTTGCTGGCCGAAGGCGTGGCCTGCTACCAGGCCTACCTGCGCGGCCTGCTGGACGTGACCGACAACCTGGACGGCAACACCGTGGTGCCGCCGCCGCGCGTGGTGCGCCACGACGGCGACGACCCCTACCTGGTGGTGGCCGCCGACAAGGGCACGGCCACCTTCAGCGACATCGCCAACCAGACCGCCGCCGAATACGGCTTCTGGCTGGGCGACGCCTTCGCCTCCGGCGGGTCGGCCGGCTACGACCACAAGAAGATGGGCATCACCGCCCGCGGTGCCTGGGAATCGGTGAAGCACCACTTCCGCAGCCTGGGGCACGACACGCAGACACAGGACTTCACCGTCGTCGGCGTGGGCGACATGAGCGGCGACGTGTTCGGCAACGGCATGCTGCTGTCGCGCCACATCCGGCTGGTGGCCGCCTTCGACCACCGGCACATCTTCATCGACCCCAACCCGCAGGCCGCCAGCAGCTACGCCGAGCGCGAGCGCCTGTTCGCGCTGCCGCGCTCGTCCTGGGCCGACTACGACAAGAGCCTGATCTCCGCGGGCGGCGGCGTGTGGCCGCGCAGCGCCAAGACCATTGCGCTCTCCCCCGAGGCCAGGGCCGCGCTGGGCATAGCCGACGACGTGAAGCAGCTGTCGCCCACCGAGCTGGTGCACGCCATCCTGCTGGCGCCGGTGGACCTGTTCTACAACGGCGGCATCGGCACCTACGTGAAGGCCAGCGACGAAAGCCACGCCGACTGCGGCGACCGCGCCAACGACGCCACCCGCGTGAACGGGCGCGAACTGCGCTGCAAGGTGGTGGCCGAGGGCGGCAACCTGGGCTGCACGCAGCGCGGGCGCATCGAGTTCGCGCTGGCCGGCGGGCTGGTCAACACCGACGCGATCGACAACTCCGCCGGCGTGGATTGTTCCGACCACGAGGTCAACATCAAGATCCTGCTCAACGCCGTGGTGCGCGACGGCGAGCTCACCCCCAAGCAGCGCGACAAGCTGCTGGCCGAGATGACCGACGACGTGGCCGCGCTGTGCCTGCGCGACAACACCTTCCAGAACCAGGTGCTGGGCGTGGCGCTGATGCGCGGCGTGGACCTGCTGGACGAGCAGCAGCGCTACCTGCGCCACCTGGTGGCCGCCGGGCGGCTGAACCGGGCGCTGGAGTTCCTGCCCGACGACGACACCCTGGCCGAGCGCGCCAAGACCGGCACCGGCCTGACCACACCCGAGCTGGCCGTGCTGCTGGCCTACGGCAAGATGGAACTGTCGGACCAGGTGGTGGCGTCCGACGTTCCCGAGGACCCCTACATCGCCACCACGCTGCAGCGCTACTTCCCGGCCCAGCTGGCGGAGCGCTACCCGGACGCGCTGCAGCGCCACCCGCTGCGGCGCGAGATCATTGCCACGCACGTGGTCAACAGCATGGTCAACCGCGTGGGGCCCACCTTCGTGCACCGGCTGGGCGAGGAGACCGGCGCTGCAGCCCCGGACATCGTGCGCGCCTACCTGGGCACGCGGCAGATCTTCGACCTGGTGTCGCTGTGGCAGGCCAACGACGCCCTCGGCCACACCGTGAGCCACGCCACGCGCAACGGCATCGTGCTGGCCACGCTGCAGCTGATCGAACGCGGCACCGTGTGGCTGCTGCACGAGCGCGACGCGCTGCGCGACATGGACGCCACCATCCGCCGCTTCGCGCCCGGCGTGGCCGAGGTGGGTGCCGGCCTGGAGCGCTGGCTGGTGGACAGCGAACGCCTGGCCCTGGAGGCCACGGCGGCCCAGCTCACCGAGGCCCAGGTGCCGCCGGCCCTGGCCCAGCGCGTGGCGCGGCTGGACGCGCAGCTCTCTGGCCTGGACATCGTGGAGGTGGCCGGCGAGCTCGGCCTGCCGGTGGACACCGTGGCCGGCGTCTACTTCGGCGTGGGCGGGCGGCTGGCGCTGGGCTGGCTGTCGCAGCAGATCGTGGCCCTGCCGGCGCGCAGCCACTGGCAGGGGCTGGCGCGGCTGGCCATGCGCAGCGACCTGTCGTCGCTGGCGCGTGAACTCGCACGCTCAGTGCTCAAGGAAGCGGGGGCCGAACGCGACGCCGCGGCGCTGATCGAGCGCTGGGCGAGCCAGCGCGGTTTCAGGATGGACCGCTGCCGCCAACTGCTGGCCGACCTGCAGCCCCTGGCACGGCTGGATCAGTCGATGCTGTCGGTGCTGTTGCGGGAGCTTCGGTCGCTGGTCTAGAACCGGGTGCGCCAAGGTTGGGTCGATCGGGCCATCATCGCGATGCTGTCTGCGACAGGGTCCCGGCACCCGCAGCCGCGAACGCACCACACCGACATGGCGATTGGAACGGGACACGGCCGATCGCCACGGTGACATGGCGAAGAACTGCCGACAACGCATTGTCCTGCCGTCCGCCCATGCCCGACCCGGGCCGCGCGCTGTCAAAGGAACGGACTCCCGCGTTGCGGAGCACTCAAGGACTGGCCAGTGTGGCCGCGACACGTGCACAGCGTTCGGCGTAGGTCGCCACGCCCGGCCCTGCTGTGCGCAAGGGCACCACGGCCTCACGCACGAGCGTGGAGCCCTGCGCGGGACGGCCCAGGCGCACCAGCGCTTCACCGTGCAGGCATCGCGCTGCGGCGTGTGCGGCGTGACCAGCACCCACGCTGCGCTCAAGGATCTCCCCCGCGCCCGCTGCCATCCGTTCGGCGGCCGCCGGCTGTTGCAGATCCAGGTGCGCCAGCGCCGCGCTCAGGCGCGGAAAGGCGCGAAGGGCCGAGTCCGCAGGCAGTTCACGGTCGTAGATTTCTTGCGCACGCCCCAGCGGCGTCAGGGCTTCGGCGCCCTGGCCATGGCGAGCCAGCGACGATCCCAGGTTCTGGTAGGCACCGGCAAGGTCCAGGATGTCGGCCGCTCCGCCGTCCTGCAGGCTCCGTCGCAGCGTCACCACGGTGGCCAGTTCCTGTTGCGCCCTGGCCGGATCGCCCGCCGCTTCCAGCGCCAGCGCCAGGTTGTTGCGCGCCGCCAGTACGCTTGCGGCCTGCGGGCCGTACTCACGCGTCAGAAGTTGCAGCGTGCGCTGCAGGGCCTCGATCGCCTGCTCCGGACGCCCCAGCGCGCGCTGCACGTTGGCCCAGGCCGACAGCGGGCCGGCCATGCGCCCGTGGTCCGCGCCGAAATGCCGTGCGGTCAGTTCGACGGCGCGCCCCGCAGGGCCTTCGGCGCCGGCGGCGTCGCCGGCGCGGTGGCGCGCCGAGGCCAGACCGAATTGCGCTTCGATACGAGCACTGGCGTCGGGCGGCACCGTCGCATCGGCCAGCGGCGCGGCCCGCTCGAAGTGGGCCGACGCGGTGCGTGCATCCCCATCGTTCAGCGCGGCGAAGCCGGCGGTCAGCCAGACGGTCACCGCCTGTGGCGCCTGAGCCGGAGGCAGTGCCTCGGCCAGCGACAAGGCCCGGGCAACGTGCTCACGCGCCTTGTCGTTGCGGCCCGCGGCGCGCTCGAGGCCGCCGAGCCGGGCCAGCAGCGTGGCCGTGGCGGCCGACGCGTCGCCGCTGACCTGCCGCTGCGCGTCCAGCGCGGCCTGCAGCAGCGCCCGCGCCGGGTCCAGGCGGTCCCCGGCGCGGTAGAGGGCCGCCAATGTGCCCAGTACTTCGGCGCGCGTGCCTGGATCGTCGGGCAACTCGGCCTGCACGCGTGCCGCCGTGCGGTCCAGCGATGCCCAGATCGTCACCTCGCGGCCACCGAGGCTGCGGCGCTCCAGTGGATCGGCCTGGCGGATGACGTCGGTCAACAGCGCATAGGCGCGCTGCGCGCGATCCGCCGAGGCGGTGGCCTCGTCGCGCTGGCGTGCCAACTCGCGCGCGTAATGCTGGCTGCTGGCCAGCCAGCCCACCAGCAGCAGCAATGACAACGCCAGCGCCGTCGCCGCCACCGGGTGGCGGCGCATCAGGCGGTGAGAGGCTTCCAGGCCGCTCTCTGGGCGGGCCAGGATGGCGTTGCCGTCCAAATGCCGCTGCAGATCATCGCCCAGCGCTGCCGCCGAAGCGTAGCGGCGCGCAGGGTCGGCCTGCAGCGCACGGTGCAGGATGGCCTGCAGGTCGCGGTTCAAGCGCGGCGCACGCACGCGAGCCTGCCCACCGGTGACCAGCGCCGGGCGTACGCCGGTCAACAGTTCGTGCAGCAGCACGCCCAGCTGGTAGATGTCGGTGGCGGTGCTGATCTCGCCGCCCTCGCGCTGTTCGGGCGCCGCGTACTCCGGCGTCATGAGCCGCTGGTCGGCACGGGTGAGCGCCAGCGCATCCGGCGTGTCCTGCACAGGCGCAGGCCCGTCGGTGTCCGGCCCCAGGCGCTTGGCGATACCGAAGTCCAGCAGCCGCGTACGGCCGTCGGCATCGATCAGCACGTTGGATGGCTTGATGTCGCGGTGGATGACGCGCTGGCTGTGCGCATGGTGCACGGCCGCCACCACCTGGGCGAACAAGGCCAACTTCGATTTCGGGTCCAGGGCATGCTGCTCGGCGTGCGCGGTGATGCTCTGGCCGGCAATGAACTCGGTGATGAGGTAGGGCTGGCCGTCGGCCAGCGTGCCACCGTCGAGCAGTCGGGCGATGTGCGGGTGGTTCAGCGAGGCCAGGATCTGCCGCTCGAGCCGGAAGCGCAGCACCTCGTCTGGCGTCACGACCATGCGGCGCAGCAGCTTGACCGCCACCTGCTGGCTGAAGTCGTCGCCCTCGCGCTGACCCAGGTAGACCACCGCAGCACCACCGTGACCGAGGCGCCGGACCAGCCGGTAGGGGCCGATACGAAGGCCGTGGTGATCGGTCACCGCGTCGTCGGCCAGCAGCGCCGCGCGGGCGTGCTGCTGGCCGGCAGGGTCTAGCCAGCAGCGGCTGTCCACTTCTGCAGCCAGCAGCGTGAGCGCCGCTGCCCGCAGTTCATGGTCTTCACCAGCCTGCGCGCGCACGTAGGCCTCTCGCTGCGGCTCGGGCAGGTCCAGGGCTTGCGCGAACAGGCGGTCGGCGCGCCGCGCCAGGCCGGCTTCCGGGTTCGGCGGGCGCGGATCGGCCGACATCGTCAACACACGGGCGCCGGGCTACCTGGTGGCATGGTCGCCGCCCAGCGCACGGTACAGGTGTGCACGGGCGCGGGCCCAGTCTCGTTCGACCGAACGCGGCGAGCGCCCCAGCGCCTCGGCGGTCTCCGACACGGTCAGGCCGGCGAAGAAGCGGCATTCGACCAGCCGCTCGAGCGCAGGGTCCAGCGCCGCCAGGTCGCGCAGCGCATCGTCCAGCGCCAGCAAGTCCGGGCCAGGCACCGCCGGACCGTCGTTGGTCGTGTCCAGCGTCAGGTGCAGGGCACCGGCACCGCGCTTGGCGGCACGCCGGCGGCGCGCCGCATCGACCAGCAGGTGCCGCATGGCCGTGGACGCCAGCGCCAGGAAATGCGTGCGGTCGGTCCAAGTGGACGAGCCGGCCGCCAGCCTCAGGTAGGCCTCGTGCACCACGGCCGTGGTGTTCAGCGTGGCACCACCCGGCTGCCGGCGCAGATGACGGCGCGCCATGCGACGCAACTCCTGGTAGACCTCGGGCAGCAGCGCATCAGCCTGGGCGCCTTGTGTCGACGCGCCGCCTACCGGGCTCGCCGTGTCGCCCATGACCCCGCCGTCAGGGGCCGAGGTCGTTTCGCAAACGGCCGGCGAGCCCGGCGCAGCCACGCCTGGGGTGAAGGTGCGCGGTGCCATCGAGCCAGTATAGGCAGCCATTGCCGCGGCCGAAGGCCCCGACAGTGAGCCCCGTGCACCCGCCCGCGGCACCGGGACGGGCGCGTCATGGGCCGGCGACGTCGGGGACGGGGCCGGCTGCACGTGCTGCTCTTCTGCGCGACGACCCCTCATCTGCGGGGGGGCGCGCGCGATCCGCGGCAACCTTGGCGGGGTCTTCCGCCGCTTCGCGTATTGCATGCAGAGGGAGGGCCCATCGCCGGGCCGTCCACACCTTGCCATGGAGTTGTGCCAATGCCGAACAAGATCGGGCTTTCCTCGGTGCGCTGTGTCACTGCAGCCGCTTTGCTGTTCTCAGCCTGGTGCGTACAGGCTGCGCAGACCGTGCAGTTGTCCGCCGACTGCGGCACGACGCCGCGGGTGTTCGCGCTGCCCGGAGCGTTCTCGGTGGCCTCGGATTGCCGCGACAGCACCACGCCGCCGGCGCCGGCGCTGCCCTACGACCACCGCATCTATGCCTCGGCCGCGGCCGCCCGCCTGGCGGGCGACGGCCCCACGCTGATGGCCGGGACGTCGGCCCGCATCGACTACTTCGACCTGCGCCGCAAGGGCGACGGCACCGGTTCCACCGGCGCCAGCCCTGCGAACTCGAACGGCCAGGCCGAGAGCAGCGCGCGCCTCGTGTTCGACATCGACGGCGCGCAGCCCGGCGACGTCTACACCCTGCGCACCCAGCTGTACGTGGGCGGCAACTGGGCATTCAGCACGCTGGGCGACCCTTACGCCAGCTTCGTCGACGGTTACCTGCAGGTGCGTGGCGACTGGAGCGGCAACTTCGGTGTCGTCGTCGACGGCATCGATTCCCCACCCGTGCTCTACCAACTGCGCGGCACCGGCATCGAGGGCGGCGGCAGCCTGGTCAACGGCATCGTCACGCTGGAGCGCACGATCCGCGCCGGGGAGATCCAGGTCCTGCGCATCAGCACGCTGGCCGACGCCTACATGAAGAACAACTTCGGCACCCAGGACCAGAATGGCCAGATCGGCATCGGCAGCGGGTCCTTCGACATCGGTCTGGAGGCGGGCGTGGTGGATTTCCAGGTGTTCGATGCCAACAGCACGGCGTTGGCCGCCAACGGGTCGGTCAGCCTGATGAACCCTGTGGCCTTCACCGTCACCACCGACGCCGGCGCACCCTTCGTGTACTACACCGCACCTGTGCCCGAGCTTCAGACACTGACGATGATGCTGGCGGGCATGGCCGTGCTGGGCGGGGTGGCCCGGCGCCGTCGTCTGCGCAGGGCCTGAGCAGCGGGCCCGCTGGAGGACGGCTCCGGCTCGGGCCGCAGCAGCCACCAGCAGTCATGCGCGGGCCGTGCAACGTCAGCCTGCGCTCGCGCCCGGGCCTACCCGGCGGGACATCGTCGCGAAGACGGAGATGTGGTGCCTTTCCCACCCTGTGGCCCGAGGTTGGGGTGACGTCAGTTCACGGGACGTGCTGCATGGCGTTGGTCATTCACTGGTGTCTGTCGATGGCCAGAGCCATCACGTCACGACAGCGTTGAGCCACCGGTCACCGCGACCTGAAGGCAAGCGCGTTCAGGGATCGCGTGCGAGCGGATTGCGCGCCCACGCCCCCAGCGCCTCGCCCACCCCCACCAGCCGCCACCCGGCGCCCTCCAGCCCTGCCCGCAGCCGCCGCGCATTGGCCACCGCACCCGGCGTGTCGCCATGCACGCAGATGCTGTGCATGGCGGTCGTCATGACCTTGCCGGTGGTCGACACGATGCCGCCCGCGTCGAGCATGCACATCACGTGCGCGAACACGGCCTCGTCGTCGTGCAGCACCGCGCCGGGCTCGCGCCGCGGGACCAGCGTGCCGGCGTCGGTGTACGCCCGGTCGGCGAAGACCTCGGCCGCCACGCGCAGGCCGGCGCGTTCGCCGGCACGCACCAGGGCCGACAGCGCCGGCGCCAGCAGGATGAGTTCCCGGTCGAAGGCACGAATGGCACGCGCCACCACGTCGGCCAGCGCGTCGTCCTCGCAGGCCTGGTTGTTCAGCGCGCCGTGCGGCTTCACGTGCACCAGGCGCCCGCCCTCGGCCGCGGCCATGCCGGCCAGCGCGCCGATCTGGTAGATCAGCGCCGCCTCCAGCTCGGCCGGCGCCATCTGCATCGGCCGGCGGCCGAAGCCCTGCAGGTCGGGGTAGCTGGGGTGCGCGCCCAGGCCCACGCCGGCGTCGAGGGCCGTGCGCACGGTGCGCCGCATCACCAGCGGATCGCCGGCATGGAAACCGCAGGCAATGTTGGCCGCGCCCACCACTTGCAGCAGCGCGGCGTCCTCGCCCATGGTCCAGGCGCCGAAGGATTCGCCCAGGTCGGCGTTGAGGTTGATCTTCATGCGGGTGCGCTCCTCCGTGGGGTGCCTATGCGGGCCGGTACTCGGCCGACAGCGCGTGCACGACGCCGGACACCAGGTTGCCACCATACAGCGCGGCTTCGTCCACGCCACCGGGCAGCAATGGGCGCAGCGCGGCCAGCAGCGCCTGCGTCTGGGCCTCGGCAGCACGGGCCAGCTGCTCGCCCTGCTCGGCCGTCACCCACGCGAATCGCAGCGTCTCGCCCGGCCGCGCGCCGGCCACGCGCGCCAGGTCGGCACCGATGACGGTGCCGATCTTGGGGTAGCCACCGGCCGTCTGCGCGTCGGCCAGCAGCACGATGGGCTGGCCGTTGCCCGGCACCTGGATGGCACCGGGCACGATGGCGTCGGACACGATCTCGGGCGCGCCCTGGTGCGCCAGCACCGGGCCCTGCAGGCGCACGCCCATGCGGTCGGCCTCGGCGGTGACCTGGTAGCCGGCTTCGGCGAACGCGGCACGCGTTTCGGGCGCGAAGTGGTCGGCCTGCGGGCCGGGCACCACGCGGATGGGGCGGGTGTCGGCGCGCGGCGGCTCGGGCAGCGTGAGCTCGCGGCGCGCAGTGGCCGCGGGCACGGGCAGCCGTACGCCGGGCGCCAGCGCGCGGCCGTCCAGCCCGCCCAGGGCGGCGCGCGCGTAGGTGCTGGCACTGCCCAGCACCGGCGGCACCGCCAGCCCTTCCACCGCCACCACCACCAGCCGGCCGTGCAGCAGGCGGCGCACGCGCAGGCTGTCGCCGTCGGCCAGGGTGAGCGATCGCCAGGCGTCGAGCACGCGGCGTTCGCCGGCTACGGCGTGTTCCAGTTCCGCCGGGCCGGCCACGGCCACGCGCACGGGGCCACCGCGCGCGGCCAGGTGCAGGCCGCCGTCCAGCGCCTCGATGACGGGCGTGCCGGGTTCGTTGCCGGCCAGTGCGTTGGCCAGGCGCATCCCACGCGCGTCCAGCACACCGGCCACGGGCACGCCGTAGCGCCGGTAGCCGCGGCGGCCGGCGTCCTGCACCGACGCGTAGGCGCCGGGCGAGACCACTTCCAGCGTGACCTCAGCCGTCATCGCGCATTCGCCAGTGCCCGGGCGCCAGTTCGCCGGCGCGCACGGCGGCGGCGATGCGCTGGAACTCGGCCGCATCCACCGGCGTGAAGTGAACGCGGTCGCCAGCAGCCAGCAGCGCCGGCACCGGCCACGCGGGGTCGAACAGGCGCACGGGGCAACGGCCGATCAGGTGCCAGCCGCCGGGGCTTTCCCAGGGGTAGATGGCGGTCAGGCCACCGGCGATGGACACGCTGCCCGCCGGCACGCGCACGCGCGGCTGCGTGCGGCGCGGGCGGTGGAGGCCGGCGGGCAGATCGCCCATGAACGGAAAGCCGGGCAGGAAGCCCAGCATGTACACGCGCCAGACCGTGGCGCTGTGCTGCGCCACCAGGGTGTCGGGCGTCACGCCCAGGGCCTGCGCCGTCTCGGCCAGGTCGGGCGCCATGTCGGGCTCGTAGCAGACGGGCAGCTGCCAGTGGCGCGCGAGGCGGCCGCCGTCGGCCTGCGGCGCCGGCGCGGGCGCGTCCAGCAGTGGTTGCAGCGCGCTGATCAGCGCGGCCCGGCCCGTCACCAGCGGGTCGAAGAACACCGTCAGCGACCGGAAGGTGGGCATGGTCTCCACCAACCCCGGCAGGCGGCCCTGCGCCTGCGCGCGCGCGATGGCGGCGTCCAGCGCACCGACCGCGGTGGCCAGCGCCGGGTCGATGCTGCTGCCGAACTCGATGGTGAAGGCGGCGTCACCGGCGTCCAGCAGCCGGGGCCGCGGGAGCGTCGACGCCTGGTGCAGCTCGGGCGACATGGCGGGAGTCTCAGGCGCTGACCAGCCGCGCCCTACATGTGGCTGGGCAGCCAGAGGATCACGTCCTGGAAGTGGTACGACAGCAGCGCCGCCACCAGCATCAGCAGGAACATCGGCGTGGCGGTGCGCGCCACGTAGGTGAGGTCGTGCCTGGTCAGCCCCTGCAGCACGAACAGGTTCAGCCCCACCGGCGGCGTGATCTGCGCCAGCTCCACCAGCAGCACGGTGAAGACGCCGAACCAGATCAGGTCGAAGCCCGCGGCCTGCACCGTGGGCAGGAGCACGCCGATGGTCAGCACCACCATCGAGATGCCGTCGAGGAAGCAGCCCAGCACCAGGTAGAGCACCGCCAGCGCCAGCACCAGGGCCAGCGGCGACAGGTTCATCGCGCCGATGGCCTCGGCCAGGTGGCGCGGCAGGCCGACGAAACCCATGGCCAGCGTCAGGAAGGCGGCACCGGCCAGGATGAAGCCGATCATGCAGTACACGCGGCAGGCGGCGCCCAGGCCGGCGGTGAAGGACTTCCAGCTCAGGCTGCCTTCCACCGCGGCCAGGATCAGCGAACCGAGCACACCGATGGCCGCCGCCTCCGTGGCGGTGGCGATGCCGGTGTAGATGGAGCCCAGCACGCCGCCGATCAGCAGCACCACCGGGATCAGGTGGCGCGACGCGTGCAGCTTGGCGCGCAGCGTGGTCGCCGGGTCGGCGGCCGGGATCTTCGACGGGTTGAGCCACGACCAGACGGCGATGTAGCCCATGAACAGCGCCGCCAGCACGAGCCCCGGCACGATGCCGGCGATGAAGAGCTTGGCGATGGACACGTCGGCCGCCACGCCGTAGACGATCATGATGATCGACGGCGGGATCAGCAGCCCCAGCGTGGCCGCGCCGGCCAGCGAGCCCACGGCCAGCGACTCGGGGTAGCCGCGCTGGCGCAGTTCGGGCAGCGCGATGCGACCCACGGTGGCGCAGGTGGCGGCCGACGAGCCGGACACCGCGGCGAAGATGGTGCTGCCGATGACGTTGACGTGCAGCAGCCGGCCGGGCAGCCTGTTGAGCCAGGGTGCCAGGCCCTTGAACATGTCCTCGCTGAGCCGCGTACGCACGAGAATCTCGCCCATCCACAGGAACAGCGGCAGCGCGGTCAGCGTCCAGCTGGACGTGTGCCCCCAGATGGTGAGCACCATGCTGTCGCCCACCGGGCGCGGCGTGGACAGCGCCATCGCCACGAGCGCCACGCCGATGAGCGACATGCCGATCCACAGCCCCGAGGCCAGGGCCACGAAGAGCAGCACGATCAGGCCGGTGGCCAGCAGGATGTCCATGGCACGCTCCTCAGTCGACGTGGGTGGCTTCGGCCGAGGGCTCGGCGAAGAAGGCCTGGCCCGACAGACGGGACCACAGCGCCTGCACGAAGGCCAGCGTAAAGCCCACCGCCCCCAGCGCCATGCTCAGCTGCGGGATCCACATCGGCGTGGCGTCGCCGGTGGGCGCCACGTCGTGCAGCGTGTACGACACCCACACCAGCCGCACCGAGAACCAGGCCAGGTACGCCGACAGGCCCAGGCCCAGCGCCAGCGACAGCAGCTCCATCGCGCCGCGCACGCCGGGCTTCACGTGGTCCAGCAGCAGCGTGGCGCGGATGTGCTCGTTGTGCTGCAGCGTGGACGGCAGCGCCAGGAACAGCGCCGCCGCGATGGCGTAGCCGGCGTAGCCGTCCAGGCCCGGGATGTTCCAGCCGAACAGCCGGGCCAGGATGTTGAGCGCGATGGCGGTGAAGGCGCCCACCATGGCCAGCCCGGCCAGCGCCAGCAGCAGCTGGTAGAAGCCGAGCATCAGTCTGTGCAGCATGGTCGGGCCCGAGCGTGCCGGCGCGGTGGATCAGTTCTTGCGGTAGGCGTCGATGATGGCCTTGCCGTCGGCGCCGGCCGAGGCCAGCCACTCGTCGGTCATCGTCTGGCCGATCTTCTGCAGCGCCGCCTTCACGCTGTCGCTGGGCGGGGCGATGGTCACGCCGTTGGCCTTGAGCACGGCGATGGAGTCGGTGTCCACCTGTTCGCTCATCTTCCAGCCGCGGGCCTCGGCGTCGGCAGCGGCCTTCAGCACCGCGTCCTGCGTGGCCTTGTCCAGCGCGTCGAAGGCCTTCTGGCTGACGGCGGTGACGTTGCGCGGCAGCCAGCCGTTGACGGGGTAGAAGTACTTCACCTGCTCGTAGAGCTTGCCGTCGGCGCCGCTGGCGCTGCTGGTGAGGAAGTTGTTGGCCGCGCCGGTGGCCAGGGCCTGGCCCAGTTCCGGCAGCTGGATCGTCACCGGCGACGCGCCGAGCATCGTGGCGATCTTCGTCGTGGCCGGGTTGTAGGCGCGCATCTTGGTGCCCTTGAAATCCTCGGCGCTGTTGATCGGCTTGACCGAGTACAGCGACTGCCCCGGCCAGGGCACCGAGAACAGCATCTTCACGCCCTGCTTGCCCAGCACGCCGGCCTGCACCGGCTTGGCCGCGTCGTAGAGCTTCTTCGCGTCGGCGTAGCTGGTGGCCAGGAAGGGGATGGAGTCGGCCCCGAACAGCGGGTTCTCGTTGGCCAGGCCGGAGATGATGAACTCGCCGGCGGGCACCAGGCCGGTCTGGATCGCGCGCTTGATCTCCGGCTGCTTGAACAGCGACGCGCCAGGGTGCACCGTGATCATCAGCTTGCCGCCGGTGGCGGCCTTCACGTCGGCGGCGAACTGCTCCAGGTTCTTGGTCTGGAAGGTGTTGGCGCCGTAGCCACTGGCCAGGTCCCACTTGGTCTGGGCAAGGGCTGCGGCGCTGAACGTGGCGGTCAGGGCAAAGGCCGTCAGGCCGAAGGCGAGCGATTTCATGTCGGGGCTCCTTCTGGGGTGGACAGGGTCAGTGACTGGCCAGCTGGTGGTTCAGCAGGTCGGTGATCAGCATCGCGCCCGGCGCGTGCGTGATGCACAGCGGCGGGCGGGCGCGCTTGAGGGCGGCCTGGGGCGTGACGCCGCAGGCCCAGAACACGGGGATCTCGCCTGATTCCACCGGCACCGCGTCGCCGTAGTCGGGTGCCGACAGGTCGGCGATGCCCACCTGGGCCGGGTCACCCAGGTGCACCGGCGCGCCATGCACCGCCGGGAAGCGCGAGGTGATCTGCACCGCGCGGATGGCGTGCGCCGCCGTCATCGGCCGCATCGACATCACCATCGGCCCGCCGAAGGGGCCAGCCTCCTGGGTGGCGACGTTGGTGCGGTACATGGGCACGTTGCGGCCCAGTTGCACGTGGCGGATGGGGATGCCTTCGGCGCGCATGGCCCACTCGAAGCTGAACGAGCAGCCGATGGCGAAGCTCACCAGGTCGTCGCGCCAGAGCGCGCGCACGTCGGCGCACTCCTCCACCAGTTCACCGTCGCGCCAGACGCGGTAGCGCGGCAGGTCGGTGCGCAGGTCCAGGTCGCCCGCCAGCGTCGGCAGGGCAGGGCTGCCGGCATCGGACACCGCCAGCACCGGGCAGGGGCGCGGGTTGCGCTGGCAGAACAGCAGGAAATCGGCAGCCCAGTCGCGCGGCAGGACCACCAGGTTGGCCTGCACCAGGTCGTCGGCCAGGCCGCTGGTGTGCGCCGCCAGCGCACCGGCGCGGAAGCGGCCGCGGGCTTCCGAACCGCGCCGGGCGGCGTCCGCGTCGAAGGTCGAGGGGGTCGGGTGGTTCGGCATGGGCGCATGCTGCGCCGAAGCACGCGCCCCGACAAACAGAAGTTTTCTCGCTCAGGTCATCGATATTTTCGATGATTAGGGTCAACCCCGAGATGTCGGAGCAGGCTGTCGACCACCGGCCGCTGGGCGGCGGAACTGGGGTCCATGCGCCAGCTCAGGTGCACCGGCAGCGGCGGCAGCGTGCTGTCGCAGGCCAGAGCCTTCAGCGGGCCGCGGCCACGCAGGCGCTCGACGACGGCCGACGGCAGCGTGGCGATGCCCAGGCCATCCTCCACCAGCCGCGCCAGCGCGCTGATCGACGAGACGGTGTGCACGCGCCGTGGCTCGATCCCGGCGCGGTGCAGCAGGTCCAGCAGCGCCACGTGCGGCTGCGAGCCGCGCTGGAAGGTCAGCAGTTCGTGGCCAGCCAGGTCGGCCAGAGTCCACTGCCGGCGGCGGTGCTGCTGCGCATGGCCGACGAAGAGCATCGGCATCGACGGCAGCGCGATGGCGCGCACGCCGGTGCCCGCTGCGGGCAGCGCGGCAATCGACAGGTCCAGCGTGCCGCGCGCCAGCTGGTCCACCAGCACCGGCGAGGTTTCCACCGTCAGCTCCAGCGCCATCTCAGGCTGCGCGGCATGCAGCTGGCGCACCCAGTCCATCAGCCACGAGTGCAGGGCCGACTCGAACGCCCCCACGCGCAGCAGCACGGGCTGTGCGGCCGAGGCGCCCAGCTCGGCGCGGATCTCCTTCTGCATGGCCAGCAGCTTTTCCGCGTGGCCCATGAAGCGCTGGCCCGCCACGGTGAGGCGGAACTGGCGGTCGCCGCGGTCCAGCAGCAGCGTCCCCAGTTCCTGCTCGAGCGCCGCGATGCGGCTGGACATGGCCGACTGCGTGAGGTGCAGCTTCTCCGCCGCGCGCGTGACGCTGCGCAGCGTGACCACCCAGTAGAAGGCCTCGACGAAGCGCAGGTTCATGGCGTCGACATCTTCACGGCAGCGCCGCCCAGCGCGCGTGCAGCAGCGTCATCACGTCGTGCACCGACCGCCCGCAGGCGCGCGCCACGGCATCGCGGTACGGGGGCATGTTGGTGCACTCCAGCACGATGGCGCCGGTGGCCGGGCGGGCCGCCACCAGGGCCTGCGCAGCATCGACCACCTGCCGCTCGGCGTCCACGGGGTCGAGCGTGGGCCGGTCATCCAGCAGCGTGCGGGCGAAGGCGCTGTGGGGCCGGATGCCCTGCACCGGCGTGTCGGGGGCGGCGCCGGCGGCGCGCAGCACGGCCGCGTCCAGTGCCCTGCCGTCCACCGTCACCACGCCGGGCCGATGGGCCGCGAGTTCCGGCAGCCACAGCAGGGCCGAGGTCCACACCGGCACCGGCAGCGCCACCTGTAGCTCGGCCTGCCAGCGCGCCAGGAAGCCGCAGCTGGTGGTCAAGGCACGCGCGCCGTCGGCCACCATCGCGCGGCCGGCCTCGATGAAGGGGGCGATCAGCGCCGGGTCGCCCTGCTGCACCACACGCACCGGCGTCGCGCCCTGCACCACGCGGTGGCGCACCGGCATGGTGAAGCTGCCGGCATGGCCGACGTCGCCCGGCAGGCGGGGGAAGCGGGTCTGCAGCATCAGCACGCCGAGGTGGGCCATGGTGGGGCTTTGGTGAAAGTCCCGGGCGGTCGGGCCTCTGGCACGCCCTATGCTCCGGCACCGTTTTCCAGACCTGGAGTGTCCATGAAAGCACGCAACGTCCTCTTCACCGCCGCCCTCGGTGCCCTGGTGGCCACCGGCCCCGCCCTGGCCCAGACCAAGTGGGACCTGCCCGCCGCCTACCCGGCCACCAACTTCCACAGCGTGAACCTGCAGGCGTTCGCCGATGAGGTGAAGGCGGCCAGCGGCGGCAAGCTGGAGATCACGGTGCACGCCAACGCGTCGCTGTTCAAGGCGCCGGAGATCAAGCGCGCGGTGCAGGGCGGGCAGGCACAGATCGGCGAGATCCTGCTGGTGAACTTCGGCAACGAGTGGCCGATCTTCTCCGCCGACGGCCTGCCCTTCCTGGCCGACAGCTACGACAGCGCGATGAAGCTCTACGCCGCGCAGAAGCCGATGCTGCAGAAGAAGCTCGGCGAGCAGGGCATGATGCTGCTGTACGCCGTGCCGTGGCCGCCGCAGGGCATCTACAGCAAGCGCGCGGTGAACACGGCCGCCGACCTGAAGGGCCTGAAGTGGCGTGCCTACAGCCCGGCCACCGCGCGCATCGCCGAACTGGTGGGTGCGCAGCCGGTGACGGTGCAGGCGGCGGAACTCAGCCAGGCCATGGCCACCGGCGTGGTGGAGAGCTACATGTCCAGCGGCTCCACCGGCGCCGACACCAAGACCTACGAGCACCTGAAGTTCTGGTACGACACCCAGGCCTGGCTGCCGAAGAACGCCGTCATCGTCAACAAGCGCGCCTTCGACGCTCTGGACAAGGCCACGCAGGACGCGGTGATGAAGGCGGCCGCCACGGCCGAGACGCGCGGCCTGGAAGCGAGCAAGAAGGTCAACACCGAGAGCCTGGACAAGCTGCGTGCCGGCGGCATGCAGATCCTGCCGCCGTCGCCGCAGCTCAAGGCTGACCTGCAGAAGGTGGGCGAGACCATGCTCAAGGAGTGGCTGGACAAGGCCGGCCCCGAAGGCCAGGCCCTGGTCGACGCCTTCCGCAAGTGAGCGCGGCAAGCCGCTGACGTGCTGCGCCGCGCCCTCGACGCCCTGTACGACGGTGCCGCCTGGTTGGCGGCGCTGGCGATGATCGGCCTGCTGGCGATGGTGCTGCTGTCCATCGCCAGCCGGCAGCTGGGCTTCTATGTGCCGGGCACGGACGCCTATGCCGGCTACCTGATGGCGGCCTGCGGCTTCCTGGCGCTGGCGCACACCTTCAAGCGCGGCGAGCACATCCGCGTGACGCTGATCATGCTGCGGCTGAAGGGCCGGGCCCGGCGCGCGCTGGAGCTGTGGGCGCTGGCCGCCGGCACGCTGCTGGCGGCGCTGGCGGCGTTCTACGCGGTACGGCTGTCCTGGCAGTCGCATCTGTTCCACGACATCTCCACCAGCAACGACGCGACGCCGCTGTGGATCCCGCAGCTGAGCATGGCCGCCGGTAGCCTGATCCTGCTGCTGGCCTTCGTCGACGAGCTGGTGCTGGAGTTCCTGGGCCGACGCTCGCACGCGACCCCCGACGAGGCACTGCGCAATGAGTGACCTCGCCATCACCGCGCTGCTGGTCGCCAGCCTGTTCCTGATCCTGGGCAGCGGGGTGTGGATCGGCCTGACGCTGTCGGGCGTGGCCTGGATCGGCATGCAGCTGTTCAGCAGCCGGCCCGCGGGCGACGCGATGGCGGTCACGATCTGGGGCAGTGCCAGCAGCTGGACGCTGACCGCACTGCCGCTGTTCGTGTGGATGGGCGAGATCCTGTTCCGCACCCGGCTGTCCAACGACATGTTCCGCGGCCTGGCGCCGTGGATGCAGGCGCTGCCCGGGCGCCTGCTGCACACCAACGTGGTGGGCTGCACCATCTTCGCGGCGGTGTCGGGCTCGAGTGCCGCCACCGTGGCCACCATCGGCAAGATGAGCCTGCCGGAGCTCAAGCGCCGCGGCTACCCGGACGCCATCGTCGTGGGCTCGCTGGCCGGCGCCGGCACGCTGGGGCTGCTGATCCCGCCGTCGATCATCATGATCGTCTACGGCGTCACGGCCGAGGTCTCCATCGCCCAGCTGTTCGTGGCCGGCGTGCTGCCGGGGCTGATGCTGGCCGGGCTGTTCTCCGGCTACCTGGGGCTGTGGTCGCTGCTGAACCCTGGGCGCATCCCGCCGGCCGACGGCGGGCTGACGCTGGCGGGCAAGCTCAAGGAGTCGCGTCACCTGATCCCGGTGCTGCTGCTGATCGCCGCGGTGCTGGGCAGCATCTACGGCGGCATTGCCACCGCCACCGAGGCCGCGGCGCTGGGCGTCGTGGGCGCACTGCTGATCTCCGGCGCGCAGGGTTCGCTGACCTGGGCCACGTTCCGCGAGTCGCTGCTCGGCGGCGTGCGCCTGTACTGCATGATCGCGCTGATCCTCGCCGGCGCAGCCTTCCTGACGCTGGCCATGGGCTACATCGGGCTGCCGCGCCATCTCGCCGAATGGATCGGCCGCCTCGGCCTGGCACCCTGGCAGCTGCTGCTGGCGCTGGCGGCCTTCTACATCCTGCTCGGCTGCTTCCTGGACGGCATCTCGATGGTGGTGCTGACCATGGGCGTGATCCTGCCCACGGTGCAGGCCGCCGGGATCGACCTGATCTGGTTCGGCATCTTCATCGTCATCGTGGTGGAGATGGCGCAGATCACGCCGCCGGTGGGCTTCAACCTCTTCGTGCTGCAGGGCATGACCGGGCGCGACATCGCCTGGATTGCGCGCGTGACCTTCCCGTTCTTCGCGCTGATGGTGCTGGGCTGCGCGCTGGTGTACTGGGTGCCGGAGATCGTGACCTGGCTGCCGGCGCAGATGCGTCGCTGAGCACAACAGGGGCCGCATCGGCCCGCTGTTCGACCGATCACGACGAGGCCGCACGCCTACGATGGCTGGCACCTGGGCGCACCGTTTGCGCCGCGTGGAGCCTGCCGCCATGTCCGACCTGTCGCACCCGCCGTTGAACCTCGTCCCCGCGGACAAGTCGCCGGTCACGGTGTCGCTGCCGGACGCGCCCTACCTCTGGCCCACGCCACCGCTGGCCTGCTACCCGCAGCCGATGCGGCCGATGGTGGCCGACGCCTGCGTGGTCGAAGGCCTCAACGGCAAGACCATGCCCGGCCAGCTGGTGGCCTTCCACCCGGAACACGACGACCTGCAGCTGCTGGCGCCCAACATGCGCCAGCCGCTGAAGATGCGCCTGGGCCAGTTCCGGCGCCTGATCCTGGCCAAGCCGCTGTCGCCGCTGCCGGGCACGCCCAGCGAGGAGGACGGGCACCCGCTGAACGAGCGCCCGCAGCTGCCCTACCGCATCCGATTCATCGATGGCGACGAGGTCAGCGGCACGACCGTGGGCAGCGTCGAGGAGCCCTGGGGCCTGTACCTGTTCGAGCCACTGGATGCCATCGGCAGCGTGCGCCGGATCTTCGTCCCGCGCAGCGCCTACGACGAGGCCGACATCGGCCCCAAGATCGGTGAAGTGCTGCTCGAGTTCGAGGGCACCACCCCTGGCGCACTGGACGACGCGCTGGAAGAGCAGAGCGCCATGCGCAATCGTCGCCTGGGCGATGTGCTGCTGATGCGCAAGGCCGTCACCGCCGATCAGTTGGCCGAAGCCCTGGAGCAACAGAGCAGCATGCCCATGGTGCGCATCGGCGAGGCGCTGATGGCCATGGGCTACGTCACGGAGGCGCAACTCGAAGACGCCTTGCGACAGCAGCACGAGGAGCGGGGCATTCCGCTGGGCGAGCTGCTGGTGCGGAACGGTGTCGTGACCCGCGAGCGGCTGCAGTCGGCCCTGGCGCGGAAGATGGGCTACCCGATGGTGGACCTGGACGCCTTCCCCTTCGACCGCGACGCCGTGGACCGTCTGCCGCACCCGGTGGCGAATCGCCGCCAAGTGGTGCCGCTGATGCTGCGGGGTGGCCGGCTCGTGGTGGCGATGGACAACCCCGGCCGCCGCGACGCGCTGGACGAGATCGAGTTCATCACGCAGATGAAGGTCGTGCCGGTGCTCGCCGACCCGCTGGACGTGCCGTCAGCGATCGAGCGGGCCTATCTGCGCCCCGACCTCAACGCCTGGGTGCAGGCCGACGAGTTGCAGCGCGAGACGCCGTCGACCACCGCCAAGCCCGACGCGCTGGACGCGCGCGAGCTGCTGGCCTCGCTGGAGCAACAGGACAGCCTGGACGCACCGCCGGAGACCGAGGAAGCGCAGATCGCGCAGAGTGACAACTCGCTGGTGCGGCTGATCAACAAGATGATCCTGGACGCGCAGGCACAGTCGGTGTCGGACATCCACATCGAATGCCCGGGCAACCGCGAGAAGCTGCGCATCCGCTTCCGCAAGGACGGCCAGCTCAAGCCCTACCTGGAGCTGCCCTACACCTACCGCTCGGCGGTCATCGCGCGGCTGAAGATCATGTGCGACCTCGACATCTCCGAGCGCCGCAAGCCGCAGGACGGCAAGATCGCCTTCGGCAAGTTCTCCACCGGCTCGAAGCTCGAGCTGCGCCTGGCCACGATACCGACGCAGAACAACCTCGAGGACGCGGTGCTGCGCCTGCTGAGCTCGGCGCGGCCGCTGCCGCTGGACAAGCTGGGCTTCAGCGCCGCCAACCTCGATGGCCTGAAGGCGGTGATGCAGCGGCCCTACGGCATGGTGCTGTGCGTCGGCCCCACCGGCTCGGGCAAGACCACCACGCTGCACTCGGCGCTGTCGTTCATCAACACGCCCGACCGCAAGATCTGGACGGCCGAGGACCCGGTGGAGATCACGCAGAGCGGCCTGCGCCAGGTGCAGGTCAACCCGCGCATCGACTGGACCTTCGCCAAGGCGCTGCGCGCCTTCCTGCGCGCCGACCCGGACGTGATCATGGTCGGCGAGATCCGCGACCAGGAGACCGCGCAGACCGCGATCGAGGCGTCGCTGACCGGCCACCTGGTGCTCTCCACGCTGCACACCAACAGCGCGGCGGAGACGGTGACGCGCCTGCTCGACATGGGCATGGACCCGTTCAACTTCGCCGACTCGCTGCTGGGCGTGCTGGCGCAGCGCCTGGTGCGGCGGCTGTGCCCCAAGTGCCTGCAGTCCAGGCCGGCCAGCGAGGCCGAGGTGGACGAGCTGGCCGAGGACTGGCTGCATGCCTGGCCCGACGCCGACCGCCGGCCGGCCAAGGCCGACCTGCTGGCCGACTGGACCGCGCGCCACGCGCAGGACGGTCGGCTGCGCTTCCACCACGCGCCGGGCTGCAGCGCCTGCGACCACACCGGCTTCAAGGGCCGCGCCGCGTTGCACGAACTGCTGACGGTGACGCGCGCCATCAAGCGGCAGATCCAGACCGGCGCCCGCGCCGAGGAGATCCTGAGCTCGGCGATGGCCGAGGGCTTGCGCACGCTGCGGCAGGACGGCATCGAGAAGGTGCTCGATGGCGTGACCACCATCGAAGAGGTCCGCGCCGGCAGCAATGGCTGAGGCAGGACAGAAAACAGTCCCTGCGGACTGTTCTCTGCCTGCCGAAGCGGTCGAGCTCTGCGAGGCCGTGGGTGCGGTGGAGGTCAAACAGCCCCTGCGGGCTGTTCTCTGCCTGCCGAAGCGGCCGAGCTCTGCGAGGCCGTGGGTGCGGTGGGGGTCAGAACAGTCCCTGCGGACTGCTTTCTGCCTGCCGAAGCGGCCGAGCTCTGCAAGGCCGTGGGCGCGGCGGAGGTCGAGCAGTCCCTGCCGACCGTTCCGCACCTGCCCAGACAGCCGAGCGCCCGAGGCCGCGCGAGCCGCAGTCGCGCCCCAAGAAAAACGGCCGCCCGAAGGCGGCCGTTGGCGTGGATGCCGGTCGATCAGCTCGACGCGGCGTCCTTCAGCTTCTTCATCGGGCGGACCTTCACCTTCACGCTGGCCGGCTTGGCGGCGAACATGCGCTCTTGCTTGGTGAACGGGTCGATGCCCTTGCGCGCCTTCTTGGCCGGCACGTGGTTCACGCTGACCTTGAACAGGCCAGGCATCGTGAACGAACCCAGGCCCTTCTTGCTCAGCGAGGCGGCGATGGTGCTCTCCAGCGAGGCCAGCACCGACTTGACGTGCTTGACCTCGACGGCGGCCAGTTCGGCCAGGTGGGCGGCCAGGCTGGTCTTGTTGAACACCGTCTTGATCGCCTTCGGTGCGGCCTTGGGGGCTGCAGCCTTGGCGGCCTTCGGGGCGGCGGCCTTCTTCGCCGGAGCCGCCTTCTTCGCGGGAGCCGCCTTCTTCGCGGGAGCCGCCTTCGCGGCCTTCTTGGCGGGCGCAGCCGCCTTCTTCGCAGTTGCCATGAGTGTCTGTCCTTTTAGATGGAGTTCGCTCGTTTCAGCGAGCATGCGAATTCTAGGCACTTCTGAGCCGCTTTGAAGCACCGCAGGCCGCAGAAATCGCGTTTTTCGCGCTCGAAACGCGGCTTTCATGCCACGTCGCGGTCAACCGATGCGACGAAGCTGCGCGAATCAGGACGCCGCCGCCTCGGCCACGCCATCGCGGCCACCGTGCTTGACCGCATAGAGCGCGCTGTCGGCGCGCGACATCAACGCATCGAGTGCGCACGGGCCGACGACACTGGCCAGGCCGATGCTCACCGTGCAGGCAGGCACCACCCCGCCATCGGCCGTCGCGTCCGCGCGAAGCCGACCGAGCGCATCGCGCACGCGCTGCGCCAGCGCATGCGCCTCGCGCGGGCCGCCTTCCACCAGCACGACGAACTCGTCGCCACCCAGCCGCGCCGGTGGCTCGGTGCCACGACAGCTCGCGCGCAGCACGTCGGCCAGCGCACACAGCAACTGGTCGCCTGCCGCGTGGCCCTGCGTGTCGTTGACCTGCTTGAAGTGGTCGATGTCGATCAAGAGCAGCGACACGGCCTCGTCCGCGCGTGCACGCGACAGCCGCGCCAGCGCACGCTCCACGAAGCCGCGCCGGTTGGCAATGCCGGTCAATGGGTCGAGCCGGGACTCGCGCTGCGCGCGCACCAGATCCACCTGCGCGGCCATGGTGCGCGCACTGCGCTGCGCACGTTCGAACACCAGGCGCTCGCGCGCCGCGTGGAACTGCCGGTGCGCCGCCAGCGCCTGCCGATGGTCGCCTGCGGCCTCGTGCGCGAGCGACAGGGTCAGCAGGATCGCGTCGGTGTGCAGTTCCGTGCCCATGGTCCGCGCCTGCCGCAGCGCCGCCTCGCACACCGCCACGGCCTCCGGCAGGCGCCCGAGTTCGGTCAGTGCGCGGGCCCGCGTGCGTGACAGGTGCAGGGCGTCGAGTGTGCTCACCCGCTCGGCCGCCTTGACCTCGGGCCGCTCCAGCACCTCGAGCGCACGTGCCGGCTGACCGGCCATCAGCAGCGCCAGTGCCAGCGAATCCTGCCCCGACAGCACCTCGCCGTGTCCGGCGGCCAGCCCGTCGGCCATGCTGGACTCGGCCAGTTGCACGGCCTGCTCGGCCCGCGGCAGCCAGGCCGACGACGGCACGCCGGCGTCACGGTCGCGCTCGGCCCAGCAGGCCAGCGCCATCGCCAGGTTGTGGCGCACGCCGATGTGGCGCAGGTCGGCAGGGTCCGGCGGCAGCAGCGCCATGCACTCCTCGTAGGCCAGGGCCGCACCCTGCGGGTCGCCCACCGCGTTCAGTGCCGTGCCCAGGCCGTTGAGCAGGCCGCACAGCACGCCCGCATCACCCAGGGGCCGTGCGAGTGCCAGCGCCTGCGTCAGCTGGTCCAGCGCGGCGGCATGGTCGCCCTGGGCGAAGCGCAGCATGGCCAGCGCATTGCGCGACGTGGCCTGCCCGCCCGCGTCGCACAGCGCCTCGAACACCGCCAGCGCCTCTGATGCCGCGGCCTCGGCCGCCGGCACATCGTCGGCCAGGCCGAGACTGCGCGCCAGCAGGCACAGCGCATGCCCCTGCACCCGGGCGCGACCGGCATCTCGCGCCTGCACGACCAGGTGCCGCAGCACCGGCTGGGCCTGCGCATGCGGCAAGGTCTGCAGCTGCCGCAGCACAGCGATGGCGGCATCGTCGTCGGACGGCAATGCCGCCGGGTCCAAGGTCGGCGCGGTGGTCAAGGTCGGGCCTAGGGCAGTCGTGGCCACATTCTGGCGCCAGTGAGCGAGCTCGCGTCCACCTGCCCGCGGATCGTTGCAGCGCTTGTCTCCAAAACACTTTAGATCTAAAGTATCTACCGGATCACGGGAGACCCGGATGAACATCGTCTGCATCGGCGGCGGCCCCGCCGGCCTGTACTTTGCACTGCTGATGAAGCAGCTCGACCCGTCGCACGACATCACGGTCGTCGAGCGCAACCGCCCCTACGACACCTTCGGCTGGGGTGTGGTGTTCTCCGACGCGACGATGGACAACATGCGCCAGTGGGACGCACCCACCGCCGCACAGATCGAACAGGCTTTCAACCACTGGGACGACATCGAGCTGCACTTCAAGGGCCGCACGATCCGCAGCGGCGGCCATGGCTTCGTCGGCATCGGGCGCAAGAAGCTGCTCAACATCCTGCAGGCGCGCTGCGAGCAGCTGGGCGTGAAGCTGGTCTTCGAGACCGAGGCCGACAGCGATGCCGACTACCCCGACGCCGACCTCATCGTGGCCAGCGACGGCATCAACTCGCGCATCCGCACAAAGCACGCCGCGGTGTTCCGGCCCGACATCGTCACCCGTCCCAACCGCTACATCTGGCTGGGCACGAAGAAGCAGTACGACGCCTTCACCTTCCTGTTCGAGAAGACCGAGCACGGCTGGTTCCAGGCCCATGTCTACAAGTTCGACGAGGAGACGTCGACCTTCATCGTCGAGTGCCCGGAGCACGTGTGGCTGGCCCACGGGCTGGACACCGCGGGCGTCGACGATTCCATCGCCTTCTGCGAGAACCTCTTCGCCGCCAACCTGCAGGGCGAGAAGCTGCTGAGCAACGCGCGCCACCTGCGCGGCAGCGCCTGGCTGAACTTCCAGCGCGTGACCTGCGAACAATGGTCGCTGCACAACGGCCGCAGCCACGTGGTGCTGATGGGCGACGCGGTGCACACCGCGCACTTCGCCATCGGCTCGGGCACCAAGCTGGCCATCGAGGACGCGATCGAGCTCACCCGGCTGTTCAAGGAGACGCCGGATGCGGCGGCTAACATGCCCGCGCTGCTGGCCGAGTACCAGGCCCACCGCCGCATCGACGTGCTGCGCCTGCAGAACGCGGCCTGGAACGCGATGGAGTGGTTCGAGGTCTGCGGCCAGCGCTACTGCGACACGCTCGAGCCCGAACAGTTCATGTACAGCCTGCTCACGCGCAGCCAGCGGATCAGCCACGAGAACCTGCGCCTGCGCGACGCCGGCTGGCTGGAAGGCTACGAGCGCTGGCTGGCGCAGCGCGCCGGGCTCGACGGCCAGTTGGCGGTGCCACCGATGTTCACGCCCTGGCACCTGCGCGGCATCACGCTGAAGAACCGCGTGGTCGTCAGCCCGATGGCGCAATACCGCTGCACCGACGGCGTGCCCGGCGAGTACCACCTGGTGCACCTGGGCGCCCGCGCCATGGGTGGCGCGGCGATGGTGGTGGCCGAGATGACCTGCACCAGCCCCGACGCGCGCATCACCCCCGGCTGCCCCGGCCTTTGGAACGACGCGCAGCGCGATGCCTGGAAGCGCATCGTCGACTACGTGCACCGCGAGACCGACGCGAAGATCGCGGTGCAGATCGGGCACGCCGGGCCCAAGGGCTCCACCAACGCGCCATGGGACCACACCGGCGCCGACCGGCCGCTCCCGGAAGGCAACTGGCCGCTGCTGGCCGCCTCCGCCCTGCCCTACCTGCCCGAATCGGAAGGTGGCCAGGTGCCGCGCGCCATGACCCGCGCCGACATGGACCGCGTGCGCATCGACTTCGTCGCCGCCACGCGCCGCGCAGCCGAGGCGGGCTTCGACTGGCTGGAACTGCACTGCGCGCACGGCTACCTGCTCAGCAGCTTCATCTCGCCGCTGACCAACCACCGTGACGACGATTACGGCGGCACGCTGGCCCACCGCCTGCGCTTCCCGCTGGAGGTCTTTGCCGCCGTGCGCGCCGCCTGGCCCGACCACCTGCCGATCTCGGTGCGCATCTCGGCGCACGACTGGGTCGAGGGCGGCATCACGCCGGCCGACGCGGTGGAGATCGCCCGCGCCTTCAAGGCCGCCGGGGCAGACCTGATCGACTGCAGTTCCGGCCAGGTGAGCGCCGAACAGAAGCCGACCTACGGCCGCATGTACCAGACGCCGTTCGCCGACCGCATCCGCCAGGAGGCCGGCATCCCGACCATGGCGGTGGGTGCCATCAGCGAGGCCGACCACGTCAACAGCATCATCGCCAGCGGCCGCGCCGACCTCTGCGCCGTGGCCCGCCCGCACCTGGCCAACCCGGCCTGGACCCTGACCGAAGCGGCGAAGATCGGCTACACCGCCATCGACTGGCCCAAGCCCTACCTCAGCGGCAAGTCGCAGATGGAGGCGCTGTTCCAGCGCGCGAAGGCGACGCAGGCATGACGCGGCACGCGCTGATCACCGGCGGCGGCCGCGGCATCGGCGCGGCCATCGCGCGCCGGCTGGCGGCCGAAGGCATGCGGCTGACGCTGATCGGCCGCGACGGCGCGGCGCTGCAGGCCTTTACCGCGACGCTCCCCACCGAGACACTGGCCGTGAGTGGCGATGTCAGCGACGCCGCGCAGGTGGCCGCGGTCTTTGCCGCGGCGCGCGCCCGCTTCGGCCCGGTACAGGTGCTGGTCAACAACGCCGGCCAGGCCGCCACCGCGCCGCTGCACAGGACCGACGATGCGCTGTGGGCGCGCATGCTCGCGGTCAACCTCACCGGCACCTTCCTGTGCACCCGCGAGGCATTGGCCGACATGCGTGCCGCAGGTGCCGGGCGCATCGTCAACGTCGCCAGCACGGCAGGGCAGCGCGGTTACGCGTACTGCAGCGCCTACGCGGCCGCCAAGCACGGCGTGGTGGGCCTCACGCGCTCGCTGGCGCTGGAGGTGGCGGCCACCGGCATCACCGTCAACGCCGTGTGCCCCGGGTTCACCGACACCGACATCGTCGCCGACAGCGTGCAGCGCATCGTCGACAAGACCGGCCGCACCGAAGCCGATGCCATGGCCGAGTTCACCCGCCACAACCCGCAGGGCCGCCTGGTGCGCCCCGAGGAAGTGGCCGACGCCGTGGCCTGGCTGTGCAGCGACGGTGCGGCGGCGGTGCACGGACAATGCGTTTCGGTCAGCGGCGGAGAAGTCATGTGAACAAGCCATTGCGCCTGGTGCAGGGCCTGGACGGCCAGCGCGACGCCGGCCACGAGGCCCGTGCGGCGGAGAACGATCACGCCAGCCTCAAGCTCTGGCTGCGCCTGCTGGCCACCGCCACGCAGATCGAGACCGAGATCCGGCGCCGGCTGCGAACGCAGTTCGACACCACGCTGCCGCGCTTCGACTACCTGGCGCAGCTGCACCGCCACCCGGAAGGCCTGCGCATGAACGAGCTGTCGCGGCACCTGATGGTCACCGGCGGCAGCATCACCGGCCTGACCGACCAGCTGGAGCAGGAAGGCTACGTGCAGCGCGAGCAGTCGCCGGAAGACCGGCGCGCCTTCCTGCTGCGCCTGACGCCCGCCGGCCGGGCCGCGTTCGAGAAGATGGCCGCGGTGCATGAAGGCTGGGTGATCGAACTGCTCGGTGGCCTGAATTCCACCGAGCGCAGCACGCTGCACGGCCTGCTCGGCCGGCTGCGCGTGACGATGCCGACGGAGACCCCATGAACGACCACGACACCCACCTTGCCGCCCTGCAGCAGGGCAACCGCCGCCCGCTGGCCGGCTACCGCGCCACACACTTCAGCTGGCAATGCGATGCCGGCGTGGCCACCATCACGCTCGACCGCCCCGAGCGCAAGAACCCGCTCACCTTCGCCAGCTACGCCGAGCTGCGCGACCTCTTCGGCGCCCTGAAGCACGCCGACGACGTGCACGCGGTGGTGGTCACCGGGGCCGGCGGCAACTTCTGCAGCGGCGGCGACGTGCACGAGATCATCGGCCCACTGCTGCAGTTGCCGGCGCCGGAACTGCTGATGTTCACGCGCATGACGGGCGACCTGGTCAAGGCCATGCGCGGCTGCCCGCAGCCCATCGTGGCCGCGGTGGACGGCGTGTGCGCCGGGGCCGGTGCCATCGTCGCGATGGCGTCGGACCTGCGCCTGGGCACGGCGCGCAGCAAGACCGCCTTCCTGTTCAACCGCGTGGGCCTGGCCGGCTGCGACATGGGCGCCTGCGCCATCCTGCCGCGCCTCATCGGCCACGGCCGCGCCAGCGAACTGCTCTACACCGGCCGCGCGATGAAGGGCGACGAAGGCGAAGCGCTGGGGCTGGTTCAACCGCCTGGTGGAACCCGACACCCTGCTGGCCGACGCCCAGGCCATGGCCCGGGACCTGGTGGCCGGGCCGACCTTCGCCAACGGCATCACCAAGACCATGCTGCACCACGAATGGGCCATGACGCTGGAGCAGGCCATCGAGGCCGAGGCCCAGGCCCAGGCCATCTGCATGCTCACGAACGACTTCCGCCGCGCCTACGAGGCTTTCGCGGCGAAGCAGACGCCCGTGTTCCAGGGCAACTAGACTTCACCCGGACACTGACGAGGTTTGCCATGAAATTCGACGCCGACGACGCCCTGCACCTGGATGGGCAGCTCACCGAGGACGAGCGCGCCATCCGCGACGCCGCGCAGGACTACTGCCAGGGCAAGCTGCTGCCGCGCGTGCAGCTGGCCTTCCGCAACGAGACCACCGACCCGGCCATCTTCCGTGAGATGGGCGAGATCGGCCTGCTCGGCCCCACCATCCCCGAGGCCTATGGCGGCGCCGGGCTGAACTACGTGAGCTACGGCCTGATCGCGCGCGAGGTCGAGCGCGTCGATTCCGGCTACCGCAGCATGATGAGCGTGCAGAGCTCGCTGGTGATGGTGCCGATCAACGCCTTCGGCACCGAGGCGCAGAAGCAGAAATACCTCCCCAAGCTGGCGCGCGGCGAATGGATCGGCTGCTTCGGCCTGACCGAGCCCGACCACGGCAGCGACCCCGGCAGCATGATCACGCGCGCGAAGAGCGTGCCCGGTGGCTACAGCTTGAGCGGCGCCAAGATGTGGATCACCAACAGCCCGATCGCCGACGTCTTCGTCGTCTGGGCCAAGGACGACAGCGGCGCCATTCGCGGCTTCATCCTCGAGAAGGGCATGAAGGGGCTCAGCGCGCCGGCAGTGCACGGCAAGGTCGGCCTGCGCGCCAGCCTCACCGGCGAGATCGTGATGGACCAGGTCTTCGTGCCGGAAGAGAACGCCTTCCCCGAGGTGCGTGGCCTCAAGGGCCCGTTCACCTGCCTGAACAGCGCGCGCTACGGTATCGCCTGGGGCGCCATGGGCGCGGCCGAGGACTGCTACCGCCGCGCCCGCCAGTACGTGCTGGACCGCAAGCAGTTCGGCCGGCCGCTGGCGGCCAACCAGCTGGTACAGAAGAAGCTGGCCGACATGCTCACCGAGATCACCCTGGGCCTGCAGGGCTGCCTGCGCCTGGGCCGGATGAAGGACGAGGGCACGGCGGCGGTGGAGATCACCAGCATCATGAAGCGCAACAGCTGCGGCAAGGCGCTGGACATCGCCCGCACCGCGCGCGACATGATGGGTGGCAACGGCATCAGCGACGAATACGGTGTCGCCCGCCACCTGGTGAACCTGGAGGTGGTGAACACCTACGAGGGCACGCACGACATCCACGCGCTGATCCTGGGCCGCGCGATCACCGGAATCCAGGCCTTCACGGCCTGATCCGCCACATCTTCGGCATCGCTGCATCCGCCGGCGCGGCGGCTGCGTAAGGGGTGGGGTCGGCGCCGTCGGCGCCGCACTTCAACCCTGGAGATGCCCATGTCCCTGACGCTTCGTTCCTGCGTGCCCGCTGCGGCGGCGCTGTCCCTGGCCGCCCTGACGGCCACCGCCTTCGCCGCCGCCCATGGCGGCATGGCCGTGCCCGAGCCGGTGCGCGTGCCTGCCGGCCACAAGGTGGCCCTGGAGACGGTGGGCGTCGGCGAGATCACCTACGAGTGTCGCGCCAAGGACGGCGCCCACGCCTGGGTGTTCGCCGGTCCCGACGCCGAGCTGCGCAGCCGCGACGGCCAGCGCATCGGCCGCTACTTCGGCCCGCCGGCCACCTGGCAGGCCGCCGACGGCTCGGCCATCACGGGCAAGCAGCTGGCCGTGGCGCCGGGCGGCGACGGCAACATCCCGCTGCAGCTGGTGGAAGCCAACCCGGCCACCGGCGCTGGCCGCATGCAGGGCGTGACCCACGTGCAGCGCCTGGCCACGCGCGGCGGCGTGGCGCCGACCACCACCTGCGACGCCAGCCGCATGGGGGCCAAGGAAATCGTGCGCTACCAGGCCGACTACGTGTTCTGGACGAAGGGCTGATCGGCCTGACGCGACACCGGCGACACCGGCGACACCGCGCGCGCGTTACGAGATCGCGCGCGACGCGTGCCATGGGGGCGGGGGATGGGCAGCGCCCGCTGCGCTGCGCAGACTGCGGCGCGACACCTCAGCACGGAAGCCGCCCCATGCCCCATCCGCCTGCATCGACCATTCGTCCCGGCCTCGCCACCCTGGTGGCCGGCCTGGCGTTCTGCGGCCTGGCCCAGGCCGCGGCTCCGGGCAGCATCGTCACCGGGACCCTCGGCGCCAGCGCCGGCGGTTCCGACGGCCACGGCACGGTGGACCTCGGCCTGTGGGCACAGCCCCACACGTCGGGCGAGTCCACCGGCTTCGTCAACAGCGTCACCTGGCGCAGCGAAGGCGGGCTGCTCGCGGCCGACGGCAGCACGAACCTGTATGCGGCCGTCGGGCCCGACCCCGCCACCAGCTTCAGCCAGCTGCAAAGCCAGTGGTCCGCCCAGTTCTTCAATGCCGGCACGGCGCCTGGTGTGCTGTCCTTCGACGTGATCATCGACGCCGTCGTCTTCGAACGCGTGGACTTCGAAGGCATCTGGGTGCCCACCGGCGGCGACCTGGACTGGCTGGCGGAAGCCCACGCCAGCGTCGCCTGGCGCCAGCACTACCCGCTGGGCGGTGCCGACAGCGGCACGCTGGACTTCACGCAGAGCGGCAGCGCCACGCTGTCGTTCCGCAGTGCCGTGCTGCAACCGGGCGAGCAGTTCGGCCTCACGCTGGACAGCACGGCCTTTGCGCAGGCCGCCAGCGGGCTGACGCTGACCTGCCTGCAGGCCGTGCCGGTGCTGGGCGGCTGCGACCTGCGCCCCGCCGACGGCCACGCGAGCGTGAACCTCGTGCTGCGCATCGACGGCCTGCAGGTCAGCGCAGTGCCCGAACCCGCGAGCGCGCTGATGCTCACCGGGGGTCTGGCACTGCTGGCTGCGGCGGCACGCCGGCGCCGCGAAACCGGCCTCGTCCTACAGCCAGGGCCACGCGTGTGAGGTAGCTTCGATGCATCGATGCATGCCGCGTCGCTCCCCACCCGGGCGCCATCGCGCATGCACATCCGCATCACCTCCACGAAAGGACCCTCATGACGACACGTGATCAAGCCATCCAGGCCGCCAAGCACCAGCTGGACGAACTGAACAAGGACATCGACCAGCTGGAGAAGAAGTCCGCCGACGTCGGCGAAGACATGAAGGCACGCTACCGCGCCGAAGCCAGCAAGCTGCGCGAGCAGGCCAAGAAGGGCGAAGCCAAGCTGAAGGAGCTGAAGTCAGCGGGCGAAGGTGGCTGGGAGAAGCTGGTGGCCGAGGTCACCCACATCACCGACGCGATGAAGCACTCGTACCGCTACTTCAAGTCCCAGGTCTGAGCGCCGGGCCCTGGCGATCCCGCCGGCCCGCGCCGCGGGTGCTCCTGACAGCGAACGCCGCCTCGGCCCCACAGGCCAAGGCGGCATTTTCGTGGCCAGCCTCCTCGCGCCGAACCCGGCGACGGGTCGGCCGCGCGTCGCACCGGCCGCGATCAGGTCACGCAGCCCGCCTCGACCGCGGCCTGCGCCCGCACTGCCACCGGTGCGTCGATGCGGTAGCCGTAACGCACCGCCGTCAGCTCCGCGAGGATGCTGATCGCGATCTCCGGCGGCGTGCGCGCGCCGTTCTTCAGCCCCACCGGGCCGTGCAGGCGGTCGAGCTGCGCATCGGTCATGCCGAAGTGTTCCTTCAGCCGCTCGCGCCGCTTGGCCTGGTTGGCACGCGAGCCGATGGCGCCGACGTAGAAGGCCGACGAGGCCAGCGCCTCCATCAGCGCCAGGTCGTCGAGCTTGGGGTCGTGCGTCAGCGCGATTACGGCCGTGTGGCCGTCGATCTTCAGCGCCTGCAGCAGGTCGTCGGGCATCTCGCGCTTCAGTTCCACGCCGTCGACGGCGAAGATGTCGGCGTACTCCTCGCGCGGGTCGCAGACGATGACCTGGTAGTCCAGCGCGCGCGACATCTCGGCCAGGTACTGCGTCATCTGGCCGGCACCGATGATGACCAGCCGCCAGTGCGGGCCCAGGTGGGTGGTCAGCGTGGCGTCGGTGAGCTGCAGTTCGTCGGTGTCGCCGGCCGGCTCCAGCGTGACCGCGCCGCTGGCGAGGTCCAGCACGCGCCGCACACGCTCGCCGCGCTGCAGCCGCTCCAGCAGGGCCGGCATCAGCGTGTGCGCCGCCACCGGCTCCAGCACCAGCTCGATCAGGCCGCCGCAGGGCAGGCCGAAGCGGTGCGCCGCGTCGGCGTCGATGCCGTAACGCACCACGCGCGGCCGGCCTTCGGCCAGCACGCCCTGGCGGGCCTTGTCGATCAGGTCGTCCTCGATGCAGCCGCCGGAGACCGAGCCGGTGATCAGCCCGTCGTCGCGGATGGCCACGATGCTGCCCGGCGGACGCGGCGCCGAGCCCCAAGTGCGGGTGATGGTGGCCATGACCACGCCGTGGCCGTCGGCGTGCCATTGCGCCACCTGGCGCATGACCTGCAGGTCGATGTTGTCCATCAGCGGTCTCCGGAATCCGAACGGTGTGACGGCCTGGGCGTCTTGAAGTGCCACCAAGGCAGCGCGCGCGTGAGCGACAGCACCTCGCCGGCCTGGTGCGGTGTGTAGCCCGGCAGCGTGCCCAGCGCGTCGCGCCAGGCCGGGCTGGCCAGCGCCTGGCGCAGCAACTGCACCGCGGGGTGCTCCAGCGTGTCGGCCAGGCAGACGAGAAAGTAGTCCTCCTCGATCAGCGGCACGAAACCCAGGCCGAAGGCACGCGCCGCAGCCTCGATGCCGATGCCGGCATCGCCCAGGCCGCTGGCCACCGCGGCGGCCACGGCCACGTGGCTGTCCTCGACGATGCCGGCACAGCTCTGCCAGGCGGCCTCACCGATGCCCTCGACGGCGCACAGGTGGTCGGTCAGCAGACGCGTGCCGGAGCCGGGCTGGCGCTGCACGAAGCGCGCGCCGTGGGCCGGCAGGTCGGCCAGCTGGCGCAGGGCCAGCGGGTTGCCCTTGGCCACCATCAGCCCCTGGGTGCGGCGCATGGCGCCGATGAGCTTGTGGCGGCCCGGCTTGAGCAGCGGCTTGAGCCCGGCGGCGAACACCGCGTGCCGGCCTTCCAGCGGCGGCACGTGGAAGCCGGCCACCAGGCAGCGGCCTTCAGCCAGCGACCGCAGCGCGTCCATGCTGCCGGCAAAGCGCAGGTCCACGTGCAGGCCATGGCTGGCGCCGGCGCGCTGGCGCAGCAGCGGCAGTGCCAGGTCGTGGCTGGCGTGCACCGCCAGCACCTGCTGCGAACCGTCCAGCGCCTCGGCCAGCACGTGCTCCAGTTCGGCACGCAGGGCCTCGATGTGCGGCGTCATGCGCGTGCGCGCCCGGCTCTCGGCCCATAGCAGGCGGTCGGCAAAGGGCGTCAGCCGCGCCGGCTGGCCCTGGGCCCAGGTGACGAGCTTCTCGCCCATCACCTCTTCCCAGTGCTTGAGCTGGCCCCAGGTGTGACGGTACGACGTGCCCAGCGCATTGGCCGCATGCTGGATGGAGCCATGGTTGCGCACCGCGCTGAGCAGGTCGAACAGCGGGTTCTGCACGTCGGCACCCGACTGGCCGCCGGCCTGGAACGTGTACTGGAGGTGGATGCCGCGCTGGCGCATGGTGCAGGGAAGATACCGCATGCGCTTGCGCCGGGTCAGATCGGGGTCAACCCGCAGGGCCGCCGCGGGCCCGGGCGCCGCGACAATGGGGGCATGGCCCTGCCGACGCCCTCCCGCCTGCGCGTCTTGCTCGACGCGCTGAACGCCGGCCTGCTGGAACGCGAGGCCGCGGTGCGGCTGATGCTGCTGACGGCCCTGGCCGGCGCCCATGTGCTGCTGCTCGGCCCGCCCGGCACGGCCAAGAGCGAACTCGCGCGACGGCTGCAGCGCGCCTTCGCCGATGCGCCCTGGTTCGAGCGCCTGCTCACGCGCTTCTCCACGCCGGAGGAGTTGTTCGGCCCGTTGTCGCTGAAGGCGCTGGAAGAAGACCGCTACGAGCGCCTGACTGCCGGCTTCCTGCCCACCGCCGGCGTGGCCTTCCTCGATGAGGTCTACAAGGCCAATTCCGCCATCCTGAATGCGCTGCTGACGCTGCTGCACGAGCGTGTGTTCGACAACGGCAGCGGCCGTGTGCCGGTGCCGCTGGTCTGCGTGGTCGGCGCCAGCAACGAGGGGCCGGCCGACGAGGCGCTGCAGGCCTTCCACGACCGCTTCCTGGTGCGTGTGCCGGTGGCGCCGGTGGGCGACGAGAGGTTTGCCGACCTGCTGCGCCTGGACGCGGGTTGTGTCAGCGTGACACAGCCGCTGACGGCCGCCGAACGTGACACGGTGGCGCGCGCCGCCGCGGGCGTGGCACTGGGCGACGACCTGCTGGCCGCCTGCGCCGCGCTGCGCACGCGGCTGGCGGCCGATGGCCAGCCGCTGTCGGACCGCCGCTGGCGCCAGTGGATGGACCTGCTGCGCACCGCCGCGGCCACCGAGGGCCGATCCAGCACCGATGCGCTGGACCTGTGGACCGCCCCCTACGTGGCCGCCGCCGGCCCGGCGCAGGTGCCCGCGCTGCAGGCCTGGGTGGATGCCGAGATCGCCCAGGCGGTGCCGCAGGACGCCCCCTGGCTCACGCGCGCGGTCGAGGCCTTCGAGATGCAGCTGCAGGTGGAGCAGATGGCGCCGGCAGACGGTGCCGATGACTCAGCCGGCAAACTCGCGCTGGCACGGTCCATCGGTGGCGCCGAGGGCGATGGCGGCATGCTGCGCATCGTCTCGGCCACGCTGGAAGACCAGTTGCGTCGCCGTTGGAGCCCGGTGCACGTGCAGGCGCGGTTGGACCAGATCGACCAGATCGCCGCCCAGGCCAGCACAGCCCGCGGAGACGTGGCGGCGCAGGCGCAGGTGCTGGCCACCCGCATCGCCGGCCGGCTGTGGCTGCCGCCCGGGCTGGCCGCGCGCTGGCAGGCCGCGCATGCACACACGCTGGCCGTGCTGGACGCCCTGCTGGCGCGGCTGGCGGTCACCCGCGCCGGTTTCGCCGCCCAGCCGCAGGACGACACGCTGCCGGCGGTGACGCCGGCCGCGGTCGACGTCGGCCCGTGAACCTCGACGCGCCCTACGACCGCCTGCCGGCCCTGCCGCGCACGCTGTGGCTACAGGCGCTGACCACGTCGGCCGGCGAGCGCGGCCGACGGCTGGACGACGCCCGCGCCTGGCTCACCGCGCTGCAGGCCGGCGAGTTGCCGCCCGCCGCACTGGACTTCGGCGACCCCGAAGCCACGCCGCCGCTTCGCCGCGTGGTGGGCGAGCTGGGCCTGCCCGCGCTGTGCCAGGGCGTGCCCGACCTGGCCGAGCAGGTGCTGCGCACCCTGCTGTGGCACCTCGACCGCCTCGTCGACCTGCAGCCACGGCAGACGCGCGCAGCGGCCATCGCCCAGGTGCGCGACGAGTTCCGCGCGGCGTGGGACGAGCAGACCACCGGCCTGGAAGAGGACCTGGCCCTGCTCCAGGGCCTGGGTGATCTGGCTCACCTGCGCTGGGACGCGCTGCGCGGCCAGTTGCGCAGCCGCCCCTGGCAGGTGGCGCGCCGTGCCGCCGAGCGCCTGGCGCAGCTGCCGGCGCTGGTGGCGCTGATCCAGGCCCTGGGCCGCGCCGAGCGCAGCGTGCAGGCGCCGCCCACGCCCGACCTGGACCCGGCCGCGGGCCGGCCGCGCCCGCTGCGCGCGGTGGAGACGCGTCTCCCCGACGCGCCCGGCGAGGTCACCGGCGTGCACTTCTCCGGCCGCCTGGACCGCATGCTGCCGGCGGAGGCCGTGCTGCTGCGGCACCCGGTGGGCGCCCGCCTGTGGCGCGCCCGCCAGGCCGAGGCGCGCCTGCTGGCCTGGCAGACCGAGGCCGTGCTCACCGACTGGCGCCCCGACCCGCTGGCACGGCCCCAGGCCGCCGCCGCGGACCGTGCCGCTGCGCCGCTGGACCGCGGCCCCATCCTGCTGTGCCTGGACACGTCCGGCTCGATGCGTGGCGCGCCGGAGAACATCGCCAAGGCCGTGGTCATCGCCGCGCTGCGCGCCGCCCACGCCGCCAGCCGCGGCTGCCGGTTGATCGCCTTCGGCGGCCCGGGCGAACTGTTCGAACGCGACCTGGGCCGTGGCGCCGCCGGCCTGGAAGCGCTGCTGGACCTGATGGGCCAGGGCTTCGACGGCGGCACCGACGTGCAGGCCCCCATCGAACGCGCCGTGCAGTCGGTGCACGACGCCCGCTGGCGCAGCGCCGACCTGCTGATCGTCAGCGACGGCGAGTTCGGCTGCACGCCGCAGACGCTGGCGCAGCTGGACGACGCCCGCGCGCGCTTCGGCCTGCGCGTACAGGGTGTGCTGGTGGGCGACCGCGAGACGCTCGGCCTGCTGGAGACCTGCGACGCCATCCACTGGGTGCGCGACTGGCGGCGCCATGCCGATGCGGCGCACGGCGCCGAGGCGCAGGGCTTCTCGCCGGTGCACAGCAAGAGCCTGACGGCGCTGTACTTTCCGGGCGCGCTCTCGTCGCGCGCCGCCAGACACACGCCGACATGAACGCACCGGGTTACGTCACCGAATCGCTGGCGCTGCTGCAGGCCTTCGCGGGCCGGGCGCCACTGCCGCGCGTGAAGGCGCTTCACCTGCCGCCGCCTCCGCCGCCAGGCGGCATGCGTGGTGAGTTCTGCGCGCTGGAACTCGACGACGGCTCGCTGGGCCTGTCCTACGTGCTGCTGGGCGACACCTGGGCCCAGCTGACGGCCCATGCGGCCACCCACCTGCAGGCCGGCGACGATCCGCTGGTCGTCGCGCAGGGCTACGCCAGCGCCAGCACGCTGGTGCGCACCATCGGCTTTGCCGCGGTCAACGCGCTCACGCGCTGCCTGTGCAACCGCGCCGGGTTCGTGCCACCGAGCAGCCGCGACAGCCTGGGCCAGCTCGACCCGCAGCCCGGCGAGACCATCGGCATGGTCGGCCACTTCACGCCGCTGCTGCCGCGGCTCAAGGCGGCCGGCGCCCGCGTGCTGATCCTGGAACTGCGCGAGGACCTGGTGGGCGAACGCGACGGCGTGCGCGTGACGCTGGATGCGACCGAGCTGCGCAACTGCCGCAAGGTGCTGGCCACCGGCACCCTGCTGCTGAACCACACGCTCGAGCCGGTGCTGGCGCAGTGCGCCGCGGCCGAACGCCTGGTGCTGGTGGGCCCCAGCGTGGGCGGGCCGCCGGACCCGCTGTTCGCCCGCGGCATCACGCTGCTGGGCGGCAGCTGGGTCGAGGACCCGGCGGCCTTCATCGACACGCTCACCGCCGGCACGCCGGCCGGCGGCAGCCTGCGCAAGGCGGCGCTGTCACCGGCCGACTGGCCGGGCTGGGATGCGCTGCTGCGCCGGATCTAGGCTCAGTCCTGGTTGCGGATCGTCGGGTCGATGCTCAAGCGCCGGCCACTGGTCTGGTGCATCACCGTCACCGTGTAGCTGTAGTCGCCCTTGCTCTCCACCGTGTCCAGCAGCGCCGCCGACTGCGGCGCCAGCGTCCACGACGCGTAGGGGAAGCTGCTGCCGGGCTGGCTGACCACGACGGCGCCGCTGTCGGGGAAGACCCAGCCGTCGGTGACGAGCCGGAAGTTGATCAGCACGTTGCTGCCGCTGACGGTGGCGAGGTCGGGCGTGCAGCGCACGACGTTCTCGCCGGACACGGTGACGAAGACGAGCTTGACGGCATCGGACATGGTGTTCTCCCTGGGTCGAGTCGGTGCCCGGCAGGACGCGGGGCACCGCTCGCGGCGGCCATTGTCGGCGGCGCCGCGCCGCACGGACAAGCGCAGGCCCAGGGGGCCGGTGTCAGGGCCGCGGGCCCGGCAAGGCCGCGAGTTCGGCCTCGAGCGCCTGCCGGGCGGGATGGCGGTAGGCGCTGTCGCGCAGCAGCGCCAGGGCCTCGCGCGCCGCGGGCAGATCGCCCAGCCGCAGCGCGAGCAGGCCGTGGTCGGCCAGCGCCGGCGCTTCGCGCCGCTGCACGGCGGGCTGCAGCCGGCGCGCGGCCACGGTCCAGGCGGCTTGCGCGCGCGCGACATCGCCGCGGCGCCGTGCCAGGTCGCCGGCGGTCAGGCCCGCGGCCGCGGCCACCAGCGCCTGCGGTGCGTCCAGCGCCTGGCCGGCGGCCTCGCGCTCGTCCAGCAGGGCGAGGTAGGCGTCGAGGGCGGTGGCGACCGCCGGGCCGGGCTCGAGCTGCCCCCACAGCCGCAGCCACCGGCCCTGCAGGGTGACGATGGTGTGGCGCGTCGGCTCCGCCTCGTTGAGCAGCCGCTGCATCGCCGCGGCCACCGGGCGCAACACGCGGCGGGCGGCGTCGGGCTGGTCGAGCGCCTGCAGCGCCGCCGCATGCCGGATGCCGGCGGCCGCCTGCTGCGACAGCCACAGCATGTTGTCGGGATCCTCGGCCGTCAGCCCCTGGGACAGGCGATCGCTCTGGCGGGCTTCGGCCACGGCGGCGGCCGCATCGCCGCGCGTCAACTGCAGCGCGGACAGCTCGGCATGGGCGTTGGCCACCAGGTAGGCCACCTCGCGGTCGCGGGCTGCGTCGGGCACACGGGCCAGTGCCGCGAGCTTGTCGCGCTGGGACGCGGCGGCCGCATCGTAGTCCTGCAGTGCCTCCTGGGCCTTGGCCACCCAGCCCAGGGTGTTCGCCTGCTCCAGTTCCAGCGCCGGCCGCGCCGCCGCCAGGGGCTCCCAGACCGCCAGCGTGCGCTGGAAGGCCTTCAGCGCCGCGGCCGCCTGGCCACCCTCGAGCAGCAGCACGCCCAGGTTCTGCCCGGCATAGGCCTGCTCGACCTGCCAGTCCAGCTGGCCTGGCTCGCGCCGCACCAGCTCGTCGGCCAGGGCCAGGTAGCGCTCGAAGGCAGCCAGCGCCTGCGCCGTCTGGCCGCGCCGGCGGGCCATGAAACCGACCCAGTAGGCGCTCTGCGAATGCTCGAACAGGTGCCGCGTGTCGTCGGGATGCAGCGCCACCAGCGCCCCGGTGGCGGCCTCGGCCTCGTCGAAGCGGCGCGCCGCGTCGTCGAGCCGGCCGCGCTGCTCGTCGATCTCGCCCAGCAGGTGCAGGGCGCGTGCACGGCGGCCCAGCGACGCGGCGTCCAGCCGGTCGGGGTCCTGCGCGGCGTAGTAGGCCAGCGCACGTTCGCCCACGGCGTCCAGCGCGTCCAGCCGCCCCACGGGCTTCAGCCGTGCCGGCAGGTCGCCGAGCATGAACTCGATCAGGCCCTCGGCCTGCGCCTGCTGCTGCTGCGCTTCGCGGGCCTCCCGCCAGGCCGCCAGGCCGCCGCCGGCCAGGGCCAGCAGCACCAGCGCCGTGGCGCCCACGCCGAAGCGGTGGCGGCGCAGGAAGCGCGCGCTGCGGTAGGCCCAGCCGTCGGGCCGGGCCTGCACCGGCTCGTGGGCCAGCCAGCGGCGCAGGTCGGCCGCGAACTCGGCGGCGTTGGCGTAGCGGGCCGCCGGATCGGGCTTGAGCGCCTTGGCCACCACGGTGTCGAGGTCACCACGCAGCGCCGGCGCCAGGCGCCGCACGGCGGCATCGCCGCTGCGTGCGGCGGCGGTCGACAGGCGGGGCAGTGCCGGCGTGTCGGCCGTGGCCGGGCCCGCCAGCGTCGTGCCTTCGGTGGGCAGACGGCCGGCCAGCAGGCGGAACAGCAGCACCCCCAGCGCGTGCACGTCGGTGGCGGTGGTCACGTCGCCACCGGCGCGCTGTTCCGGCGCGGCATAGGCCGGCGTGAACGCCTGCCCGGCACGGCGCGTCAGCTCCCCGGCCACACCACTGTCGTCGGCATCGTCGAGCAGCTTGGCGATGCCGAAATCGAGCAGCTTGACCTGGCCCGCGGCAGTGACGAGGATGTTGCTGGGCTTCAGGTCGCGGTGCAGGATCAGCCGGTTGTGCGCGTGCTCCACCGCGGCCAGCACGTCCAGGAAAAGGCGGATCCGCGCCTCCAGGCCCAGCGCCTGGCGGTCGCACCAGCGGTCGATGGGCTCGCCGTCGACGTACTCCAGCACCAGGTAGGGCTGCGCGGCGCCGGGGCCGTCGCCGCCCAGGTGGCCGGCATCGAGCAGACGGGCGATGTGCGGGTGGTCCAGCCGCCCCAGGATGCGGCCCTCGCGCCCGAAGCGTTCCCCGGCGGCATGCCCGAACAGCGCGGCCTGCAGGAACTTGATCGCGACCTGGCCGTCGTAGCGGCCATCGGTGCGGCGCGCCAGCCAGACGCTGCCCATGCCACCGCGGCCAAGTTCACGTTCCAGCGTGTAGGCACCCACGCGCATGCCGGCGGCACCGGTGTCGGCCGCGGCCGCTGGCGGCACGGCCGGGGCCTGCAGGAAGTCGGTGCCGTCCAGTGCCGCCATCCTGGCGAGCAGCGCGGCCAGTTCATCGGCCAGCGCCGGGTCATCGCCGCGCAGGATGTCGAGGTGGGCCGCGCGCTGCGCGGGCGGCAGGTCCAGCAGTGCGTCGAGCCGGGGCGACAGCGCGGCCCAGCGCGCAGGGTCCACGCCGGCGCCGGGCGTGCTCATCGCAGCGTCATCGACAGGAACAGCCGCGCCTTCGCCCAGTCGCGCTGCACGGTGCGTTCGGTCAGACCCAGGTTGGCCGCGATCTCGGCTTCCGACAGGCCGCCGAAGTAGCGCAGTTCCACCACCTGGGCCAGCCGCGGCTCGGCCGCGGCCAGGGCATCCAGCGCCTCGTGCACGCGCAGGACCTCGTCGTCGTGGGCCATCAGCTGCTCGCCCAGCTGCTCGGACAGCGCCGTGTCCAGCACCACGTGCTCGGCGCCGGCGCCGCGGCGCTCGGCCAGGCGGGCGCGCACGGTGTCCACCACGATGGTGCGCATGGCCTTGGCCGCGTAGGCCAGGAAGTGGCCCCGGTCCGGGAACACGGCGTCCCCCTGGGCCTGGATGCGCAGGTAGCTCTCGTGCACCAGGGCGGTGGTGTCGAGCAGGGTGAGTTCACCGGACTGGCGCAGCCGGCTGCGCGCCAGCTGCTTGAGTTCGGCATACAGCAGGGCGAAGGCGCGGTCGGCCGCGCCGGCATCGCCGGCGCCGGCGGCATGGAGCAGGGTCGTGATCTCGGACATCGGCGTCTGTGGGCGTCGGTGCGCACTGTAGCGGCACGGTGGATGTCGGGTTTCACCGCGGCATTGCGTTGTACCCAGAGAGGGACGCCCGGCGGCGCATCAGGGAGGGTTGAAAGATCCGCACGCTGCCGGGCGGCCCCTCACCCTCGCTGCCTGCCTGACCGATCGCCAACAACCGCCCGCATCGCACGCATGTCGATCTCCAGCACCGCCATCGTCTCCGGCCAGACCGGCTCCGTGGCGCCACCCGCGGCCCAGAACGCCTCCAACGACGCGGCGGCACGGGTGCCACCGCCGGGGCCGATCGCCCTCTTGCCATCGTGGTCGGCGCTGGACGGCTGGCGCGAGCCCCGCGCCGGCCGCTGCCGGCGGCTGGGCCGGTCGACCCGCCTGCTGCGGGTGGCGGTGACGCCGGCCACGGTCCCGGGTCACCCGCTGGAAGCGCCCGTGCTGGCCCGGCTGGTGGCCGCCTGTGCACACCGCCTGCGCGCGTCGGTGCGCGCCACCGACCACGTGGCACGCATCGGCGAGCATTGCATGGCGGTGCTGCTCGACGGCGCCGACGACGCTGGCGCGCAGGCGGCCGCCGACCGCCTGGTGCGCGTCTGCCAGGGGCCCTACCGGATCGACGACCAGCGCCTAGTCCTGCGTGTGCTGGTGGACCTGGAGCAGACCCAGGTGTCGCCACCGCGCGCGCCGACTTCACCAGTCTGACATCAAGGCCCGACCGGCCGCAGCGCGCGCGCGGGCCTGTACGGCGCGCTGCGGGGTACCCAGGGTGATCCAGCCGACCAGCGTCTCACCCGGCCCGCAGAAGGCTGCCTGCACGCGCGCATGGCGGGCCTTGTGACCGGAGAGCATCTTGCCGGCCCAGCCCAGCAGGTGGGCCGCGTTGAGGAAGTTGGCGAGTGCGCCGCCGACCGCGATCCACTGTTCGTGCGCCGGCACCTGCGGGTGGCCGAGATCGATGCGGGCGATCAGCGCCACCGTCACCGGAGCGCGCCGTGCACGTTCGACGTCCAGCGCCGCGTCCGCCTCGGGCTTCCCGGCGTCGCGTGCCGCTTCGGCGAACAGCGCACCCAGACGCTCGCGAGACGCCCCGCGCACCACGGCCAGCCGCCAGGGCACCAGACCGGCATGGTCCGGTGCCCGAAGTGCCACCTGCACCATGCGCGCCAGGGCCGCGTCGTCGGGCCCGGGCTCGCCCAGGTGCTTGCCGCCGAGGGAGTGGCGGGTCAGCAGCGGCGTCAGCGGGTCGGCAGGATCCAGTTGGCCGGATGTCGTGCGCATCAGAACACCAGCGTGCGCCAGCGCAGGTCGGCAGCACGCACCATGAACTGCAGCGCACCGCCGTGGCCGGCGCATTCGGGGATCAGGGCACGCCCCTGCAGGCCCTGGGCCTGCAGCGCGTCGCTGCAGACATAGAACCGCGCGCCCTGCGCATGGGCCTCGCGCATCGCGTCGCCCACGCTGCGCGCCACGAAGCGCGACGCCGGCAGCCCGTCGGCCACGCCAGGGAGCAGCAGGTGCACGCTGCGCGCGCTGAAGTACAGCTCCACCGGCAGTTCCAGCGCAGCGGCGGCGGCGGCATGGAAGAAAGGCGTGGCCAGCGTGTCCGGGCGTTCGGGGTCCGCCGCCCAGAGCAGCAGGGCCACCCCGTCGGCCGCATGTTCGACGTAGCCGCTCACTGGACGACCCTCCCCGCCACGCGCGGCGGCATGAGCGCTTGGGGGCGGCACGGCGCGCTCACAGGGCTTCCCGATTCAGCCAGGCGTGGTGCGCCATCGCCGCCAGCACGGGTTCGCCGTGCACCAGCAGCGCACGGTCGGTGGCCCAGTCCGCCGGCTGCAGCCGGGCCAGCCAGCCGCCGCCATAGGGATCGCGGTGCACCAGCGCCGGGTCGGCCTCCACCGCCGCGTTGACAGCGAGCACCGTGCCCGTCAGCGGCGCGTGCACCGACACCACGGACTTGGCCAGCTCCACCAGCGCCAGCGCCCGCCCGCGTTCCACCCGCGTGCCGGGCCGCTTGGGGCGGCACATGTGGAACTCGCCGGCCAGCCGCAGGCCCAGCGCCGTGATGCCCACGCTGACCGTGCCGTCCACCTCCTCGCGCACCCAGGTCTGGTCGGCCACCTGGTAGTGCAGCGCGTCGGGAAACTCGAAGCCGGCGGTGATCATGGCGCGTGTACCTGGCGACGAAGCGTTCGATGGCCGTCGCGAGCGGCCGCAGGTCGGGCCGAGAAGCGCAGCCGTATTTGGGTACGGCGAGCATCGCAGGCCCGAGATGCGGTTGCACAGCAGGCCAGCGAATGCTTCGGGCGGAGGGGAATGGGAGTCGAACCCACCCAGCGACGCATGGCGCCACCCACCGGGTTTGAAGCCCGGCCGACCCACCAGGATCGTTTCCCCTCCGAAAGACTCGTGCACCGGGCAGCGTTCATGCCGCCTCCGCCAGCCACGCGCTGTCGGCGCGGACACGGTGCACGTCACCCACGCGGCGCAGCAGCCCCACGCGGTCGAAATACTCCAGGATCTGGATCGCGCGCTTGCGGCCAAGGCCGGTGGCGTCGCGGAAGGCGGCGGCGGTGACCTCGCCTGCGGCCTGTGCCCCAACGTCGCGCGCGATGCCCACGAGTCTGCGCATCGTGGGCACCGGATAGTAGAGGTCTTTCACGACTTGATGCAGCTCGCCTCGCTGTGCCAGGCGGGCCAGCGTCACGCGCATCAACGGCTCGCCTTCGCCATGGTCGCGCGCCAGGTCGCGCACCCAGGCGCCTTCGAAGCCGGCGGCCTCGAGGGCCGGCGCCAGCTTCTGCGCGATGCGCTCCTCGGTGGCCGACAGCCGCACGCCGTGCGCCGGCCGGTGCACGAAGGCGCCGCGCACGGCGACGTCGCCGTCGGCCTGCGCCCGGGCCAGCAGCGCGCGCCACAGCGGCTCGGGCAGGCGTGGCAGCGCCAGGCGGCGCAGGCGTGCCGCGTCGGGGCCGAGTTCGTCGGGATGCCTGGCGTGGAACTGGTCCAGCACCGCCAGCAGCCTGTCGCCGGCCGCCTGGGCCTGCAGGGCACCCAGCGCCCAGTGGCCCTGGGCGTCGGACTGCAGCAAGACATCGGCCGGTGGTGCCGGCAGCGCTGCCACCCCCTGCGCAGCGGCCAGTCGCTGCAGGTCCAGCCCGTTCGGTGCGATGGCCAGCAGCCCCTGCAGCCGCGCCCCGGCATCGTCGGCCTGCAGGGCTGCCAGTTCGGCCAGCCTGGCCGGCGCGCGCCGGTAGCGGGCCGGGGCAAAGGGATCGAGCACAAGGCCGCCGGCCAAGGTGCGCGATGCGGCCGCGTCGCGCAGCACCACCCGGTCGCCATGCCAGGCCGCCAGGGGGCTGCGCAGCACGATCTGCACGACGCCGCTGGCGCCCGGCGCAAGCACTTCCGGTGAGAGCATCGCCACCGTGCCCGTGGTGGCCAGCGCACCGATGTGCACGTGCACGGGCGTGCCGGACCGCAGTGCCCGGGCTTCGTGCGGCCACAGCGTCAGCGTGGCGTCCAACCGGTCGGTGGCCAGGGCCACGGGCGGCGCCACCAGCCACTGGCCGCGTTCGATCTCGCCCTTCTCGATGCCGGCCAGGGCCACGGCACAGCGCTGGCCCGCCTCCGCCCGTTGCACCGGCTGGTTTTGCGCATGCAGGCTGCGCACCCGCAGGCGGCGGTCGCCAGGGACGAGACGCAGTTCGTCACCCACGGCCACAGCACCCGCGTGCACCGTGCCGGTGACCACGGTGCCGACACCTCCGAGCGTGAAGGCGCGGTCCACGGCCAGGCGGAAGGCGCGGTCGGCCGCCGGGTGCGCACCGACGGAGGCAGCCTCGGCCAGCAGGTGCGCGCGCAACGCGGCCATGCCTTCGCCAGTGGTGGCACTGACGGTGAACACCGGCGACCCTGTCAGCGGCGTGCCCTCGAGCAGCGCCGCCGCCTCGGCCGCCACGGCCTGGGCTCGCGCCGGCTCCACCCGGTCGGCCTTGGTGACCACGACCGTGCCCTGGGTCAGCCCGAGCAGCGACAGCACGGCCAGGTGCTCGTGGGTCTGCGGCATCGGCCCGTCGTCGGCGGCCACCAGCAGCAGCGCGTGGTCGATGCCGGTCGCACCGCCGAGCATGGTGTGCACCAGGCGCTCGTGGCCCGGCACGTCGATGAAGCCGATGCGCCCGCCCCCCGGCGCATCCATGAACGCGTAGCCGAGTTCGATCGACACGCCGCGTGCCTTCTCCTCGGGCAGGCGGTCGGTGTCCACGCCGGTGAGCGCCCTCACCAGCGTGGTCTTGCCGTGGTCGATGTGACCTGCGGTTCCGACGATCATGGGCTCGCGCTCGACCGCAGGCGGCTCAGGCCATCACCTGCGCCGAGATGGCGTACCTGAAGGTGTCGGGCGACAACGCGTCGAAGGCGCCACTCGCGTTCTCGCCGTTGGGGTACATCAGGAACGGCAGCGTGCCCTTGGCCGCGCTGCCGGGCAGCGTGATGTCGTGGGCGGTGTTGAAGCCCACCCAGTTGCCTTCCCAGCCGCCGAAGAGCGCCGAGTTCACCGGCGCGACGAGCGGATGCTTCGGATCCTTGATCCAGTCCGGCGCCTCGTGGCGCATGACCTTGAGCACGTCGGCCGGGTCCATGGCCACCCAGCCATGGCCGTCCAGGAAGACCTCGGCACGGCAATGCTGGGCGCCCTTCAGGTTGGCCGAGCCACCGCCGAGCTGCTTGTAGCCGAAGGCCGACGGCGCCAGGCGCAGACCATAGACATCGCGCGCCGGCACGCCCACCGCCCGGCACAGGCCGACGAAGAGCGCGTTCAGGTCGGCGCACTTGCCGCCGAGGTTGCCGGTCTCGAGCATGGCCTTGATGTCGCCGGTGCCGCAGCCGCGGGTCTTGGGTTCGCGGAAGGCGTTGTCGACCACCCATTGGTAGAGCGCACGCGCCTTATCGACATCGCTGCGTGCGCCTTGGGTGGCCTTCACCGCCGTGTCGCGCACGATGCCGTCCACCGGCTGCAGTTCGGTGGGGGCGGTATAGGCCTGGCGCGCGGCCGGGTCCAGGCGGGTGCCGGCGGGCTGCTGCCAGTCCACCGCACGGTCGCGGGTCTCGACCACGCTGGTCAGCGTGAGCGTCGGCGCAGCGATGCCGGGGGCGAACTCGGCGTGCAGCATGCGCACGCCGCGCGCCGGGTCGCTGACGATGGCCGCGCGCGTGGCGTTGCCGCTCCACTGGTTGTCCAGCGACCGCTGCCAGTCGCTGTCGATGTCGGGCACCGGCAACCAGAGCTGGGTGCGGCCCTGGGGTTCGGCGACGTTGACCGTGGTGGTCAGCGCGTAGCGCCGCCAGCCGCCGGGCTTGGGCGCGAAGCCGCTGGGCTGGGCGACGACGGGCAGCGGCAGGGCAGCGGCGGCGATGCCGGCCTGCAGCAGGCGGCGGCGGGTGAAGGGGACATGCATTGCGGGTCCTTTCGACGAAAGAGATCAGAGCAACGCCGACACCCACTGGCGGGCCTGCGGCCCGGTCCAGTCGGTTTCGCCGACGACGGAGAACGCGGCGCGGCCGTCACGGCCGATGACCACGGTGGTGGGAAAGATGCGCACGCCGAAGGCGCGGGCGGCGGCGCCATCGCGGTCACGCAGCACGGGCAGGCTGAGGCCGCTGCGGGCCATGAAGCGGTCGATGGCGCCGTCGGTCTCGCGGTGGTTCACCGCCCAGACGTCCAGCCCCTGCGCCGCATGGCGGGCCGCCAGCAGTTCCAGCGACGGCATCTCGGCCAGGCAGGGCTCGCACCAGCTGGCCCAGAAGTTCAGCAGCACGATCCGGCCCCGCGCCGCGGCCAGCGACAGCGCCGGGCCTTGCCACGCGGGCAGCGACAGCGCCGGCGTGGCCTGGCCGGCAGGCCAGGGGCGGACGGGGCCGGCCTCGCTGGCACGTGCCGGCCGCAGGGGCAGGGAGACGACGCTCGACAGCGCCGAGCACGCGGCCGCCGTCAGCAGCCCGCGTCGCGCCATCCCGAGGAACGGATCACCCGGCATCACCGCAGGCTCAGCCAAACATGTCCTCGAACTTCAACCCGGCCCAGCGGAAGTTCTCCACCACCAGGCCGGCACGGCGATCGTTGTCGTCGATCTGCTTCTGTTCGATGTGGCCCTCGGCACCGACCTGGTAGTCGAACTGCACGCTGATGGCCTCGCGCGGGCTGGCGTTGACCATCATGTAGCAGAGGTTGTCCGGCAGGCGCACCGCAGGCTCGCGCCCGGCCAGCCGCTCGGCGATGTAGCCGGCCACGATCTGTCCATGCTGGTTGGCCACGTGGCCGGCCTTGGGATAGAAGCGGAAGGTGGGCGACACCTGGCCTACCGCGTCACCGATGACGTAGACCCGGTCGTCGCCCTGGAGGTGGAGCTTCTGCGGGTGCACGTCGGTCCAGCCGGTGGCCTGACCGTCCGGCCGCCGGCCGATGGCATCGGCCTTCCAGGCCAGGTCGCCGGCCTGGTGGGGCGCCATCAGTACGGCGTGGTCGAAGTGCATGTCCCCGGCGCTGGTGCGGATGCGCTGGTTGAACGGGTCCACCTGCTGCACGTGGGCGTTGGGCACGTAGGTGATGTAGTCCTTGTACAGCTCCTCGAACGCAGCCTTGAAGCCGGGGCCGATGGGCGCGATGCGCGGCTTGTGGTCGAGGATGGTGACCTTGCCCTTGATGCCGTTGGTCTTGAAGTACCAGGCCACCATGTAGGCGCGCTCGTAGGGGCTGGGCGGGCAGCGCTGCGGCGGCGGCGGCAGGTTCATGACCCAGTCGCCACCCTTGAACGAACGCAGTGCGCGCTTGAGCGTGAAGTGCTCGGCGTTGGGGATGTAGGCCGCAGGGAAGCGACGCCGGGTGGCGTCGGCAGCGGCACGGCCCTCGGCGTCGTCACCGAACCAGGCCTCGTACGCATAGCGGATGCCGGGGCCGAGCACCAGGTAGTCGTAGTCCAGCCAGCCGGCGGTGGTGTGCAGGCGGCGCGCCGCACGGTCGACTTGGGTGACCTCGCATTGCACGTAGCGGTAGCCGATGCGGTCGGCCACGCGCAGGTAGTCGTGCGTGAGGAAGCTGTCGTCGACGACATCGACCAGCCACTTGTTGCTCAGCGGGCAGGAGAAGAACACGGGGTTCTTCTCCAGCAGCACGACTTCGGCCTGCGGTGCCAGTTTGCGCAGGTGGCGGGCCGCCGTCAGGCCGCCCCAGCCGCCGCCGGCCACGACCACGCGGGGCGCCTTGCCGCGCGGCATCAGGGACTGACCTGCCGTGCCAATGAAGAAGGGCATGGGCTTGTCGGCGGCGCCCGGCGTGGCACAGCCGGTCAGCAGCGTGGCAGACGCGCCCGCCGCACCGGCGAGGAAATGGCGTCGATCGAGAGTCATGCAGTCTCGTGGCAGGTGGTGTCGGGTTGGCCGCGCAGCGCGGCCTGCAGCATCGGCAACTGATCCGTGAATTCGGCGGGCCGCTCGAGCCCGCGCAGGTCCAGCCACAGCCGGTCGTCGGCGATGCGGCCGATCACAGGCAACGGCATGGCACGCAAGGCAGCCGCCAGCGCGTCCAGCGCGCGGCCGGCGCCCTTCTTCTGCGCCGGCGCGATGGCCAGCCCGGCCGAGGGCAGACGTGCCACCGGCAGCGAACCGGAACCGATCTGACCCAGCATGTCGGCCACCGCGACGGTGAAGCGCGGCGCCACCGCCGCTGCGACGGCTGGCTGCAGCCGCGCGGCCAGCGCCTGCAGTTCGCCCGCCGGACGCGTGAGCAGGCGCAGCGTGGGCAGGTCCTGCGCCAGGCGTTCGGGCCGCAGGTACAGGCGCAGCGTGGCCTCCAGCGCGGCCAGCGGGAGTTTGCTCATGCGCAGTGCGCGCTTCATCGGGAACTTGCGGATCTGCGCGATGACGTCCTTGCGGCCGACGATCAGCCCCGCCTGCGGGCCGCCGAGCAGCTTGTCGCCGCTGAAGGTGACGACGTCGCAACCGGCGGCGATCTTCTGCTGCGGGGTGGGCTCGGCCGGCAGGTCCCAGGCGGTCATGTCGATCAGCGCGCCGCTGCCGAGGTCGGTGGCCATCGGCAGGCCGTACTGGTGGGCGATGCGTGCGATCTCCGCCTCGTCGACCGATGCCGTGAAGCCCTGCACCGCGTAATTGCTGGTGTGCACCTTCATCAGCAGGCCGGTGCGCGGCGTGATCGCCTGGGCGTAGTCCTTGGGGTGCGTGCGGTTGGTGGTGCCCACCTCCACCAGCGTGGCGCCGGCGCTTGCCATCACGTCGGGCATGCGGAAGGCGCCGCCGATCTCCACCAGCTCGCCGCGGGAGACGATGACTTCCTTGCCGCGCGCCAGGGCCGCGATGGTCAGCAGCACGGCGGCGGCGTTGTTGTTGACCACCGTGGCCGCCTCGGCGCCGGTGAGCGTGCACAGCAGCTCTTCGACCACGCTGTCGCGGTCGCCCCGGCCGCCGGAATCCAGGTCGTATTCCAGGCTGTTGGGACCGGCCATCATGGCCGCCACGTGGGCCAACGCAGCGTTGGCCAGCAAGGCCCGGCCGAGGTTGGTGTGGATGACGGTGCCGGTGAGGTTGAGCACCCGTCGCATGCGCGGGGCCAGGCGCGCCTGCACGCGCTCCTCAAGCGCCGCGGCCAACGTGGCGGGCTGCACGGCGGCGGCCTCCAGAGCGCCGGCCAGGGCCTGGGTGCGCAGGCCGTCGAGCAGCGTGCGCGCTTCGCCGGCCACCAGCGTGTGGCCGTGCTCGGCCAGCAGCGCGGCCGCGGCAGGCTGGCGCAGCAGACGGTCGACGGCGGGAAGGTCCTGGGGTCTGGCCGGGGTTCGGGCGGTGGCGCCCTGGTCCTGGCGGGCCCCGGAACCGTCGACGACGGATTCAGTGGGCCGGGTCATCAGGATCGCCCGGGTGGGGGCGTGGCGTCCGCTGCCGGATCCGGCGGCGGGCTTTCCACCGCCTCGCCGAAGAACAGCATCAGGTTCTGGCCGTGGCGCTGGTAGCCGGCGTCGGCCACCAGCAGATCCAGCGTCAGACTGGCCAGATCATCGGCGGTGACGTCGATCAGCGGGTCGCGGTCGGTGTGCAGGATCTTCAGCGTGTGGTGGCAGGTGTCGCAGGTCTCGGCCTGCACCGCCGCCTGCGCGGCACGGCTGCCTTCGCCTTCGGCGTCGTCCCCGGTGGCCAGCGACTGGTAGGCCAGCTTCTCGGTGCTGCCGCAGTGCGTGCAGCGGATGCGCGACATCTGCCACTGCGTGCTGCACAGGCTGCAGCTGAGGTAACGCTGGCCGGCGAACTCGCCGCTGTGGCGGGTGATGCTGGCCACCGGCAGGCTGCCGCAGCAGGGGCAGCGGGATTCGTCGTCCACGCGGCCGAAGGGGGCCTTGGCCAGCGCTTGGCCGGCGGTGCCGGCCGACGTGGCCGCATCCTGGGTGTCGAGCACCCACCGCGTCCAGGCCACCTGCAGGGCCGCGGCAACCACCGGCGCGCAGGCCAGGTCCAGCCCGCTGTGCAGGCCCTGCAGCAGCGCGTCGGCCTGGCGGTCCAGGAAGACGTCGTCGGCATCGGCCAGCGTCTGCAGCGCGGCGGCGGCACCGGCTGGCGCCTTCGGCCGGACCTGTGCCACCAGCGACCGCAGCACGGTGTGCCAGCGGGCGTCGGGCGCACCGGCAGACGCCGCCAGCGGTGGCTGGCCGCCCAGCGCCGCCTGGTCGAGCGCCTCGGCCGCGGGCGGCGCCCAGCCTGCGCCTTCGCCCATGAGCTGTTGCTGCACCGTGGCCAGTTCGGCGATGAAGCGCAGGTAGTCGCCCATCGGATGGGTGCCGGCCAGCTGGCGCAGGCGCATGGCGCGCTCGGCGAACAAGGTGGCGCGCTCGGGGAACAGCAGGTAGGGCACCTCGCCACCGGCACGGGCAGCGATCTCCTCCGGGCTCATCACGCGCACGGTGGCGCTGGCAGACATCAGACGCTTCCTCTCGTTCAAGCCATCGGGCGCCCGGTGGACCCACCGGGCGCCCGGCTCCTCCTGGGCTCAGCGGCCCTTGGTCATCTGCTCATGCCACAGCGGGTGGTTGAGCTTGGCCCAGCCTTCGCTGACGGTGCCGCGTGTCATCGCACGCACCGTGCCCTTGACCCAGATGGCCGCGTACACGTGCATGATGGTCGCGGCCACCAGCACCATCGCCGAGACGGCGTGCAGCAGCACGGCCCCCCGCATCACGTCGATGGGGAAGTACGGGGCAAACCAGGGCCGCCAGAACATGACGCCGGTGATCACCAGGATCAGCAGGCTCCAGGCCATGGCCCAGAACACCATCTTCTGCCCCCAGTTGTACTTGCCCACCGGCGGCATGCCGGCCTTGTTGCCGCGCAGCATGTCGCCCATGCGGGCCTTCCAGGCACGGTCCGCATCGGTGATGCGGTTGTCCTTCGCGAAGCGGAAGAACATGCCCAGGAAGCCCAGCGCCATCAGCAGCCCCATGAAGGGGTGCAGGATGCGCGCCCACGAGCCGCCGCCGAACAGGTGGGACAGGAAGAACAGGCTGGGGTGGAAGAAGGCCAGGCCCGAGAGCCCGGCGAGCACGAACATCAGCGCGATGAACCAGTGGTTCGAGCGCTCGCCCTTGTCGTAGCGTTGCAGCATCCGCTTGGCCATCATGCTTCCTCCTTCTCGGACGGGTCTTCCACCGGGCCCACGCGCATGTAGTGGAAGAACCCGGCCACCACGGCGCCGATCATCCCGGCCACCGCCAACGGCTTGGCCACGCCCTTCCAGACGGAGACCAGCGGGTTGATCGAAGCCTGCGCCGGCAGGTCCACCAAGGTGGGCTGGTCGGCGTGCTTGAGCACGTACATCACGTGCGTGCCGCCCACACCCGCCGGGTCGTACAGCCCGGCGTTCTGGAAGCCCCGCTCCTTCAACTCGTCTGCGCGCTTTTCGCCGTAGGCCACCATGTCGTCCTTGGTGCCATAGGTGATGGCACCCGTGGGACAGGTCTTCACGCAGGCCGGCTCTAGCCCCACGTTCACGCGGTCGGAACACAAGGTGCACTTGTAGGCCTTGTTGTCCTTCTCGCTGATGCGGGGCACGTCGAAGGGGCAGCCCTTGACGCAGTAGCCGCAGCCGATGCAGTTCTCGGAGATGAAGTCGACGATGCCGTTGGCGTACTTGACGATCGCCCCCGGCGACGGGCAGGCCTTCAGGCAGCCCGGGTCGTCGCAGTGCATGCAGCCGTCCTTGCGGATCAGCCACTCGAGGTTCCCTTCCCTGGGCTCGACCTCGAAGAACTTCATCACCGTCCAGCTGCTGGGCGTGAGGTCGGTGGGGTTGTCGTAGACGCCGACGTTGGTGCCGATGTCGTCCCGCAGGTCGTTCCAGTTCATGCACGCGACCTGGCAGGCCTTGCAGCCGATGCACTTGGACTCGTCGATAAGCTTGGCGACCTGCGGCACGGCGTTGCGTACCTGGGGCGTGGCGGTGGTGGTGGCCGAACGCGCGACCACGTCGAGTGATTGCATGCTCGCCATGTCAGCCCACCTTCTCGATGTTGACGAGGAACGCCTTGAACTCCGGCGTCTGCGAGTTGGCATCGCCGACGAACGGGGTCAATGCATTGGCCAGGTAGCCGTTCTGCGTCACCCCCTTGAAGCCCCAGTGGATGGGGATGCCCACGTGGTGCACCTTCTGCCCGGCGACGTTCAGCGCCTTCATGCGCTTGGTCACCACGCAGGCGGCCACCACCTCGCCCCGGTTGGAGCGCACCTTGACCTTGTCCCCGTGCTTGATGCCCTTCTCGGCCGCCAGCTCCTCGCCGATCTCGACGAAGGCTGCCGGCTGCACGATGGCATTGCTGCGCGAGTGCTTGGTCCAGTAGTGGTGGTGCTCAGTCAGGCGGTAGGTGGTCGCGGCATACGGGAACTCGTCCTTCTTGCCGAAGGCCTCCAGATCGCCCTTGTAGACCCGCGCGGCCGGATTGCTCGTGGCCTTCGGGTTGTCGGGGCACATCAGGTTCCTGCCCACCGGCGTCTCGAACGGCTCGTAGTGCTCCGGGAACGGCCCTTCGGCCATGCCCATCGCGTGCAGCCGCGCGACACCCTCGGGCGTCATGATGAACGCACCGACGCCTTGTTCCGGCGCCGCAGTGGGCGCCATGTCTGGCACGTCGGCGCCGCCCCAACGGCTGCCGTTCCAGGTGACGTAGGCCCGTGACGGGTGCCAGGGCTTGCCGTCCTTGTCGGCCGAGGCGCGGTTGTAGAGGATGCGCCGGTTGGCCGGCCACGAGTAACCCCACTGCGGGTAGACGCCCAGGCCGGTCGGGTCGCTGAGGTCGCGGCGCGCCGTCAGGTTGCCGGCCTCGCTCCAGGCGCCCGAATAAAGCCAATTGCCGCAGGCCGTGCTGCCGTCGTCGCGCAGCAGGCCGAAGCCGGCCACCTGCTGCCCCGCCTTGACCAGGACCTTGCTCGGGTCCTTGGGGTCGGTGAGATCAGTCAGCGCACTGCCCGAGATCTCGCGCAGCACCTCCTGCGGGCTGGGCACCTCCGGGTTCACGTAGGGCCAGTTCAGCGCCGCCACCGGCTCGGGCAGCGTGCCACCCTCCTTGGCGTAGAGCGCACGCAGCTTCACGAACAGCCGCGCGATGATCTCGCTGTCGACCTTGGCTTCACCGGGCGGGGGCACCGCCGCGTCCTTCCACGTGAGCACGCGGCTGGAGTTGGTGAAGCTGCCGGCCTCCTCGGCGAAGCAGCTCGACGGCAGGCGGAAGACCTCGGTCTGGATCTTGGCCGGGTCGACGTCGTTGAGCGGGCCGAAGTTCTTCCAGAACTCGCTCGTCTCCGTCTCCAGCGGATCGATGACCACCAGGTACTTCAGCTTGGACAGCGCCGCCGACAGCTTCTTCTGGTTGGGCACCGCAGCCAGCGGGTTGAAGCCCTGGCTGATGAAGCCGGTCATCTTGCCCTGGTGCATGCGCTCGAAGATCGCCAGCACGTCGTATGCAGCGTCCTTCTTGGGCAGCCAGTCGTAGCCGTAGTCGTTCTCCGCGGTCGCCGCCTTGCCGTAGTAGGCCTTCATGAGGCTGGTGTGGAACTTCGGGAAGTTCTGCCAGTAGCTCATCTGGTTCGGCCGCAGCGGCTTGAGCGCCCGCTTCTCCAGGTAGATGGCCCGTGTCGGGTCGGCGTCCGTGGGCGCGCCCATGTAGCCCGAGAGCGTCTCGGAGTACGCGCACATGTCGGTGATGCCCTGCACGTTGGCGTGGCCGCGCAAGGCGTTCACGCCGCCACCCGGACGCCCCATGTTGCCCAGCAGCAGCTGGATCATGGCCATCGTGCGGATGTTCTGCGAGCCCACCGTGTGCTGCGTCCAGCCCAGCGCGTACATGATGGTCATCGTCTTCTCGGGCGACGACATCGTGGCGATCTGCTCGGCGATCTTCAGGAACTGGTCCTTCGGCGTGCCGGTGATCTCGCTGACCATCTCGGGCGTGTAGCGGCTGTAGTGCTTCTTCAGCTGCTGGAACACGCACAGCGGATCCTGCATGCTGTCGTCGACCTTGACGTAGCCGTCCTCGCCGCGCTGGTAGCCCCAGCTCGCCTTGTCATAGCTGCGCTTGGCCTCGTTGTAGCCGCTGAACAGGCCGTTCTCGAGCTTGAAGTCGGGCTTGGTCAGGAACGTGGCATCGGTGTGGATGCGCACGTAGTCGTGGTGGATCTTGTCGTTGCTCAGCAGGTAGTTGATGACGCCGCCCAGGAAGGCGATGTCGGTGCCCACGCGGATCGGTGCGTAGATGTCCGACACGGCGGCCGAGCGCGTGTACCGGGGGTCCACGACGATCAGCTTGGCCTTGCGCTTCTGCATGGCCTCCACCGCCCACTTGAATCCGCAGGGGTGGGCTTCGGCGGCATTGCCGCCCATGATGAGGACGAGGTCCGTGTTACGGATGTCCGTCCACGAGTTGGTCATCGCTCCGCGACCGAAAGTCTGGCCCAGACTGGACACAGTCGGCGCGTGTCAGATGCGTGCTTGCGTATCGAGTGCGACGATCCCCAGGCCACGTGCGAGCTTCACGCTCAGGTAGCCGGATTCGTTGGAAGCCGCGCTGGAGATCAGGAAGCCGATCGAGTTCCAGCGGTTGACGGTGACGCCCTGATCGTTGGTCTTGATCAGGTTGGCGTCACGGTCGGCCTTCATGTGCCTGGCCACGCGGTCCAACGCCTCGTCCCAGGAGATGGTCTTCCACTCCTTGGCGCCGGCCTCGCGCACCTGCGGGTGCTTCACGCGGTTGGGCGACTGGATCATGTCCATCACGCCAGCCCCCTTGGGGCACAGCGTGCCGCGGTTCACCGGGTTGTCCGGGTCACCTTCCACGTGGACGATGGTCGACTTGACGTTCTTCGCCTTGTCGCCCAGCGTGTACATGATCAGCCCGCAGCTGACGGAACAGTACGGGCAGGTGCTTCGGGTTTCGGTGGTGCGGGCCAGCTTGAAGTTGCGCGTTTCGGCCAGGGCGGCCGTGGGCGAGAAGCCCAGCGCCACGAGACTGGATCCCACCAGCCCCGCGCTGCTGACCCGGAGGAAATGCCTCCGGTTCATGTCCATGGTGTCGAACACTCCTGGGGCGTTGCGCGCCCACATGAATACGCCTGCTTCACGGCAGAGCTGACACGATTGGAGCGAAGCCGCCACCCGCTGCGCATGCGCTGCTTCCCCTATGAAGCGGCTTGCAAGGGTGCCGCGTCAGCTTGTCGCCCTGGGCAGATGAGGGCTTTCGCGACAAGTTGTCGCGGCAGATCCGGGTCGATCCCGAGGTCAGCCTACATCAGCGAGACGCTCTTGACCTGGGCGAACAGCCGTTGCCCGGGGCGCAGCCGCAGCGCGTCGGCGCTGCGGCGGGTCACGCGGGCCAGCAGCGGCACGCCATGGGGCGCTTCGCCGGCGCCTGCGCAACGCAGTTGCACGGTGGCCGTCTGGCCGGCGGCATGGACCGCGGTCACCACCGCGGGCAGCACGTTGAGGATGCTGGTCAGCGCCGGGCGGTCGGGCACCAGGCTGACGTCGCGCGCCGGCACGCGCACGCGCACCGGCGCGCCGATCTCGCGTGCCACGCGGCCCAGCCACAGCGTGCCCCCGGCGAACCGCACCTGGCTCAGGCCGTAGGCCTCGTCGTGCGCGGCCACGGTGGCGTCGATGACGACGCCGGCTTCGTCCGGCCCGGCCCAGGCCAGGTCGGGCCGGGCCAGCAGGTCGTGCAGCGGCCCGGCGGCGCGCACGTGGCCAGCGTCCAGCAGCACCAGGTGGTCGGCCAGGCGAGCGACCTCGTCGATGGCGTGGGTGACGTACACCACCGGCAGCGCCAGCGTGCGTGACAGCCGCTCCAGGTAGGGCAGGATCTCGGCCTTGCGCGGAGCGTCCAGAGCCGCGAGCGGTTCATCCATCAGCAGCAGGCGCGGGCCGGTGGCCAGCGCGCGCGCGATGGCCACGCGCTGGCGTTCGCCGCCGGACAGCGTGGCCGGGCGGCGGGCCATCAGCGCGCCGATGCCCAGCAGGTCCACCAGCGCCGGCAGGTCCACGCGCGCACCGTCGTCGCCGGCGCGGCGGCGGCCATAGGCCAGGTTGGCGGCCACGTCCAGGTGCGGGAACAGCGCCGATTCCTGGATCACGTAGCCCAGCGCGCGCTGGTGCGGCGGCACGAAGCGGCCGGCGGCATCGTCCTGCCAGACCTCGTTGCCCAGCGCGACCCGCCCCGCGGCCCGCTCCAGCCCCGCCAGTGCCCGCAGCAGCGTGGTCTTGCCGCAGCCACTGGGGCCGAACAGCGCGGTCACGCCCTGCATCGGCAGTCGCAGCGCGACATCGAGTGTGAAGTCGCGGCGCGCGAGGCGCAGGCTGACGTCGATCATGTGCCGGCCAGCACGCGCGCGGCGCGCCGGTTGCCCAGGTACAGCGCCATCAGCACCACCAGCGCGAAGGCCACCATGCCGCCGGCCAGGCGGTGGGCGTCGGCGAACTCCAGTGCCTCCACGTGCTCGAACACCGCCACCGACAGCACGCGCGTCTCCCCCGGGATGTTGCCGCCGATCATCAGCACCACGCCGAACTCGCCCACCGTGTGCGCGAAGCCCAGCACGCTGGCCGTCAGCAGCCCGGGGCGGGCCAGCGGCAGCACGACGCTGAAGAAGCGGTCCAGCGGCCCGGCACGCAGCGTGGCCGCGGCCTCCATCAACCGCGCCGGGATGGCCTCGAAGGCCTGCTGCAGCGGCTGCACGACGAACGGCAACGAATACAGCACCGACGCCACGACCAGCCCACCGAAGGTGAACGGCAGCCGCGCGAAGCCCAGGGGCCCCTGCGGCCCCATCAGCAGCAGCAGGTAGAAGCCCAGCACCGAGGGCGGCAGCACCAGCGGCAGCGCCACCAGCGACGCCACCAACGGCTTGAGCCGTGAACGCGTGCGCGCCAGCCACCAGGCCAGCGGGGTGCCGACGATCAGCAGCAGCAGCGTGCTCAGCCCCGCCAGCATCGCGGTCAGGCGGACGGCGCTCCAGTCGGCCGGGGTCATGCGGTGCGGTGTCGCAAGGGGTGGCTCAGTCCGCCACCGCGTAGCCGTAGCCGGCGATCAGCGCGCGCGCGTCGGCCTCGCGCAGGTACTGCAGCAGCGCCACCGCGGCCGGGTTGGCCTCGCCGCGACGCAGCAGAACCACGTCCTGGCGGATCTCGGGGTAGTAGGCCTGCGGCACGCGCCACAGCGAGCCCGTTGCCGGCTGCCCCGGCGCCTGGACCTGGGACAACGCCACGAAGCCGAGTTCCGCATTGCCAGTGGCCACGAACTGGAACGTCTGGCCGATGCTGTCGCCGGTGACGAGTTTCGGCGCCACCTGGCCCATCAGGCCGCGCTTGTGCAGCACCGCCATCGCCGCCGCGCCATAGGGCGCCAGCTTGGGGTTGGCGATGGCCAGGCGCTGCCAGCCGGTGGCCGACAGCACGCGGCCGTCGGCGTCCACGCGCCCGGGCACCGGGCTCCACAGCACCAGCTGGCCGATGGCGTAGGTGTACCGGTTCACGGCCTGGGCATGGCCTTCTTCCACCAGACGCTCCGGCGTCTTTGCGTCGGCGGCCAGCAGCAGTTCGAACGGTGCCCCGGCGACGATCTGGCTGTAGAGCCGGCCGGTGGAACCCACCGACAGCGCCACCGTGTGCCCAGTGGCGGCGGTGAAGCGCTCGGCGATCTGCGCCATCGGCCGCGCGAAGTTCGCGGCCACGGCCACGCGCACGTCGGCTGCCCGTGCCGAAACAGCCACCACCGGCAGCAGGCAGGACATGGCGAGCAGGACACGGCGCGACGGCATGGCCGGGATGCTAATGGTCTAGCGTCGACCCGGACGCCAGTGCCGCAAAGGCTTTGGCGCATGGGCACTGATGGCGGAGACCACCAGCAGCGTCCAGAACAGCCCCGGCGCCGTCGTCGGCCAGGCCAGCATCGTCGCCACCGCCACCAGCTTGGCGAGCACCACCGCGCCGGCCAGTTCGGTGGGCGAGATGCGACGGTCCACCAGTTCGCTGGCGAACAGGCCCAGCCCGCTGAGCAGGGTCAGCCAGCCGCCACCGGGGCCCACCGGCGCGCCGAGCAGCGCGGCGCCCAGCCACACCACACCGGCCAGGTGCAGCGTGCGCAGCACGATGCCGACCCAGCGGCGCCACTCGGCGGGCTTCGGGGGCCTGGACATGGGGACCGGCGTCACAGCGGCCGCACCTCGTCGCCCGGCTGCGGCGCACAATCCTCGGACAGCGGCGTGCCGTCGCGCCGCAGCACCACGCGATCCCCGGCAAAACACAACGTCACGCGCCGGGCTCCCGGCCAGCGCACCAGCCCGAAGGCCTCCAGCGAGCGCGGCAGGCTCAGCTGGAACACCAGCGAGTAGCGCTCATCCTCCGGCCGGTCGTCCAGCCGCACCCAGGGCACGAAGCCGGCGGCGAACATCACCGCGTGCGAACCGGCGTCCACGGACGCGGGCACGTAGCCGGCGTCACGCAGCCAGTCCTGGGCGCGGGCGCGCAGGTCGTCGCCATCCGGCAGCGCGCCTTCGGCGGTGGCCATCAGTTCGGCCACCCACTGGTTGCAGTTCTGATACTGCAGGCTCCAGGCGTGGGCGTTGGCGCTGTAACGCGCGGCCAGCAGGCGCAGGGCGCGCGGGCGGTCCAGCGCGGTCCCCACCAGACGGCGGGCAGCGTCGGGCGGCGGCAGCAGCAGCGAGACGAAGCCGCGGTCGGGCGCATGCAGGCCGGCCACGAACCCGGCCAGGCCCTGGTCGTAGAGCCGGGGCTGGGCGGCGTCGCAGTCGTAGTAGAGCTGGCGCACGGCCCAGCGCGAGCCGGCGCCATCGGCCAGCGCCAGCCCGGCATGCGAATGGCGCACGCCGAAGCGCGACAGGTCCAGCCCGGAACGCGCCACCAGCGCCGCGCCATGGGCCTCGGTGTCCAGCACCTCGCGCACGACGGCGGCGAAGCGCAGCAGCCGGTCGTGCTGGGCTGCGCTCAGCGGTGGGGTCTGACCACAGACCCCTGCGATCAGCGAACCCGCGGTCGCCGGTCCGGCCGACAGCACCATGGCCAGCGCCAGGGCGAACGACAGCCCGACGACGACGCGCCGGCGGGCCATCGGGTCAGAGCGTGACGCGGCGCAGGTCGAGGTCGTGCCGCCAGTCGTCGGCCAGCGCGACGAAGAACGGCTCGGCCACGTTGGCGACGTCCGTCACGCGGGCGAACGCCAGGCCATAGGGCCGGTCCTGCACCGCCACGTGCTCGCCCGGCGCCAGCGTGACGGCGGCCAGCGGCAACGTCAGCGTGAAGCGGCGGTCGGCATCGGCCACCGCCTGCAGCTGCACGGCCTGCCGCCCATCGGCCAGCGGCGCCACGGCCAGCACACGGTACTCGCCGGCGGCGGCCGTCTGCTTGCCGGAACTGGCGTCGCTGGAGCCGCCGATCGAATCCGACAGGCTGCCCACTGACGCCGACCCGGCGCTGGACGCGGACGACGCGAAGCTCTCGGCCGCAGCCGGCAGCGCCACACCGGCCACGACGAGCGCGGCCACGACGAGGGGAAGACGGGTGTTCATGGTGTGCAGGATATCAGCCGCCGCCACGCTGGATGGTGAGGTCGAAACGTTTCATGAAGACCTGCCGGTCGGCATCGGCGAGGCCTTCGAAACGGTAGTGCACCGCCAGGCGCGGGAGGCGGATGAGTGCGATCTGCCGCGGCGGCATCACGCGCCACGCCAGGACCAGGCGGCCGCTGTCGATGGCGATCTCGGCCTGGCCCTCTGCCATCTTCAACGCATGGTCCTGCGCCGCGCGCGGCAGCAGTTGCAGCCAGTCGGCCTCGGTGATGCCCTGCTCGCGGTGGAACTCGGGAGCGTAGTGTGCTTGCATGTTTCCACGGCCTCGCAGAGCTTGGCCGGTTCGTCAGGCGATGAACAGTCCGCAGGGACTGTTCATCGTCCTGACTCACCCACCCGCGATCGGCGGCCAGATGGCGAGCACGTCGCCATCGGCGAGCGTGCGCGTGGCGCGCTCCTCAGGCGGCACGTAGACACCATTGACCAGCACCAGGTGCACCAGCTTCATCGGCAGGTTGAAGGGTTCGATGATCTGCGCGATGGACGCCCCCGGCGCCACCTCCAGCGCCATCTGGTTGCCCTGCCGGCGGTCGGCCGGCAGGTGCTCGCCCAGGCTGGCGTAGAGCTTGAACGTGATCTGCATGGGCGCGAGTGTGGCCGCGCTCAGGCAGCCTTGACGTGGGCGTGGCTTCCCTGCGCCTGCGCGCGGTCCAGGTAGGCCTCCATCAGCAACGTCGGGTCGGCCATCAGCCTGGCCTTCCACGGCCCCAGACGCACGGCGCCTTCCACCAGCCCGCGCATCACGCCCACGTGCTCGGTCCAGCCGATGGCGTTGCAGCCCACCAGCGTGTCGTCGCCGAACTGCAGGCTCAGGTGGCGCCAGCCGTCGGCATCGGTCAGCTCGACGTGCTGGCCACCCGGCACGCCTTCCCAGTTGCCGAAGCTGGCGCTGATCAGCCCCAGGGTGTCCAGCACGTTGATCTGCGTGACACCGCGCAGTTCGGCGGTCTGACCCACCATGTTCAGCGCGGCGACGCGTGCCTGGTCGGCGGCGTTGGGCTGGATCGCGCTGACGATGGTCTTGCCACTGACCTTGTCGAAGGCCTCGGCGCAGTCGCCGGCGGCATAGACGTCCGGGGCGCTGGTGCGCAGGTGCTCGTCGGTCAGCACGCCCACCAGGCACTTGACGCCGCTGTCCTGCAGGAAGCCGATGTTGGGCTTCACGCCGGTGGCGCTGATGACGAGGTCGGCCTCGATCACGGCACCGGTGGACAGCTTCACCTTCATGACATCGGTCGCGTCGCGGCCGATCTCGACCACCTTGGCACCGGTGTGCACCGCCACGCCCTTGCGCTCGCACCAGGCCTTGATCATGCTGCCGGCCATCGGACCCATCATGCGCGGCACCATGCGGTCGCCCATTTCCACTACGCTGAGCTGGACCCCGCGGTTGGCCAGCGCCTCCATGATGATGCAGCCGATGAAGCCGGCGCCCATCTGCAGCACGCGGGCCCCTGGCTTGGCCAGCGCTGCGATGGCGCGCGCGTCGGCCAGCGTCCAGCAGGCATGCACGCCCGGGCCGGCGATGCCGGGGATCGGCGGCGTGGCCGGGCTGGAACCGGTGGCGATGAGCAGCTTGTCGTAGGCGTGCGTGCTGCCGTCGTCCATGGTCACGGTCTTGCCGGCCGTGTCCACCTTCACCGCGCGGTTGCGCTTGAGCTCGATGCGCAGGCGCTGGTAGTGGTCGCCACTGTGGCGCAGGTGCGTGCCGCCTTCGGCGATGTTGCCAATCAGCAGGTAGGGGATGGCCATGCGCGAGTACGGCGCCTCCGGCTCGTCGCCCACCAGAAAGATCTCGTCGTTCGGTGCGTGCTTGCGGATGGTCTCGGCAGCGATGACACCGGCCGGGCCGGCGCCGAGGATGATGTGTCTCATGCGGTCCTCTTCAAAGAAAAAGGGCGGTCCTCGAACCGCCCTTCAGGCTCGGGCCAGGGCGGTCAGAGCCCCAGGCGCGCGCGCGTGTCGGCCTTCAGCTGGCCGTTCTCGTCCCAGCCGCGGGCGGCGTAGTACTTCGGCAGCATCTCCGGCAGCTTGTTGACCAGGCCCTTGGCCGGGCCGGTCTTGGCCGGCTCGTTGAGCAGGCGCGGCGGCAGCGTGTCGTCCTTGGCGGTGAAGCCGGCGCGGTTGTTGAAGTCGCGCTCCATGTTCCAGATGCGCTCGCCGATCTTGGCCACGTTCTCCAGCGTGAATTCCTCGCCGATGGCCGGGCGCAACTGATCCGCCAGCTCCGGCAGGCCCCAGGCGAAGGTGGTGAAGATGCACAGGCCCGACGAGTCGTAGGCCGCGGTGGCGTCCTGGAACGCGATCACGAGTTCCGGCTTGCCTTCGGCGGTCAGCGGGTCGGTCTTCACCGGGATGCCCAGCACCTCGGAGGCCACGGTGTAGCTGCGCAGGTGGCAGGCGCCGCGGTTGCTGGTGGCGTAGGTGAGGCCCATGCCCTGGATGCCGCGGCTGTCGTAGGCCGGGAACTCCTGGCCCTTGACGCTCATGCTCAGCTCGGGGTGGCCGTACTTGGTGCACAGCCGCTTGCTGCCCTGGCCGATCTCCTTGCCGAAGCCCTCGCCCTTGGCGGTGATCTCGGCGAAGTAGGCCAGCGCCTGCGCGCTGCCGAACTTGGCGTCGATGCCCAGCTGCTCCTTCGTGAGCACGCCCATCTCGTAGAGCTCCATCACCGCGCCGATGGTGGCGCCGAAGCTGATGGGGTCCATGCCGTGTTCGTTGCACAGCACGTTGGCGTACTGCAGCGCTTCCAGGTCGTTGACACCGTTGGCCGCGCCCAGCGCCCAGGCCGCCTCGTACTCCAGGCCGCCGCTGGCGCCCCAGTACTGCGGCTTGTTCTCCACCGTGAAGTGGCCCTGGTCGATCTTCTGGATGCGACCGCAGGCGATGGTGCAGCCGAAGCAGGCCTGGTTGGTCACCAGCGGCTTCTTGCCGTCGGTGGGCCGCGGCGTGGCCATGGCCTCGGCGGAGATGTCCTTGGCGCCTTCGAAGGCCACGTCGCGGTGGTTGCGCGTGGGCAGCGCACCCATCTCGTTGATCACGTTCATCAGCACCTGGGTGCCGTAGGTGGGCAGACCCTGGCCGGTGACGGCGTTGTCGTGGAGGATCTTCTTCTTCTCCATCGTGACCTGCATGAAGGCCTTCGGGTCCTTGATGTTCCCGACGCCCTTGGTGCCGCGCACGGCCACGGCCTTGAGGTTCTTGCTGCCCATCACGGCGCCGACGCCGGAGCGGCCGGCCGCGCGGTGCAGGTCGTTCACCACGGCGGCGAACAGCACCTGGTTCTCACCGGCGCCGCCGATGCTGGAGATGCGCAGCAGCGGATCCTGGTGGTCTTTCTTCAGCTGCTCCTCGGTGTGCCACACCGTGGTGCCCCACAGGTGCGCCGCGTCACGCAACTCGGCCACGTCGTCGTTGACGTACAGGTAGACCGGCTTGGCGCTCTTGCCCTCGAAGATGACCATGTCCCAGCCGGCCATCTTCAACTCAGCGCCCCAGTAGCCGCCGGAGTTGGAGCAGGCGATGGCGCCGGTGAGCGGCCCCTTCGTGATCACGGTGTAGCGGCCGCCGGTGGAGGCCATGGTGCCGGTCAGCGGGCCGGTGGCCCAGATGATCTTGTTGGCGGGCGACAGCGGGTCGACCTTGGGGTCGACCTCCTCGACCAGGTACTTGGAGCCGAGGCCACGCGAGCCCAGGTACTCCTTGGCCCAGCCCATGTTCAGCGGTTCGCTCTTGACGGTGCCGGCCGTGAGGTCGACGCGAAGGATTTTTCCAGCCCAGGACATGTGTCGTACTCCTTATGCAGCAGCCTGGTTGCCCAGCTTGTCGGCCCAGGCCTTCATCTTGTCCAGGCCCGTCCAGTTGGCGTCGATGTAGGTGATGGCGCCGGTGGGGCAGGCGGTGGCGCAGGCCGGGTCGCCGCCGCAGAGGTCGCACTTCTGGACCTTGCCGGTTTCCTGCACGTAGTTGATGGTGCCGAAGGGGCAGCTGATGGTGCAGACCTTGCAGCCCACGCAGGTGGTCTCGTTGACGACCTTGGCGCCGGTCATCTTGTCGATGGTGATGGCCTCCACCGGGCAGGCGTGCAGGCACCAGGCCTCGTCGCACTGGGTGCAGGTGTAGGGCACCTTGCGGCCGGTCTCGTGGAAGTCGAAGACCTTGATGCGCGACTTGGCCGGGGCGAAGACGCCGTAGTTCTCGAAGGAACAGGCCATCTCGCACTGCAGGCACCCCGTGCACTTCTCGGGGTTCAGGTGGAGGCTCTTCTGCATGTCTGTGGTTCTCCGGTTTCAGAGGAAGCTATGCAATGGTGTGCATAGCTTGAGGGCCGGAAAACCTAGGCCTAACCCTGAGACCTGCGCCAGGGCGCGACAACCACGAGACTTGAACAGGAATCGTTCTTGACGATACGCGGGCAACGCCTGCCAACGGACGCGGCCCGTTCAGTCCAGCGCAGGCAGGAAGGCGGTGCGGCCCGGGGCGGCGTGCACGGCATCCACCGGCACACCGTAGAGCCGCTGCAGCGCGGTGGCCCCGAGCACCTCGGCGGCCGGCCCCGAAGCTTGCACCGTGCCATCCCGCAACAGCAGCACGCGGTCGGCCACGCGCAGCGCCTGGTTCGGGTCGTGGGTGGTGAACAGCACGGCCATGCCGGCGGCCGCCAGCCGCCGCAATTCGCGCAGCACGCGGCCCTGGTTGCCGAAGTCCAGGCTGGCCGTGGGTTCGTCGAGCACGACGATGCGGGCGTCCTGGGCCAGCGCGCGGGCGATCAGCGCCAGCTGGCGTTCGCCGCCGGAGATGGCGGTGGCCGGCCGGTCGGCCAGGGCCTGCAGGCCCAGCTGCTTGATGGCCGCCGCCACGGCGGCATGGTCGGCGGCAGAGGGCCGCGCGAACAGCCCCTGGTGAGCGCTGCGGCCCATCATCACCAGCTCGTCGACGCGGTAGGCAAAGCTGGCCGGCGCCGCCTGCGGCACATAGGCCATGCGGCGTGCACGTTCGCGCGGCGACCAGGCCGCCAGCGGCCGGCCCTCCAGCTGCACGCTGCCGCCGTGGGGCGGCAGCAGGCCCAGCACTGTCTTCAGCAGCGTGGTCTTGCCGCCGCCGTTGGGCCCCAGCAGCGCCAGCACCTCGCCCGGCGCGAGGGTCAGCGACACATCGCGGCCCACGGTGCGCCCGGGGTGGCCGAAGGCCAGGGCCTCGGCCTGCAGGCCGCTGTCGACCGCCGTCACGCCCACCCCCGCCGCGCGCGCCGCAGCAGCGCGATGAAGAAGGGCGTGCCCACCAGCGCCGTCAGCAGGCCCAGCGGCACCTCCACCGCCGCCATCGTGCGCGCCAGGGTGTCGATCAGCAGCAGGAAGCCGCCGCCGATCAGCGCCGCCACCGGCAGCAGGCGCGGGAACGACGGGCCGACCAGGAAGCGCGCCAGGTGCGGCACCACCAGCCCCACCCAGCCGACGATTCCGGCCACCGCGACACTGGCCGCGGTGACCAGCGTGGCCGCGGCGATGAGCACCAGGCGCAGCGTGGTGGTGGGCAGGCCCAGCGCGCGCGCCTCCTCGTCGGGCAGCGACAGCGCATCCAGCCGGTGTCGCAGCGCCAGCAGCGTGCCGGCGCCCAGCAGCACCGGCAGCAGCAGCGGCCCGAGGTCGCGCGCGGTGGCGCCCGACAGGCTGCCCAGCAGCCAGAAGGTCATCGCCGGCAGCTGGTCGTAGGGGTCGGCCAGCACCTTGACCAGGCCGATGCCGGCTCCCACCAGCGCGCCGAGCACCAGGCCGGTGAGCAGCAGCACCAGGACCGGGTCGCCGCGGTCGGCGGCCTGCACCGCGCTGCCAACGAGCACCACCGCACCCACCGCCAGCAGCCCGCCGGCGAAGGCCGCGGCCTGGATGCCCACCAGCGGCAACGCGAAGAAGATGCCCAGCACCGCACCCAGCGCGGCACCGGCCGATGCACCCAGGATGTCGGGCGAAACCAGCGGGTTGCGGAACAGGCCTTGAAACGTGGCGCCCGCCAGCGCCAGCGCCGCGCCCACGGCCAGGGCGGCGACGATGCGCGGGCCGCGGATATGCAGCACGACGTTGCGCACGTTGTCGGGCAGACTGCCCTCGCCCTCGCCCACGCTCACGCCCAGCGCGCCGGCCAGCACGCGCAGCACCTCGCCCGGCGCCACCGGGAAACGCCCGACGCCGAAGGCCAGCAGCACGGCACCGCCCACGAGCACCAGCGCGAGGGCCACGCCGCGGCGCATGCTGCGCCTCATCACGTGCTCACCACGAATTAACCGAAGAGTCAATCGCGGCCGGCCAGCACCTGCGCCACCTGCGCATCCGTGGGCTCCACGTGGTAGAGCCGCCGGTACCACTGCTTCGTCAACGCGGCCAGGTCCTCGGGGAAGCGGTCGGGGAACACCACCTTGCCCAGCCACCACAGCCCGGGCAGGCGGTTGACGCCCGGCGGGAAGTCCACCCAGCCGAAGGGCAGCTTGGGGCTGAGGTGCACGCGCCCGTCGCGCACCGCGCGCACGCCGCGCCACAGCGGGTCGTCGCGCACACCGGCGGCGAAGTCGCGGTCGATGGTGACGATGACCTCAGGGTCCCAGGCCAGCACCTGTTCCAGGCTGACGTTGGCCAGGCCGCCGGGCGTGCCGGCGGTGACGAGGTTCAGCCCCAGCACGTCCAGGATCTCGACGTTGATGGAGCCGCCCAGCCCGGTCTGCAGTCCGGCCGGGCCGCGGGCGTAGTACACGCGCGGGCGGCGGTCGGCCGGCACGGCGTCGATGCGGCCGCGCACGGTGCGCAGCGCGTCGTCGGCCGCGCTGGCCAGTTCGCGCGCCCGTGCCTCGCGGCCGGTCAGCCGGCCCAGGGCCTCGTAGCTGGCGGCGATGGCGGGGAAGCGGCCGTCCAGCAGCGCGTAGGGCACGCCGGTCTGCGCCTGCACGCGGTCGGCCAGTTCGGCAAAGGTGGCGCGCACAGACCCGCTGTCGACGATCAGGTCCGGCTTGAGCGCCAGCACCGATTCCAGGTTGGCACCGCCGCCGCGCCCGGTCAGGCGCCCCACTGCGGGCCGGGCGGCCACCTCGGGCAGCAGGAACTGCGCCTCCTCGGGGCGGTTGGCACGCGGCCAGCCCAGCAGCAGGTCCGGCGCCAGCGTGTAGAGCAGGATGGCCGCCGGCGCGCCGGCCGGCAGCACGCGCTCCACGCGGCGCGGCAGCGGCACCGTGCGGCCGGCGCCGTCGCGCAGGGTCGGGCCCTGTGCCCAGGCCGGCCAGGCCAGCGCCACGGCCGATCCGGCGGCGGCCCGTAGCCATCGACGACGCGGCCGGTCCAGGCTCACGGCGGGCTGAAGCCGAAGGTCGACAGCAGCTGCTGGCCTGCCGGCGACAGCACGTAGGTCACGAAGGCCTGTGCCGCCGGGGACGCAGGCCGCATGGTCACGATGCCGTAGCGCGCGCCGACGTTGATGGCGTCGGGCACGGGAACGGACTGCAGCGCCGGGAACTCGCGCCGTGCCTCGGCCACGTTGGTGCAGTAGGTGATGAAGATGTCGGCCTGGCCACCGTTCACCAGTTCGCCATACTGGCTGCGGCCCGGTTGCGGCTTGGGCGAGTTGGGCCCACCCGTGAGCTGCAGCGCCTTGGCCTTCAGCGCCGCGGTGGCGCCGGGCGCCGCCGCGCCGGTGGCCTCGATGCGCTCGAACATCTGGAACGCGTAGTCGCCCGACGGGTCGGCCTTGGGCGTGGAGGTGCCGATGCGCACGTCGGCGTCCAGCAGGCGCTGCGCCAGCGGCTTGCCCTGCAGCGAAAAACCGGGCGTGGCCAAGCCGCACAGCGTGTTGCGCGCGAAGGGCTGCACCGCGTCGGCGCGGCCGGCATCCGCCAGCGCCTGCGGGTGCGTCATGTTGGCAGATGCGAAGACGTCGCTGGCCTCGCCGTCGGCCAGGCGCTGCCGGAGCAGGCCCGAGGGGCCGAAGGCCAGCGTCACCTTCCGTCCCGCGTTAGGCCCTTGCGCCTGCTCGAAGCCGGCGGCCAGCGCCGTCATCGCCGCGCGCAGGCTGCCTGCGGCGTGCACCTTCAGCGGCTCGGCCGCCGAGGCACTGCCGGCGGCGGCCACCGCCAGTGCGCCCAGCATGGCCACAAGCGTGTTCCGCCGCATCACTTGGCGTTCGGGAAGAACAGCTGCTCGCCGTCGATCTTGTAGTCGGCGATCGCCTTCTGGCCGGCGGCCGAGACCACCCAGTCGGCGAACTGCTGCGCCAGGTCGGCCTTGACGTGCGGGTGCTTGGCCGGGTTCACGACCATCACGCCGTACTGGTTGAACAGCTTGGCGTCGCCCTCGACGACGATGCCCAGGTCACCCCGGTTCTTGAACGACAGCCAGGTGCCGCGGTCGGTGAGCACGTAGGCGTTGCTCGACGCCGCGATGTTCAGCGCCGCGCCCATGCCGCAGCCGCACTCCTTGTACCAGGCCGGCTTGCCGGTGATCTCGATGCCGGCGTTCTTCCATTGGCGCAGTTCGGCCGCGTGGGTGCCGCTCTTGTCGCCGCGGGAGACGAAGGCCGAGCCGCTGTCGTGCACCTTCTTCAGGCCGGCGGCGATGTCGCTGCCCTTGGCGCCAGCCGGGTCGCTCTTCGGGCCTACCATCACGAAGTCGTTGTACATCACGTCCTTGCGTGCGGTGGCGAAGCCCTCGGCCATGAACTTCTCCTCGGCCACCTTGTCGTGCACGAAGACGATGTCGGCGTCGCCGCGGCGGGCGCTGTCCAGCGCCTTGCCGGTGCCCTGCGCCACCACCCGCACCTCGATGCCGGTGGCCGCCTTGAAGGCCGGCAGCAGGTGCTTGAACAGGCCCGAGTTCTCGGTGGACGTGGTGGACGACATCACGATGAACTTGTCCTGCGCCAGCGCCGGGGCGGCCAAGCTGCCGGCCACCAGGGCCAGCGCGAGCAGTCTGCGGGTGATCATTGCCATGGGAGTTCTCCTTTGAGGAAGGCAGCCGCCGCGGCGGGCGGATTCACGGGGTCGAAAAACAGGTCGACGGGCAGGTCGGCCAGCACCCGGCCCTGCTCGAGGTAGGCCACGCGGGTGCACAGGCGCTTGGCCTGCCCGAGGTTGTGCGTGCTCATGACGACGGTGACGCCGTCGGCGGCGAGGTCGGCCACCAGCTGCTCCACCTCGCGCTTGGCACTGGGGTCCAGGCTGGCCGTGGGCTCGTCCAGGAACATCACGTCGGGCTGCAGCGCCCAGGCACGGGCCAGCGCCAGCCGCTGCTGCTGGCCGCCCGACAGCGCGCGGGCCGAGCGCTGCGCCAGGTCGGCCAGGCCCACACGCTCGAGCGCCTGCATCGCCCGTCCCGGGCGTTCGGCCGCCGACACACCGCGCAACCACAGCGACAGTGTCACGTTTCGGAACACCGACAGGTGCAGCAGGAAGGGCCGCTGGAACAGCATGGCCGCCACCAGCGGCCGGCCGTCGACCGGGTGCGCCCGCCGCCCGCTGCCCGGCACCAGGCCGTGCAGCAGGCGCAACAGCGTGGTCTTGCCGGCGCCGTTGGCACCCACCAGGGCCAGGCGCTCGCCGCGGTGCAGGGTCAGCGTGACGCCGCGGATGGCGTGCACGGACCCGAAGCGCACCTGGGCGTCGACCAGGGTCAGCAGCGGTTCGGTCAGCGGTTCGCGGCGCATGTCAGGACGACCCGGCCGAAGGAAGGACCCGACGCGCCCCTCGGGCGCCGCGAACACCGTGGGCTGGGGGTCGTGCCATGTCAGGCCACCGCCTCCTGCCGCGCACCACCCGCCACGCCGCGCTGGCCCCACCACTGCAGGGTCGAGATCAGCAGGTTCACCGCGCCCACCACGGCCAGCAGCACGATGCCCAGCGACAGCGCCAGTGGCAGGTCGCCCTTGCTGGTTTCCAGCGCGATGGCGGTGGTCATCACGCGCGTGACGCCGTCGATGTTGCCGCCGACGATCATCACCGCGCCCACCTCGGCCACCGCGCGGCCGAAGGCGGTGAGCAGCACCGTCAGCACGCCGAAGCGCGCGTGCACCAGCAGCAGCAGCGCCGTGGTCATGGGGCCGGCACCCATGGAGCGCAGCTGCTCGCCGCCTTCGGCCAGGCCGTCGATCACCAGCCGGCGCGACAGCGCCGCGATCAGCGGCAGGATCAGGATGCACTGCGCGATGACCATCGCCGTGGGCGTGAACAGGATGCCCCAACTGCCCAGGGGACCGGAGCGCGACAGCATCAGGTAGACCAGCAGGCCCACCACCACCGCCGGCAGCGCCAGCAGCGTGTTCAGCAGCCAGACCGCCACGCCGTGCCCCGGGAAGCGGGCCACCGCCAGCCAGCCGCCCAGCGCCAGCCCGATGCAGGCGCCGAGCAGGCACGCGGTGGCGCTGACCCGCAGCGACAGTGCCACGATGGCCCACAGCTCCGCGTCGCCGGAGGCGATGAGGTCCAGCGCGAGGCCCAGGCTCTGGGTGATGGCGTCCACGTCAGTACCGCCCGGCCGTTCCGAAGGTGCCGACCGTCCCCCTGGGGGGCAGCGAACGAAGTGGGCGTGCGGGTCTCATGTCGGGCCGCGATTGTGTCGACACCCCTGCACGGCTGACCATATGAACAGCTGTGCATAGGTCGCCGTCGCACAATCGCGCGATGGCTGAACTGACCCCCTCCCCGCTGGCCACTGGCGACGAGTTGCCGGTGGACGCCGCGCGCGCCGCGATCGCCGCCGCGCTGAAGCCGATCACCGCCACCGAGACCCTGCCGGTGGAGGCCGCCGTCGCCCGCGTGCTGGCCACCGACGTGGTCAGCCCGATCGACGTGCCGGCACACGACAACTCCGCGATGGACGGCTACGCGCTGCACGGCGACGACCTCGTCGACGGCGGCCCGACGACCCTGGCCGCCCTGCCCGACACCGTCTACGCCGGCGCGCCCTTCACCGGGACGGTGGGCCGCGGGCAGTGCGTGAAGATCATGACCGGCGCCGTGATGCCGGTTGGCCTGGACAGCGTGGTGCCGCGCGAGCTGGTCAGCGTCGACGGTGATCGGGTGACCCTGCGCGCCGGCGCCATCAAGCCGGGCGAGAACCGCCGCAAGCAGGGCGAGGACCTCACGCGCGGCAAGCCGGCGCTCACCGCCGGCCGCGTGCTGCGCCCGGCCGACCTGGGCCTGCTGGCCAGCCTGGGCTTTGCCGAGGTCACCGTCTTCCGCCGCCTGAAGGTGGCGCTGTTCTCCACCGGCGACGAGGTGTTCGCGCCCGGCCAGCCGCTGCCGCCCGGTGGCATCTACGACAGCAACCGCTTCACGCTGACCGCCGCGCTGCAGCGCCTGGGTGTGGAGGTGCTGGACCTGGGCCTGGTGAAGGACGACCCGGTGGCACTGGAGGCCGTGCTGCAGCGCGCGGTGGCCGAGGCCGACGCGGTGGTCACCAGCGGCGGCGTCAGCATGGGCGACGCCGACTACACCCGGGACATCATGGCCCGCATGGGCGACGTCGCCTTCTGGAAGGTGGCCATGCGCCCGGGCCGGCCCTTCGCCTTCGGCCCGCTGCGCCATGACGGCCGCGAGGCGATGCTGTTCGCCCTGCCCGGCAACCCGGTGGCGGCGCTGGTGACCTTCTACGCCTTTGCCCGCGAGGCGCTGCGGGTGCTGGGCGGCGCCGTGGCCGAGCCGCCCATGGTGCTGCAGGTCAAGAGCGCCGTGCCCATCCGCAAGCGCCCCGGCCGCACCGAGTACCAGCGCGGCATCGTCGAGCGTGGCGAGGACGGCGAGCTCCGAGTGCGGCCCACCGGCTCGCAGGGCGCCGGCATCCTGCGCAGCCTCAGCGAAGCCAACGTGCTGGTGGTGCTGCGCCACGACCAGGGCTCGGTGGCCGCGGGTGAGCCGGTGGACGTCTGGTTGTTCGACGGCCTGGTCTGACCTTCTTATGCAGAAGGTTTCATAGGGGAAAGCGACCCGCTGATCCGCGCTTGACCTCTCCCTAGGATGTTCGTTGCAGCCTCCCGTCGGAGGCCCTTGTCACAGGAGACGACATGCCCCAGATCACCTTGACCGTCAACGGCCAGGCCGTGACCCGCGAGGTCGACCCACAGACCTCGCTGGCCAGCTTCCTGCGCGAAGACCTGCGCCTGACCGGCACCCACATCGGCTGCGACACCGCACAGTGCGGCGCTTGCACGGTGCACCTGGTCGGCAAGGCGGTGAAGAGCTGCAACATGCTGGCAGTGCAGGCCGCCGGCCAGGCGGTGACCACCATCGAAGGCCTCGCAGCGGCCGATGGCACGCTGCACCCGATGCAGGCCGCGTTCCGGGCCTGCCATGGCCTGCAGTGCGGCTTCTGCACCCCGGGCATGGTGATGAGCGCCGTGGACCTGGTGCAGCACCACGACTGCAGCAGCGAAGCCGCGATCCGCGAAGGCCTGGAAGGCAACCTGTGCCGCTGCACCGGCTACCAGAACATCGTGCGCGCCGTGCAGCAAGGCGCTTCTGCCATGAAGGGAGCCTGACATGTACCCCCAAGCTCACATTCGTTCGCTGCCCCCCGTGGGGGCGTATGCCTCCTTTGAGGCGGCTCGGCAGGAGGCATGACATGACCGCACGCCAAGGATTCATCGGCCAGCGCGTCGAGCGCCGCGAGGACGCCCGCTTCCTCACCGGCAAGGGCCAGTACACCGACGACATCACCCTGCCCGGGCAGACCTACGGGGTCTTCCTGCGCTCGCCGCACGCGCACGCGGCCATCAAGTCGCTGAACACCGCCGCCGCGGCCGCCGCACCCGGGGTGCTGGGCATCTACACCGGCGAACACTTCAAGGACATCGGCGGCCTGCCCTGCGGCTGGCTGATCAACAGCATCGACGGCACGCCGATGGTGGAGCCCAAGCACCCGGTGCTGGCCCACGGCAAGGTGCGCTACGTGGGCGACCGAGTAGCGTTGATCGTGGCCGAGACCAAGGCCCAGGCCCAGGCGGCGCGCGACCTGATCGAGGTCGACTACGACGTGCTGCCGCCGGTGGTGGACATCGCCGACGTGAACACCGGCAGCGCGGTGCACGCCGAGGCGCCGGACAACCGGTGCTACCAGTGGTCCATCGGCGACGGCCCCGGCGTAGAAGCGGCGCTGCAAGCGGCCCACCACGTCACCACGCTGACCTTCCGCAACAACCGCCTGGTGCCCAACGCCATCGAGCCGCGCGCCGCCAACGCCAGCTACGACCGCAACAGCGAGGAGTACACGCTGTACGTGGCCAACCAGAACCCGCACGTCGAACGGCTGCTGATGTGCGCCTTCGTGCTCGGCATCCCCGAGCACAAGATGCGCGTGATCGCGCCGGACGTCGGCGGCGGCTTTGGCAGCAAGATCTTCCTCTACGGCGAGGAGACGGCGCTGGTGTGGGCCAGCAAGCAGGTGGGCCGCCCGATCAAGTGGACGGCCGAGCGCAGCGAGGCTTTCCTCTCCGACGCTCACGGCCGGGACCACTTGACCACCGCCGACCTGGCGATGGACAAGGACGGCCAATTCCTGGCCCTGCGCGTCAACACCACGGCCAACCTCGGCGCCTACCTGAGCACCTTCAGCTCGGCCGTGCCCACCATCCTGTACGCGACGCTGCTTGCCGGCCAGTACACCACGCCCAAGATCTGCGCCACCGTGAAGGCCGTGTTCACCAACACGGCACCCGTCGATGCCTACCGCGGCGCCGGCCGGCCCGAGGCCACCTACGTGGTCGAGCGCATGGTGGAGACGGCGGCCAAGGAGATGGGCATCGCGCCGGACGAGATCCGCCGCCGCAACTTCATCCGCAGTTTCCCGTACGCCACTCCCGTGGGCCTGACCTACGACACCGGCGACTACGACGCCACGCTCGAACGTGCCAAGGAACTGGCCGACGTGGCCGGCTTCCCGGCGCGCAAGGCGGCCAGCGAGGCCAAGGGCCTGAAACGCGGCCTGGGCTACAGCGCCTACATCGAGGCCTGCGGCATCGCGCCGTCCAGCGTGGCCGGTGCCCTGGGCGCCCGCGCCGGCTTGTTCGAGGCCGGCGAGGTGCGCGTGCACCCCACCGGCAAGGTCACGGTGTTCACCGGCAGCCACAGCCACGGCCAGGGGCACGAGACCACCTTCGCGCAGGTGGTGGCCGACAAGCTGGGCATCCCGCTGGAGGACGTGAGCATCGAGCACGGCGACACCGGCAAGGTGCTGTTCGGCATGGGCACCTACGGCAGCCGCTCGCTGGCCGTGGGCGGCACCGCCATCATCAAGGCGGTCGACAAGATCGTCGCCAAGGGCAGGAAGATCGCCGCCCACCTGATGGAGGCCGACGACCAGGACGTGGTCTTCGAGGATGGCCAGTTCAAGGTGGCCGGCACCGACAAGGCGGTGCCGTTCGCGCAGGTGTCGCTGACGGCCTACGTGCCGCACAACTTCCCGCACGACAAGCTCGAGCCGGGCCTCAACGAGAACGCCTTCTACGACCCGAGCAACTTCACCTACCCCGCCGGCACCTACATCTGCGAGGTGGAGATCGATCCGGCCACCGGCAGGACGCGCATCGACCGCATGACCGCCTGCGACGACTTCGGCAACGTCATCAACCCGATGATCGTCGAGGGCCAGGTGCACGGCGGCCTGGTGCAGGGCATCGGCCAGGCGCTGCTGGAGCACGGCATCTACGACGAAGGCTCGGGCCAGCTGCTCACCGGCAGCTACATGGACTACTGCATGCCGCGCGCCGACGATGTGCCCACGTTCATGGTGGAGACCGCCAAGGGCACGCCCTGCACCCACAACCCGCTGGGCGTGAAGGGCTGTGGCGAGGCCGGCGCCATCGGCTCGCCGCCGGCCGTGATCAATGCCATCTGCGACGCCCTGGGCGTCAAGGACGTGCCGATGCCGGCCACGCCCTACACTGTGTGGCAGGCCGCTCGCGCGGCAAACTGAAGCATCCGAAGGAGACGAACCCCATGCAAGCCTTCTCCTACCAGACCGCCACCAGCGTGGCGGCGGCCGCCGCGGCCCTGAACGACGAGTCCAAGCTGGTCGCCGGCGGGCAGTCGCTGCTGCCGTCGATGCGCCTGGGCCTCGCGGCGCCCGAGGCGCTGATCGACCTCGGCGGCATCGCCGAGCTCAAGGGCATCAGCGTCAGCGGCAGCACCGTGAAGATCGGCGCGATGACCACGCACGCCGAGGTGGCTGCCAACGCCGACGTGCAGCGCCTGATCCCGGCCCTGGCCGACCTGGCCGGCCACATCGGCGACCGTCAGGTGCGCAACCGCGGCACCCTCGGCGGCAGCCTGGCCAACAACGACCCGGCGGCCTGCTACCCCGCCGCGGTGCTGGGCCTGGGTGCCACGGTGCACACGAACCGGCGTGACATCGCCGCCGACGACTTCTTCCAGGGCCTGTACATGACGGCGCTGGAAGACGGCGAGATCATCACCGCCGTCAGCTTCCCGGCACCGCAGGCCGCGGGCTGGCAGAAGTTCAAGCAGCCGGCCTCGCGTTTCAGCCTGGTGGGCGTGTTCGTCAGCAAGAGCGCGGGCGGCGTGCGCGTGGCCGTCACCGGCGCCGGTGGCAACGGCGTTTTCCGCGTCACCGCCATCGAGCAGGCCCTGGCAGCGAACTGGTCGGCCGCCGCGGCGCAGGCTGTCAAGGTGCCAGCCGATGACCTCAACAGCGACCTGCACGGCTCGGCCGAGTACCGCGCGGCGCTGATCCCGGTGCTGGCCGGCCGCGCCGTCGGTGGCTGAGGTGGCGGCTGAGTCGGTGGCTGAACTTGTCGGCTGAGATCCCGGCGAGCATCGACGACACGGCGGCGGCGCTGCTGGCGCGGGATTACGTCCCGGACCGGCAGCTCGCCACCGTGGTCTATCTGGCGCTGAAGCTGCAGCGCCCGCTGTTCCTGGAAGGCGAGCCCGGCACCGGCAAGACCGAGATCGCGCGCACGCTGGCGGCCATGCTGGGCCGCCCGCTGATCCGCCTGCAGTGCTACGAGGGCCTGGACCTGGCCGGCGCCGCCTACGAGTGGAATTACGGCCGGCAGATGATGGAGATCCGCCTCGCCGAGCGCGAACAGAACGTCTCGCGTGACATCCTCGCCGGTGAACTCTTCAGCGAACGTTTCCTGACCCAGCGTGCGCTGCTGCAGGCCATCGACCCCAAGCGCGACGTGCCGCCGGTGCTGCTGATCGACGAGCTCGACCGGGCCGACGAGCCCTTCGAGGCCTTCCTGCTCGAAGTGCTGGCCGACTACCAGATCACGATCCCGGAGCTGGGCACGGTGCAGGCGAAGACGCCGCCCATCGTGATCCTGACCAGCAACCGCACGCGCGAAATCCACGACGCGGTCAAGCGGCGCTGCCTCTACCACTGGGTGGGCTTCCCTGACGCGCAGCGCGAACTGGAGATCCTGCATCGCCGCGTGCCCGGGGCCGGCGAAGAACTCGCGCGCCAGATTGTGGCCTTCGTGCAGCGGTTGCGCCAGATCGACCTCTACAAGCTGCCCGGCATCGCCGAGACGATCGAGTGGACGCGCGCGCTGATGCAACTGGATGCGCTGGTGCTCGACCCCGAGGTGATCCAGAACACGCTGGGCGTGCTGCTGAAATACCAGGACGACATCGCGCGCCTGCAGGGCGGCGAGGCGAATCGGCTGCTCGAGGAAGTGCGGGCGGCGGCACGAGTCGCCTGAGCAGCCTCACGAGCGCTCACTGCAGTGCCTGGGCGCTCAGCCGGGTGTGCAGGTCGGTCAGGAAGCGGCCCGCCAGCACCGGCCCGCCCAGTGGCGATGCGTGGGTGAGCACGAGGTCGCAAGCCGCCGCGTCCAGGGCCGTCAACAGGACGGCCTGGGCAGGCAGCGGCAGCGCCTCGACCCCGGTCAACAACAGGGTGCCGCCCTGCATGTCCTGCAAGCCTTGCATGGCCGACGCTGCCGTGGTCCAGCGGTCGGACGCCACTTCACGCCAGGGGCCGTCGCGGCGCGGGCCGATCTCGTGCAAGGTCTGCACGAAGCTGCGCAGCTGTGGGTCGGGCAGAGCCCGCAGCAGCACGTAGCCACGATCGTCCAGGCGTGCCCGAGCGCCCACCAGCACGGCCCGCTGCTCGCGCGGCCCGGGTTCGACCGCGACCGCCACCGTGGGCATGCGCCGTTGCGCCGGGTCCACCCGCAGCCACCAGCGCCCGAGCCCGGGCAGTTCGACTTCCCGCGGCTGGGCGTCGTGCGCCCAGGCGTGCAGTTCCTCCGTGCCGACGCCGAGCAGGGCGGCGGCGTCGACGCCGGGCCTCGGGGCCAGCGCTTCGCGTGCGATGTCCTCGGCGGCGCACCATCGGCCGGCCTCGTCGAAAGCCAGGGCCGCGTGTGCGGGCGACCACAGACCGGCACGGGAACGATGCAGGCGCACGCGCAGGTCCATCGCATGGGCCGCCTCGAACCAGGTGCGCGCCACCTGGGCCGCACCCTGGCAGACCAGGGCCTGCAGCGCGGGCAACGATGCCGCGGACATCCGTCGCCGGTCGCCGGAGAGATCCAGCACGCCGGCCAGCCGGCCCGTCGGATCGAACACCGGCGCGGCGATGCAGCCCAGGAAGGCGTTGCGTGCCAGGTAGTGTTCCGCACCCAGCACCACGGTGGGCCGCTGTTCGACCAGGGCCGTGCCGATGGCGTTGGTGCCACGCAGCGGCTCGCTCCAGCAGGCACCTGGCCGCAGTGCCACACGCTGGGCGCGGGTGGCGAAGCCGTCGTCGCCCACCGACTGCAGCAGTGTGCCGCTGGCATCGGCCAGCAGCAGCACCGCGCCCAGGGCCTCGGCCTGCGGACGCATGGCCTCCAGCACCGGTGCCGCGTGCCTGACCAGCGCCTCCGCACGCGCCACGGCCTGCGCGTGACGCGCCGATGACGCATGCGGGGCTGCAGCAGCGCGGGCGTCCAGCCCTCCCACCAGGCATCGCTGCCAACTGCGCGCCAGGGCATCCCCCAGCAGGTCGGCACGCACCTGGCCATCGTCGTCGAGACGACGCCGGGCCATGCGCAAATGCACCGCAGACGCGCGTCGAGGTCTCGGCGATGAGGAGTCGGCGTTCATGTCAGGGTTGACCCGTGGTCCTTGCCCAGCCTGGCGCAGTGCCAGACCCTGCCTGCGACGGGATGCCACACCTTGGCACGGCACACCCACCGCTTTGGCCATGATGTCAGCAGATTCCGCGCCCGACTTGTGCACCGAACACGCCGGATTGCGCCAAATCAGGGAAGCGGCGCGGACCTTGCGCAGTGACGGACACGACGCGTCGTCAACGGTGGCGACGGTCGAATCCGAACAGGAGCACACCATGACCCTCTACGCCGCCCCTGGCGCACCTGGCGCCCCGATCGCATTCGCCGCGCACTACGACAACTTCATCGGTGGCCGCTTCGTGCCGCCGGTCGCCGGCCGCTACTTCGACGTCGTCACGCCGATCAGCGGCAAGGTCTACACGAAGGCCGCGCGCTCCGACGCCGACGACGTCGAGCGTGCGCTGGATGCCGCCCATGCGGCAGCGCCGGCCTGGGCCGCGACGCCGCCCGCGACCCGCGCCAACATCCTGCTGAAGATCGCCGACCGCATCGACCAACACCTGGAGAAACTGGCCTATGCCGAAACGGTGGACAACGGCAAGCCGATCCGCGAGACGCTGGCGGCCGACGTGCCGCTGGCCGCCGACCACTTCCGCTACTTCGCCGGTTGCCTGCGGGCGCAGGAGGGTGCGCTCTCGGAGATCGACGGCCACACCATCGCCTACCACTTCCACGAGCCGCTGGGCGTCGTGGGCCAGATCATCCCGTGGAACTTCCCGCTGCTGATGGCGGCCTGGAAGCTGGCGCCTGCACTGGGCGCCGGCAACTGTGTCGTGCTCAAGCCGGCCGAGAGCACACCGGTCAGCATCATGGTGCTGGTGGAACTGATCGCCGACCTGCTGCCGCCCGGCGTGCTCAACGTCGTCAACGGCTACGGCAAGGAAGCTGGCACGCCGCTGGCCACCAGCAAGCGCATCGCCAAGATCGCCTTCACCGGCAGCACGGCCACCGGCAAGGTCATCGCGCAGGCCGCCGCAAGCAACCTGATCCCGGCCACCCTGGAACTCGGCGGCAAGAGCCCGAACATCTTCTTCGAGGACGTGATGGCGGCCGACGACGCCTTCCTCGACAAGGCCATCGAAGGCCTGGTGCTCTTCGCGTTCAACCAGGGCGAGGTCTGCACCTGCCCGAGTCGTGCCCTGATCCAGGAGTCGATCTACGACCGCTTCATCGAGCGCGCACTCCAGCGCGTGGCCGCGATCCGCCAGGGCAACCCGCTGGACACCGAGACGATGATGGGCGCCCAGGCATCGGCAATGCAGCTCGACAAGATCAGCAGCTACCTCGAACTGGGCAAGCAGGAAGGCGCCACCGTGCTGTGCGGTGGCGACGTGGCGCGGCTCGGCGGCGACCTGGCCGGCGGCTACTACGTGCAGCCGACGCTGTTCAAGGGGCACAACGACATGCGCATCTTCCGCGAGGAGATCTTCGGCCCGGTGCTGGCCGTGACCACCTTCCGCGACGAGGCCGAGGCGCTGCGCATCGCCAACGACACGGTCTACGGGCTGGGCGCGGGGGTGTGGACGCGCGACGGCAGCCGTGCGTACCGCATGGGCCGCGGCATCCAGGCCGGACGTGTGTGGACGAACTGCTACCACGCCTACCCGGCGCATGCGGCCTTCGGTGGCTACAAGGAGTCGGGCATCGGCCGCGAGACCCACAAGGCGATGCTGGACCACTACCAGCAGACGAAGAACCTGCTGGTGAGCTACTCGCCCGACGCGCTGGGCTTCTTCTGAGGCCCGCAGGCTGCGCGAGCCGGCGCGGGGTGCGATGATCGCGACATGCTCCCGTTGACCGGCTCGCCCGGCCGCCTGGCCGACAACGTCATGCACTTCGGCCGCGTGCTGCGCACGGCGGGCATGCCGGTGGGCAGCGACCGCATCCTCACCGCGCTGCAGGCGCTGCAGGTGGCAGGCCTCGAGTCACGGCAGGACTTTCACGCCGTGCTCGCCGCCTGCCTGGTCGACCGGGCCGAACACCGCGAACTCTTCGACCAGGCGTTCCACCTGTTCTGGAAGGATCCCGACGTCGAAGGCCGCATGCGCGCGCTGCTGCTGCCCAAGGTCAAGGCGCAGGGCGGCCCGCCACCGACCCCCGAGAACCGCCGCCTGGGCGCGGCGCTGTTTCCCAACCCACCGCAGCCTGAGCCCGAGACACCGCCGCAGGAGGAACTCGAGCTCGAAGCGACGATGAGCTGGACGCAGCGCGAGGTGCTGCGCCAGGCCGACTTCGAGACCATGACGCCCGAGGAGTGGCGCGCCGCGCAGAAGCTGCTGGCGAAGCTGGCGCTGGTGTTCGAACCCCTGCCCTCGCGCCGCATGCAGCGCGCCGCGCACCCCGGGCGCATCGACTGGCGCGCCACGATGGCCGGCATGGCCCGGCACGGCGGCGAGCTGTGGGACATACGCTGGCGCGCGCGCCGCACACGGCCGGCGCCACTGGTGCTGCTGGCCGACATCTCCGGCTCCATGAGCCGCTATTCACGCATGCTGCTGCACTTCGCGCATGCGCTGGGCCATGCCGACGCCCGCGTGGAGAGCTTCGTCTTCGGCACCCGGCTCACGCGCACCACGCGGCTGCTGAAGAGCCGCGACCCCGATCTGGCCGTGGCGCAGGTGATGCGCACGGTGCAGGACTGGTCCGGCGGCACGCGCATCACCGATTCGCTGCGCGAGTTCAACCGCCGCTGGGCGCGCCGCACCCTGCCGGGCCAGGCCACGCTGCTGCTCGTGACCGATGGCCTGGAGCACGGCGACACCACGGCGCTGAGCTTCGAGATGGAACGCCTGTACAAGAGCTGCCGGCGGCTGATCTGGCTGAACCCGCTGCTGCGTTTCGACCGCTTCGAGCCGCGCGCCGGCGGCGTCAAGGCCATGCTGCCGCACGTGGACCGCTTCCTGCCGGTGCACAACCTGGCCAGCCTGGAGCAACTGGCCGAGGTGCTGGCCGGGCCCGCGGCGGCGCGCTGACGCCAAGCCCCGCCTGGCCCCAGCGCTCAGACCGGGCGCAGGATCCCGGCGAAGAAGGCGGACAGTTCGGCGAAGCCATCCAGCGGCAGCACGTGCGCCACGTACTGGTCGGGGCGCACCACCACCACGCAGCCCTGCTCGCGGTCGAGGCCCCGCATCGTGAAGATGTCGCCGGCGCCCTTGTGGTCGACGCAGAACACCTTCTCGTGGTCCTGCAGGCCCAGCCTGCCGGTCTTGGGACGCAGCAGCGACGGCAGCTGCTCCACGGCCAGCTGGTCGAAGGTCTGCTGGAAGACGGCCCGCACGTCGATCACCGCGTCGATGTCCTCGCCGGGGCGCGTGTGGCGCACCACCGGCGACGCCGGATCGGTGGCCAGCCAGTCGGCCAGGTGGTGGATGGCCGAACCGGGTGCCGTGCTGTCGGCCCGGCCGGCAAAGGCATACAGGCGCCAGCGCGCATCCGCCTCGGCCACGTGGCCCAGCTGCATGGGCTTGGCATCCGCCAGCCGCACCACCGGCGCCGAATGGAAGCGCCGGCCGATGGCCAGCCCGGGGGCCAGCTTCTGGTGCGTGGCCGGGCCGACCAGCGCCGACGGCGCGTACTTCACCGCGTTGCCGCCGGTGAACTCCAGGTTGGCCTTGAACTGGCGGATGATGCGCGGCTCCTCGGTGCCGTCACGTTCCGCGGGCGTGGTCGGCGCCGACATGATGCGCGCCCATTCGTGGTCGGTCTCCACCAGGCGCCGCGCCTCGGCCAGCCGCTCGCGCGAATAGCTGCGCAGCAGGGTGGCGTCGGCCCGCCCCTGCAGCACGTGCACCAGCTTCCAGCCCAGGTTGAAGGTGTCCTGCATCGACACGTTCATGCCCTGGCCCGCCTTGGGCGAATGGGTGTGGCAGGCGTCGCCGGCGGTGAACACGCGCGGGGCGCGGTCGGAGCCCTCCGGCACGTCGTCGAAGCGATCGGTGATGCTGTGGCCGATGTCGTAGATCGACCACCAGACCACCTCCTTCACATCGATGGTGTACGGCCGCAGGATGCGGTTGGCCGCGGCGATCATGTCGTCCTGCGTGAACTTGCGGTTTGCCGCCTTCTCGTCCGGGTTGAGCTTGTCCAGCTCGACGTACATGCGGAAGATGTAGCCGCCCTCGCGCGGCAGGATCAGCACGTTGCCTTCGGTGGCCGAGGAGACCAGGCACTTCTGGCGCACGTCCGGGAAGTCGGTGTTGGCCAGGATGTCCATCACGCCCCAGGCCTGGTGCGCCGCGTCGCCATGCAGCGTGCCGCCAATGGCCTGGCGCACCTTGGAGTGCGCACCGTCGCAGCCCACCACGTAGTTGGCCCGCACCGTGCGCGTGGCCCACCAGTTGACGCCGGTGGCGTCCTTCAGCGTCACGGTCACCGGATGGTCGCCGGTGGTCGGGTCCACGGCCACGTCCACGATCTCCCAGCCGTAGTCGGGTTCCAGCCGAGACGGTGCGTTCTTCATCACCTCCAGGAACAGTTCGTGCAGCCGCGCCTGGTTGATCAGGATGTGCGGCATCTCCGAACTGTCATCGGCCACGTCCTGCACACGACCCACGCGCTTGATGTGCTGCGGGTTGGCAGGGTCGGGCATCCAGAAGGCCGTCTGGTTGACCCAGTAGGTCTCGCGCTTGACCTTGTCGGCAAAGCCGAAGGCCTGGAACATCTCCATCGTGCGCGTGTTGATGCCGTCGGCCTTGCCCTTGACGATGTTGCGCGGCATGCGCTCGACGATCATCGTCTCGATCTCGGGAAACTGCGCCAGCTGCGCCGCCAGGCACAGGCCCGCCGGGCCGGTGCCGGCGATCAGCACGTCCACCTGCTCGGGCAGCGGCTCGTGCGGCCCGCGGTTGCGGCGGTTGGGGGCCGCGGGCTTGACGTCCGGGCTGCCGCCGCGGAATCCATCCTTGTAGAACTGCATCGCCTGTCTCCTGTGGGGCCCGATGGGTCGGGTACGTCGGGTGGGTCGCTTCCGCCGCCGCTCGGGCGTCGCATGGGCAAATAATATTTATACTTACTATTGGCCGTCAAGACGATACGTATACTTATCGAATGGAATCGCTCGACATGGCGGGCCACCTGATCCGCCGCCTGCACCAGCAGGCCACCCAGGTCTTCGTGCAGCGCACGCAGGCCGCGGGCTTCGACCTCACGTCGGTGCAGTTCGCCGCGCTGGACGCCATCCACGCCCACCCCGGCACCGACCAGGCGCGCGTGGCCGAACTGATCGCCTACGACCGCGCCACCATCGGCGGCGTCATCGACCGGCTGGAACAGAAAGGGTGGATCCGCCGCGTCGTCAGTGAACGTGACCGTCGGGCCCGCGAGCTGTCGCTGACCGACGAGGGCCGGCAGGTCTACCGTCGTCTGCTGCCGGTGGTCAGGGCCTTGCAGGACGACATCCTGCAGGCGCTGAACGCCACCGACCGCGCGCGCTTCCTCAAGCTGGCGCGGCAGGCGATCCCGGCGACACGGACCTGAGGTCGAGGGGTCGGAGGCGTTGACACCAGCTCATTATTTCGATACTCTTCGAATCATGGAAGAACAGGAAGCCGTCACCACCCTGAGCGCACTCGCCCAGCCGGCCCGCCTGCGCGTGTTCCGCGCCCTGGTCGGCGCTGCCCGCGACGGCATGACGCCCGGGGCGCTGTCGGCGCTGCTGGACGTGCCGGCGTCCACGCTGTCCTTCCACCTGAAGGAGCTGATGCACGCCGGCCTCGTGGACGTCGAGCGTGATGGTCGCAGCCTCATCTACCGCCCGGCGCTGGCGCGCATGAACGCGTTGCTCGGCTACCTGACCGACCACTGCTGCCAGGGGCAGGCCTGCGCGCCTGCGGCCCGGCGGTCCCGCACCACCTGTTGAGCCCTTTGCCGAACCCTGGAGGCCCCATGAAGCGATTCCATGTGCACGTGCATGTCGACGACCTCGCCCAGAGCGTCGCCTTCTATTCCAGGCTGTTCGCCGCCGAGCCGGCCCGCCTGGAGGCCGACTACGCCAAGTGGATGCTCGACGACCCGCGCATCAACTTCGCGATCTCCGCACGCGGCGGCGCCCGCGGGGTCGACCACCTGGGCTTCCAGGTCGACGACGAAGCGGAGCTCGCCGAGCTGAAGGCCCGCGCACAGTCGGCTGACCTGGCCCTGCTGGACGAAGGCGACACCACCTGCTGCTACGCGCGCAGCGAGAAGCACTGGGTCACCGACCCGCAGGGCGTGGCCTGGGAGCACTTCCACACGCTGGAAGACATTCCTGTGTTCCGCCAGGGGCGCACGGCTGGCGCCTGCTGTGCCGCGACGCCGCAGGCCGCGCCGGCCGCCGCCCGGGCCGCTGGCAGCTGCTGTGGCTGACCCGGGCGTCGGCCGCAGGGTCGGCGTGGCCAGGCCTGCGCTGTCATGCAGGTGTCATGTTTTGATTCCATCATTCTAGAACCATAGATTCCCCAGGAATCGGAAAGGTGTTCGTGCGCGTAGGCATCAACGGCATGGGGCGGATCGGGCGGCTGGCCCTGCGTGCGGCGATGGGCGCCGCCGAACGGCCGGCGGACGACCCCCGGGCCGGCAACCGGCTGGAGGTGGTGCACCTCAACGAGATCAAGGGCGGCGCGGCGGCCACGGCGCACCTGCTGGCCTTCGACAGCGTGCAGGGCCGCTGGCGCGCACACATCGCCGCCGACGGCGACGACGCGGTCCGCATCGGCAACCGTCGACTGGGCTTCTCGTCGCACGCCACGGCGGCCGAGGTCCCCTGGGGCGATCTGGGCGTGGACGTGGTGCTGGAGTGCACCGGCAAGTTCCTGACGCCCGAGACGCTGAAGGGCCACCTCGATCGTGGCGCCAAGCGCGTCATCGTCGCCGCGCCGGTGAAGGTCGCGACCGTCGAACACCCGGTGCTGAACATCGTCGTCGGCATCAACCACCACCTGTACGACCCGGCGACACACCGCATCGTCACCGCCGCGTCCTGCACCACCAACTGCCTGGCGCCCGTGGTCAAGGTGGTGCACGAAGCGCTGGGCATCCGCCACGGCCAGATCACGACGATCCACGACCCGACCAACACCAACCTGGTGGTCGACGCGCCGCACAAGGACCTGCGCCGCGCGCGCAGTGCCATGCTCAGCCTGGCGCCCACCACCACCGGCAGCGCCACCGCCATCGCGCTCATCTACCCGGAGCTCAAGGGCAAGCTCAACGGGCATGCGGTGCGCGCGCCGGTGCTCAACGCCTCGCTCACCGACTGCGTGTTCGAACTGCAGCGCCCGACCACCGCCGAGGAGGTCAACGCCTTGTTCGCCGCGGCCGCGGCCGGGCCGCTGGCCGGCATCCTGGGCTACGAGACGCGGCCGCTGGTCAGCGCCGACTACGCCCGCGACACGCGCAGCAGCATCGTCGATGCGTTGTCGACGATGGTCACCGACGGCACGCTGCTGAAGGTCTACGCCTGGTACGACAACGAGATGGGCTACGCCTGCCGCATGGTGGACCTGGCCTGCCACCTGCAGCAGCAGGGGCTGTGAGCCGCGGCACGCCATGAACGCGGGCACCCGGCACTACCTCACCGTCACCGCGGCGTACTGGGGCTTCACGCTCAGCGACGGCGCGCTGCGCATGCTGGTGTTGCTGCACTTCTACCAGCTGGGCTATTCGCCGTTCACGCTGGCCTTCCTGTTCCTGCTCTACGAGGCGATGGGCGTGGTCGCCAACCTCGTGGGCGGCTGGCTGGCCACCCGCTACGGCATCGCACGCATGCTGGTGGTGGGCTTGGCCACGCAGATCACGGGCTTCCTGCTGCTGTCCGCACTGTCACCCGACTGGACGGCGGTGATGTCGGTGGCGTGGGTGGTGCTGGCGCAGGGCGTGTGCGGCGTCGCGAAGGACCTGACCAAGACCGCCAGCAAGTCGGCCATCAAGCTCACCGCCGGCAGTGCGCAGGGCCAGCTCTTCAAGTGGGTGGCCTTCTTCACCGGCAGCAAGAACGCGATGAAGGGCGTGGGCTTCTTCCTCGGCGGCATCCTGCTGCAGACCGTCGGATTCCAGGCGGCGCTGTGGCTGATGGCGGCGCTGCTGGCCGGGGTGCTGGTCGGCGTGCTCGGCTTCGTGCCGCGGCTGATGGGCAAGAGCAAGGCCTCGAAGTCCGCCAGGGAGCTGTTCGCCAAGAACCGCGGCATCAACCTGCTGGCGGCGGCGCGCGTGGCGCTGTTCGGAGCACGTGACGTCTGGTTCGTCGTCGGCGTGCCGGTGTTCCTGTACGCGGCGGGCTGGACCTTCACGATGGTCGGCGGCTTCCTGGCGCTGTGGACCATCGGCTACGGCGCGGTGCAGGCCCTCGCGCCGGCGCTGGTGCGCCGCAGTGCCGACGGCCTGAGCACCGAGGTGCCCGCCGCCCGGCTGTGGTCGGGCCTGCTGGCCGTGGTGCCGGCCGCGCTGGCAGCACTGGTGATCGGCGACGTGCCGCACCTGGAGTGGATCGTCGTCGCTGGCCTCGGGGTCTTCGGCTTTGCGTTTGCCATCAACTCGTCGGTGCACTCCTACCTGGTGCTGGCCTACGCCGGCTCGGAGAAGGCGGCCGAGGACGTGGGCTTCTACTACGCCGCCAACGCCATGGGCCGCTTCTTCGGCACGCTGATGTCGGGCCTGCTGTACCAGTGGGGCGGCCTCGCCTGGTCGCTGGCCGGATCGGCCGCGATGCTCGCCGCCTGCTGGGCGGTGACGCTGGCCCTGCCGCTGCGGCACGAACTGCCGGCAACGCCCGAACCGGTTGCGCGCTGACGCCGGCGACCGAACCTTCGACGACCCCACGGAAGACGCCGCATGAGCGACAGAACCTACGGCGTGCTGTTCGTGTGCACGCGCAACTCGGCCCGGTCCATTCTGGCCGAAGGCATTCTCAACGGTTTGGGCCAGGGCCGCTTCCAGGCACACTCCGCCGGCAGCCACCCCGCTGGCGCCGTGCACCCGGTGGCCCTGCAGACGCTGGCCGCCATGGGCCTGCCCACGGAGGGCTACCGCAGCAAGGACTGGGCGGAGTTCGCCCGGCCGGGCGCAGCGACGCTGGACTTCGTCTTTACCGTCTGCGACCAGGCCGCCGGCGAGGTCTGCCCGCTGTGGCCCGGCCAGCCGATGACCGCCCACTGGGGCGTGCCCGACCCGGCCGCGTTCACGGGCAGTGCCGACGCCACGGCCAAGGTCTTCCGCGACACCGCGCTGGTGCTGCGCCGGCGCATCGAGCTGATGCTGTCGCTGCCCATGGCCTCGCTGGACCGCCTGTCCCTTCAGCGCGAGTTGCGCGACATCGGCGCGCGCTGAGCCCCTTGCTCGCCGTGGCCACCGGATGAACCTCTTCGAACGCTGGCTCACGCTGTGGGTGGCGATGTGCATCGTCGCCGGCATCGTGCTCGGCCAGCTGTTCCCCGCCCCGGTGCAGGCCCTGGGCCGCCTGGAGGTGGCGCAGGTGAACCTGCCGGTGGGCCTGCTGATCTGGGTGATGATCATCCCGATGCTGCTGCGCGTGGACTTCGGCGCGCTGGGCCAGGTGGGCCGGCACTGGCGCGGCATCGGCGTCACGCTGTTCGTCAACTGGGCCGTCAAGCCCTTCTCGATGGCGCTGCTGGGCTGGCTCTTCATCCGCCAGGTGTTCGCGCCCTGGCTGCCGGCGGAGCAGCTGGACAGCTACGTGGCCGGCCTGATCCTGCTGGCCGCAGCGCCCTGCACGGCGATGGTCTTCGTCTGGAGCCGGCTGACCCACGGCGACCCGCTGTTCACGCTCAGCCAGGTGGCGCTGAACGACACCATCATGGTGTTCGCCTTCGCGCCCATCGTGGCGCTGTTGCTGGGGCTGTCGGCCATCACCGTGCCCTGGGCCACGCTGCTGGTGTCGGTGGGCCTGTACATCGTGGTGCCGGTGATCGCCGCACAGGTCATCCGCCGGGCCCTGCTGCGGCGGGGCGGCACCGCGGCGCTGGACGCCGCGCTGACCCGCATCGGCCCCTGGTCGGTGGCCGCGCTGCTGGCCACGCTGGTGCTGCTGTTCGCCTTCCAGGGCCAGGCCATCCTGGCGCAGCCGCTGGTCATCGCCATGCTGGCGGTGCCCATCCTGATCCAGGTGGTCTTCAACGCGGCCCTGGCCTACGGCCTGAACCGGCGGCTGGGGGAATCGCACGCCGTGGCCTGTCCGTCGGCGCTGATCGGCGCCAGCAACTTCTTCGAGCTGGCGGTGGCGGCGGCGATCAGCCTGTTCGGCTTCGAATCCGGTGCGGCGCTGGCCACCGTGGTGGGCGTGCTGATCGAGGTGCCGCTGATGCTGGCCGTGGTGCACGTGGTCAACCGCAGCCGGCGCTGGTACGACGCCGGCGCCGCCCGCGCGCGACAGACTGTCGCAGACGCCTCCGGGTGATCCCGTTGTCGGCGGCCGGCGGCTGCGGTAGTGTGCGGCGTCATGCAGCCCCCGCATGACCCCGCCGGCCTCGACGACCCCGACGATCCCGACCGCCGCGCGCTGATGCGCGGCGCCGCCTGCATGGCCGGTGCCTGGGCGGCCACCGGCGCGCTGCCGGCCGTGGCCGGCACGGCGCGTGACTTCGCCCCTGCCCTGCTGGTGGACGAGCGCGGCGACCCGTTTCGCGCGTCGGCGCTGAAGCCCGGCGAGGCCTGGCTGTTCAACTACCCGTTCGCGGCCTCGCCGGTGTTCCTGCTGCGGCTGGACAAGCCGGTGACGCCGGCCGAACTGCAGACCGAGGACAAGGCCCGCTACACCACGCCGGCCGGCGTCGGCCCGCAGTCCAGCATCGTGGCCTTCTCCGCCATCTGCAGCCACCAGCTGATGTACCCGACGCCGGCCATCAGCTTCATCGGTCTGCGCAAGGGCGTGGGCAAGGAGCCGGCGCACGTGATCCACTGCTGCGGCGACGACTCGCGCTACGACCCCGCCGCCGGCGCCCGCGTGCTGGCCGGCCCGGCGCCGCAGCCGCTGGCGGCCGTGCCGCTGGCCTGGGATGCGGCCGCCGACACGCTGCGCGCCCAGGGCGTGGTGGGCGGCGACCGCTTCGACGCCTTCTTCGAGAAGTACGCCTTCCGTCTCGAGATGGAGCGCGGCGGCCAGGCCCGTGCACGGGCGGCGGCCACCACCGTCGTGCGCCCGGCCAGCCGCTACAGCCGGCAGTGGCAGAGCTGCCCGGCCTGAGCCGGTGAGCGGCCGCCCCACCCCCGCCACCGGCCCGGCGTGACGCCGGGTGTCACAGTCGAACGCACCGTTCTGGTACAGGTTTCAGGGTTAGCCCCCTGGTTCCGCGTCGTTTTGTCCGGCGTACCTTTCGGCCCGTCGCGACAGGGGCGGGAAAGGTTCCCGCCGCGACGATGTTCCACGGGACTGGAGAGGACGGAATGCGAAACAAACTCTTGAGCCTGCTGGTCGGCGCTGCGCTGACTTCGCTGGGCGCCCAGGCGGCGGTGACCGACGCGATGATCGAGAACGACGCCAAGACGCCGGGCGACGTGCTCTCCTGGGGCATCGGCCAGCAGGGCCAGCGCTACTCGCCGCTGAAGCAGATCAACGCCGGCACCATCGGCAAGCTGGTGCCGGTGTGGTCGTTCTCGTTCGGCGGCGAGAAGCAGCGTGGCCAGGAAAGCCAGCCGCTGATCCACGACGGCATCATGTTCGTCACCGGCTCGTACTCGCGCATCTTCGCGCTCGACGCCAAGACCGGCCGCAAGCTCTGGAAGTACGAGCACCGCCTGCCCGACGGCATCATGCCCTGCTGCGACGTGATCAACCGCGGCGCCGCGCTGTACGACAACCTGGTCATCTTCGCCACGCTGGACGCGCAGCTGGTGGCGCTGGACCAGAAGACCGGCGATGTGGTCTGGAAGGAGAAGATCGACGACTACGCCGCCGGCTACAGTGCGAGCGCCGCACCGTTGATCGCCCAGGGCCTGCTGCTGACCGGCGTGTCCGGCGGCGAGTTCGGCGTCGTCGGTCGCGTGGAGGCGCGCAACCCCAAGACCGGCCAGATGGTCTGGACGCGCCCGGTGGTCGAGGGCCACATGGGCTACACCTACGACAAGGACGGCAACGCCAAGGAGAACGGCACCAGCGGCACCCCAGGCAAGACCTGGCCGGGCGACCTGTGGAAGACCGGCGGCGCCGCCACCTGGCTGGGCGGCACCTACAACCCGAAGACCGGGCTGGCCTACTTCGGCACCGGCAACCCGGCGCCGTGGAACAGCCACCTGCGCAAGGGCGACAACCTGTACTCCACGTCCACCGTCGCCATCGACGTGAAGACCGGGCAGATCGTCTGGCACTACCAGAACACGCCCAACGACGGCTGGGACTACGACGGCGTCAACGAGTTCGTCACCTACGACGACGGCGCGAAGATCCTGGGCGGCAAGGCCGACCGCAACGGCTTCTTCTACGTGATCGACGCGAAGAACGGCAAGCTCGAGAACGCCTTCCCCTTCGTCAAGAAGATCACCTGGGCCACCGGCATCGACCTGAAGACCGGCCGCCCGAACTTCGTGCCCGAGAACCGCCCCGGCGACCCGACGGCCGGCGCCGACGGCAAGAAGGGCAACGTGGTCTTCTCGGCCCCCAGCTTCCTGGGCGGCAAGAACCAGATGCCGATGGCCTACAGCCCGGAGACCAGGCTGTTCTACGTGCCGGCCAACGAATGGGGCATGGAGATCTGGAACGAGCCCATCACCTACAAGAAGGGCGCGGCCTACCTGGGCGCTGGCTTCACGATCAAGACGCTGGGTGACGGCCCGATCGGTGCGCTGCGCGCCATCGACCCGAAGACCGGCAAGATCGTCTGGGAGGTGCCCAACAACGCACCGCTGTGGGGTGGGGTGCTGACCACCGGCGGCAACCTGGTGTTCTGGGGCACTCCGGAGGGCTACATCCAGGCCGCCGACGCCAAGACCGGCAAGGTGGTCTGGAAGTTCCAGACCGGTTCCGGCGTGGTGGCGCCCCCGGTGACCTGGGAGGACAAGGGCGAGCAGTACGTGGCCGTGGTCTCCGGCTGGGGCGGCGCCGTGCCGCTGTGGGGCGGCGACGTGGCCAAGCGCGTCAGCTACCTGGAGCAGGGCGGCTCGGTGTGGGTGTTCAAGCTGCTGAAGTGACCGCGCACCTGCGAAGCGCGATGAAGGGGCTGCCGCGAGGCGGCCCCTTTTTGCTGGCGGCAGCCCTGCTGGCAGGCGATGCCCTGGCCGCGCCCGACGGCACGCGCAGCGTCACGCTGCACGCGCGCGACGGCAGCACGTTGGTCATCGGCCAGGTGGCGTTCACGCCGCAGCCCGACGGCAGCGCGCGCTTCGCGCTCACGATGGACCACGCGCGCTTCAGCGACCACTTCCTGTCGATGCGCGAGTTCAAGTGCCTCTCGGGCGGCACCGAGATCCTGTGCCACGTGCCCTACCCCTATCCGCAGCCCGGTACGGTGCGCGACGGTGACCTGGCCTGGCTGGAGCACGCGCTGCTGTTCATGTTCAAGAAGCCCAGCGAGTTCGGCGCCAGGCTCTGGAACGGGGTCTACTGGCAGTTGAAACCGCAAGGCCAGGGCTGGGTCGGTACGCCGCAGGCGGTGGACCTGAACCTGATCAGTGCCCCGCCCGACAAACCCGGCCCGCCCTTTCGCAAGCCGCTGCGCGACGACATGCCCGCCGACGCACGCTGGTTCGTGCGCCTGACGATCGACTGAACCCGCTTCAGAACGTCCAGCGCATCCCCAGCCGCCAACTGCGCGGTGCGATCGGCGCGATGAAGAGTGCGTCGGCCTCGTCGCCGCTGTAGGCGCCGTCGGCGTCGAACAGCGTCTGGGCCAACGCCCCGAAGCTCGCGGCCCGGCGGTCGAACAGGTTGTCGATGCCGACGAAGAGCTCGATGTCCTTCGTCGGCTGCCAGCGCGCCTGCAGGTTCAGCACCGCGTAGCCGGGCACGGAGAAATCGGCGGTCGCGTCATCGTCGTCGTCGAAGCGGCCGTCCTCGTTGCCGGCGCTGGTGCGCCGGGACACCGCCTGCAGGTCGGCCCCCAGCCACCAGCCCGGCGCCGGCGCAAAGGCGACATGTGCCTTCAGCTGGTGCCGCGGCAGACCGGCGATGGGCGTGCCCGGCGTGACCACCACGTTGCGCTCGCCCACGCGCAGCACGCTGTCGGCCTCGTAGGTGGCGCGCAGGTGGCTGTAGCCGACGCCCCCTTCCCAGGGGCCGCCGCGCCAGCGCCATTCGGCGTCCAGGCCCTGGTGCCGCGTGCGTTCGAAGTTGCGGAAGTAGCCCAGCTGGCCGGTGACGCTGACGCTGGAGAAGAGGATGTCGTCGCGGTTGTCCAGCCGGTACAGCGTCAGCGACCCGCCATGGCCCTGGCGGCCGCCGAAGCGCAGGCCGGCCTCCAGGCTGGTGGTGCGCACCGGCGCCAGATAGGGGTCGGCCTGCAGGCCCGACGGCAGGCGGCAGGGTTCTTCCGGGTCGGCGCAGCCGAGTTCGATCACCGTCGGCACCCGCGTGTTGCGCGCCGCGTTGGCGAACAGCGTCACCGCGCCCAGGCGCTGCGCGATGCCCAGCGCCGGGTTGAGGTGCCGGTAGTCGAAGGACTCGCGGGGCTTGGCTTCCAGCTCGCCGGTGTCGTCGTCGACGCTGGTCAGCGTGTTGGCCACGCGCGCATGGTTCCAGCGCAGCGTGCCCGTCAGGTGCGTGGTGGGCGTGATCGACCAGGTGTCGCTGGCGTGCAGGCCCAGCGTGCGCGTGGCACCGCGCACGGCGGCACTGAGCTCGGCTTCTTCGCCGTCGATCGGGTCGACACCCCGCGTGGGGTCGAAGCGGCCCGCCTGCTCGGTCTGTTCGTAGCGCACCTGGGCCACGTCCAGCGACAGGCCGGCCTGCCAGCGGTGGCTGCCCGCACGCCCCGACAGGCCCAGCGACAGCCCGCCGGCCTCCTGGCGCGTGGCCGTGCGGTTGAAGCTGGCGTTGGCTTCGTCGTCGTCATCGTCGTCATCGTCGTCACCGCCATCGCCACCATCGCCGTCGTCATCGTCCTCCTCGGCTTCGTCGCCGTTGATCGTCGTGCGACGCGCCTGCCGGCCGTACAGCAGCGCCTCGGCCAGCATGTCGTCGCCCAGCGCCATCGACCAGCGCAGCGACAGCAACGTGGCCTCGTTGCGCGTCTGGTCCGGGTGGGTGTAGACCGCGGCCCGGTCGACGCTGCCGATGGACGCCACGCGCTCGTCGGGCGCCTCGAAGGTGAACTGCGGCACCAGGCCGTTGCCGACCAGCGTGCTGCGACCGCTCAGCAGCGTCAGGCCCAGGTCACCGGCGTCGGTGCGCAGCCCGAGCTTGCCCAGCAACACGCCCCGGCGGCCGGGCGAGAAGTCGCGCCAGCCGTCCTCCTCGAAGAGTTCCAGCCCCACGTAGTGCGTCCACGGACCGGCCTGCCCGCCATGGGACAGCGCGGCCTGGCGGCGGCCGAAGCTGCCCGCCTCCAACGTGGTCTGCCAGCCCGGCGCGCTGCGCCCGTCGACCGTGGTCAGGGCCACCGCCCCGCCCAGCGTGTTCAGCCCGAAGGCCGGATTCGCCCCGGGCACCAGGGCCACGCTGTCGAAGGCGAAGTCGGGCAGCAGGTCCCAGCTGACCACGTCGCCGAAGGCCTCGTTCACGCGCACGCCGTCGAGGTACACCGACAGCCCCTGTGCCGCACCCAGCAGCCCGGAAGCGCGGAACCCGCGGAAACTCAGGTCGCCCTGGTAGGGGCTGCCCTGGATGTCGTTGATGACCACGCCGGCGGCAGAACGCGCGAGCGCCGCGCCCGTGTGCGACGCGCCGGAGCGCTCCAGGTCGTCGCGCCGCAGCACCTGGGTGGCATAGGGCAGCAGGTCGCGGTCCACGCCCTGGCCGGGCAGCGGCGCCGTGCCGATCACCTCGACCCGCTGCGTTGCGGCGTCCTGCGCCTGTGCGCCACCCCAGGCCAACCCCAGGGCCGCAGCCAGGGGTCGCAGGGCATGCTTGTGCCATGTCATCGTCTCGTCTCCTCGCTATGGATGTCTCTGGCACCGCGACCGCAAGCCGCGTGCCCGTGGCACCGGGAGAATCTCCCGACCTGCGCCTGGAACTGCCGGGCCGGCTGCTGCGCGCCGCCGCCGGCGTGCTGGCCGCCGCGGTGGTGGCGATCGCCGCGTTCGGCGCCTGGCGCACTGCCGGCGACACCGAGCAGGAGATGGCCGGCGCCGTGGCCCTGGCCACGCTGCTGCACCGCGTGACGGGCCTGTCGGCGCTGGACGATGACCGTCTGCTGGCCGAACTGCAGGCGCTGCAGAGGGATCGGCCGCTGCGCCACCTGCAGCTGGGCCTGATCGACGGCGATGGCGTGCTGCGCCTGGGGACGGTGCCGCAGGCGTCCACGCCCTCGGCGCCCGTCCCGCTGCGCTGGACCCTCGACCGCCCGGCGGGCCCGGCCTGGACCCTGCTGCTCGGCCCCAGCCCCGACAGCGAGCTGCGCGAGGCCCGGGCCGGGCTGCTGCCCATGCTGGCCTTGGTGGTGGCCGCCGCCCTGGCGGTGCTGGCGCTGATGCGCTGGCAGTTGCACCGCGCGCTGATGCCGATGCGCACGCTGCTGCGCGCGATCGAACGGCCCCGCCCCGGTGAGCCCCTGCCGACCATGCCGGTGCGCGAACTGCAGGCCCTGGGTGATGCCCTGACGCGGGCACAGGCGGAACGCGAGCGGCTGGGCCGGCGGCTGCAGACGGTGCAGGAACAGACACGGCAACGCCTGGCGCAGGAACTGCACGACGAACTGGGGCAACGGCTCACGGCGATGCGGCTGGATGCCACGGTGCTGCAACGCACCGCGGCCACGCCGGAAACGGCCACGCTGGCAGCCGGGCTGGCCGCGCAGGCGCAGGCGGCGCAGGCCGAGGTGCGCGACCTGCTGGCCCGGCTGGCGCCCCGCGCCGGCGACGGGACGCCAGCGCATCTGGCCGACCTGCTGACGGATCTGGCATCAGCCCAGCGCGGCATCGACGTCCACCTGTCGCTGGCACTCGGCGATCGACCGCTGCGCGACGACCTCGCCAACGCCGTGTTCCGCCTCAGCCAGGAGGGGCTGACCAACGTCTGCCGGCACGCGCAGGCGCGGCAGGCCTGGTTGAGCGTGTCCCGCCACGGCCCCGTGCTGCGCTGGCAACTGGCCGACGACGGCGTCGGCGTGGAAGACATGGCCGCGGCCAGCCAGCGCGGCAGTGGTCTGGCCGGCATGCGCGAACGCATCTGGGCCTGGGGTGGCGACCTGCTGCTGCAGCGTCACCCGGCCGGTGGCCTGCAGCTCAGCGCCGAACTGCGCGTCGACGGTGGCGACCGATGAGCGACGCAGTGCTGCGGGTGGCGCTGGTCGACGACCATGCCCTGGTGCGCGCGGGCCAGGCCCGGTTGCTGGCGCTGGAACCCGACCTGCGCGTGGTGGCCGAGTACGCCGACGCCGATGCCGCCTTCGACGCCCTGCGTGCCGCACCACACGCCGTGGACGTGCTGGTGCTCGACCTCTCGCTGCCCGGACGCAGCGGCCTGGACCTGCTGCGCCGGGTGACGATGCATTGGCCGCGGCTGGCGGTGCTGGTGTGCTCGATGCACGACAGCCCCCCGATGCTGGCGCAGGCGCTGGCGGCCGGCGCGCGCGGGTTCGTCACCAAGGCCAGCGACCCGGGCGTGCTCGTGGATGCCGTCCGGGCCGTGGCGCGCGGCGAGCAGGCGCTGTCGCCGGACCTGCAGGCGTGGCACGGGCAGCCGGCCGAGGCCCTGCCGCACGACACGCTGTCACCGCGCGAGTTCGAGGTGCTGCTGCGCCTGGCCCGCGGCGAGAGCGTGGACGCCATCGCCACCAGCCTGCATCTCAGCACCAAGCGCGTGGCCAACCTGCAGAGCAGCGTGCGCGCCAAGCTGGCGTTGAGCAATGCGGTGGAGCTGGTGCACTACGCGCGGCGCAACGGCCTCGTCACCGAGTGAGCCCCCAAGGGCCGGGCTCGCCCGGCCCGGCCCCCCGAGGGGGCGTCAGGAAACTTGGGGCGGCCCGGCGTTTCCTGGTGAGCCCGTGCCGCGTGGGCACGGGCGGCCTCACTTCTGCGGCTTCAGTGCCAGGATCCAGCCCACCAGCTCGCGCGTCTGGGCTTCGTTCAGCACCACCGCGTTGGGCGGCATGGCGATGCCCGAGACCTTGCCTTTCCAGTGGCTGGCGTAGGGGTTGGAGCCGGCGCGCACGATGCGCGTGAGCTCGTCGGCGGCGCCGGCCTGGCCACGGTAGCGGTCGGCCACGTCGCGCCAGGCGGGGCCGATGGGTTTCAGACCGCCCGGGCCCTTGTCGGTGTGGTCCACGGTGTGGCAGGTGCCGCAGCCGCCGTCGCGTGCCAGCTTCTGGGCAGCGGCATCGTCGGCGGCCCGTGCGGCCGGCAGGGCAAGCAGGAGGCTGGCCGCCAGCGCGGCGGCGTGCGAAAGGGCGAGGCGCTTCATCGTCGGTTCCAGTTCGCCGGACGTCCCGGCGACGCGCAGCTTCGCGCTGCGCGCCGGCAGCTGCTTGCGGTACGTCAAGCGCCGGACTCAATTTGTCAGCACGGCACACCGCTGTGCCAGCCGCGCACGCGCGCTGTGGCGCCTTGGCACAGCGCACTGGTCATTCCTTGCGCGCCAGGCCCAGGCGCTGCACGGCCAGCCGCTCCGCCTCGTAGGCGGCGCGCATCGCACGGCCATAGTCCTGCGGCCCCAGGTAGGCCAGGACCTGGTCGTACTTGGCGAGCTCGGCCACGTGGGTCGGTGCCTGCATCGCGGCACGGAAGGCGTCGTGCAGCACCTGCACCACCTCGGCCGGCATCCCCGCCGGGCCAGCCAGGCCGTAGGGCGACTCGGCCACGATGCCATGGCCCAGCTCCTTGAGCGTGGGCACGTGGTGCCAGCGCTTCGACCGCTGCGCACCCATGGTGGCCAGCAGGCGCAACTGGCCGTTGTCCACGAACGGGGCGAAGCCGTTGGAATTGACGCCCACCATCACCTGGCCCGACGCCACCGCCAGCATCTGTTCCGACGTGCCCTTGTACGGCACGTGCAGCCACTTCAGCCCGCGCGCGCCGAACAGCTGTTCGAGCACCAGGTGCGGCGTGGTGCCGAAGCCGTTGGTGGCGATGGACAGGCGGCCCGGGTTGACACGCGCATGCTCGAACAGGTCGTCCAGCGTGCGGAACGGGCTGCCTTCGGGCACCACGATGCCGAAGGTGACGCCGCTGATCTGGATGATGGGCGTGGTGTCGCGGATCGGGTCCCAGGCCACGTGCTGCGTCCACGGCGCGCGGAACACCGGCTGCGGCATCTGCGCGATGGTGTAGCCGTCGGGGGCGGCCTGCTGCAGCATCGGCATCACCAGCGTGCCGCCGGCGCCGGCGCGGTTCTCGGTGTAGACCTTCTGGCCCAGGTGCTCGCCAGCCAGTTCGGCCAGCAGGCGCAGCGTGAGGTCGGTGGCGCCGCCGGCCGGCCAGGGCACCCACAGGGCGATGGGCCGGGTCGGGAAGCGCGCGGAAGCGGCGCGTGCCGTGACGGCCAGGGCCGGCAAGGCTGCGGCCAGGCCGAGGGCGCCGAGCACGGCGCGGCGATGAGGGGTGTTCAGTGCCATTGCAGCAACTCCATGGTCAGCACGCCGCCGACCAGAAAATTCGAGTTCGCGGGTTCCTCGCGCACCAGCTTCACGAGGCCGGGGCCGTGGCAATACCACTCCGTGGTGCGAAGCGGCAGGTCGCGCCAGCCCACCACCGGGTCGGCGAAGAGCTTGAGCTGTGCCGAGCCCTGCACGCGCACGCAGCGCTCGAAGCGCCCGGCACGCACCTCCACGCGGTCGTCCAGCGCCTCGATGGTGTAGGTCATCTGCACCGCCGGATGCGTGTGGCGGATCTCCGGCGGGAAGTCGGCCTTGCGGCGCAGCAGGTAGGGCGCGGTGGTGCTCTGCCAGCTGGTGCCCACGGCAATCGGGGCCTTGAGCACGTAGCGGCGGTGGGCATCGGGCCGCGGTTCGGCGTCGAGGTCGGTCTTGGCGGCGACGCGGTAGATCCCGCTGTCGTCCACGCGCAGGAACCACTCAACGCCGTCGGCGCTCCGGCGGCGCCAGGCCGTCACGCCACCCACCTCGGCCTCGCCTTCGGTGCTGAGCTCGCGGGTCTCGTGCTCGATGGCCAGGGTCTCCCACTCGGTGCGCACGTCGAAGGTCCAGTGGCGGCCGGGTTCCAGCGGGAACAGCGACGCTGGCGATGGCGGATCGCCGCAACCGGTGAGCAGCGCCATCGTCGACAGGAGCCAGACCGCGCGCATGCTCATTTCTCCGGCAGCTGCGGCAGCGGCAGGTCACGGATCTTCACGTCCTGGTCCACTGCGCCCGGGCGCAGCCACGACAGCCCGCGCGTGCCGGCCTTGGGCGTGGCCGTGCCCATCTGCGTGATGCCCTGGCGCACCTTCTTCATGCCTTCGTCGAACAGCGAATGCAGGTCCTTGCTGTAGGGCAGCACGTAGGCGCGCGGCTGCTTCAGCGGCTTGCCGTTCTCCAGCGCATTGACCCAGACGTAGAGCGCACCGTCGCGCTGCTTGCCCGGTTCCTCCACCACCAGCGCCAGCAGCACGAAGCGCTCCGGCAGCGCCTGCCGCGCCGGCCAGCCCCAGACGTCCGTCAGCGAACGCTCGGCGCCGAAGTACAAGGCCGTGACGGCCACCACCAGCAGCGCCTTGGACCACACGGGCCAGGCCGACGCCACCAGCGCCAGCAGCAGCAGGAAGGCCAGCGCCACGAAGGCCCACAGCAGGGGGTCGGTGCTCGCCATCTCAGTGTTGCCCGGCCGTCCGAAGACACTGAGCGCCCCCTCGGGGGGTCGCGAGCGAAGGCGAGCCAGGGGGTCTCATCAGATCCGCTCCACCAGCTTCTTCGGCAGCGTGCCGACACCGTCGACGCCGCCGTCCCGGTTCACGCTGAAGCGCACCGCGGTGGCCTCGTCGCCCTTGCGGGCCAGCGGCACGGTGCCGTAGAAGACGACCTCGGCGCGCGGGTTGACCTTGACCACCGAGACGGTCACGTCCACCGGCTGGCCATTGCGCGTCTCGTAATAGAAGACGTTGACGGTGTACTCGCCCGGTGCGTAGCCGCGCACGGTGACCACCTCCTGATTCAGCGGGTTGATCACCTGCTGGCCGTTGATGACCAGCGTGTCGTTGGCGGTGCCGCGGTCGTCGCGGTCCAGGTGCATCAGGCCGGCCTCGCGGGCGCGGAACCACACCAGGTTGCCCGACGGGTCCTGCACCCAGGTGTCGATGTCGTTGGGGTCCATGTCGGGCCAGGTCACGGTGACGATGAACTCGGCCTTGGCGTCGATCACCCCCGTCTTCGCCTTCGGGTTCATGGCGAGCAGCGCGATGGCAAACAGCATCACGAAGGCCAGCAGCGTGTTGAACAGCAGGTCCGAGAACGGATCCAGCTCGTCGACACGGCGCTTGCGCAGCATTGCCATGCGGTCACTCCGGCTGCGCCAGGATGTCCGCCGCGATGCGGTCGGCCATGCGGTCCAGCAGCAGCAGCTGCAGCCCCAGCCACAGGTTGGCCGTCAGCCCCACCAGCGTGGTGTAGAGCGCGATGGCCATGCCGCCGGTCATCTGCTTGAGCAGGGTCTGCACCTGGTCGATGTCGAAGCTCGGCAGCTGGCCGATCTCGGTGGCCATGACGATGAAGCCGACCACCGTGCCCAGCAGACCGAGCTTGATGGCCGCCGCGGTGAACCACCACGCCGTCTCGTGGGGGCCGTGGCTGCGCTCGCCCAGCAGCTGCGGCGCGAGGTCGGGCGTGGCGGCACGGTCGGCCCGATGCTGCTGGCGCCAGGCCGACCCGGGCCGGGCCTGCGCCTGCAGCCACCAGGCCCGCCGACCGCACCAGAGCGTGACCACCAGCGCCAGCGCGATGATCGCCAGGCTGATGCCGCTGGGGTCACCGTCGATGAGCGTGCGCCACCAGCCGCGGGTCTGCATCCACAGCACGCCGAACAGCGCGACACCGACGCCAGCCGCCCAGGCCCAGAACAGGCGCTGGGCAAGGGCTGCGATGCCAGGGGTGGGTCGAGCGACCAGTGCCTTCATCTCGAAGCGCTCGGGATGTCGGATCGCGACCCGGATCGGACGTTCGGCGGTCCATCAACGCCGCCGTTCAGCGTGGCCGGGGGTCCGGGCAGGCGTTCTCCGGCCCACGCTCGCGGGGCGCTGCCCGCTGTTTGCCGCCGACGAGGCATCAACACCGGCGTCGGTCCGTCACCGACGAGGCGACCGCGAATGGGTCCTGCGCCCGCCCACCCGAACCCCCGTCCTTTCGCAGCGCCGAGGCGTCGGTCCCCGGGAACAGCGAGCGGGTGTCGCAGGGTGGCGGTGGCGCCTGCGGGCGCAGGACCCATTCGCGGTCGCCTGGACACTGACGCACCACTGGCGGCGTTGAAGCCTCGGCCCCGGATGAACCAAGGCAGCGCCCCGCGAGCGTGGGCCGGAGAACGCGGGCGACGCCGCCGCCCTGCTGCAGCGACGGTGGAGTGCGAGGACCGCGAGCGCTCGAACAGGAACTTCCGCTCCGGGTCGAAAGCCGTCCACATCACGCCGGCCCTCCTCGCTTCGTCAGCGCCCCGAACCCCCGCTGCGGGTCATATCCCCAGCTGGCCACCGCGAAGCACAGCGCCAGCGTGCCCAGCACGATCCACGGCGACAGGCCCGGGTCCTTGCCGTACATCGCGAAGCGGATCCACTCCACCGCATGCGTGAACGGGTTGAACTGGGCGATTCGGAAAACCCACTCGGCGCCCGACTCCTCCAGCTTCCACAACGGGTAGAGCGCGCTGGACATGAAGTACATCGGGAAGATGACGAAGTTCATCGTGCCGGCGAAGTTCTCCAGCTGCTTCACGTGTACCGACAGCAGCAGGCCCAATGCACCGAGCATCAGCGCCGCGCTGACTGCCGCCAGCAGCACCATCGGCGTCTGCGGCCCGAACACGGGCAAGCTGGTGCCCAGCAACGCGGCGACGAGCACGAACACCGCCGCCTGCGCCAGCGACAGCACCGCGGTGGCGCACAGCTTGGCGAACAGGATCCAGGGCCGCGGCAGCGGCGCGGTGAGCAGCAGCCGCATCAGGCCCATCTCGCGGTCGTAGACCATCGCCAGGCTGCTCTGCATGCCGTTGAACAGCAGCACCATGCCGATCAGCCCCGGCGCGATGTAGACGTCGTAGGGGATGTAGGTGTCGTAGGGCTCGACGATGGCCACGCCGAACACGTTGCGGAAGCCCGCGGCGAACACCGCCAGCCACAGCAACGGCCGCACGATGGCCGACAGCAGCCGGCCGTACTGGCGCCCGAACTTCAGCAGCTCGCGCAGCACGATGGCCCACAACGCCTGCAGGGCGTGTTTCATGGTTGCGCCGGCAGGGCATGGGTCATGCACGCGCCTTGCACTGCTTCTCCGGCGCGTCCGCCCCCAGCGTGTCGAGCCGGTTCTTCGGGTGCATCACGCCATCGCCGGGCAGCATGTCCAGCACCGCGCGGCCGTCGTCGAGCAGCAGCGGCTGGCGCAGCTGCCCGTCCCAGGGGCGGAAGGCCATCGCCACGCCCTTGGAGCCGTCCAGCTCCGCTGCGCCCAGCGCCTGCTGCCAGGCCGCGGCCGGCCCCTTGGGCGCGGCGATGGCGGCGGCGGCCAGGGCCTTGCCGGCCATCCAGACGCCCCAGTCGTGTGCGCTCATGCGCCGGCCCGCGGCCTTGTCGAGGCGGCGCGACACCTGCGGCGCACCGAAGCGCTCGAAGTGCGGGCTCCAGGCCACGGCGGCCACGCCGCCGTCGCCCACCACCGGCCGCGGCAGCACGGTGCGGAAGTTCAGCAACACGGCAAACTCGCCGTCGCTGTCGACCACCCAGACCACGTCGTAGTCGCCTTGCGTCAGCAGCCGCGGGTTGGCCAGCTCACGTTCGCGCGGGTCGGCCGAGAGCTTGAAGGGCCGCTCGGCGACCAGCTTCAAGCCGTAGCGGCGCAGCGCCGTCTGCACGCCCGCCGCGCGCATGCGGTCGGCCTCGGAGGGCCCGGTGAGCAGCAGCACGCGGTTCCAGCGGCGCGCCACCAGGGCCTGGGCCAGCGCGTCGGCGCGCATGCGATCGCTGGGCAGCAGGTGCCAGAGGTTGCGGCGGCAGTCGGCCGCGCGCAGCGTGTCGTCGGCAGCGCCGACGTTGAGCACCGGCAGCGGCGCGGCATCGGCCGCCGCCAGCAGCCACGGCGCCGGCAGGTCGGCCACCAGCGCCATGGCGCCGGCCTTCGCCGCGGCCGCGGCGGCGGCCTTGGCGGCGGCCGCATCGGCCACCTCGACCACGGTCAGCGTCAGTGCGGCGCCGGCGGCCTCCAGCGGCAGCGCCGTGTCCTTGAGCGCCAGGCGCAACGCGTCCTCCGCCGGCCCCTGCGGATGGCCGGGCGCCGCACGCTCGATCCGCGCGCGTTCCAGCCGCGGGTCGTCGGCCGGCACCAGCAGCGTCACCGGCAAGGCCGCGGCCAGCGCCGGGCCGGCCAGCACCAGAGTGGCCGCGAACACCGCCAGGCTGCGCATCGGCACCACGCTCACTCCACGATCACCACGGTGTGCGGCACGCGGCCCACCTTGATCGTCTTCAGCGCCTTGGCGCTGCCCACGTCCACCAGCGTGAGGTCGTCGGACAGGCCGTTGACCACGGCCAGGGTCTTCTGGGACTTGTCCAGCGCCACGCTCCAGGCGCGCTGGCCCACCAGCACCAGGTCGGTCACCTTGCGTGTGCCCACGTCTACGAAGGCCACGTGGTTGGCCCGCCCGAGGCCGACGAAGGCGCGCCGGCCATCGGCGCTGAAGGTCAGCCCCACCGGCGTGATGTCGGCGGCGCGCGCCCCCTTGAGCTCGAAGCGCAGCGTGTCCACCACGGCCTGCATCTGCGTGTCGATCACCGACACGCTGGCGCCCAGCTCGTTGCTCACCCACAGCTGCCGGCCGTCGGGCGTGAGCGCGAAGCGCCGCGGCCGCTTGCCCACCGGGATGTTCTTCACCACCTTGCGCGCCGCCACGTCGACCACGTGCACCAGGCTGGCGACCTCGCTGGTGACGTAGGCGGTCTTGCCGTCCGGGGCCAGCAGCACGCCCTCGGGCTCCTCGCCCACCTGGACCGCACCCACGCGCTTGCCACTGGCCACGTCGACGATGCCGAGCTCGGCGTCCTCCTCGTTGGTGACGTAGAGCGTCTTGCCGTCGGGCGTGACGTCGAAGATCTCCGGGTCGTCGCCCAGGCCGATGCGGCGCACGCTCTGGCGCGTGGCCAGGTCGATCAGGTCGGCCTGCTGGCTGTCGCCGCAGGCCACCATCAGCAGTTGGCCGTCGGGACTGCGCTGCATGTGCCGGGGGCGCTTGCAGGTGGCGATGGTGCCGGTGACGGCCTGTGTCTTCAGGTCGACGATGGCGATGGCGTGGTCCTTCTCGCTGGACACGTAGGCGGTCTGCGCATGGGCCGCGCCGGCGCACAGCACGGCCAGGGCAAGGGTCGAGAGCACACGGTTCATGCGGCGGTCTTCTCCGGTGACGTGGTGGCGTGGATGAAGGCCTGCTCCAGCGTGGCACCGCCGAGCGCAGCGGTCACGTCGGCCGGCGTGCCGTCGGCCAGCAGGCGGCCGCGGTGCAGCACCAGCACGCGGTCGGCGGCCTCGGCTTCCTCGACGAGGTGGGTGGCCCACAGCACGGTGCTGCCACGCGCGGCCACGTCGGCGCGGATGGCGGCCAGCAGGTCGCGCCGCGACTTCGGGTCCAGGCCCACGGTGGGCTCGTCCATCAGCAGCAGTTTGGGCCGGTGCAGCAGCGCGCGCACCAGTTCCACCTTGCGCCGGTTGCCGCCGGAGAGTTCGCGCACCGGGCGCGCCAGGTCGCCGGCGAGGCCCAGTGCGGCGCAGCCTTCGGCGATGCGCTCGGCCGCCACGGCGCGTGGCAGGCCGTGCAGGTCGGCGTGGAACTGCAGGTTGCGGCGCACGCTCAGGTCCAGGTCCAGCGACATCTGCTGGAACACCACGCCGATGTGGCGCAGCGCCTGCGTGGCCTGGGTGCGCAGCGACAGGCCGTCGACGGTGACGTCGCCGGCATCGGCGGCAAACAGGCCCGTGAGCACCTGGAACAGCGTGGACTTGCCCGCGCCGTTGGGGCCGAGCAGGGCCACCCATTGCCCTGCCGGCAGCTCGAGGTCGAGCCCATCGAGCACGGTGCGCGCGCCGTAGCGTTTGACGAGGCCATGGATCCGCAACATGGCCTGCAGTGTTCGGGCCCGGCGGCGCCAGGGCAACTCGGGGTGGACCCTGTGACGGCCGCGCCCACGCGGCGTCGGTGTCAGGCTGCGAACAGTTCGCCGTCGCGGGGTTGTTCGATGCCGAGACGCTCCAGCCGGCCGCGCGCGGCCGGGTCGCCACCCACCAGCCACTTGCGCGGCGCCGACAGCCCGGCCAGCCAGTCCACCAGGGCGTCGTCGGGCTGGTCGCTCTCGGCGCCCACGGCCACGAGGTCGGCGCCGTCCAGCAGGGCTCCGGTGCCGTAGCCGAAGCGGTGCCGGCCGCGCAGCCACACCATGCGGCGCCCGCTGGACGCGTCCTCGATGCCCAGCGTCAGCGCCGGGCCGGCCAGCACGGCACCGGCGGCCGGGCCGCGGCCGCTGGGCGCGCTGCGGCTGGCCACGGCGGTGAAGCCCAGGCCGGTCTGCTGGCCGATGCGGAACTCGGCGCGCGCCTGGTCACCGGCCACCGGGATCAGGCGCCAGTGCACGTCGCAGTGCCGCTGCACCTCGGGCAGCACGGGCACGGTGGTGGTCAGGTCCTCGAAGATGGACGGCGTGGTGTAGAGGTCGATGGGCTGGCCGTGCCGCAGGCCGATCAGACCGGCCACCTGATCGATACGCGCGGCCGTCAGCACCACGGCCCGTGGCCCCTGGTCCAGCCCGGCGCGGCGGCGCAGCAGCGCGTCGGTCTCCAGCCGCGCGGCCAGGGCGCCGGTGGGGTCCAGCAGCACGCCCGGCGCACCGTCGCCGGCCTGGACGACCAGGGCCCCGCGCCACGGCCCCTGCTGGCGCGCGTGCCCGTTCAGTGCCAGCAGTCGCATCCCCGGACCTCGACGGCTGGCCACGACCGGGTTCTTGCCCCAGCATCGCGGTCATGGTGATCAGGCTTCCACATGCCTTGGGCCGCAGCAAGACACATGCCCGCGGCGGGCGAGACACAGCGCACGGGCCGCGTGGTACAGGTGTGTCATCCTGGAACACCCGAGTGACACGCCGTGGCTGCCTGGCCGGGCTGCTGGCGGCCGCCTGGCCGATCGCGGGCGCGGCGTTCGACCTGGCTTTCCAGCCGCTGGCGCCCGGCCTCTGGCGGGTGCCGGCCGCCGACGGTGACGGCAGCGCGGCCGACCGTGGCCAGGTGAGCAACCTGCCGCTGGCGGTGGAAGATGCCGATGGCTGGCTGATCGGCAGCGGGCCGTCACCAGCCTTCGGTCGCCAGCTGCGCGCAGCGCTGGACGCCCGCTGGCCAGGCCGGCGCTGGACGGTGGTCAGCCCCTGGGCTCACCCGGAGGCGGTACTGGGCGTGGCCGGGCTGGGCGATGTGCACACCGTGGGCCACGCGGAGGTCGCCGAGCAGATGGCCGAGCGCTGCGCCGGCTGCATCGCGCGCCTGAAGCACCGTCTGGGCGCCGCGGCGGCCGACCTGGGCGACGGCGACCCGGTGCGCCTGCCTGGCGAGCGGTTGACCGGCACGCAGGGCCGGCTCGGGCCCTTCGACTGGTGGCGCGCGGCACGCGACACCCGCACGACGACGACGGTGTGGCTGCACCGGGCCAGTGGCGTGGCCTTTGCGCCGGGCCTGCTGTGGGGCGGCGCACCGGACGGTCGCGATGCCGACATCGCCGAACTCGCCGGCCACACGGCCGGTCTGAAGGCCCTGCCCGGCTTGCCACCAGCCGTGCGCTGGCTGGGCGAGCAGGGCCCGCTGCAGGACGGGGCCGCCGTCGACCACGCGGCGGCCTACTGGCAGGCACTGCTGGCGGCAGCGCAGCGCGGCCTGGACGAGGGTGACAGCGGGCTGCAGCCGCCGCTGGCGCTGCCCGGCGTGCCGCCAGCCCTGCTGCACGACCCGCGCCACGCGCTGAACTGGCAGCGCGCCTGGCGTCAGCTGGAGTCGCGCTGGCTCCAGCGCAGCTTGCGGTAGATGGTGTTGCGGCTGATGCCCAGCCGCTTGCTGGCCTCGGAGATGTTGCCGCCGGCCTGCTCCACCGCGCGGCGGATGGCCTCGACCTCCATGGCCTCCAGCGACATCGTGGCCGGCGGCCCGTCGGTGGCCGGCGCCGCGGCGACCACGGGCGCCGGCACCGGGGCGGCCTCGGCCACCGCCGCTGGGCGCTGCCGCAGGTCGTCCAGGAAGTCGTCGGGCAGGTGCTCGCGCGTGATCGGCGATTCGCCGCCGGCCATCACCGCCGCCGTGCGCAGCACGTTGAAAAGCTGGCGCACGTTGCCCGGCCAGGCGTAGCCGTCGAACAGCGCCTGCACCTCGGCCGACAGCCGCAGGTGGCGGGCCTGCACGTCGCCGTCGAGGATGCGGCGCACCAGCGCGGCCAGGTCGCTGCGCTCGCGCAACGCCGGCAGGCGCACGGCCAGGCCGTTGAGGCGGTAGTACAGGTCCTCGCGGAAGGCGCGGGCGTCGATCATCGCGCGCAGGTCGCGGTGGGTGGCGCAGATGATGGCCACGTCCACCGGCACCGCCTTCGTGCTGCCCAGCGGTGTCACGCGGCGCTCCTGCAGCACGCGCAGCAGGTGCGCCTGCAGCGGCAGCGGCATGTCGCCGATCTCGTCGAGGAACAGCGTGCCGCCATCGGCCTGCAGGATCTTGCCCACCGCCCCCTTGCGCCGCGCACCGGTGAAGGCACCCTCCTCGTAGCCGAAGAGTTCGGCCTCGATCAGGGTCTCGGGAATGGACGCGCAGTTCACCGCGACAAAGGGCTGCTTCGCACGCGCGGAATCGCGGTGGATGGCCCGTGCCAGCAGTTCCTTGCCGGTGCCCGTCTCGCCGAGGATCAGCACGGGGATGTCGCGGTCGAGCACACGCCGCACCTTGCCCAGCACCGAGGCCATCTGAGCATCACCGGTGTCGAGGTGCGCCAGCCCCACGGCGGCGGGTGCCGGGGCCGTGGTCTCGACCGCGGGCATCGGCGCAGCCGCGGCTGGCGCGAGCTCGACGACGGCCTCGCCGCGGCGCGCCGCCCCCATGGCGGCGTCGGTGACGTGACTCCACACCGGCCAGTCGAAACGCGCGTGCAGGTGGAACCCGGCGCCGCCCGGCCCCTTGACGGCCATCGGCGTGGCCAGCGGCGAGCGGAAGCGGTCCACCAGCGCGCCCACCGTGGTGCCGAACAGCGACACCAGGCTCTGCATGCGCAGCGCCGCACCCGACAGGCCCAGCTGGTCCAGCGCGCTGCGGTTGGCCCCGACGATGCGGCCGTCAGGTGTGACGGCGAGGATGCCCTCCATCAGCGTGCCGATGAACTCCACGCGGCCGTGGAAGTGCAGGCGCAGCGCATTGCGGAAGTCGTCGGAGAGCCAGTGGTTCTCGATCATGCGCGCCGACATCTTCACCAGCGCCATCGTGTGCTGGTGGTAGCTGCGGTGGTCGCCGGTCACGTCCAGCACGCCCAGGATGTTGCCGCGCGGGTCGAGGATGGGTGCGGCCGAGCAGGTCAGGAAGTGGTTGGCGTGCATGTAGTGCTCGTCGGCGTGCACGAGCGTGGGCACCTCGTCGACCAGCGCGGTGCCGATGGCATTCGTGCCCTTGGCCTGCTCCGACCAGTTCACGCCCGGCGTCAGCGCCACCTTCGAGGCCTTGGCCAGGAAGTCGTCGTCGCCCACCGAGTGGATGATGGTGCCGGTGGCGTCGCACAGCACCACCATGCTCTCGGTGCCGACGATCTGGTCGAACAGCATCTCCATCACCGGCGCGGCGTGGCAGTGCAGCCGGCGGTTGCGGTCGCGCGCGACGGTGAGGTCGGTGCGGCCCAGCGGCGCGTAGTCCGGGCGCTCGATGCGCGACAGGCCGATGGCCTGGCAGCGCTCGTGCGACTGGTCGATCAGCCCCACGTGCTGTTCCGGCAGCGCCAGGCTGGACGCGATGGGGCGCGCGAGTTCGTCGGCGCGGCGTGACCGGCTGGTGGCGGGCTGGGGCATGGTGTCTCCTTCTGCAATCCTCGCGCCAGGCGGCAGCGGCCCCGGCGCACTGCCCGCGCTCTGTGGCGCGGTACAGGGTTTTCCTGAATGCTAGTCGCGCAATGCGACAGCGTGCAATTCCGCAACGGTCCCCTCGGGGGCAACCCCTATGGCTTGGCCTTCATGGGCGGGACGATGCTGTCGTCGCGGCGACGAGACGGGGTTGGCACAGGCATTGCAGTCCAGCGACGCAAGCCCGATTCGAAACCGCTGGAGACCGATGATGAACCCCCAACCCTTCACGAAGCTGGCCGCCGCCCTCACGATCCTGGCCGCAACCGGCAGCGTCTGGGCCCATGGCGACGTGACACCGCAGGCCGTGGACACGAAAGCACTGCCGCAGCTCGGCGACGCCTGGAAACCCGAGAACCCGTACCGCGGCCACGCCGAGGCGATCAAGATCGGCGCGTCGGCCTACAACCAGAACTGTGCGCGCTGCCATGGCCTGGAGGCCATCTCCGGCGGCATCGCTCCGGACCTGCGCAAGCTCGACAACGACTGCGCCACCATGCGCGTGGAGAAGAAGAAGGCCGCCTGCGTGGCCGAGATGGACCAGTACTTCGCCGGCAGCGTGCGCAAGGGCAAGGTGCGCAACGGCGCGGTCTACATGCCGCCGTTCGACGGCATCCTGTCGCAGGAGGCCGTCTGGGCCGTGAAGGCCTACCTGGAGACGCGGCGCGAGAAGCCGCTGTGAGCATCGCGCCGGAGGAGACACCCGAATGAACACCCGCCGCACCTGCCTGCGTGCCGCCGCGGCCGTGGCCGCCACCATGGCCGCGCCCCACCTGCGCGCGCAGGAACTCAGCGCCCTGGAACGCGTGCGCAAGCGCGGCATCCTCAGCGTGGGCCTGTACAACGCGATGCCGCCGTTCCACGTGGACGGCGCCGGCATCGACGTCGACCTCGGCCAGGCCCTGGCACAGGCGCTGGGCCTGAAGTTCTCGCCACTGCCGTTCACGGCCGACGAGAACATGGACGACGACCTGCGCAACATGGTCTGGAAGGGCCACTACCTGGGTTTCGGCCCGGCCGACGTACTGCTGCACGTGCCGGTGGACCGACCGCTGATGGCCGGCAACCCGCAGGTGGAGATCTTCGGCCCCTACTACCGCGAGCGCGTGATGATCGCGCGCGACGTGCAGAAGGTGCCGCAGATGGCATCGCTGGAGAACTTCGGCAAGCTGCCCATCGCCGTGCCGGGCCAGAGCCTGGCCGGCTGGCTGCTGATCGGCGCCGACAGCGGCGCCTACCGCGACCAGCTGAGCACGAAGTGGAAGGACGGCACCGAGGCCGCCCGGGCCCTGCAGCGCGGCGACGTGGCGGCCGCCGCCGGCCTGGCGTCGGAACTCGAGACCGTGCTCGCCGGTGATGCCCGCTTCGTGATCGAGCCGCTGCCGCTGCCGCGCATGCGCAACGGCTGGGCCGTGGGCATGGCGGTGAAGAAGTCGTCGATGGACCTGGCGCAGGCACTGCAGGGCGCGCTCAACGACCTGGCAAACAACGGCACGCTGAAGACGATGTTCGCCAAGGCCAACGTGGCCTGGCGGCCGGCCTGAGAGGAGGCACGCTGCGGTGCTTCAGCGCCGCAGCGCCGCGCGTTCGTAGCGCGGGAACAGGTGCGCCACGTTGCGCACGTACTCGGTGTCGAAGGCGGCCCAGGCCGTGAAGCGGGCGGGCACCGGCGCGCGCAGCAGTTCGTTCATGTCCCAGCCGCCCTCGGCCGCCTGGCGGAAGTGGCCGTCCAGCCATTGCAGGAAGGCGCGCGTGCCGGCCAGCCCGCTGCCGTCGGCATGCACCGGGCCGTGGCTGGGCACCACGGTGGCGGTCAGCAGGGGCTGCAGGCGGTCCAGACTCTGCAGCCAGGCCGGGACGTCGGCGTGCGGCGTGGTGGGCACGCGCTGTGCGAACACCAGGCCGCCGGCGAAGCTGACGCCGCTGGTGCGGTCGATCAGCACGAGGTCGGACGCCGTGTGGCCCTGCAAGGCCACCAGCTCGAACCGCCGCTGGCCCAGCGTCCACACACCGGCTTTCACCTGCGCGTCGAGCTCGCGGTCGGGCGGCAGCGTCTCGGTGCCCTTCATCCAGTCGCCGCAGAGCCGGTACAGGTTGGTCTCGTAGGACGCTGACTCGCGCCGGATGCCGGCGATGGTGGCCGCCGTTGCCCAGCGCGGCACGTCGGCGAAGGCCTGGTTGCCGAGGAAGTAGTCCGGGTGCAGGTTGAGCTGCACCACGGCCGCCACCGGTTGGCGCGTGGTGCGTGCGATCAGCGCGCGCAACTGCTCGCCGTACAGCCGGCTGGGGCCGGTGTTGACCACCAGCACGCCGGCATCGGTGACGATGAAACCGGTGTTGATGATGTTGCAGCCGTTGGCCGGCGAGAAGTCGGCATTGGCGCCCTCGACCACGTAGACATCGGGCGCCAGGGGGCGCGCCTTCAGCCGGTAGTCCAGCGCCTGCGCCGACACGGGCGCCGCCACGCAAGCCGACAGCGCAAGCACGAGCGTCGCCGCACGCCGCTTCATGGCAGCCTCTGCGCGAAGCGGTTGCCGTTGTTGTCGGTGCCGGTGATCTGCACACCACCGGGTGGCGGCACGGCGAAGTCGACGCTGAAGACCGGGTTCTCGCTCACCGGTTCGTAGGCCTGCAGCCGCGCCAGTTCGCGGCCCTGCGCGTCGCGCACCGCCAGCCGGTTGACGTAGAAGGCCGGCACGCCGGCCACGAGGCCGGTGTCCATCGGGTGCATGACCTGCAGGCGCAGGCGGGCCGCGCCGCTGTCCTGCCCGGCGCGCGAGAACAGCCGCGCGCTGACCTGGCCGAGCGACTGCGCCCAGCTGCCGTCCTGCCGCGTGGCGCCCGAGACCGTGCAGCCGCCACCGGCGGAATCGACCCAGGTGCCACCGACCACCCAGCCGCCCTGGCGCAGCTTGACCGCCGCACGCACCGGCGAGGCCTGTTCGAGCTTGAAGCGAAAGCCGATCGCCGGCAGCGCCTGCAGCGGCTCGAAGTCGAGCACGCGCTTGATGGGGTTGCGGTCCACCAGCACCACGATGCGCTCGACCGCGCCGAGCACCGGGTCCACGCGCACGCTGATGGGCACGTTCATCGGGTCCTCGGCGAAGGCCGGCCCGAGCACCACCACCCGCGGCTCGTAGCGCATCGGCGCGCTGCCGATGAGCTCGCGCTTCATGTCGAGCCAGGGCCAGGACTGGTAGGGGTCGTCGGGATCGGGGCGGTCGGCCTCGGCCGCCGCGCCCCCGCCGGCCAGCGCCAGCAGGCCCGCCAGCCCGGCCAGCAGGGCAGGCCGCCGCCGCATCACAGCGCCCCCGACAGCCGCAGCGCCAGCAGCACGCTGCGCGGCGCACCCGGCTCGAAAAAGCGGCCGTTGGCGTCGTTGACGATCACGCTGCCGGCATACCGGCGGTCGGCCAGGTTGTCCACGCGCAGCAGCCACTCGGCGCGCAGTCCGCCACCCAGGGCATAGGCCTTGGACCAGCGCAGCGCCAGCGTGCCGTAGCCGGGCGCGAAGTCGGTGTTGCGGTCGTTGACGGCCACGGTGCCGGTGGCCCGCCACTCGACGGCCGGCTCGCCCCAGGCGCCGCCCTGCCAGGCCAGTTCGGCGAACAGGCTCTCGCGCGGCGTGCCGGCGATGCGGTTGCCGGCCGGCACCGTCACCGACGGTGCGGCACAGGGGATGCCGGCGCAGGTGAGGAAGTCGTCGCGGTAGGTCGCGTCCAGCCAGCTCGCGGCCACGCGGGCGTTCCACGCCGGGGCGGGCTGCAGGCCCAGCCCCAGTTCGACACCGCGGCGCAGCGTGCGGCCGACGTTCTGGAACGACGATCGCCCGCCGGCGTTCGTGGCCACGCCCAGTTCGTCGTCGGTGCGCGCCTCGAACAGCGCGGCATCGAGCGCCACACCGGGCGCGCGCCACTTGGCGCCGAGTTCCACCTGACGGCTGGTCTGCGCCTTCAGCGCATCGTTGAAGCCGCCGGTGCCATCGGCGCGGTAGGCCAGTTCGTTCAGCGTGGGCGACTCGAAGCCGCGGCCCACGCTCAGGTGCACGTTGAGCCCGGGCATGGCCTGCCAGCGCAGGCCGAGCACGGGGCTGGTGTAGCGGAAGTCCAGGTCGCCGCTGTCGTCGCCGTTGGCCAGGTAGGCATCCCGCGATTCAAGCGCGACACGGCCATGCCGCAGGCCGCCGCTGAGCGTCCAGTGCGCGGCCAGCGGCCATTCGGCCTGCGCATAGACGTCGCGCGTGCGGGCGGTGTTGGTCTCGTCGCGGCGCAGCGCGCCGGTGACGCCGAAGACCTGGTCGGGCGCGGTGCCGGTGAAGTTCTCGTAGCCGCGGCGGTCATCGCGCTGGCGGTCGGCCGCGATGCCGAGCACCACGTCGGCGCCGCCGACGGCCCAGCGGCTGCGCAGGTCCACACCGCCGTAGCGGCGGTCGAAGTCGATCACGCCGCCGCCGTGCCGCGGGTTGCCCTGGGCACCGGCCGGGATGGCCAGCCACTGCGTCACCCCGCGCTCGCCGGTGTAGGCGGCCAGCTTCAGCTCGCGCAGTGCGCTGTCGTCGAAGCGGTGGGTCCAGGCCACGCCGAGCTGGGTCTGCGACAGCTGCTTGCGGGTGTCGAAGTCGATGGCCTGCGGCGCCGTCTGCTCGGGGCCGAGCTCGAACTGATCACGGGTGAGGCCCAGCGGGTCGTCGGCCGGTTGGTCCAGGTGGTTGAGCAGCACCACGACCTGGTCGCGGGTGCCCTGCCAGCGCAGCCGCGCGCCGGCCTGGGTCTTGCGCGCGCCGCTCTGCGGCCGGAAGCCGTCGATGCGCATCTGCGAGGCAGAGGCCCGCAGGTCCAGCCCCTGGCCCAGCACGGCCGCGCCGGACACCCGGGCCTGGCGCAGGCCGAAGCTGCCGGCGTCCAGCCCCACCTCCCAGCCCGGCTGGCGCACCGGCGCGCCAACCAGCGCGATGACCCCGCCGGAACTGTTGCCGTAGAGCACCGAGAACGGCCCGCGCAGCACCTCGATGCGCTCGGCCCCGGCGAGGTCGAAGTGCGATACCTGGCCCTGGCCGTCGGGCCCGGCGGCAGGGATGCCATCGGCATACAGCCGCAGGCCGCGCACACCGAAGCTGGCGCGGGCGCCGAAGCCGCGCGCGCTGATCTGCAGGTCCTGCGCGTAGTTGCCCCGGTTGTTGGCCACCAGGCCGGGCACGCGCTGCAGCGCCTCGCTGGCGTTGACCATCGGGCCGGCGCTGCGCAAGGTCTCGCGGTCGACCACGGTGATCGCGTAGGGCGCCTCCTCGACGGCACGCTCGACGGTGGCGCCGGTGATCACCACCTGCTGCTGGGCCAGGGCGGTGCCGACAGCTGCGGGAAGGGCCAGGGCGAGTACGGCCAGCCGGGCCGGGGACGGGTGTCTGGAAATCATGCAGCGCATCACACCCGAGCCGGCATCGGGTGCCAAGTCCGCACAAACCCCGGCGACTGTGCCACCACGTGACGCCCCGCGTGCTCAAGCTGGCGCGGCTGCGGCCGACATCGCCAGGGAAGTGCTCCGATGACGTCGCCGCCCGCGCCCCCTTCCGCCATCGCCCCAGAGCGTCGCCCTCCGGCCGCGCGCCGGGGCGTGGCCGGGTTGTGGGCGGCCGCCCTGCTCGCGGGGCTGCTCCCGGCGATGCTCGGGGGCCTGGGCTGGCGGGTGCTGGGCCAGGAGCTCGACGCGTCGGCGGCGGCGCTGGCCGCCGACCTCGCCCGGATGCACCGCGAGGTGCCGGCCACGGACTGGCCGGCCCTGGCCCGCCAGCGCCTGGCGGCCAGCGACGTCGCCGGCCGTCTGGCCAGCCTGGCCGACGCCGACGGTGCGCTGGTGGCCACTTCGACGGCGTCGCCGGACTGGCCGACACGGTCCGTGACCGTGGCGCTGCACGACGGCGGTACCCTGGTCCTGAAGCGATCCATGCGCGGGCCGCTGGCCCTGGGGGCGCTGCTGTGGCTGTCAGCGGCCGGCACGCTGCTGCTCTGGCGGCGTGCCATGGGCACGGGCCCCAGGGCACCGGGCGTTGCCGAGGGCGGCGACGCGGCGGTGCCGGCCCTGCGGACGCTGATCGAGTCCTTCCACGACGGCATCCTGCTCTACGGCGAAGACGGCGCGGTGCGCGACTGCAACGCCGCCGCCAGCCGGCTGCTGGGCCTGCCGGCCGAGCAGATCCTGGGGCAACCACTCACGCGCTGGGTCGATCTGGTGCACGGCGCGACCACCGGTGGCAAGGCCGAGTCGCAGGCCCGCCGCGGGTCGCCACCGCAGCCGTTTCCCTGCGAGCTGTCGATCGCGCGGGTGCCCCAGGCCGGGCGCGAGCTCTGGGCGGCCACGCTGCGCGACCTGACCGAACGCAACCTGGCCGAACGCCAGCTGCAGCAGCTGGCCAACTTCGACCCGCTGACCGGCCTGCCCAACCGCACGCTGTTCCGCGACCGCCTGCGCCTGGCCATTGCGCGCGCCGGCCGCAGCGGGCAGCCGATGGCGTTGATGTTCCTCGACCTGGACCGGTTCAAGAACGTCAACGACAGCCTGGGCCACGACGCCGGCGACCGGCTGCTGCAGCAGGTGGCAGCCCGCCTCGGCGCCGCGCTGCGGGGCAGCGACACGGTAGGGCGTTCCGACCTGGGACAGACCATCACCGTCGCCCGGCTCGGCGGCGACGAGTTCACCATCGTGGCCGAGGCGCTGCGCAGTGCCGACGATGCGCTGCGCATCGCCGAACGCATCCAGCAGGCGCTGCAGCGGCCGGTGTCGGTGGGCAAGCACGAGATCGTGGTCAGCACCAGCATCGGCATCACCGTCTACCCCGACGATCCGAGCCCGCCCGACGACCTGCTGCGCCACGCCGACCAGGCCATGTACCGCGCCAAGGAACTGGGCCGTGACCAAGTGCAGTTCTACAGCGCCGAGCTCAACGAACAGGCGCAGCGGCGCCTGCAGCTCGAGGCCGAGCTGCGCGTGGCGCTGGAACGCGGTGAGTTCGAGCTCGCCTGGCAACCCAAGGCCGACCTCGCCAGCAACCGCATCAGCGGCGTCGAGGCCCTGCTGCGCTGGAAGCGGGACGGGAAGCCGGTGGCCACGCCCGATGTCTTCATCCGCGTGCTCGAGGAGACCGGCCTGATCCTGCCCGTGGGCCGGTGGGTGCTGGAGCAGGCGGCGCGGCAGATCGTGGCCTGGCGTCGTTCCGGCCTGCCCTGGCTGCGGGTGGCGGTGAACCTGTCGGCCCGGCAGCTGCGCCAGGGCGATCTGGTGCGCACCGTGGGCGAGGTGCTGGAGGCCACGGGCCTGCCGTCGGCCCAGCTGGAGCTGGAGCTGACCGAGAGCATGCTGATGGGCGGCGAGCAGCATGCGCAGCTGCTGCACCGGCTGTCGGCGCTGGGCGTTCAGCTGGCGATCGACGACTTCGGCACCGGCTGGTCGTCGCTGAGCTACCTCAAGCGCTTCAACGTCGACACGCTGAAGGTCGACCGCAGCTTCGTGCGCGACACACCGCACGACCCGGAGGACAACGCCATCACCGCCGCGATCATCGCGCTGGCCCGCAGCCTGAAGCTGCGCGTGGTGGCCGAGGGCGTGGAGACACCGCAGCAACGGCGCTTCCTGCTCGACAACGGCTGCGACGAGTTCCAGGGCTGGCTGCTGTCGCGCCCGCTGTCGGCGCAGGCCTTCGAGGCCTGGTGGCGTCAGCAGCTGCTGCTCGCATCCGGCGCGCCCGTCGAGCACGCGACCTGGCCCTGACGGGCCGCCGCGCTCACAGGTCCATCGGCTGGGTCTCGGTGGCACCACGCGCCGGCAGCAGGATGTGGAAGGCCGCGCCACCGTCGGCCAGGTTCTCCGCCCAGATGCGCCCGCCGTGTGCGGCCACGATGGTGCGGCAGATCGCCAGCCCGAGCCCCGTACCGCCCGAGCCGTCCTTGGTGCGCGACGACTGCGCGAACGCCTCGAAGATCGTCTCCACCTCGGCCTCCGGGATCCCGGGGCCACGGTCGCGCACCACGAGGTGCGGTTCGCCTGCGTCGTTGTAGTCGGCCAGCAGCGCGATGCGGGTGCCGGCCGGCGAGAACTTCATCGCGTTGGCGAGCACGTTGCGCATCACCTGCTGCAGGCGCAGCGGGTCCACCTTGGCCACCAGCGGGAACGCGGGCAGGCTCAGGTCCACCGCCTGGCTGCGTGCCTGAAGCAGCGGCTCGAGCTCGCGCAGCAACTCGTGCACCAGGCCTCGCAGGTCGGTGCGCTCCAGGTGGATGCTGCCCACGGCGCTCTCGATGCGGGCCACGTCCAGCAGGTTGTTCACCAGCTGCAGCATGCGCTGGCCGGCGGCATGGATGTCGCCGAACATCGCCGCCAGCTTCTCGTGTGCGCGGCCGCGGTGCACGCCCAGCTCGGAGAAGCCGATGATGGCCTGCAGCGGCGTGCGCAGCTCGTGGCTGACGTTGGCGATGAACTCCGACTTCGCGCGTGACGCCTCCTCGGCGGCGTCGCGCGCCTCGCGCGTGGTCCGTTCGGCACGGCGCAGGTCGGTCACGTCCACCAGCACCGACAGCACGCCGGCGGCGCCGGCATCGATGGGCACCAGCACCTTGCTGATCAGCACGTCGCGGACGCTGCCGTCGGCATGCACGACGCGGCTTTCGTAGCGCTGGGGGGTGCCGGTCTCGTGCAGCCGCCGGTCGTGGACGGCGTGCTCCGCGCGGTCTTCTGCCGTCAGGTGCCCGCCCACCTCGCGGCCCACCACCTGCTGGCGGGTGCGCCCGGTGTACGCCTCCCAGGCCCGGTTGACCCGGAGGTATCGCCGCTTGCCGTCGACCACCGACATCGGCAGGGGGCTGTGGTCCATCAGCAGTTCGTTGAACGCCAGCTGCGCCTTCAGCGAGGCCTCGGCCGCGACGAGTTCGGTGATCTCGGAGGCGCTGCCGACGAACCCCGCCAGCCAGCCGGTCGTCCTGCCACAGCGGCTGCACCACGAGGTCGAAGCTGCGCAGGCGGCCGGCCGGTCCTGCGCCATGGCGCCTGCAGCCGGCGGCGCGCCGCGCGGGCCGTCGGCGGCGAACAGGGCGCGCGCCTGCGGCCTGCGCTGCGGGCACCACCAGCGGCCACAGCGGCCGGCCGATGGCCTCGCTGACCGGCCGGCCCGTGTAGTCCTCCCAGAACGGGTTGACGAAGCGGATGCGGCCGTCGGCCCCGGTGCGGAAGATCAGCGCCCGCACGCTGCGCAGCGTGAGGTCGAAGGCGCGCTCCCCGCCGCGCGACCTCGCGCTGCGACTGGTCGCGCTCGGCCTGCGCGCGCGCGCGCGCCATCTGGCTGCGCCGGGCGACCAGGGTCAGCGCCGCCGATCAGCGCCGAACCCACGGCACCGGCGCCGATCAGGAACCCCAAGCAGCCTGCGCCAGGTGCGAGTGCCGCCTGCCGGGCTGCTCTCGACGACGACCACCAGGGGCGGCGGTGGCCGACGCCCGAAACGCCGCGACCTGCGGGCCGGGCGCAGCCCTCGCCGGCCCAGCCAGACGGATTCCTGCGCGCCGGGCAGGAAGCGGGCGAACGGCGGCAGCGACGCCAGCACCGCGCCGAGGTCGTGTGGCACCTGCGCCGTGGCGGCCACCAGCCGCCGTCGAAGGAGAGCAGCGCCGCCGCGCTGCGGGATCGGCCAGCCGCCCCTGCTGCGTGGTCGCCAGCGCCTGCGGGTTGATCTGCGCCACCACCAGCAGCGCGCGGCCGTCCCTGGTGGTCGCCGTGTGCAGCATCGGCAGGAAGCGTGAGGCCCGCGGCGCCGTGTCGCTGCCGGCGTCGAGCAGGCTGCGGCCGCGCACCTGCACCGCCAGCCCCAGGCGCGCCGCCCCGCCGCCGGCCAGGGCCCGAAGGCGTCCGGCGCGACACGCGGCGCCCGACCTCGGCAGGGTCGGTGCTGGCCAGCACCCGGCCGCTGTCGTCGATCACGGCCACACCACGCAGCCAGGGCAGGTTCAGCGCCATCTGCGCCAGGCTGCCGCGCAGCATCTCCGGCGAATCCGGCGCGAGGCCGGTTTCCAGGCCTTGCACCAGCGACCCGAGCGCCAATGCCGTGGCGTCGACGTCGCGCGTCACGTCCTCGGCGAAGACGCGGGCGAACAGCACCGCGCGCGACTCGGCGTCGGACAGCAGCGACTCGCCGGTACGCCACCAGCGCCGCGGCCCGCGATCGCCACCCACAGCACCACCAACAGGGCCAGCCCCCACCCAGAACCGACGACGCCGAACCGGCGCCCCTGCAGCCCACGGGCCGGTCGACCTCGGCGAGCGGGAGCGTCGGCACGGGGCTACTGCAGGCGCACGATGGGTTTGAGACCGTGCCTGGCGGCCGCGGCCTCCAGGCGGCCGTCCTTCTGGATGCGCGCCACGAAGTCGTCGACCGCCTGCCACCATGCGTCGTCACCCGGTTTCACCGCATGGGCGTAGGGCAGGACATGGAACGGCCGGGACGGCGCGAGCAGCCGCGCCCAGTCGGCGTTGTCCAGCAACCGACGGCTGTAGGGGTAGTCGGTCATGAAGACGTCGACGCGACCGGACTCCAGTTCACGCTCTCGCGTCGCCGGCGGTGCCACGCGCACCAGCGTGGCCTGCTTCAACGCGGCCGCCATCACCGGTTCCATGAACGTGCCCGCCTGCACCGCCACCTGGACGCCAGGACGGTCGATGTCCTCCCAGCGCTGCACCACGCGGTTGGCCACGGTGGTCACGGCGTAGATGTCGCTCGCCAGGTAGGGCCGCGCGAAGCGCAGCTTCTCGGCGCGGGAAGGCAGCATGGCCACGCCGAACATGGCCACGTCGCAGCGGTCCTCCAGCACGTCCGCGATCAGCGTGACGAAGGACGAATCCACGTGGGTCAGGCGCACGCCCAGATCGGCCGCGAAGGCGGCGGACAGGTCGACGTCGAGCCCGCGCAGCGCGCCGGTGCGCGCATCGCGCAGCGAGATGCCGTAGTACTGGGGCCAGATGCACACGCGCAGCTCGCCACGGGCCTTCACGCGGTCGGCCACCGCGCCGGCGTGGGCCGGAGGTGCCACCAGAAGGCAGGAGAGGCCCAGCAGGGCGGTCGAGGCGAGCAAGGCGAGACGGTTCATCGCTTGAAGGGCCGGGCGTGGCGTCAGAACAGATAGATGGGGGAGCCGGCATCGCACAGATCGTTCAGATCCATGTGTTCCCGGTTCACCAGATCACGCAGCGAGATCATTTCCGCGGCGTGGGCGATGAAGGTGTCGACGACCCGCGGGTCGAAGGCGCGACCGCGCTCGCTGCGCAGCATGGCCAGGGCACGCTCGTTGTCGAAGGCCGGGCGGTAGCAGCGGTCCATCGTCAGCGCGTCGAAGAAGTCGACCACGGCCACGATGCGCCCGGACAGCGGGATCGCCTCGCCGGCCAGGCGGCTCGGGTAGCCGCGGCCGTCCCAGCGCTCGTGGTGCGTCAGCGCCACCTCGGCCGCCAGCTGGAACAGCGGGATGCGCGAGCGGCCGAGGATCTCGGCGCCCATCTCGGGGTGCCGGTTCATCTCCGCGCGTTCCTCGGGAGTGAAGGCGCCGGGCTTCTTGAGCACGGCGTCGCGGATGCCGATCTTGCCCACGTCGTGCATCGGCGCGGCCTGCCGCAGCAGATGGGCCCATGCCGGTGTCTGGTCCAGTCGCAGCGCCAGGGCCCCGGCCAGGAAGCCCATGCGCACGATGTGCACGCCCGTGTCGTCGTCGCGGTACTCCGCCGCACGGGACAGTCGCAGCAGTGCGTCGCGGTGCGCGCTGGCCACCTCCGCCAGGGCTTCGTTGCGCTCGCGGTACATGCGGCCGAAGTCGGCCACCAGGCGTTCCATCTGCGCCGTGGCCGCCGGCTCGAACGCATGATCGAGCAGCGCCGGCGCGCACGCGGGTTCCGCTGCGCTCGCGGGTGTGGTCGACGGGACGGCAGGGTTGACGGCGATGGCCATGCCGCGCATTCTGGTGCAAAATGATAGTTATCAGTTTAATCGTTTCCAGGGTACCCACGGGGAACCGGCAGAATTGCACGCATGAGTGCCTCCGACCGCGACGATTGTTCGACCCTGGACGTGGCGCGCCGCCTGGGCATGGCGGTGCGCTCGGTCCAGCTGATGGTGGACCGGGGTGAACTCGAGGCCTGGAAGACGCCCGGTGGTCACCGGCGCATCTCGCGTGCGTCGGTGGACCGCTGGCTCGCGGCGCGGCAGGGCGGCGGCGCCGCGCCAGCGGCCGCGCCCGCGCCGACGCGGGCGACGCGACGGCCCCAGGTGCTGCTGATCGAGGACTCGCGCCACTACCAGAACCTGGTGGGCCTGCTGATCCGCCAGCACCGGCCGGACGTGGAACTGCACATCGCCGACGACGGCATCGCCGGCCTGGCCATGGCCGGGCGCCTGCAGCCCGACGTGCTGCTGGTGGACATCCTGCTGCCGGGCATCGACGGCGCCACGCTGATCACCAGCCTGCGCTCGCACCCGGCCTTCGAGCGCAGCCGGCTGATCGTCGTCACCTCGCTGGACGAGGACCAGCGCGGCCCCTACGCCTTTGCGCTGGCGGGCGTACCCGTGGTGCACAAGCCGCAGCTGGTGGCGGAACTGCCGGCCCGGCTGGCCGAGGCCTTGCCAGCGCCGGCAGCGACGGCATGAACCCGACGGCCCGCCCGCGGGTGCTGCTGGTCGACGACGACGCCGCCATCCGGCGCCTGGTGGACCTGGCACTCGAGGATCTGGATGTCGAGCTCGTGTGCTGTGCCGACGGCCGCGAGGCCCTGGCAGCGCTGCGCCAGGGCCCGGCGCGGCTGGTGATCACCGACCTGATGATGCCGGGCATCAGCGGCTATGCGCTGCTGCAGCAGCTGGCCGACGACCCGGCGCTGCGCGGTGGTGCCCGGCTGGCGGTGTTCAGCGCCGGCCTGAACGCCCAGGCCAAGGAGCGGCTGGCGGGCCTGCCGGTGTGGCGGCTGATCGACAAGCCGACGTCGGTGATCGCACTGGCCGACATCGTCGAGGCGGCCTTGCAGCGCGACGCCGTCGAGCCGGCCCAGGCCGACGCACCACCACGCGACGCCGCCACGGCTGCCGACAGCGCCGCGGCGGCGATCGCCGCCCACTTCGGCGGAGATGCCGCGCTCTACCGCGCGTTCCTGGCCAGTTGCCTGCAGCAGTTCCCCGACGACCTGCGCCAGGGCGACGCCGCGGTGGCCGCCGCCGATGCACCGGCCCTGCGACGGGTGGCGCACAGCCTGAAGTCGGTGCTGCTGCTGCTCGGCGAGGCCGAGGCCTCCGACGCGGCGCGTCGGCTGGAACACGCTGCCGAAGCTGCGGACTGGGGCGCCTGCCACGGGCCCTGGCAGGCGCTGGCCGCGACCCTGCGCTGCATGATCGGCGACACGCCGGCGGCCTGACCCTTCGCCCCGCGGGGCGCGGTCAGCCGTGCAGCGCCCGCCAGACGGTCTCGCCCGTCAGCGGCATCTGCATGCGCTCGGCCGCTTCGCCGCGGCCGGCGCGGCGCAAGGCATCCACCACGGCGTTGACCACCGCCGGCGTGGCACCGATGGTGCCCAGCTCGCCCACGCCCTTGGCGCCCAGCACGTTGGTCGTGCACGGGATCGAGGTGTCGAAGGCCGTCTTGAAGCCCAGGAAGCCGTCGGCCCGCGGCAGCGCGTAGTCCATGAAGCTGGCGCTGAGCTGCTGGCCGCTGTGTTCGTCGTAGACCACCGCCTCGCACAGCGCCTGGCCAATGCCCTGCACCGCGCCACCCTCGATCTGCCCCTGCACGATCTGCGGGCTGACCACGCGGCCGATGTCGTTGACCGAGGCATAAGCCACCAGCTGCACCTCGCCGGTGGCCGGGTCGACCTCGACCTCGCAGACGTGGCAGCCGTTGGGCCAGCTGGGGGCGCCCGCAGTGGCGCCCTCCTCCACCGCGAAGCCCTCCGGCCCCTGGCGCGCGGCCAGCTCGAACAGGCCGATGCCCAGGTCGGTGCCGGCCACGGTGTAGCGGCCTGCGGCGTATTCGATGTCCGCGGCCGGGGCCTCCAGCGCCTCGGCGGCGAGGTCCTTGCCGCGTTCCACGCTCTTCTTCGCCGCCACGTGCACGGCACCGCCGCCGGTGAACAGGCTGCGGCTGCCGGCGCTGCCGAAGCCGTTGGCGCGGTCGGTGTCGCCCATCAGCACGCGGATGCGCTCGATGGGCACACCGAAGGTGTCCACCGCCAGCTGCGCGTAGCTGGTGGCGATGCCCTGGCCCATCGGCATCGTCGCGGCGATCAGCTCGATGAAGCCGTCGGCGGTCACGCGCACGGTGGCCTGCTCGACCAGCGCATTGCCGCCGGTCCATTCCAGGAAGGTGGCGATGCCGCGGCCGCGCAGCCTGCCGGCGGCCCGGGACGCTGCCGCGCGGGCCTCGAAGCCGGCCCAGTCCGACAACTCGAGACCCTGGTCGAGGATCTGCTCGAACTGCCCGACGTCGTAGACCTGCGCCATCGGGTTGGTGTAGGGCATCTGCTCCGGGCGGATCATGTTGCGCCGGCGGATCTCCGCCGGGTCCAGGCCCAGCTTGGCGGCAGCGGCATCCATCAGCCGCTCCGTGGTGTAGATGGCCTCGGGACGACCGGCACCCCGGTAGGCGCCGGTGGCGCCCGTGTTCGTCAGCACCGTGGTGATGTGCAGGTCGATCAGCGGGATGTCGTAGATGCTGGTCGTCACCCAGGGGCCGATCAGCAGCGCGATCAGCGCGCCGGTGGTGGTGGCGCTGGCGCCGATGTTGGCGATGGTGCGGGTGCGCAGCGCCAGCACCTTGCCGTGGGCGTCCAGCGCCAGCTCGGCGTCGGTGACGAGGTCACGGCCGTGCACCGCGTGCAGGAAGTCCTCCAGCCGCGTGGCCTGCCACTTGACGGGCCGGCCCAGCGCACGCGCGGCAAAGCCCAGCGCGATGTCCTCCGGGTAGATGCCGGTCTTCATGCCGAAGCCGCCGCCGACGTCGCCGACGACGACGTGGATGTCCTCGGGCTTCAGGCCCAGCGCGTCGGCCAGGCCACCGCGCACGGCGCTGGGCATCTGGCTTGACAGGCGCACCTGCAGGCGGCCGTCGGCCATCCAGGCCAGCACGCTGCGCGGCTCCATCGGGCTGGGCGCCAGACGCTGGTTGACGATGTGCAGCTTCACCGTGTGCGCCGCCGCGGCAAAGGCCGCGGCCACTTCCTCGGGCTTGCCGTGGCGCGCCTCGCCGCTGATGTTGTCGGGCAGGCCGTCCCAGACACGGGGCGCATCGGGCTGCAGCGCCAGCACCGGGTCGGTGACGGCGGGCAGCGGGTCGTACTCGATGGCCAGGGCATCGGCCGCGGCCTGGGCGGCGTCGCGCGTGGCGCCGATCACCAGCGCCACCGGCTCGCCGACGCAGCGCACCACCTCGTGCGCCAGCGCCCGCCGCGGCGCGGCAGCCATCGGCACACCGTCCGGCCGCTTGAAGGCCGGCGCCAGCGGGATGGGCTTGACGCCGGCCGCTTCCAGTTCCGCACCGGTGTGCACCGCGAGCACACCGGGCATGGCGCGCGCACCGTCGACGTCGATGGACACGATGCGCGCGTGCGCGTGCGGCGAACGCACGAAGACGGCGTAGGTGCTGCCCGCGGGCGTGACGTCGTCGGTGAACTGGCCGCGGCCGCGCACCAGGGTCGGGTCCTCGATGCGGCGGACCGTGTGGCCGCTGCCGAAGCGCAGCGCGTCGGGGGCGTTCACTTCGCACCTCCTGCCATGGTGGTGGCCGCCTGCTTCACCGCGGCCACGATGTTGACGTAGCCGGTGCAGCGGCACAGGTTGCCTTCCAGCGCGTGCTGGATCTGGGCATCGGTGGGCTGCGGGTTCTCGGCCAGCAGCGCGCAGGCGCTCATCACCATGCCGGGTGTGCAGAAGCCGCACTGCAGGCCGTGGCAGGCGCTGAAGGCGTCCTGCAGCGGGTGCAGCGGGGCGTCGGGCGCCGACAGGCCCTCGATGGTGGTCACCGCGCGGCCGGCGGCCTGCACCGCCAGCACGCTGCAGCTCTTCACGGCCTGGCCGTCGAGCAGCACGGTGCAGGCGCCGCACTGGCTGGTGTCGCAGCCCACGTGCGTGCCGGTCAGGCCCAGCGGCCCGCGCAGCAGTTCGACGAGCAACTGCCGCGGCTCGGCGTCCAGGGTGTGCGCACGGCCGTTGACCGTGAGCGTGATCGAGGTGGTGGGGCTTGTCTCCATGGTTCCATCCTACCGCGCGCAGCTGCGAAAGCCGGTGGGCAGGACATCCTCGTCCACCACCGCGAAACGTCGCGCGCGCGGGTGCACGGCGCGCGGTGGTGTCAGCGCACAGGTACCGCGCAGCACACCCCAGGCCGCGGGCGGGCCCGCGTCGACCGGCAGCGGGTCGATCTCGCCCGGCGGGTCCGCGTGGCCCGGGTAGGCGCGGGCCGGCCCGGCCACCCATTCCAGCACCTCGCCCCAGACGAAGCCGCGTCGCGCGGCGCCGATGGCGGCGGCTTCCCATTCCGCCTCCACCGGCAGCCGGCGGCCGGCCCAGGCGCACCAGGCCTGCGCCTCGTGGCGGGTCACGTGGGCCACCGCGGCCGCAGCGGGCACCCGCCGCAGGCGGCCCCGGCGCTGCACCACGATGGCCGCACCCATCTGCTCGACACGCCGGGGTGTCCTGCGCTGCGCCGCCTGCGCCCAGTCCCAGCCGGCCGGCGTCCACCAGCGCGGTTCGTCGTAGCCGCCGTCGGCCACGAACTCGGTAAAGCGGGCCCAGCTGACCGGGCGGCTGTCGATCTCCGTCTCCGGCAGCGCCACCGGGTGCGCCCAACGCTCCGGGCCGGGCACCAGCCCGCCTTCCCGGCTGCCCAGCATCCAGGTCTGGGCCGGCAACCACAGCGGCCCGGCGTCCGCCACGCGGCGATCGTCGGGCCAGGGGGCATCGGCCACGTCCAGGTGGTCGGCCAGCACCGCCAGGGTCTCGCCGATGCGGTCCTCGTGGCGCAGGGCCTGGCGGTGCAGGTAGAGCGCCGTGTCGTCGTCGGGCGCACCGGCCAGCAGTTCGAGCTGGTGCTCCAGCGTGTCGGCCATCCAGGGGCGCACGTCCCCCGGGCCCGGCAACGGGGGCGACGGGCCACGCCGCTCGGCATGGAAGCAGCGGTCGCTGTCCGCCTCCGCCGGCGCCAGCCGCGGCCGCGCGGGGTCGCCGGCCTCGCCGCGGCCGGCATGCACGTGGCGCAGGATCCACCAGTCGGCGTACCAAGCCGCATGCCCGGCCAGCCACAGGGCCGGCGGCAGGCCGGCGGCGCTGCGCAAGGCGCCGGCGGGCGAGGCTTCGATGGCGGCCAGCCACCGTAGCGTGTGGTTGCGGGCGTCGATCAGCGCCAGCGACAGCCAGTCCCGGCCCGCCGTGCGGGCGGCGATCGGGTCGTCGGCGGAGGAGGCCATCGGACCCGTGGTCGACCGTGGAGACAGCGGGCCGCCAGCCGTGTCGATCAGTCGCGGACCAGGCCGTTGCGGATCGCGTAGACCGTCAGCTCCGCGTTGTTGGCAAGCGCCAACTTCTCGAGCACGCGGGCGCGGTAGACCGACACCGTCTTCGGGCTGAGGCTGAGTTCGTCGGCAATGTCCGACAGCCGCTTGCCGCTGGCAATCAGCACCAGGGTCTGCAGTTCGCGGTCCGAGAGGGTCTGGTGAGCGTTCTCCGGCGCCGGTGCCGTGAGGCTTTCCACCAGCATCTGCGCGATCTCCGGAGTGACGTACTTGCGGCCCTGGGCCACGGTGCGCACCGCCTGCACGATGAGCTGCGGGTCGCCGCCCTTGTTGACGTAGCCGAAGGCGCCGGCCCGCAGGGCACGGATCGCGTACTGGTCCTCCGGGTACATGCTGACCACCAGCACCTTGACCGGCGAGCCCTCCTCCTTCAGCGCGTGCAGCACGTCCAGGCCGCTGCGGCCGGGCAGGTTGATGTCCAGCACCAGCACGTCGCAGCGCGTGGTGCGCATCAGCGTGCGCAGTTCGCCGTAGTCGCCCGCCTCGCCGACGACGCGGATGTCGGCCGCGTCGGACAGCGTGTCGCGGATGCCGCGCCGGATCAGCGCGTGGTCGTCGCAGAGGATCACGTCGGTCATGGGCATCGTCCTGCGGCTGGCATCGGGTCGGACCTCACAGCGGCGTCCACGCGGACGGGTCGTGGCGCCGCTGGTCGTCGTCCAGGTCGTCGGCGTCCGGTTCGTCGTCCACGTCGGCGTGATCGGCCGCCGTGTCTTCCAGCGGCACCGACAGGATCAGGCTGGTGCCGCCCGGCCCGCTGATCACGTCGACCCAGCCGCCGACGGTGGAGGCACGCTCGGTCAGGCCGCGCAGCCCGAAGCTGCGCACCTTGGCCCGGTCGGCCTCGGTCAGGCCGCGCCCGTTGTCGCTGACTTCCAGCGACAACGCGCCGGCCCCCACCGCCAGCTCGATGCGCACCCGCGTGGCCTGCGCATGCTTGCTGACGTTGGTGAGCGCTTCCTGCGCCATGCGGTAGGCCACCAGCGGCACGCCGGGCGGCAGGTGGACGACCTCGTGGCTGCTTCGGAACAGGCACTCGATGCCGGTGCGGCGCTCGAAGTTGCCGGCCATCCACTGCAGGGCCGCCACCAGGCCCTGCTCGAGGATGGCCGGGCGCAGGTTGTGCATGATGCGCTTGCTGGCATCGATGGCATGCGTGAGCAGTTCGATGGCCCCGGTGGCGCGCTGTTGCATGGCCGGCGTGTCGGCATGGCGGCGGATCCAGTCGAGGTCGAACTTCAGCGCGGTCAGGCTGCCGCCGACGTCGTCGTGGATCTCGCGCGCGATGTGCGTGCGCTCGGCCTCGATGCTGGTCTGCAGGTGGCGGGCCAGCGCCGCCAGCTGTTCGCGGCTGGACTGCAGCGCACGGTCGGCGGCCACATGGGCCCGTTTGACCTCGGCCGCCTCGATGGCGTGCTCCGCCGCCACCGCCAGGCGCGCCAGGTTGGCCTTGAGCAGGTAGTCGCTGGCGCCGTTGCGCATGGCTTCCACCGCCGTGTCCTCGCCGATCTCGCCGGACACGAGGATGAAGGGCAGGTCCATCCGCCGTTCGCGCAGCAGGCGCAGCGCCTCGATGCCCGAGAAACCGGGCACGTTGTAGTCCGACAGCACCAGGTCCCAGCGGTTGGCGGCACCACCGCGGCGGTCCAGCGCGGCCTCGAACTCGGCACGCGACTCCACCCGCCGGCAGTCCACGGCCAGCCCGCCACGGCGCAGGTGGGCCAGCGCCAGCTCGTGGTCGAGCGGCGAATCTTCCAGGTGCAGCACGCGCAAGGGGCGCTTGGGGATGCTGGACGCCATGCCCGCAGTATCGCCCAGCCGTGTCGGCCGGGATAAGCCGGCGCTTTGCCGCCATCTTCCGCTAAAGCCCGAGGAGGGTGCTGCCGACAATCCCAGGACGAACGACAGGCCCCGTCCACCAGGGTGGGGCTGCCACGCCATCCGCGGAGAATCCATGCTCAGCACCGAACCCGTCGACGCACCACCCGAGCGCATGCCCCTGATGGCCGCGGCGGAGGTGCAGGACGACCTGCTCGTGGCCAGCAACGACCTGGACCGCCTGCAGCGCCTGCTGGGCGACGCCAGCGAGTCGCTGATCGGTCACTTCTACGCGGCGGCCGACCAGCTGCGCGAGGCCCTCAAGCTCACCGCCGAGCACCCGGACCTGAACCTGCCACAGCTGCACCGCACGATGGAGCACGTGGCCGGCGCCATCACCGCCATGCAGTTCCAGGACCTGGCCTCGCAGCTGATCACGCACACCGGTCACCGCCTGCGCGGCTGCGCCGACCGGCTGGCCCGCGAGGCCATGGGTGACGACGAGGACGGCCCCGCCGTCGTCGAGGACACCCCGCTGCGCCCCAACCCGGTCACCCAGGACGAGATGGACGCAGGCTCCATCGAGCTCTTCTGACTTCTGTCTGTCCCCCGTACGAGATCCCCCCGGAGAACCCACCATGCATTCCATTCTTGCAGTCGACGACAGCGCCTCGATGCGCCAGATGGTGTCCTTCACGCTCAAGAACGCCGGCTTCAACGTCGTGGAGGCGGTCGATGGCCAGGACGCCTGGGAGAAGGCCTCGTCGCGGGACTTCAGCCTCGTGCTGACCGACCAGAACATGCCCCGCATGGACGGCATCAGCCTGACCAAGCGGCTGCGCGAGAACCCCAAGTTCAAGGCCACGCCGATCCTGATCCTGACCACCGAGAGCAGCGACCAGATGAAGCAGGCCGGCCGCGCCGCGGGCGCCACCGGCTGGCTGGTCAAGCCGTTCGACCCGGCCAAGCTGGTCGAGGTGATCGGCAAGGTCATCCGCTGAGGGGACGACGATGGGTGACATGAGCAAGGAAGGCGGCCACCTGGCCGCCGGGATCGACCTCAGCCAGTTCTTCCAGGTCTTCTTCGAGGAAGCCGGCGAGAACCTGGAGAACATGGAGCAGATGCTGCTGGCGCTGGACGTGGGCAACGCCGACGACGAGGCGCTCAACGCCATCTTCCGCTGCGCGCATTCGGTCAAGGGTGGCGCCGCCACCTTCGGCTTCAGCGACGTGGCCGAACTGACGCACGAGATGGAGACGCTGCTGGACAAGCTGCGCCGCCACGAGCTGCAGCCCACCGTCGAGATGGTCGACGCGCTGCTGGCCTCGGGCGACGCGCTGCGTGCCCAGCTGGCCCGCCACCAGGCCGGTGGCGCCGGCGAGTCGCCCGACACCTCGGCCCTGCTGGCCACGATCCGCACGCTGGTCGACGGTGGCAGCGCACCGGTGGCGGCAGCCCCGGCGGCTGCTCCGGCCCCGGCGGCACAGCCCGCCCCGGCCGCCACGCCCAAGGCCGCCGCAGGCAACCGCCAGCTCGAGCTCACCGTCGGCCCGCTGGACGACCCGGCCGTGGCCGAGAACCTGGTGGACCTCTTCAAGGAGATCACCGACCTCGGCCGCATCGAACCGCTGGACGCCGGGCAGTCGGTGGACGGCGTGCGCCGCTTCAAGGTCACCACCGCCAGCAGCGACAACGACCTGCTGGACCTGTTCACCTTCCACGTCGCCCGCGAGCACGTGCGCCTGGCGCCCCTGGGCCCGGGCTACGGCTTCCACGAAGGCGCCCCGGGCGCACCGAAGGAAGAACCCGCCCCGGCCAAGGATCCCGGCTACGGCTTCTTCGACGACGCGCCCGGTGCGCCTCAGGCCGCCGCCGCGGCGCCGGCCAGCGCGCCTGCGCCGTCCGCCGCCCCGGCCACCCCGGCGGCGCGCCCGGCCACCCCCGCCAAGGCCGAGGCCGGCAAGCCGTCCGCCGGCCCGGACCAGAGCACGCTGCGCGTGTCGGTGGAGAAGGTCGACCAGCTGATCAACCTGGTGGGCGAGCTCGTCATCACCCAGGCCATGCTGGCGCAGAACAGCAAGGACATCGACAGCGCGCTGCACCAGCAGCTCACCGCCGGCCTGGCCGACCTGGAGCGCAACACCCGCGACCTGCAGGAAGCGGTGATGTCGATCCGCATGATCCCGATGTCGCTGGTGTTCAACCGCTTCCCCCGCATGCTGCGCGACCTCGCCGGCAAGCTGGGCAAGAAGGTGGAACTGGTGACCCAGGGTGAAGCGACCGAACTGGACAAGGGCCTGGTCGAGAAGATCACCGACCCGTTGACCCACCTGGTGCGCAACAGCTGCGACCACGGCATCGAACTGCCCGACGAGCGCCTGGCCAAGGGCAAGCCGGCCCACGGCACCATCACCCTGGTGGCCAGCCACCAGGGCGGCAGCATCGTCATCGAGGTGCGCGACGACGGCAAGGGCCTGTCTCGCGAGAAGCTGCTGAAGAAGGCCCGCGAACGCGGCCTCGACGCGCCCGACAGCCTGACCGACCAGGAGGTCTACGGCCTGATCTTCGCGCCGGGCTTCAGCACCGCCGAACAGGTCACCGACGTGTCCGGCCGCGGCGTGGGCATGGACGTGGTGAAGAAGAACATCACCGCGCTCGGCGGCACGGTGGAGATCGACTCCGCCGAGGGCTACGGCATGACGGTGCGGGTGCGCCTGCCGCTGACGCTGGCCATCATGGACGGCATGAGCGTCGGCGTGGGCGACGAGGTCTACATCCTGCCGCTGGGCTCGGTGGTGGAGAGCTTCCAGGTCCAGCCGGAGACCATCCGCACCATCGGCAACCGCGGTCGCGTGGTGCAGGTGCGTGACGAGTACATGCCGGTGATCGACCTCGAGCGCGTGTTCGACGTGCCGCGCTTCGACTTCGAGCACGTGAGCAACATCATGGTCGTCGTCGAGGCCGAGGGTGGCCGCGTGGCCCTGCTGGTGGACGAACTGCTCGGCCAGCAGCAGGTGGTGGTGAAGAACCTGGAGGCCAACTACCGCAAGGTGGACGACGTCTCCGGCGCCACCATCATGGGCGACGGCCGGGTGGCGCTGATCCTCGACATCGGCTCGCTGGTGCGCCGCTCGCGCAGCTGACGAAAGGGACCCGGCCATGCTCAATGCCTGGATGCGCGGGTTCACCATCCGCTTTCGGATGATCGGCGCCATCGGCGTCGTCGTGGCCCTGCTGACCGCCATCGGCGGCTTCGGTCTCTGGCAGATGGCGCGCACCCAGCACCTGAGCAGCGAGTTCCTCGAACACTCCTTCGCCGAAGCCGGCGGCGTGGCCGACCTGCAGCGCCTGCTGGGCGAACTGCGGCGGCACGAGAAGGACCTCGTCATCTACTACGAACAGCCCGAAGCCGTGGCGCTGTCGCGCCTGGCCTGGGACGGCGCGCTGCAGTCCACCGAACAGGCCTTCGCCGCCCTGCTCGAAGGCGAGGAAGACGAGGACAACCCGCTGGCCCGTGGCGCCATCGACGACCTGAAGGCCTACCGTGCCGCCTTCGAGCCGGTGATCGCGCAGATCCAGGCCCAGGCCTACGACACCGCCACCGTGGTCGACCGCGTCAGCGGCAAGGCCAAGGCGGCGATCGGCGAAGCCGAGTCCAAGCTCGCCCAGATCGATGGCATCGTCAAGGCCGAAGCCGAGGCCACGCAGGCCGAGCTGGCCGCACAGTTCCGCGCCGCCATGCTCGGCTTCGGTACGGTGCTGCTGTTCGCCGTGCTCGTGGTCGTGCCGCTGACGCTGGTGAACATGCATTCCATCGTGCGGCCGATCGCCCACGCCCGCAAGATCGCCCAGGCCATTGCCGGCGGCGACCTGACGGTGCCAGTGCGGCCCGAGGGTCGCGACGAGGCCAGCGAACTGCTGGCCAGCCTGGATGCCATGCAGACGGCGCTGCGCCAGATCGTCGGCGAGGTGCGCCAGTCGGCGGACGCCATCGGCAGCGCATCACGCGAGGTGGCCACCGGCAACGCCGACCTGTCCACCCGCACCGAACACGCCGCCGGTCAATTGCAGCAGACCGCCAGCGCGATGTCGCAGATCACCGGCACGGTGCGCCAGTCGGGCGACGCTGCCACCCAGGCCAACCAGCTGGCCCACGGCGCCGCCGAAGTGGCCCGCCGGGGCGGTGAGGTCGTCAGCGGCGTGGTCAGCACGATGGGCGAGATCAGCGCCAGCTCGCAGCGCATCGCCGACATCATCGGCACCATCGACGGCATCGCCTTCCAGACCAACATCCTGGCGCTCAACGCCGCCGTGGAGGCCGCTCGGGCCGGCGAGCAGGGCCGTGGCTTTGCCGTCGTGGCCAGCGAGGTGCGCAGCCTGGCGCAGCGCAGCGCCGAAGCCGCGCGCGAAATCAAGGCCCTGATCGGCGCCAGCGTCGACAAGGTCGAGGCCGGCAGCCGCCTGGTCGGAGAAGCCGGCAGCACCATGACCGAGATCGTGGCCAGCGTGCAGCGGGTGACCGACATCATCGGCGAGATCTCCTCGGCCGCCGGCGAGCAGACCGCCGGCATCGGCCAGGTCAATGGCGCGGTGGTGGAACTCGACCGCATGACACAGCAGAACGCCGCGCTGGTGGAGCAGTCCGCGGCCGCGGCAGAGAGCCTGCAGGCGCAAGCCCAGCGCCTGGGGCAGGTGGTCGAGCGCTTCCGGCTCGACACCCCGGTTTGACACTTGGAACAGCAGACATCATGAAACTCGACGACATCCGGATCGGCAAGCGCCTCGGCATCTCCTTTGGCATCGTGCTGGCCCTGGTCGTTGCGATGGCCACGCTGGGCGCGGTGGAACTGCGCCAGCTGGCCAAGGCCGACGACAAGCTCGATGCGCTGGCGCTGCGCAGCCAGACCATGGAGCAGTGGAAGGGCCTGACCGCCACGAACCTGGCCCGCGCGATGGGCATCGCCCACTCCGGCTACCAGGCCGAGCTGGTGGCCGCGTTCGCGCAGCCGATGAAGGACACCAGCGCCACCATCAGCACGCTGCAGAAGCGTCTGGAGGAGAGCCTGGACAGCGACACCGAACGCGCGCTGTTCGCCGCCATCGGCGAGAAGCGCAACGCCTACGTCGGCATCCGCAAGGATGCCGCCAAGCTGTTCGCCGACGGCGACACGGACGGCGGCCGCGCCAAGGTCAACAGCGCGATGCTGCCCGCGGCCGACGCCTACGTGGCGGCCATGGACGCCCTGCTGGCCCACTACCAGCAGGAGACCGATGCCGCGGCGGCGAACTTCGACGCCGAGCAGGCCCTGGGTCTGCAGCTGCTGCTGGGCTTCGCGCTGCTGGCCATCGGCTGCGGTGCCGCCATGGCGGTCTCGATCACGCGTTCGATCAGCGTGCCGCTGCAGGCTGCCGCGCGCAGCGCCGAGGCCGTGGCCACCGGCGACCTGACGCAGCGCTTTGCCACCGGCCGCCACGACGAGATCGGCCAGCTGCTGACCGCGCTGCAGCGCATGCAGGACGGCCTGGCCACGATGGTGCGCCAGATCCGCCAGAGCACCGACAGCATCGGCACCGCGTCCAGCGAGGTCGCCGTCGGCAGCCAGGACCTGTCGGTGCGCACCGAACAGACCGCCAGCAGCCTGCAGCAGACCGCCAGCACGATGGAGCAGATCACCGCCACCGTGCGCCAGTCCACCGATGCTGCGGCGCAGGCCGCGCAGCTGGCCTCCTCGGCCTCCAGCGTCGCCCAGCGCGGTGGCGAGGTGGTGACGCAGGTCGTGCGCACGATGGACGAGATCAGCGGCAGCTCGAAGAAGATCGCCGACATCATCGGCACCATCGACGGCATCGCCTTCCAGACCAACATCCTGGCCCTGAACGCGGCGGTGGAAGCCGCCCGCGCGGGTGAGCAGGGCCGTGGCTTCGCGGTGGTGGCCGGCGAGGTGCGCCAGCTGGCCCAGCGCAGTGCCGAGGCCGCGCGCGAGATCAAGACCCTGATCAACACCAGCGTGGAACGCGTGGAAGCCGGCGGCAAGCTGGTGGGCGACGCCGGCCAGACCATGGCCGAGATCGTCTCCAGCGTGCAGCGCGTGACGGACATCATCGGCGAGGTGGCGGCCGCGGCCGGCGAACAGCGCAGCGGCGTCTCGCTGGTCAACGACGCCGTCACCGACCTCGACCGCATGACGCAGCAGAACGCGGCCCTGGTGGAGGAGTCCGCCGCCGCCGCCGAGAGCCTCAAGGCCCAGGCGCGCACGCTGGCCGAGGCCGTCAGCGTGTTCCGGGTCGACGGTGCCGGGCATCACGCCCCCGTCGCACCGGCTGCACCCGCCACACCGGCCGTCAAGCTGGCGACCACCGCCCCGGCAGCGCCGAAGACTGCGGTGTCCGCACCGCCGCCGGCCACGGCCAGAGCGACCCCCGCACCGGCCACACCCGCTGCCGCAAAGACGCCGGCGCCAGCCCCAGCCACCACCGCCGACGACGACTGGGAAACCTTCTGAGCCGCGCCTGCAGCGAGGGCCAACGACCATGAACGCATTGATGCTGCTCCTGCGCCGCTATTCCGTGCGCGCCCGCCTGATCGGTGCCACCGCCGGCATGTTGGTCCTGCTGAGCATCGTCTCGCTGGGCGGCTGGTTCGGTCTGAGCTTCACGCTCGATGCGCAGAAGCGCATGTCGGGCTACGAATTCAGGCTGATGGATCTGGCCGGCACCATGCGCCACGGCCTGGTGGCCTTGCGCCGCCACGAGAAGGACCTGATGCTGGCCTACGGCTACGACGACCGCACCGCGGCCGCCCGCGCCGCCTGGCAGGCCGAACGCCAGCGCGTGGAATCGGCACTCGACGAGATCGGCGGCATGGTCAAGACCGCCGAGGGTCAGCAACTGATCGCCGGCATCCGCACGCCGATGACGGCCTACCTCGACAACGCCTGGCGCGTGCTCGAGGAGCTGCACAGCGGCAGCATCATCGCGTCGCTGCAGGAGATCAACGACCGCCTGGCCAGCGAGGCCGGTGGCCACTTCGATGCCGCCGAGCAGGCCATGGACACCGGCGTGGCCAAGGTCCGTGAGACGCTGGCCGCCAGCCAGGCCAAGGTGGACGGCTTCGTCGCCACCGTGCAGACCGCGCTGCTCGGCGCCATCGTGCTGGCCGTGACCATCGGCGTGGCCGCGGCGGTGGTGATCGTGCGCTCGATCGCGCAGCCGTTGGCCGCCGGGCGGCGTTTCGCCGAAGCGCTGGCCGACGGCGACCTCACCGCCCGCCCCGACCTGCAGGGCCGCGACGAGGTCACCGGCCTGATGCAGGCCCTGGGGGCCATGTCCAACCGGCTGCAGGGCGTGGTGGGCGACGTGCGCAGCGGTGCCGACGCCATCCTCACCGCCAGCACCGAGGTCGCCGCCGGCAACCAGGACCTGTCCAGCCGCACCGAACAGACCGCCAGCCATCTGCAGCAGACCGCCAGCGCCATGGAACAGCTGGCCTCGACCAGCCAGCAGGCCAGCGCCTCGGCCGCGCAGGCCGACCAGCTGGCGCGCGGCGCCGCCGACGTGGCACGCCGGGGTGGCGAGGTCGTGACCCAGGTGGTGTCCACGATGGACGAGATCACGGCCAGCAGCCGGCGCATCGGCGACATCATCGGCACCATCGACGGCATCGCCTTCCAGACCAACATCCTGGCACTCAACGCCGCGGTGGAAGCCGCGCGCGCGGGTGAACAGGGCCGCGGCTTCGCGGTCGTGGCCGGCGAGGTGCGCACGCTGGCCCAGCGCAGCGCCGAGGCGGCGCGCGAGATCAAGGCCCTGATCGGCGCCAGCGTCGACAAGGTCGAGGCCGGCAGCCGCCTGGTCGGCGACGCCGGCAGCACCATGGCCGAGATCGTGGCCAGCGTGCAGCGCGTGAGCGACATCATCGGCGAGATCGCCTCGGCGTCGGGCGAGCAGACCCAGGGCATGGGCCAGGTCGGCAGCGCCGTGACCGAGCTGGACCGCGCCACGCAGCAGAACGCCGCCCTGGTGGAACAGGGGGCGGCCGCGGCCACGAGCCTGCGCGACCAGGCCCGCCGCCTGACCGAGGTGGTGTCGGTGTTCCGCACCGGCGACCACCACCACACCCACGCCTGACGTCTGTCGGGCACCCCTCAAGTCACCGCCCACGGCGCCGATAACCCTCTCATCCCGACCAGGAGATCACATGGACATGATCGCCGACGCCACCCAGGTGGCCCAGCACGAAGCCGCCCGCCAGGCCGTCAACGCTGCCGTTGCCGGCGGCAAGGCCGCCGCCCGCAGCGGCGAGTACCTCACCTTCCGCCTCGGCGGCGAGGAGTACGGCATCGACATCCTGCGCGTGCAGGAGATCCGCTCCTACGAGCCCCCCACCCGAATCGCCAACGCCCCGCACTTCATCAAGGGCGTGGTCAACCTGCGCGGCGTCATCGTCCCCATCGTCGACCTGCGCCTGAAGCTCGGCTGCGACAGCGCCGAGTACAACGACTTCACCGTCGTCATCGTGCTCAACGTGCGCGGCCGCGTCGTCGGCGCCGTCGTGGACTCCGTCTCCGACGTGCTCGAACTCACCGCCGAGCACATCAAGCCCGCCCCGGAACTCTCCAGCGGCATCGACTCGGGCTTCATCACCGGCATCGGCAGCATCCCCCAGCCCGCCGCCAAGGAAGACGACGGCAAGGCCAAGGAGCGCATGCTCATCCTCATGGACATCGAGGGCCTCATGTCCGCCGCCGACATGGGCCTGATCGACGTGCACTGAGCACGGCACGCCCTGCCCTTCCTGCCAAGGCCGCCTTCGGGCGGCCTTTGTCGTTTCGGCCGCCGACGCACGGCCGTTGTCGATCGGCCTGATTGGCGGAGCCAATGGTGTCCATGAGCGTACGCAGGCGATACCTCATTAATTATTCTTCATAAAGCAACTAATCACTCAAGTCGGCATGCGCTCTGTCGAAATGTCGCTGGTCCATTCGGAGACATTCGCATGTTCAACATCACCACCTGGCCCCTGAAGCGTCTGCTGACGGCGGGCCTGAGCTTCCTGATCGTGGCCTTGTTGGTCGTCGCCACGATGGGCATCGCGGGGCAGCGGCACGGGCAAGCCGCCCTGCGTACCGTCTACCTCGACCGCGCCGTGCCGCTGGGCGAACTCGGTCAGATCCACTACCTCACGGCCCGCAACCGCATCGTCCTGCAGGACGCCGCCATGCGCGCCGACGCGGGCAACACGACCAAGCGGCTCAAGGAGTTCGACGCCAACGAATCCCGGGTCGCAGAGCTCTGGAAGGCTTACATGGCCACGTACCTGACACCCGAGGAGGCCGACATCGCCGCCCGTGTGGCGCAGGCGATGACGGTCTTCAGGACCCAGGCCACGATACCGACGGCCGATGCGCTGCGCGCGGGCCGATACGACGTGACGCAGGAACTGCTGGTCAAACAGGTCAGCCCCCTGAACCCGGCCGTGGTGAAGGAACTCGACGCGTTGATCGGCTTGCAGGTCCGGGTGGCGGAGGAGGAGTTCGAAAGCGCCGAAACTGTCGGCGCACAACTGAGCACGCTCAGTCTGTTGACCGCCACGCTGGGCCTGGTCCTGGGCATTCTGGCCGGCGTGTTCATCGTGCGCGGCGTGCAACGCCGGCTGGGCGCCGACCCGGCCGACCTGGCCCGGGTCGTGGACCGCGTGGCTGCGGGCGACCTGGCGCCAATCCCCGGTGCCGCGCAGGCCCCGGCCGGCAGCGTGCTGGCCGCCATGGCCGCGATGCGCGACAACCTCGCCCGCATCGTCGGCCAGGTGCGCAGCGGCAGCGACAGCATCGCCACGGCCAGCAGCCAGATCGCCCAAGGGAACCAGGACCTGTCGAGCCGCACTGAGCAGCAGGCCTCCTCGCTGCAGGAGACCGCCGCGTCGATGGAACAGCTGGGCTCCACCGTCAAGCAGAACGCCGACAACGCCCGCCAGGCGAATCAACTCGCCCAGGGCGCCAGCGAGGTCGCCGCCAAGGGCGGCCAGGTCGTCGCCCAGGTGGTCGACACCATGAAGGGCATCCAGGCCAGCTCGCAGAAGATCGCCGACATCATCGGCACCATCGACGGCATCGCCTTCCAGACCAACATCCTGGCGCTCAACGCGGCGGTGGAAGCCGCCCGTGCCGGCGAACAAGGCCGCGGTTTTGCGGTGGTGGCTGGCGAGGTGCGCACGCTGGCCCAGCGCAGCGCCGAGGCGGCCAAGGAGATCAAGAGCCTGATCACCGACAGCGTCGAGCGCGTGGAGTCCGGCTCGGCCCTGGCCGACCAGGCCGGCACGACGATGGACGAGGTGGTCGGCGCCATCCGCCGCGTCACCGACATCATGGGCGAGATCAGCGCGGCCAGCACCGAGCAGAGCCAGGGCGTCAGCCAGGTGGGCGAGGCCGTCAGCCAGATGGACCAGGTCACCCAGCAGAACGCGGCGCTGGTGGAGGAAAGCGCCGCAGCGGCCGAGAGCCTCAAGCAGCAGGCCGAGGCCCTGGTGCAGGCGGTGGCGGTGTTCAGGCTGGCCGCCGGCCACGGCAGCCTGGGCACGCCGAGCTACGCGGCCGTGGCCGCACCCGCCTTGATGGCGCCAGCCCGGCGCGCCGCTGCCCAGGTGGTGGCCAAGGTGGCCAAGGCCACGCCGCCTGCCGCCAGGTCCGCGCGGGCCGAGCGGTCCGTCCAGGTGGCCCAGACCGCCGACACCAGCGGCGAGTGGACGTCGTTCTGACGGCAAGCAGCGCCTTGGCGCTGCCCCTGCCGGCCCCGGCCGCCAGCGGGCGGCCGTGGCGCCTTCCGGGGCCACGCCCCAGTTCACCGGGCCCGCACGGTGTGCCAGCTGCTGCGGCCAGGTGGACACATCTCACACCGGAGCGCAGGTCGATGGCTCCGGCTTGACCTTGATCAGGTGTCCAGCATCGCAGCACGCAGATGTGATTCAAGTCGAACGGGGACGCGCCGAAGTCACAGGCGAAATGCCTGCGGCCCAATCGTGAAGGAGTGCCCGTGCCCCGCTTCGACCCCAACGACAAACTGATGCTCATCGCCATCGCCGTGCTGGCCGCCGCTGCGGCCGCCTACGGCGTGGTCAACGACGGGCTGGGCCTCGCACTGGGCATCGGCGCCCTGCTGATGGGCGCAGCCACCGCGGTGGCCCTGGCGTCGCGCGGCGGCACCGGCAGCCAGATCGGCCTGCCGGCCGTGGGCATGGCGATGGTCGGCCTCGTGATCCATGCCGCGCGCGGCCACACCGAGGCGCACTTCGCCGTGTTCGCTTTCCTGGCCGTGACCACCGTGTACCGGCACTGGCTGCCGGTGGTCAGCGGCGCGGCGACGATCGCCGTGCACCACCTGAGCTTCAACTTCTTCCAGCAGTGGGGCTGGGGGCCGATCTGCTTCACCGAACCCAGCCTGCTGCTGGTGGTGGAGCACGCGTCCTACGTCATCGGCGAGTCGGTGATCCTGGTGATGCTGGCCGTCCGCGCCCGTGCCGACTTTGCCGCCAACGCGCAGCTGTCCGAGATTGCCAGCCAACTGGTGCGCGACGATGGCAGCATCGACTTCCGAGCCGCCGACGTCGACAACCCGGCGCCCGGCACCCAGCGCATGATCCAGGCCCTGGGCCGGATCGAGACCGCGATCGCCACCGTGCGGGACAGTACCGAGTCCATCGCCCATGCGTCGGACGAGGTGGCTCAGGGCAGCGGCGACCTCAGCCAGCGCACCGAACAGACGGCCAGCAACCTGCAGCAGACGGCCAGTGCGATGGAACAGCTCACCGGCACGGTGCGTCAGTCCAGCGACTCGGCGTCCCAGGCCAACCAGCTGGCCAGCTCGGCCTCCAGCGTGGCCGTCCGCGGTGGCGAGGTGGTGCAGCAGGTGGTGACCACCATGCAGGACATCCACGACGCCAGCCGCAGGATCTCCGACATCATCGGCACGATCGACGGCATCGCCTTCCAGACCAACATCCTGGCCCTGAATGCCGCGGTGGAAGCCGCGCGCGCCGGGGAACAGGGTCGCGGCTTCGCGGTGGTGGCGGGCGAGGTGCGGCAGCTGGCCCAGCGCGCCGCCACGGCGGCGCGCGAGATCAAGGCCCTGATCGGCAACAGCGTCGAGCGTGTGGAGGCCGGCAGCCAGCTGGTGGGCCAGGCCGGCACGACCATGCAGGACGTGGTCGCCAGCGTGCAGCGGGTCAACGACATCCTCGGAGAGATCTCCGCTGCCACCCGCGAGCAGAACGCGGGCATCGGCCAGATCAACGGCGCCATCGCGCAGCTCGACAACATGACGCAGCAGAACGCGGCGCTGGTGGAGGAATCCGCGGCCGCCGCTGGCAGCCTGCGCGAGCAGTCGGCCCGCCTGGCCGAAGCGGTGCGGCTGTTCCACGTGCGCGGAACGACGGCCAAGGCACCATCATCAGCCGCGACGCCGCGCCCGGTGTCGAAGGATGCCGCGAGCAAGCCGTCGGTGCACGCGTCGGCCGCGACGGTGAAGCCGGTCACCCGACCCGTGCCCGCGGCGAGCACGGTCGGCGGCAACGACGACTGGGAGACATTCTGAGCGTTGCCGCAGGTCGGCCACCTTCGTGAACCCTTCCGGCGCGCCCCATCGGGCGCGCTTCAGTTTGCGCCGGCATCGGCCGACATGCCATCAGGACACCCAGGTTTCGCGAGTTCACTGCCATGTTCAAGTCCCCCTCGATCACCCTGCGCCTGTGGGCACCCACCATCGGCCTGGCACTGATGCTGGGCATCGCCGGCTCGATCACCACCGTGCGCACCCAGGCCCTGATCCGTGACGCCGCGCAGCAGCAGTCGGCGCAACTCGACCGTCTGCAGCAGGCGCAGCAGTGGCGCAATGCCGTCTCGCACCGCGAGGACGATGCCGCGCTGCGCAGCGCGCTGCTGGCCGGTGCCGCCGACGACGCCGAGCGGCAGGTACTGTCCCAGGCCGCGGCGGCCACCGAACCGGCCGCACGCCTGGCGGCTGCAGATGCCTTCGTGACCCTTCAACGCGACCGCATGCGCCAGATGCAGGACGAGGCCGCCGCCAACCGCATGCGCACGGTCTGGGGCGTCCTGGCGCTGATGGCCGTGATCGTGGGCGTCTCGGCGCTGGGCTCGGCCTTCCTGGTGCGCACCGTCTGCCGTCCGCTGATGGCCCTGCGCACCCTGGCCGAACGCATCGGCCATGGTGACCTGGCCGCGCCGGTGGACACCAACCGTGCCGACGAGATCGGCGACCTGCAGCGCTCCATCGCCGAGATGCGCGACGCGCTGCGGCGCGTCGTCGGCGACGTGCAGGCCGCCGCCGAGCAGGTGCGGCTGGCCAGCACCGAGGTCGCCGCCGGCAACACCGACCTGTCGGCACGCACCGAACTCACGGCGTCGCGCCTGCAGCAGACCGCCAGCGCGATGGCGCAGATCACGCAGACCGTGCACCAGGCCAGCGACGCCGCGGCGCAGGCCAGCACGCTGGCCACGGCGGCGTCGGGCAGCGCGCAGCGCGGTGGCAGCGTCGTTGCGCAGGTGGTGTCGACGATGGACACGATCCACGCCAGCAGCCGGCGCATCGCCGACATCATCGGCACCGTCGATGGCATCGCGTTCCAGACCAACATCCTGGCGCTGAACGCGGCTGTGGAAGCCGCCCGCGCGGGTGAGCAAGGCCGTGGCTTTGCCGTGGTGGCGGGCGAAGTGCGCACGCTGGCGCAGCGCAGCGCGGCCGCGGCGCGCGAGATCAAGGCACTGATCGGCAGCAACGTCGAAAGCGTGGAGGCCGGTGCGACGCTGGTCAAGGACGCAGGGCAGACGATGCAGGACATCGTCGACGGCGTACAGCGCGTGACGGCCATCGTCGGCGAGATCAGCGCCACCAGCGGCGCCCAGCGCGGCGACATCGGTGCCGTGCACGACGCCGTGGGCGAACTCGACGGCATGACACAGCAGAACGCGGCACTCGTCGAGCAGAGCGCCGCGGCCGCCGAGAGCCTGCGCACGCAGGCGGCCAGGCTGACGGAGATCGTCTCGGCCTTCCGTCTGGCCGCCTGATCCCTTCATACGGAGGTCACGATGCTGCAACGCCTGACCCTGTTTCCGCGCCTGCTGGCCGCAGTGGCACTGCCCCTGGCGTTGATGTCGCTGGCGGCCGCCGTGGCCGGCTGGCAGCTGCAGCGCATCGGTGCGGCGAACGTCAGCCTGGAACAGAGCCGTGTCCAGCGCGACCTCGTCGGCGCCTGGATCGGCCACGTGCGCGACAACCTGGACAAGGCCATCCTGGCCACCCGCTTCGACGCCGCCGTCGGCGACAACACCGACCTCCAGCAGCGCACCGCCGCCGCACTGGGTGGCCTGAACCAGGCGATGGCCGACACCGCCGCGGCAGCCGCGTCCCAGCAGGAGGCCATGCTGGCCAGCCTGCAGGGCGAGCAGGCCGGGTCCCCGGCCGCCGCCGCCAGCATCCGCCAGCTCGTCGACCAGATTGCCGCCGGCCGCCAGCAGTTCGTCCAGGCACGCGCGCGGATCAGGGACGACCTGCTGCTCGGCGAAGGTGCCGACCGCATCGACAGCGAGCTGGCCCCGCTGGCGCAGGCGATGAAGGGCTCGCTCGACGCGCTGCAGCAGCACATCGATGCCGGCGCGGCTGCCGCGTCGGCCCGGGTATCCGCTGCGGTGCGCGAGGCCACCGCGGTGCTGGTGGGTGGCAGCCTGCTGGCGCTGGCGGTCGGTGGCCTGCTGGCCTGGCGCCTGGCCCGCACGATCTCCGGGCCGGTGCAGGACGCGGGGCGCTTTGCCGGCGAGATCGCCGACGGCACGCTGACCGCCAGCCTGGACGTGCAGGGCGCCGACGAGACCGCGGCGCTGCAGCGCACGCTGCTGGCCATGCGCGACGCCCTGGCGGGCGTGGTGCGCCAGGTGCGCGCCGGCGCCGGCCAGATCGAGCTGGCCAGCGGCGAGATCGCCCAGGGCAACGGCGATCTGTCGGCCCGCACCGAGCAGACGGCCGCCGAACTGCAGCAGACCGCCAGTGCCGCCCAGGAACTTGCCGCTGGCGCGCACCAGACCGCCGAATCGGCGCGCAATGCCGCGGCGCTGGCCGACAGCGCCTGCGACGTGGCGCGGCGCGGCGGTGCCGTCGTCGGCCAGGTGGTGCAGACGATGGAGCGCATCGCCGCGAACAGCAGCCGCATCGCCGACATCGTCGGCACCATCGACGGCATCGCCTTCCAGACCAACATCCTGGCGCTCAACGCCGCCGTCGAAGCGGCCCGTGCCGGCGAGCAGGGCCGCGGCTTCGCCGTCGTGGCCAGCGAGGTGCGCGCGCTCGCGCAGCGCAGCGCCGCCGCGGCGCGCGAGATCAAGGCGCTGATCGACGGCAGCGTGCAGACGGTCGCCGACGGCAGCCGCCTGGTCGGCGACGCCGGTTCGACGATGGACGACATCGTCGCCAGCGTTCAGCGCGTCGGCGCGCTGATCACTGAGATCTCGGCCGCGGCGGCCCAGCAGAGCGGCGGCATCGGCGGCATCAACGAGGCCGTCGCCCGCCTAGACCGCGCGACGCAGCAGAACGCGGCCCTGTCGGAACAGGGCACGGCCGCGGCGCAGAGCATGCGCGACCAGGCGCTGCAGCTGGTGCAGGCGGTCGACCGCTTCCGCGTGACGGCCTGATCGAAGGCCGGCGTCGGCACGCGGCCGGATGCCGGTTGCCCCGGTGCCCTGCCGCGGGCGCCCAGGTTGCGCTGCCTGCTCGAGTGCCCGCGTGCAGACTGCACGCCGCAGCCGGATTTCCCGGCGCCAGCACAACGTCCGATCGGCACCGTGGCGGGGCATGCCGCGCCTGGCGCTCGGGTTCGACACCGAGAACGCACCACCAGCGATCGCTGCGATCCTGCCGGCCGCCGTTGCGCGCCGAAACGGGGCGGCGCGCCACCGACATGTCGTGGCCTTGGGCCTCTAGCGCCCCAATGTGGCCCGCCGGCGGGCGAGACGACCGTCGACACCGGCGGCCCCCGTGGGCTTCAGGCCGCCGCCACGGCGCCGAAGAGACCGTTTGAATCCACCCAAGGAGCCATTCACCATGTCGTCCGAATCGGTCCCCTTCCCCGCATCGACCCGGCCGGCTGGCCCGGGCGACACGCCGGCCTTCTTCAGCCACCATGGCCTCATGGCGCCGGGCATCCGGGCGTTCCGGCGCATCGGGTTCCCCGCGAAGTCGGCGTGGGTGTCGCTGGCCTTCCTGCTGCCGATCGTGCTGCTGTCGGTGTCGCTGTGGCTGACGGCGTCGGCCAACATCCAGTTCTCGTCGCTGGAGCGCGTGGGCGTGACCTACGCGCGCGAGCTGATGCCGCTGCTGGGGGCCGCGCAGAACCGCCGCCGCGCAGCCGCGGCCAACGCGGCCGACCTGCCCGACGCACAGGAGCGCGTGGCCAAGGCGTTCGACGCGGTGCTCGCCGTGCAGAAGCAGCACGGCAACGACCTCGCGACGGACAAGGCCTGGGAAACGGTGCAGCGCCTGCACGCCGACGTGGCCGGTCAGCCGGTGCGCGGCGACGCGTCGGCCACGTTTGCCGCGCACACCGCGTTCATCGACGCCGTGTTCGCCCTGCTCAACGACGTGGCCGACCACTCCAACCTCACGCTGGACCCCGACGTCGACACCTACTACCTGATGGACGCGGTGATGTTCAAGCAGCCACTGCTGATCGAGCAGCTCGGCCGCATGCGGGGCATGGGCAATGCGCTGATCCGCGCCGGCAGCAAGACCCAGGCACAGCACGACCTGGTGTCGCGCGCCCAGGCCTTCGCGCTGGCGCACCAGGCCGGCGTGGAGAAGGCGCTGACGCGCGCCGTCGCGGCCGACCCGACGCTCACCGACGAGATCCGCACCGCCAAGGCGGTGGCCGACAGCAAGGCATTCCTGGAGATGGTGTCCGCGCAGGTGCTGGCGGACGTGCCGGCCGGGGATCCGAAGGCCTATGTGGCAGCGGGCAACCTGGCCATCGACGAGCACTACCAGAGCATCGGCCGCGTCTTCGACGCGCTGGACAAGCGGCTGGCCACCCGCGTCGCCGGCCTGCAGGGCGCGCTCTACCTGCAGCTGGGCATCGCGCTGTTCGGCATCGTGGTGGCGGTGTACCTGCTGGTGGCCTTCTACCGCGTCACACAAGGCGGCATCTCCGAGGTGGCCCGCCAACTCGACGAGATCGCGAGCGGCAACCTCACGCTCGACCCCCGGCCCTGGGGCAGCGACGAGGTCGCCCGCCTGATGAACACGCTGGCCAGCACGCTGGAGTCGCTGCGTCGCATCGTCGGCCAGGTGCGCGAAGGCGCCGGCGAGATCCAGACCGCCAGCCAGGAGGTGGCCTCCGCATCGCTGGACCTGTCACGGCGCACCGAGGAGACGGCCAGCCAGCTGCAGCGCACCTCCGCCGCGATGGCGCAGATCGGCAGTACCGTCCAGCAGACGGCGCAGACCGCTCAGGGCGCCGCAGAACTCGTGGCCACGAATGCCGACGTGGCCGCCAAGGGTGGCGACGAGGTCACCCGCGCCGTGACGACGATGGACAGCATCCGCACGTCCTCGGCGCGCATCGGCGAGATCATCGGCACCATCGACAGCATCGCCTTCCAGACCAACATCCTGGCGCTCAACGCGGCGGTGGAGGCCGCCCGCGCGGGCGAACAGGGCCGCGGCTTCGCGGTGGTGGCCACCGAGGTGCGGGCCCTGGCCCAGCGCTCGGCCGGGGCAGCCCGCGAGATCAAGGCGCTGATCGGCGACAGCGTGGCGCAGGTCGAGTCGGGCGCCACGGTGGTCGGTCAGGCCGGTGAGACGATGCGTCAGATCGTCACCAACGCCGGCAACGTCAAGCAGCTGATCGCCGAGATCAGTCACGGCGCGCAGGAGCAGACCGCGGGTCTGACGGACATCACCCAGTCGGTGGAGCAGCTCGACGGCATGACGCAGCAGAACGCGGCGCTGGTCGAGCAGACGGCTGCCGCCGCGGCGTCGCTGAAGGACAGCGCGCTGCGCATGAACGAGGCGATGGCCTTCTTCCGCACCCGCTGAGGCGCGGAGCCGCCGCGCCGTGCGGTGGCGGTCAGTCCGCCGCGCGGCGCAGTGTCTCCACCACCGGCCGGCGCAGCACCTCGCGCAGGCCCCACCAGCCGGCACCCAGCGCCAGCAGCGCGCCGGCCACGCCGCCGATGGCCGGCACCCAGGGCTGCGGGTTCCAGCTGAACTGGAAGGCGTAGCGTGCCAGCAGCCAGCCCACCACCAGCGCCGCCACCGAGGCCAGCACACCGGCCAGCGCACCCACGCCCAGCAGCTCGGCGCGCTGCACCTGCGCCAGCAGGCGCCCACTGGCGCCCAGCGCGCGCATCACCGCGTATTCCTTGGCCCGCGCCTCGCGCGTGGCCGTCACCGCGGCAAACAGCACCACCAGACCCGCCAGCAACGTGAAGCCGAACAGGAACTCCACCGCACGGATCACCTTGTCCAGCACCTGCTGCACCTGGGCGATGGAGGCCGAGACGTCGATGTTGGTGATGTTGGGGAAGTCGTGCACCAGCCGGTTGTCGAAGCCCTTGGCCGCCGGCGCGCGGAAGGCGCTGATGTAGGACAGCGGCACGTCGTCCATGCGCGCCACCGGGAACAGCACGAAGAAGTTGACGCGCATCGAGCCCCAGTCCACCTCGCGCAGGCTGGTGATCTTCGCCGTCACGGGAATGCCGGCGACGTCGAAGGTCATGCTGTCGCCCAGGCCCAGGCCGAGCTCCTTGGCCAGCCCGTCCTCGACGCTGATGGCACCGGCCTCGTCGGCCGTCCAGCGACCGGCGACCACGCTGTTGTGGGCCGGCAGCGCGGCGTCGTGGCTGAGGTTGAACTCGCGCTCGGCCAGGCGCTGCGCGCGCTCGCCCTCGAAGTCCTCGGCCTTGACGGACTTGCCGTTGATGGCCGTCAGGCGGCCGCGGATCATCGGGTACCAGTCGTAGCGCGCCACGCCCTCGGCCTTCAGCGCCGCCTGGAACGGTTCGGCCTGCTCCGGCTGCACGTTGATGACGAAGCGGTCGGGCGCATCGGGCGGCGTGGCCTGGCGCCAGCTGGCGATCAGGTCGGTGCGCAGCAGCACCAGCAGCACCAGCGCCAGCAGGCCCACCGACAGCGCCGAGACCTGCAGCACGGCGTAGGCCGGCCGGGCCGCGATCTGCCGCGTGGCCAGTACCAGCCAGCGCGGCGCGTCGCTTTCCGGCACCGTGCGCTTGAGCAGCAGCACCGCGGCGTATGACAGGCCGGCGAACAGCGCCACGGCGGCGGCGAAGCCGCCCACGGCCACGGCGCCGAGCACCGGGTCGCGCGCCACGGCCAGCAGCATGGCCACGAAGCCGGCCGCACCGGCACCCAGCACCACCAGCGAGCCGGCCTTGGGGCCGCCGAGGTCACGCCGGATCACGCGCAGCGGCGGCACGCGCGAGAGCTGCAGCACCGGCGGCAGGCCGAAGGCCACCAGCAGCGTCAGCCCCACGCCCAGGCCGAACAGCGCCGGCATGAAGCCCGCCGGCGGCAGCGCCGCGTCCAGCAGGCCGGCGAGCAGCCAGACGAAGACGTAGTGCACCACGAAACCCAGCAGCACGCCGCCGGCGCTGCCGATGAGGCCGACGAAGCCGAACTCCAGCGCATAGGCGCCGGCGATGCGCCGCTGGCTGAGGCCGAGCACACGCAGCATGGCGCAGTCGTCGAGGTGGCGGTTGGCGAAGTCGCGTGCCGCGATGCCCACCGCCACCGCCGCCAGCAGCGCCGCCAGCAGCGCCACCAGGTTCAGGAACTTCTGGCCGCGCTCGAGCGTCTGGCTCATCTCCGGGCGGCCGGCCTCCAGCGCCTCCACGCGCAGGCCGCGCAGGCCGTCGGCCTCGATGTGCTGTTCGGCCCAGCGCACCCAGTCGCGCACCGGCGCGTCGCTGGCGCCGGGGGCGGCGACGGCGAAGCGGTAGCGCACGCGGCTGGCCGGCTGCACCAGGCCAGTCGCGGCGAGGTCGGTCTCGGCCAGCATCACGCGCGGGGCGAAGTTCACGAAGCCGGCGCCGCGGTCGGGCTCGATGACGAGGATCTTGGCCACCGTCAGCGTGGCGTCGCCCAGCAGCAGCGGGTCGCCCACCTGCAGCTGCAGCGCGTCCAGCACGCCGGCGTCCACCCACACGGTGCCCGGTGCGGGCGCGGCGGCCACGGTCTGCACGGCGGCATCCGGCCCGTCCTTGAGCTGCAGCCGGCCACGCAGCGGGTAGGCCGGCCCGACCGACTTCACCGACACCAGGCGCGCGTTGCCACCCTTGTCGTCCGGCGCCCGTGCCATGCTCGGGAACTGCACATTGGTGTTGGTGGCCAGCCCGCGGGCCTGCGCCTCGGCGGCGAAGGCGGGCGGCAGCGGCTGGTCGCTGCTGATCACGGCGTCGCCGCCGATGAGCTGGCGGGCGTCGCGGGTGAGGCCGTTGTTCAGCCGGTCGGCAAAGAAACCCACCGCCGTCAGCGCCGCCACCGCCAGCAGCACGGCCACGGCCAGCAGGCGCAGTTCGCCGGCCCGGAAGTCGCGCAGGGTCTGGCGCCAGGCCAGGGTCGTGATCGAGGGCGGGTTCATCCCCGCACGGTAGCAAAAGCGCCGCAACGCCGTGGTGAAGGCGCTTGAACGCCCGGGCACGGCGGCGGGTGAACAATGCCGCCATGACGACCCTGCCTGCCCTCTTCATCTCCCACGGCTCGCCCATGACAGCGCTGGAGCCCGGCGCGGCCGGCGCGTTCATGCAGCGCCTGGGCCCGGCCATCGACCGCGCCTTCGGCCGGCCGACCGCGGTGCTGGCCGTCTCCGCGCACACGCTGGCGCGCCAGCACGTGCTGCTGGCCGGCGCCCGGCAGGAGGCGGTCTACGACTTCGGCGGCTTCCCCGACGCGCTCTACCGCCTGCGCTACGACGCGCCCGGGGCGCCGGCGCTGGCGCCCCGGGTGGCGGCGCTGATGGACGCGGCCGGGCTGCCCGTGCAGACGCTGGACGCCAGCGGCCTGGACCACGGCATCTGGACGCCGCTGCGGTACATCTACCCGGATGCCGACGTGCCGGTGCTGCCGCTGTCGTTCAGCCCGCACGACAGCCCGGCCGCCCTGATGGCCCTGGGCCGCGCGCTGGCGCCGCTGGCCGACGAGGGCGTGCTGATCGTTGGCAGCGGCAGCCTGACCCACAACCTGCGGTTGATCTACGGCCCCGGCGGGCAGCCCGACGTCGCAGCGCCGGAGACCGCCGAGACCGGCGCCTTCCGCCACTGGGTGGCCGAACGCACGGCCGCACGCGACTGGGCCGCGCTGCGCGACTACCGCCGCCAGGCGCCGCACGCCGCCTTCATGCACCCCACCGACGAGCACTGGCTGCCCTTCTACGTGGCGGCTGGCGCCGGCGGTGAGGCCGCCACGCCCCGGCGCCTGCACGCCAGCGTGACCTACGGCGTGCTGGCGATGGACCTCTACGCCTTCGGGCCCAGGGCCGACACCCTGGCCGAAGAAACCCGCGACGCCGTGGCGGCTTGAGCCTGTTGCGCTGGCGCCGGCGGCAGAATGGCCGCCATGCTGATCGCGATCTGGGTGTTCGTGGCCCTGGGCGTCGCCCTGTGGTCACTGGTGGGCTGGGGCCTGTACGAACTGCTGCGGCTGGACCACCAGCAGTGGCTGGGCGACCTGAAACCCTTGCTCGACCAGGTGCCCTTCGGCGCGTGGCTGGACGCCTGGGTGCCCGGCTGGCAGGCGCTGGCGGAACTGGCCATCGACACCGTGCAGTGGACCCTGGGCTGGATGGGTGGCGCCGCGCCGGTGGTCGTGTGGGCCGTCTGGGGCGTGGGCACGATCTTCATGGCCGGCGCAGGCGCGCTGCTGTCGCTGCTGGTCGTGCTGCTGCGCGACAAGCGGCCGGCCGCCGCCCCTGCGGCCTGAATCAGGCCCCAGCCGCGCGGAACGCGGCGTCCAGCTGCAGCCGCCAGGCGGCCTTGGTGGTGTCGTCGACGAAGCTGGCCTCGAAGCTGTTGGCCGCCAGTTGCCAGGCCTCGCGCGCGCCCAGCCGGGGTTGCGCGGCGAACAGGTCCAGGTAGTTCTGGTTGACGTAGCCGCCGAAGTAGGCCGGGTCGTCGGCGTTCACGGTGACGCACAGGCCGGCGTCCAGCAGCGCCGGCAGGTTGTGGTGCGCCAGGTCCGGGAACACGCAGAGCTTCACGTTGGACAGCGGGCAGACGGTGAGCGGCACGCGCTCGCGCGCCAGGCGCTCCACCAGTGCCGGGTCCTCGGTGCAGCGCACGCCGTGGTCGATGCGCCGCACCTGCAGGTCGTCCAGCGCGGTGCGGATGTAGGCCGGCGGGCCCTCTTCTCCGGCGTGGGCGACCAGTTCCAGCCCCAGTTCGCGACAGCGCGCGAACACCCGCGAGAACTTCTCCGGCGGGTGACCGCGCTCGCTGCTGTCCAGCCCCACGCCGATGAAGTGCCGGCGGTACGGCAGCGCGGCTTCCAGCGTGGCGAAGGCCTCGTCCTCGCTGAGGTGGCGCAGGAAACAGAGGATCAGCCGCGAGGAGACCCGCAGTTCCTGGTGCGCCCGCTCGGCCGCATGGTGCAGGCCGAGGATGACCTTCTCCATCGGCACGCCGCGCGCGGTGTGCGTCTGCGGGTCGAAGAACAGCTCGGCATGCACCACGTTGTCCGCCGCGGCGCGCTGGAAGTAGGCCCAGGCCATCTCGAAGAAGTCGGCCTCCTCGATCAGCACGCTGGCCCCGGCGTAGTAGATGTCGAGGAAGCTCTGCAGGTCGGTGAAGGCGTAGGCGGCGCGCAGGGCCTCGACGCTGGCGTAGGGCAGCGCCACGCCGTTGCGTGCGGCCAGTCGGAAGATCAGCTCCGGCTCCAGCGAGCCTTCGATGTGCATGTGCAGTTCCGCCTTGGGCATGGTGCGCAACAGGGCGGGCAGCTGGCTGCGGGGGATGGCGTCGAGGTTCATGGCGGGGCCTCCGTTGACAGGCACTGTAGCAAGCGGCAGGCCGTGAGCCGGCGGTTAACCGGGTTGTAACGGGGTGGCCGCTACAACCCTCACCGTGTCCATTGCCTCTGCCTGCCAGGAGCCTGCCCATGTCCCTCCGCACTCCCCTGCTGATCGTTGCCGCGCTGTCCCTGGGGCCGGCGCTGCCTGCCATGGCCCAGACGGTCCAGACCGCCTACGAAGGCCTGGTCGACGACGACAGCGGCCTCGGCCTCATCGGCCAGACGATGAACGTGTCCATGGTCTACGACAGCACCGTGCCCCCCGACTACAGCTTCGCCAACACGCGCGCCGCCGGTTTCTCGGGTTTCCTGCAGTCGATGACCGTCACCGTGGGCGCGCTGCAGTGGACCTGGCAGGCCGACGCGGGCGGGTCGTTCATGGCCCTGGAAGACGACGCGCCGCGCTTCTTCACGCCGGTGGAGGACGTGGTGGTGCTCGACGCCTACGGCTTCGTCGGCACCGACCTGTTCCCCGACACCGTCAACCACAGCCTGGCGGTGTACCTGTACGACCACACGAACGCCGACGGGCTGGCCGACTACGCCACCATCCCGTCGCAGCCCATCGACCCGGCGCGCTTCGAGGACGGCCAGGTGATGGAGTTCAGCTTCACCGTCGGCGACCCGGAACTCGGCGACATCTACCGCATCAGCACCCACGCCTTCGGCCTGGCCGCGCCGGTGCCGGAGCCGGGCACGCTGGCCATGTGGCTGGCGGGCGTGGGCGTGCTGGGGTCGCTGTCGGCGCGGCGGCTGCGCGCCGGGCAGTGACCAAGCTCAACCCGGGGCCGACGATCCGTCGAGGCTGCGCAGGAAGTCCAGCAGCAGCGCGTTGACGTCGGCGGCGCGCTCGCGCTGCACCCAATGGCCGGCGCCGGGCAGCACGTGCTGCCCGCGCAGCCCCGGCAGGGCACGCTTCAGATCCTTGAGCCGGTCGCGCACGCCCGGGAAGGCCAGCAGGTCGTCCCGCTCGCCGACGATGAACAGCGACGGCTGGCGGATCACCGCGCCGTACCAGGGCGCCATCAACTCGGCATTGCGGCGGATCGCGCGGTACCAGTTCAGGCCGCCGACGAAACCGCGGCGGCGGAAGTCCTCGGCCGTGGCGCGCAGGTCGTCGGCGTTCCACCAGGCGGGCAGGTGCGCCGGGTCGGGTTCCTCGGTCACGTCCAGGAAGCCGGCGCCAGGCGGCAGCACGCCGGCCACGACGCGCTCGGGGCCGTCGCCGGACATGCTCCACCACACGCGGCGCAGCGTGGCCTCGGGGTCGGCGTCCAGTTCCGCCTCGGCCACGCCCGGGGTCTGGAAGTACTGCATGTAGAAGGTGTGGATGCCCTGGCGCTCATAGGCCTGCAGCAGGTCCACCGGCGACGGCGGCACGAAGGGCACGGCCAGCCCGGCGACGGCGCGGAAGACGTCCGGGCGCATCAGCGCCGCGTACCAGACGGCGGGCGCGCCCCAGTCGTGCCCCACCAGCACCGCCTGGGTCTCGCCCAGCGCCTTGACCAGGGCCACCAGGTCGCCGGCGTGGTGCAGCATCGTGGTCTGCTCGGGCCCGGGCGTGCCGTCAGGCGACTTCGCCGACACGGTGCCGCCATAGCCGCGCATGTCCGGCGCCACGGCGCGGTAGCCCGCGACGGACAACGCGGCGAGCTGGTGTCGCCAGCTGCGCCAGCCTTCCGGGAAGCCGTGGCAGAGGATGACCAGCGGGCCCTCGCCCTGCACGGCGGCATGCAGGCGCAGGCCGGGCAGGTCGAGATCGATCAGGTGCGGGGCGTCGGGCGTCGTCACAGGCGCCGATCATGCGCCGCCCTGCCGTCCACCCGCGTCGCCCAGGCGACGCCTGACGCCAGGCCAGCCTGCCGCCTCGCTGCCGCTGCGTCGATTCAGGAGGGAAAGAGGCCGGGCATGGTGTCCCGGAACGTCGGCGCGTCGGTCCGCGCCGATGGCGCGGGACTGTGTTCGGCGGCCGCCTGCTGACGCTGGTCCGCCACGGCCCGGGCCAGGTCCTGCAACGCCTGGTCCAGCGCCCGCGACGCCCCGCTGAAGGGCGTGCCGGCGGCGAGCATCGCGCGCGCCGCGGCATGATCGCCCCGGTTGACGGCCGCAGCCACCGAGCCGGCCGCGCGGTGGAAGTTGGCGTGGGCCTGCACGCAGCGCTGCCAGGCGGGCAGATCACCATGGCGGCTGCGCCCGTCCTCGTGCAGCCACTGGCCCAGGGCACAGGCGTTGTCCATGGCGATGCGGCCGGTGTCCAGCGGCGTGGGGCTGGCCGCGTCCATCTGCTCGCGCAGACGCCGTGCGAGTTCGGCGGGTTCGTGGGCGGCGCGTTCGAGGTTCATGGGGGTTCCAGGCAGCGGCCCGTGCATGGGCGACACCGGCAGATCGGCCGGACCGGCCCAGGTCTGAAGCGGCGCCTCACGCGTTCGGCCGCGGCGTGCGGAACTTGACCGCCACCCGATGAAATGAAGCAGCACGTCGTCGGCTCAAGGCCACCCAGCATCAGGCCGAAACCCGTGCATCACCTTCAGGGTCCGGCGCCCCGGATCCACGCCATGCCCACCAGCATCAACACCAACGTCGCCTCGCTGAACGCCCAGCGACAGCTGTCGGCGTCGCAGTCCGCGCTCGGCACCTCCATGCAGCGCCTGTCGTCCGGCCTGCGCGTCAACAGCGCCAAGGACGACGCCGCCGGCCTCGCGATCGCCGAGCGCATGAGCGCGCAGGTGCGCGGCATGAACGTGGCCGTGCGCAACGCCAACGACGGCATCTCGCTGGCGCAGACCGCGGAAGGTGCGCTGGGCAAGGTCAGTGATTCGCTGCAGCGCATGCGCGAGCTGGCGGTGCAGGCGCGCAACGCCACCAACACCGCCAAGGACAAGGACTCGCTGGACAAGGAGTTCGGCGAACTGGCCAAGGAGATCCAGCGCGTGCTGGGCGGGACCACGTTCAACGGCAAGGCGATCCTGGGTGCGGATGCGGGGTCGATGACGTTTCAGGTGGGGGCAGGCACGGACACGGAAGACGTGATCGAGGTGACGCTGACGAACCTGACCAGTTCAGGCGCCATCGCAGCGCTCACCGGGGTGTCCTCGACACCGACAGCCGGCGAGCTGAGTGCGGCCAACTCCGCCGCTCGCCAAGCGCTTTCAGATGGCCTGACGGCCGCAGGATGGTCAAGCGAGGTCGCTGGTTTCGAGGCAGAGTTCGCTGGGGGGGCAACAACTTCGGGCGAAGCCGCCAGGGAAGCGCTGCGCGCACTCATTGCGGCGAACAGCCTGTCGCAGACGTCCGCTCACCTGGGGATCGAGGCGGCTACGTCAGCTTCCGAGGCCAACACGATGGCCTACAACAACCTCGTGGCTGCGGGCATGCCGGTGGGCAACTCGACCGGCGGCGCCACCTTGTATGGCAACCTGGCGCAGGCCGCGTTCGCAGCGTTCGATGCACTGGTGCCGACCGCCTCGGCGTCGTCGATCGGCAGCGGCTCTGATGCCGACGCCATCGCCACCGTCATCACCAGCATCGACTCCGCGCTCGACGAGGTCAACAACCAGCGCGCGACCTTCGGCGCCACGCTGAGCCGCTTCGACAGCGTGGTGGCGACGCTCAATGTCAGCGTCGAGAACCAGAGCGCGGCGCGCAGCCGCATCATGGATGCGGACTTCGCGACGGAGACCGCCAACCTCAGCCGTGCGCAGATCCTGCAGCAGGCCGGCAACGCGATGGTGGCGCAGGCCAACCAGCTGCCGCAGTCGGTGCTGCAGCTGCTGGGCTGACGGGCGCGCTCAGCAGACGCCGAAGTTCACACCGGCGCCCTTCAACCAGCGCCGGTAGGCGGCGCTGAGCCGGTCGGCAGCGCTGTGCACCTCGCCGCCGCTGACAGGCAACCGCCGCGGCCGCTGGCTTTCCAGCACGGCGCGGTCCTGGCCGAAGATGGTGTCCTGGAACTGCTGCAGGTCCGCATCCGGGCTGGCCGTGTCGGTGGTGAACTGCATGAACCAGGCGCGGCAGCGCTCCTCGTCCACCGGGCAGGCGAAGGCGGCGTAGGCATCGGCCACGCCGCCGCCGAACTCGGGCGCAGGCTGCTTGACCAGCAGCGCCGCGTATGGCCCCAGCACCTCGTAGCGGTAGTCCACCCAGGCGCCTTCGGCCGACGAGGCCGACGCGCGGGGCTGCCAGGCGCGGTAGTGCGGGATCAGCGGGCGGCCGTCGGCCGTGTGCTGCACGTCGTAGGCCGGCACCTCGGGGTGCGCCGCGTCACCCAGCCAGCCCTCGTGCACGAAGGCGAAGTGCGAGGTGTCGAGGAAATTCTCGATCAGGCGCGGCGCGCTGGTCTCCACGGTGTAGGGCCCGCAGACCACACGCCGGGCCGGCACGCCGGCACAGGCCGGCGGCGTCGGGTCGACGGGGTCGCGCGCCACCCACCACAGGCCGTGGGCCTGGGCCACGCGCCACGTGCCCGCGGCGTGGCCGTCCGGCGGCACGAAGTCCGGCGCCGCCGGGATGCGCACGCAGCGGCCCATGGGGTCGAAACGCCAGCCGTGGTAGGCGCACTGCAGCTGCCCGCCGACGACGCGTCCGAGCGACAGCGCCGCGCCGCGGTGCGGGCAGCGGTCGTCGAAAGCGGCCACGCCACCGGCGCCGCGCCAGAGCACGAGGTCGTGGCCCAGCAGACGCACCGGCAGCGGTGGCCCGCCCACGGTGGCCAGCTCGTCGACGCCGGCCACCGGCTGCCAGAAGCGCGCCTCGGCCAGCGCGCCGGGCCTGGCGTCGATCGCGCTCATCAGATCGTCTGCCGGATCAATTGCCGGTCGGCACCTTGCCTTCGACGCCCTTGACGTAGAAGTCGATCTTGTCGAGCCACTCCTGCGTGGCCACCTCGCCCTTGGGCAGGCGCTCCTTGCCGGTGTTGTCCACCACCGGGCCGGTGTAGGCGGCAAACGTGCCGTCCTTCATGCCGGCCGAGAGCTTCTCGACCTGCTCCTTCACGTCGGCGGGAACCACGTCGGAGATCTTGACCAGCGCGTTCTGGCCTTCCTTGACGCCCCACACGGTGCGGCCGGTGGCCCAGGTGCCGTCCATCACGTCCTTGACGGCCTTCTTGTAGTACGGGCCCCAGTCGACCACGCAGGAGGCCAGGTGCGCCTTGGGCGCGAAGGCGCTCATGTCGCTGTCCCAGCCGAAGGCGTACTTGCCGTTCTTCTCGGCGGTCTGCAGCACCGCGGTGGAGTCGGTGTTCTGCAGCAGCACGTCGGCGCCGCCGTTGATCAGGCTCTGCGCGGCGTCGCTCTCCTTCGGCGGGTCGAACCAGGTGTTGACCCAGACCACCTTGGTCTTGACCTTCGGGTTCACGCTCTGCGCGCCCAGCGTGAAGGCGTTGATGTTGCGCAGCACCTCGGGAATGGGGAAGCTGGCGACGAAGCCCAGGGTGTTGGTCTTGGTCATCTTGCCGGCGATCACGCCGGCCAGGTACGCGTCCTCGAAGAACTTGGCGTCGTACAGCCGCATGTTGTCGGCCGTCTTGTAGCCGGTGGCGTGCTCGAACTTGACGTCCGGGAACTCGGCGGCCACCTTGAGCATGGGCTCCATGAAGCCGAAGGACGTCGCGAAGATGATCTTGTTGCCCTGCGCGGCCAGGTCGCGGATCACGCGCTCGGCGTCGGCCCCCTCGGGCACCTTCTCGACGAAGGTGGTGGCGACCTTGTCGCCGAACTCGGCCTCGACGGCCTTGCGGCCCTGGTCGTGGGCGAAAGTCCAGCCGGCGTCACCGACCGGGCCGACGTAGACCCAGGCGGCCTTCAGCGGCTCGGGCGCGGGCGCCGGGGCAGGCGCAGCGGCCGGCGCGGGTGCCGGCGCAGGTTCTTCCTTCTTGCCGCAGGCGGCAAGACCGGCAACGGCCGCGGCAGCGGCCAGGACGAACAGGGAACGCTTGGACAGGTCGGTCATGGACAGAGGCTCCTCGGAGGAAGTCGGAATTCTAGGTGCCGGGATGGAAGGGTTTGCCCAGCGACGCGGGCATGTTGATGCGGATCCAGGTCGGGTTGCGGCTGATCAGCGCCAGCACGACGATGGTGGCGATGTAGGGCAGCATGGCCAGCAGTTGGCTGGCCACCTGCACGCCGGCCGTCTGCAGCGCGAACTGCAGCATCGTCACGCCGCCGAACAGGTAGGCCCCGAGCAACACGCGTGCCGGCCGCCAGGTGGCGAACGTGGTCAGCGCCAGCGCGATCCAGCCGCGCCCGGCCACTAGGCCCTCGACCCACAACGGTGCATAGACCACCGACAGGTATGCACCCGCCAGGCCACAGAGTGCACCACCGGCGGTCACGGCGGCCAGTCGCAGCAGACGCACGCGGTAGCCCAGCGCATGGGCCGACTCCGGCGACTCGCCCACCGCGCGCAGCACCAGGCCGGCGCGGCTGCGGTAGAGGAACCAGGCGATGGCGGCGGTGAGCACGATGGCGGCATAGGCCATCGGGTGCTGGCGGAACAGCGCCGTGCCCAGCCAAGGGATGTCGGCCAGCAGTGGCACGGCGTACTGCACCGGCTCGCCCAGCGTCTTGCCGACGAAGGCCACGCCGACAAAGGCGGAGAAGCCACCGCCGAAGATCGACAGCGCCAGCCCGGTGGCGTACTGGTTGGTGTTGAGCCAGATCACCAGCACGCCGAAGGCCACGGCCATCAAGGCGCCCGCGCCCGCACCGGCGGCGAAGGCCAGCCCCTGGCTGCCGGTGAGCGACGCGGTGGCGAAGCCGGCTATGGCGGCCACCAGCATCATGCCCTCGGCGCCCAGGTTCAGCACCCCGGCCTTCTCGCCCAGCAGCAGGCCCAGGCCGGCCAGCGCCAGCGGCGTGCCGGAGGCGATGGTGGCGGCGATCAGCAACGCCATCTCGTTCATGATCGGCCCCACTTCACGCGGTACGCCACCAGCGTGTCGCACGCCAGCAGCAGGAACAGCAGCAGGCCCTGGAAGACGCCGCTGAGCGCATTCGGCAGGCCCAGGCGACTCTGCCCGAGTTCACCGCCGATCAGCATCATCGACAGCAGGATGCCGCTGAACACGATGCCCACCGGGTGCAGGCGGCCGACGAAGCACACGATGATGGCGGTGAAGCCGATGCCGGTGCTGATGTGCGGCGTGAGCTGGCGCAGCGGCCCGGCCACCTCCATCGCGCCGGCCAGCCCGGCCAGGCCGCCGGAGCCCAGCAGCGCCAGCCACAGCGCGCTGCGTGACGAGAAGCCGGCGTAGCGCGCCGCCGCCGGCGCCAGGCCACCCACCTGCAACTGGAAGCCGCGCATCGAGCGGAACAGGAACAGCCAGGCCAACAGCACCAGCACCGGCACGGCCAGCGCGCCCCAGTGCAGCCGGGTGCCGCGCCACAGCGGCGGCAGCCAGGTGCTGGCGTCGAAGGTGGGCGTCTGCGGGAAGTTGAAGCCCTGCGGGTCCTTCCACGGGCCGAAGACCAGGTAGTTCACCAGTTGCTGCGCCACGTAGACCAGCATCAGGCTGACCAGGATCTCGCTGGCGTTGAAGCGATCGCGCAGCAGCGCGGTGATGCCGGCCCACAGCATGCCGCCGGCCACACCCGCCAGCAGCACCAGCGGCGACAGCGCGCCGCGCCCCGCGTCCAGCCCCAGCGTGCCCAGCCACAGCGCCATGCCACCGCCAGCCACCGCGCCCAGCAGCAGCTGGCCCTCGGCGCCGATGTTCCAGACGTTGGAGCGGTAGCACACGGCCAGGCCCAGCGCGCACAGGATCAGCGGCGTGGCCTTCAGCGCCACCTCGCTGACGGCGCGCAGGCCGTTGAGCGGCTCGACGAAGAAGATGGCCAGGCCACGCACCGGGTCCTTGCCCAGCAGCGCGAACAGGATGGCGGCGATGACCGCGGTGAGCACCAGCGCGATCAGCGGCGACGCCAGCGACAGCGCCTTCGACGGCTCCGGGCGCGCTTCAAGCCGCAGCATCGGCCGCCTCCGGTTTGTCTTCCCACAGCCCGGACATCCACTGCCCGATGCGCTCGATGGTGGCCTCGCGCGTCGGCAGGCTCGGGCTCAGCCGGCCCTGCGCGATGACATGCAGGCGGTCGCTGATCTCGAACAGTTCCTCCAGTTCCTCGCTGACCACCAACAGTGCGCAGCCGGCGTCGCGCAGCGCCAGCAACTCGCCGCGGATCAGCGCCGCCGCACCCACGTCCACGCCCCAGGTGGGCTGGGCCACGATGAGCAGCTTCGGCTGCGCGTCGATCTCGCGGCCGACGATGAACTTCTGCAGGTTGCCGCCGGACAGGCTCTTCGCCGCCGCTCCCGGCCCGCCGGCCTTGACGCCGAAGCGCTGGATGACGTGTGCCGCCAGCGCCCGCACCTGCCCCAGCTTCAGCCAGCCGCCGGGGCCGATGCCGGCGGTGCGCGTGAGCAGCGTGTTGTGCGCCAGGCTCATCGTGGGCACGGCGCCGCGGCCCAGGCGCTCCTCGGGCACGAAGTGCAGGCCTTCGTGGCGGCGTCGGCGCGGTGAATGACGCGCGATGTCCTGCCCGAACAGGCGGATGCTGCCCGGCGCCGCACGATCGTCCTCGCCCGACAGCACCGCCATCAATTCCTGCTGGCCATTGCCGCTGACGCCGGCGATGCCGACGATCTCGCCGGCGCGCACCTGCAGCTGCAGCCGCTTCAGCTCGACGGCGAATGGGTCGGCCTTGGGCAGGTCCAGCGCCTGCACCTGCAGCACCACCGCGCCGGCCTTCAGGTCGCGGTGCGTCAGCGCCGGCGGTTCGGCGCCGATCATCAGCCGCGAGAGGCTGGCGTTGTCGTGCTCGGACGGGTCCACCTCGCCGGTGACGCGCCCCCCGCGCAGCACGGTGCAGCGGTGGCACAACGCGCGGATCTCGTCGAGCTTGTGGCTGATGTAGAGGATGCTGCAGCCGTCGGCCGCCAGCTGGCGCAATGTGACGAACAGCCGCTCCACCGCCTGCGGCGTGAGCACCGAGGTGGGCTCGTCCAGGATCAGCAGCTGCGGGTCGGTGAGCAGCGCGCGCACGATCTCCACGCGCTGGCGCTCACCCACGCTCAGCGTGTGCACCGGCCGCAGCGGGTCCACGTCCAGGCCGTACGTGCCGGCCACGTCGCGGATGCGGCGCGTCACCTCGGCCAGTGGCTGCGCCTTGTCCAGGCCCAGCCAGACGTTCTCCGCCGCGGTGAGCGTGTCGAACAGGCTGAAGTGCTGGTAGACCATGCTGATGCCCAGCTGGCGCGCCTGCGCCGGGCTGGCCACCTGCACCGGCTGGCCATTGAAGTGCACCTCGCCGGCGTCGGGCCGCACGGCACCGTAGATGACCTTCATCAGCGTGGACTTGCCAGCGCCGTTCTCGCCGAGCACGGCGTGGATCTCGCCGGGCGCCACGCGCAGGCTCACGTCGTCGTTGGCGACGACGGCCGGGTACGCCTTGCGGATGCCGCGCAGTTCGAGTCGCGGGGTGGTCAACGGTGCTCCTCCCGGGGCGGCATTGTGGCGTCTCGGCGATGGCGTTCCTGCCCGGCCACCCACGCCTGCACGAGGTGCCGCTCGTCGGCCAGCGTGATCCAGGCGAAGACCCGTTCATGCAGCGTCTGCGCCAGTGCGTCGCGGCGCCGGCCCACGGGGCCGGTGGCCCAGTCCCAGACGCAGACGTCGGCCAGGCAGCCCGGCTCGAGACTGCCGATCTCAGCGTCCAGCCGCAACGCCCGAGCCGCCCCACGCGTGGCGGCGTGCAGCAGCGCCCAGGCACCCAGCTTCACGCCCTGCAGCGCCTGCACCTGGTAGGCGGCGGCCATGGTGCGGACCATGCTCAGGCTGGTGCCCCCGCCGACGTCGCTGGCCAGCGAGACCGCCGCACCGGCACCCTGCAGCGCCGGCCAGTCCATCAGCCCGCTGCCCAGGAACAGGTTGCTGGTGGGGCAATGCGCGACCTGCGCGCCGGTGTCTGCGAGCAGCGTGCGGTCGGCATCGTCGAGCCAGATACCGTGCGCCAGCACCGCGCGCGGGCCCAGCAGGCCGGCGCGGTGGTAGACGTCGAGGTAGCTGCGCGCCTCGGGGAACAGCTCGGCCACCCAGCGCACCTCGTCGCGGTTCTCGGCCACGTGCGTCTGCATGTACAGGTCCGGCACCTCGGCCATCAGCCGCCCGGCCAGGGCCAGCTGCTCCGGCGTGCTGCAGGGCGCGAAGCGCACGGTGACGGCCTGCGCCTGGCGGCCGCTGCCGTGCCAGCGCGCGATGCCGTCGCGCAGCGCGCGATCGGCGCTGGCGGCATCGGCGTCGCGCAGGCCGTCCGGGGCGTTGCGGTCCATCAGCACCTTGCCGGTGATGCAGCGCATGCCGCGGGCGTGGGCGGCGGCCGCCATCGCGTCGGCCGAGACCGCGTGCACCGTCGGGAAGACGACGGCCGCCGTGGTGCCGTGCGCCAGCAGTGCATCGGCAAAGGCCTCGGCGCCGGCGCGCGAGACCTCGGCGTCGGCGTAGCGGCGTTCGGCCGGGAAGGTGTAGTGCGCCAGCCAGTCCAGCAGGTCCGCGCCATGGCTGGCGATCACGTCCAGCTGCGGCATGTGCACGTGGGTGTCGATGAAGCCCGGCAGCACCAGCCGGCCACGATGGTCCTCCCGCTGCCAGCCCTCGCCCGGGTCGGCGGCCTGGCGGCCGACGATCCGACCGCGCTCGACCAGCAGCCAGTGGTCGGGCGCAAACCGCACGGCGCCGCCACCATCGGGCGCGGCATCGGTCAGGACGGGCGCGGCGACCAGGTCGAGCAGGTCGCCGCGGATCGCCAGGCGGTCGGGAACAGGCATGCAGGTCGGCGGTTTGCAAGAGCCGGGCCAGCCACCCGGGCCTGCCGGATTCTGCACGGGTCCGCCGGTCTCTCGGCCCGACGCCGGAGTGCTACCTTTCGGGCATTGCGCTTGCATGGACCCGTGCATGACCGAACGTCCGATCCGCTTCGTCCACCGCGGCGCCATCGTCGAGGTGACCGGCTTGCCGACCACCACCACGGTGCTGGCCTGGCTGCGCGAACACGCCGGCCGCACCGGCACCAAGGAGGGCTGCAACGAAGGCGACTGCGGCGCCTGCACGGTGATGGTGGGCGACCTGGACGATGACGACGCGGTGCGCTGGCGCACCGTCAACGCCTGCCTGCAGTTCCTGCCCACGCTCGACGGCCGCGCGCTGCGCACGGTGGAGGACCTGCCCGCCGACCACCCGGCGCCACGCGCCATGGTCGAGCACCACGGGTCGCAGTGCGGGTTCTGCACGCCGGGCTTCGTGGTCTCGCTGGCCGCGTTGCGCGCGAACCGGCCCGACCCGCCCACCCGCCGCGAGATCGCCGACGCGCTGGCCGGCAACCTGTGCCGCTGCACGGGCTACCGCCCGATCCTGGACGCCGGGGAAGCCATGTACGCCCTGCCCGCCCCGGCCGTCACCGATGACGCCACCATCGTGGCGGCGCTGCGGACGCTGCGGGCCGACCCGCCGCTGGCCTACCGTGCGCCCGACCCGGCCACCGGCACCGACAGCCGCTTCCTGGCACCGCGCAGCCTCGAGGCCCTGGCCGACGCCGCCGCGGCTCACCCGCAGGCCACGCTGCTGGCCGGCAGCACCGACATCGGCCTGTGGGCCAACAAGCAGTTCCGGCCGCTGCCGCTGCTGATCAGCGTCGGCGCCGTGCCCGGCTTCAAGTCCATCACGGAAACCGACGGCGTGCTGCACGTCGGTGCCGGTGCCGCGCTGGAAGACGCCTGGGGCGCGCTGGTGGCCCGCCTGCCGCAGTTGCACTGCTACGCGCTGCGCTTCGCCTCGCCGCCGGTGCGCCACGCCGGCACGATGGGCGGCAACCTGGCCAACGGCTCGCCCATCGGCGACAGCGCACCGGTGCTGATGGCGCTGGACGCGCGCATCGTGCTGCGCCATGGCGCCACGGAACGCACGGTGCCGCTCGATGGCTTCTACACGGAATACATGCAGAACCTGCGGCAACCGGGTGAGCTGCTGTGGCGCATCGAGGTGCCGCTTCAGAGCCAGGCCACGCGGCTGCGTGCCTACAAGCTGAGCAAGCGCTTCGACTGCGACATCTCCGCCCTGGCCTGCGGCCTGGCGGTGACGCTGGATGGCGAGCGCATCACCGCCGCCCGCGTGGCCTTCGGTGGCATGGCCGCCACCGTGGCGCGGGCGCGCGCGGCCGAGGCTGCGTTGACCGGCCAACCGTGGACCGAGGCCACGCTGGAGGCGGCCTGCAGCGCACTGCACAGCGACTACACGCCGATGAACGACCTGCGCGGCAGCGCCGGCTACCGCGTGCGGTCGGCACGTGCGTTGATGCGGCGCTTCTGGCTGGAGACGCGGCCCGATGCACCACTGCCGGCGACGGCCACGCAGGTGTGGGAGGTCCCCGCATGAACGTGCCCCGCGAATCCGTGCCAGCGGCCACGCCGCAGGTGGGCATCGCCACGCCGCACGAATCGGCGCACCTGCACGTGTGCGGCAGGGCCACCTACATCGACGACCTCCCCGAAGTCGCCGGCACGCTGCATGCTGCCGTGGGGTGCTCGCCGCTGGCCCATGGCCGGTTGCTGGGCGTGGACGTCGACGCCCTGCGCGCCCTGCCCGGCGTGGTGGCCGTGCTCACGGCCGCCGACATCCCCGGCAGCAACGACTGCGGCCCGATCGTGCACGACGACCCGATCCTGGCCGACGGCACGTTGCACTTCCTGGGCCAGCCGGTGTTCCTCGTCGTCGCCACGTCGCGGGATCTGGCCCGCCGTGTCGCGGCACGGGCGAAGGACGTGATCCATGCAGAGCCCCTGCCGCCGGTGCTGACCGCGCGCGAGGCGCATGCGCAGCAGCTTTACGTCGTGCCACCCATGCACCTGGTGCGCGGCGACGCGGCCACGGCCATCGCCGCGGCGCCGCACCGGCTCAGCGGCAGCTTCAGCCTCGGCGGCCAGGAGCAGTTCTACCTGGAAGGGCAGATCAGCTATGCGCTGCCGCAGGAGGACGCCACGCTGCACCTGCACTGCTCCACCCAGCACCCCACCGAGATGCAGCATGTGGTGGCGCATGCGCTGGGCTGGGCGCAGCATCGGGTGCAGATGACCTGCCGCCGCATGGGCGGCGGCTTCGGCGGCAAGGAAAGCCAGTCGGCCGTGTTCGCGGCACTGGCCAGCGTGGCCGCGGTGAAGCTCGGCCGGCCGGTGAAGCTGCGCGTGGACCGCGACGACGACTTCCTGATCACGGGCCGGCGGCATGGCTTCGAGTTCGACTGGACGGTGGGCTTCGACGACGACGGCCGCATCCTCGGTGTGCAGGCCGACCTGATCGCCAACGCCGGCTGCACGGCCGACCTCTCGGCACCCGTGATGACGCGCGCACTGTGCCACTTCGACAACGCCTACTGGCTGCCGCACGTGGCGCTGCACGGCTACTGCGCAAGGACGAACACGCAGAGCAACACCGCCTTCCGCGGCTTCGGCGGGCCCCAGGGGGCGTTTGCGGTGGAACGCCTGCTCGACGACATCGCGCGCACCCTGGGCCGGGACCCGCTGGCCGTTCGCCAGGCCAACTTCTATGGTCAGTCCGAACGCAACGTCACGCCCTATGGCCAGGTGGTGGAGGACAACGTCATCGACGACCTCGTGGCGCGCCTGGTGCAGGACGCGCGCTGGGCCGAACGCCGTGCGGCCGTGGAGGCGTTCAACGCCAACAACCCGGTGCTGAAGAAGGGGCTGGGCCTGATGCCGCTGAAGTTCGGCATCAGCTTCAACGTCGCCCACTTCAACCAGGCCGGTGCGCTGGTGCATGTGTACACCGACGGCAGTGTGCTCGTGAACCACGGCGGCACCGAGATGGGCCAGGGCCTGAACACCAAGGTGGCGCAGGTGGTGGCGCACGAACTCGGTCTGCCGCTGCAGTCGGTGCGCGTGACGGCCACCGACACGCACAAGGTGGCCAATACATCCGCCACCGCGGCCAGCACCGGCAGTGACCTCAATGGCAAGGCAGCGCAGGCTGCGGCGCGCACCCTCCGCCAGCGGCTGGACGCCTTCGTGGCCGAACATCCGCAGCACGCCGGCGCACCGTGGCCCGCGCTCGTGCAGGCCGCCTACGCGGCGCGGGTGCAGCTGTGGAGCGACGGCTTCTACGCCACGCCCGGCCTGCACTGGGATCGGGATCGGCTGCAGGGCAAGCCGTTCTTCTACTTCGCCTACGGCGCAGCCATCGCCGAGGTGGTGGTGGACACGCTGACGGGCGAACACCGCGTGCTGCGCGCCGACGTGTTGCACGACGTGGGCCGCTCGCTGAACCCGGCCATCGACCTCGGCCAGATCGAAGGCGCCTTCGTCCAGGGCCAGGGCTGGCTCACCAGCGAGGAACTGGTGTGGCACCCGCAGACCGGGAAGCTGGCCACGCACGCGCCCAGCACCTACAAGATCCCCACCGCCAACGACTGCCCCCCGGTGTTCAACGTCGCGCTCTACGAGGCCGACAACCCGGCCGACAGCATCCACCGCAGCAAGGCCGTGGGCGAACCGCCGATCCTGCTGCCCTTCAGCGTGTTCCTGGCCATCCGCGATGCCGTGGCCAGCACCGGCGCGCCGGGCTGCCTGCCGCCCTTGCGCGCGCCGGCGACGCCGGAGGCGGTGATGGAGGCGCTGGAGGCCGTGCGCTCGTGAACGTTCAAGTGTGGTCCGCTGTCGACCCGGCGCGGACGTTGGACCTTTGTCCGCTGGCGTTGGCGCGGGCCACGGAGGGCGGGCCTGGCCTGGCGCTCCTGCCCGGGGACAGAGCCCCGGGCGCTCGCCAGGCACAAACGGTCCTCAGGACCGTTTGTGTCCGGGCTCGCTCCCCCGGCTCGCGCAGGGCGCTCGCCTCCTCCTTTACCTCGCGCCAGGCCAGGCCCGCCCTCCGTGGCCGGGCGCAGCGAAGCGGTCGGCCGGCAGGCCGACTCGTCGATCTGGCTGGAGTCCCCCTCCCGGAGGGGGGCTGGCGGGGAGCTGTCGGACATGCTGGAGCCCCTTCTCGGAGGGGGCTCGGGGGAGCCCACGGAAATCGGGTCGCCAGACCCAAAGCAGCCGAAGGCCGCTTTGGGTCGATAGCAACCGTTCTCACAGCGAAATGACCCCGCTCGCACTGCGCTGCATCGCACAAGTCTGGCTGCAGGCCGGCCGCTCTGCCACCATCGTCGAGGTGCGCTCCCACCGGGGCAGCGTGCCGCGCGAGACCGGCACGCGGATGCTGGTCGGCGACGACGCCGTGGCCGGCACGATCGGTGGGGGGCATCTGGAGTGGCAGGCCATCGCGCAGGCGCGCGCGGGTCGGCGCGACGACTGGGCCGTCACGCTGGGGCCGTCACTGGGTCAGTGCTGCGGCGGCGCAATGGTGCTGGGTTTCGAGCCGCTCACGCACGATGCGCTGGCCGCGTGGACGCTGCCACCACCTCGCCTCGTGCTGCAGCTCTACGGCGCAGGACACGTGGGGCGGGCCATCGTGCGCCTGCTGGCCGACATCCACTGCGCGGTGAACTGGGTCGACGCGCGCGATGCCGAGTTTCCTTCTGCCGTGCCGCCCCACGTGGAGGTGCGCTGCGTGGATGCGCCAGAGGCCGAAGTGGACACGGCACCGCCAAGCTGCGCCTACCTGGTGCTCACCCACAGCCACGACCTGGACCTGCGCATCACCGAGACCATCCTGCGGCGTGGCGACTTCGGCTTCCTGGGCCTGATCGGCTCGGCCACCAAGCGTGCCCGCTTCGTGCATCGCTTCGAGGCGCGCGGCATCGCGCCGGAACGGTTGGCACGGCTGACCTGCCCCATCGGCCTGCCCGGCCTGCGCGGCAAGGAACCGGCGGTGCTGGCCATCAGTGCAGTGGCGCAGTTGCTGACGCTGACAGCCGTCACCGGCGCGGCCAGCGCTCCGGTGGGCGAAGCGGCTAGCGGGGCGGCAGGCTGAGGCTGCCTTGCCCTTGCAGGAACGCATCGCCCAGCATGCCGTCGGCGGCGGCATCCAGACCCATCACCGCTCGGAAGCGGAAGCTGCCCGTCGCACCGGCGTAGCGCCCGGTGCCCGACACGATGCGACCCTCGCCGCGCCATTCGCCCGGGGCATGGGTCATCGCCGGCGTCAGTGCGATGGTTTCGCGGCTGTCCATGCGCAGCGTGGAGCCGTCGGTGAAGCGGTATTCGGCTTCGACCAGGATGTCCAGGCGGCCGTCCGCCGGCGGCGCAGCCGGCCGCACCTGGCGCACGGTGGTGGCGGTCTCGCCACTGGCGAAGATGGCCACGCCCAGTCGCGTGTTGAGCCCGGGCTGGCGCGGTCCCTGGACGGACGTGGCGCGCCACGCGATCTCGTCGGCACGTGCCGCACCGGCCGGCCACAGGCACGCGACCCACAGGCCGCACAGCACCCAGAACGTCTTCATCGCAGACCTTCCACGCAACTTGGCCAGACGATTGTGTGGCCGCGCAGGCGCTGCGTACTGCCCGGCATCAAGTGCCGGTGGTGCGCCGGCCGGTGCGGGGTCGTCCACGGCGGCGCGCACCCAGGCGGCACGGCCACCGCTTGTGCAAGGCGCCAGCCGCGGTTAGCGTGGACGCTCCGCCACGAATGGGAGCGCCCCATGAGCCTCGGCCAGTTCTCGATCAGCCTCGCCGTCAAGGACCTCGACGCGTCGCGCGCGTTCTACGAGAAGCTCGGATTCACGGTGTTCGGCGGCAACGCCGAACACCACTATCTGATCATGAAGCAGGGGCCGACGCTGATCGGCCTGTTCCAGGGCATGTTCGAGAAGAACATCCTGACCTTCAACCCGGGCTGGAATGCCGACGCGCAGAACGTCGACCCGTTCACCGACGTGCGGGTGTGGCAGCGCCAGCTGAAGGACGCCGGGCTGGAACTGCTGGAGGAAGCAGACGAGGCCGGCAGCGGGCCGGCGTTCTTCACGCTGCAGGACCCGGACGGCAACCCGATCCTGGTGGACCAGCACCGTTGAGGCGCTGAGGCTGAAGCTGAAGCTGAGGCCGGCGAGTGCCGGCGGCCGGTCAATCCGGCGGGCCGAGCGCCGCGAACCGCCGCACGTCGTGCTCGAAGGCGCCGAGCGTCAGCTCGGAGATTGGCTCGTGCAGCATGACCGTGCGTGCCACCTCGGCATGCACGGCAAAACGCGCCAGGACGGCGCGCTTCTGGTCGTCCGGCAGCGCAAGCAACACGGACGTGAGCAGGGCCTCGAGCGCGATCTGCGAACCCTTGAGTTCGCAGATGCGCTCGGTGGCTTCCTGCAGGTCCTTCACGCCGGCACGCCGGCGAGGGACCAACAGCAGATCGGGATCAAAGGACCCGGATCTTCGAGGCCTGCGGGCCCTTCTGGCCCTGCACCACCTCGAACTCGACGCGCTGGTTCTCCAGCAGCGTCTTGAAGCCGGTGCCCTGGATTTCCTTGAAGTGGGCGAACAGGTCCTTGCCGCCGTTGTCCGGGGCGATGAAGCCGAAGCCCTTGCCTTCGTTGAACCACTTGACGGTGCCAGTTTCGGTGCTCATGTCTTGATTTCCTTGATCGGAGGGGTCAAAAAATGCGTCGGCCAAACATTGGCCGGCGCGGTCCAGCAGTCTTCCGAATCGGGAAACTGAGGTCGGGGGCGCGCCGCGCATGGGGGGCAGGCCAGGCCTGCCGATGCGGCGGTGCGGGTCATGGGGTGGCCAGGCTCGGCATCGGTGCGGCACCAGCCGCATCGATCCAGGCCAGGCCGTGTTCGGTGGCGTGGCGGGCCGCGTCGTCGCGGTTGCCGAACACCGGTTGCAGGCGCATCACGCGGTCGTGCGTCATGCTGCCGCGGCCGGAGCGGATGGACACGGCGGCAGACCAGCGGTCGGGGCCGAGCGTGCGGATGATCGGGGAGATCAGGTACTTCCCGACTTGGAGAGAACTTGCGATGACTGTCTTTCTGGGGCCGGTGCCTGCTCTCGGGCAGGCTGCGGCAGGGTCGAACCGGAATCGGAACGGGGATGCGCAGGAACTGCGCGGGCAGCGGATGGTCTCGATCCGGCGGGGGGTCGGCAGGGGTACTCGCTGCGGACCTCAGGCAACCAGCGGGAGCACGTTGGGGGACGAACCGGCGCTGGCCTTGGAAGGGAGATCAAACCTCGATCTCGGTGCACCCCGGTGTCGCCACGAGATGCACGTTATGGCGCGAATGTAGCACAGTCAGCCGCCGATGCGCGGCACCGGCACACCGCGCAGCCGATAGGCGTCGGGCATGCCGGTGCCGAGAAGCGGCCGCAGGTAGAGGCGGAAGGCGTCGGTGATGTCGGTGCCGCTGTCGGCGATGAAGTGGTCCTCCATCGTGCGCGTCTTGCCGGCCACGGCGTCCAGCGGCAGCAGCGCGTAGTCGGCCGAGTAGAAGCCGGTGCGCTGGATCACCACCGAGCCGCTGCCCAGGCCCTGCGGCTCGCCCCACATCGCGAACTGCACCGCCTTCTCGCCGACCTCGCGCGCCTCGCGCGCGTCGACGTCGCTGACGCAGCCGACGAAGCTGCGCTGCAGGTAGCCGAAGGTGTCGCCGCGCACGCGCTTGATCTTGAGCTTGCTCTTGATCTCCTCGCACAGCAGGTCGGCCAACGCACCGGTGCCGGAGAGCTGCACGTTGCCGTGCGCATCGTGCTCCACCTGCTGCGCCAGCTTCACCACCATCGGCGTGCCCGAGGCGTCGTGGATGCCTTCGCTGACGGCCACCACGCAGCGGCCCAGTCGCTCGTGGGTGGCCTTCACGTCGCGCAGGAAGGCGTCGATGTCGAAGGTGCGTTCCGGCAGGTAGATCAGGTGCGGCCCGTCGTCGGGAAACTTCTTGCCCAGCGCGCTGGCGGCCGTGAGGAAGCCCGCATGCCGGCCCATGACCACGCCCACGTAGACGCCGGGCAGGGCCGCGTTGTCCAGGTTGGCGCCGGCGAAGGCCTGGGCCACGAAACGCGCGGCGCTGGGGTAGCCGGGCGTGTGGTCGTTGCCGACAAGGTCGTTGTCGATGGTCTTGGGAATGTGGATGGCGCGCAGCGGGTAGCCTGCGTCGCGCGCCTGTTCGGCGACGATGCGCACCGTGTCGGCCGAGTCGTTGCCGCCGATGTAGAAGAAGTGCTCGATGGCGTGCGCGCGCAGCGTGCGGAAGATCTCGGTGCAGTACGCGGCATCGGGCTTGTCGCGCGTGCTGCCCAGCGCCGAGGCCGGCGTGCCGGCCACCAGCTCGAGGTGGTGGCTGGTCTCCTGCGTCAGGTCGAGGAAGTCCTCGTCGACGATGCCGCGCACGCCGTGGCGCGCGCCATAGACCCGGGTGACGTTCTGGAAGCGCCGCGCCTCCAGCACGACGCCGACCAGGCTCTGGTTGATGACCGCCGTGGGGCCGCCGCCCTGTGCGACGAGGATCCGGCCGGATGACATGGCATGCACCTCCTGTGGAGGGTCATGCTACGCCGGTCAGACGTCGGCTTCGTTGCGCGCCTGCCAGAGGTCGATCAGCATCATCACGACGCCGATCACCGCCACCGTCGTCATCGCCGGCTCCTTGACCTTGAGGATGAAGGCGGCCAGGAAGGCCACCACCATCACCGCGCCCAGCAGGCCGAAGATCAGTTTCATCGTCGTGGTCTCCTCATGCGTCGGCCGCGGCAGCGGCGTTGACAGTGTCCGTGAGCCACTGCGCGGTGCGCAGCAACGCGGCGTCCTGGCCATGGCGGCCCACCAGCTGCACGCCCAGCGGCAGGCCGTTCTCGCCATGCAGCAGCGGCAGCGTCACCGCCGGCAGGCCGAGGAAGGTCCACAGCGTGCACATGATGGGGTCGCCGGTGCTGGCCAGGCCCTCGGGCGCCGTGCCCAGGGTGGCCGGGGTGACGAAGGCATCGAAGTGGTCGAACACGTCGTCCAGCGCCGCGCGCAGCATCGGCACGCGCGCCAGGGCCTGCCGGTGTGCGACGGCGGTGACGGCGCGGCCGCGCTCGATCTGCGCCTGCAGGGACGCCGAGAGCTGGTCGCGCCCGCGCTCGTACTCGGCCTCGAAGGAGCCGGCGATCTCGGCCTCCATCACCAGCTTGTGCCAGCCGATGGCGTCGGCCGCGGTGGCCGGCAGTTCGAACGGCGCGATGCGGCCGGCCAGCAGGTCCACCAACTCGCCGAAGGCCGCCTGTGCATCGGGCGCCACGCGGTCCCAGAAGGGCGTGGCCACCCAGGCCAGCGTGGGCGGCAGCGGCACCTCGGCGCGTGCCGTGGCCAGCAGCGGTGGCATGGCGCGCGGACGGGTGGCGGGGTCCTGCGGGTCGTGGCCCGCGAGGCATTGCGCCAGCAGCGCCACGTCGGCCACGCTGCGGCCGAACACGCCCACGGCGTCGAAGGCCGGGGATTGCGTGAGCACGCCGGTGCGCGGCACGAGGCCGGCACTGGGCTTGTAGCCGACCACGCCGCAGAAGGCCGCAGGCCGGATCACCGAACCGTTGGTCTGCGTGCCGATGGCCAGCGGCACCATGCCGGCGGCCACCGCGGCGGCCGAGCCGCTGCTGGACCCGCCCGGCGTATGGGCGGGGTTGTGCGGGTTGCGCGTCTTGCCCGGCGCATAGGTGGCCAGTTCGGTGGTCACCGTCTTGCCCATCACCAGGCCGCCTGCGGCGCGCAGCGCACGCACGACGAAGGCATCGTCATGCGGCTGGCGGCCGGCGTGCAGCACGGTGCCGTCCTCGGTGGGCAGGTCGGCGGTGTCGATGATGTCCTTCACGCCCACCGGCAGGCCGAACAGCGGGCCACACGGTTCTCCCGCAGCACGCGCCTCGTCGGCCGCCTCGGCCTGCCGCATCAGGTGGGCCGGGTCGAGGTGGGCCCAGGCCTGCACCTGCCCGTTGACCGCGTGCACGCGGGCCAGCAGCGCGCGCGCGTAGTCGGCGGCGGAGAACTCGCCCGCCTGCATGCGGGCCGTGGCGTCGGTGGCGGGCAGTGCCGCCAGGGTGTCGGGGTCCATCGTCAAGCGGGCATTGTCAGCGGCTGTACAGCAGTTCCGGCAGCCAGGTCACGGTGCCCGGCACGATGTACACGGCGGCCATCGCGATGAAGACCATCGACACGAAGGGCAGGCAGCCCTTGAAGATGGCTGCCAGCTGCACCTGGGGTGGCGCCACGCCCTTGAGGTAGTAGGCCGACATGGCCATCGGCGGGGTCAGGAACGAGGTCTGCAGGTTCAGCGCGATCAGGATGCCGAACAGGATGGGGTCGACGCCGAAGTGCTCCAGCAGCGGCAGGAAGATGGGCACGAAGATGATGATGATCTCGCTCCACTCCAGCGGCCAGCCGAGGACGAAGATGATCAGCTGCGTCAGCAGCAGGAAGGTCACGGTGTTCAGGTCCAGCCCGAGCACGAACTCCTTGACGATGTGCTCGCCGCCCAGGTAGCTGAAGATCGACGAGAACAGCCACGAGCCGACGAAGAGGTAGCAGACCATGGCGCTGGTGCGTGCCGTCAGGTACACGGCCTCGCGCAGTTTCTGCCAGCTCATGGCCCGGTAGGCGATGGCCAGCAGCACCGAGCCCAGCGCGCCGATGGCCGCGGCCTCGCTGGGCGTGGCCAGGCCGAACAGGATGGCGCCGAGCACCGACATGATCAGTGCGGCCAGCGGCAGGAAGGCCTTGGCCAGCAGCATCAGCACCTCGATGAAACCCAGGCCGCCGGCCTCGTCCTTCGGGAGCCGGGGCATCAGGTTAGGGTTCATCAGCGCGCGGCTGACCACGTACAGCATGTACAGGCCGGCGAGCAGGAAGCCGGGGATCAGCGCCGCGGCATACAGCTTCACCACCGACACACCGGCCGTGGCGCCGTAGACGATGAGCATGATGGACGGCGGGATCAGGATGCCCAGCGTGCCGCCGGCGCAGATGACGCCGGCCGAGATCTGCGTGTCGTAGCGCGCCTTGAGCATGGCCGGGAAGGCCAGCAGCCCCATCAGCGTGACCACGGCGCCGACGATGCCGGTGGCGGTGGCGAACAGTGCGCAGGTGACGAGTGCGGCCAGCGCCATCGCGCCGGGCACGCGGCGGAAGGCCACCTGCAGGCTCATGAAGAGCTGGTCCAGGATGTTGGACCGTTCGATCATGTAGCCCATGAACAGGAACAGCGGTATGGCGACGAGGATGTCGCTGTTCATCACGCTGAACGTGTTCTGGCTCAGCAGGTAGAAGACGCGGTTGTCGAAGAAGCTCTGGTCGACCTGGAAGTAGGCGTAGAAGCCGAAGCCCACGCCCATCGCCATCAGCGTGAAGGCGATCGGGAAGCCCAGAAGGATGATGAAGATGAACAGGCCCAGCATCAGCAGGGCGATCTGCGGATCGGTCATGCCCGGGCTCCTTCGTCATGGCCGGCGGTCACCCCGGCGGGGTGCCCGTGCTTCATCGCGTCCTCCATCTCCTCCACGTCGTGCAGGCGGGCCGGCCAGCTGCCTTCCTTCAGGCAGAGCACGCAGCGCAGCACCTCGGCGATGCCCTGCAGCGTCAGCAGCACGCCGGCGGCCGGGATCAGCAGCTTCAGCGGCCACACCGGCACGCCCACCGGGCTGTTGACGCTGACCTCCTTGATCGCATAGGCCTCGTGGCCGTAGCCCCAGCCGGCGATCACCAGCGCCAGCACGCCGGGGAAGAAGAACAGGATGTACAGCACCAGTTCCAGCCCGGCCTGGAAGCGCACCGGCCAGCGGCGGTAGAAGATGTCGGCCCGCACGTGCCCGCCGCGTGACAGCGTGTAGGCCCCGGCCATCAGGAACAGCGCGCCGTAGAGGATGTAGCTGAAGTCGAAGGCCCAGCTCGTCGGGTCGTTGAGCACGTAGCGCACGAAGACCTCGTAGCTCACACCGAGCACGAGGATCACGATGCACCACGCAAAGGCGTGGCCAACGGACTTGTTGAGCAGGTCGATGGTCTTGATGACACCGCGGATCATGGCGATGGTCTCCGGCAAAAAAAGAGGCCCGATGCGGGCCTCCCGTTCATCCCCCGGTGCGCGCCGCTGGCAGCACGCCGGGGGACCGGTTCACGATCAGCTCATGCCCGGGATCTTGCCGTGCACGTGCTCGTAGCCCACCAGGTAGTCGGCTTCGTTGAGGAACATGTACTTGGCCACGCGCTTGGACCAGGCGCGCTGGCTGTCGACCACCTTCTTGAAGAACGGGTCCTCGGCCGACAGGCGGGCGGTGACCGTGTCCCAGGCCTTGATCTGGGCCTCGAAGATGGACTTCGGCGTGCGCGTGACGCTGACCTTGTCCTTGTTGATCAGGTCGTCGAGGTCGCGCGAGTAGTTGTCCATCGCCGTCCACCAGTTCGACGACGACGCGGCCTCGGCGGCGTAGCGCAGGATGGCCTGCAGGTCCTTGGGCAGGGCGTCGTGCTTCTTCTTGTTGAACGCGATCTCGAAGAACTCCATGGCCTGGTGGAACGAGCCCATCATGTAGTTCTTGGCCACGTCCTGGGCGCCGAAGCGGCGGTCCGACGTGGGGTTGTTGAACTCGAAGGCCTCGATCACGCCACGGTCCATGGCGGGCACGATCTCGCCGCCCGGCAACTGCGTCACGCGCACGCCGAGTTCCTGCATCAGGTCGGCCGCCAGGCCCACGGTGCGGTACTTCAGGCCCTTGAGGCCCTCGGCGTTGGTGATCGGCTTCTTGAACCAGCCCAGAGGCTGCGTGGGCATGGGCATCGCGAAGTAGCCCACGACGTCGAGGTTGAGCTTCTTCAGCAGCTCGTTGTAGAGTTCCAGGCCGCCGCCGCGGTAGATCCACGCCAGGGTCTGCGGCGCGTCGCAGCCGTTGATCGGGCCGGAGCCGAACAGCGAAGCCACCTTGCTCTTGCCGTACCAGTACACCGGCACGCCGTGGCAGGCGTCGAGCACGCCCTTGCTGGTGGCGTCCATGACCTCGAAGGGCTTGACCACCGCGCCGCCGATCAGGTAGTCGATGCGCAGGCGGCCGCCGGCCATCTCATTGACGCGAGTGACGTACTCCTGCGCCATCTCGTTGAAGATGTCCTTGGCGCCCCAGGCGCCCTGCATCTTCAGCACGATGGGGCTCTGCGCCACCGAGATCATCGGCGCCGTCATCGCCGCGGCACCGGCGGCACCGCTGACGGCAGCGCCCAGGAAGCGCCGACGGGACGCCGGGGTGCGGGTGGAATCGTTCTGGCTCATGGCTTGTCTCCGTGTCGTGGTCCGAACCACCCGGACGCTCCGAGAAGGGCCGGGATAGAGGTTGACTATCAACCCGCGTTCAGTACACGACAAGCCGGGGCAACCCGAACGGATTGACCGCGGGCAAGCGGCGGCAGTTTCGACCGATGCGTGCGGAATCGGGGGGCGCCGTGGGCGCCCGTGCGGTCAGGCGCCGGCGAGCCCGCGCAGCCCCTGCGGATCGAGCACGCGCAGCGTGTAGCCGCTGACGGCGATCAGCCCGCGGTCGGACAGGCTGCGCATCAGCCGCGACAGCGTCTCCGGCGTCATGCCCAGTTGCGACGCGATGTCGCGCTTGCGCTCGGCCAGGCGCAGCACCGACGGCTGGGCGCGGCCGGCGAACTGGGCGCAGATCCAGGCCGCCAGGCGCGCGCCGGCGTCCTTGTGCATCAGTTCGTGCAGGCGCGACTCGAGCCGGCCGACCTCGCGCGCCAGCGCATCGCTGAAGCGCAGCGCCAGCATCGGGTGACGTGTCAGCACCGCCCGCAGCGGTTCCAGCGGCAGTTCCACCAGCAGCACGTGCGACTGCGCCACCGCATCGCACCCGTGCTGGCCATGCACCCAGGGCCCGGCCAGCGCCAGCCATCCCGGCGCATGCAGCACACGCTCGGCCGTCAGACCGCGTTCGGCGTGCCACCAGCCGCAGGCGGCCTGGCCGTCCAGCAAGGCGACGAGCGCCTGGGCCGTGTCGCCGCGGGAGAAGATGCGGCGCCCCTCGGCCACGTGGCGGGCCTGCGCCAGGCGCTCCAGCGCGTCGGCGTCATGGGCAGAGAGGGAGCCCAGCAGGGCCGGCCAGGGCACCTGCACGGTGCCACGGGCGGGTGCCGGGGCGTCGAGGGAGGGGGCGATGGCGTTCATGACCGGACCAGCTTTGTATGGATCCGAATGTCGCCAACGTCGGCGTCTTGCACCTTGCGCCATGTCAACCGAGGTGACATGGCGCCTAGCCGCGGTCCGTGGCCGAGGGCCTGGTGTCGCGGCCGTTCGCCCGACCCACCAACGAAAGAGGCGGCCCTGTGGCCGCCTCGGTCGATGCGTTGCGCGGAGTGCCCCGCGCAGTGCCTGAACTCAGCGCTGCTTGCGCGTGCGGCGCGCCGCGGCGGCGCCCAGCAGCGCCATGCCGACCAGCGCCAGCGAAGCAGGCTCCGGCACGTCGTTCGGCGGCTGCACCGAGCCATTGCGCACGCTGAAGACGTAGCGGCCATCGACGTTGCTGTTCAGCGAGTTGGCAATCAACGCGTTGGGGCCACCGTCGAGCAGGGCGCCGTTGATGGCGGAACCGGTGAGCTCGAACGTGTTGCTGGCGCCGTTCGACCAGCCGACACGGGCCGAGCTGCCGCCCAGGCCGTTGGCGTTGCCGCCGCTGGCCTCGCCGGTCTCCCACAGGATCTGGTCGAAATTGAACTCGAAGTCGAAGTTGCCGGCACCGGTGTCCGAGCGATCGATCATGATCAGCTGGAAGCTGTTCAGCGGAACGGTTCTGTTCGCAAAGAAGCCGACGTTGATCCAGTTGACGCCGAAGGCATTGTGGCCATCGACCATGCCGGTGCCGTACTGGACCAGGCTGCTGCCATTGCCACGCGTGTCCACGTCGGCAAAGAACGGCGCGATGATCTGACGGTTGGTGTTGCTCAGGTTGAACGGGGTGAAGGTCGACAGCGGGCTGTCGAAGGTGACGTTGCCGTTGTTGTTGACGTACAGCTGAGTGCGGTTGAGCCCGTAGAAGTTGGCGGTGAAGCCCAGGTTCACGAGGCCGGTGGAGCCGTCGTCGTTCGCGGCCAACGTGAAGTCCGTGAACTCCGAGGCCAACCGAATGGCACCGGCGTGGGCCGGCACCGCGGCAACCGCAGCAACGGCAAAGGCGCAAGCGGCGAGGGTGCGGGGAAGAAGGGTCTTCATGGGGGCGCTCCGTGGCGTGTTTGTTGGCTGACGAGCGTCACTCGCGCTCTCGACCGTCACCATGCAAGACGGATGCCAACGCGTAACCCATTGAATTCAAAGAGACGTTTCGTCACCACCGGCGGAAGCTGTCAGGAATTCCGACAGAACATCATCCATCACACCACCAGCAACGCGCGGAAGTCGTTGACGTTGGTGAACGTCGGCCCCGGCGTCACCAGGTCGCCCAGCGCCTCGAAGAAGCCAAAGCTGTCGTGGCGGTGGAGCAGGCCCTGGGCGTCGAGCCCCAGCGCCGCCGCGCGGGCCAGCGTGTCGGGGCCGGCCAGCGCACCGGCGTTGCCTTCCGAACCGTCGATGCCATCGGTGTCCGCCGCCAGCACGTGCACGCCCGGCTCGCCCTGCAGCGCGATGGTGCAGCCGAGCAGGAACTCGCCCGCCCGCCCGCCCCGGCCACCGGGCTGGCGCACCGTGACCGTGGTCTCGCCCCCGGAGAGGATCACGCAGGGCCGCGGGAAGGGCGCGCCGCGGCGGGCCACGGCGCGCGCCAGCGCTGCATGCACCTTGCCCACCTCGCGGCTCTCGCCTTCCATCTCGTCGGACAGGATGTAGGCCGGCAAGCCGGCCTGCGCGGCCAGGGCCGCGGCCGCCTCCAGGCTCTGCTGCGGCGTGGCGATCAGCTGCACCGTCTGCCCGGCGAACACCGGGTCACCGGGCTTGGGCGTTTCCAGCGCGCCGGTTTCCAGCGCCTGGCGCACCGCCGGCGAGACGGCGATGCGGTAGCGGTCCAGGATCGCCAGCGCATCGGCGCAGGTGGTGTCGTCCGGCACGGTGGGGCCGCTGGCGATGACGGCCGGGTCGTCGCCCGGCACGTCGGAGATCAGCAGCGTCAGCAACCGCGCCGGCGCGCAGCGGGCCGCCAGCCGCCCGCCCTTGATGGCCGAGAGGTGCTTGCGCACGCAGTTCATCTCGCCGATGGCCGCGCCGCTGGCCAGCAGTTCGCGGTTGATGCGCTGCTTCTCGGCCAGGTCCAGGCGCGCGTCCGGCAGGGTCAGCAGGGCAGAGCCGCCGCCGGAGACCAGCGCGATGACGAGGTCGTCGGCCGTCAGCCCATCGGTCAGCGCCAGCATGCGTTGCGCGGCCTGCAGGCCGGCCGCGTCGGGCACCGGGTGCGCCGCCTCGACCACCTCGATGCGCCCGGGCCGGGCGGCATAGGCCGGCGGCAAGTGGTGGTAGCGCGTGATGACCAGGCCCGACAGGGGGGCATCGGCCGGCCACAGCGCATCCACCGCCGCGGCCATGGCGCCGCCGGCCTTGCCGGCACCGATGACCAAGGTCCGCCCGGTCGACGGCGGCGGCGGCAGGAAGCCGCCGATCACCTCGCCCGGCAGCGCGCGGCGCACGGCAGCGTCGTAGAGCGCACGCAGGAAGGCCTGCGGCTCGGCAGCGGGGTCGGGGACCGGGCTCACCGCGCCACCGTCAGCACGACGCATCGCGGCCGCGGCACCCGCGGCACCCGGCCAGCGGCGTTCGCGTCACGCGGGCCTCCGCATCGCGCCCAGCAGTTCCTGAGAGCCGGCGGCCAGGATGCGCGCGTCGGAGCTCACGGTGACGAAGCGGAAGCCCTTGGCGATGCGGGCCAGCGCCACGTCGGGCCGCCCGTTGTGGATGCCGGCCTTGACGCCGTGGGCGGCGGCGCGCGCGACGATATGGTCGATGGCCTGCTGCACCTTGGGCTCGACATCGTCGAACACCGGCTTGCAGCCCAGCGCCAGCGAGAGGTCGGACGGGCCGATGTAGATGGCGTCCAGCCCTTCCACCGAAAGGATCGCGTCCAGGTTGTCCAGCGCCTGCGCCGTCTCGATCATCGCGAAGGCCACCACGGTCTTGTTCGCGTGCGCGGGGTAGTCGGCGCCGCCGTAGAGCAGCGCGCGCACCGGGCCGAAGCTGCGCGTGCCCTGCGGCGCGTAGTGCGTCCAGGCCACGAGTTTCGCGGCGTCGTCGGCGGTGTTGACCATCGGCGCGATGACGCCATACGCACCCGCGTCCAGCGCCTTCATCACGATGCCCGGCTCCAGCCAGGGCACGCGCACGATGGGCACCGTGGGCGTGGTGCTGATGGCCTGCAGCATGCCCACCATGGCGGGATAGTCCACCACGCCGTGCTGCAGGTCGATGGTCAGCGTGTCCCAGCCCTGGTGGGCCATGACCTCGGCGCTGAAGCCGTTGGGCACCGCCAGCCAGCCGTTGACGGCGGCCTGGTCCTGGGCCCACAGCGTGCGCAGGCGGTTCTCTCTCATCGGGGCGGTCTCCTCGTGGCAGATTGGGGCGTGGCGGGCCCGGACGGACACCGACGCCAAGTCATCGTACAACTATCCCAGTTCACCGGCGGCAGAGCGCCGCCGACGTTCACGGCTGTTGACCAGGTGGGTGCGCATCGCGGCCCGGGCGCCGTCGGCGTCCTGGCGCGCAATGGCGTCGAAGATGCTCTCGTGTTCCGCGTTCACGCGCCGCAAGTAGGCCCGCCGCGATGGGTCCACGGGCCCTGGAGGCACCGACGCCCCATCGGCGTCACCCTGCGATTCCAGCCGTGCGCGCGGGATGATGCGCGCGCCGAAGGTGGCCATCAGCGCCGAGAAATGCGTGTTCTGCGTGGCACGTGCGATCTCGCCGTGAAAGCGGGCGTCGGGCGCCACCGCGTCGCGGCCGGCCTCGACCGCGTCGGCGAATTCGTCCAGCGCCGCGCGCATCACCGCCAGGTTGTCGGCGGTGCGCCGCTGTGCGGCCAGACCTGCGGCCTCGGTTTCGACACCGAGGCGCAGTTCCAGCACCGCGATCACGTCACGCAGCGTCTCCAGCTGCTGCGGGCCCAGGCTGAAGGCCGGCTCCGCCCCGGGGCCGACGACGAAGGTGCCGATGCCATGGCGCGTGGCCACCAGGCCGGCGGCCTGCAGGCGCGACAGTGCCTCGCGCACCACGGTGCGGCTGACACCGTAGGCCTGCATCACCTGGCCCTCGGTGGGCAGCTTCGTGTGCGGTGCCAGCCGGCCGTCGCGGATCTGCGCCGAGAGCTGCTCGACCAGGCCCTGCGCCAGGGTGCGCGGTCGTCGGAGAGGAGTGGTCTGCATGGCCCGATGAATCCACCGGCATCGCGCTTGACAGGCGACAGGGCGGCACCAAGAATGGAACGAGTTGTACGACAACCTATCACCTCGCGCAACACCAACTGCAGCGTCAGCCCTCGGCTTCGTTCCGCCATGACCACCACCCTGCGTTTCAACCGCCTGCTGCTCACCGGCGCCGCCGGCCATCTGGGCCGTGTGCTGCGGCCGCGGCTGAAGTCGCTCTGCACCGAACTGCGCCTGAGCGACGTGGCGACGATGGACCCCGCCGGCCCGGGGGAGGACCTGCGCCCGGCGGACCTGGCCGACAAGGCGGCCACGATGGCCCTGCTGGACGGCGTGGACGCCGTGGTGCACCTGGGTGGCATCTCCACGGAACACGGCTTCGAGGACATCGCCGGCCCCAACCTGTTCGGCGCCTACCATGTCTACGAAGGCGCCCGGGTACATGGCTGCAGGCGGGTGGTGTTCGCCAGTTCCAACCACGTCACCGGCTTCTACACGCAGGGCGAGACGATCACGCCGCAGGCCGCGCCCCGGCCGGACGGCTACTACGGCCTGTCCAAGGCCTTCGGCGAGAACCTGGCGCAGTTCTACTTCGACCGCTGGGGCATCGAAACCGTGAGCCTGCGCATCGGCTCGAGCTTCGCCGAACCTGCCGACCGCCGCATGCTGGCCACCTGGCTGAGCTTCGATGACCTGGAACGCCTGGTGACCGCGGCACTCACGGCCCCGGTGGTGGGGCACAGCGTGGTCTACGGCATGTCCGACAACCGGCTGGTCTGGTGGGACAACCGCAGCGCGTCGCACCTGGGCTACCGGCCGCAGGACAGCTCGGAGCCTTTCCGCGCCGCCATCGAGGCCCGCCAGGGCATCGTCGACCCGACCCTGCCCGCCGCGCGCTTCCAGGGCGGTGCCTTCGTGACCCAGGGGCCGTTCTGACACCCGCCAGGTCGACCCGCCGCCGCGCCGGGCCACCGGCGTCCCCCTGACCCCGTGGAGCCCCCCGATGGACACCGGACCCACCCTGCCCTTCACCCCCAGCACCCGCCTGCCCGACCCGCGCATCGAGATCCTGGACGAGCGCGGCCTGGCCCTGCGCCTGATGTCCGGCACCGTGGAGCAGCTGGCGGGCGGCTTCTACTGGGCCGAGGGCCCGGTGTGGTTCGGCGACGGGCGCTACCTGCTGTTCAGCGACATCCCGAACAACCGCATCCTGCGCTGGGACGACTGCAGCGGCGCGCTGAGCACCTTCCGCGCCCCGTCGAACCACGCCAACGGCCTGGGCCGCGACCACCTGGGCCGATTGCTGGCCTGCGAACACGGCACGCGCCGCGTCACGCGCACAGAGCATGACGGCCGGATCACCGTGCTCGCCGACCAGTACCAGGGCAAGCGCCTGAACTCGCCCAACGACATCGTCTGCCAGATGCAGGGCGAGCACCGCGGCGCCATCTGGTTCACCGACCCACCCTTCGGCATCCTGGGCTGGTGGGAAGGCGAGCCGGCCACGCCGGAACTGCCGCACGGCGTCTACCGCATCGACCCCGCCAGCGGCGACCTGACGATGGTGCTGGACGACCTGCAGGGCAGCAACGGCCTGGCCTTCAGCCCCGACGAGACGGTGATGTACGTGGTGGAGAGCCGCGCAAAACCGCACCGCGTGATCTGGGCCTACGACGTGGTCGGCGCCACGCTGAAGAACAAGCGCCTGTACGTCAGCGCCCAGGGCCCCGGCGCCTACGACGGCATCGCGGTGGACCAGGCCGGCAACGTCTGGTGCGGCTTCGGCAGCGACGGCTCCGTCGGCACCGACCCGGACGGCCTGGACGGCGTGCGCGTCTACGACCCCGAAGGCCGGCCGCTGCTGCACGTGCACCTGCCCGAGCGCTGCGCCAACCTGTGCTTCGGTGGCCCCAAGCGCAACCGGCTGTTCATGGCGGCCAGCCATTCGCTGTACGCGCTGCACGTGAACGCGCGCGGGGCGGTGGCGTGACGACACCACCGTCCACGCCGGTGCTGGTGCCGGTCCTGGTGAAGATGCACCCGGACGACAACGTCGCCATCGTCGGCAACCCCGGTGGCCTGCCCGCCGGCACCGTGCTGCCCGGTGGCCTGGTGCTGCAGGAGAAGCTGCCGCAGGCGCACAAGGTGGCGCTGCGCGACCTGCGCGTGGGCGAGCCGGTGCAGCGCTACGGCATCCCCATCGGCTACGCCAACCGAGACATCGCCGCCGGCCACTGGGTGCACGAACGGCTGCTCACGATGCCCGAGGCCCGTGCACTCGGCGGCCTGCCGATGGCCACCGCACCCGTGCCGGACGCCGCGCCGCTGGACGGCTACACCTTCCAGGGCTACCGCAACGCCGACGGCAGCGTGGGCACGCGCAACCTGCTGGCCGTGTCCACCACCGTGCAGTGCGTGGCCGGCGTGCTGGACGCGGCGGTGGAGCGCATCCGCCGCGAGCTGCTGCCGCGCTACCCGAACGTCGATGGCGTGGTGGCGCTCACCCACGCCTACGGCTGCGGCGTGGCCATCGACGCGCCCGGCGCGGAGATCCCCATCCGCACGCTGCGCCACCTGGCGAAGAACCCGAACTTCGGCGGCGAGGTGATGCTGGTCTCGCTGGGCTGCGAGAAGCTGCAGCCCGAGCGCCTTTTTCCGCCCGGCAGCATCGCCATCGCCGATGGGCTCGCCGCCCACCATGTGCGGCTGCAGGACGAGGACGGTTTCGCCGCGATGACCGCGCGCATCCTGCAGCAGGCCGATTCGCACCTGCAGCGCCTGAACGCGCGGCGGCGCGAAACGGTGCCCGCCAGCGCACTGGTGGTGGGCATGCAGTGCGGCGGCAGCGACGCCTTCAGCGGCGTCACCGCCAACCCGGCCGTCGGTGCCTGCACCGACCTGCTGGTGCGCGCCGGCGCCACCGTGATGTTCAGCGAGACCACCGAGGTGCGCGACGCGGTGGAGCAGCTCACGGCCCGCGCCCGCACGCCCGAGGTGGCCCGGCGCATCGTCGACGAGATGGCCTGGTACGACACCTACCTCGCCCGCGGCGGCGTGGACCGCAGCGCCAACACCACGCCGGGGAACAAGGCGGGGGGCCTGTCCAACATCGTCGAGAAGGCGATGGGCTCCATCGTCAAGAGCGGCAGCCGGCCGATCGACGGCGTGCTGTCGCCGGGCGAGCACCTGGCCGGGCGGCACGGCCTGTTCTACGCTGCCACGCCGGCGTCGGACTTCATCTGCGGCACGCTGCAGCTGGCCGCCGGCATGAACCTGCACGTGTTCACCACCGGCCGCGGCACGCCCTACGGCCTGGCCGCCTGCCCGGTGCTGAAGGTGGCCACGCGCAGCGAGCTGGCCCGCCAGTGGCACGACCTGATGGACTTCGACGCCGGCCGCATCGCCAGCGGCCAGTGGACGATCGAACAGGCCGGCCAGGCCATGTTCGAGCAGCTGCTGGCCGTGGCCAGCGGCGAGCGCACCTGGGCCGAGCGCCACGGTCTGGCCAACGACCTGGTGCTGTTCAACCCGGCGCCGGTGACCTGATCAGCCGACGCGCCCCGCCTGCCCGATCATCTCCGGCGTGATCAGCGTCACCCCGCCCGGCGTCACGAAGAACCCGCGCGCGCGGTCGGTGTCGGGGTCCAGGCCGGCCGTGAAGCCGTCGGGCAGCCGGCAGTGCTTGTCGACGATGCTGTGGCGCAGCCGCACGCCGCGGCCGCAACGCACGTTGGGCAGCAGCAGGCTGTCCTCGACGGCGCTGCCTTCGTCGACATGCACCTTGGAGAACAGGATCGAGCGCCGCACCAGCGCCCCGCTGACGATGCAGCCGCTGGCCACCAGCGACTGCAGGGCCTGGCCGCAGCGGCCACCCGGCTCGTCGAAGACGAACTTTGCCGGCGGCAGCTGACGCTGCTGGCTGAGGATGGGCCAATCGTCGTCGTAGAGGTTGAGCTGCGGCTGCACCTGCACCAGGTCCATGTTGGCGGCGTAGTAGGCGTCCACCGTGCCCACGTCGCGCCAGTACGGGCCCTGCGCCGTGGTGTTGACGCAGCTGCGGGCAAAGGGGTGCGCGTGCACACCGCCGCGCGCCACCAGCGAAGGCAGCAGGTCGTGCCCGAAGTCGTGGCTGGACGCCGGGTCGGCCGCGTCGCGGGCCAGCTCGGCCAGCAGCAGGTCGGCGTCGAAGACATAGATGCCCATGCTGGCCAGGGCGCGGTCAGGCCGGCCCGGCAGCGGGGCCGGGTCCGGCGGCTTCTCGGCGAAGGCCGTGACCCGGCCGCAGCCGTCGACGGCCAGCTGCAGCACGCCGAAGGCCGAGGCCTCGTCGCGCGGCACGTCGATGCAGGCCATGGTGACCGCCGCGCCACTGGCCACGTGATCCGCCAGCATCACGGCGTAGTCCATCTTGTAGACGTGGTCGCCGGCGAGCACCAGCACCCAGCGCGCGTCGGCCTCGCGGATCAGCTCGACGTTCTGCGCCACGGCGTCGGCCGTGCCGGCGTACCAGGCCTCGCCCACCTGCTGCTGGGCCGGCACCACGTCCACGTATTCGCCCAGCGTGGCGGCCAGGAAGCCCCAGCCGCGCTCCAGGTGGCGGATCAGGCTCTGTGCCTTGTACTGCGTGAGCACGCCGATGTGGCGGATGCCGGCGTTGACGCAGTTGGACAGCGCGAAGTCGATGATCTCGAGCTTGCCGGCAAAGGGCACGGCCGGCTTGGCGCGGCGGTCGGTCAGCGGCCCCAGGCGCTTGCCGCGCCCGCCGGCCAGCACCATGGCGTAGGTCCGGCGGCAGAGTTCATCGGGCCGCGACGACGGGGAGGGCTGCATGGCGCTGGTCTCCTGAACGCCCCGGCGCAACCCGGGCCTGGCGTGATGGCCGCAGGATGGTCGCACGGCGACCGCGGTACGACCATCGGCGGCTCGCCGCAGCGGTTGACCCGACGGTGTTCAGGGTTACTGCAAGCCGCGACGGGTGACTTGCCAGTTCAACCCAAGAATCATTGGTTTTCCCACCAACACGAGGAGTCCCCGATGCGTCGTTTCCTGTCCGCACTGGCCGCAGCGGCTGCACTCGCCACGGCCCCGGCCCATGCCCAGGGCACCGGCAAGGTCGAGGTGCTCTGGCTCGGCCAGGCCACGTTCAAGATCACCTCGCCCACCGGCAAGGTCATCGTCATCGACCCGTGGCTCAAGACCAACCCGAAGACGCCGGCCGCGTTCAAGGACCTGAAGGCCCTGGGCAAGGTGGACGTGGTGCTGGTCACGCACGCCCACTTCGACCACGTGGCCGACGCCGCCGAGCTGGCCAAGCTAAACGACACCAAGCTCTACATGCCGCCGGGCCTGGGCGGCACGATGGCGTCGCTGGGCCTGATCGAGGCCGACCGCGCGCCGGGCATGAACAAGAGCGGCGTGGTCTCGCCCATCGGCCCGGACATCAAGCTGCACATGGTGCGTGCCGAGCACAGCTCGGAATTCCGCTGGCAGGACCCGGCCACCGGCAAGACCCAGATCCTGCCCGGCGGCGAGCCGGTGGGTTGGATCGTCGAGTTGGAGAACGGCTTCAAGATCTACCACATGGGCGACACCGGCCTGTTCGGCGACATGCGCATGATCGGCGAGGTCTACAAGCCCGACCTGGTGCTGCTGCCCATCGGCGGCAACTTCACGATCAACGCCAACCTGGGCGCGCTGGCGGTGCGCGAGTACATCAAGCCGAAGTACGCACTGCCCATGCACTACGGCACCTTCCCCATCCTGGCGGGCAAGCCCGAGGATTTCGCCAAGGGCATGGAAGGCAGCGGCGTGCGCGTGGTCGTGCCGCAGCCGGGCGAGCAGGTCACGTTCTGAGCGCCACAGGCGGCGCCCCATGACAACGGGGGCAGCGGCTTTGGCCGCTGCCCCCGTTGCCTTTCAGCGCACCGCGGTCAGGCGGTCGGCAGCGCGTGGTCCTTGAACTGCTCGCGCAGCTTGTTCTTCTGCATCTTGCCGGTCGCGCCGAGCGGAATCGCGTCGACGAAGACCACGTCGTCCGGCGTCCACCACTTGGCGATCTTGCCTTCGTAGAAGGCCAGCAGTTCTTCCTTGGTCACCTCGGCGCCGGGCTTCTTCATCACCACCAGCAGCGGGCGCTCGTCCCACTTCGGGTGCTTGGCCGCGATGCAGGCCGCCATGGCCACGGCCGGGTGCGCCATGGCGATGTTCTCCAGGTCGATGGAGCCGATCCACTCGCCGCCGGACTTGATCACGTCCTTGCTGCGGTCGGTGATCTGCATGTAGCCGTCGGCGTCGATGGTGGCCACGTCGCCGGTGGGGAACCAGCCGTCGACCAGCGGGTCTCCGCCTTCGCCCTTGAAGTACTGCTCGATGATCCACGGCCCGCGCACCAGCAGCTCGCCGCTGGCCTGGCCGTCCCAGGGCAGTTCCTGGCCATCGCCGTCGACGATCTTCATGTCGACGCCGAAGATGGCCTGGCCCTGCTTGGTCTGCAGCGCCAGGCGCTCCTCTTCGCTGAGCGCCAGGTGCTTGTTGCGGAAGCTGCACACCGTGCCCAGCGGGCTCATCTCGGTCATGCCCCAGGCGTGCAGCACGTGCACGCCGTACTTCTCCTGGAAGGCGCGGATCATCGCCGGCGGGCAGGCCGAGCCGCCGATCACCGTGCGGTTCATGGTGCTGAACTTCAGGCCGTTGGCCTCCACGTAGGCCAGCAGGCCCTGCCAGACGGTGGGCACGCCGGCCGAGCACGTGACCTTCTCCGACTCGAACAGTTCGTACAGGCTCTTGCCGTCCAGCCCGGCGCCGGGGAACACCAGCTTGCTGCCGACCATGCAGCCCACGTACGGCAGGCTCCAGGCGTTGACGTGGAACATCGGCACCACGGGCAGGATCACGTCGCGACTGGAGCAGTTCAGCGCGTCGGGCAGCGCGGCGCCGAAGGCGTGCAGCACCGTGCTGCGGTGGCTGTAGAGCACCCCCTTGGGGTTGCCGGTGGTGCCGCTGGTGTAGCACAGCGAGCTGGCGTGGTTCTCGTCGAGCTCAGGCCACGTGTAGACGTCGTCGTGGGCGTCGATCAGGTCCTCATAGCACAGCAGGCCGGGGATCTTGGCCTCGGCCGGCATGTGGCTGCGGTCGGCCATCAGCACGAAGTGCTTCACCGTCTTCAGGCGGCCGGCCACCGCCTGCACCAGCGGCAGGAAGGTGAGGTCGAAGCACAGGACCAGGTCCTCGGCGTGGTCGGCGATCCACACGACCTGGTCGGGGTGCAGGCGCGGGTTCAGCGTGTGCAGCACCGCGCCCATGCCGCTGACGGCGTAGTACAGCTCCATGTGGCGGTAGCCGTTCCAGGCCAGCGTGGCCACGCGGTCGCTGTCACGCACGCCCAGCGCCGCCATGGCCTTGGCCATCCGGCGCGCGCGCGCCGCCAGTTCACGGTAGGTGGTGCGGTGGATGTCGCCTTCCACGCGGCGGGAGACGATCTCCTGCCCACCATGGTGGCGTTCGGCGTGGATCAGCAACGAGGAGATGAGCAGCGGATGCTGCTGCATGAGACCGTTCATGAGTGGTGATGGCTGAGAGGTGAAGACAGTTGCATTCTCGGTGACGCGGCCCAACCGTGACATCGGTGGCAGCATCGAGACGTCCGGGACAGGCACTAGGGTTTTCACGGGTCAATGATCGCGGGGCCTGCCGAAAAACTCGTCATCTTTCGCTTCCTGCGCCCTTCCGGTCCACGCTGCCCGCGTGGCCGGTCGCACGCCATGTCCGACACGACCGCACCCGCCCTCGACGCCATCTTTGCGAAGACACCGCTGGGCCAGCAGGAGATCCAGCAGCGCAGCCTGAAGCTGCCGCTGCTCACGCGGCGCGTGCTGCTGCTGGTCGACGGCAGGCGGCCCGTGCGCGAGCTGGCCACGCTGGCCGGCAACGCGGACGCCTCGTCGCTGCTGATGGAACTCGAAGCGCTGGGGTGCATCGAGCTGACGGCCACGGCCACGGCCGCCCCTGCCCCAGCCCCCGCGGCAGCCACCAGCGATGCTGCGGCAATGGCCACAGCAGGCGCGGCGACCGCGCTGGCCGGCCTGCCGCCTGCCGGATCGCGCAGCGCCGAGCAGGTGGACATGGCGCGCAACTTCATGATCAACACCATCAACCGGATGCTCGAGCAGAACTCGCGGTTGACCCTGGTGGAGAAGATCTTCCACAGCGTGGACGCCGCCGAACTGCGCGAGCACTACGCCGCCTGGGAAGAGGCCATCGGCAGTTCGTGGATGGGCCGCAAGCGCCTGGACGAGCTCAAGCGCAAGCTGTTCGAGGTGCTCTGATCACGCCGCAGGCGCGGCGCCGCGTCCCGGTCAGCCGGCCGGCGGCGGCGCCGCGGCCTTGTCGCTCCACAGTTCGCCACCGGTGGCCCAGTCCTGGCGCTGCACGTCGGTGAAGATCACGTCCACCGATTCCGGCTTCGCACCGAGCGTGGCCACGGTGGCATCGGTCAGCGCCTTGGCGAGCGCGCGTTTCTGTTCGACCGTTCGGCCGGCAAAGAGCTGGACATGGATGGTGGGCATGCGATCCTCCGGCAAGGGTCAAGCGGTGCGGGGCACCCGGCGCAGGGCGGCTGCGGGCAGCCCGCAGTGTGACGCACGCGTCCCCACCCCCCCAGTTCTCGGCCCCTAGCGTGCAGTGCGCCACCACCGCCAAAGGTGGGTGGCCGTGTCGTGCCTTGTCGCCGACAGTGAAGACACGCCGGACCCGAACACCGGCGCCTGACCTTCACCCCCGACTGCGACAGGAGGCGGCCCATGAGCCTGACCGACACCCAGCGCGTCTTTGCTTCGATCCACGAAAGCGCCCTCAACGACCTGCTTCGCGCGTTCTTCACCGCGCGCCCCCGGTACCTGCGTTACGGCTCGCCGGCCTTCGTGCCGGCGACCAACGTCACCGCCACGCAGATGCCGGCGATCGCCTTCCCGGGTCTGCCCGGCGGCATCGACTGGGCGGTGCAGTTCGAGATCCCGCGCGTCGACCTGCACGATCCCGACGATGCCCTGCCGCCGCAGCTGTCGCTGCCACCCGGCGGCTTCTCGCTGCGCACGGCGGTCAAGCTGTGCATCAACTGCGTCAAGCGCCGCGATGACCGCGGCCAGGGCAAGGACCCCACCGGCAAACCCAACGACGACGACCGAAGCCTTGGCGAGGTGACCTGCACCGAGCTCGGCGTGTTCGCGATCGGCCACCTCGACAGCTGGAACGACGCCAGCGGCAACGGCGAGATCCGCCTGCGCGTCGACGCCGTCGAGCTGGTCGACATCACGCCCGACAGCCTGGAGTCGGTGCTCGAGTGCCTGATCCGCATGCTGCTGGACGCCGCCCTTTCGCAGGTGCACCTGCCGATCTCGGCGCTGCGCGCCGGCGCCTTCCAGCTGCTGGTCACGCAGGGCCCGCTGATCGACCAGGACCACGTGCTCGCACGTGGCAACGTCTGAAGGAGAACACCCCATGGCCGAAATCACCGCCGCCCTCGACGAAGGGGGCGCCAACACCCTGTTCAACACCGCGCTGGCCACCGTGCCGCTGCCACCGGCAGCCGGCAGCGGCAACCTCGGGCCCTTCGTGGCCACCTACAGCGCGCAGGCCGCCTTCGTCAGTGGCGCCATCGACCTCATCGCGCCGGGCACGATCCGCGTGGCCAACCTGCGCCTGAACTGGCAGCTCAACCTGAGCTTCGGCATCGACCTGAACCGATTCCTGCCGGAGCTCTGCCTGCCGCGCGTGTGCGTGGACATCCCCTGCGTCGGCCGTGTCTGCACGCCGCGCATCTGCATCTCCTGGCCGTCCATCATGGTCCCGGTATCGCTGGGCGACTGGGTCGAGGCCACCGCCGACTTCGGGCTGGACATCGCGCTCACCGGTGGCCACTGGCGCGTGCGCGGCGTGGTGCAGAACGTCTCGCAGCTGCAGTTCGGGCCCGCCACCGCCGGCATGCTGGCGCTGATCGGCCTGGCCATCACGCCTCTGCTGCTGGCCATCCCGTTCATCGGGCCCTTCGTGGCCATCGCGGTCAACGCCATCCTGGCGGCCATCGGCATCGCCGGGCTCACCGGCTTCCTGGGGCCGATCCTCTCGCCGTTCGTCAGCGGCCTGACGATCCCGATCTACAGCCAGCCGCAGCAGTTCCAGGTGCTGCCCGGTGCCGGCGCCAACGACCCGCCGGTGTTCGTCACGCTGGACGCGGTGAGCGCCGTCATCCAGTCCACCGACGAGGACGAACTGGTCCTCGGCATCGACATCACCGGCTGAACCCAGCACAGGACCACACCATGCAACACCTCGACACCCTGGACAGCCGCGTGTTGCGGCTCACCGACGCCTACGGCCAGCGCTTCATGCGCGAAGGCACCTACGCCTGGGCCGCGCTGCCGGCCGGCGGCGGCATGCTCTCCATCGACCGCCCGTTCTCCATCGACGTGGGCCCGCGGCGCAGCGACGGCAAGATGACGCAGCACCACGTGGAACTGGGCTGGGACGGCGACCGCTTCCGCCCCGACCGGACCAAGCTGGCCATCGAGGCTGGCGACCTCGTCAGCTGGCACTGCCCCGACCGCGACGCGCCCGGCTTCGAGATCGCCGGCGACCAGCCCTTCTTCGGCAGCGCCGCATTGGTCAACGAATGCGGCTACAGCCACGCCTTCGGCCTGCCAGGCACCTACCACTGGGTCGATGCCCTGGGCTCGGGGCTGAAGGGCGTGGTGCGTGTCAAGCCGGTGCAGTGCGCCACGCCCAAGGATCTGGCGCAATGGCACGAACGCCTGGCGCGCGCCGAGCTGGTGATGATCCAGCACGCCAAGGCCGACCGGCCGGAGGTGGAGATCGTGCTCGGGCAGACGGTGTACTTCGCCGTCGTCACCGGCCCGGGCGTGACGATCACCGACGAACGACTGGTCGCGGCGCAGCAGGGCTGTGGACACGGCCGCAAGGCGGCCTGAGCCTTGGCCTTCGGGCTGCGGCGGGTTGACCCGGCCGCTGCACCCGGCGAGCATGTCGGCATCCGTTCTCCAGGGGCCACCATGAAGATCCTCAAGTTCCTCCTGGGCCTGGTTGTCCTGCTGGCGGCAGCCGTTTTCGGCGGCGCGTTGCTGATCGACCCGGCCTACGAGGTCAGCCGCTCGGTGCAGGTGCAGGCGGCGCCGGAGAAGATCTACCCGCTGGTCGACTCGTCGGCCGGCTGGTCGCGCTGGGGCGTGTGGTACCAGCGCGACCCGCAGATGAAGGTCACCGAGACCGGGGCCGCCCGCGGCGCCGGGGCCGCCTGGTCCTGGACCAGCGAGAGCCAGGGCAATGGCGCGATGACACTCACCGCAGCCGAGCCGCCGCAGCGCGTGGCCTACGAACTTCGCATCGACGGCTTCGCCCCCAGCCAGGGCGATCTGACCCTGGTGCCCGACGGCGCCGCCACCCGCGTCACCTGGCGCATGCACGGCACCATGGACAACCTGCTCGGCCGCTGGTTCGGCCTGTTCATGGAACGGCTGGTCGGCCCTGACTTCGACGCCGGGCTGGCCAACCTGAAGGCGCTGGCCGAACAGCCGGCCTGAGTCGAGGCACCGCTGCGCCGGCAGGGCTGGCAGGGCTGGCCGTCCTGCTCAGGCCTCCGGCACCGGCAGCCGCGTCTCCGCCTTCACCTCGCGCAGCACGATGCTCGAGCGCACGTGCGTGATGCCCGGCAGCTTGAACAGCACGTCGTGCAGGAAGCGCTCGTAGGCCGCGATGTCGGCCGCCAGCACGGTGAGGATGTAGTCGGCCTGGCCGGTTGTGCTGACGCACTGCACGATCTGCGGGCTGGTGGCCACCGCCGCCTCGAAGCGGCGCACCGCGGCCTCGCTGTGCTGCTGCAGGTTGGCCTCCACCACCACGCGCAGGCCCAGTCCCACCTTGGCGCGGTCCACCAGCGCGGTGTAGCCGCGGATCACGCCGGCGGCCTCCATGGCCTTCACGCGCTTCCAGCAAGGCGTGGCCGACAGGCCCACCCGTTCGGCCAGCTGCTGCACGGTCTGGCGGGCGTCGCGCTGCAACTCGGCCAGGATCTGGCGGCTGGCGCGGTCGAGATCGATTTCCTCGCTCATGTCGATTTCCGAGAACGCTGTTCTTCGATTCTGACCCGGACACGGGGAACGAAGGACGACATTCGCGCGCGATGGGTCTAACCTTGCCGCTTTGACCCGGCTCAAGGAGCAGCGCATGTCCACCGCCCTGCAGCGCCCCGGCTACCAGCTCTCCGACAACCTGTGGGCGCCATCGGGCGCCGTCTTCCTCACCGGCACCCAGGCCCTGGTCCGGTTGCTGCTGATGCAGCGCGCGCGCGATGCCGCGGCCGGCCTGAACACCGCCGGCTTCGTCAGCGGCTACCGCGGCAGTCCGCTGGGCATGCTGGACCAGGCCATCTGGAAGGCCGGCGGCCGGTTCACCGAGGCCGGCATCCGCTTCGTGCCGGCGGTCAACGAGGAACTCGGCGCCACCCAGGTGCTGGGCACGCAGCGCGTGGAGAGCGACCCCGAGCGCACGCACGACGGCGTGTTCGCGCTCTGGTACGGCAAGGGCCCGGGCGTGGACCGCGCCGGCGACGCCATCAAGCACGGCAACGCCTACGGCTCCAGCCCGCATGGCGGCGTGCTGGTGGTGGCCGGCGACGACCACGGCTGCGTCAGCAGCTCGATGCCGCACCAGAGCGACGACGTGTTCCAGGCCTGGCACATGCCGGTGGTGGCGCCGGGCAACGTGGCGGAGTACCTGGAGTTCGGCCTCTACGGCTGGGCGCTGTCGCGCTTCAGCGGCAACTGGGTGGGCTTCACGGCGCTGTCGGAAGTGGTGGAGAGCGGTGCCACCGTGGACCTGGACCGCATCAACGCGCGTGTCGCCGCCTGGGCCGACGCCGACACCGTGCGCGCCGCCACCGGCCACCAGGCACCGGCCGATGGCCTGCACTACCGCTGGCCCGACCTGCCGTCGCTGCGCATCGAGACGCGGCTGAAGGACAAGCTCGCGGCAGTGGCGGCCTTCGCGCGCGTCAACAGCATCGACCGCGACGTCATCGTTTCGCCGCAGGCGCGCTTCGGCATCGTCACCGTGGGCAAGGCGCACTACGACTTCATGGAAGTGCTGCGCCGGCTGGAGATCACGCCGGAGATGCTGGCCGCCGCCGGCGTGCGCGTCTACAAGGTGGGCCTGAGCTTCCCGATCGAGACCACGCGCATGCAGGCCTTCGCCGACGGCCTGCAGGAACTGCTGGTCATCGAGGAGAAGGCGCCCATCGTCGAACGCCAGCTGCGCACGCTGTTCTACAACGCGCCGGTGCGCCCGCGCATCCTGGGCAAGACCGATGCCGAGGGCCGGCCCCTGGTCAGCGACGTGGGCGAGCTTCGCCCGTCGCGGCTGATCGAGATCGTGGCGCAGTGGTTCGCCCGGCATCTGCCAGGATTCGACCGCCACCAGGAACACGTGCGCGACTTCACCCCGCCCGAGCTGCTCAGCAACGCCGGCGACGCCGTCAAGCGCCTGCCCTACTTCTGCGCCGGCTGCCCGCACAACACCAGCACCAAGGTGCCCGAGGGCTCGGAGGCGCGCGCCGGCATCGGCTGCCACTTCATGGCCAGCTGGATGGACCGCCACACCGGCGGCCTGATCCAGATGGGCGGCGAAGGCGTGGACTGGGTCAGCCACAGCATGTTCACGCGCCGCCCGCACGTGTTCCAGAACCTGGGCGACGGCACCTACTACCACTCCGGCTACCTCGCCATCCGCCAGGCGGTGGCGGCCCGGGCCACCATCACCTACAAGATCCTGTTCAACGACGCGGTGGCCATGACCGGCGGCCAGCCGGTGGACGGCGTCATCAGCGTCGACGCCATCGCCCGCCAGGTGGAGAGCGAGGGCGTCAAGGCCGTCGCCGTGGTCAGCGACCACATCGAGCAGTTCGGCCCCATCCGCGACCGCTTCCCCGCCGACACCAGCTTCCACCCGCGCGAGGAGCTCGACGAGGTGCAGCGCCGCCTGCGCGAGATCGAGGGCGTGACGGTGCTGATCTACGAGCAGACCTGCGCCGCCGAGAAGCGCCGCCGGCGCAAGAAGGGCGAGATGGTCGACCCGGCCGAGCGGCTGTACATCCACGACGACGTCTGCGAGGGCTGCGGCGACTGCGGCGTGCAGAGCAACTGCGTGGCCGTGCTGCCGCTGGAGACCCCGCTGGGCCGCAAGCGCCGCATCGACCAGAGCGCCTGCAACAAGGACTACAGCTGCGCCAACGGCTTCTGCCCCAGCTTCGTCAGCGTCAGCGGCGGCAGGCCGCGCAAGAAGAGCGGCGCGCTGGTCAACGGCACGGCCGCGTTCCTGGCCCGCGTGGCCGCGCTGCCGGAACCCGCGCCGCACACCTGGACCGGGCCGTACGACCTGCTGGTCACCGGCGTCGGCGGCACCGGCGTGGTGACCGTAGGCGCGGTCATCGCGATGGCCGCCCACCTGGAAGGCAAGAGTGCCAGCGTGCTCGACTTCATGGGCTTTGCGCAAAAGGGCGGCAGCGTGCTGAGCTTCGTGCGCTGGGCCGACGTGCCGGAGCGGCTGAACCAGGTGCGCATCGACACCCAGCAGGCCGACGCCATCCTCGCCTGCGACCTCGTCGTCGGTGCCAGCCCCGACGCGCTGCAGACGGTGCGCCACGGCCGCACGCGCGTGCTGGCCAACGTGCACGAGGTGCCGGTGGCCGAGTCGCTGAAGAACCCGGACGCCACGCTGCGCGTGCCCGAGCTGCTGGCCAAGCTGCGCTTCGCCGCCGGGGACCACGCGGTGGAGACCTTCGACGCCCAGACCCTGGCCGAGGACTTCCTGGGCGACACCATCGTCAGCAACATCGTCGCCCTGGGCATCGCCTGGCAGCGGGGCCTGGTGCCGGTGGGGCTGCCGGCGCTGCAGCGCGCCATCGAGCTCAACGGCGTGGCGGTGCAGAGCAACCTGCTGGCCTTCGCGCTCGGCCGCCTGGCCGCCGCCGACCCTGCCGCGCTGCAGGCCCTGCGCGAAACGCCGGAGCCGGCACCGGCCGACGAGCCGCTGGACGTCTTCCTGGGCCACGCCATGGCCCACCTCACCGGCTGGCAGGACCGCGCCTGGGCCGCCCGCTTCGATGCCGTGATCCAGCGTGTGCGCCGCACCGAGATGGCGCTGCCGGCGCCGGCCGAAGGCCCTGCCCTGCCCTTCACCACCACGGTGGCGAAGAGCCTGCTGAAGCTGATGAGCTACAAGGACGAGTACGAGGTGGCGCGGCTGTACAGCGACGGCCGCTTCCTGGAGAAGCTGCAGGCGCAGTTCGAGGGCGACCTGCAGATCGGGTTCCACATGGCGCCGCCGCTGCTGACCCGCGGCCGCGACGGCAAGCCGCCGCAGAAGATCCGCCTGGGCGCCTGGCTGCTGCCGGCCATGCGCTGGCTGGCCAAGGGCAAGCGGCTGCGCGGCACCGCCTTCGACCTCTTCGGCCGCACCGCGGAACGGCGCATGGAGCGCACGCTGATCGACGACTACCTGCAGCGCGTGGACGAACTGCTGCCGCTGCTGAACGCCGACAACCGCGTGCTGGCCACGCAGATCGCGGCGCTGCCGCAGACCATGCGCGGCTTCGGCCGCGTGAAGCTGGCCAACGTGGCGCTGGCGCGCGCGCGCGAGGCCGAGTTGCTGTACCGGCTGGATCCCAAGCGCTGGCCGCGGCCGGCAACGCCCGCTGCCGCCCCGGCGGCGGGCCAGTTCCGTGGCATCGCCGTCACGGCGGCCACGAAGACCTGAACCCGCGGGTCAGGCGTCGAAGCGGCAGGCCCCGGGCCCGCCGGGATGGCCGCAGGCGCCGCAGGCCGACGGCATCGGCGACGCCGCGTCTGCGGCCGAGGTGGTCAGCGCCGCCGGCGCCGACAGCCGCTTGTCCAGCGCCTGCGAACGGCAGTGCGGGCAGGCCGGCACGGTGCCGGTGCGCACCAGGGTCTCGAACGGGTGGCCGCAGTCGCGGCAGGTGTATTCGTAGATGGGCATCGTCGGGCTCCACCGCGATTCTCCCGCAGCGCGCGCCGGCCGGACAGCGCACCTCCTCGGGGCATGAACCGCCGCATCACCCCGGCGCGCGCGCTTCCACGCACCAGACCGGCGCACAACGCGGATTCACCCGATGGGCCAGGCGCATCGACTGCGCACAGAATTTGCTGTGGCTGTCGTCATTGTTCACCGAGTCCTCTCCGGAGCCCGTTCCATGCCCCTGCTGCCCACCTCCCGACGCACCTTCGCGGCCGCCCTGGCCGCCGCAGCCCTGCCGCTGCTGAGTGCCCCCGCGCTGGCCCAGACCCCCATCAAGTTCCAGCTCGACTGGCGCTTCGAGGGCCCGTCGGCCCTGTTCCTCGCCTCGGCCGCCAAGGGCTACTACAAGGCCGCCGGCCTGGACGTGAGCATCGACGCCGGCAACGGCTCGGGCGGCACCGTCACCCGCGTGGCCTCGGGCACCTACGACATGGGTTTCGCCGACATGGCGGCATTGATGGAGTTCCACGCCAACAACCCCGACGCGCCGAACAAGCCGGTGGCGGTGATGATGGTCTACAACAACACGCCGGCCGCGGCCCTGGCGCTGAAGAAGAGCGGCATCACCAAGCCCGGTGACCTGAACGGCAAGAACCTGGGCGCCCCGGGCTTCGACGCCGGGCGCAAGGCGTTCCCGATCTTCGCCAAGGCCAACGGCATCGGCAGCGTCAAGTGGACCAGCATGGACCCGCCGCTGCGCGAGACCATGCTGGTGCGCGGCGACGTCGACGCCATCACCGGCTTCTCGTTCACGTCCATCCTCAACCTGGAGGCGCGCGGCGTGAAGCCGGCCGACATCGTCGTGCTGCCCTACGGCGAGTACGGCGTGAAGCTCTACGGCAACGCCATCATCGCCAGCCCGAAGCTGATCGCCGAGAAGCCGGAAGCCGTGAAGGCATTCCTGGCCGCCTTCGCCAAGGGGGCGAAGGAAGTGATGGCCAACCCGGACCCGGCCATCGACTACGTCAAGGCCCGCGACGGCATCATCAACGTCGCCCTGGAGAAGCGCCGGCTGCGCATGGCCATCGATGCCGTCGTCGCCAGCCCGGACGCGCGTGCCGAGGGCTTCGGCATCGTCAACCCGGGTCGCCTGGCCCTGATGGCCTCGCAGGTGTCGGACGCGTTCAACACCAAGACGCGCATCGATCCCACTGCGGTGTGGACCGACGCGTTCCTGCCTTCCAAGGCCGAGCTGAGCATCCTCCCGCCGAAGAAGTAGGCGCGTGGCCTTCGTCGACTTCCAGAACGTCTGGCTCGCCTACAACGACGAGCTGGAGCGCGCCGGCACCTACGCGGTCGAGGACATCTCGCTGCAGGTGGAGGAAGGCGAATTCATCGCCATCGTCGGGCCCTCGGGCTGCGGCAAGTCCACCTTCATGAAGCTGACCACAGGGCTGAAGATGCCCAGCCGCGGGCGCATCACCATCGGCGGCGAACCGGTGACCGGCCCGCTGAAGATCAGCGGCATGGCCTTCCAGGCGCCCAGCCTGCTGCCCTGGCGCACCACGCTGGACAACGTGCTGCTGCCGCTGGAGATCGTGGAGCCCTACCGCAGCCAGTTCCGCGCGAAGAAGAAGGAATTCGCGGCGCGGGCCCGCGACCTGCTGGCCAGCGTGGGCCTGGCCGGCTACGAGGACAAGTACCCCTGGCAGCTCAGCGGCGGCATGCAGCAGCGCGCCAGCATCTGCCGCGCGCTGGTGCACGAGCCCAAGATGCTGCTGCTCGACGAACCCTTCGGCGCGCTGGACGCCTTCACGCGCGAGGAGCTCTGGTGCGCGCTGCGCGACCTGCATGCGGCGCAGAAGTTCAACGTCATCCTGGTGACGCACGACCTGCGCGAGAGCGTGTTCCTGGCCGACACCGTGTACTGCATGAGCCGCAGCCCCGGCCGCTTCGTCGTCAAGCGCGAGATCGACCTGCCGCGCCCGCGCGACCTGGAAGTGACATACACGCCGAAGTTCACCGACATCGTGCACGAGCTGCGCGGTCACATCGGGGCGATGCGGAAAGAAGGCGTGGCGGTGCCGCAATGAAGATCACCCGGAACATGGAGCGCTGGTCGCCGCTGGTGGTGCTGGCCGCGGTGCTGCTGTTGTGGCAAATCATCGTCGCCGGCTTCGACATCCCGGACTTCATCTTCCCCAGCCCCTGGCAGATCGCCAAGGACTTCGCCGAGTACAAGGGCCCGCTGCTGGAAGCCGCCTGGAAGACCTTCTGGGTCACGATGCTGGGCTTCGGCCTGAGCATCGTGGTGGGCGTGCTGCTGGGCTTCCTGATCGGCAGCTCGCGCCTGGCCTACACCGCGCTGTACCCGCTGATGGTGGCCTTCAACGCCGTGCCCAAGGCGGCGGTGGTGCCCATCCTGGTGGTGTGGTTCGGCATCGGCCTGGGGCCGGGCATCCTCACGGCCTTCCTGATCAGCTTCTTCCCCATCACCGTGAACATCGCCACCGGCCTGGCCACGCTGGAACCGGAACTGGAGGACGTGCTGCGCGTGCTCGGCGCCCGCCGCTGGGACGTGCTGGTCAAGGTGGGCCTGCCGCGCTCGATGCCCTACTTCTACGGCAGCCTGAAGATCGCCATCACGCTGGCCTTCGTGGGCACGGTGCTGGCGGAAATGACCGCCGGCGACAGCGGCATCGGCTACCTGATGCAGACCGCCGGCAGCCAGCAGCGCATGCCGCTGGCCTTTGCCGGGCTGGTGACCATCGGCGCGATGGCGATGGCGATGTACGAGTTCTTCAGCTGGATCGAGAAGCGCACCACTGGCTGGGCGCACCGCGGCTCACAGGCGGCCTGAGGTCATGACGGACGAGCAGGCCGTGCGCCACCTGCGGGCGGCCAACGCCATCGCGCAGGCGGCGCTCGCCGCCGGCCACCACCCCTTCGGCGCGCTGCTGGTGGCGGCCGACGGAGAAACGGTGCTGATGACGCAGGGCAACGTCGACGCCGTCAACCACGCCGAGGCCGTGCTGGCCCGCCGCGCCGCCGATCGCTTCACGCCCGAGGAACTCTGGCCCTGCACGCTGGTGACCACGGTGGAGCCCTGCGCCATGTGTGCCGGCACGCAGTACTGGGCACACATCGGTCGCCTGGTCTACGGCATGGCGGAATCCGACCTGCTGGCGCTCACCGGCGCGCACCCGGAGAACCCGACGCTGGACCTGCCCTGCCGCGAGGTGTTCGCACGCGGGCAGAAGGCGGTGCAGGTGATCGGGCCGGTGACGGCGGTGCGCGACGAGATCGTGGTGCTGCACCGCACCTTCTGGCGGCGCTGACGGCCTCGAAGGCCTGCTGCGATGATCGGTGGTGTCACCACCACTGCGCACCACCACCATGAAAGCCGCTGTCTACCGCCACAAGGGCCCTGCCAAGGACGTCCTGCGCCTCGAGGACCTGCCGCTGCCCGAACCTGGCCCGGGCGAGGTGCGCGTGCGCGTGGCCTGCTCCGGCGTCAACCCGTCGGACGTGAAGTCGCGCTCCCGGCCAGGCATGGACTCTCCGCTGGTGGTGCCGCACAGCGATGGTGCCGGCACCATCGACGCGGTGGGCGCCGGCGTGGACCCGGCACGCGTCGGCCAACGCGTGTGGGTCTGGAACGGCCAGTGGGACCGTGCGATGGGCACGGCAGCGGAAGCCATCGCGCTGCCGGCGCGACAGGCCGTGCCATTGCCCGAGGGCACGAGCTTCGAGACCGGCGCCTCCATCGGCATCCCGCTGATGACGGCCTTCCACGCCGTGACGCAGCTGGGGTCGCTGCTGGGCCGCACGGTGCTGGTGCCCGGCGCGGCCGGGGCGGTGGGCCTGTACGTCACGCAGCTGGCCCGCGCTGCCGGGGCGCGCGTGATCGCCATCGTCAGCAGCGAGGCCAAGGCCGCGCTGGCGCGCGAGGCCGGGGCCGACGCCACCATTGACTACCGGCGCGAGGACGTGGCCGCCCGCGTGAAGGCGCTCACCGGCGGCCGCGGCGCCGATGCCATCGTGGAGGTGGATGCAGCCGCCAACGCCCGCCACTGGGGCGACTGGCTGGCCTTCGGCGGCCAGGTGGTGGTCTACGGTTCCGGCCAGGCCGACATGGCCCTGCCGTTCCGGCCGCTGATCCTGGGCTTCGTCGACGTGCGCTTCTTCATCGTCTACCGGCTGCCCGACGAAGCGCTGCGCGTGACGATCGACGGCATCACGGACCTGCTTCGGCGTGGCACGCTGCGCCACCCGGCGCCGATCGTGCATGCCCTGGAAGACATCGCGGCCGCCCACGAGGCGGTCGAAGCCGGCGCGCCCGGCAAGGTGCTGATCCGGCTCTGAACCGGCCGCGCCGCGGTCAGAACGCCAGCTTCACGCTGAAGGTGGCCAGGCGCGCGCGCACCGGGTCGATCTGGCGCGCGTAGGACACGGCCAGCCAGAGCCGATCCTCGACCACCGTCGCGCGCAGGCCCAGGTTCCACCAGGGTGCGGCGCGGTCGTCGCCGGCCAGGTCGCCCATCGGCGCCAGCACCCAGCCGCCGACGGCGAGGCCGGCGTGCTCCGCGGCCAGCGACCAGCCGGTGCTGCGCGCATCGGCCTCGCGGTCTCGGCTGTGGATGAGGTTCAGGTGCAGTGTCCAGTCGGCGGTCAGCGGGCCGCTGTAGACGAGGTTGAAGTCCTGGCCGACATGGCGCCAGCCGCTGCCCTCGTCGGCCCAGCCCAGGGTGGGCGCCAGCACGACCGCGGCGTCCTCGGACGGCGCCCACAGCAGGACCTTGCCGCCCACCGAGAGCCCCTTGGCCGACGGCCCGTCGGCCCGCGCCCGGGCGACGCCGAGGCCCCACTGCCAGTCACGCCCCGTGCCGCAGGCCACGCCCAGTGCCTGCTCGTGCGCGCCGGCGCCACCTTCACGGGCCGACGCGGCCACGGCCTCGAGTTCGCACTCGCCACCGCCCAGCACGCCGGCGTCTTCCGACAACAGCGGCAACCCGGCCTGGGCCGACAGCGCACAGGTGGCGGCCAGCACGCCCAACGGCGAGGCTTTCCAGTGATTCATGGACCGTTCTCCCTTGCATCCGGCCATTGGCCGATTCGTGCATATCGGCGCCGGCACGGCGTGCTTGAGCCGCGCGTCGATACACTGCCCGCATGGTCTGGTCCGCCCATCTGGCGCTGCACTACCGGCGCGAAGGCGGGCGCACGGTGGCGCACGACCGTCACGAAGGTCCGCTGCGCGTGCTGCAGGCGCTCTACCCCGAGGGCCCCGATGTCTGCCACCACGTGGTGGTGCACCCGCCCGGCGGCATCGTCGGCGGCGACAGCCTGGTCACCGACCTGCACGCCGAGGCCGGCACGAACGCCCTGGTCACGACACCGGGCGCGGCCAAGTTCTACCGCAGCGCCGGCCCGCAGGCCGTGCAGCAGGCACGGCTGCGCGTGGACGACGGCGCCCGCCTGGAATGGCTGCCGCTGGAGACCATCGCCTACCGCGGCTGCAACGCACGCAACGAGGTCCACCTGGACCTGGCCCCAGGCGCCCAGATGATCGGCTGGGACGTGCTGGCGCTGGGCCTGCCGGCTGGCGGCGAGGCCTTCGACCACGGCCGCTTCACGCAACAGCTGCACTGGCCGGGCGTGTGGCTGGAACAGGGCACGGTGGACGGCACCGACACCCGGCTGCTCGACTCGCCGCTGGGCTGGGCCGGGCAACGCGTGCTGGCCACGGCCTGGATCGCCTCGGGCGCCGACTGGCCGGCGGAACAGCGCGACGCCCTGCTGTCGGTGGCACGCGAGCAGCCGGCCGCGCCCGGCGTGACCGCCGGTGCCACGTCCACGGACGCGCGCCTGGTCCTGCTGCGGGCGCTGGCGCCGCGCGTGGAGCCGGCGATGCAGCTGCTGCAGGCTGTCCGTGCCGCCTGGCGGCGCACCGCCTGGGCGCTGGACGCCCACCCGCCGCGCATCTGGCGCACATGACGGTCATCGGCGCCCGACGCGCCCTCGGGTCATCCCCGATCGGGCTTCACAGCCTGCCGGTCGCGGCGCATGCTCTGCCCTGAACCTTCGACCGGCCTTCTTCAGGAGTTTCCATGTCAGCTTTCTCCGACCCCCGTGTACGCGACCAGGTCAGCCCCGAGGAATGGGCCCTGCGCGTCGACCTCGCCGCCTGCTACCGCCTGGTGGCCCTGCACGGCTGGAGCGACCTGGTCTTCACCCACATCAGTGTCCGCGTGCCGGGTCCGGAACACCACTTCCTGATCAACCCCTACGGGTTGATGTTCGACGAGATCACGGCCTCGTCGCTGGTGAAGGTGGACGAGCACTGCGCCAAGGTCATCGACTCGCCGCACCCGGTCAATCCGGCGGGCTTCGTCATTCACAGCGCCGTGCACGCCGCGCGGCCGGACGTCACCTGCGTGCTGCACACGCACACGCGCGCCGGCGTGGCCGTCAGCGCGCAGCGCGACGGGCTGCTCCCTATCTCGCAGCAGGCCAGCCTGGTGGTGGGCTCGCTGGCGTACCACGACTACGAGGGCCTGGCCGTGCGCGACGACGAGAAGGCCCGCCTGCAGGCCGACCTGGGCGACCGCACGAACCTGATCCTGCGCAACCACGGCCTGCTGACCGTGGGCGCCACCGTGCCCGACGCCTTCCTGGCCATGTACCTGCTGGAGGTGTCGTGCCAGATCCAGGTGATGGCCATGGCCGGCGGCACGCCGCTGACGATGGTGGACCCGGCGGTGATCCAGGGCGCGTCCGCCGCAGCCAAGGTGGCCACGCGCGGCCAGGGCTCGGCCCTGGTGTGGCCGGCGCTGCGGCGGCGGCTGGACCGGGAACTGCCGGGCTACGCCGACTGAGTGCACACGCCAGCGTGCCTCATTCGGGCACGCAGACGCGGCCGCCACCGTAGCCCGAATAGGTCTTCCAACGGCAGGGCCGGGCACGGGGCGCGGACGTCGAGCCCGAGCCCAGGCTGCCCACCGTGGGCCGCGCCGCCTCGCGTGCGGCCGCAGCCGCGGCGGCCCGGCTGTCCGCGTCGCGCTGGCGGTCCAGCGCCTCCTGCTCGGCGATGAAGCGGGCAATGCGTTCGTCGCGCAGGCTGGTGTAGTCACGGATGTCCTGCAGCCAGCCCTGCACCTGGCGGTCCTGCGGGTTCAGCTGGGCCGCGGTGCGCAGCGGGGTCAGGCACCGGGTGATGAAGCTGCCGGTGTCCTTGTAGCTGCGGATGGCGTCGCGCCGCGCCTTGTCCCGCGTGCCGTCCTTCGCCTGGTAGATCGTGTGGCTCACGCAGCTTTGTGCCGCCTTCAGCGCCGACGCCGCGGCGGCGCGCTGGTCGGCGCGGGCCACCTCGGCCTGCAGCGCCGCCGTCGGCAGGCCCTGGCGGGTGGTCAGCGCCACCAGCGTGGGCAGGTCCTCGCGCTTGAAGCGTTCGCCCTTGGCCAGCTTGCCGCCGGCCTGGATCGTGAGCACCTGTGCGCCCCGGGCCACGCTGATGCCCGCGTCGGGCGCCAGCGGCAGCATGCCCCAGCCCAGCCCGTACTGCAGCATCAGCTGCATGGCCGGGTCGCCCACGCCCTGGCGCAGCGCGTCGCTGGCCAGCGCCTCGCTGTGGTACTGCAGCAGGAAGGGGCCGAACTGGCGGTCGGTGAAGCGGTTCACGCCGAGCACGCGCAGCAGGGCCTTGGCCCCGTCGCCGCGTTCCACCATGGCCAGCACGTCGGCCCAGCGTGCATTGACGAGACCCGTGCGGTAGGTGGCGAATGTGGCGGCCGCCAGACCACCGAAGCGATGGTCCAGCGTGCCGGCCAGCGCGCGTGCCTTCTCGGCCAGCGCCACCGCGGCGGGCAACTGCCGCGGGCCGTCGGCCGCCAGGGTTGTCACCACCTTCTCCAAGTCGGCCAGGCCCTGCAGGCTGCCGACATCGGCCGCCCAGACGGCATAGACAAAGGCGTCGGCATCGCCGATCGTCACCCCCTGCCGGCGGCCGAGCCAGAAGTCCAGCAGGCTGGTGGCGCAGCGCCCGCAGCCACGGCGCACCCCGCGGCTCCAGGCCCGCGCCGCGGCGTCGGGCGACGCGGCCAGACCCGGCCGTCCACGGTAGAGGATGTCGCCGAGGTGGAAGTAGAACGGCGGGCTCTTCTGCGCGGTGCGCTCCAGCCACTGCAGGGCCAGCGGCACGTCGCGCGGCAGGCCAGCCTGGCCCGTCAGGTGCAGGTTGGTGACGCCCAGCTCCGCCAGGCCCTGGCCGACCTGGTCGAACAGTGCTTCGTAGCGCGCCCGGGCCTGTTCACCCTGGCCGGCCTTCACCAGCGCCTCGGCTTCGTCGAGCAGCGCCTTCTCGGCCGCAGGCAGGAACGCAGGGTTGCCCGGTTCGAACAGCGCGGTGCGGGTTTCACGCCGCAGTTCGGGCGCCTGGAGCGGTGCGTCTTCCGGGGCGTCGGCATAGCCCAGGTCGGCCCAGGGCACCACGGGGTCGCCCGGCAGCCAGAACGCGAAGTTCACGGCCGGCGCGCCGGCGGCCGCGTCGCCCGCCGCCGCTGATGCTGCGCTGGCAGGCGACGGTGCGGTGGGCGGCGGCGCCGCGGTGGCCGCACACCATCCGGGCGCCAGCGCGATGAGGGCGGCAACGGCGAGGCTCGGCAGCCGCCGGCCGGCGACGTGGCCACGCGGTGCGCGGCGGACGAAGTGCAGGGTCATGCCCCGCTACGCAGGGCCGACCCGCCCGATGGCTCACCGGTCGGCGCCGCGCCGGCGATCAGGCCCGGGCCGCCGCCTGCTGCCGCTGCGCCAGGTGCGCCAGTGCCTCCTCGACCTGGTCCACCAGCACCAGGCACAGGTCGCCGGGCTGCAACTGGCCCAGCGCGTGGTCGATGGCCGCAAACTCGCCGCGCACCTCGTCCACGCGCGTCGTGCGCGGCGCGCCCTGCAGGCCCTGGCGCAGCAGCGCCATCACCTCGCCGTCGGCGCGGCCGCGCTGGGCGGCGTCCTGGTAGAGGATCACGTCGTCGAAGGCGGCACCCAGGATCTGCGTCTGGGCGCGGATGTCCTCGTCGCGCCGGTCGCCGGCGGCGCTGATGACGACACTGCGGCGCTTGCCCGGCATCGCCTCCACCGCCTGCACCAGCGCGCGCATGGCATCGGGGTTGTGGCCATAGTCGGCGATCACGGTGGCGCCGCCGACATCCATCACGTTGAAGCGGCCGGGCGCGCCGTCGGCATCGTTGACGAAGCTGGCCAGGCCGGCGCGCACGGCGTCGAACGGCAGGCCACAGCCCCAGGCCGCGCCCACGGCGGCCAGCGTGTTCTCCACCTGGAAGCCGATGTGCCCGCCACGCGTCAGCGGCACCTCGGCCAGCGGGATGCGTGCCCGCGCCGGGCCGTCGATGGCGACGATGTCGCCGCCTTCCACCGTCACCACGCGCCGGCCCTGGGCACGGTGCGCGGCCAGCGCCGGCAGCCGCGGGTCGGTGGCGAACAGGATCACCTGGCCGGGGCAGGCCGAGGCCATGGCCAGCGTGTGCGGGTCGGCCGCGTTCAGCACCGCAAAGCCGCTGTCGGCCACGTTGGCGACGATGGTGCGCTTGAGCACCGCCAGGTCCTCCACCGTGGTGATGAAGTTCAGGCCCAGGTGGTCGCCCTCGCCGATGTTGGTGACCACCGCCACCTGGCACCGGTCGAAGGCCAGGCCCTCGCGCAGGATGCCGCCGCGTGCCGTCTCCAGCACCGCGGCGTCGCAGTCCGGGTGCATCAGCACCTTGCGCGCGCTCTTCGGGCCGCTGCAGTCGCCGGTGTCGATGCACAGGCCGTCCACCCACACGCCGTCGGTCAGCGTCATGCCCACGCGGTGCCCGGCCGCGGCCAGCAGGTGCGCCGTGAGCCGCGTGACGGTGGTCTTGCCGTTGGTGCCGGTGACGGCCACCACCGGGATGCGGCCGTCGTCGCCCGCCGCATACAGCCGCTCGACGATGGCCTCGCCCACCGGCCGCGGCTTGCCGTAGCTGGGCGCCAGATGCATGCGCAGCCCGGGCGCGGCGTTGACCTCGACAACACCGCCGCGCTGCGCCTCCAGCGGCTGGCCCACGGTCTCGCAGACCACGTCCACGCCGCAGATCTCCAGGCCCACCATGCGCGCGGCCGACACGGCGCGTGCGGCCACCTCGGGGTGCACGTCATCGGTGACGTCGGTGGCGGTGCCGCCGGTGCTCAGGTTGGCGTTGTTGCGCAGCACCACGCGCTGGCCGGCGCCGGGCACGGCGTCCGGATTCAAGCCCTGCAGGTGCAGCCGCGCCAGCGCGATGTCGTCCAGGCGCACCTTCGTCAGCGCCGTGGCGTGGCCGTCGCCGCGCCGCGGGTCGGCGTTCACCGCGTCCACCAGTTCGCGCACCGTGTGCTGGCCGTCGCCGATGACGAAGGGCGGATCGCGGCGCGCCGCGGCCACCAGCCGGTCGCCCACCACCAGCAGGCGGAAGTCGTGCCCGGGCAGGAACTGTTCGACCATCGGCTGGCCGATCTCCGAGGCCACGCGGTAGGCGATGTCGAAGTGCTCGCGCGACTGGATGTTGACGGTGACGCCCTTGCCCTGATTGCCGTCGCGCGGCTTGACGACCACCGGCAGGCCGATCTGCTGCGCCACGGCCCAGCCTTCGTCGGCGCTGTCCACCGGCCGGCCGCGTGGCACCGGCACGCCCGCGGCGGCCAGCAAGGCCTTGCTCAGGTCCTTGTCCTGCGCGATCTGCTCGGCCACGGCACCGGTGCGGTCGATCTCCGCGGCCCAGATGCGGCGCTGCCTGGCGCCCCAGCCGAACTGCACGAGGCTGCCTTCGGTCAGGCGCCGGTAGGGGATGCCACGCGCCACCGCGGCGTTGACGATGGCGCCGGTGCTGGGGCCCAGGCGGATGTCCTCGTCCAGCGCACGCAGTTCGGCCACCACGGCGTCGGTGTCGAACGGGGCATCGGCCGCCGCGGCGGCCAGCAGCCGCTGCGCCTGCTGGAAGGCCAGCAGGCCCACCTTCTCCTCGGTGTACTCGACGACCACCTGGTACACGCCCGGTTCCGGCGCCGGCGCCGTGCGGCTGAAGCTGACGGGGCAGCCGGCCTGTGTCTGCAGCGCCAGCGTCAGCTGCTCCAGCCAGCGCGCCAGCGGGATGGGGTCGAAGTTGCCCACCGTGCGCACGACCACCGCGGCCGGCAGGCGCTCGCGCAGCCGGCGCTCCAGCGACGAGCCGGCCTCGATGGCGCATTCCTCCGGCGTGCAGGTCACGATGGCCTGGATGGCCGTGTGCCGGCTCCACAGGTTGGGGCCGCGCAAGGCGCGGATGCGGCTGATGTCCATGGCGATGAGCGCTTCAGGCGGCCGCGTGCGCGGCGAAGGTGTCGATGCCGGCCGCCAGCAGCGCCGGCGACAGGCCGTGGGCCCAGGCCGCGGCCACGGCCGGCAGCAGCACGGCCACCGGCAGCGCGGGCGGCGCATGCAGGCGCAGCGGGCGCTCGGCCGCGCCTTCGCACAGCCACAGCGTCTGGCCGTCGTGGCGCAGGGCGCGGCCGCCGGCGGCCCGGTGGGCCGCCAGCGGCGCGGCGTCGGTGGCGTAGAGCAGCACGTTGCCGTCGCAGAACTCGGCCAGCGCCGCCACGGCCGGGTCGTCGGCGTTGAGCACGCCGGCGCCGTCGGCCAGCACCACGTCCATCTGCGTGCGCAGCACGCGCGGCATCTGGTCGGGCTCGCGGATGTCGTGGCGCACCAGCGTTTCGGCGCCGCCCAGGTCCGTCACCACACCGATGCGGCAGCGGTCGTAGGCCAGGCCCTGGTCGAGGATGGTGGCGGCGCCGTTCTCGAACACGGCGCAGTCCACCTCGCGGCTGACCAGCAGGCGCTGGGCCACGGCACTGTCGGTGGCGTCCACGGCGTCGATGCAACGCCCGCCCAGGAACAGGCCGTCGCGGCAGGCCAGGCCCACGGCGTGGCCGGCCAGCTGAAGCAGCCAGGCGGTCAGCCGCGCGACGGCCGTGGTCTGCACGCTGCCGGCGATGCCGACCAGCGGGATGCGGCCGTCGGCGTGTTCCGCCTCCTTCGGGAACAGGTGCTCGACGATGGCGTGGCCCACGGCGCGCGGGTGGCCCACCGCCGGCTTCAGGTGCGCCAGCAGCCCGGGGCCGGCGTTGACCTCGACGATGGCACCGCCCTGTGCCGCCAGCGGGCGGCCGATGTCCTCGGCCACCAGGTCCACGCCGGCGATGTCCAGGCCCACGGTGCGCACGGCGAGCTGCACCACGCGGGCGACTTCGGGGTGGACCTCGTCGGTGCAGTCGATCGAGACGTTGCCGTTGCGCTGGATCAGCACGCGGCGACCGGCTTCCGGCACGGCGTCGGGCGTCAGGCCCTGGCGCGCCAGGTCGGCCAGGATCACGCCGTCGTCGGCCGGTTTCAGTCGCGCCAGCGGGTGATCCTCGGTCTCGCCGCGGCGCGGGTCGGTGTTGATCTGTGCATCGACCAGTGCCGTCACGCTGTGCGCGCCGTCCCCGGTGACCCAGGCGGTCTCGCCGCGCGCGGCCGCCACCACGCGGCCGGCCACCACCAGCAGGCGGTGCTCGTCACCGGGCACATGGCGTTCCACCAGCACCTCGCTGCCGTGGCGGTCCGCCACCACCCAGGCGGCCTCCACCTGCTCGCGCGTGCGCAGGTCCAGCGTCACGCCGCGGCCATGATTGCCGTCGGCCGGCTTCACGACCACCGGCACGCCGATGTCCTCGGCCGCGGCCCAGGCCTCGGCCGGCGTGGCGGCGGTCTGGCCCTCGGGCACCGGCACGCCCACCTCGGCCAGCAGGCGCTTGGTGAGGTCCTTGTCGCCGGCGATGCCTTCGGCGATGGCGCTGGTGCGGTCGGTCTCGGCCGTCCAGATGCGGTGCTGGCGGCGGCCGTGGCCCAGCTGCACCAGGTTGCCGTCGTTCAGGCGGATGTGCGGGATGCCGCGCTCGGTGGCACAGGCCACGATGTGGGCGGTGCTGGGGCCCAGGTAGGCGTCGTCGATGGCGTCGCGCACGGTCTTCACCGCCGCGGCCACGTCCACCGGCCGCTGGTCGTTGACCAGCTTCATCAGCAGCTTGTGGCCCTGGGTGAGCGCGGCGCGCGCGACCACCTCGTCGCGGGCGCGGAAGACCATGCGGTAGACGCCGCGTTGCGAGGTGCTGCGGGTCTGCCCGAATCCGGTGGGCATGCCGGCCAGGTTGAGCAGCTCGATCACCACGTGCTCCAGCACATGGCCCAGCCAGGTGCCCTCGCGCAGCCGCAGGCCGAAGCCGCCGGCCTCGCCGACGCCGCAGTGGTGCTCGGCCAGCGCCGGCAGCGCGGCCGTCAGGCGGTCGACGAAGCCGGGCAGCTTGTCGGAGGGCCAGTCTTCCAGCGCGCCCAGGTCCAGCCACACCTCGAGTGCGGACCGGTAGGTCCACAGGTTGGGGCCGCGCAGGAAGGTCACCCGCAGCAGGCGGATGTCGTCGAAGACGGTCATCGGGTTCAGCGGTCTGACGCCGCAGTTCGGGGACGGAAGCAGGCGAGATTCTGCGCCTTTGCCAGGGTTGCCGCACGACACCCACAGTGCCGGAAGCGCCGCCGTCAACGCCGCCGCCGCCGCCGCCGTTGACAGCCCGCGCACGGCCGCGGCTTGCGTCACAATCCGCCGCCCACCGCCCTGCCCCATGACCGCCAACGTGCCCGCCGAACCCGCCCTCGATGCCGGCGAGACCCTGCGTGCGCGGCTGGCACTGGACCTCTCGCCCGACGGACGCTTTGCCGCCGGCGAACTCTGCCTGACCGACCGCCGGTTGCTCGCCCGGGAATCCGGCACCGCCGATTGGCAGGCCTGGCCGCTGCACCCGGGCCTGACCCTGCAGCACACCGACAGCGGCGGGCTGGCGCAGCTGTCGCTGCACGACGCCCACGGCCGGCTGGCGCTGTGGCGCTTCACGCTCGCGGCCAACCCGCCCGCGCTGGCGTTGCTGCAGGCCTTCGAACGGGCACAGCGCCGCCTGGCGTCGCCGACCGACGCCGACGAGGACGAACCGGCCGCCGCCGAAGACGACTTCGCCGCCGAACCGCCGGAGCGCCCCTCCACCTGGGTGCTGCTGCGCCTGTGGCGCTTCGCCAAGCCGTACCAGGGCCAGCTGGCCGCCGGCTTCGCGCTCACGCTGGGCGCCACCGGCGCGGCACTGGTGCCGCCCTACCTGACCATCCCGCTGATGGACGACGTGCTGATCCCGTTCCAGAACGGGCAGGCCATCGACCCGATGCTGGTGGCGCTGCTGCTGGGCGGTCTGCTGCTGTCGGCGCTGGCGGCCTGGGGCCTGGGCTGGGCCAAGACCTGGTTGCTGGCGTTGGTGAGCGAGCGCATCAGCGCCGACCTGCGCACCGCCACCTTCGAGCACCTGCTGCACCTGAGCCTGGACTACTTCGGCGCCAAGCGCACCGGCGACCTGATCTCGCGCATCGGCAGCGAGACCGACCGCATCAGCGTCTACCTGTCGCTGCACGCGCTGGACTTCGCCACCGACGTGCTGATGATCGGCATGACCGCGGCCATCCTGTTCAGCATCGACCCGGCGCTGGCCCTGGTGACGCTGCTGCCGCTGCCCTTCATCGCGTGGCTGATCCACCTGGTGCGCGACCGCCTGCGCACCGGCTTCGAGAAGATCGACCGCGTCTGGGGCGAGGTGACCAGCGTGCTGGCCGACACCATCCCCGGCATCCGCGTGGTCAAGGCCTTCGCGCAGGAGAAGCGCGAGGCGCAGCGCTTCCGCGAGGCCAACGCGCACAACCTGGCCATCAACGACCGGCTGAACAAGACCTGGAGCCTGTTCTCGCCCACCGTGGCGCTGATGACGGAGATCGGCCTGCTGGTGGTCTGGGGCTTCGGCATCTGGCTGGTCAGCCGCGGGCAGGTGACGGTGGGCGTGCTCACGGCCTTCATCGCCTACATCGGCCGCTTCTACGGCCGGCTGGATTCGATGAGCCGCATCGTCTCGGTGACGCAGAAGGCCGCCGCCGGCGCCAAGCGCATCTTCGACATCCTGGACCACCACAGCAACGTGCCGGAACCGGCGCAGCCGGTGCCCGTGGGGGCTCTGAAAGGCGAGATCACGCTGCAGGGCGTGGGCTTCCGCTACGGTCCGCGTGCGGTCATCCGGAACATGGACCTCGTCATCCGCCCCGGCGAGATGATCGGCCTGGTGGGCCACAGCGGATCGGGCAAGAGCACGCTGGTCAACCTGATCTGCCGCTTCTACGACGTGACCGAAGGTCGCATCACCGCCGACGGCACCGACCTGCGCCGCTTCGCGCTGGCCGACTGGCGGCGTCACATCGGCGTGGTGCTGCAGGAGCCGTTCCTGTTCTTCGGCACCATCGCCGAGAACATCGCCTACGGCAAGCCCGGCGCCACGCGCGCGCAGATCGTGGCCGCGGCCCGTGCGGCGCATGCGCACGAGTTCATCCTGCGCCTGCCGCACGGCTACGACAGCCTGGTCGGCGAGCGCGGCCAGGGCCTGAGCGGCGGCGAGCGCCAGCGCATCAGCATCGCGCGCGCGCTGCTGATCGACCCGCGCATCCTGATCCTGGACGAAGCCACCTCGTCGGTGGACACCGAGACCGAGGGCGAGATCCAGAAGGCGCTGGACAACCTGGTGCAGGGCCGCACCACCATCGCCGTGGCGCACCGGCTGTCCACGCTCAAGCGGGCCGACCGGCTGGTGGTGATGGACCGCGGCCGCATCGTCGAGACCGGCACGCACGACGAGCTGCTGGCGCGCCAAGGTGCCTACTGGCGGCTGCACGAGGCGCAGCAGCAGCGCCATGCGGGGCTCGAGGAATGAGCAGCACCATGCCAATGCTCGAACGCGACGCCCACGGGCGCCTGGTGCTGACGCGGGCCGACGGCACGCGCCACGACGACGTGCACCCGGTGCGCGCCTTCCCGCTGTCGGACGCCGACGGCGCGCTGTCGCTGGTGGGGCCGGACGGCCACGAACGGCTGTGGGTCGACGACCCGGCCGCACTGCCCGAACCGATGCGGCAGCTGATCGACGAGGAACTCGCGGCCCGGACCTTCGTGCCCCGGATCCAGGCGCTGGTGGCCGTGTCCACCTTCAACACGCCCAGCGACTGGACCGTGGACACCGACCGCGGCCGCCACACCCTGGTGCTCAATGCCGAGGAGGACATCCGCCGCCTGCCCGACGGCCGGCTGCTGGTAACCGACCGCCATGGCATCGCCTTCGTGATCACCCGCCCGGCCGAACTGGACCGGCGCTCGCGGCGGCTGCTGGAGCGGTTCCTGTAAGTCTGGCCGGGACGACACGACCTCTGTCCATGGCGGCGGATCCCTGGCTGTCGGTCATCGTGCCCATGCTCGACGAGGCGGCCGGCATCCAGGCCTTCCTCGACGCGCTGGCGCCGCTGCGGCGCAGCGGCGTGGAACTCGTGCTCGTCGACGGCGGCAGCCGTGACGGCACCCTGGCGCGCTGTGCCGGCCGCGCCGATCGGGTGCTGGCCGGCCCCCGCGGCCGCGCGCGGCAGATGAACCATGGCGCCGCACACGCCCGCGGCGCCGCGCTGCTGTTCCTGCACGCCGACACGCGGTTGCCGCCCCGTGCGCTGGCGGCGGTGCAACAGGCCCTGGCGCGGCGGGCCTGGGGCCGCTTCGACGTGCGCATCGAAGGCCGCAGCGCGATGCTGCCGGTGGTTGCCGCCCTGATGAACCTGCGCTCGCGCCTGAGCGGCATCGCCACCGGCGACCAGGCGATCTTCGTACGGCGCGAAGCCTTCGACGCCGTCGGCGGCTTCCCCGACCAGCCGCTGATGGAGGACATCGAACTCTCGCGCCGACTGCGCGCCCTCGGCCGCCCGGCCTGCCTGCGCGCGCACGTGGCAACCTCCGGACGGCGCTGGGACGAGCGCGGCGCCTGGCGCACGATCGTCCTGATGTGGCGGCTGCGCTGGCGCTACTGGCGCGGCGCCGCGCCCGACGCGCTGGCGCGCGAATACCGATGAGGCACTGCGCCGTGGTGGTGATGGCCAAGGCCCCGGTGCCGGGGCAGGCGAAGACGCGTCTTATCCCGGCCCTGGGGGCCGACGGCGCGGCCCACGTGGCCGCCGCCGGGCTCGACGCGATGCTGGCCGCGGCACGGGCCGCGGGCATCGGGCCGGTGGTGCTGGCCGCCGCGCCCCACGCCCGCCACCCGGCGCTGCAGCGCTGGGCCCGGCAGGTCGACACCATGGACCAACCCGAGGCCGACCTGGGGGCGCGCATGGCCGCGGCCATGGCGCACGGCCTGGCCCGGGCCGATGCGGCACTGGTGACGGGCACCGACGCGCCAGCGCTGGACGCCACCTGGCTGCAGCAGGCCGCGGCGGCGCTGCACGAGGCGCCGGTGGTGATGGTGCCCAGTGTCGACGGCGGCTACGTGGCCATCGGCACCCGGCGCGACGCCTGTGCGCGACAACCGGCGCTGCACCGTGCGCTGTTCGATCCCCTGCCCTGGAGCACACCCACGGTGCTGACGGCCACGCTGTCCCGACTGGCCACCTGCGGCGTGACACCCGTGCTGCTGCCCGCGGTGCACGACATCGACACCCCAGACGACCTGCCCTGGCTGCCAGCGTCATGGCGGCCACGCCCCGACGCATGAACGACCCGCTGATCGACGCGCTGCACCTCGCCCTGCCGGCCGCCGGCATCGACACCGCCGGCCTGGTGCTGCAGCGCCTGCCCGACACCGGCCTGGCCCACGACCACGTGCGCCTGGTGGGCCGCGGCCTGCTGGCCCGCGTGCCCAAGCAAAGCCAGATGGGCCTGAGCGCTGAGCACAACCTCGCCTACCAGGCGGCCTGCTTCACGCGCGCCGCCGCCAGCGGCCACATGCCGGTGCTGCACGGCGTCCTCCCGCCGCAGCCGGGCCACCCCGCGCTGGCCCGCGGGGCGCTGCTGGTGCAGGAGATCGTCGGCCGCCCGCTGCCGCTGCCCGACGGCCTGCCGGCGCTCGTGGACGCCCTGGCTGCCCTGCACCGGCTGCCGCTGCCGCCAGCCGAGGCCCGCGCCCCCCTTCAGGACCCGGCCGACCCACTGGCGGCGCTGGCCATGGAGATCGAGGCCCAGGCGGCACACCTGCCCGCGGCCGCGCTGGCGCCGGCGTCACGCCGGGGCATCGACGGCGCGCTGGCCGACTGGCGGCGCACGCTGGCCGCGCCGGCGCGGCCGCCCAAACGCCTGATCAGCTTCGACGCCCACCCAGGCAACTTCCTGCTGCAGCCCGACGGCCGCGCCGTGCTGGTGGACCTGGAGAAGGCCCGCTACGGCCCGCCGCCGCTGGACCTGGCGCACGCCACGCTCTACACCTCCACCACCTGGGACGTCGCCACCCGTGCCGACCTGCCGCTGGCCGCGGTGCGGGACGCGCAGATGCGCTGGCTGCAGGCCGTCGGCGAGCACGACCTGTGGCACCCCTGGTTGCTGCCGTTGCGCAACGCGATGTGGCTGTGGGCGGTGACCTGGTGCGCCAAGTGGCGCGTGCAGTCCGCGGCGGCACGGTCAGCGGGTGCCGACGGCGAGGACTGGTCCGCCGAGCGCAGCGACCCGGCGCTGGTGGCCCATGTGCGCGGCCGCGTGGACCACTACCTGTCGCCCGCCGGCGTGGCGCGCGTGCTCGACGAACTGGCGGCGCTGCGCGCGAACGGCTGACCGGCTCAGCGTGGCAACGCGTCCAGCCGCGTGAACAGGTCGCCGAAGACCGCGTCGCGGTCCACCGCCCAGGCCTCGCGCATCCAGGGGCGGTGGGCATCGCCGGGCTGCCAGCGCAGGTCGTCGCCCAGGCCGGGCGTGCGCACCAGGTCGGTCGGCACCCAGGCTGGATCCAGCAGCCAGGCCACGCAGATCAGGTCCCAGATCACCCAGCTGTAGGCCGGGCGGTCGTGCACGCTGGTGGTGCCGGTCAGCGGCCACAGCGGGTTGTGCGTGTACAGCGCGTGCAGCGCGTCGCCGAGGCCGCCGGCACCGCCGCGCCCGGGCAGGGCGCGTTCGGCCTCGGCCGCCGGCAGCCGCAGTTGCGCACCGACATGGAAGCCCGGCAGGTAGACCAGCGGCACCCCACTGTCCAGCAGCACGCGCGTGGCCGGCAGGTCCTGCTCCAGGTTGAAGGCCCGGTTGGGCTGCGGCGCGTGCGACGGGAACCCCGCCGTCCACACCACCACCAGGCGGCGCACCAGGTCCGGCGCCAGCAGCAGCGCTGCCGCGATGTTGGTGGGGCAGCCCAGCACCAGCACGAACAGCGGCGTGTCGTCGTCCGCGGCCTCGGCCAGCGCGATCAGGCGGTCGACGGCGGCCGTGCGCTCCGGTCGCCCCGCGTCCAGGTAGCGGGTGGCGCCGGCACAGGCCAGGCGGTCGAGTGCCGCATCGTCCAGCCCGGCCAGCGCGCCGATGCGCCGGATCTCGCCCAGGCTGCGCCACATGCCGTCGCCCGGCGGCGCGAAGGCCGGCTGCGCCGCAGCCGTGGCGTCGTCCCAGCCGCGCGCGGCCTGCAGCGCCGCGCGCCGGTGGGCGAAGGAGAATGGTGCGGCCAGCAGCGCCTGCACGTCCAGCCGGTCACGCGCCAGCAGCGCCCAGGCCAGCGCGAACTGATCGTCGATCTCGTTGGCGGCGTCGGTGTCGATCACCACCGGCAGCCGCCGGGACCGGTCGGTCCACGGGGTCAGCCGGGCCAGCCGGAATTCGTCGGGCAGGCTCGGGAACCGCATCGGCGACACGTCGCCGTCAGAAGAACGACGGGTGACGCGCCACCAGTTCGTCCAGCGTGCCGGCCGTGCCTGACAGGTGCTGCCGCACAGCGGCCATCACGGCCAGCGGCTCGTCGGCGGCGATGGCATCGACGATGGCCTGGTGGTCTGCCAGGATCGCCAGACGCTTGCCGCGCAGCGGCAGGTGCAGGCGGCGCACGCGGTCGAGGTCGGCGCTGCGCTCGACCAGCAGCGCGTGCAGCGCCGCCTGGCCGGCCAGGTCGAACAGCGTCTGGTGGAAGGCGCGGTCCAGCGCCATGAACCGCGCCATGGCCGCATCGTCGTCGGCCAGCCGGCGCTGGTCGTCCACGATGGCCTGCGCCGCGGCCAGGTCCACCTTCGGCTGGCGCATGGCCACCGTGAGCGCCACCTCGATTTCCAGAGCGCGGCGCAGGAACATCACCTCGCGCACCCGGGTCACGTCGATCGGCGCGACCTCGGTGCGCGACTGCGGCCAGACCAGGATCAGCCCGTCGGCCTCCAGCTTCAGCAGGGCCTCGCGCACCGGCGTCTGACTGACCCCGAATTCGTCGGCGATCTCACCGCGCACGATCTGCCGGCGCGGCGCCCAGTCCAGCGACACGATGCGGTCGCGCAGGATCTGGTGGATCTGCGGCGCGATGGCCAGGCGACGGTCCAGCAGCGGCCGGGGCGTCACCGGCCGGGGCGCGTCGACGGTGGTGGTCGTCATGCCGGAATTCTCGCCCGCGGCCTCAGAAGATGTCCGGTTCGCCGGGATTCGGCCCGAACTCGGCACGCAGGAAGTCGAAGTCGCAGCCCTTGTCGGCCTGCTCGATGTGGCGCGCGAACATCCAGCCGTAGCCGCGGTGGAAACGGGGCGGCGGCGGCGTCCATTCGGCGCGGCGGCGCGCCAGTTCCTCGTCGCTCACCATCATGTTCAGCGTGCGCGCCGGGATGTCCAGCTCGACGATGTCGCCGTTGCGCAGCAGCGCCAGCGGCCCGCCGACGTAGGCCTCCGGCGCCACGTGCAGCACGCAGGCGCCGTAGGAGGTGCCGCTCATGCGCGCGTCCGACAGCCGCACCATGTCGCGCTGCCCGCGCTTGAGCAGGGCCTTGGGCATCGGGATCATGCCCCACTCCGGCATGCCGGGGCCACCCTGCGGGCCGGCGTTGCGCAGCACGAGCACGGTGTCCGGGTGGATGTCCAGGTCCTCGTCGTCAATGATCTTCTTGAGTTCCGGGTAGCTGTCGGCAACCAGGGCCGGGCCGCGGTGCTTGTAGTACTTCGGATCGCAGGCAGCAGGCTTGATCACCGCGCCGTCGGGCGCGAGGTTGCCGCGCAGCACGGCCAGCGAACCCTCGTGATAGACCGGCTTGTCCAGCGGGCGGATGACGTCGTCGTTGAAGACCTTGGCCTCGGCGATGTCCTCGCCCAGCGTGCGGCCGCTGACGGTGCGCGCCGAGAGATCCAGCTTGTCGCCCAGGTTCTTCATCAGCGCCGGCAGGCCGCCGGCGTAGTAGAAGTCCTCCATCAGCCAGCCCTGGCCGGAGGGCCGCACGTTGGCGATCAGGGGCGTGGTGCGGCCGATGGCGTCCAGGTCGTCCAGCGTCAGCGGCACGCCGGCGCGGCGCGCCATCGCGATCAGGTGGATGATGGCGTTGGTGCTGCAGCCGGTGGCCATGGCCACCGTCACTGCATTCTTCACCGCCGCGGGCGTGAGGATCTGGTCGGGCGTCAGGTCTTCCCACACCATTTCCACCGCGCGGCGGCCCGCCGCGGCACACATGCGCGGGTGATTCGCGTCGGGCGCCGGGATCGAGCTGGCGCCGGGTAACGTCAGGCCCATGGCCTCGGCGATGGCGGTCATCGTGGATGCCGTGCCCATCGTCATGCAGTGGCCGTGCGAGCGCGCGATGCCACCCTCCACGCCCAGCCATTGCGCCTTGCTGAGGTTGCCGGCGCGGCGCTCGTCCCAGAACTTCCAGGCGTCGGTGCCGGAGCCGAGTTGCTGGCCCTGGAAGTTGCCGCGCAGCATCGGGCCCGCGGGCACGTAGACGAAGGGCAGGCCCATGCTCAGCGCGCCCATCACCAGCGCCGGCGTGGTCTTGTCGCAGCCACCCATCAGCACCGCCCCGTCCACCGGGTGGCAGCGCAGCAGCTCCTCGGTGTCCATGGCCAGCATGTTGCGGTAGAGCATGGTCGTGGGCTTGACCCAGCTCTCGGACAGGCTGAGCGCCGGCAGTTCGATGGGGAAGCCGCCTGCCTGCAGGATGCCGCGCTTGACGTCGTGCACCCGTTCCTTGAAGTGCAGGTGGCAGGGCTGGGCGTCGGACCAGGTGTTGACGATGGCGATCACCGGCTTGTCGGCCCAGTCCTCCGGACCGTAGCCCATCTGCATGGTGCGCGATCGGTGGCCGAAGGAGCGCAGGTCGTCGGGCACGAACCAGCGCGCGCTGCGCAGGTCGGCGGGGGTCTTGCGGCGTGGGGCGTTCATGGGCGGGAGGTTAACGGTGGCACGGGCGGCGGCAGCGCCGGGCCCACCGCCCCGCCTCGGTTCGGGGCTCGTGGTTTTCCCTGGCCTGATCTATGACACTAATATACTAGAGTACCAATCCAGCGACACACCCCCGGAAACCCCGATCCTCGTCCACCGGTCCGGCGGTGCCCCGTGCACCGCTGCACCGGCACCGACGGCAACCGGCGCAGCGCGCCCTGAACGCCTCAAGGAGACCCCCCATGCAACGCCGCCCCCTGCTCGCCGCCATGGCCTTGGCCGCCGCCACCCTGGCCGCGCCGGCGCTGGCCCAGTCCGACTGACCCACCCGCACGATCAAGATCGTCAGCCCCTTCCCCGCCGGTGGCACCAGCGACGTGATGGCGCGCATGATCGCCGCGCCGCTGAGCCAGGCACTGGGCCAGCCGGTGATCGTGGAGAACATCGGCGGCGCCGGTGGCGTCATCGGCACCCAGCGCGCGCTGCAGGCCGCAGCCGACGGCTACACGCTGATCCAGACCGGTGTCGGCCAGAACGCTGTGGCCCACGGCCTGAACCCGAAGCTGCCCTACGACTCGATGAAGGACTTCGTGCACCTGACCCAGGTGCACTCCGGCCCGAACATCCTGGTCGTGCACCCGGACCAGCCGTTCAAGACCTTTCAGGAGCTGGTGGCCTACATCAAGCAGAACCCGGGCAAGCTGAGCTACGGCTACACGCACGCCGCCTCGGGCCACATGGCGATGGAACTGCTCAAGCAGGTGGGTGGCGACAAGGGCCAGCCGCTGTTCATCGTCGGCATCCCCTACCGCGGCGGCGGCCCGATGATGCAGGACATGCTGGGCGGCCAGATCCCGATGATGTTCATCAACCAGGACGTCGCGCTGGCCCACGTGAAGGCCGGCAAGCTGCGCCCGCTGGCCGTCACCAGCCAGGCCCGCAACCCGCTGTACCCCGACGTGCCCACCATCGCCGAGACCGGCGTGCAGGGTTACGAGGCGCTGAGCTGGTCGGGCATGTCGGTCAAGGCTGGCACGCCGCAGCCCATCGTCGACAAGCTGGAAGCGGCGCTGAAGAAGATCATGGCCTCGCCGGAGATCGTGCAGCGCATGGAAGGCGTGGGCTTCGTCGTGCCCGCCCAGGGCAGCAAGCCCTACACCGGCTTCGTCCAGGGCGAAATCACCAAGTGGGCGCGGGTGATCCAGACTGCCGGGATCCAGCCCCAGTGACCACAATGCGCCGATGAACCTGACCGACCCCACCTTCGACAACTCGCCCGAGCAGATCGACGCCACCGTCGCCGCCGCCGCTGCAGCGGCCGACACCTATGCCGCGGCCGACGCCGCCACCCGTGCCGCACTGCTGCGCGGCCTGGCCGATGCGCTGGAGGCCGCGCGCGACTCCCTGGTGCCGCTGGCCGACCGCGAATCGCACCTGGGCCCGGCGCGCCTGAACGGCGAGCTGGACCGCACCGCCTTCCAGCTGCGCGGTTTCGCCACGCGGGTGGAGGCCGGCGATGCCTTCGCGCACGTCGACGACCCGGCGGTGGCCGGCGGCCCGCCGGCCGGCCACCCGGCCCTGCTGCGCGTGCGCCAGCCGCTGGGCCCCGTGGCCATGTTCGCGGCCAGCAACTTCCCGTTCGCGTTCTCGGTGCTGGGCGGCGACACCGCGTCGGCGCTCGCTGCCGGCTGCCCGGTGGTCGTCAAGGGCCACCCGGCGCACCCCGAACTCACGCGGGCCACGGCCGAGCTGGCCGCCGGCGTGGTCAAGGCCCAGGGCCTGCCGGCCGGCGTGTTCGGCCTCGTCGAAGGCGCTGCGGTGGCGGTGGGCGTGCACCTCGTGCAGCACCCGGCCATCGCGGCCGTGGCCTTCACCGGCAGCTTCCGCGGCGGTGCGGCGCTTCAGGCCGTGGCCAACGCACGGCCGCGGCCGATCCCGTTCTTCGGTGAACTCGGGTCGATCAACCCGGTGATCGCACGCCCGGCGGTGCTGGCCGCGCAGGGCCCCGCCCTGGCCACCACGCTGGCCGGCTCCATCACCCTGGGCTGCGGCCAGTTCTGCACCAGCCCGGGCGTGATCGTGCTGCCAGACGACCCGGCCTCCGACAGCTTCGTCGACGCGCTGGCCGCAGCGCTGAGCGATGCCCGCCCGCACGCCATGCTCACGCCGGGCATGCGCGCCAACTTCGACGCCGGTGTCGCGGGCTGGGCGGCCACGCCCGGCGTGCCCTGGCGCGTGGCGCCCACCGACGGCGGCGACGCGCCCACGCCGGCCCTGGCGGTCACCGACGCCGCCACGTTCATCGCCACCCCCGCACTGCACGACGAGGTCTTTGGCCCCGCCGCGCTGGTGGTCCGCACCACCTCCGTCGACGAGGCCGTGGCCGTGCTGCGCGCCATCGGCGGCAGCCTCACCGTCACGCTGTGGGGCGCAGAGACCGACGATGCGGCCTCCCGCGCCCTGGTGCGCGCTGCGATGCAGACCGCCGGCCGCGTGCTGTTCGGCGGCGTGCCCACCGGCGTGGCCGTCACTGCAGGCCAGCAGCATGGCGGCCCGTGGCCGTCGTCCACCCGCGCCGAGACCACGTCCGTGGGCTGGGCGGCGATGGACCGCTTCCTGCGCCCGGTGGCACTGCAGGATGCGCCGGCCTGGCTGCAACGCCTGGGCGGCCGTCCGTGCTGAATCCCCACACTCCAAGGCACCCATGAACCCCGAGACCCGACAGAAGCTGATGGGCGTGAGCACCGCCACGCTGTGCACCGCCCTCTACAAGCGCGGCCTGCGCCAGCAGTTCATCCAGGACGTGCGGCCGCTCAACCCCGGCCTGCCCAACATGGTGGGCCCAGCCTTCACGCTGCGCTACATGCCGGCGCGCGAGGACCTGAACCCGATCAGCGTGTTCGAGGATCGCGGACACCCGCAGCGCAAGGCGGTGGAAACCTGTCCGCCCGGCGCCGTGTTCGTGATCGACAGCCGCAAGGATGCGCGCGCCGCCTCGGCCGGCGGCATCCTGGTCAGCCGGCTGATGAAGCGCGGCGTGGCCGGTGTGGTGACGGATGGTGGCTTCCGCGACAGCCCGGAGATCGCGAAGCTCTCGATCCCCGCGTACCACCAGCGGCCGAGTGCGCCCACCAACCTGACGCTGCACCAGGCGATCGCGATCGACGAGCCCATTGGCTGCGGCGACACGCCGGTGTTCCCGGGCGACATCGTGGTCGGTGATGCCGAGGGCGTAGTGGTGATCCCGGCGGCCATCGCCGATGCCATCGCCGACGAGGCGGTGCAGATGACGGTGTTCGAGGACTTCGTGCAGGAGAAGGTGCTCGAGGGGCGCAGCATCCTGGGCCTGTACCCGCCCACCGACCCGGCGACCAAGGACGAGTTCGCGGCCTGGCGAGCGGCCTGCGGGCGCTGAGCGGCGGGCGACGGCCGGCCGCGGGCCAGCGCCTTCAGGCGCCCGGCGGATCGTCGCCGGCGTAGCTGCCGCGCGCCAGCGCCAGCACGGCCTCGGCGAAGGCCGCCGGCGCCTCTTGTGGCAGGTTGTGGCCCACGCCGGCGATCACGCGCCGTGCATAGGGCCCGGTGAAGTGCGGCCGGTGGCGCAGCGAGCCATCGGCGCGCATCACGCCGTCGCTGCCGCCTTCGAGCGTGATCGTCGGCACGGTGATCGGCGGCCGGTCGCACAGCCGTTGCTCGACCGCGTCGCAGGCCGGGTCGCCGGCCACGAGGCCGTAGCGCACACGGTAGGAATGCACCACCACGTCGACGAAGTCCGGGTTGTCGAACGCCGCGGCGGTTCGGTCATAGGTGGCGTCGTCGAATCGCCACTCGGGCGACCAGAGTCGCCACAGCAGCCGGCACAGCGCCTGCCGGTGCAGGGCCAGACCGGCGCGACCCCGCTCGCTGTGGAAGTAGTACTGATACCACAGGCGCTGCTCGTCCTCGGGCGCCGCCGGTGTCATCGCGCTGGGCACGTGGTGCACGTTGTAGCCGCCACCGGTGACCAGGCCGGCCACGCGCGCGGGCCACAGGGCTGCCACGATGCAGGCCGCGCGGCCGCCCCAGTCGTAGCCGGCGAGCACGGCCCGGGGGAGCTCCAGCGCGTCCAGCAGGGCCAGCAGGTCCAGCGCCAGCGCCGCCTGCTGGCCGGAGCGTGGCGTCGCACGCGACAGGAAGCGCGTGGCGCCGTAGCCGCGCAGCCAGGGCACGACCACGCGGCAACCGGCGGCCACCAGCGGCGGCACCACCGCGTCGAAGGCCCGCACGTCGTAGGGGAAGCCGTGCAGCAGCACCACCGCCGGGCCGTCCATCGGGCCGTGCTGCTCGAAGGCCACGCGCAGCACGCCGGCATCGACGTGGTGGATCGTCATGCGCGGTCGGCGCCGTCGTCGTCCAGGGCGATCTCGATGCACCCGAAGCGGCCGTAGTCGGCCACGACGCGGTCGCCCGGTTGCACCTGCAGCGGCACCATGCAGGTGCCGCAGGACGCCCAGTCGCCGGCCTGAAGGCCCACGCCCAGGCGAGAGAGCTCGTTGACCAGCCAGGTCAGCGCGGTGACCGGCCCCCCAAGCAGCGCACGGCCTTCGCCGGCACGCGTGCAGCGGGTCGAGCCGTCGGTGCCGGTGACGACGGCGGAGACCGCGTGCGCGGCCAGTTCGGTGTCGCGCCACATGGCCGGCGCCGCCGGCCCGAAGGCAAAGCGGCCGCAGCAGGCGTCGTCGGCGATCAGCTGCGCTTGCCCGGCGTGCACGAAGTCAGCGAAGCGGGAGTCCGGCAGCTCGAAGGCCGGGTGCAGACTGGCCACGGCCGCGAGCACCTCCGCCTCGGCGTAGGGCGTCGAGCGCGGGGGCAGCGGCGACCCCATGCGGAAGGCGAACTCCGGCTCCACCACGCGCATGCGGTTGCCGGCCAGGCTCAGCACGGCGCCCATGGGTTCGACGAAGCTGCCCAGGATGCGCCCGGCCAACGGCCCGTCCACGCCGATGTGCGCCTGCCCGGCGGCGCTGGTGGCCGCGATCTTCCAGCCCGCCACGGGCGTACCGGCCACCGCCGGCAGCAGCGCCTGGATGGCGTGGCCCGCGGCGGCATCGGCCGGTCGCAGCGCCGCAGGCAGGCCGTCGATCACCGTGCCCGACTGGCGGCAATGCCAGAGCAGCCGGGCAGCGTCTTCCCATTCGCGTGTCATCGGGTCTCCATCGGTTCGATCCGCATGGTGCCAGAGCCCCGCGCGCCGCAGCTTGGCACGACCGGTATCGGCGACAACCAGCGTCGTCAGCCGCTGGCCAACGCCTTGATGCGGGCGACCACCGCGTCGTTCAGCACCGCGCCGCGCCGGCGCAGCGCCGCCAGCATCGCCCGCGCCGCCGCCGGCGTGGCGTCATAGCCGGGTGCCAGCGCCGGCAGTTCCGCCGCGAGTGCCGGCTGCCGCGCTTCCAGCCGCCGTTCGCCGTTGAACGGGTCGCCGGCCGGAGGCCGGCTGCGCAGCGCGTCGAGCTCGATCAGCCGGTCCAGCGCATGGCCCTGCACGAGGCGCAGGGCCGAGAGCCGTTCGCCACGGTGCCAGCGCTGCAGGCCCACCAGCAGGCAGGACAGGGCCTCGCCGACGATCCAGGTCTCGTCGGTGGTCGGGCGGGGCAGCGGCCGGCGCGGCAGCGCGATGGCCGGGTCCACCCCCGCGCGGGCCCACACCAGCCGGCCGGGGGCGAAGGGGATGTCGGCCAGTTCCGCCGGCTCGAACACCGCGAACTCGCAGAACACGCCATCGGCCATCAGGGCCTTGTGGCCATCGCCGGTGTTGCGGAACGACCAGGCCAGCGGATGCGCCGCAGCCAGCCAGCCGAGGTCGTCCAGGTAGCGGGCCTTGGCGCCGGGATCGACGATCAGGAAGAAGTCGAGGTCGGACCACGCATCCAGCCGCGCCGTGTCCTGCCCGACGGAGCCCAGGCCGATCAGCGCCTGGGCGTCGCCATGCGCAGCCACCGACGCGGCGATCGCGTCCAGGCGCGCCAGCAGATCCGGCGAACGGCTCATGCCGGCATCGCCCACAGGCCGATGGCCGCCAGCACCGGCGTGGCCAGCGCGAGCGCCACGTTGCGGCCCATGGTCGGCAGCAGTGCGGGCATGTCGTCGGCGTGGCGACGAGCGCCACGCGCCACGGCCGCCGCCAGCGGAGCGGTCACCAGGCACAGCAGCGCACCCGCCGGCAGCACGCCGGCCAGCACACCGGCCACCGGTGCGGCATAGGCGACCACGAACAGGCCGGCCAGCAGGCGCGCGGCAAAGGGTCGACCATGCACCATCGGCAGGTGGCGGCGACCCACGGTGCGGTCGGCGTCGACGTCCGGGAACTGGTTGAGCAGCAGCAGCCCACTGGCCAGCGCCATCGGCATCAGCGACACGACCAGCACGCCGGCGTTCGCCTGGCCGTTCAACGCCACCACGGTGCCGGCCGTCATCAGCGGCCCGAAGCCCAGGCCCGGCGCCAGCAGGCACAGCCACGGGCGGTGGGTGATCCAGGGCGTGTAGCCGACCACCAGCGCCAGACCCACCACGCCATAGGGCAGCAGCCCCGGGCTGCGCTGCAGCAGCCACAGGCCGATGCCGCCACACAGCGCCAACAGCAGCACGCCCAGCGCGAGCACGCCGGCGGCCGCCTGCGGCTGCGCCGGCAGAGCACCGCTGCCGCCGGAGAATGGCGTGCGCGAGGTGCGCAGGTCCAGGCCGCTGCGGAAGTCGTGCCATTCGTTGAGCAGGTTCACCGCGGCATGGGCCGCCAGCGCGCCGATGACGACCAGGCCCAGCACGAGGGCATCGCGCGGCGGCGATGCCACTGCCGCACCGAGTGCCACGCAGACCGCGGCCAGCAGCAGAAAGGGCAGGCGCATGGCGCCGAGCAACGGAGGCATCGGCGCGATGGTAGTGGCGCCGCCGACCATGGGCGGGCCAAAGCGCTCAGATCGCCATCCGGTCCTTGACGCCGTCGGCCGCCATGTCGGCCCCGCGCCCGCGCATCACGATCTCGCCGCGCTCCATCACCAGGTACTGGTCGGCGAGTTCCTCGGCGAAGTCGTAGTACTGCTCCACCAGCACCACCGCCAGCGGCTGGCCGTTCATGCCCTGGTCGGCCAGCCTGCGCAGCGTGCGGCCGATGTCCTTGATGATGCTGGGCTGGATGCCCTCGGTGGGCTCGTCCAGGATCAGCAGCTTCGGCCCCGGCGCCAGCGCGCGCGCGATGGCCAGCTGCTGCTGCTGGCCGCCGGAGAGGTCGCCGCCGCGCCTGTGCAGCATCTGCCTGAGCACCGGAAACAGTTCGTACAGCACCTCGGGCACCCGTGCCGAACCCGGCCGGGTGGCCAGGCCCATGCGCAGGTTCTCCTCCACCGTCAGCCGGTTGAAGATTTCGCGGCCCTGCGGCACGTAGCCGATGCCGCGCTTCACGCGCTCGTACGACGGTGCGGCGGTGATGGCCTGGCCGTCGAAGGTGATGCTGCCGCTCCTGACCGGCACCACACCCATCAGGCTCTTGAGCAGCGAGGTCTTGCCCACGCCATTGCGCCCGAGCACCACGGTGATCTCGCCGGCACGGGCTTCGAACGACAGGCCGCGCAGGATGTGGCTGCCGCCGTAGAACTGGTTCAGGCCCTCGACCTGCAGCAGTGCGGGGGTGTCAGCGGCCAAGGTACACCTCGATCACCTTCTCGTCGGCCTGGACGTCGGCCAGCTTGCCTTCGGCCAGCACGCTGCCTTCGTGCAGCACCGTCACGGTCTTGCGGCCTTCGGTGAGCTGCTCGACGAAGTGCATGTCGTGCTCGACGACGACCAGCGAGTGCTGGCCTTCCAGCGACAGGAACAGCTCGGCCGTGCGTTCGGTCTCCTCGTCGGTCATCCCGGCCACGGGCTCATCGAGCAGCAGCAGCACCGGGTCCTGCATCAGCAGCATGCCGATCTCCAGCCACTGCTTCTGGCCGTGGCTCAGCAGGCCGGCGGTGCGCGTGCCCTGGTCCTTCAGGTGGATCAGGGCCAGCACCTCGTCGAGCCTGTCCCGCTGGGTGCCGGTCAGCTTCGCGAACAGGGCCGCCCGCACGCGGCGGTCGGCCTTCAGCGCCAGCTCCAGGTTCTCGATGACGCTGAGCTGCTCGTAGACCGTGGGCTTCTGGAACTTGCGGCCGACGCCGATCTGCGCGATCTGCGGCTCCTTGAGTTGCAGCAGGTCAATCGTCGAGCCGAAGGTGACCTTGCCGGCATCGGGCCTCGTCTTGCCGGTGATCACGTCCATCATCGTCGTCTTGCCGGCGCCGTTCGGGCCGATGATGCAGCGCAGCTCGCCGACGTCGATGGTCAGGCTCAGGCTGTTCAACGCCTTGAAGCCGTCGAAGCTGACACTGATGTCCTCGACATACAGCGCCACGCCGTGGCGGAAGTCGGGGCCGGCCTGCAGCACGGCGCCGCTGCGGGCCGGATGCGCGCGCTCCCAGGCCTCCAGGCGCGCCGTGCCCTGCCTCATCAGGTCGGGCGTCATGCGCGCTCCTCCGGCTTGCGGCCGCGCAGCCTCGCGACCAGGCCCACCAGGCCCTGCGGCAGGAACAGCGTGACCGCGATGAACAGCGCGCCCAGGAAGTACAGCCAGTACTCCGGGAAGGTCTGCGTGAACCAGCTCTTGGCGCCGTTGACGAAGAAGGCGCCGACGATGGGGCCGATCAGCGTGCCACGGCCGCCCACGGCAGCCCAGATCGCGATCTCGATGCTCGCCGCCGGCGTCATCTCGCTGGGGTTGATGATGCCCACCTGCGGCACGTACAGCGCGCCGGCGATGGCGCACATCACGGCGCTGAGCGTCCAGATGCTGAGCTTGTAGGCCACCGGGTCGTAGCCGGTGAACATGACGCGGCTCTCGGCGTCGCGGATGGCCTGCAGCACGCGGCCGTAACGGCTGGTGACGATGGCGCGCGCCATCACGAAGAAGCCGATCAGCACCACCGCCGTGAGCACGGCCAGGAACACGCGCATCTCGCCGGTGGCGATGGGCACGCCCAGGATGCGCTTGAAGTCGGTGAAGCCGTTGTTGCCGCCGAAGCCGGTCTCGTTGCGGAAGAACAGCAGCATCGCGGCATAGGTGAGCGCCTGCGTGATGATGGAGAAGTACACGCCCTTGATGCGCGAGCGGAAGGCGAACCAGCCGAACACGAAGGCCAGCAGGCCAGGCACCGCCACCACCAGGATCATCTGCAGGATGAAGCTGTCGCTCCAGGCCCAGTGCCAGGGCAGTTCCTTCCAGTTCAGGAAGACCATGAAGTCGGGCAGTTCGCTCTTGTACTGGCCGTCGGTGCCGATCTGGCGCATCAGGTACATGCCCATGCCGTAGCCGCCGAGCGCGAAGAACAGCCCGTGGCCCAGGCTCAGGATGCCGGTGTAGCCCCAGATCAGGTCCATCGCCAGCGCCGCGATGGCGTAGCACAGGATCTTGCCGATCAGGCTGACCATGGCGTCGGACAGGTGCAGCGCGCTGTCCGGGGGCACCATCAGGTTCAGCACCGGCATGCCGATGACCACCGCGAGCAGTGCGGCGAGCACGGCGGTCCAGCCTTGGGGGGAAAGCAGGCGGGTGTTCATCGGGGGGCTGCTGTCGACCCGTCGCGGGCGTTCGGTTGTCCATCAACGCCGCCGTTCAGCGTGGACGGGGGTCCGGGCAGGCGTTCTCCGGCCCACGCTCGCGGGGCGCTGCCCGCTGTGTGCCACCGACGAGGCATCAACACCGGCGTCGGTGTGTCGCCGACGAGGCGACCGCGAATGGGGCCTGCGCCCGCCCACCCGAACCCCCGTCCCTCTTCGGCGCCGAGGCGGCTGGCCCGATGGACAGCGAGCGGGCGTCGCAGGGTGGCGGTGGCGCCTGCGGGCGCAGGACCCATTCGCGGTCGCCTGGACGTTGATTCACCACAGGCGGTGTTGAAGCCTCGGCCGCGGATGAACCATGGCAGCGCCCCGCGAGCGTGGGCCGGAGAACGCGGGCGACGCCGCCGCCCTGCTGCAGCGGCGGTGGAGCGCGAGGACCACGAGCGCTCGAACATGAAGGACCGCAACGGGTCGATAGCCGGCATGGCGTTCATGCTTCCGCACTCCGCCCCTTGACCGCGAAGATCCCCTGCGGCCGCTTCTGGATGAAGCCGATGATGAACACCAGCACCATGATCTTGGCCAGCACGGCACCCTGCCAGCCTTCGAGCAGCTTGTTCAGCAGGCCCAGGCCCAGGCCGGCGTAGACGGTGCCGGCCAGCTGGCCCACGCCACCCAGCACCACCACCATGAAGCTGTCGACGATGTAGCCCTGGCCGAGGTCGGGGCCCACGTTCCCCACCTGGCTGAGCGCGCAGCCGGCCAGCCCGGCAATGCCCGCGCCCAGCGCGAAGGCGTAGGTGTCCACGCGCGCCGTGTGCACGCCCACGCAGGCGGCCATGCGGCGGTTCTGCGTCACGCCGCGCACGAACAGGCCCAGGCGGGTGCGGGCGATCAGCAGCGCCATGCCGGCCAGCACCAGCGCCGCGAAGACGCCGATGGCAATGCGGTTGTAGGGCAGGATCAGGTTGGGCAGCACCTGCCAGCCGCCCGAGAGCCACGACGGGTTCTCCACCGCCACGTTCTGCGCGCCGAAGATCGAACGCACCGCCTGCATCAGGATCAGGCTGATGCCCCAGGTGGCCAGCAGCGTTTCCAGCGGGCGGCCGTAGAGCCAGCGGATCACGCCGCGCTCCAGCACCGCACCGACGGCGGCGCTGGCCAGGAAGGCCACGGGGATCGCGGCCAGCACATAGAAATCGAACAGCTCGGGCAGGAAGCTGCGGAACAGGTTCTGCACCACGTAGGTGGCGTAGGCGCCGATCATGATCAGCTCGCCGTGCGCCATGTTGATGACGCCCATCAGCCCGTAGGTGACGGCCAGGCCCAAGGCCGCCAGCATCAGGATCGAGCCCAGGCTCAGGCCGGTGAACATCACGCCCAGACGCTCGCCCCAGGCCAGGCGGCCGCGCACGGCCTTCAGCGCCGCGTCAAGCGCGCTGCGCACCTCGGGGTCGGTCTCGCCGCCATCGGCCAGCCGTTCCTGCAGCAGGCTGGCCACCGCCGGCTGGCCGCTGGCCGCCAGCGTGGCCGCCGCCTGCAGGCGCAGGGCCTGATCGTCGGACGAGATCTGGATCGTGGCCTGCAGGCGGGTCAGCTTCTCCTGCAGGTCGGCGTCGGACTCCCTGGCCAGTGCGCGCTCGACCAGCGGCAACTGGTCCTCGTCCAGCGAGGCACGCAGCAGGTCGTCCACCGCGGCGCGCCGCTGCGCCACGTCCGGCGACGCCAGGTTGAGACCGGACAACGCCGCCTGCAGCGCACCGCGCAGGCGGTTGTTGAGCATCGGCTCCTCGGCCGCTTCGGGCAGCGTGGCCGCGGCGCCGGTGACCGCATCGGTCACCGCATCACCCTGCACGCGGTACACGCGCTGCTCGTCGAAACGGATCTCCTCGTCGAGCAGCGCCTGCACGAAGGCCGCGAGCGCCGGGTCCCCGGCCGCTGCCGCGGCGTTGAGCGCGGCGATGCGCTCGTCGCTGTCGCCCTGCACGATCGCCAGCGCTTCCGGCTGGGTCAGGGCCGCAACGCGGCCGGCCACCAGGGCCAGCAGCGCAGCGATCAGCAGGGTCGACAGCCTCCTCAGCACGATGGGCAGCCAGGCTTACTTCTTGGCCGGCTCGTTGACCTTGCCCTTGTTCTCGGGGATGTAGTCGCTCCAGGGGTCGGCCACCACCGGACCCTTGGTCTTCCACACCACGTTGAACTGGCCGTCGGCCTTGACCTCGCCGATGAACACCGGCTTGTGCAGGTGGTGGTTCTTCGCATCCATCGTGGACATGAAGCCGCCCGGCGCCGGGAACGTCTGGCCAGCCATCGCGGCGATGACCTTGTCGGTGTCGGTGCTCTTGGCCTTCTCCACCGCCTGCGCCCACATGTGCATGCCGATGTAGGTGGCCTCCATCGGGTCGTTGGTCAGCGGCTTGTCCTTGTGGCCCGGAATGTTCTTCGCCTTGGCGTAGTCGCTCCACTTCTTCACGAACGCGGTGTTGGCCGGGCTCTTGATGCTCATGAAGTAGTTCCACGCGGCCAGGTGGCCCACCAGCGGCTTGGTGTCGACGCCGCGCAATTCCTCCTCACCCACCGAGAAGGCCACCACCGGCACGTCGGTGGCCTTCAGGCCCTGGTTGCCCAGCTCCTTGTAGAACGGCACGTTGGAGTCGCCGTTGATGGTGGAGACCACCGCGGTCTTCTTGCCTTCGGCCGCGAACTTCTTGATGTTGGCGATGATGGACTGGTAGTCCGAGTGGCCGAAGGGGGTGTACTCCTCCATGATGTCCGACTCGGGGATGCCCTTGGCCTTCAGGAAGGCGCGCAGGATCTTGTTCGTCGTGCGCGGGTAGACGTAGTCGGTGCCCAGCAGCACGAAACGCTTGGCGCTGCCGCCGTCCTTGCTCATCAGGTATTCCACGGCGGGAATGGCCTGCTGGTTGGGCGCGGCGCCGGTGTAGAAGACGTTCTTGCTGAGCTCCTCGCCCTCGTACTGCACCGGGTAGAACAGCAGCGAGTTCAGTTCCTCGAACACCGGCAGCACGCTCTTGCGGCTGACGCTGGTCCAGCAGCCGAAGACCACGGCCACCTTGTCCTGGCTGATCAGCTGGCGCGCCTTCTCGGCGAACAGCGGCCAGTTCGACGCCGGGTCCACCACCACGGGCTCGAGCTTCTTGCCCATCACGCCGCCCTTGGCGTTGATCTCGTCGATCGTCATCAGGGCCACGTCCTTGAGCACGGTCTCGGAGATGGCCATCGTGCCCGACAGCGAATGCAGGATGCCGACCTTGATGGTGTCGGCGGCCTGGGCCAGGCTGGTGAATCCGAGGGCGCAGGCGGCAGCGGCCAGCGCGGTGATCGAACGGCGAGAGAGGTTCATGGCAGTTGGCTCCGTGGGGTGGGGTCGTGGATGAATGACCCGCAGTCTGGCGACGAAGCTCTTGCGCACCTATACGCAAGGTGGCGTAGAGGGCGAAGCGGGGACGCGGGTCCGTCCCTGCGGACGGACTCGCGCCCGGCGAAGCCGGCCGGGCCTGCAAACCCGGCCGTGGGACGAAGCCCTGCCATGGAGGCCGCCTGGCCGGACGGCCCCGTCACCCGTCGACGCACCCCGCCGCACGACAACGGTGCAGGGTGTGCACCGCAGCGTGGCCAGCGCGGCGCCGCCGGCACGCCTTGCTCCGGTGCACTATGCGTAAAGCGAAAAATACGGACCGATAAATCGATTGGACCTCGTCGCCCTGCCGCCGCACCATGTGCCGCAGCACAACCCTGGAGACCGACGTGGACCTCGCCCGCTTCCCCCGCATCCGACTCGGGCACCTTCCCACCCCGCTGGAACCGATGGAGAACCTGTCCAGGGCACTGGGCGGGCCGCGCCTGTGGATCAAGCGGGACGACTGCACCGGCCTGTCCACCGGCGGCAACAAGACGCGCAAGCTCGAGTTCCTGATGGCCGAGGCGGTGGCCCAGAAGGCCGATGTCGTGATCACCCAGGGCGCCACGCAGTCCAACCATGCGCGGCAGACCGCCGCCGCCGCGGTGCGCCTGGGCATGCAGTGTCACATCCTGCTGGAGGACCGCACCGGCAGCACCGACCCCAGCTACACCGGCAACGGCAACGTGCTGCTGGACCACCTGCACGGCGCCACTGTCGAAACCCGCAAGGGTGGCAGCGACATGCAGGCCGAGATGGAGGCCGTGGCCGCCCAACTCCGCGACCAGGGCAGGCGCCCCTACGTGATCCCGGGCGGCGGGTCGAACCCCGTGGGCGCGCTGGGCTACGTGAACTGCGCGCTGGAACTGGTGGCGCAGGCGGCCGACCGCGGCCTGTGCATCGACCATCTGGTGCATGCCACCGGCAGCGCCGGCACCCAGGCCGGCCTGGTGGTGGGGCTGCAGGCGCTGAACCACTCGGCCCGGCTGCTGGGCATCGGCGTGCGCGCGCCGCGTGAGAAGCAGGAGACCATGGTGCACGACCTGGGCCGCCGCACCTGGGACCTGCTGGGCCTGCCGGGCGATCTGCCGCGCGAGGCCGTGGCCGCCAACTGCGACTACGTCGGCGCCGGCTACGGCGTGCCGACGCCCGGCATGGTCGAGGCGGTGACGCTGCTGGCCCGCACCGAAGGCCTGCTGCTGGACCCGGTGTATTCCGGCAAGGGCATGGCCGGGCTCATCGACCTCATCCGCAAGGGCCATTTCAAGCCCGAGGAGAACGTCGTCTTCCTGCACACCGGCGGCTCGGTCGCGCTGTTCGGCTACCCCGCCACCTTCCCGGCCACGGCCGCGTGAATCCTCTCCCTCCCCACCTTCCGTTCACCCACTCCGGAGATTCGACGATGAAGCGTTCCTGCCTCACCCTGGCGCTGCTCGGCGCCCTGGCCATCGCCGCCCCGATGACGGCCGCGGCACAGACCACCCTGCGCCTGTCCACCTACGTCAACGAGGTCGACGTGCGCTACCAGGGCTTCAAGAAGTTCGGCGAGCTCGTGGCCGCGAAGACGCAGGGGCGGGTCAAGGTGGAGGTCTTCCCCTCGTCCACGCTGCACGGCTGGAGCGAGGGCGTGGACGCCGTGCTCGGCGGCGTCTCCGACATCAGCTGGATGCCCGCCGACAAGCGCCTGCCCTGCTACCGCGTCACGTCGCTCTACCCGATGGTCGTCGACATGAGCAAGCAGATCGAGCTGGATGCCGCCTATGCGGCGCTGGTGAAGGACGAGGCGGCCAAGGTCGGCCTGATGCCGCTGATCAACTCCAACTACTCCTACGACCAGGAGTGGTGGTTCAAGACCAAGGACGCCGACCTCTCCAAGCTGGACGGCAAGCTGGTGCGCTCCATCGGCCCGCTGGTGTCGATGATGATCGAGACCTGGGGCGGCAAGCCGGTGTTCGTGGCGCCCAAGGAGGTCTTCCAGTCGGCCGAGCGCGGCGTGGTCGACGGCATCAACATGGGCGTGGCCACCTACAGCGCGTGGAAGCTCTGGGGCGTGATGCCGCACATGGTCAAGGCCAACCTCTTCTACGGCAACATCATCTACATGATCAACAAGAAGAAGTTCGACGGCCTGAGCCCGGCGGACCAGGCCGCCGTGCTGGCCGCGGCGCGCGAGTCCGAGGTCTGGCTGAAGCCGGAGTACGAGAAGTTCGTCGACACCAGCATCGCCGACGCCGTCAAGCAGGGCGGTACGGTCACCGCGGTGGCGCCGGCCAAGCGCAAGGCCATGGTCGACCAGATCGCCGCCAAGTGGACGCCCGAGGTCGACACCGCCTGCGGTGCCGACATGGCCGGCAAGGTGCGCGCGCTGTTCGCCAAGAACGGGCTCTGAGCCCAGGCCGAGCACCACATGCTGGACAGCCTGTTGCGCGGCGTCGAGCGGCTGGCCGTGGGGCTGGCCGGGCTCGGCGCGGCCATCATCGTCGTGCAGATGGCCTGGATCTCGTACGGCGTGTTCATGCGCTACGTGCTGTCCAGCCCCGACGGCACGGTGACCGAGGCCACCGCGCTGCTGCTCTTCCCCGCCGCCTTCCTGGGCCTGGCCTACGCGCTGAAGGAGGACGCCTACCCCAAGGTGTCCTTCCTGCCCGATGCGCTGGGCCCGGGCGGGCGCAAGGCGCTGGAGGTGCTGAACCTGCTGCTGATGCTGGCGGTGGGCGGCTTCTTCGCCATCGCGGCCTACGACGCCACGCTCAAGTCCTGGGACTCGGGCGCCGCGTCGGAGATCCTGCTCTGGCCGCGCTACCTGTTCTGGGCGCCGGGGGCGCTGGCGCTCATCGTCTTCTCGCTGCACGTCGCCCTGAAGCTGGCGGTGGTGCTGACCTCGCCGGTCGACGCGTTCCGGCGTGCCGGCTGAACCAGGAGCCTGCGCATGGAGTGGTACCACGTCGGCATCGGGCTGCTGGGCCTGCTGATGCTGTTCATCGGCATCGGGCTGCCGATCCCGTTCGCGCTGGCGGCGGCGTCGATGCCCTTCCTCTTCTACATCCAGGGCTGGTCGACGGCGCTGGTCAGCAGCGAGCTCAAGCTCTGGGGGGTGTGGATCGACTACATCCTGCTGGCGGTGCCGCTGTTCGTGTTCCTGGGCGAACTGATCGGGCGCTCGTCCATCGGCCCCAACCTCTACCAGTTCATGCACCGCGGCGTGCGCGTGCGCGGCTCCGCCGCCTACGGCAGCATCGCCGCCTGCGCCGGCTTCGGCGCCGTGTGCGGCTCCTCGATGGTGGGCTCGCTCACCATCGGCGGCGTGGCGCTGCCGGAGATGAAGAAGCTGGGCTACGACAGCCGCCTGGCCAGCGGCGTGCTGGCCGCCGGCGGCACGCTGAGCGTGCTGATCCCGCCCAGCCTGATCCTGCTCTTCTACGGCATCGTCACCGACACCTCGATCGGCGAACTGTTCATCGCCGGCATGGTGCCGGGCCTGGTGCTGGTGCTGCTGTTCTGCGTGGTGGTCTACGTCTGGGGCCGACTGCACCCGTCGCACATCCCGGAGGTGGACCGCACGGCGCGCAGCAGCCTGCGCGAGATGGCCGCCTCGGTGGGACCGATCTTCGCGATCGGACTGGTGATCACGCTGTCCATCTACACCGGCATCGCCACGCCCACCGAGGCCGCCGGCGTGGCGGCGCTGCTGACCATCGTGCTGGCCTTCGGCGTGGGCGGGCTGACGATCCAGGGCTTCAAGGACGCGCTGATGGCCACCATGCGCACCATGGGCTATCTGGGTCTGCTGCTGTCGGCCGGCGTGCTGTTCGGCTTCGTGCTCACCTACTACCGCGTGCCGCAGCAGTTCACCGAGCTGTTCCTGACCTGGGAACTGGGGCCCTACATGGTGCTGGCCATCGTCATCGCGTTCTACATCGTGCTGGGCATGTTCCTGGAGCCGGTGTCGATGACCTTCATCACCCTGCCCACCATCTTCCCGCTGATGCAGGCCGCCGGCTTCGACATGATCTGGTTCGGCATCGTCTACACGATCACGATGGAGATCGCGGTGCTCACGCCGCCGGTGGGCCTGAACCTCTACGTGATCCAGGGCATCAGCCGCGGCACCATCGCCATCGGCGAGGTGATCCACGGCTGCCTGCCCTTCATCGCCAGCATGGTGGTGCTGATCGCGCTGCTGATCGCGCTGCCGGAGACGGCCACCTGGCTGCCCGCGACGCTGAAGTGAGCACCGCACCGGTCCTGCCCGTCCGCCGTGCCGGACGCGGCCCGGCGCTGGTGCTGGTGCACGGCTACCTGGGCGGCTCGGCCCAGTGGTCGGCCGAGATCGCGCAGTGGCAGGACGGTTTCGACGTGATCGCGGTGGACTTGGCCGGCTATGGCCAGGCGAACGCGCTGCCCGCGCCCACCGCGATGGCCGACCATGCCCGTGCCGTGCTGGCCACGCTGGACCACCTGGGCGTCGGCCGCTTCCACCTGCTGGGCCACTCGATGGGCGGCATGGTGGTGCAGGACCTGGTGCACCAGGCGCCGCAGCGCGTGGACCGCCTGGTGCTGTACGGCACCGGGCCGCTGGGGTCGATCCCGGGGCGCTTCGAGACCATGGCGCGCTCGCGTGAGCGCCTGGCCGCCGACGGCGTGGCCGCCACGGCGCGCCGCATCTGTGCCACCTGGCTGCTGGACCAGGCTGCGTCGCCGGCCTACCCGGCGCTGGCCGACCTGGCCACGCAGGCCAGCGCACAGGCCGCCGAGGCCGGGCTGTGGGCAATGGAGGGCTGGGACGGCCGCGCGTGGCTGCCCGCCATCGGTTCGCCGACCCTGGTGCTGTGGGGCGAGCACGACCGCAGCTACGGCTGGAGCCAGGTGGAGCAGCTGTGGCGCGGCATCTCCGGCGCGTCGCTGGCCGTGGTGCCGGCCTGTGCGCATGCGCTGCACCTGGAGCGGCCGGCGCTGTTCCACACCCTGGTGCGCGAGTTCCTGGAGAGCGCCCGCCGCTGAGGTCCCGGCTCCGCCACCGACAATGCAGGCCGACCACCGGAGCGGCAGCATGGAACTGAAGTGGCTGGACGACTACATCGCGCTCATCGACACCGGCAGCTTCTCGGCCGCGGCACAGCGCCGGCACGTGTCGCAGCCGGCCTTCTCGCGCCGCATCCAGATGCTCGAGGCCTGGCTCGGCGTGACGCTGATCGACCGCAGCCGCAAGCCGCTGCGCATGACGCCGCTGGCCGCGGAGCACCAACGCGCCTTCCGCAGCCTGGTGGCGCGCATCTACGAGTTCCGCGCCACGCTCAACGCCGCGGCGATGGACGGCACCGGCATCACCATCGCCGCACAGCACACGCTGGCGGCGGCCTACGTGCCCGGTGTGCTGGCCCGGCTGCAGAGCCTGGTCCCGGGCCAGCGCTACCGCATCCGATCGGAGAACCGCACCGACAGCGTGGCCATGCTGATGCGCGGCCAGGCCGAGATCCTGATCACCTACGAGACCGCGCAGACGCCCTGCGGTGTCCCGGCGGCCCTGGCCCGACGCGAGGTGCTGGGCAGCGACACGCTGGTGCTGGTGGCCGGCCCCGGGCTGCACGACAGCCTCAGTCGCGCCGGCGCCGGCGACGCGGTGCCGATGCTGAGCTTCCCGCCGGAGAGCTTCTTCGGCCAGGTCGTGCGGGCCGACGCGATGCCCGAGCTGATGCGCCGGCATCCGGTGGTCGTGCGCTGCGTCAGCGAGTTCGCCATGGGCCTGCGCGAGCTGACGCTGATCGGCCAGGGCGCGGCCTGGCTGCCGGCGTCGCTGATCCGCGACGACCTGCGCCACAAGCGGCTGCTGCCGCTGCCAGCGCTGGGCCAATCGGTGCCGATGGAGATCGTGGCCTACCTGGCCACGCCGGACGACCTGGACGATGCCGACCTCGAAGCACGGCTGCAGGCGCTGCGCGCGGCGGGTGCCGCGGGACGACCACGGCGCAGCGGGCGATGACGCCGATGCCGTCGAGGGGCCGGGCTCAGCCGCTGCCGTCGCGGGCGCGGATGCGCGCGTGCTGCAGCGCCGCCTGCGGCACATGCAGCAGGTCGGCAATGCGCCACATCACGTGCCGCTCGTGCGCATCCAGCGTGCCGTCGGCATAGGCCACTTCCCACATCAGCTCGACCATGCGCAGCTTGCGCGGCATGTCGAAGTGGCGGTTGATGCGGTCGGTGAAGGCGAACAGGTCGGTGGCCTGGCGCGCCGTGGCCTCGGCCAGTTCGGCCAGACGCGCCGCCTCGTCCGCGGCCAGCCCGAACTTCTCGCGCAGCGCGGCCAGCACCTTGGCGCGTTCGGCGTCGTAGAAGGCCGGGTCGGCCCGCATCACCTCCACCAGCATCACGGCCGTGGCCAGCTGCAGGGCGTGGTCTTCGGACGCCGGGTCGGCGCCGGGCGCCGGGGGCAGCAGGCTGTCGAACAGGTCCTTGAGCGTCTTGAGCATGGCGGCATCTTGACATGGCCACCATGGCATCGCGGGCGCAAGGCCGATCAGGATCCCGGGCTCAGTTGAAGGTGCAGCTGCCGCCTTCGCAGATCACGCTGCTGCCGTTGGTGCCGATGAAACCCACGGTGCCACCGCCGCCGATGACGCTGCCGCCGCGCCAGTCGTGCCCACCGGTCAGCCACTTCGGCCGCTGCGGCCTGGCGTAGAGGTTCCACGCCGGCGGGCCGCCTTCGACCCCGGCCGTGCCGTCGGCCTCGAGCCAGTAGCGGCCGGGACGCACCTGGCCGTAGGCGGCCCGCAGGCGCTGGATCTCCTGCGGGTGCAGTTCGCGCCCGTTGACGAAGACGCCGCTGCCGCGCCCCGACACACCCGGCGGCATCGGCGCGGGCACCGGCAGCGCGGGTGGCAGCCTGCCGATGCTCGGCCCACCGACGTGGCCCCACAGCCCGGCGCGCGGGTCGTACCAGAAGCGGCCTGCCAGCGGCGGTGCGCCGAGCCTCTGGTGCAGCGCCTTCACCTGGGCGGCGCTCAGCCACCGGCCGTTGACCTCGACGCGCGGTGGCGCCGGCTCGGCACGCGCCACGGCGGCCACCAGGGCGGCCAGCATGGCGAGGCATCGGCGGCGGTTCAGCGCAGCGTGCATGGTCCGGCCTGGGGTTCGAGCTGATCGACGGTGACGGTCTGGTCGCCGGCGCCGAACTGGCCACGGATCAGGTCGTGGTCGTCGAAGCTGCCGGCGAAGTCGGCATAGAAGCGGTCGCCCACGCGGCGGTAGATGCCGTAGCCGCGGGTGACGTTGGGCTGGCTGGCACCGGTGACCCACACGTCGCGCTGGCGGAACACCGACCCGGCCACCGGCAGGTCGAAAGGCACGGCGGCGTGCACGAACTCCAGTGCGTTCTCCTCGTCGCTGGCAGCACCGACGCGGATGCTCGGGCAGCGGTACTGCCGGTGCGCCTCGCCGGGGTCGTTCTCGCCATGGCCCATGGCCACGCAGCGCATCGACGGTGTCTCGAACCCGCCGACCAGGCCCAGGCGCATCACCAGGCGCGTCGTCGTCTCGTCCAGCGGCAGCACCGGGTTGTTCAGCGCGACCAGCCGCAGCGCACCCCCGGCGTAGGTGTAGCTGCCGCCGAAGCGGACCTCCTGGTGGTTGTCGAGTTCGAGGTCGACATGGAAGCTGCCATCTCGGTGCAGGTAGAAGAAGTACAGCAGGCGGCTGTTCAGGCGCTCGCAGGCGTAGGCCACCTCGAAGGGCCGGTCGGGCACCGGCGGAAACGTGCGGGCGATCTCGGCGGCCAAGGCGGCGGCGTCGGGCGTCACCGGGGCACCGCCCGCGTTGCCGCCGGCAGGCACGCTCCCGCCGCCACCACCACCGCAGCCGGCCAGCGCCGCGGCGACCAGCACGGCGCACAGCCAGGCGCCCGACGCGCGCAGCGTCGCCGGCCGGCGCGTGGCGGCAGGGTGCCTTTGGACCGGGGTGGACATCGAAGACATGGAGAGTCCTTTCAACGGGGTTCGAAGACGGCCGTGACCACGCGGTCGGCCCGCAGCTGCACGCGGCAGAGGTCGCCGGCGCCCGACCCGGCGACCACGTCCGCGACGCTGTCGCAGCCGTCGAAGCGCACGAAGCGCACGGCGGGGTCGGTGCTCTCGGCGACCAGGCCGAAGTCCTCGCCCGCCGGCAGGGCCGGCCAGCGGCAGTCGTCGGGGCAGACGCGGAAGCTGTCGACCATGCGCACGCGACCGGCCGTCGCACCGGCGCCCGCGCGGGCAATGGTCAGCCAGAGGTACTCGGTCTCGACGGGCACGTCGGCCGGCACGAAGGTGGCGATGCAGTACCGGTCCGTGTCCATCGTCACGGCGCCGTCACTGCAGTCCTCGTCACTGCTGTAGGCCTCCAGCTGCCAGCCCGGCGCCGGCTGGGCGACGAAGCTCAGCGTGCTGCCCGCGGCCACCGTCACGTCGCAGCGCGTCTGGCACGGTGTCTCCGCCGGCAGCAGCAGCACGCTGCCGTTGCCGTTGATGTCCATCGAGAAGCGGGTCGTGGGTGCCGGCGCCGCGTCGCCGGCGAAGTGCACGTCGCAGGCCTGCGCCTGGCCGATGACCAGCACACCTTCTGCGCAGCCGGCGCTGCCGCCGACCCGGTCCACGGTGTAGCCCTCGTCGGCCATCGGCTGCAGCGTGACCGTGCTGCCGAGTGGCGGCGCGAGCGTGCAGCGGCCCCGGCACAGGGTGTCACCCGGCTGCACGCGCACCGCGCCGCCGCTGCCGACGGTGAGCGTCAGCGTGCCCGTCTCCAGCGCGCAGCCGCTGCCCTCCAGCCACCGGGCGCGCAGTTCGCCGTTCACCGGCTCCACCAGCCACACGCGCCCCCCCGCTGCACCGGCGCAGTCGTCCGTGGCGGCGCCGGCGCCCAGCGTCGCCAGCCGTGTGCCGGTGGGCAGCGCGCCGAGGTCGACGCGCTGTGGCCGTGGCAGCACCAGTGCGCCCCAGGCGCCCCAGGCCCACAGCGTGCCATCGGCCAGCAGTGCGAAGCTGCGGCCCTCGCCGGCGGCCACGGCCACCGCGGAGGCCGGTAGCGGCACCTGGAACATGCCGCAGTCGTCCACGCGGCATGGGCGGTCCACGGTGTCGCCGGTGCCGAGCTGGCCGGCGTCGTTGGCGCCGAAGGTGTAGACCTCCCCGAACAGGCCCTGCAGCACGACGTGGGCGCAGGGCGAAAGGCCGGCCACGAACAGGTCGGGCTTTTCGCCGTTGCAGGCCGCGGCGCGCACGTCGCGCAGCGGCATGTCCACCGCCGTCGGCGTCAGCACCTGCGGTGCCTGCCCGGCCGTGGCCGCGGGCCGCAGCCACGAGAGCCGGTCGCCCATGCGCCGCAGCAGGAACAGGCCCCGCTCACTGCTGTCGGCCTCGATGGCCTGCCAGCCGTTCACCTGCAGCGGGCGAACGTCGATCGACGTCCAGTCCCGGAGACCGAACGGTGCCCACAGACGGTCCTGGCCGTCCATCGTGGCGAACGAGAACCCCCGACCGTGCAGGGCCACCGCGTCGCCGACGCCCGCCTCGGTGGTCGGCAGCAGTTCGAGACCGCCCCAGGTCAGCAGGCCGCCGGTGTCGGTCAGTGCCGAGGTGGTGACCCCGGACGGCCACGGCGCCCGGAGCTGACGGCCCGGCCACAGGCGCACCGGCCAAGGCAGTTCCAGCGGCTGCATCTGGCCTGCCGAGGGCAGCGCGGAGTTGGCGTTCTGGCCCCGGTACACCGGGCGCACCTGGCCAGCGCCGTTGGGGCCGGCACCCCACAGCGCCCCAGTGGCGTCGGTGTAGACCAGGGCCGTCGCCGCGCTCGGCCAGTCGGCGACCACGGCCACCGCAGGCGGTGTCAGGCTGCCGGGCACCGGCTGCACCTCGAGCAGCAGGCGCGCCGCGTCGACCGCCAAGCCTGTCGTGCCGGCCCGGATGTCGACGTCGTAGCGCCCGGGCAGGGCATCGGTCCGCGGTGCGATGGTCCAGCGCTGGCACGACGGCGTGCCCACACCGGGCGGGCACGGTGCGGTGACGATGTCGATCCCGGCCACCACCTCGGGCAGGTCGATCTCGTAGCCCGCGATCGCGGTGCCCGCCGGCGCGCCGGCCAGGTCGACTTGCAGTTCCACGCGGGTGCCCAGCGGCACCTGCAGCGCGGGCGTGTCCAGCGTCACCTGCACCGGCGTCAGGCCGGAGCCTCCGCAGCCACTGGCGAGCCCCGCCACCGCGGTCATCGCCGCGAGCCACGCCAGCGGGGCGCACACCCGCCGCCGGCCGAACCGCGCCACCACAGGCGTTCGCCGATCCTGGTCCCTGCCCCACATCCGCATCGCTGCTCTCCCGACCATGTTCATGCGAACCAGACTAGGCAACGACGCGTATCACCGGCGTATCAACCGGCCGTTGGCGTGGCCGCAGCCTTGGGGGGGTGGGCCTGGGTTCGTGACGCATCGCACCCAAGGGGCCGATGGCCGGCGGCCGGTGTGCGCTGGCAGTGCACGGGTAGACTTCCGCCCTCGATGGACACCCCCGTCAGCATCCTGTGCATGAAGTGGGGCTCGATGTACGGGCCCGAGTACGTGAACCACCTGCGCGAAGGGGTGTCGCGTCACCTGAAGCGCCCGCACCGCTTCGTCTGCTTCACCGACGACCCCACGGGCCTGCGCGCCGACGTGGAGGTGCGCCCGCTCCCCGAACTCGGCCTGCCGCCCGGCCACGGCGACAAGCGCTGGCAGAAGCTGGCGCTGTTCCGCCGCGACCTGGCCGACGTCGCCGGCACCGCGCTGTTCCTGGACCTGGACCTGGTGATCGTCGACGACCTCGAGCCCTTCTTCGCGCTGCCGGGCGACTTCTTCATCATCCGCGACGACGACCTGTTCCGCCCCAAGCCGCTGCGCAGGCTCAAGGACGCCGAGCGCGACCGCTTCCTGGCCACGGTGGGCAACAGCTCGGTGTTCCGCTACACCGTCGGCGCGCACGCCTACATCCTCGACGCCTTCGTCGCCGACCCGGCCGCGGCCACGGCGCAGTACCGCCTGTCGCAGCAGTTCCAGAGCGCGCAGCTGGCGGCCCACGGCCACCTGCACTACTGGCCGCGCGAGTGGTGCGTGAGCTTCAAGAACCAGTGCGTGCCGCGCGGGCTGAGGAGCTTCACCGCCGACCCGGTGCTGCCGACGGGCGCGCGCATCGTGGTCTTTGCCGGCAACCCGAAGATGAGCGAGGTGCTGGCCGGTGGCGGGCAGAAGTGGTACCGCCGGATCGGCAACGTCGACTGGCTGCGCGCGGCCTGGAAAGGACACCCCTGATGGGCCGCCCACGCGCTCCCGTGCCGGAATTCGACGACCAGCGCCCCTGGGGCGCCTACCCGCCGTCGGCCGGCGTCGCCGCCGCACTGGCCGTGTCGCACCGATTGCCGCCGGCGCTGTCGGCGCTGACCAAGCTGCTGCGCCGGCCGGTGAAATACGGCTGGGCCACGCCGCTGGACCTGGAAGTCTGGGGCCTCAAGCTGCGCCTGCTGCCGCGAGGCAACATGTCGGAGCAGAAGCTCTACACCAGCCCGAAACTGTTCGACCGCGACGAGTTCGCGCTGCTGGCGCAGCGGCTGAAACCCGGCGGCGTCTTCGTCGACGTGGGCGCCAACGCCGGCATCTACAGCTTCTGGGCGTACCGCTGCATGCAGGGCCAGGGGCGCATCGTCGCGGTGGAGCCCGACCCGGAGATGCGCCGGCGGCTGAGCTTCAACCTGCGCAGCAACGGCATCACCGCCGTCGACCTCTGCCCGGTGGCCTTGAGCGACCACGAGGGCACGGCCGAGCTGCAGGTCAACCCGCGCCAGCGCGGCCAGAACACGCTGGACCTGGGCGAGGCGCAGCGCGCCGGCGGCGCGCGCGAAAGTCTGACCGTGCCGCTGACCACGCTGCTGGCGCTGCTGCAGGGCAAGGGCATCGCCAAGGTCGACGTGCTGAAGATCGACATCGAAGGCCACGAGCCGCCGGTGCTGCGCCACTTCCTGACCCATGCGCCGGAATCGATGTGGCCCGGCGCGGTGATCAGCGAGTTCAAGGACCAGACCGCGGCCGACATCCTGGGCCTGTTCGCCGAGCGCGGCTACCGCCGGCGCGAGACGACCAAGCTCAACTTCATCCTCGAGCGCGGTTGAGGCGGGCGGTCCTCCGATGAAGACCTCGGTCATCATCAGCACCTACAACTCGCCCACCTGGCTGGAAAAGACGCTGTGGGGCTTCTTCTGCCAGAGCCGGCAGGACTTCGAGCTGCTGATCGCCGACGACGGCTCGCGGCCGGAGACGCTGGAGCGGCTGCGTGCACTGGCCGCGCGCAGCCCGGTGCCGCTGGCCCATGTCTGGCAGCCCGACGACGGCTTCCAGAAGTGCCGCATCCTGAACAAGGCGCTGGCGGTGGCGCGCGGCGAACGCATCCTGCTGACCGACGGCGACTGCATCCCGCGGCGCGACTTCGTCGACGTGCACACGCAGCTGGCCGACCCCGGCTGCTTCCTCACCGGCACCTACTTCAAGCTGCCGAAGAACGTGGCCGACGCGATCACCGAGGCCGACGTGCAGCGCCAGGACGCCTTCCGCGCCGGCTGGCTGCTGCGCCAGGGCCTGCCGTTCACCAGCAAACTGCTCAAGCTGGTGACCGGGCCGCCGGTGGACGAGTGGCTCAACCGCGTCACGCCGGCGCGGCCGACCTGGAACGGCCACAGTGCCTCGTGCCTGCGCACGCAGGCCATCCAGGTCAACGGCTTCAACGAGGACATGGCCTACGGCGGGCTGGACGTGGAGTTCGGCCTGCGCCTGAACCACATCGGCGTGCGCACGCGCCACATCCGCTACAACACCGTGACGATGCACCTGCACCACGGCCACGGCTACGTGACGCCGGGCATGCGCGAGGCCAGCGCGGTGGTCAAGGAGCGCACGCGCAATGAGAAGCTCACGCGCGCCGACCGCGGCCTGGACCAGTGGCTGCAGCCCGACGGCCGCGTGACGCTCAAGCCCGACGACCGCGTCGAGTGGCTGCGCCGCTGAACCCCGGCGCGCAGCGCGGATGGCGCGCGGGCCTGACGGCGCTGGCCGCGCTGGTGCTGCTCAACACCCTGCTGAGCCTGCGCAACTGGTGGCCCACACCCGGCGTGCTGCCCGACCTGCGGCTCAGCCCCGAGGCGGTGGCCGTCTGGTGCGCCGCGCTGCTCGTCGTGGCCTGGCGCGGCCGGCCGTCGCCGCGTGTGGTCACGCTGTTCGCGCTGGCGATCGCGCTGCTGGCGCTGGGCCGCTATGCCAACGTCACCGTGCCAACGCTGTTCGGCCGACCGGTGAACCTGTACTGGGACGGGCTTCAGATCCCGCGATTCCTGTGGGTGACGGCGCGCGACGCGCCGGCGTGGGCGGTGGCCGGCGTGATGCTGGCGGTGCTGGCCGGCCTGGCGCTGCTGTGGCGCGGCCTGTGCTGGCTGGCCGCCACGCTGCTGCAGCGGGCCGCGCCGATGGCGCTGCAACGGCGCTGGACAGCCCTGCCCACCGGCGTGGCGGTGGTGCTGGTGGCGCTGCACCTGGCCAGCGCTGTGCCAGCGTTCACCTGGCACGTGGTGACCGACCCCATCACGCCCACCTATGCGCGGCAGGCCCGCCTGCTGGCCACCGCGGTCCTGCCCGGCGCCGTGGCCGCCACGGTCCCGGCCTCGACGGCCCTGGCACGGGCGATGGCCGACCCGCCACGTGCCGTGGCCGGGCTGCGCGGGCGCGACGTGCAGCTGCTGTTCCTGGAGTCCTACGGTGCCATCGCGCACGAGCACCCGGCCATCGCGCCGGGACTGGTGGCCCCGTTCGAGCGTCTGGCCGCGGACGTGCAGGCCGCGGGCTATCGGGTGGTATCGGCCTACGTCACCGCCGCCACCTTCGCCGGCGCGTCGGAACTGTCGCACCTGAGCCTGCTGTCGGGCAGCGACCTGAGCAACCCGCTGCACCACGACCTGCTGCTGACCACCGGGCGTCCGACGCTGATGCACCTGTTCGCGCAGGCCGGCTACGAGACCTTCGGCCTCTACCCCGCGCTGACCTGGGACTGGGCCGAGCGCAGCTTCTACGGCTTCGACCGCTTCCTGGACGCGCGCGACCTGGACTGGCGCGGCCCGCCGCTGGGCTACTGGAAAGTGCCCGACCAGTTCACGCTCGCGCGCTTCGAACAGCTGCACCCGCCGGGGCCGCGGCCGCGGCTGCTGTTCTTCCCCACCATCACCTCGCACCTGCCCTTCGGCCCGGTGCCGCCCTGCGTGGACAGCGGCGAACGGCTGCTCTCGGCCGACCCCTTCGGCGCCGCCGAGAACGAGCGTCTGCGCAACGCCTACGTCGACTGGCTGGACATGCGGCCCAACTATGTCGGCATGTTCGACTACACCACCTGCTGGCTGGGCCGGCACCTGCGCGACACGGCGGCACGCGATGCGGTGCACGTCTGGGTCGGCGACCACCAGCCCGCGGCCAGCGTCAGCGGCGAGGGCGCTGACTGGGTGGTGCCGGTGCACGTGCTGGCGCGCGACGACGCCCTGCTCGACCGCCTGCAGGCCCTGGGCTTCCGGCCCGGGCTGGTGCCGCAACGGCCGGCGCTGGGCGGCATGCACGACCTGACCGCGCTGCTGCTGGCGGCCTTTGGAAACGGAGACACCACCCCATGAGCCTGGACCAGGCGACCCTGATCTTCGAGGCCCGCACCCTCGCGCCCGACGCCTTCTCGGCGCTGTGGCGCCGCAACGCCGCCGCACTGCAGGCGCAGGGCGTGGGCGACGGCGACGTCGTCGCGCTGCTGATGCGCAACAGCGTGGAGGCCATCGCCGCGATGGTGGCGGTGCGCCACCTGGGCGCCATCTGGTGCCCGATCAACTGGCACCTCAAGACCGACGAGGTGGCCTACGTGCTGGCCGCCTCCGGCGCGCGGGTGCTGCTGGTGGACGCACCGCTGCTCGCCGCCCTGCCCGTCCTGGACACCGCCGGCGCACGGCCGTTCACGGTGCGCGGTGAAGTGCCCGGCGTGCCAGCCTGGGAAACGCTTCGCGACGCCTCAGAGCCGCTGACCGCGCCTGCCGCGCCGCCCCGCGGCGCGATGTTCTTCACCTCCGGCACCACCGGCCGGCCGAAGGGCATCGTGCGCCAGCCGATGACGGCCGACCAGGCGGTGCGTCAGGCGGAAATGCGCCGCCTGGCCTACGGCACGGCGCCCGACATGCGTGCCCTGCTGTGTGCGCCCTGGTACCACAGCGCGCCGTGCAACTACGCGCTGGGCATCGTGCAGGAAGGCGGCACGCTGGTGGTGGAGGACCGCTTCGATGCCGAACGCACGCTGGCGCTGATCGAACAGCAACGCCTCACCCACGCCTACCTGGTGCCCACGATGTACGTGCGCCTGCTGGCCCTGCCGGCCGCCGTGCGGGCACGGTACGACCTGTCGTCGATGCGCTTCGTGTCGTCCACCGGCAGCCCCTGCCCGCCCGAGGTCAAACGGCGCATGATCGAATGGTGGGGCCCGGTGATCCACGAGTGCTACGGCGCCAGCGAACTCGGCTACATGACGCTGCTCACCTCCGGGCAGGCGCTGCGCAAGCCCGGTTCCGCCGGCCTGCCGCTGCCCGGCGTGACGCTGAAGATCCTGGACGACGACGGCCACGAGCTGCCGCGTGGCACGCCGGGCCTGATCTGGATCGACCAGCCGGCCACGCCCGACTTCAGCTACGTCGGCAACGCCCAGGCGCGGGCCGCGATGGCGCGCGGCAACCTCAAGACCATGGGCGACGTCGGCTACATCGACGACGACGGTTTCCTGTTCATCGTCGACCGCGCGGCGGACATGGTGATCAGCGGCGGCGTCAACATCTACCCGGTGGAGGTGGAACTGCTGTTGCAGACCATGCCCGGCGTGGCCGACTGCGCCGTGTTCGGCATCCCCGACGACGAGTTCGGCGAGGCCTTGGCGGCGGCCGTGCAGCCTGCCCCGGACGCGAACCTCTCACCCGAGGCCGTGCGCGCCTGGCTGCACGACCGCATCGCCGGCTACAAGGTGCCGCGTGTGGTGACGCTGCACGACACGCTGCCGCGCGAGGACACCGGCAAGATCTTCAAGCGCAAGCTGCGCGAGCCCTACTGGGCCGGGCGCAGCCGGCGCGTCTGACCGCGGGGGTCAGTCGAACAGGTCCGGCTCCGACCGGACCAGGTCGTTCCAGATCGTCTGGAAGTGCAGCCAGCCGATGTACTCGCTGCCCACGTGCTCGCGGCTGTAGCGTGACTTCTCGGCCGACACGAGCTTGGGCGTGACGCCGGTGGCGCGCACCATCAGTTCCTGCTGGCAGCAGCGCTCCAGCGCGATGAACCAGAAGGCCGCCGCCTCGATGCTGTGGCGGCTGGCGGTGAACAGGCCGTGGTTCTGGTGGATGGCGGCCTTGACTCCGGTGAACCAGTCGGCCACCTTGGGGCCGGCGTCCTCCTCCACCGCCACCTGGCCGGCCTCGTCGTTGATGACCACGTGGTCCTCGAAGAAGGCCGCGGCGTCCTGCGAGATCGGCGCCAACGGCTGGCCCAGCGCGGCGAAGGCGGTGCCGTAGGTGGTGTGCGCATGGCACATGGCGAGGATGTCCGGGTGCGCCTCGTGCACCGCGGCGTGCAGCACGAAGCCGGCGCGGTTGACGGCGTAATCACCCTCGATCACCTTGCCCTTGTGGTCCACCAGGATCAGGTTGCTCACCTTGACCTGTCGGAAGTGCACGCACATCGGGTTGGTCCAGTACAGCTCGGGCCGCTCCGGATCGCGGATCGTCAGGTGGCCGGCAAAGCCGTAGTCGAAGCCCTGCCGTGCAAAGGCGCGGCAGGCGCCCACCAGGCGCTCCTTCAGGTACTGGCGCTCCTGCGCCACGTCGTCGAAGCGCGGGCGGCCGGGGAACATCAGGTCCGGCTGCGCCGGCTGGTAGATCGATTCGTGCGGCTCGGTGCGCGGGTCGAAGCGGTATTCCTTGCGCGCGGCGGCGGTGAGCTTCTCGATGATCGCGGACATGGTTCGGACCTCCTGGGAACAGGCGGGATGTTCGCGCCTCCCCAGGCGTTTGACAAACGATGATTGCTCATGAAAGCATGAGCCAGATTCATTCATTTTCCCGATCGATGAGAAGGCTTCCACCGCTGAACCGGCTGCGCAGCTTCGAGGCGGCGGCGCGGCTGCAGAGCTTCGCGCAGGCGGCCGACGAGCTGAACCTGACGGCCTCGGCCATCAGCCACCAGATGCGCGACCTCGAGGCGCACTTCGGCCGCGCCCTGTTCGAGCGCAGCCACCGCCGCGTCACGCTGACGGCCGAGGGCCGGCGGCTGCACGAGAGCCTGGCACGCGTCTTCGACGCACTGGAGGCCGCCTGTGCCGACGTCGCGCTGCCGGCGCAGGACCAGGTGCTGGCGGTGCACTGCGCACCCAGCCTGGCAATCAAGTGGCTGGGACCCCGGCTGCGGGAATTCGTCGCCGCACACCCGGGCCTGCACGTGCGGCTGAGCACTGGCGCAGAGCTGCCGGATCTCGCCGCGCGCCGGGACGTCGATCTCGCCCTCGTGTACGCAGACGGTCGCGCACGGGCCGGCACGTCGGTCGAGCCGCTGGGGGACGAGCAGATCGCACCGCTGGTGGCACCGTCGCTGCTGGCGCCGCGCGCCAACGTGGGCAGCCTGGTGCAACGACTGCCGCTGATCGACTCGACGCTGAGCCCGGTCGGCTGGCCGTCCTGGTTCGCGCTGCAGGGCCTGGTCTTGCCGGACCGCCCTCGCATGGCCTTCGACCGCGCGGCGCTGGCGATCGCGGCAGCCGTCGATGGGCTGGGCGTGGCACTGGAGAGCACACGTCTGGCAGCGCGCGAGATCGAACGCGGGGAACTGGTGGTGCTGGGCGCCCGCCGCTTCCGGCCGCAGGCCGGGCCGGTGCACTTCCTGCACGTGCGCACCGGCGGCCAGCGTCCGCCGGTGCGGGCCTTCGTCGAGTGGCTGCGCGCCGCGGCGAGCTGACGCCCCGGCCTTCTGCCTCAGCCAACGCGCTGCAGTGCCAGCGCCGCGGCGGCCGTGCGCGTCTCCACGCCCAGCTTCTCGAACACATGCTCCAGGTGCTTGTGCACCGTGCGCGGGCTCAGCGACAGGATCTCGCCGATGTCGCGGTTGGTCTTGCCCTGCATCACCCAGTAGAGCACCTCGGCCTCGCGCGCGGTGAGCGGGAAGGCACGCAGCAGCGATTCCATCAGCGCCGCCTCGCTGTCCTCGCGCAGCACCAGCAGCCATTCGGCGTTGGCACCACCGGCACCCTCGTCGTCCATCGCGTGCAGCGCGAAGGTCAGCCGCTGCGAGCCCTTGCCCACCGTCAGGCCCTGCGGCTCGGCGCCGGCCCGCCGGCGCAACGCCTCGCGCGCCACCCAGGCCATCGCCGCCGGCGGCATCAGCGTGTCAGGCACGCCAGGAAAGTGCTGCGCGATCAGCGTGCGCGCCAGCGCCGTCTGCCACAGGCGCCGGCCGTCGCGCTCGCGCACCACCATCGTCGCGTGGCCGAAGGCGTCCAGCGCGTGCCGCGCCTGCTGCTGCGCGCGCGCGTTGCGCAGGTGGCTCTCGATGCGCGCGATCAATTCGCGCGTGCGCACCGGCTTGGTCACGTAATCCACCACGCCGGCACCGAAGGCATGGATCACGTGCTCGGTCTCGGTGAGGCCGGTCATGAAGACGATGGGGATGGCTGCGGTGGCCTCGTCGGCCTTGAGCCGGCGCGCGACCTCGAAGCCGTCGATGCCCGGCATCACGGCGTCCAGCAGCACGATGTCGGGCTGGGCGTCGTGCGCGCGCTGCAGCGCCTGCTCTCCGCTGGTGGCCACCAGCACGGTGTAGCCCGACTCGTCCAGCGCGTCGTGCAGCACGGCCAGGTTGTCCGGCGTGTCGTCCACGAGCAGGACGAGCGCGAGCCCGTCCCCCACGACGTCGTCTCTAGCGGGCGCGCTGTTCATCGAGGGCACGGCCCACGGCCGCCTGAAGTGCGTTGAGTTCGAAGCGCTGGGCCAGGCCGCGCAGGCGGCCGACGAAGCGGGTGGCGGCGGCATCGGCCGCTTCGATGTCATCGAGCTTGCGCTGGATGCCGCGCATCCAGCCCTGGTCGATCAGGCGCTGCAGGTCCTGCAGCGCGGCAGCGTCGGGCAGGGCTTCCTCGGTCGACGGCTCGCCCGGCGGCGCTGCCGCGGCGGCCGTGGTCCACGCGAGGCCCAGCCGCGCGCCCAGCCAGTCCAGCAGCCGTGTCAGCCGCACCGGCTTGACCAGGAAGTCGGCGGCCTCCAGCGGCACGTCGTGGTCCAGCCCGCGGTCGAAGGCGTTGGCCGACACCACCGCGAGCGGGATGCCACCGTGCCCCGCGGCCCGCAGCCGGCGGATCGTCTCCCAGCCGTCGATGCCGGGCATGGCCAGGTCCATGAAGATGGCGTCGGGCGGCGGCTGGGTGCTGTCGGCCAGCCGCGACAGCGCCGCTTCTCCGGAGGCTGCACCCTCGATCACGAAACCCAGCGGCTGCAGCAGGTCGGCCATCAGCGTGCGGTCGGCCTCCTCGTTGTCCACCACCAGGATGCGCCGACGCGGCCCGGCATAGCCCTGGCGCGGGCCGCTGTCGAGGCTGGCCGGCGCCGGTGCTTCGGGCAGGAACAGCTTGACGGCGAAGACGCTGCCCTCGCCCGGCGTGCTGCGCGCGGTCAGCTCGCCGCCCATCAGCTCGGCCAGCATGCGGCTGATGGTCAGGCCCAGGCCGGTGCCGCCGGCCATGCTGGTGCTGCCCTGCGCGGCGCCGCGCTGGAAGGGCTCGAACACGCGCGCCAGTTCGTCGGCGTCCATGCCCGGGCCGGTGTCGGCGATCTCGAAGCGCGCCATGTCGGCGGCAAAGCGCACGCGGAACGTGACCTCGCCGCGGGCGGTGAACTTCACCGCGTTGCCCAGCAGGTTGATCAGGATCTGGCGCAAGCGGCGCTCGTCGGCGCGCACCCATTCCGGCACCGTGCCCTCGAAGGCACGCACGAAACGCACGCCCTTGGCCGCCGCCTGCAGCTCCATCAGGCGGGCGATCTCCTCCAGGCCCTCGCGCAGGCGCATCGGCTCCACCTGCAGCGCCAGCTTGCCGGCCTCGATGCGCGCCAGGTCCAACGTGCCCTCGATCAGGCCCAGCAGGTGGTCGCCGCCGCGGCGGATCACCTGCACCGCCTGCCGGCGCTGCGGCGGCATCGCCGGGTCCTCCTCCAGCAGCTGCGCGTAACCCAGGATGCTGTTGAGCGGAGTGCGCAGCTCGTGGCTGATGGCGGTGACGTAGCGGCTCTTGGCCTGGTTGGCCGCGTCGGCCGCGGCCTTGGCGCGCTGCAGCGCGGCGTCGGTGCGGCGGTGGCGTTCGATCTCCGCCTGCAGGGCTTCGGTCTGGCGCTGGCTCTCTTCCTGCGCCACCAGCCGGCTGCGGTGCGCCAGCACCAGCCACCAGGCCACGATGCCGCCCAGCAGCGACAGCACCAGGCCCACGTTGAGCACGCCCTGCCACAGCGCCGGCCCCAGCGCCTGGGCCTGGTCACCCAGCACGCGTTGCCCCTGCTGGTAGGCGCCACCCAGCAGCAGGGCCAGCACCGGCAGGCCCAGGCCGGCCAGCAGCAGCCAGTGCGCCAGGCCGGCTTCCAGCTGCGGCGCCCAGCGGCGTGGCAGCATGCGCTGCAGCAGCGCCAGCCACTGCGCCGACAGCCGCGCCTGCGGCTTGCACAGGTCGTTGCAGCGCGCGTCCAGCGTGCAGCACAGCGAGCAGATCGGCGCCTGGTAGGCCGGGCACTGCGCCATGTCGTCGGCTTCGTAGTCGCGCTCGCAGATGCAGCAGCGGGTGACGGCCGGCGTCAGCCGCTTGTAGGCGCCGGCTTCTGCTGTCGATGCCGGGTCGCGCACCGGCACGAGCGGAATCACCGGCCGCGCCAGGTAGTAGCGGCCCTTCGTGGCCCAGGCGATCAGCGGCGCCATCACGAAGGCCGTGACCATGGCGATGGCGGCCGAGAAGGCCTGCGCCAGCGGCCCGAAGGCTCCCAGGTGCGCCGCCACCGACAGCACCGAGGCCACACCCATCGCACCCACGCCCACCGGGTTGATGTCCCACAGGTAGGCGCGGCGGAACTCCACGCCCCGGGGCGACCAGCCCAGCGGCTTGTTGACCACCAGATCGGCAACCACCGCCATCATCCAGGCGATGGCCACGTTGGCGTACAGACCGAGCACGTGGCCCAGGGCCTGGAAGACGTTCATCTCCATCAGCACCAGGGCGATGGCGGTGTTGAACACCATCCACACCACGCGGCCCGGGTGGCTGTGCGTCAGGCGCGAGAAGAAGTTGCTCCAGGCCAGGCTGCCGGCGTAAGCGTTGGTGACGTTGATCTTGAGCTGCGAGACGATGACGAACAGCGCCGTGGCCGCCACCGCGCCGGCTGGCGAGAGCAGCAGTTCCCAGGCCACCAGGTACATCTGGTTGGGGTCCACCGCACGGTCCACCGGCACCATGTGCGAGATGGCCAGCCACGCCAGGGCCATGCCGCCGAACATCTTCAGCACGCCGGGCAGCAGCCAGCCCGGCCCCCCCAGCGCCACGCCGGCCCACCAGCGCCAGGGCCTGGCCGGGTCCTTCTCGGGCATGAAGCGCAGGTAGTCGGCCTGCTCGCCCATCTGCGTGATCAGCGCGATGCCGACGGTGGTGGCGGCGCCGAAGGCCGGCAGGTCGAAGCCGCCGGCCTCGCGGCCGTCGCCCGGATAGGCCGACAGGTCGGCCAGCAGCGTGGGGTGGTGCCAGAACACGGCCGCCAGCGGCACCACCAGCATCAGCAGCCAGATCGGGAAGGTCCAGGCCTGCAGGCGGCTGATGGCAGTGACGCCGTGCGTGACCAGCGGGATCACCACCAGCGCGCAGATCAGGTAGCCCCAGGCCGGCGGGATGTCGAACGCCAGTTCCAGCGCGTAGGCCATCACCGCCGCTTCCAGCGCAAAGAAGATGAAGGTGAAGCTGGCGTAGATGAGGCTGGTGATGGTGCTGCCGATGTAGCCGAAGCCGGCACCGCGGGTGAGCAGGTCCATGTCCACCCCGTGACGCGCGGCGTAGACGCTGATGGGCCAGCCGGCCAGCGCGATGACGGCCGCGGTGGCCAGCACCGCGAGTGCGGCGTTGACGAAGCCGTACTGCACCAGCAGCGTGGCGCCTACGGCCTCCAGGATGAGGAAGGCCGCCGCGCCGCCGAAGGCCGTGTGGGCCACGCGCACCGGGCTCCACTGGCGGAAGGCCCGCGGCGTGAAGCGCAGGGCGTAGTCCTCCATCGACTCGCGCGCGACCCAGCCGTTGTAGTCGCGGCGGACGGCGGCGATGCGCTGGCGGGGTGACGAGGCGGCGTCCATCGCCCCAGCAGATTCAAGAAGCGCGCCAGCGGTGGCGCCGCAGCGTCCTGGCCCGTAGATCTGGCATCCATCGTGCTCTATGCTGGGTCATGGACCCGACCCCGCGTGTTCGGCCGGCGTTTTCGGCCTGACGCGCTAGCTTGGAGCAAAGCGACCTTGGACCTGACCCCGCGTGTTCGGCCGGCCTTTGCGGCCGCACGCGCAAACCTGGAGCGAAGCGACTTTGGACCTGACACCGCGTGAAAAGGACAAGCTCCTGATCTTCACCGCCGCGCTGCTGGCCGAGCGCCGCAAGGCGCGCGGGCTGAAGCTGAACCACCCCGAGGCGGTGGCGCTGATCACCGCAGCGATCCTCGAAGGCGCCCGCGACGGCAAGACCGTGGCCGCGCTGATGAGCGACGGCAAGACGGTGCTGACGCGCGCCGACGTGATGGACGGGGTGCCGGAGATGATCCCCGAGATCCAGGTCGAAGCCACCTTTCCGGACGGCACCAAGTTGGTGACCGTGCACCAACCCATTGCGTGAGACTGTCATGACCCTTGCACGACGCACCGTTTCAGCGCTTGTTGCCGCCGCCGCCAGCACGGCCTGGGCGCACCCTGGGCATGGTGAAACCAACGCGGTGCATTGGCACGCGTTCGACGCCTGGGGCTGGGCCCTGGCACTGGCCGTGGCGGGTGCCGCGGCCTGGTGGATGCGCCGCAAGTGAGGCTCTTGCCATGATCCCCGGCGAACTACTCACCGACGGTCCCGACCATGCCCTCAACCCTGGCCGGCGCACGCTGACGCTGGTGGTGGACAATACCGGCGACCGGCCGATCCAGGTCGGCTCCCACTACCACTTCGCCGAGACCAACGGCGCCCTGTCCTTCGACCGCGACGCGGCACGCGGCATGCGGCTGAACATCCCCAGCGGCACGGCGGTGCGCTTCGAGCCGGGGCAGCAGCGCACGGTGGAATTGGTGGACTACGCGGGGGCGCGCACCATTTTCGGGTTCCGCGGACTGGTGCAAGGGGCGCTTTGAAGTGCAGCGGGTGTCGGCTCTCGACCCGGAGCGGACGTTCGATGTTTGTCGATCGACATCGGCGCGAGCCACGGAGGGCGGGCCTGGCCTGGCGCTCCTGTCCCCCGGCTCGCGCAGGGCGCTCGCCTCCTCCTTTACCTCGCGCCAGGCCAGACCCGCCCTCCGTGGCCGGACACAGTGGCGGTCCGTTCGCGTGGCGCCTGTGCGGTTCTGCAAGGCGGTGGCGGGTTGGCCTGTGGCGCGCATGAGAGCGCCGAGCATCGCAGGGCTCATGGCCGCGCGCGCCAGCGCGCTTCGTGAACTGACTCGCGGACGCAGTCCGAACGCAGCGAACGCAGTGAGCGAAGTGAGTTCGGCCGCGGGCCATGAGACCGAGAAGCGCAGGGGAGTCGGAGCGCAGCGGAGACCGCTCGACCTAAGCGCCACAGGCCAACCCGCCGCCGCCTTGCCGCCTCGGCCGATGAGCGCGGCATCCAACGTCCACACCGGGTCGCAAGCAGCCCCAGAACACTTCCCCTCCAGGAGATCCTGACACCATGGCCACCATCAACCGCCGCGCCTATGCGGAGATGTATGGACCGACCACCGGCGACCGCGTGCGGCTGGCCGACACCGGCCTGGTCATCGAGGTCGAGCGCGACTACACGCTGCTGGCTGGTGGCCACGGCGAGGAAGTGAAGTTCGGCGGCGGCAAGGTCATCCGCGACGGCATGGGCCAGGGCCAGCGCATCAACGGCATCGGCCCGGGTGATGCGGTGGACTGCGTGATCACCAACGCGCTGATCGTCGACCACTGGGGCATCGTCAAGGCCGACATCGGCATCCGCGGCCAGCGCATTCTTGCCATCGGCAAGGCCGGCAACCCGGACGTGCAGCCGGGCGTGGACATCGTCATCGGCCCGGGCACCGAGGTCATCGCCGGCGAAGGCATGATCGTCACCGCCGGCGGCATCGACAGCCACATCCACTTCATCTGCCCGCAGCAGATCGAGGAGGCGCTGATGTCGGGCGTGACCACCATGCTCGGCGGCGGCACCGGCCCGGCCACCGGCACCTTCGCCACCACCTGCACGCCCGGCCCGGCCAACATCGCGCGCATGCTGCAGGCGGCCGACGCCTTCCCGATGAACCTGGGCTTCCTGGGCAAGGGCAACGCCAGCCGGCCCGAGGCGCTGATGCAGCAGATCGAGGCCGGCGCCATCGGCCTGAAGCTGCACGAGGACTGGGGCACCACGCCGAGTGCCATCGACTGCTGCCTTTCGGTGGCCGAGGCCACCGACACGCAGGTCTCGATCCACAGCGACACGCTCAACGAATCGGGCTTCGTCGAGAACACCATCGCCGCCACCAAGGGCCGCACGCTCTGCGCCTTCCACACCGAAGGCGCCGGCGGCGGCCACGCGCCGGACATCATGAAGGTGGTGGGCGAGGCCAACTTCCTGCCCAGCAGCACCAACCCCACGATGCCCTACACGGCCAACACCGTGGACGAGCACCTGGACATGCTGATGGTCTGCCATCACCTCGATGCGTCGATCGCCGAGGACCTGGCCTTCGCCGAGAGCCGCATCCGCCGCGAGACCATCGCCGCCGAGGACGTACTGCACGACCTGGGCGCCATCAGCATGATGAGCAGCGACAGCCAGGCCATGGGCCGCGTCGGCGAGGTCGTCATCCGCACCTGGCAGACGGCGCACAAGATGAAGGCGCAGCGCGGTGCACTGCCCGGTGACTCGGATCGGAATGACAACACGCGCGTGAAGCGCTACGTGGCCAAGTACACCATCAACCCGGCGCTGGCCAACGGCATCGCGCACGAGGTGGGCAGCATCGAGCCCGGCAAGTGGGCCGATCTGGTGCTGTGGCGGCCGGCCTTCTTCGGCGTCAAGCCCAGCCTGGTGGTCAAGGGCGGCTTCATCGCCGCGGCGCTGATGGGCGACCCCAACGCCAGCATCCCCACGCCGCAGCCCATGCACTACCGGCCGATGTTCGGCAGCTATGCCGGCGCGCGCACCGCCGGTGCGCTGACCTTCATGAGCCAGGCGGCGGTGGACGCCGGCATGAATGAGCGCTACGGCCTGCGCAAGCCCGTGTCGGCGGTGCGCGGCAACCGCACGGTGAAGAAGGGCGACATGATCCACAACGGCCTGACGCCGGTGATGGAGATCGACGCCCAGACCTATGCCGTGCGCGCCGACGGCGAGCTGCTGACCTGCGAGGCGGCCACCGTGCTGCCGATGGCACAGCGGTACTTCCTGTTCTGAACCGCACCTGTCATCTGCCGGTCACCGCGCGTGGCCAGCATGCCGGGTTGTCCTGAACGAGACCGCCGACCATGCCGTTGAACCGACACCCCATCGCCACCCTGCTCTCCGCGCTGGCCCTGGCTGCGCTGGCCGCCTGTGGTGGCGATGACGATGGCCCCGCCGCCGACCCCGCGCCGAGCTTCGCCGCCATCGAACTCAACATCGCGCACGTCAACGACCACCACTCGCAGCTGGAAGGCTTCCCGGGTACCACGCTGACACTGGACGGCACGACCACGCGGGTCACGCTGGGCGGCTTCGCGCGCCTGACGAGCATCTTCCAGGCGCTGGAAGATGCCGGCACGCCCAACCTGCTGAAGATTCACGCCGGCGACGCCGTCACCGGCACGCTGTACTACACCTTCTTCAAGGGTGAGGCCGACGCGCGGATGATGAACACCATCTGCTTCGACGCCTTTGCGCTGGGCAACCACGAGTTCGACGACGGTGACGCGCAGACCGCGGCCTTCCTCGACGCGCTGTGGACACCGGCCTGCCAGACGCCCATCCTCGCGGCCAACGTGCAGCCGGCCCTGGGCACACCGCTGGCGCCGCTGAGCGTCACGGACTACATCCAGCCCTACGCGATCCGCGAGTTCGACGGCGTGAAGGTGGCGTTGATCGGCATCGACATCGCCGGCAAGACCACCAACTCCTCGCGCCCGCTGGCCAGCACCGTGTTCGCCGACGAGGTGGCCACGGCGCAGGCCGTGATCGACCAGCTCAAGGCCGAGGGCCTGCGGCACTTCGTGCTGGTGACGCACCAGGGATACGCCAACGACCTGGCGATGGCCGCTGCGTTGACCGACGTGGACGCCATCGTCGGCGGCGATTCGCACAGCCTGCTGGGCGACTTCACGGCCTATGGCCTGAGCAGTTCCGGCGCCTACCCCACCGTGGCCACCAACGCCGACGGCAAGCCGGTCTGCATCGGCCAGGCGTGGGAGTACGCCAAGGCCGTGGGCCTGATGAACGTGCGCTTCGACACCACCGGCGCGGTGGCCAGCTGCGGCGGCCAGGCCTCGCTGGTGATCGGCGACGACTTCGCCCGTGACGACGGCACCGGCAGCTTCGTGGCCCTGGACGACGCGGCACGGGCGGCGCTGAAGACCACGCTGGCGGCCGACCCGGCGCTGAAGGTGACCACGCCCGACGCCGGCGCCGCCGCCGTGCTGGCCAGCTACACCGGCCAGGTGGACGCCGAGAAGGCCAAGCCCATCGGCACCGCCACCGAGGCGCTGTGCCTGGTGCGCGTGCCCGGCGAGAGCACCAACCGCAGCGCCGGCACCGCCGGTTGCGAGGCGGCCAACACGCTGGCCCGCGGCAGCGACGCGGCGCAGGCCGTGGCCCAGGCCTTCCTGGTTGGCAGCCGGCGTGCCGACCTGGCGCTGCAGAACGCCGGCGGCGTGCGCATCCCGGTGCCGGCCGGCACGCTGACGATGAACACGGCCTTCACGCTGCTGCCCTTCACCAACGTGATCGTGGAACTGGACATGACCGGCGCCGAGGTGATCGCGGCGCTGGAGGACGCGGTGGCCAACCACCTGGACGCCGGCCAGAGCACGGGCTCGCACCCCTATGCCGCCGGCCTGCGCTGGGACCTGGACATGTCCCAGGCCAAGGGTGCTCGCTTCAGCAACGTGCAGGTGAAGAACCGCAGCACCGGGGTCTGGAGCGCCATCGACCCGGCCGCCACCTACGTGGTGGCCACCAATGATTTCATCGCCGAAGGCCGCGACGGCTACACCACGCTGGGCACCGTGTTCGCCAGCGGCCGCGTGGTCAACACCTACCTGCTCTACACGCAGACCTTCGCCGACTGGGTGGTGGCCGAAGGCAGCATCGGCCGGCCGGCGCGGGGCGAGTATGCGCACCAGGTGGTGATCACGGCCGACGGCACGACGCCGCCCTGACGGCCCGCGCCGGTGCGGCGGCGTTCAGCGCGCCGCTGCCGGCGCCAGCAGCGCCCGCAGCGGCGCCAGGTCGGCGTCGCTGCTGCCTTCGGTGCGCAGCAGCGCCAGCGCACGCTGCAGTTCGCTGCGGCCTTCCTCGGCCCGGCCCAGCCCCAGCAGCGCACGGCCGCGCAGCGCAGCCAGCTTGCCGTCGCCGCGGGCGTCGGCCGACGCGCCGGCCAGCTGCGCGGTCGCGATGCGCCCGGCCAGCGCCAGCGCCTGCGAATGCCGGCCCAGCGACAGCAGCACCTCGGCGTGCGAATAGCGCGCCGCGTCGACGAGGCTGGAGCCTTCGCCCGAGGTGACGATGAGCCCCGCCACCGCCGCGGCCAGGTGGCGCTCGGCTTCGTCCAGGCGGCCGAGCTCGTGCTCCGCATCGCCGAGGTTGATGCGCTCCACCAGCGTGTACTGGTTGGCCTCGCCCCAGCGGCGCACGCTGCGCGCATAGACCTCGCGCTGGATCGTGGCGCGCTTCTGCACGTCGCCCACCAGGCTGTGCAGGTAGCCCAGCGACGACAGCGCCGCGATGGTGGACTGGTCGTCCGGCCCGCGCGCACGCTCCTGCTCGGCCACCGCGCGCTCCAGGTGCGGGATGCCCTCGGCCGGACGGCCCTGGTTGCGCAGCGCGTTGCCCAGCAGCCGGCGCGCACTGGCCAGCGTGGACAGTCCCACGTTGTCCTCGTTGAACGGGTCGCCGGCCAGCACCTCGCGCGCGATGGCCTCGGCTCGGGCCGGGTCACCCAGGCGCAGCGACGCGTCGCCCACCGTCAGCCGGATGTGCGCCGCCAGCGGGATGTCGTCGGGCTGCACCACCGGCTGCATGGCCTCGGCCGCCAGGTAGGCGTCCAGCGCCGGCTGCACCTGCAGGCGCTGGAAGTGGTAGCTGCCGCGTGCCACCTGTGCACGCAGGCCCAGTTCGCCGACGGCCGTGCGGCGCGCGCCGGCCGCGGCGTCGGCCGCGTCCAGCAGGGCCTGCGCCTCGTCGAAGCGTGACAGCCGCACCAGCACCGTCACCAGGTGGTATTCGCCCAGCAGCCGCCGTTCGTCGTCGGCCGGCAGTGTGGCGCGGTGGATCTCGACCACCCGGCGCAGCTGGGCCTCGGCCAGCGCGTGGTCGCCCAGCGTGCGGTAGGCGCGGCCCAGCGTGGTGCGGATGCCGGCTTCGGTCAGCGGCGCGTCGGCGAAGCGGCCGTCCAGCCGGCCGCGCGCGGCGTCCAGCAGTTCGCGCAGGCTGGGGTTGCGGTCGTAGGCGATGGTGGCGGTGCGGCTGCGGCCACCGCCCAGCAGGTCCTGGTTCAGGAAGCGGTTCATCTCCTGGGCCAGCGCCGCCTGCGCCACCGCCTGCTCGCGCGCGGCCACCGCGGCGCGGTACTGCCACAGCGTGGCGGCCAGGCCCAGGCCCAGGGCCGCCGTCGCCGCCGCCACCCACGGCCGGCGTGCGCGGCTGCGCGCCAGGTCGGCTTCAGCGGCCTGCAGCCGCTGTTCGCGCGCCCGTGCCTGCTCGGCGGCCGCGCGGCGCGCGTCCAGGGTCGCGAGCTGCTCGATCAGCGCGGCGGCGGTGGGCAGCCGACGCGCCGGGTCGACGTCGGTGGCCGCGGCAATGGTCTGCGCCAGCAGCGCATCGTCCACCGCCGATTCCCAGCCCGGGGCCAGCGGGCGCCTCAGGTCGCCGGCCAGCAGCTGGTAGAGCAGCAGGCCCAGCGCGTAGACGTCGCTGCGCACCGTCGGCGGCTGGCCGGCGATGACCTCCGGCGCCAGATACAACGGTGTACCGCTGCTGTCCGGGTCCAACGCCTGCGTCAACGTCAGCCCCAGCCGCGTGATGCCGAGTTCGGCCAGACGCTCCGGGTGCAGCAGTCGGGCACTGCCGAAATCGGTCAGCCGCACGCGCCAGCCGCCTTCGGCGCGCGCGGCCACCAGCACGTTGGCCGGCTTGATGTCCTTGTGCAGCACGCCCACGCCGTGCGCCGCCGACACCGCCTGCGCCACGCCCAGGAACAGCGCCAGCCGCGCGTCGCGGTCCAGCGCCGCCAGATGGCCGGCCTGCACCCAGGCCTGCAGGCTGTCACCGCCGTACTCGCACTCCAGGAAGAACGGTGGCGTCTCGAAGTTCCAGTCCAGCACGCGGGCGATATCCTCGCGGTCGCCCAGGCTCTCGGTGAGCACGCGGTGCAGCGTGGCCTCGCGCTTGAGCATCGACAGCCGCTCGCCCTCGCCGGCGAACTTGAAGACGCGCGGCTCGCGGCTGCGGGCATGGCGCGCCAGCCAGACCTCGCTGGCGCGCGACGGGTTGAGCTGGCGCTCGAGCACCCAGTCGGGCCGGTGCGGCACGGTCTGTGCGTCGGCCAGGTGCAACCGGCTGGCCAGGCGGCGGCCGCTGGCCGTACGCTCCACCGGCCCGTTGAAGCGGTAGCCCACGCGCGGCAGGGTCACGATGCGCTCGGCCAGCGCCGGGCCCAGCGCCTTGCGCAGCTTGGCCACCGCGTTGGGCAGCACGTTGTCCACCGTCGGCCTGCCGGCCCAGACGCTGTCCAGCAGCTCGTCGCGCGTGACCACCTCGCCGACATGGCGCAGCAACTCGGCCAGCACCTGCAGCGGCTTGTGCTCCAGATCCACCGGCTGGCCGTCGAGCATCAGTTCGAAGCGGGCTTCGTCGAACGCCGCCGCGCCGAATCGGTAGCGGTAGACGGGGGGGTCGGTGGAAGGATCGGTCGACACGGGCTCGATGGGGGTCGGCACAGCCTCCGCCGACTGTAGCGACGGTGCCGCCCGGCTGCACGCCCGGCGCCACCCACAGCCGGGTGGCCGCCTGAAAACGTCTTGTGCGTCAACCACTTGCCGCGCAGCACCGCAGCCGTTAGCGATCCGTGATCCCGCGTGATGGTGCGCGCGGCCCGCTTGCCCGACGCTGCGCGTCATGCCCCAGACCGTGCCAGAACCCGCTCCCGCACCAGGCACCCGCTGGCGCAGCCCGTTCGCCCTGCTCGCTGCCGCGGGCCTGGCCGTGGCCTGCGGCGATGCCGCGCCGCCGGCCCCGCCGGCAGCGCCATCTGCGCAGGCAGCGGCCCCGGCGAAGAAAGCACCACCCGGCAGCATGCAGGCCCGCGCCGAGGACAGCCTGCCACCGCCGCGCTGCCCGGCGCCCACGAGCACCCGCACCCCATCCGGCCCGGACATCGTCGGCCTGCGCCTGGGCATGCCGCTGGACGAGGCGCTGAACCATGCGCGCTGCGCCGTCGACGGTGGCGTACTGGCCTTCCAGCCGCGCTGGTTCCAGCAGCTGCGCACCGGCAACGTGAAGCTCGAGCGCCAGGGTCTCAGCATCCAGCGCGGCGAGAGCTCGGACTGCGTGTTCAGGAACCTGGGCGACGCGATGAAGTGCGGCGTCGGCCGGCGCGTGTGGCACCACGTCGACGAGATGATCACGCTGGCCACGCCCGGGCTGGACGGCCGGCAGGTGGTGGCCGGCATCTGGCGACAGCAGCACTGGAAGCCCGGCCAGATGCCGTCGCGCGACGCCGTGCTGCAGGCGCTGCGCGACAAATACGGCCGCGAGGGCGAACTGCGCCGCGACCCGCACGGCACCGTCAGCTGGCGCTACGCACCGGACGGCAACCCGCTGACACCCCGCGACCCGCTGTTCGCCGCCTGCAGCGGCATCCGCGCCCGGCCGGGCAGCCAGGGCTGGCGCGAAGGCTCCGGCCTGACGATCAGCGCCGACCTCGTGCCGCCGGCCGACAACCCGGACCTGGTGCAGGCCCTGTACGTCGGCATGGCGCACCAGGACGAGCTGATGCGCCTGGGCGACGCGATGCAGGCGGAGATCGACCGCCTGGAAGCCGAACGCCGCGCCGGCGAGCTGCAGCGCAGCGCGGGCGCCAAGCCCCGGCTCTGACCGCACCGCACCACCTGCACCGATGACGACGAGAGGAATCAGATGACCCTGCATCACCCTGCATTTCCGGCATCCGCGACGCACGCGAGGACCGCCATCACCGCCGTCACGGCGGTCCTCGCCCGCTGGCGCCGGGCCGCCACCGCGCTGCTGCTCGTCGCCGGTGCGGGGCTGTCGTCGGCACCCGCCGCGGCCCAGGGCCCGTGCCCCGGCGAGCCGCTGTGCCGCGAGGTGCCCAAGTTCACCGCCACGATCACCGAATTCCGCGTCAGCCCGAACACGCGCGGCAACCGGCCCGTCCACCTGGCCGTGCGCTTCACCAACCGCAGCAGCGAGCCGCTGGTGCTGGGCTACGTGGACCGCAGCGCCGCCGCCCACGACGACCGCGGCAACGCCTACACGCTGCAGAACAGCCGCAAGCTCACCGGCATCGGCCGCATCGAGCGCAACCGCTTCGACCCCAAGTTCACGCTCGGCCCCGGAGAGAGCGCCGACGCGCGCATGGAGCTGAACTTCCATGTCGGGCGCAACGTCATCGTCGGCACCACCTTCGACCTGGCCTTCGGCGTGCGCGAGATCGACCCGCTGCCCGGCCAGCAGTACCGGCTGGGGCGCGAACACGCGCTGAGCTGGCAGGGCCTGCGCCACGGCGACGGCGGGCAGGCGCCGGCCGCGCCGGG
>JACKLN010000006.1 GCA_024235855.1 Burkholderiaceae bacterium
TGGGCTGGTCGCTGGGCTGGGCCGACGGTGCCTTCGAGCTTCGGCTGCAGCAGGCCTGCTGCCTGCGCGGCACGCCGCGCCTGCGTGTCACGCCCGGCATCGGCCGCTGGCAGGTGGCGCTGCAGCCGGCGGCCGGGTCGCCGGTGGTCGGCCACTGGCCCGCCGCCTGGCTCAGCGGCCTGGGCACGCCCTGGAACACACTGCAGCTCGACGGCGACCTGCGCCTGAGCGCCCCGGCGCTGCGCCTGGACCTGGCCGAAGGCCGCTGGCGCATGGCCGGCGACGCGGTGCTCGAACTGCAGCGCGTGGCCTCGCGCCTGTCCACGCTGCCGGTGCTCGGCAGCTACCGGCTGCAGCTGACCGGCGGTGACGCCGGCACCCGGCTGACGCTGGCCACGCTCTCGGGCGCGCTGCGCCTGAGCGGCGAAGGCGACTGGAACGCCGCCGGCCTGCGCTTCCGCGGCGAGGCCACCGCCGCCCCGGGCGCGCGCGACGCGCTCGACAACCTGCTCAACATCATCGGCCGCCGCCAGGGCGAGCGGTCGCTCATCGCCATCGGATGACAATGAAGCTGCGCCCCTCCCTTCTGCGCCCCGGCCTGTTTGCGCTGGCCCTGGCCACCGCCGTGCCCACGATCGCGCAGACCCCGACCCGCGCCCCGGGCGAGACGTCGGCAGCCCGCTCGCGCGCGCCGGTGGCGGTGAATTTCGTCAATGCCGACATCGAGGCCGTCACGCGCGCCTTCGCGGCGATGATCGGCCGCCAGATCGCCGTCGACCCGCGCGTGCGCGGCACCATCACGGTCTACAGCGAGCAGCCGATCAGTGTGCGCGAGGCCTACCTCACCTACCTGTCGTCGCTGCGCGGCCTGGGTTTCGCGATGGTGGACAACGGCGGGCTGCTGAAGGTGGTGCCCGAGGCCGACGCCAAGATCCAGACCGGCACCGTCTCGGTGGGCGACGTGGGCCCGCGCGGCGACCAGGTCATCACGCAGATCTTCACGCTGCAGCACCAGAGCCCGAACAACCTGGTGGCGGTACTGCGCCCGCTGATCACGGCCAACAACACCATCAACGCCAACCCGGGCAGCAATTCGCTGGTCATCACCGACTATGCCGACAACCTGCGCCGGCTGGCACAGATCATTGCCGCGCTGGACCGGCCGAGCGACACCGACGTCGACCTGATCCCGCTGAAGCACGCCGTGGCCACGGAACTGGCGCCGCTGGTGCAGCGGCTGGTGAGTACCGGCGTGGTGGGTGGCAACGCGGCGGCGCGTGCGGCGGCGGCCAGCGGTGCCGAGACCGTGGTCGCCGACCCGCGCAGCAACAGCCTGATCGTGCGCGCGCCCAACCCCACGCGGCTGGCGGCGGTGCGCGCCGTGATCGCGCAGCTCGACACCCCGGGCAGCGCCGGCCCCGCCGGCAGCATCTGGGTCGTCAAGCTCAAGAACGCCGAGGCCGTGCGCCTGGCCACGGTGCTGCGCGCGGCGTTCTCCGCCATCGGCAGCCAGGGCGGTGCCAGCGGCGGGGGCGGCGGCCTGACCGGCAGCACCAGCGCGACGCCGGCACCGGGCGGTGCCGCCGGCAGCAGCGGTGCCGGGGCCAGCGCACAGGCCACGGCCCCGGTCACCGCCGCGGCCGCGCCATCCACCGGCGGCTTCATCCAGGCCGACCCGGCCACCAACTCGCTGATCATCAGCGCGCCCGAGCCGCTGTACCGCCAGATCAAGGAGATGATCGAGCAGCTCGACGAGCGGCGCGCGCAGGTCTACATCGAGAGCATGATCGTCGAGGTCAGCGGCGACAACGCGGCCGACTTCGGCTTCCAGTGGCAGGGCCTGCTGGGGCAAAGCGGCGACAGCAACGGCCTGATCGCCGGCACCAACTTCAGCCGCACCGGCGGCAACATCATCGACATCAACACCGCGGCGCTCAGTGGCTCGCTGACGGCCAACCCGCTGGGCGAGGGCTTCAACATCGGACTGATCCGCAACTTCGGCGGCACCTACGCGCTGGCGGCCATCGCGCGCATGCTGCAGAGCCAGACCCAGACCAACATCGTCAGCACACCGAACCTGATCACGCTGGACAACGAGGAAGCCAAGATCGTCGTCGGCGAGAACGTGCCCTTCATCACCGGCCAGTTCACCAACACCGGCACCGCCACCACCAGCCCGTTCCAGACCATCGAGCGCAAGGACGTGGGCATCACGCTGCGCATCCGCCCGCAGATCGGCGAGAACGGCACGGTGCGCATGACGATCTACCAGGAGCAGAGCAGCGTCAAGGACACGGCCGCGGTGGGCACCAGCAACGCCGGCCCGTCGACCACCAAGCGCAGCATCGAGAGCCAGGTCGTGGTGGACGACGGCCAGATCATCGTGCTCGGCGGCCTGATCGAGGACCGCTTCATCGAGAACAAGTCCAAGGTGCCGCTGCTGGGCGACCTGCCGGTGGTCGGCGCGCTGTTCCGCAGCGAGAGCCGCGAGAAGCGGCGCACCAACCTGATGGTCTTTCTGCGCCCGGTGGTGATGCGCGACCAGGCCGCCAGCGACCGGGTCTCGCAGCAGCGCTACGAGGAACTGCGCCAGCGCCAGGAATCCGGCCAGCCGCTGCCCAACCCGGTGCTGCCGGTGGGCGACGCCCCGGTGCTGCCCCCGCTGCAGACACCGTCGGCACCCGCGGCCATGCCGACCCCGGCACCCGCCGCGGACCCTTCTGCCCAGGCCGGCGGCTGACACGCAGGAGCACCTTATGGGCGCCCGCCACCCCCTGCCCTACACGTTCGCGAAGACGAACGTGCTGCTGCTGGAAGACGACGGCCGTGAGCTGGTGCTGCAGGCCTGCGAGCGCACGCCGCTGGCGGCGCTGGCCGAGGTGGGCCGGCGCTTCGCCGTGGCCCGCCACGAGCACCTGCCGGAGGCCGACCTGGCGCAGCGCATCGCCGCGGTCTACGCCGGCGGCGAGAGCAGCGCCGCCGCGGTCATCGGCGAGGTAGAGAGCGGTGTCGACCTCAGCCGCATGATGCAGGACCTGCCCGCGGTGGAAGACCTGCTCGAGGCCGCCGACGACGCGCCCATCATCCGCATGCTCAACGCGCTGCTGACGCAGGCCGCGAAAGACGGCGCCAGCGACATCCACATCGAGCCCTACGAGCGCAGCAGCGCGGTGCGCTTCCGCGTCGACGGCACGCTGCGCGAGGTGGTGCAGCCCAACAAGGCGCTGCACGCGGCGCTGATCTCGCGCCTGAAGATCATGGCCGAGCTCGACATCGCCGAGAAGCGGCTCCCGCAGGACGGCCGCATCAGCCTGCGCATCGGCGGCCGCGCGATCGACGTGCGCGTGTCCACGCTGCCGTCGGCCCACGGCGAGCGCGCCGTGCTGCGTCTGCTGGACAAGACCGAATCCAAGTTCACGCTCGAGGGCCTGGGCATGAGCGGCGACGTGCTGGAAGCGTTTGGCCGCCTGATCCACCAGCCGCACGGCATCCTGCTCGTCACCGGCCCCACCGGCAGCGGCAAGACCACCACGCTCTACGCCAGCCTGGGCCGCGTGGACACCAGCACCACCAACGTGCTGACGGTGGAGGACCCGATCGAGTACGAACTGCCCGGCATCGGCCAGACGCAGGTCAACCCGAAGATCGAGCTCACGTTCGCCAAGGCCCTGCGTGCCATCCTGCGCCAGGACCCGGACGTGATCATGATCGGCGAGATCCGCGACCACGAGACGGCGCAGATCGCCGTGCAGGCCAGCCTCACCGGCCACCTGGTGCTGGCCACGCTGCACACCAACGACGCGCCCAGCGCCGTCACGCGCCTGGTGGACATGGGCATCGAGCCCTTCCTGCTCAGCTCCAGCCTGCTGGGCGTGCTGGCGCAGCGCCTGGTGCGCAAGCTGTGCCCGGACTGCAAGACGCTGGGCACCGACGGCCGCTGGCACCCGGTGGGCTGCCCGGCCTGCGCGATGAGCGGCTACCGGGGCCGCACCGGCGTCTACGAGCTGATGACGGTGGACGCCACGATCCAGGCGCTGATCCACGAGCAGGCGCCGGAAGCGCAGGTCCTGGCGGCGGCACGCGCCGCCGGGCTGCGCGCGATGCGCGAGGACGGGCAGCGGCTGATCACCGACGGCACGACGTCGGCGGAAGAAGTGCTGCGCGTGACACGAGAGTAGGTCCCCTGAAGTGCCTGCCTACCGCTACGACGCGCTGGATGCTGCCGGCAAGAACGTCAACGGCCTCGTCGAGGCCGACAACGCCAAGGCCGCGCGCGCCAGCCTGCGCGGCCGCGGCCTGGTGCCGATGGACGTGCAGCCGGTGGCCGCGGCCAGCGCCGACGGCGGCGGCGTGCGCTTCACGCGCCGCGTGTTCTCCGCCACCGCGCTGGCGGTGTGGACGCGCCAGCTCGCCGGCCTGGTGGGCTCGGGCCTGCCGCTGGAACGTGCACTCACCGCCCTGGCCGACGAGGCCGAGGACCAGCGCCAGCGCGAGCTGATCGCGCACCTGAAGAGCGAGGTCAACGCCGGCAGCCCCTTCGCCCGCGCGCTGTCGGCCGCGCCGCGCGAGTTCGACGACGTCTACCGCGCCGTGGTGGCCGCCGGCGAAGCCAGCGGTGCGCTGGGCCCGGTGCTGGACTCGCTGGCCACGGACCTGGAAGAACGCCAGGCCCTGCGTGCCAAGCTCGTGGGCGCCATGCTCTACCCGGCCATCATCTCGGTCATCGCGGTGCTGATCGTGGTCTTCCTGATGACCTACGTGGTGCCGCAGGTGGCCAACGTGTTCACCAGCTCGCGGCGCAGTCTGCCGTTCCTGACGGTGGCGCTGCTGGCGCTGTCGTCCTTCGTGCGCCAGTGGGGCTGGCTGGTGGCGCTGGGCAGCGTGGCCGGCGTGGCCGCCTTCCTGTGGGCGCGCCGCGCCGAAGCCTTCCGCGAGCGCACCGATGCGCTGTTCCTGCGCCTGCCGCTGGCCGGCCGGCTGGCGCGCGGGTACAACGCGGCGCGTTTCGGCGCCACGCTGGCCATGCTGGCGGGCGCCGGCGTGCCGATCCTGAAGGCGCTGCAGGCCGCGGCGGAGACGCTGGGCAACCGCGCCATGCGCGCCGACGCGCTGGACGCGCTGGTGCGCGTGCGCGAAGGCGCGCCGCTGGCCGCCGCCCTGGCCAGCAAGCCGCGCTTCCCGGGGCTGCTGGCCATGTTCGCGCGCCTGGGCGAACAGACCGGCACCCTGCCGCGCATGCTGCAGCGTGCCGCGGCACAACTCTCGGCCGAGGTGCAGCGGCGCGCGATGGCCGCGGCCACGCTGCTGGAGCCGCTGCTGGTGGTGGCCATGGGCCTGATCGTGCTGGTCATCGTGCTGGCGGTGCTGCTGCCGATCATCCAGATCAACACCTGGGTGCGGTGAGGCCGTGAAGCGGCGCGCGCTGCTGCAGGCCGCAGCGCTGGCGGGCTCGGTGCCAGCCATGGCCGCTGCCGACGGCGCCAAGGTGTTGCGCATCGCCTTCGCCGGCAGCGAGGCCGGTTTCGACCCGGTGCAGCTGAGCGATGCGGTGTCCACCGCCATCGTGGCCAGCCTGTTCGACGCGCCATTGGCCTACGCCCACCTGGCGCGCCCGGCGGCGCTGGTGCCCAACACCGCGGTGGCGCTGCCGGAGGTGTCGGAGAACCACCAGCGCTTCGTCTTCACGCTGCGCCCGGGCACGCTGTTCGGCGACCACCCGGCCTTCGGTGGCCGCGGGCGCGAACTGGTGGCGGCTGACTACGTGTACAGCCTCAAGCGCTACTGGGATCCGGCGCACCCGAGCCCGGTGCTGTTCCACTACGTCAACGCCGGCCTGCTGGGCCTGCCGGCGCTGCGCGCGCAGGCGCGCGAGACCGGGCGCTTCGACTACGACACCGAGGTGCCCGGCCTGCGCGCCCTGGACCGCTACCGCTTCGAAGTGCGCACCGACCGCCCGGTGCCGCGTCTGCCCTGGGTCTTCGCCAGCCCGGCGCTGGCCGGCGCGGTGGCGCGCGAGGTCATCGAGGCCGAACCCGGCCGCAGCATGATGGTGCCGGTGGGCACCGGGCCGTACCGCGTGGCCGCATGGACGCGCAGCTCGCGCATCGTGCTCGAGCGCAATCCGGTCTACCGCCGGCGGGTGTTCGACGAACAACCGGCGGCTGACGACGCCGACGGCCAGGCCATCGCCGCGCGCCTGCGCGGGCAGGCGCTGCCGCTGATCGACCGCGTGGAGATCGCCATCGTCCAGGAGGCGCAACCGCGCTGGCTGGCCTTCCTGCGCGGCGAGCTCGACCAGGTGACCGTGCCGCCGGAGTTCTCCACCCTGGCCGCACCGCATGGCCGCCTGGCACCACACCTCGTGCGGCGTGGCGTGCAGCTGCACCCGCTGGCGCTGCCGCAGACCTGGTTCACCTATTTCGCGATGAACGATCCCGTGGTCGGTGGCACCACGCCGGAACGCGTGGCCCTGCGGCGCGCCGTGGCGCTGGCCTGGGACGCGCAGCGCGAGATCGACCTCATCGCCAAGGGCGCCGGCGTCGTGGCGCAGAGCGTGATGCCACCGGGCGTCAGCGGCTGGAACCCGGCGCTGAAGACCGAGGCCGGCGACCACGACCCGGCGCGCGCCAAGGCCCTGCTGGACCTCTACGGCTGGACCGACCGCGACGGCGACGGCTGGCGCGAGCAGCCCGACGGCACACCGTTCGAGCTGGTCTGCCACACCGAGCCGACGCAGAAGGCGCGCGCGCAGCAGACGCTGTGGAAGAGCGCGCTGGACGCCATCGGCGTGCGCATCACGTTCCGCGTGGCGCAGTGGCAGGAGAACATCAAGGCCGCGCGCGCCGGACGCCTGATGATGTGGAACACCGGCTGGGTGGCGGCGCTGCCGGATGGCCAGTACTTCCTGGACCTGCTCTACGGCCCCAACGCCGGCCAGTCGAACACGCCGCGCTTCAGCCTGCCGGCCTTCGACCGCCTGTACGAAGCCCAGCAGCCGTTGCCCGACGGCCCCGAGCGCGACGCGCTGATCGCCCGCGCCATGAAGCTGTCGGTGGCACAGATGCCCTACGTGCCCAGCTACCATCCGCTGGCCTTGTACCTGACGCAGCCGCACGTGCACGGCTTCCGGCCGCATCCGTTCGCGCGCGACTACTGGCGCTGGATGGACGTGGGCTGAACGCTGCCCTGCGCGGCGATCAGGCAGGGTTCCAGGCCGGGGTCGGCCGCCACCGCCCGCAGGCAGCGTGACGCGTGGCCAGGCCAGGCGGCATCGCCCAGCAGCGCCGCGGCCATGCGCTGGCGCAGGCGCAGGCGCAGCGGCTGCAGCCAGGGCGCGTCGCCATCGTCGCCGAGCACCGGCCCGCGCCACAGCGCCAGCACCTGCGCCCATGCACGGTCCCGCGCCACGTCGGCCAGCGGCGGCTTCAGGGTCAGGCGATCGAGCAGGCGCACCAGCGCCGCCTGGTCGAGCCACACGCATTGCGGGTTCAGGCGCAGCCGGCGGTCGTGCATCAGCAGCGCGTCGGGCGCGCCGAGCAGACGCCGCAGGCGCGCCAGCGTGACCTCCAACGCCTTGTGGCGGCCTTCCCGGCCCTCACCAGGCCACAGGGCCTCCGCCAGGACATCGGCGGCCATGCCGTCGTGGCCGCTCTCGGCCGCCAGCCGGCGCAGCAGGGCCAGCGGGCGGGCAGCGGCCTTGCTGCCGCCGAGCAGCGTACGGCCGTCGCGGTCGCTCACCTGCAGCGGGCCCAGCACCTGCACGCGCAGCGGCCACGGCCAGGCCTCGGGCCACGACGGCTCGGGCGGCGCCAGGCCACGACCGACGATGGACGCGCGCACCCAGTCGGGCTCGATGCCGGCATCCAGCGCGCGTGCCCACAGGCGGGCGATGTGGGACGGCAGCACCGCCAGCACACCCGGCCAGTCCAGCGCGCGCAAGCGATCGACCAGGGCGCGCAGGGCCAGGTCGTCGGCAGCCGTCCACGGGCCGGTGCGCTCCGCGCGCAGCAGGACGGCCAGATCGGCGAGCGTCGTCACGCGGTCGTGCAGGCGCGCCGGCAGCGGCACTGCGGCCATCTGCGCCAGCACGGTCAGGGCCTCGGCCCACGCGCCCAGGGCCATCTGCGCATAGGCCTCGTTGGTGCGGTAGGTCAGCGTGTAGGCGGCCGGCGCGCCGGCGAGCGCCGCCAGCGCGCAGGCGCGGCGGGCCTGGTGCAGCGCGCGGTGCATGTCACCCGACACCAGCGCGGCTCGGGCTTCGATGTCGGCCGCGTCCGCCAGCCACAGCGGCGCCGTGTCGACGTCGGCCCGGCCGATGACCTCCGCTGCGCGGGCGACGGCGGCCGACGGATCGTCCCGGTAGATGGCCAGCCGGGCCAGCTTCAGGCGCACCACCTGCTGCAAGGCCGGGTCGCCTGCGGCCGCGGCCAGCGCCCACGCGTCCTCGAGCAGGTCGACCACCTCGCGCCGGCGACCGAAGGCCTCGTGGTGCCAGGCCGCGGCGACGCGCCAGTGCACGCGTGACGCCGTCGAGGCGCCGACACGGCCGTCGGCCCGTGCCGCCCAGCCTTGCAGACGACCGAAGGGAAGGTCCAGCCCATGGCGCTCGCACCATTCGGCCGCGGCGGTGCACCAGGCGAGCACGCTGTCGGCATCGGCCTGGGTCAGTGCGGCATCGGCCTCGCCTGCCAATGCGGCATCGACGCGGCGCGCGGTGGCCTCGGCGAGTTCAGGCGCCAGCAGACCGAACGTGTGCGCCACGGCCAGCGCGGCCAGCATCCGGAGATCCGCCGCGCCGCGCAGCCGCGACGGCAGGTGCAAGGCGCGGGCCGCCGGTTCGCAGGCGTGGTAGCTGCGCGCCTCCAGGTGCGTGCGCAGCAACAGGCACGCCGCCGCGTCGCCCGGCGGAGGCCGGCAGGTTGTCGCGCCGTGCGGTGGCCGTGTCCGCCCGCTGTGGGTCATCCGTGGGTTGTACGGCGCCGGAGCCCTCGTGGAAAGTGGCGACTGTACGGTGCAGCCCGCACCCGGATGGAGGGAGACCGATCATGCCGACCACCCCGTCAGAGCAGACCTCGCGCCGGCGCCCGGCCTCGGCCAGCCGCCTGGCCATGATGGCGATGCTGCTCGCCGTCGCGTGGCCTGCCCGTGCCGCGCTCGACGCACGCGCAGCGGTGACCGTGCGCATGCTGCCGGTCGGGTCGCCGTCGCCGGTTCTGGTGTTCCAGGACAGTGTGCAGGACCTGGACCTGTCCGGCTCGTCCGCCGCCATCGGCCTCGATCCAGGCCTGCCGTACGTGTCGACGGCGAGCGGCATGAACGTGTTCTACGGTGCCGTGCACGGCTTTGCACATGCCGACGCCAACCACCCGGGGGGCGGCCGCTACTACAGCGACGCCAGCAGCGCGGGCCGGTTCACCGACCAGTTCCGCGTCACGGCGCCAGGCGCTTCAGGCGCCGGGACGATGACGCTGCACGCCACGGCGCATGCGGTGTTCGACTACGACCCCCAGGGCTCCACCGACACCACCAACTTCGCCGCGACCGCCTCGGCATGGATCGACCTGGTGGTCGACAACGTGGCGCGCGTGCAGGACCGCTACAGCACCGGCTACAGCGCGAACATCGGCGAGAACATCCTGGCACGGATGACGGTCGATGTGCAGAGCATCAACGGCAACCAGGCCTACACGCAGCACGACCCGGCGCTCGCCGGAGCCGGCCTCACGGTGGTCCAGCAGTTCGCGATCGAGGTGCCCTTCACCTTCGGGGCCCTGGTCAACCTGGACGCGTCGGTGACCCTGCCCACCTCTTCCGTCGCCTGCTGCTCCGCAGGCGACGGCCTCGATGTCGACGTGGCGGCCTGGCTGCGCTGGGACGGCATCACCGACGTGCGGCTCACCGACGGCACGCCCATCAGCGACATCCAGGCGCTCGGCATCGTGACGGGATTCGACTATGCGCAAGCGGCGGTGGTGCCCGAGCCGGGCAGCGCCTGGATGCTGCTGGCCGGCCTGTGGCCGCTGGTCCGCCGGCTGCGCCACCGGCGGCCGGGCTGACGCCTCGCCGACAAGCGCTGCAGAGCCAGACGCGTCCGCGCGCGGCGAACCGCACCTTGGTGCTGGCAGCCGCCACCGTCGGCTGCTGGTGACGGCCCCGCGGATTGGGGACCTTCCCGGGTCCACTTTGGTGCTTCGCCGTGGCAGTCTTCTTGCTTGAATGGTCCTGGAGTGTGAGTGGCGGTCCGGCGTGGCCGAGCAGGCCCGCGCAACGGTCCGGATCTAGGCGCGAAGAACAGCCGTAGCGCGGGCTACGGCGAGCATTCGCAACGACGAGCCGGGCCGATGGGTGGGAATGAGCGGGCATGCGAGATCGGCTCTCACGCTCCGAGGTGGGGCTTTCACGCAAAGGAGCGTCGATGAGCAGTACGACCGAACTGGTGCCTGTCCACAAGAGCCAGGGCCACATCCCGATCGCGCAGATGCGCGCGGTGTTCCGCCCGCACGAGGTGGAGAAGCGGCTGGACAAGCTGCCGCCGAAGGACCACGAGAGCCTGCGCAGCACCTACGAACGCATGCTGGAGAAGGGCCCGGAGCGCTTCCAGGTCAAGCCCAGCGGCCTGCCGGCGATGGCCCACCTGTACGACGAACTGCCCAACTTCCACGACGTGCTCGACGACCTGCGGCGCCAGCTGGCGCTGTGCCACGACAGCCGCGACGCGCTGGAGATCACGCCGATGCTGCTGCTGGGCCCGCCGGGCGTGGGCAAGACGCACTTCGCGCGGGAGGTGTCGCAACTGCTGGGCACCGGCCTGGGCTTCATCAGCATGAGCAGTCTCACCGCCGGCTGGGTGCTCAGCGGCGCCAGCAGCCAGTGGAAGGGGGCCCGCCCGGGCAAGGTGTTCGAGACCCTGGTGGACGGCCAGTACGCCAACCCGGTGATGGTGGTCGACGAGATCGACAAGGCGCGCGGTGAGCACGCCTACGACCCGCTGGGCGCGCTCTACAGCCTGCTGGAGCACGACACCGCGCAGGCCTTCACCGACGAGTTCGCCGAAGTCGCGATAGACGCCAGCCAGGTCATCTGGGTGGCCACGGCCAACGACGAGCGCTCGATCCCGGAACCGATCCTCAACCGCATGAACGTCTTCGAGGTGCAGATGCCCGACCGCGATGCGGCGCGCACCATCGCGAAGCGGCTATACGCGTCGATCCGCGGCGCACACGACTGGGGCCGGCGCTTCGCGCCCGAGCCGTCGGACGAGGTGCTGGACCGCGTGGGTGGCCTGGCGCCGCGAGAGATGCGGCGCGCCTGGATGACGGCCTTCGGCAATGCGCGGCTGGCCGGGCGCGACGAGGTGCAGGCCGCCGACCTGCCGGAGCCGCACGCCAAGCGAGCGCCGATCGGGTTCACGCACTGAACCCCGACCGCACTGGCGGGCGGGCCTGAACGGCCGGGCAGCGTCCGGCGGGCATCGGAGGGCCCGCCTGCGTCGGCCGTCACGGTCACGCCCTTGCCGGGCCACGCCTGGGCCGTGAATCGGTCCGGCAGGCTCAACCTCCGGCGCGTCCGGCCGATAGCAGGCCTGGGGCGTTCCACCCAACGCCCCGAATACCCCGCGCCGCCGGCCGATCCATCGCGCGCGCGTCGTGTCGCCCCCCGCACCCGAGGAAACGCCTGTGCCCCATCGTCCGCTCGCCCGCAGATCCACACCCCTGCTGGTCGCCGTGCTGGCCCTGACGGCCTGTGCCTCGGTGCCCCCCGACGAACCCGCCGGTGTGCCGCTCAAGCAGACCGTCTTCGCGGTCACGGCCGAGGGCGACCTGATCCGCTTCAACGCCGGTACGCCCCGACAGATCGACGCCCGCCATCGGCTGCAGGGCCTGCCGGACGGACAGCCCCTGGTCGGCATCGATTTCCGTGTCGCGCGGGGCGTCCTGTACGGGCTGACCGCCGGCGGCAGGCTCGTCACCATCGACACCGCCAGCGGTCGGGTCAGCGCCGTCGGCAGTGCACCGCCGGCCCCCATCGCCGGCACCCGCTTCGGCTTCGACTTCAACCCGGCGGCCGACCGCATCCGCGTGGTCAGCGACCGCGGCCAGAACCTTCGCCTGCACCCCGACACCGGCGCCGTGGCCGCCACCGACCCCGACCTCGCACCGGCCGTGCCCGGTGGCCAGGCCGGCCACGTGGTGGGCGCCGCCTACACCTACAACAAGACCGACGAGAAGCTCACCAGCAACTACGCGCTGGACATCCGGCGCGGCTGGCTGCTGACACAGGGCACGGTCGAGGGCCGCACACCCGCCGTGAGCCCCAACACCGGGCGCCTGCTCGACGTCGGTGCGCTCGGCACCGGCCCGGTGGACGACGCGGCCTTCGACATCGCCGACCTCGACAACACCGCGCTGGCCGCGCTGCGCCAGGGCACCCGGACCCGGCTGTACCGCATCGACCTCGCCACCGGCGCGGCCACGCTGTTGGGCACGGTGGGCGCAGGCAACCGCCTGGCCGGCATCGCCATCGAGCCCTGAGCGGCGGCAAACCGTCATGTCCGGCCGAGGGTTCGTCCAGAGGGCTGCTGCCGGCTTCCTGGCGGTCTGCCTGGGTGCGCCCCTGCCCGTGGCTGCGGCCCCCGTGGAGGTCACCGTGCTCGGCACCGACGGCCGCCCGCTGGCCGGTGCGGTGGTCTGGGTGGACTCGGCGGCGGCGCGTGCGGCGGCGCAACCCGTGTCCGGGGCCGAGGTCGTGCAGCGTGGCAAGGCCTTCGTGCCCGAGGTGGCGGTGGTCACCGTCGGCAGTGCGGTCGACTTCCCGAACCAGGACACGGTGCGCCATCACGTCTACTCCTTCAGCCCGGCCAAACGCTTCGAGCTGAAGCTCTACGTCGGCCGGCCCGAGAAGCCCGTGGTGTTCGACAAGCCGGGCATCGCGGTGCTCGGCTGCAACATCCACGACCAGATGCAGGCCTGGGTGGTGGTGCTGGAGAGCCCCTGGTCAGCCCGCACGAATGCACAGGGGCGCGCCCTGATGGCCGACGTGCCCTCTGGCACCCACGTGCTGCGTGCCTGGCATCCGGACTTCCCCGTCGGCGCCGCGGCGCTGGAGCAGGCGTTGGTCGTGGGCGGCTCGCCGCTGCAGACCACGCTGCGCGTGGCGGGCTGAGGCATGGTACGCAGCCTGCGCGGCAGTACACGCTTGGTGGTGCTGGTGCTGGCCACCACCACGGTGCTGGTGCTGCTGATGCAGTGGTTCGTGATCTCGCGCACGGTGCCGGCGGTGGAGGCCAACGAGCGGCGTTCGATCGACGAGCTGCTGGCGTCGAGCCGCGACGTGTGGGTGCGCCGCCATGGCGAGCGCACGGCAGAGCAGACCGAGGCCCTGTCGCTGATCCTGGCCGACCAGGGCTGGCTGGCCACGCTGCACCCGGAACCGATGCCCGCTGGCGGGCTGTTCGGCGCCGAGTACCGCGCCACCCTGGTCGACGTGGTGGACAACTTCGGCACCCGTGCCGGCTACAGCTTCGCCGCGCTGCTGCAGGACGACGGCACACCGCTGCTGGTGCAACCTGCACTGGCCGCGGCCGACACCGCGGCACTGGTCCCGTCGGTGCGCGGGCTCGTCGCCGAGGTCGAGGGCAGGCCGCGCCGCGGCAAGCAGGCGCCGTCCGCTTCGACCATCGTCGCGCTGGGCGATCGGGCCTATCGGGTGGTGGTCCAGGAACTCGGCACGCAGGACCGCAGGCGGTGGATGGCCATGGCCTTCGCGCTGGACGAGGAGATGGCTGCGCTGCACCAGGACATGCGCGTGCACGCCACGCTGCTGGCCGGGCAGGGCCAGGCACTGGCGCCGGTGTTCACGACCCTCGCCGACCGGGCACAGGCCCGGCGCCTGGCCGTGCTGGACAACGCTGCGGAAGCCCTGCATGGCGACGGCCATACGCTGCGCGTGCGCAGCCACGTGGTCCGCGACGACCCGGACGGCCGCATCGTGCTGCGCCTGTCGCGTTCGCTGGCCAGCGCCGAGGCCGAGGGCGAGCGCATGCGACAGGAGCTGACGGGGGTCGTCGCGCTCGGGCTGGCCGCCTTTGCGGCGCTGATGTGGCTGCTGTCGCGCTGGTTCGTCACCCGCAGCCTGGACGGCCTGGTGGGCGCGGCGCGGCGGCTCGGCCGTCAGGACTACGACGTGGCCGTCCCGGTGGTCGGACCAGTGCGCGAGTTCCGCCAGCTGGCGTTCGCGCTCGACACGATGCGGCAGGACCTGCGGGCCGAGGAGTACTTCGACCGGCGACTGACGCAGTTGCCCAACCGGCTGCACTTCCGCCGCGAGCTGGACAAGGCCCTGGCCGAGGCACGGCCGGTGACGGTGCTGCTGGTGGGCCTGAACCGCTTCAAGGAGATCAACCGGCGCATCGGCTACACCGCCGGCGACCGGCTGCTCAAGGCCATGGCGGAGCGGCTGGTCCAGGTGGTGCGCCCCGGTGACTTCGTCGCGCGCCTGGGCGGCGACCTGTTCGGGGTGCTGCTGCCCGGCGCCGACCACGAGAGCGCCTGCCGGGCGGCCGAGCGCATCGGCCGCGAACTCGAACAGCCGCTGGATCTGGACGGCAACCGCGTCGACCGCCAGGCGGCCATCGGCATCGCGATGGCGCCACTGCACGCCGATGCCGCCGAGCCGCTGCTGGCGCGCGCCGAACTGGCGCTCTATGCCGCCAAGGACCGGCGCGAGAGCTTCATCGTCTACGACGCGGCCTTCGACCGCGAGAGCGAGGCCAACCTGGCCCTGCTGTCCGAGCTGCGACATGCCCGCGACAACGGCGAGCTGCGCCTGCACCTGCAGCCCAAGGTGGACCTGAAGAGCGGCCGCATCGCCGGCGCCGAGGCACTGCTGCGCTGGGTGCACCCGCAACGCGGGCTGATCCCGCCGGGGCGCTTCATCCCCTACGCCGAGGACACCCCCATCATCAAGGACCTGACGCTGTGGGTCTTCGAGGCCGCGGTGCGCGAGCAGCCGAGCCTGCGCGCCCACGGCATCGGGCGTGTCTCGATCAACCTGTCGGCACGCGACCTGATGGACCTGGACCTGCCCGACAAGCTCGACGCCCTTTTGCGCAAGCATGGCGCGGAGGCTTCGGGCCTGTGCCTGGAGACGACCGAGAGCGCGGTGATGGGCGACATCGGCCGGGCCCAGCAGACGCTGACCCGTCTGCGCGAGCGCGGCTACAAGCTGTCGATCGACGACTTCGGGGAAGGCCAGACCTCGATGCGCTACCTGAAGGACCTGCCGGTGCACGAGCTGAAGGTCGACATGGTCTTCATCAAGGGCATGCAGACCGACCCGCGCACCGAGTACATCGTCAAGGCACTGATCGAGGTCGGCCACCAGTACGGCCTGTCGGTGGTGGCCGAGGGCGTGGAGAACGCCGCCGTGGCGCTGCGGCTCGCCGAGCTGGGCTGCAACGAAGGCCAGGGCTGGCACTTCGGCAAGCCGATGCCGGCCGACGAGCTGTACCGCTGGGCCCAGGCCTGGACGGCCCGCGAGGAACAGGGGCAGCCGGCCTGAGGATCGTGCCGGCGCCGCCCCACGGTGCGCCCGCTTACTCCCGGAAGATCGCCTCCAGATCCACCTCGCCGGTGCCGGGCTCGAGCTTCAGGCTGCCCTCGATGTGCTCCAGGTGCTCCAGCATCAACGCCTGCGCCTTGGCCACGTCGCGGTGGGCGATGGCCTCGACGATCTGCTCGTGCTCGTCGTCGCGGCAGCTGGTGGCGGTGGGCGCGTCGTAGAGGAAGATGATCAGGCAGGTCAGCGACGACAGTTCACGCATCTGCCGCGCCAGCGCCGTGTTGCCGGCCTGCTCGGCCAGCAGCGTGTGGAACTCGCCCGACAGGCGCACGATGGCACGCTTGTCCTCGCGCCGGCGCGCGTCGTGCTCCAGCGCCACATGCTGGCGCAGGCGCGCCACGCGCTCCGGGGTCAGCGTCTCGATCAGGCGGCGCAGCAGCGCCGGCTCGATCAGGCGCCGTGCCTCGAAGACGTCCATCGCCTGCTCGATGCTCGGCCGCGCCACGTAGGCGCCGCGCTGCGGGATCACCTCCACCACCTGCTCGTGCGCCAGCCGCGCCAGCACCTCGCGCACCCGTGCGCGGCTCACGCTGAAGATGTCCGCCAGCCGTTCCTCGACCAGCTTGGTGCCCGGGTGCAGCCGGTGCTCCAGGATGGCGGTGTAGACCTTCTCATAGATCTCGTCATGCAGGTTCTCGCGCTCCAGGCGGGCGAGGACCGGGGACTTGCGGGTGCGGGTGGCCATGTCCGGCCCATTGTAGGAAGCGCGCCGCGCGCCACGCGCCGCGCCGCGTCCTGCCGGTGGGCGCCGTCGCGTCATCGCCAGCCGAACAGCCGGCCCCAGCCCGTGATCTGCGCCGGATCGGCACCCACCGCGCGCAGCGCGCCCCAGACCGTGGTGCTCACGGTGTCCAGCAGCGGGATGCCCAGGTCCGCCTCGACGGCTTCGGCCATCTGCGCGGCGCGCAGGTTGGTGCAGAAGGTGGTGATGGCCTGCGGTGCGCCGGGGTCGGCGGCCACGTCGCGCATCAGGTCGCGCAGCGTGGCCGGCTCGACGAGCGCGAAATCGTGGTTCACGCAGATGCCCAGGTGGCGCTCGGCCACGATGGCGATGCCCTGGCGCGCGTAGTTCTCGACGATGCGCTGCTGCACGTCGGCGGTGTAGGGCGTCACCAGCGCCAGCCGCGTCACGCCGCCGATCGCCATCAGCTCGTTGAGGGCCAGCACCGCGGTGGTGGCCGGGATGCCGGTGCGCGCATGGATGCGCTCGCACAGCCGGCGGTCGGCGTCGAAACCCAGCCAGCCGGCCGCCGTGCCGCTCCAGGCGATGACGTCCACCTTGGCGTCGGCCAGCAGCTCGGCCGCGGTCAGGATCTTGCTGTCGTCGAACTGGCCCAAGGCCCGGTCGCTGAGCGCGATCTCGGTGACGGTGAAGCGCGAGAAATGGGCGCTGCAGCCGGGCACGGCGGCGGCCAGCGCGCTGGTCAGCGGCTCCAGCGCGGTGTTGGACGAGGGGGTCAGCACCCCGAGGCGGATCGGACGGGTCATCGGCAGGCTCCGGCGGTCGGCAGCATGATGCCACGGCACACTATTGTTGACAGAAGTGTCGACAACTATTGCTACATCGTTGTCTGGCATGCATCATGCAAGCCATCGACTCGGTGGTTCTTTGCAGGTTCCAGGCCTGCGAAAGCCGCACCACAAACCGGCAAGAGCGGCTTCCCGCACCAAATACGCCCATGTTGTCGACAGCACTGTTGCCAAACCTGCACACAAGCGGTGCGCTCGAGGCCTGCGCATGAGTGCACCCACCTTCGACCTGGTGCTGCGCCATGCCCGCGTGGCCACCGCCGCAGACGTGTTCGAGGCCGACATCGGCATCACCGGCGGCCGCATTGCCATGCTGGGCAGCGGCCTGCCGGCCGGGCGCCAGGAGATCGATGCCGCTGGCCGCGTGGTGACACCGGGCGGCGTGGACGCGCACTGCCACCTCGACCAGCCCATGGACCCGCCGGCCCGCATGGCCGACGGTTTCGACAGCGGCACGCGCTCCGCCGCCTGTGGCGGCACGACCACCGTGATCCCGTTTGCCGCCCAGCGCAAGGGCGGCACGCTGCGCGAGGCGGTGGCCGACTACCACCGCCGTGCCGAGGGCCAGGCGCACGTGGACTACGCCTTCCACCTCATCGTCAGCGACCCCACGCCTGCGGTGCTGGAGGAGGAGCTGCCGGCGCTGATCCGCGAGGGCTACACCTCGTTCAAGCTCTACCTGACCTACGACGACCTGAAGCTCGACGACGGCCAGGTGCTGGACGTGCTGTCGGTGGCGCGTGAACACGGCGCGATGGCGATGGTGCACGCCGAGAACGCCGACGCCATCGAGTGGCTGACGCGCCGTCTGGAAGCCGCCGGCCGCACCGCGCCACGCTGGCACGCGCACGCGCGGCCGATGCTGGTGGAGCGCGAGGCCACGCACCGCGCCATCGCGCTGTCGCAGCTGGTGGACGTGCCCATCCTCATCGTGCACGTCTCCGGCCGCGAGGCCGTCGAGCAGATCCGCTGGGCACGCAGCCATGGCCTGCCCATCTACGCCGAGACCTGCCCGCAGTACCTGTTCCTCACCGCCGAAGACCTCGGCATCGACGACAGCTACCAGGGTGCGCGCTGCGTCTGCAGCCCGCCGCCGCGCGACAAGGGCAACCAGCAGGTGATCTGGGACGGCCTGGTGGACGGCCTGTTCACGGTGTTCTCCTCGGACCACGCACCGTTCCGCTACGACGCGCCCGAGGGCAAGAAGCCGAACGGCCAGGAGGTGGCCTTCCGCCACATCCCCAACGGCATCCCGGGCCTGGAGACGCGGCTGCCGCTGCTGTACTCCGAAGGCGTGCTCGGCGGCCGGTTGACGCTGGAGCAGTTCGTGACGCTCACGGCCACCAACCCCGCCAAGGCCTACGGCCTGCACCCGCGCAAGGGCACGATCGCGCCCGGCGCCGACGCCGACCTGGTGGTCTGGGGCGAAGGCGAGTTCGTGCTGGACAACGACCGTCTGCACCACGACGTCGACTACACGCCCTACGCCGGCATGACGCTGCGCGCCTGGCCGGCGCTGACGCTGGCCGGCGGCCAGGTGGTCTGGGACGGCAACACATTCCACCCGCGGCCCGGCCAGGGTCGCTTCCTGCGTTGCGGGCCGCCGTCGTTGCGGCCGCGCAAGGCCTGACCGTTCGTTCTCATCACCCCAGGAGAAGCCGATGACCCGTTCCACCCTCCGGACCCGCGCGCTGGCCGTGCTGGCCGTGATGACCTTCAGCGCCGCCCTCGCCCTGCCCGCCGCGGCGCAGGACAAGATGACCTGGAAGGTCATCGGCCAGCCGGCTGCCACCGGCAAGATCCAGGCGAACAAGGAGAAGCCGTTTTTCGACGAGTTCGCCAAGCGCACCGGCCTGAACATCGACGCCGACTACAAGCCCAACGACCAGCTGGGCCTGAAGGACACCGAGCAGCTGCGCATCATGAAGGCCGGGCTGTTCGACATCGTCTCGCTGCGCGTGTCGCAGAACTCGCGCGACGAGCCCACGCTGCTGGGCATGGACCTCGTGGGCGCCGCGCCCGACTACGCCACCGCGCGCAAGGTCTACGAGGCCTGGTTCGACACCCTGGACAAGCGCCTGCAGCAGAACTTCCAGGTCAAGCTGCTGGGCGTGTGGCCCTTCGGCCCGCAGATCCTGTTCTGCAAGAAGCCCATCGCCAGCCTGGCCGACCTCAAGGGCCTGAAGGTGCGCGTGTACGACCAGAACCTGGCCAAGTTCATCGAGACCGTGGGCGGCACGCCGGTGCCGCTGAGCTTCGTCGACGTGCACCAGTCGCTGTCGCTGGGCGTGGTGGACTGCGCCATCACCGGCCCCAGCTCGGCCAACTCGTCGAACTGGCCCGAGGTCACCACGCACCAGTACCCGCTGGGCTTCCAGATGGCGCTCAACGGCTACGCGATCTCGATGCGCGCCTGGAACAAGCTCACCCCCGCCCAGCAGGGCCAACTGGCCGCCGCCTTCAAGACCCTGGTGGACGACATCTGGGTCTACAGCGAGCAGCTGACGCAGGACGCGCTGAACTGCAACACCGGCAAGGAGCCGTGCACCACCGGCAAGAAGTTCAACCTGACGCCGGTGGCGGTGACGCCGGCCGACATCGAGACGGTGCGTGGTGCGGTGGGCAAGGTCTCGTTCCCCACCTGGGCCGAGATCTGCGACAAGGCCAACCCGGGCTGCTCCGCCGCATGGAAGGCCACGGTCGGCAAGGCCATCGGCGTGCAGTGATCTGACGACCGCACGGCAGCGGCATGGCCATGAAGGCGCGCATCGAACAGCTGCTGGGCACCCTCTTCGGGCTCGTGTTCCTGGGCCTGGCGGGGGTGGTCACGGTGGAGACCGTCAGCCGCAAGCTGTTCAACGTCTCGCTGCAGGGCGCCGACGAACTGGGCGGCTACGCGCTGGCCGTCGGCGCCACGCTGGGCTTCAGCCTGGCACTGCTGGGGCGCGCGCACATCCGCGTGGACGTGTTCCACGACCGGCTGCCGCGGCCGGTGCAGGTGGTGCTGAACTGGCTGTCGGTGGTCAGCCTGGCGGCGCTGGCGTTGCTGTTGGCCTACCTCGCCTGGTTCGTGATCCAGGACTCGCGCGCCTACCAGAGCGTGGCCCAGACGCCCTGGGCCACGCCGCTGGTCTATCCGCAGACGGCGTGGTTGATCGGCCTCATCGTCTTCGGCGTGGTGGCACTCTTCAGTGCGCTGCGCGCCACCGCGCTGCTCCTGCGTGGTGATGCCGCCGCGCTGGCGCGCGACTACGGCCCGCGCTCGACCAAGGAGGAGGTCGACGAGGAGCTCGAGGACCTGAAGGCCCGCGGCACGGCAGCGGAGGTCACGCGATGAGCGTGGGCTACGTGCTCGCCGGCTTCGCCATCATGTTGGCGCTGATGCTGCTGGGCCTGCCCATTGCCGCGGCGATGGCGGCGGTGGGCATCGTCGGCGGCATGCTGGCCTACGGGCTGCCGTTCATGAACTCGATCGCGCCCGTGGTCTGGGGCGTGCACAACGACAACCTGCTCACCGCCATCCCGATGTTCGTGCTGATGGGCGAGCTGCTGCTGCGCAGCGGCATCGCCGACCGCATGTTCGGCGCCCTGGCCGCCTGGCTCGGCCGCCTGCCCGGCGGGCTGCTGCACACCGGGGTGGGCTGCAGCGCGGTGTTCGTCGCCACCTCGGGCTCGTCGGTGGCCACCGCGGCCACCATCGGCACCGTGGCCCTGCCGTCACTGCACCAACGCGGCTACCCGATGCACCTGTCGCTGGGGTCCATCGCCGCCGGCGGCACGCTGGGCATCCTGATCCCGCCGTCGGTCAACATGATCGTCTACGGCTCGATCACCGACACCTCGATCGGCCAGCTCTTCATTGCCGGCATCGTGCCCGGGCTGCTGCTGACGGGCTGCTTCATGCTCTACATCGTCGCCCACTCGCTGCTCACCGGCGACGCGCGGCGCGAGACCGCCGTGCCGCTGCGCGAACGGCTGCGCCTGCTGAAGGACCTGGTGCCGCCGGCGGTGGTGTTCCTGGTGGTGATGGGCAGCCTGTACGGCGGCATCGCCACCACCACGGAATCGGCGGCACTGGGCGTGATGGTGTCGCTTTTCTTCACCTGGCGCAGCGGCCGCCTGCGCTGGACGCTGCTGCAGCACTGCTTCGTGCAGACCGCCAAGACCAGCGGGATGATCCTGCTCATCATCACCACCGCGTTCGTGCTGAACCTCACCATCAGCCTCACCGGCGTGGCCGACACGATGACGCAGTGGGTCACGTCCTTCGGGCTGACGCCGGTGCAGATGCTGCTCGCGCTGATGGTCTTCTACTTCATCCTCGGCATGTTCATGGACGTGCTGTCGATGATGGTGGCCACCATCCCCATCACCTTCCCGATCGTCGCCCACCTGGGGGTGGACCCGGTGTGGTTCGGCATCTTCATCGTGCTGATGTGCGAGCTCGGCATGATCACCCCGCCGGTGGGCATGAACCTGTTCGTGGTGCACGGCATCCGCCCTGACCGCGGCGGCATCCGCGACGCGATGTGGGGCGCCGTGCCCTACGTGCTGATCATGCTGGCCTTCACGCTGCTGCTGATCGCCGCCCCCGGGATCGCCACCTGGCTGCCGGCGCAGATGCGGGGATGAGCGAGGTCTGCGCCATGGACGCCGCGGCCCTGGCCGCCGCCTTCCACGCCGGCACGCTGAGCCCGGTGCAGGCCCTGGACGCCTGCCTGGCGCGCATCGCCGAACGGAACCCGGCGCTGAACGCCTTCGTCGCGCTGCGCGCGGAAGGCGCCCGGGCCGAAGCGCAGGCGAGCGCCGAGCGCCACGCCGCAGGCACACCGCGGTCGCCGCTGGACGGCGTGCCGATCGCGATCAAGGACAACCTGCCCACGGCCGACCTGCCCACCACCTGGGGCAGCGTTGCCGGGCGCGACGATCGCCCGGCGCGTGACGAGCTGGCCGTGGCCCGCGCGCGTGCGGCGGGCCTGGTCATCGTGGGCAAGACCAACGTCCCGGAGTTCACGCTCGAGGGCTACACGCACAACGCGCTGTTCGGCACCACGGGCAACCCCTGGAACCCGGCGCTCACGCCCGGCGGCAGCAGCGGCGGTTCGGTCGCGGCGGTGGCCTCGGGCATGGTGCCGCTGGCGCTGGGCACCGACGGCGGTGGCAGCACGCGCCGGCCCTGCGGCTACACCGGGCTCGTCGGCCTGAAGCCGTCGATCGGCGCCATCGCGCGCGAGCACGCATTGCCGCCGCTGCTGCTGGACTTCGAGGTGGTGGGCCCGATCGCACGCACCGTGGCCGACCTGCAACTGCTGTTCGGCGTGCTGGCCGGCCCGCATGCGGCCGACCCGGCCTCGTTCGCTGCCGCCGGTGCGGCACGCACGCTGCCCGAACGCCTGCGCGTGCTCTACGTGCCGACACTGGACGGTGCGCCGGTGGACCCCGGCATCGCCGCGGCCTGCGAAGCCGGCGCGATGCGCCTGCAGGCGCTGGGCCACACCGTCACCACCGGCCCGCTGCCGCTGGACCTGGCGGCGCTGAACGCCGGCTGGCCGCGCATCGGGCAGATCGGCCTGTCGTGGCTGTTCGAACACCACCCGCACTGGCGCGAAGGTGCCGCCGACAAGACCCTGGCGATGGCCGAGGAAGGCGCGAAGCTGCCCGGCCATGTGCTCTGGCAGACGCTGGAATCCGCGACGCAGCTGCGCCGCGACGCCGCCCACCTGTTCGAGCGTGTCGACCTCATCGCCATGCCCAGCAGCGCGGCCATGCCCTGGCCGGCCGACCAGCCCTTCCCGCCCACCATCGCCGGCCAGCCGGTGGGCCCGCGCGGCCATGCCATCTTCACCGGCTGGGTCAATGCCGCCGGGCTGCCGGCGCTGAACGTGCCGGTCGAACCGGTGGAGGGGCTGCCCGTGGGGCTGCAGCTGATCGGGCCCTTCGGTGCCGACCGCGCGCTGCTGGCGTTGGGGCAGGTGTTGGAGCCGGCATTTGGCGGGCTCGACCAGGCCGGCCACGGCGTGGCTCCCTAGCTTGGCATCGAGGTTCCCGCGCATCACGCCGGAACCATCTGCACACTCGGGCGCTGGCAGACCGGAGGGGCCATGCGCATCTATCTGTCGTCCACCTACACGGACCTGGTGACCCACCGCGCGGCAGTGGCGCGGCTGCTGCGGCAGATGGGCCACGAGGTCATCGGCATGGAGGAATACGTCGCCGAAGGCGCGCGCCCGCTGGAACGCTGCCTGAAGGACGTCGACGACGCCGACCTGTACGTGGGCGTCTTTGCCTGGCGCTACGGCTTCGTGCCGCCGGCGCTGGCGGCACGACAGTCCATCACCGAGGCGGAGTTCCGACGCGCCGTCGGCAAGCGGCCGCTGGTGTTCCTGCTCGATCCGCAGGCCGCCTGGCCGGTGCAGCACATCGACGCCGTCTCCGGCACGCCCGAGGACGCGGCCGCGGTGAAGCGGCTGCGCGAGGAACTCGCCACGCAGTGGCTGGCGGGCTTCTTCAGCACGCCGGAGGACCTGGCGCGGCAGGTCAGCGCCGCGGTCTATCGGCGCGAGGTGACCGACCGCCTGGATTCCATCAGCGCCGCGCCGGGGCTGACCGAATCCCTGATGGCCGGCGGGCCGATCGCCGACACGACGTTGATGAGCCTGCAGCAGTCGCTGGTGCAGTCGCCGGAACTGCGTGTGCTGACGGTGGACCTGCGCGACGGCCACTACTGGTGGTCGACCCGGCTGTTCTTCCTGGCCACGGTGGCCGGCGAGATCGCCGGCACCCGGCTGCTGGTGTTCACCGAAGACGGCGACCGTTACCTGGGCGCCGCCACCACGGCCACCGTGCGCGAGCGCCTGGCCGGCATGAGCGTGCCGCTGCGCCAGTTCATCGAACAGTGTCGGCTGCAGGCGGTCGACGCGATGGACCTCGCGCGCTCGCTCGACCAGCGGGCCGCCCTCTGGAACCAGCTCGTGCCGCAGCCCGTGGAAGAGGCGGCGCGTTCGTTCGTCACCGCACGCGACCTGCGCCGCTGGCTGGGCGACGACCTCCTGACGCAGGCAGCGACACAGGACGGCGATGCCGTGTCGACCTCGCTGTTGCGCGCCATCGTCGACTGGCCGCACCCCTTCGTGCCCATCACCCAGGCCGGTCGCCTGCGCAAGGTGGTGGCGCGGGCCACGGTGGCCGACAACCTGGCCCGCATCTTCGTCGGCAGCCTGGACCGCATGCGCGCCTGAGGCTGCCGCGCGGCGCGCCGCCGGCCGGCCAGGGCTGTCGAATCGGGCGCCCCTCGCGCGTCGTGCCTGCAGGCAACATCCCGCACCCTGGAGACGACCGCATGCAACCCAAGAACACCCTCTGCCTCTGGTACGACGGCACGGCGCTGGAAGCCGCGCAGTTCTACGCAGCGACCTTTCCCGACAGCGCCGTCGGCGCCATCCACCGCGCGCCCGGCGACTACCCTTCCGGTCGTCAGGGCGATGTGCTGACCGTGGAATTCACCGTGATGGGCCTCCCTTGCCTGGGCCTCAACGGCGGCCCGGCCTTCCGGCACAGCGAGGCCTTCTCCTTCCAGGTGGCCACCGACGACCAGGCCGAGACCGACCGCCTGTGGCACGCCATCCTCGCCCACGGCGGCCAGCCCAGCGCCTGTGGCTGGTGCAAGGACAAGTGGGGCCTGTCGTGGCAGATCACCCCGCGCGCGCTCACCGACGCCATCACCGACCCCGACCCGGCCGCCGCCAAGCGGGCGTTCGAGGCCATGATGACGATGACGAAGATCGACATCGCCGCCATCGAGGCGGCACGGCGCGGGTGAACGGAGACCGCGGATGACGAGCACCCCGACGCTCTACTACCACCCGCTGTCGTCGTACTGTCACAAGCTGCTGATCGCGATCGACGAACTGGGCGCTGCGGTCGACCTGCAGACGGTCAACCCCGGCGACCCGGCCGACCGGGCAGCGCACCTCGCGCGCTGGCCCACCGGCAAGATCCCGCTGCTGGTGGACCGCGGGCGGCCGGTGCCGGAATCGAGCATCATGATCGAGCACCTGCAGCAGCACCATGCGGTGCCGGGCCGGCGGTTGATCCCGGACCCTGCCGACGATCCAGACGCTGCCCTCGACGTGCGCCTGTGGGACCGCCTGTTCGACCAGTACGTGATGACGCCGATGCAGGCGCTGACCGCCGACCGCCTGCGGCCCGAAGAAGAGCGCGATGCGCTCGGCGTGGCCGAGGCGCGCGCTGCGCTCCAGTCGGCGTACGCCTTCATCGACCGCCACCTTCAGGGGCGCACCTGGGCCAGCGGGGACGCCTTCAGCCTGGCCGACTGCGCCGCGGCCCCGGCCCTGTTCTATGCCATCGCCTACCAGCCGCTGGCGGCATCGCAGGTGCACCTGGCCGCGTACTTCGAGCGGCTGATGGCGCGCCCGTCGGTGGCGCGCACCGTCGACCAGGCGCGACCCTGGCTGGCCTACTTCCCGGGCCGGGACGGCCTGTCACGCCGGTTCTTCGACCCTGACGCGGCGTCACCCTGACCACAGCCTAGAACTGCAGCCGCGCCTCGCCGATCCCGTCGAAGACCACCCTCACGGCATCGCCGGCCGCCGCCATCGGCAGCCCGCACCAGGTGCCGGTGGTGACGACCGTGCCCGCCGGCAGCACGGCGCCACCCTGCGTGGCATGGCGCAGCCAGGCCGGCAGGCCCCAGGTCGGGTCGCCGAAGGCGTGCGTGCCTCGGAAGTCCAGCACGCGCTCGCCGATCTCCACCCGCACCGCCTGCGCCGCCCAGTCGCGCGCCGCGTACGACACCCAGTCGCCCAGCACCAGTGCGCCATGCGACTGCAGGTCGGCCAGCTTGGCCAGCGGCGGCGCCTGCACGCCCTCGACCCAACGCGAGTCGACGACCTCGATGGCCACGCACATGGCGTCGATGGCCACCGGCGCGCCCAGCGCCGCCCGCGCCGCATCCACCGGCTCGCCCAGCCGCAGCGCGATCTCGGCCTCGATGCCGCGGAAGTGGAAGGGCACGCCACGCAGGTCGGCCGGGCTGGCGTGCACGCCCGCCGGCGGCAACGGCGCGTGGGTCAGCACCGCCGTGCGGCCGGCACCGCCGGACTTCCAGTGCCGCGGCACGCCGCCGCCGAACCAGCCCAGCGCTTCGGCCACCGCCGCCTGCACGGCATAGGCCGCCGGCGCGTCGGGCAGGTCGGCGGCCGGTTGGGCACCGCCACCGCGGCGGGCGCTCAGCAGGCGGCGGGTGGCGTCGGCGACGGCGTCGCCGGCCGGTGTCGTGGCATCGGGCATGCCGACATTGTGGCGGGCATGCGTCGGGATCAGACCTGGAACGGCAGCTGCCGTTGCGGCTTGCCGGTGAGCCGCGCCACGGCGTTGGCGAAGGCCGGCGCCAGCGGGGGCAGACCGGGTTCACCCATGCCGGTGGGCGCGTCGGCGCTGGGCACGAGGTGCACCGCGATGGCGGGCATGTCGGTGATGCGCGGCAGCAGGAAGTCGCCGAAGTTGCCCTGCTCCACCACGCCGTCCTTCAGCGTGATGGCGTGGCCGGGCAGGCACGTGGCCAGGCCCATCAGCGCCGCGCCCTGCACCTGGGCCTCGATGGTGCGCGGGTTGACCGCGAGGTTGCAGTGCACGCCGGCGGTCACGCGGTGCAGCACCGGACGGCCGTCGGTCAGCGAGGCTTCGACGACGTAGGCCACCACGGAGTTGAACGACTCGTGCACCGCCACGCCCCAGGCCCGACCGGCCGGCAGCGTGGTGCGGCCGTAGCCGCTCTGCGCCACCGCCAGTTCCAGCGCCGCGCGGTGGCGCGGGTGGCCGCTGCCGAACTGCGCCAGCCGGTAGGCCACCGGGTCCTGCCCGCTGGCGCGGGCGATCTCGTCGATCAGCGTCTCCATCACGAACGCGGTGTGGGTGGAGCCCACGCTGCGCCACCACAGCACCGGCACGTTGACCTTCGGGTGGTGCACGGTGAGCCGCATCGGCAGCGGATAGGGTTCGCGCATGCCTTCGACGGCGGTGATGTCGATGCCGTTCTTCACCATCATCGGCTCGAAGGGCGAACCGGCGAGGATGGACTGGCCGACGATCACGTGGTCCCAGGCCAGCACCTGGCCCTGGGCGTCGAAACCGATGGACGCGCGGTGCAGGTGCATCGGGCGGTAGTAGCCGCCGCGGATGTCGTCCTCGCGGCTCCACAGCGTGCGCACCGGCGCGTCCAGCCCGGCGTCTCGCGCGGCGCGGGCGATGGTGCAGGCCTCGACCACGTAGTCGCTGGTCGGGATGGCCCGGCGGCCGAAGCCGCCGCCGGCCATCTGCACGTTCACCTTCACCTGTGCCGGTGTCAGGCCCAGCGCACGGGCAGCGGCCATGCCGTCCAGCCCCGGCATCTGCGAGCCCATCCACAGCGTGGCGCCGTCCTTGGCCAGCTGCACGGTGCAGTTCAGCGGCTCCATCGGCGCATGGGCCAGGTAAGGGAAGTGGAACTCGGCCTCGATCTTTTTCGGCGCAGAGGCCAGCGGCGCCATGTCGGCGTCGAAGTGGCGGCGGCCGGGCTGGGCCGCCAGCACGCGGTAGTCGGCCAGCTGGCGCGCGCTGTCCACGCGCTCGACGCCGGACAGGTCCCACTGCGGCTTCAGCGCGGCGCGGCCCTGGTGCGCCGGCCAGTAGCCGGTGCCGATGACGGCCACGCCCTGCGCACCACGGTCCAGCGCGACACGCAGCACCGCCTTCACGCCGGGCACGGCGCGCGCGGCCGCCTCGTCCATGGACGTCAGCCTGGCGCCGAACACCGGCGGCCGCGCGACCACGGCGGTCAGCAGGCCGGGCAGCTTCACGTCGATGCCGTAGTCCTGCTGACCGCTGCTCTTGTCGCGCGCGTCCAGGCGCGTGGTCGGCCGGCCGATGAGGCGGAAGTCCTTCGGGTCCTTCAGCGTCACCGTCGTGGGCACCGACATCGCCATCGCCTCGGCGGCCAGTTCGCCGTAGCCGGCGCGGCGGCCACCCGGGCCCAGCACGGTGCCGTCGCGGGTGCTCAGCTGCGCCGCGTCCACCTGCCAGCGCCGGGCCGCCGCGGCCACCAGCATGGCGCGCGTGCGTGCGCCGAGTTCGCGGTACTGCTGGAAGCTGTTCTTGATCGAGTTGGAGCCGCCGGTCAGGTGCATGCCGAACAGCGGGTCGGCGTAGGCCGGGTGGTTGCTGCCGTGGCGGCTGCGCACGCGTGACCAGTCGGCGTCCAGCTCCTCGGCCAGCACCAGCGGCAGCGCGGTCTGCACGCCCTGGCCGAAGTCCAGCCGGTTGACGACGACGGTGACGAGCCCGTCGGGCGAGATCTCCACGAAGGCCGAGGGCTGCTGCGTGGGCTTGAGCGCCACCGCCGTCTCGGGGGTGGCGCCGGGGGCAGCCGCCCCCACCGGGAAGGCGCCGAGCGCAAAGCCGCTGCCGGCAGCCAGCTTCAGGAAGCTGCGCCGCGGCAGGGTGGCGCCATCGTCGGGCGTACCGGACCGGCTCAGGAGGTGCTGCAGCGCACGCGGCAGTTCAAGGGTGTGGACGGTGTCGAACATGGGGGTGCTCCGGTCAGCCCAGCGTGCGCGCGGCGTCGGCCACCGCGGCGCGGATGCGGTCGTAGGTGCCGCAGCGGCACAGGTTGCCGGCCATCGCGGCGTCGATCTCTGCGGCACTGGGCGGGCTGCCCTTGGGGCGCGACCGCAAGAAGGCGGTGGCACTCATGATCTGCCCGCTCTGGCAGTAGCCGCACTGCGCGACGTCGTGGCGGATCCAGGCCTCGCGCACCGCGTTGCCCACCGGGTCGCCGCCGCCGGTCACGGTCTCGATGGTGGTGATGGCGCGGCCCTCGACCGCGGCCACCGGCGTCACGCACGACCGCATGGCCTGGCCGTCGACGTGCACGGTGCAGGCGCCGCACTGCGCCACACCGCAGCCGAACTTGGTGCCGGTGAGGCCCAGCGTGTCGCGCAGCGCCCAGAGCACGGGGGTGTCGGGGGCCACGTCCAGGGTCTGGCGGCGGCCGTTCACGGTCAGGGTCGTCATCTCGGGTTCCCGTCGGTTGGCAGTGGCGTCGAGTGTGCGGCGAGACCCGTTCCCCCACTGGCCCGATGGTCCACGGTGCTTGCCCGATCCTGCAAGCGCGGCCACACGCTGGCCGGTGGCCGACTACCATCGGCGCACGATGCCGATGCCCGCCCCGCCCGTCGAGACGGCCACGCAGCCGGACACACTGCGCCGCCCGCTGATCGACCGCGTCCTGCGCCACCTGCCGGCCAGTGGCATGGTCTCGCCATCGTCGGTGCCCGGCCTGATGCTGCTGCGGCAGGACCAGCCCGAGGACACCATCTGCGGCGTCTACCAGCCCTGTGTCGCGCTGGTCCTGCAGGGGCGCAAGCAGGTCAGCTTCGGGCCGCGCACGCTGCACTACGACGCGCAGCACTTCTTCGTGACACCGCTGGACCTGCCCAGCGTGGCGACCATCCTGGACGCCAGCCCGCAGCGCCCGTTCCTGTCGGTGGGCATGCTGCTGGACCTGCGGCTGCTGACCTCGATGATCCTCGAAGGCGTGGCCTCGCCGCCGCCACCCGACGACGCCGACCGCCATGCCATGTGCACCGGGCGCGTGGACGCCGCGCTGCTCGGCCCCTTCGATCGCCTGGTGGCGCTGCTGGACGAGCCGGCACATGCACCGGCGCTGGCACCACTGGTGCAGCGCGAGATCACCTACCGCCTGCTCAGCGGCGAAGCCGGCTGGCGGCTGCGCCAGATCGCCGCCGTGGGCAGCCAGGGCCACCAGGTGTCGCGGGCCATCGCCCTGCTGCGGGAACGCTTCGGCGAGCCGCTGCGCATCGAGGACCTGGCCCGCACGGCGCACATGAGCACGTCGGGCCTGCACCACCACTTCAAGGCGCTCACCGGCATGAGCCCGCTGCAGTACCAGAAGCAGCTGCGCCTGTCCGAGGCGCGGCGCCTGATGCTGGCCGAGCGCCTGGACGCCGCCACGGCGGCGTTCCGCGTCGGCTACGAAAGCCCGTCGCAGTTCAGCCGCGAGTACAGCCGCCAGTTCGGCGCGCCGCCGGTGCGTGACATCGCGCGCCTGCGCAGCCTGCCGCAGGCCAGCGACAACCCCTGACGGGCCAGCGGCCCGTCAGGATGCCTGCCCACCACGCGGCACTGTCCTACATGCCCGCGCGGTCATGGCCAGGCCCCGCGGGCGCGCTGATGTGACATGCTCGTCGGATGACGACCGACACCAGCCTCGCCCTGCTGCTGGCCAGCCCGCGCCTGTGGCTGGCCATCGTGGTGGGCACGGCGGTGCTGCTGCTGGCGGGCTGCGCCGCCTGGCGCGTCGAGCAGGCGCGCAGCCTGGCACGCGCCAGTGAACCCTACCGCCAGGCCGGCGAGGCGGGTGCCCCGCGGCTGCTGGTGGTGGGCGACAGCACGGCCGTGGGCACGGGCGCGACGGCCCCGGACTTCAGCGTGGCGGGCCGCATCGGTGCCCGCTTCCCGGCGGCCACGATCGACAACCGGGCGCGCGACGGCGCCACCTGGGCCGACGTCCCGGGACAACTGGGCGGCGCACCGGGCGCGGGCTACGACATCGCCCTGCTGATGGCCGGCGGCAACGACGTCATCCGTCTGCGCGACATGGCCGCGGTACGCGCCGACATCGAGCGCAGCATCGCGCTGGCGCGCGAACGCGCCGCCACGGTGGTGGTGATGCCGGCCGGCAACGTGGGCAATGCGCCCTTCTTCTGGGCGCCGCTGTCGTGGTGGATGACGTCCCGGGCCCGCGACCTGCACGCGGCGGTGGCCGCGGCCTGCCAGGCCCAGGGCGCGGTCTACGTGAACCTGTTCCGCGAAGCCGAGGACGACCCCTTCGCGCAGCGGCGCGACCTGCACGCCGCCGACGGCCTGCACCCCAGCGATGCCGGCTATGCGCTGTGGTGGGAGACGCTGGACACGCAGGCGGCGCTCACGCAGCGGCTGCAGGCGGCCGGCCGCTGACCGGACCGGCTGCGCGCAGGCTCAGCCGCCCCGCGCCCGCGCCCACAGCCGGTCGGCCACCGCCTGCGCCTCGCGGCGCACGGCCTGGGCGTCCAGCCGTGTTGGCCGCCCGTCGGCCACCAGATGCTCGCCGTCGCGGAACACGTGGCGCACGTTGGCCGCACTGCCGGCGTGCACCACGATGCCCACGCCGTCCACCACCGGCAGCAGGTTGGGCGCCTCGGGGTCGAGCAGCACCACGTCGGCACGGCAGCCCGCCTCCAGCCGCCCCAGGTCCGGCAGGCCCAGCGCGTCGGCCCCACCGGCCGTGGCCCAGCCGAACACCGTGGCGGCGTCCAGCACGAAGGCCTGCGCCCGTGCACGCGCCGCCACGATGGCCATGCGCATGGTCTCGAACATGTCGGCCGACTTGGTGTCGGTGCACAGCGTGACCTTCACGCCGGCCTGGCGCAGCGCCAGCACCGGCGCGAAGGCGCCGAAGGTGGCGTTGCCGATCGGCGCGTGGCACAGGTGCAGGCCGGCCTGCCCGGCACGCGCGATGTCGGCCTCGTCCACGAAGATGCCGTGGGCCGCGAACAGCGCCGGGTTCAGCAGGCCCAGGTCGTCCAGCAGCTGCACCGGGCTGATGCCGTCGCGGGCGCGCACGTGATCCACCTCCAGTGGCGACTGCGCCAGGTGCGTGTGCACCGGGCGGCCGTCGGCCGCGGCCAGGCGCGCGATCTCCTGCAGCAGGCCGCGCGAGCAGGTGTCCGGCGCGTGCGGTGCGTGCACGGCGCGGATGCGGCCGCCGTCGGCGCCGTCCCAGCGCGCGATCAGGTCCACGCCGTCGCGCAGCGTGCGTTCGCCCAGCGCGGCGTCGCGTTCGAAGCGGCCCTCGGCCAGCGCGGCGCTGTCGGCGTCCATCACCCGGCCGCCGATGAAGGCGCGCAGGCCGGTTTCCAGGGCCGCGCGGGCCAGGGCATCGGGGCTGCGGTAGTAGTCCACCACGGTCGTGCAGCCGGCCATCAGCAGTTCCATCTGGCCCAGGCGGGCGAGCAGGAAGGTCTCCTCGTCCGACAGCCAGTGGCCCTGCGGGATGCCCGGCGTGTAGGCGGGCGCAAATCCCAGGTCCTCCACCATGCCGCGCACGATCATCAGCGGCGTGTGGTTGTGGGTGTTCACGAAGCCCGGCAGGCACAGCACGCCGCGGCCGTCGAGCCGGCGCGCGGCCGGCGCGGCCTGGGCGCGCGGCCCGGTCCAGGCGATGCGCCCGCCTTCGATGCGCAGCGCCGCGCCGCGCTGCAGCGGCCGGCCCGGGCTCAGCAGTTGCACGTCGTCGATCAGCAGGGCGTCGGGCGTCGAAGGGGACATGGCGGGCTCCGAATTGGGGCGGCAGGGTGGGGATTCGCACCGGTGCGGGGCGAAACCGCGCCGCGGACCCCGGTTTGCGGCGGGCATGCACTTTGCATACCGGACTGTCGACAGTCGTTGTCGACAGTCCCGTGCAACCACCTCCGGAGGGCCTCGCCATGCACCGCAGCCAACTTCCCGCCCGCGCCGACCGCCGCCGCTTCGTCCGCAATGCGTCCACGTTGGCCGCGGCCACGCTGGCCGCGCCCGGCCTGCTGCGCGCCGCCAGCAACGAGATCGTCATCGGCTGCGCCGGCAGCCACACCAGCTGGATGGAGAAGCTGGTGGCACCGCACATGAAGGCCAAGATCGGCGCCTCCATCCTGTTCGAGGGCACCAAGTCCAGCGTCAACCTGGAGAAGATGGCGTCCAACAAGGACAAGCCCTACCTGTCGGTGGTGCAGATGGACGACCCGGTGATGATCCAGGCCGTCGAGCAGGGCCTGCTCTCGCCCATCAGCGCCGGCGAGGTGCCCAACCTGAAGAAGCTGCGCCAGGGCGCCGTGCACATGGACGGCATGTGGGCCAACTACGTGCAGCCCTGGGCCGGCGTGGCCTACAACAACAGGGCGCTCAAGGGCGTGGCCAGCTGGACCGACCTGTGGGCGCCGGCCGCCAAGGGCAGGATCATCATCCCCTCGCTGCAGAACACCGAGGGCATGTGGACGCTGTTCATGGCCGCCCACCTGGGCAGCGGCAAGCCGCTGGCGCAGGCGCAGTACGAGATCGACGCCGCCTTCGACAAGCTCAAGGGCCTGAAGCCGCAGGTGCTCAACGTCTATTCGGTGATGTCGCAGGCCTTCAACCTGCTGGAACAGGGCGAGATCACCATGCTCGCCGGCAACTTCAGCAGCTACACGCTGCCGCGCAAGGCCGCCGGTGCGCCGGTGGACCTGGCCGCGCCCAAGGAGGGCATCTTCGCCATGCCCAGCGGCATCTGCCTGGTCAAGGGCGGGCCCAACCCCGAACTGGCCAAGGCCTACGTCAACGAGATGCTGGGCGCCGAGCTGCAGGGCAAGCTGGCCGAGTTCTCGGCCTCGCTGCCGGCCAACACCGAGGTGCCGGCCACCGCGTCCACGCCCAAGGGCGTGGAGATCTTCTCCCCGGACTGGGCCTTCGTGGCCAAGAACCGCAAGGAGTGGATCACGCGCTTCGACAAGCTCATGGCGGCCTGACCCCGTGGCGCATCTCGCGGTCCACGGCGTCGTCAAGCGCTTCGGCGCGCAGACCGTCGTCGACGGGCTGGACTTCGCCGTCGCGCGCGGCGAACTGGTCTCGCTGCTGGGCCCGTCGGGCTGCGGCAAGACCACGCTGCTGCGCCTGATCGCCGGGCTGGTGTTGGCCGACGGTGGGCGCATCACGCTGGCCGGGCGCGAGCTGGCCGCGGTGCCGGCGCACCGACGCAACGTGTCGGTGGTGTTCCAGAACTACGCGCTGTTCCCGCACCTGAGCGTGCGCGAGAACGTGGGCTTCGGCCTGCGTGCACGCAAGCTGCCGGGGGCCGAAGTAGCTCCGAAGGTCGAGGAGGCCCTGGCCCTGGTGCGCATGCAGGCCTTCGCCGACCGGCCGGTGACACAGCTCTCCGGCGGCCAGCAGCAGCGCGTGGCCGTGGCCCGCGCGCTGGTGGTGCAGCCGGACCTGCTGCTGCTGGACGAGCCCTTCTCCGCGCTCGACCGCAAGCTGCGCGAGACGATGCAGATCGAACTGAAGGCGCTGCTCAAGGCGCGCGCCATGACCGCGGTCTTCGTCACCCACGACCAGGACGAGGCCCTGGCCGTGAGCGACCGCATCGCGGTGATGAACGCCGGCCGCATCGAGCAGTTCACCGACCCCGGCACGCTGTACGCGAAGCCGGCCACCGCCTTCGCGCTGGACTTCGTGGGCCTGTCCACGCGCCTGGCCGGGCGGGTGGCGGCCGTGGACGGCGAGCGCCTGCAGGTGGAAACCGCTGCGGGCGCGCTGCGCGTGGAGGCCGGCTTCTCGCGCGGCGCGCCGGTGCTGGTGGGCGTGCGGCCGGAGCGCATCCGGCTGGGGCCCGGCGGCGAAGGCGACAACACCGTGCAGGCCGTGGTCAGCGACATCGTGCCGCTGGGCGCGCGCACCCACGTCTACGCCCAGGCCATCGAAGGCGACCGCCTGCTGTGCGAGCTGCCCGGCCACGCCGACCTCGGCGGCCTGGCGCCCGGCGCCACCACCGCACTGCACTGGCCGGTGGCCGACACGCTGGTCTACCCCGCGCCCGCGGCATGAGCACCGCCCGTCGCATCGACGGCTTCGCCTGGCTGGCGGCGCCGGCGCTGGCCTACCTGGGGCTGCTGTATGCGGTGCCGCTGGCCATGCTGCTGTTCAAGAGCCTGAGCGCCGGCGGTGCCTTCCCGTCGTTCGCCGGCTACGCCGAGTTCTTCGGCGACGAATTCCACCTCAACATCCTGTGGCGCACGCTGCGCGTGGCGCTGTGGGTCACGGCGCTGTCGCTGCTGCTGGCCTACCCCACGGCCTTCGTGCTGGCGCGGGCCAAGGGCGCCGTGCAGACCGTGATCCTGATCGCGATGGTGCTGCCGCTGGCGGTGGGCGTGGTGGTCAAGACCTTCGCCTGGTCCATCCTCTTCCGCAGCGACGGCCTGCTCAACAAGACGCTGATGGGCCTGGGCCTGACCGACGCGCCGGTGCGCCTGCTGTTCACCGAGCCGGCGCTGATCGTGGCCGCGGCCAACGTCTTCCTGCCCTTCATGGTGCTGCCCATCTACGCCGTGGTGCGCCAGCTCGACCCGCGGCTGGTGGAGGCCGCGTCCACGCTGGGCGCCACGCCGCTGCACGGCTTCCTGCGTGTGGTGCTGCCGCTGACGCTGCCCGGCGTGGTGGCCGGTGCCGCCTTCGTGTTCTCGATGGCGGTGTCGATGTACGTGATCCCCAGCCTGATCGTCGGCGAGCGCAGCCAGACGCTGGCGATGCTGATCGCGCGCAGCTACCTCTTCCTGCGCGACGAGCAGCTGGGCTCGTCGATGTCGGCCATCCTGCTGGTGATCGCGGTGGCCGTGGTGCTGGGCAGCAGCGCGCTGGTGCGGCGGCTGGGTGGCGCGGGCGGAGGCCGGCCGTGACCGCCGCCGAGCGCGCGGCACGCTGGGTCAGCTGGGCCGTGGCCGCGGCCGTGGTGCTGTTCCTGCTGGGGCCGCTGGTGGTGACGGTGGTGGTGTCGTTCACCTCGTCGTCCATCTACACGCTGCCGCCGCCGGAATGGTCGCTGCGCTGGTACGCGGCGCTGGCGCGCAAGTCGGGCCTGGCCGATGCGGTGTGGCTGAGCGTGCAGATCGCGCTGCTGTCCACCGCGCTCGCGCTGGTGCTGGGCACGATGGCGGCCATCGCCGTGGTGCGCGGGCGCTTCCGCGGGCGCGAGGCCATCGCCACCTTCGCCGTCAGCCCGCTGATGATGCCGGGGCTGGTGGTGGGCGTGGCGATGCTGCAGGCCTTCCGCGGCGCGGGCCTGCGCGACGCCTGGCTGAGCCTGGTGATCGCGCACGTGGTGATCACCCTGCCCTTCGTCGTGCGCACGCTGCTGGCGGCGCTGGAGCGCTTCGACTTCACGCTGATCGACGCCGCGCGCACGCTGGGCCTGAGCCCGGCGCAGGCGGTGCTGAAGGTGCTGGCTCCGGGGCTGGCGCCGGCCTTCCTGACGTCCGGGCTGTTCGCCTTCCTGGCGTCGATGGACAACTACCCGATCTCGATCTTCCTGACCGACGCGCGCAACAAGACGCTGCCGATCAAGATGCTGCAGTACCTGGAGGAGCAGCCCGACCCCACGCTGGCGGCCATCTCCACCGGGCTGATCGCGCTGGCGCTGATCGCGCTGGCGCTGGGCTCGCGCGCCGTGGGCCTGAACCGGATGGTGCATTGAGATGAACATCCTGCTGCTCAACCCCAACATGACGGTGGCGATGACCGAGGCGATGACGCGCGTGGCGTCCCACGTCGTCGGGCCCGGCACCGTGCTGAAGCCGGTGACGGCGCAGACCGGCTTCCCCTACATCTCCTCGCGCGCCGAGGCGCAGGTGGCCGGCGCCATCGCGCTGGACCTGATCGCGCAGCACCAGGCCGAGGTCGACGCCGTGGTCATCGCCGCCTTCGGCGACCCCGGCCTGCTGGCCGCGCGCGAGCTGTTCGACCTGCCGGTGGTGGGCATGGCCGAGGCGGCGATGACCAGCGCGCTGCTGCTGGGCCAGCGCTTCGCCTTCGTGACCTTCACGCGCCACATGCGGCCGTGGTACGAGCAGTCGGTGCAGCAGGCGGGGCTGCAGAGCCGCTTTGCCGGCGTGCGCACGCCCGAGGCCGGCTTCCAGTCCGTGGCCACGGTGCAGGACGAACTCTTCGACGCGCTGCGCGGCCTGGTGCAGCAGGCAGTGGACGACGACGGCGCCGACGTGGTCGTCCTGGCCGGTGCGCCGCTGGCCGGGCTGGCGTACCGCTACACCGACGCGCCGGCGGTGCTGGTGGACCCGATCAGCGCCGCGGTGACGCAGGCCGAGGCGCTGGCGCGGCTGGCACCGCGCGGGGCGCATGCCGGGTCGTTCGCGCGGCCGCCGGGCAAGCCGAACACGGGGTTGCCTGCGGCCCTGTCGGCACGGATCGAACGGCGCACCGACTAGGTTCCCCGTCGCGGCGCAAGGCCATCCGGACGCGGCAGCAGGCCGGGGCGCCGAGGCGCAGAATCAGTCCGGCACGTCGGAGGACTCCCATGCAGTTCCTGTGGCCGCACAACCTGGTCTGGATGCTGCTGCCGCTGCTGCCGCTGGCCTACCTGTGGCTGCTGCGGCGGCGCGGCAAGGTCGCCGTCCGCCTGTCCAGCCTGCACATCGCGCGGGCCGCCGTGCGCCCCGGCTGGCGCCGGCACCTGCCGCCGGCCCTGGTGGGGCTGGCACTGGCGCTGCTGCTGCTGGCCCTGGCACGCCCCGTCGCGCCGATCACCCTGCCCTGGGCGCGGTCCACGATCCTGCTGGCCGTGGACATCTCTCGCAGCATGCGGGTGGAGGACGTCAAGCCGTCCCGCATGGTGGCCGCGCAGGAGGCGGCCAAGGCCTTCCTGGCCGAGGTGCCGGCCCGGATCGAGGTCGGCCTGATCACCTTCGCCGGCACGGCGCAGGTGGCGCAGCAAGCCACGGCCGATCGCGCCGCGCTGGTCCAGGCCATCGACGCCGTGCAGATGCAGTTCGGCACCGCCCTGGGCAACGCCATCGTGCTCTGCCTGGCCGAGCTGTTCCCGGAGCACGGCATCGACCTGGCCGAGATGACCTTCGGGACCCGCCGCGCAGCCCGGTCGCTCGACGCGCCCCCGCCCGGACGCGCACCGCGCGCGCCGTTCACACCCGTGCGCGCCGGCAGCTTCGACGCGGCGGCCATCATCCTGCTCAGCGACGGCCGGCGCACCACCGGCGTCGACACGCTGCTGGCCGCGCAGATGGCGGCCGAGCGCGGCGTGCGCATCCACGTCGTGGGCCTGGGCACGCCGGATGGCCACGCGGCGATGGGCGACGAGATGGCCATGTTCCTGCAACTCGACGAACCGACGCTGCGCAAGGTGGCCGAGATCACCGGTGGCGAGTACCACCACGCGGCCACCGCCGAGGCGCTGCGCGGTGTCTACCAGACGCTGGGTTCGCAGCAGCAGCTGCGCCGGCGCGAGACCGAACTCACCGCGCTGCTGGCGGCCGCCGCTGCGTTGGCGTTGGTGGCCGGGGCCGGGCTGTCGCTGCTCTGGTTCGGGCGCGTGGCCTGAGCGCGGGTCCGATCAGTCGGTCGCCGGCACGGCCTCGAGCCAATGCCGCGCGATCGCGTCCCGCCGCGCAATCCAGACGCCGGAACCGCCCGCCTGCCGCAGGTGCGCCAACGCCGTCTGCAGCCCGCCGATGCGCGCCGCGCGGCCGATGATGCGCAGGTGCAGGCCGATGGACATCATCTTCGCGCCGTGGCGCGATTCGCGCAGCAGCCAGTCGAAGGCGTCGATCACGTAGTCGGCGAAGTCCTGCCCGCGCACGAAGCCCTGGGTGCCGAAGAACCGCATGTCGTTGGTGTCGAAGGCGTAGGGCAGCACCAGGTGCGGCCGGCCGGCCACCGGCACGTAGTACGGCAGGTCGTCGTTGTAGGCGTCGCTGTCGTAGTGGAAGCCGCCGTGCTCCACCAGCAGCCGCCGCGTGTTCACCGACGGGCTGCTCTTGGTGTGCCAGCCCACCGGCGCCACGCCGGCCACGCGTGCGATCTCGCGGTGCGCGCGGGCGATGAGTTCGCGTTCGTGCGCCTCGTCCATGCCGGCGTGGGCTTCCCAGCGCCAGCCGTGGGAACAGATCTCGTGGCCGTCGGCCACGGCCTGCCGGGCCAGCCAGGGCACACCGATCAGCGAGCGTGCACAGGCGTTCAGCGTCATCGGAACGCCGGCCTCGGCCATCACCTGGTTGATGCGGTGCCAGCCCACGCGCGTGCCGTACTCGAAGTGCGAGGCCAGGCACAGGTCGGGCGCGCCGACCACCGGCTGCACCACCTCGTGCACCGACTCGTTGGCCTCGTCGCCGTCGGCCAGCGACAGTTCGGCGCCTTCCTCGATGTTGAGGACCAGGGACACCGCCAGGCCGGCGCCGCCGGGCCAGCGCATGTCGGGCGGGTTGGGGCCATAGCCCAGGAAATCGCGGGGCGTGTTCATGCCTGGCAGGTTAGCAAGGCCCGCGCCTGCAACACGGCGCAGGCCATGCCGTCGAACACCGGTACGCCGCGCCGCTCGGCCAGTGCCGGCGCGTAGCCGCACAGCACGGCGCCGGCCAGCACCAGCGCCTTGGCGCCGGCGGCCTGCACGCGCGCACCGGCGGCGTCCAGCGCCGCCAGCGTGGCGGGGTCCACGCCGGTGGTCTGCGGCAGGAAAGCCGACGGGGCTTCGGGCGCCTCGATGCCGACCACGCGGCCGGCCACGCCCATCTGCACCACGCGCGCCGCGTACAGCGGCACCATCGCCGGACCCAGCGTCAGCAGGCCGATGCGCGGCGCCGTCAGCAGCGCACTCATCACGGCTGCCTCGGTCATGCCCACCACGGGCCGACGGCCGGCTCGGGCGCGCAGCGTCTCGGCCGCGCCGTCCAGCGAGATGCCCAGCAGCACGGCGTCGGCCTCCGCCGCATGGGCCTCGAACAGCACCAGCGCCTGCGCGTCCGCCAGCGCCAGCGTGGCGGCGTCGCGCACCACCGCGGGTTCCTGCGGCGCGTTGACGGCCTCCAGCGTCTCGCCCGGCGCCAGCACGGCATGGGCCGAGGCCGCCAACCGAGCCGTGATGTGAGCCGACGCGTTGGGGTTGATCAGCAGGTAGCGCATGGCGATCCTCCGGAGGGAGCCTGGGCGACCAGCACTTTCAGAGCCCGGTCGGGGTCCGCGTCCTCGAAACCCGGCGGGTTGGGCAACCGCTGCAGGCCCTGCAGCGTTGGCGCCTCGGCCGCCACTTCATGGCGCAGGAAGGCCTCGGGCAGTTCGGGCGCGTTCAGGCACAGCAGGGCGTGGCCGCCGGGGGCCAGCAGCTCCGGCAGGCGCCGCAGCACGCGGGCCCAGTCCTTGCTGGCCACGAAGCTGCCCTTCTGGTAGCTGGGTGGGTCGACGATCACCACGTCGAACGGGCCGGCACGCCGGACCTTGGCCCAGGACGCGAACAGGTCATGGGCCCAGAAGCGGGCCCCGGCCTCGACGCCGTTGAGCGCATGGTTGCGCCGGCCCGTGGCCAGCGCGCCAGGGCTCATGTCCAGGTTGACCACCTCGGCGGCGCCGGCCTGCAGCGCCACCACCGAGAAGGCACAGGTGTAGGCGAACAGGTTCAGCACCCGGGCGCCGGGCTGCGTGACGAGGTACTCGCGCAGCCAGCGCCGGCCCTCGGCCATGTCGAGGAAGAACCCGTGGTTGCGGCCGCGCAGCAGGTGCAGCTCGAAACGGGCGCCGGCCTCATGTGCGTGGTGGGGGTCGGGCAGCGCGCCGGCCATCAGGCGCGTCTGCACCTGCAGGCCGTCGCGGCACTGGTGCACCCAGCACAGCGGCCGGCCCGGCACCAGCGCCGGCCAGTGCGCGGCCAGCGCGTCGCCCACGGCGGCGAGTTCGGCGTCGCTGGCCGGGCGGTGGCTGGTCAGCAAGGCCACCGGCGGGAACAGGTCCAGCGTCCACGCCTCCTCGCCCGGGTGCAGGCCGCCGCGGCCGTGGAACAGGCGGCGGGCGTCGGCCAGCGGCGGCTGGCCGGCAGCCTGGGCGATGGCATGGAGCAGGGCGTGCATGGGGCGGGGGCGGGGCGGACGGCGGGGAGTGGCAGGGGCCGGGGCAGGCCGGAGCGGACGCCGTGAGAGGGCGGTCCCGTAAAATCGTGGGTTTTTCGCCGATTCTGAGCCCTCGCCCGATGCCCCCCCAGTCGCCGCGCGCCCGACCCCTTCCGGCGCGCCCGCCGATCGCCGCTGCCACGCTGCACCAGCCACCGCTGGTGCGCCAGTTGCTCGCGCTCGGTCTGGCCGTACCCGGGACCGAGGACACGGCCGCGCCCTCGCCTGCCGCTGCCGTGGCAGGCGCAGGCCCCAGTCTGGCCGAACGTTTGGCGCCGTGGCTGGCCTGGACCGACGCCATCGCGCTGTCCGGGGCGCTGGGCGCGGAGCCGCCCGCCCCCGGCACGCCGGCACAGGCCGCGGCGGCCCGGCACCAGGCCGAAGCCACCCGCGCGGCGGTGCAGCGCACACTGGCCGAGGCCATCGAGCACGATCTGCCCGATGGCCTGGCGGCCGACGACCTGCCGGCGGACGCCACACCGGGCCGACGCTACCGCGCGCATCAGCAGGCCATGGAGCGGCGCATCGCGCCGCTGCGTGCCCAGGCGCGCCGCGCGCTGGCCTTGCGGTCCGCGGCGCTCGGGCGGATCGCCGTGCTCGACCGGCTGCTGGAGCAGGCCCTGGCCGCCCGCGAACGCCAGCTGCTGTCGGCCCTGCCCGCGTGGCTGGACCGCCGGCTGGCGCGCGAACCTGTGCCGCCGGCCACGTTGACGCAGCCGCTGCTGCGCGCCGAACTGGCGCACCGACTGCAGCCCGTGGACGGCATGCTCGCCGCGCTGCAGGCCGCCACCGGGGAAGTTCAGTCATGACCTCGCCACGCGTCTACACACTGGGCGCCGTCATGGCCGGTGCCCTGGGCGCCGCTGCCGTAGTCTGGGTGCTGCTGGGCGGTGTCGGCCACCACCCGCTGGCGCTGGCGATGACGCTGGGTATCGGCGCCGTCTACGCCGTCGGCCTGGCCGAGCTCTGGCGTTTCCACCGCGACACCCGCGCGCTGTCGGGTGCGGTGTCGGGCCTGCAGGCACACACCCCCCTGCCCGCCTGGCTGGATGCCCTGCCCGCCGGGTTGCGCCAGCCCGTGCGTCGCCGCATTGCCGGCGCCGCCGCGCCGCTGCCCGGCCCGGCGCTGACGCCCTACCTCGTGGGCCTGCTGGTGCTGCTGGGCATGCTGGGCACCTTCCTGGGCCTGGTGGTGACGCTGGACGGCACCGTGGCCGCGCTGGAACGCACCACCGACCTGGCCGCGATGCGCGCCGCGCTGGCGGCACCGGTCAAGGGCCTGGGCCTGGCCTTCGGTACCTCGGTGGCCGGGGTCGCGGCATCGGCCATGCTGGGCCTGGCATCGGCGCTGCTGCGGCGCGTGCGCGGTGGCGTGCAGCAGGCGCTGGACCGCCAAGCCGCCACGGTGCTGCAGGACGCCACGCCCGCCGCGCAGCGCGCCCGCCAGGTGGAGGATCTGGCGCGCACGCTCACCGACCAGCTCGCCAGCCGCCTGGAAGCCGCCATGCAGGCCCAGGCGGCGGCGCTGACCACCCATCTGCCCGGTCTGGTGGACCAGGTGCAGACCCTGCTGACCCGGCTGGACACCCAGCAGCAGGCCCGGCAGCAGCAGGAACAGGCGCAGCAGGCCGCGTTCCAGCGCGAGATGCACGCGCAGTTCGAGGCCCTGGCCACCCGTGTGGGCACGACGCTGGAGACCACGCTGGGCACCCGCGTGGCCCAGGCCCTGCGCGACAGCCTGGCCGATGGCGCCCAGGCCGCCGGCACCGCGCTGCAGGCCGCCACCGCTGCCGCCGTGGACGGCATCGCCCGCGAAAGCGCCGCGGTGCAGGCGCGGCTGGCAGACAGCACCCAGGCGCAGCTGCAGGCGCTGGGCGACCTGACGCAGCGCCATCTGCAGGCCATGGCCGAGCGCACCCAGGCGCAGGCGCACGCCCTGGAGGAGCGCGCGAACGCCCAGGTGCAGACCCTGGTCGACGGCACCCAGACCGCGCTGCAGACCCTGGCCCAGCGCTTCGAATCCACCGCCGAGCAGATCGGCCAGGCCCTGCAGCAGCAGGCCGCCACGCTGGCCGACGGCGTGGCCCTGGCCCACACGACGCTGCAGGAACGCGCCGACACCCGCGACGCCCAGCGTCAGGCCGAGAGCACCGCCGCGCTGCAGGCGCTGGCCAGCACGCTGCAGCAGCAGGCCGCCGACGCCAGCGCCGCCGCGCAGGCGCAGCAGACGGCGTGGAGCGAGGCGCTGGCCCAGCGCACCGAAGCGCTGCAGCAGCAGGCCGCCACGCAGGCGCGCGACATCGTCGCCGAGGTGGCGCGCCTGACCACCGCCGCCGCCGAGGCGCCGCGCGCCGCCGCGGCCGTGATCGCCGAGATGCGCGAGCAGCTCGGTGCCAGCCAGGCGCGCGACGCCGCGCTGCTGGACGAGCGCGTGCGCCTGACCGAGGCCCTGGCGACGCTGGTGGACGACAGCCGCCGGGCCGCCGCCGCGCAGCAGGCCGCCGTGCAGGGCCTGGTCGACGCCGCCGACGGCCTGGTGCAGCGCAGCAGCGAAGCCGTGGTGCAGCACTGGCAGGCCGCGCTGGCGCAGCAAGGCGATGCCGCCACGCGCCTGGCCGGCGGCGCGGTGGAAGTGGCCAGCCTGGGCGAGGCCTTCGGTGCCGCCGTGACGCAGTTCGCCGACACGGCGGGCACCCTGGCGGCGCAACTGCAGCGCGTGGAGTCGGCGCTCGACCAGGCGGCCGTGCGCCACGACGAGCAGCTGGCCTACTACGTGGCGCAGGCGCGCGAGGTCATCGACCTCAGCCTGGGCGCGCAGCAGCCGCTGCTGGACGCCATGCCGCCGCTGCTGGCCGCGCTGCAGCGCATCGCCGGGCCGGTGGCCACCGCCGACACTGCAACCGCCGAGACCGTGGACGCGCGCTGACCCGATGCACGACCTCGGTCTCGACGCCTCCGAACCCGACGACGCGCCAGCCGACGGCACGGCGCCGGTATGGGGCGTCTTCGGCGACCTGATGGCCGGTCTGGTGGGCGCCTTCGTGCTGCTGCTGGTGGCGGTGATCGGCGTGCAGCTGGAACTCGCGCGCGATCTGGAGGTGGAAGCGCAACGCCGTGAAGCCCTGGAGCAGGCGCTGGCCGCGCCGCTGGCCGAAGGCCGCGTGACGCTGGTGGACGGGCGCATCGGCATCAGCGGCAGCGTGCTGTTCGCGCTCAACTCCGACCGCCTGCAACCCGAGGGCCGCGCGCTGCTGCAGCGCCTGGCCGGGCCGCTGGCCACCTACCTGCAGGGGCGCGACGAGCTGCTGATGGTCAGCGGCTTCACCGACGACCAGCCGGTGCTGCCGGGCAACCGGCGCTTCGACGACAACCTGGAGCTGTCGGCCCAGCGCGCGCTGACCGTGACCCGCGCCCTGGTGGCCGAAGGGCTGCCGCCGCAGGCGGTGTTCGCCGCCGCCTTCGGGCCGGAACAGCCGGTGGCGTCGAACGCCGACGAGGCCGGCCGTGCGCGCAACCGGCGCGTGGAACTGGCGCCGGTGCCGCGGGCCCGGCGCGACGCGCCCACGGCGGCCCCGGCTGGCGCGCGATGACGGTGGCGGGACCACTGGCCGATGCGGCGCAGGCCCTGGCCACGCTGCGCGCCCAGGGTGGCGCCGGCGTGGACCCGGTGACGCTGGCCCGGCTGGACGCCACCGTGCGCCGCGGTCTGCAGCACGACGCCGCCGTGCAGCAGTGGTTGGCCGATCGCCTGGCCGACGCGCTGGCGTGCCTGCAGGCGCAGGACCCGTCCCACACCGCCGACGCCCATGCCGCGCCGCCGAAGGCGCCCTCGCCGCTGCGCGCCCTCGGCCCGGCCACCAGTGCCGAACTGCGCACCGCCCAGCGCCTGCGGCCCACGCTGGCCCGGCTGCGCGTGCAGCAGCAGATCGTGCGCGCCCAGGCCCGCCAGCCGGACAACCCCGGCCCGCTGAATTCCGAGCACCTGCTGGTGCGCGCGCTGCAGCAGATGCAGACGCTGGCGCCGGGCTACCTGGGGCCGTTCATCACGCAGGTGGAGACGTTGCTGTGGCTGGACGGCGCACGCGGGGCTGGCGCGACCGCGCCTGCGGACAAGCCGCAACGAACGCCGGCACGCAAGGCCAAGCCCCGCTGAGACGGGGTCGACCTGCTCAGGCCGGCAGCACCAACGTCACCTGCGTGCCGCCGCCATCGCGCCGCGCCAGCGCGATGCGGCCGCCGTGGGCCTCGACGATCTCGCGCACCAGCGCCAGACCGAGCCCGGTGCCGCCGCGCTTGGTCGAATAGAACGGCACCAGGGCCTGCGCCAGCACGGCCTCGCTCATGCCGGCGCCGCGGTCGGTGACCTCCAGGCGCCACTCGCCCGGCAGCGACTGGGCGCGCAGGTAGATGGCCGCCGGGTCGGAACCCGACTCGTGCGCGTTCTTCAGCAGGTTCAGCAGCGCCTGCGCCAACTGCGCCGGGTCGGCCTGCAGCAGCTGCGCCGGCGGCTCGCCGGCGGTGCGGAAGGCCACCTGCACCTGCAGCCGCTGCACGAACGCCGGCCAGTCGATGGGCTCCGGGCGCGGGGCCGGCAGCCGCGCCACATCGGCGTACCCGCGGATGAAGCCTTCCAGGTGGCGCGCGCGCTCGCCGATGGCGCCCAGCACCTCGGGCAGGCGCTCGGTCTCTCCGCGGCGCAGCAGCTCGCCGCCGGAGTAGGCCATCGACGCGATCGGTGCCAGCGAGTTGTTCAGCTCGTGGCTGATGACGCGGATCACCTTCTTCCAGGTGCGCACCTCCTGCCGCCGCAGCTCGCCGGTGAAGCGGCGCACCAGCAGCAGCCGGTGCGCGCGGCCACCGAGCTGGAAGTCCTTGGCCAGCACGTGGAAGCTCTCGTCCTCGTCGGCGGCGGGGTCGGCACCGGGCACGGTGCACAGGCCGTCGCGGCCGCCGCGCATGGCCTCGGCCAGCGCCGGCGGCTGGGCGGCCAGCACCGTGTCCACGCGCACGCCCTCCAGCGGCCGGCCCCCGTGCAGCAACCGGCGCGCCGCCAGGTTGGCATAGGCCACGCGCCCGCCGGCGTCGGCCAGCAGCATGGCCACCGGCGTGTTCTGCACCATGGTGTCGAGCAGCAGCTCGCGCTGCACCAGGCGCTGGCGCTGGCCGCGCAGCGTCTGGCCCAGGGCGTTGTGGGCGTCGACCAGCTCACGCAGTTCGTCGTCGTGTTCCCAGGCGATGTCGAAGGCGAAATCGCCGTCGCGGTAGGCGGTGACGACGCCGGCGAGCGCACGGAACAGCGACAGCGCCGGCGCGGCCAGGCGGTCGAGCAGCAGCGCGCCGACGAGTGCGCCGCCGACGATGCCCGCGCCACGCGCCAGCCAGGCCTCGCCCGACAGCGACTGCACCAGCAGCGCCAGCGACGCCGACAGTGCGGCCACCGCGGTGGCCAGCAACCACAGCCGCGCGCGCAGCCCGAAGCGGAGGCGGCGCCGCGCCGGCGCGGCGGACGTGGTCATCCCCCCCGCCCCAGGCCGTAGCGTTCCATGCGCCGGTACAGCGCCTGGCGCGACAGCCCCAGGTCCGCCGCCGCCTGCGCCACCACGCCGCCGGCGCGCGCCAGGGCCTGCTCGATGGCAGCGCGGTCGGGTTCGTCGCCGGTGCGCGGCGACGCCGCGGTCTGGCGTGCCGGCAGGCCCAGCTGGGCCGCCGTGACCGGGCCCGCCGGCACCAGCAGCGCCACGCGCTGCATGGTGTTCTTCAGCTCGCGCACGTTGCCCGGCCAGTCGTGGCGCTGCAGCGCGTCGGCGGCGTCGTCGGCCAGGTGATGGCTGCCGCCCAGGAAGCGCCGCGCCAGCGGCAGGATGTCGCCCGGCCGCTCGGCCAGCGGCGGCAGGTGCAGTTCGATCAGGTTCAGGCGGTAGTACAGGTCCTCGCGAAAGCGCCCCTCGCGGATCAGCGCAGTCAGGTCGGCGTTGGTGGCGCTGATGACGCGCACGTGCACCTGCTGCTCGCGGGTGGCGCCCAGCCGCGCGAAGCGGCCCGTCTCCAGCACGCGCAGCAGCTTCACCTGGCCGGGCAGCGGCAGGTTGCCGATCTCGTCGAGGAACAGCGTGCCGCCGTCGGCGGCGGCAAACTTGCCTTCACGGGCCTTGGCGGCGCCGGTGTAGGCGCCGGCCTCGGCGCCGAACAGTTCGGCCTCGATCAGCTCCGCCGGCAGCGCCCCGCAGTCCACGGTGACGAACGGGCCGCTGCGCACGGCCGAATTGGCCTGCACCACGGCCGCGATGCACTCCTTGCCGGCGCCGCTGGGGCCGGTGATCAGCACCGGCACGTCGGCGCGCGCCACCTGGCAGGCCAGCGCCACCACGCGTTCGGTGGCCGGGTCGGCGAAGACCAGGTCGCCGAGCGCGTGGCGCTCGCGCAGCGCCGCCTGCGCCCGCTGGCGCTGCAGGGCGGCGGCGCGCAGCGCGCGCGTGGCCTCGCCGAGTTCGAGCAGGTTCTGCACGCTGGCCAGCAGCTTGTGGTCGTCCCAGGGCTTGGCCAGGTAGTCGGCGGCACCGGCCTTGACCAGGGCCACCGCGGCCTCGAGGTCGGTCCACGCCGTCAGCAGGATCACCGGCAGGTCCGGGTGGCGCGCGCGGATGGCGGCGAACAGCGCCCGACCTTCGTCGCCCGACGTGGTGTCGGCGCTGAAGTTCATGTCCTGGATCACCAGGTCCACCGGCTGCGCCGCCAGCAGCGCCAGGCCTTCGTCGGGCGTCGTGGCCGCCACGGTGCGGATGCCGTGCAACGAGAACAGCAGGCCCAGCGCATCGGCCACCGCGGGGTGGTCGTCGATGATCAGCACGCAGCCGCGTGCGAGGGGCTCAGACACTGCGCGTGGCCTCCGCCGGCGGCACGCGCGCGGCGCGAAGCGCCGGGGCCAGCACCGCGGCCACGCCCAGCACCAGCATCGCCGCCCCGCTGCCGGCCAGCAGGGTGCCGGGCAGCGGCGCCAGCGTGGTCACGCGCGTGAGCGCCTGGTTCAGCGCCACGGCCAGGGTCAGGCCGACGGCCACGCCCAGGCCGGTGATCATCAGGTTCTCGACGACGAAGTGCATCACGATGTCCACGCGGCGCGCGCCCAGGGCCCGGCGCACGCCGATCTGCTTGCGCCGCTGCGTGACCCACAGCGACGCCAGGCCGACGATACCCCCGGCCGTCATCACCAGCAGCAGGCCGATCACCACCGTCATCAGCCGCGCCAGCCAGGTGTCGCTGCGGTAGCGGCGCTCGCGCGTCTCGGCCATCGTCGGCGTGTCGCGCACGATGCGGCCCGGCACCGCGCTGCGCAGCCGTTCGGCCACCGCCGTGCGCACGGCATCGATCTGCGCCGGGTCGGCGCGCACGGCCAGCAGGCCCTCGGATTCCTGGCGCCAGGGCAGCAGCAGGCCGCTTTCGCCCTTGGGGTCGCCGGGGTTCCAGCTCACCGGGCCCCAGGGCGTGACCAGGCGCTCGACGACACCGACGATGGTGATGGCCGGATCGTCCGGGCCGGTGCCGGCGTAGACGACACGCCCGACTGCGGAGGCGCCATCGGGAAACAGCCGCTCGGCCAGCGCGCGCGTGGCCAGGGCGTGGGCCGGCCACTGGCGGGACTGGCGGCGGTCGATGTCGACCTCGTCGGCGGCCGTGAAGCCGCGCCCCTCGACGATGCGCAGCCCGAGCACCGCGGCCGCGTCGTGGGCGCCGGCGTAGACGGCCGCGGAGACAGTGTCGGTGGCACCGCGCTGCGTGGCCAGGCTGCTGTTGTTGCCGGACTGGGCCAGCGGCATCTGGTTGATCCAGGCCACGCCGCGCACGCCGGGCACGGTGCGCACCAGGGCCTCGTCGGCGCGCTGGCGATCGAAGGGCGCGACGTCGGCGCCGGGCGTGATCATCGCGACGTGGAACAGCGCCGCCTCGTCGGTGCCGCTGGGCTGGCGGGCCTGGCCCAGGCGGTCTGTGGCCACGAAGACGGCGTTGCACAGCACCGCCAGCGTCAGCGCCACCTGGGCGGCCACCAGCAGCGCGCCGGACTTGCGGCGCAGCAGCGCGGAGAGGATGGGACGGACCGGTGTCATGCGCGCGCCCTCATTGCGACTTGAGCTGCAGCGCAGGCCGCACGCGCGCGGCGCGCCAGGTGGGCCACAGGCCGGCCAGCAGCGCGCCGGCGATGGACAGCGCCACCGTCAGCGCCAGCATCGTCAGGTCCAGCCGCGCCACGCGCGCCAGGTCGCCGCTGCGCTGCGCGATCAGCGCCAGCAGCGCCAGCGTGAACCCCAGGCCCAGCAGCGCGCCGGCGGCGCCGACCACGCCGGACTCCACCAGGAACTGCTGAAACACCTGCCGCCGCGACGCGCCCAGCGCGCGCCGCACGCCGATCTCGCCGGCGCGGGCCGCGAACTTGGCACCCAGCAGGCCGAGCACGTTGACCAGGCAGGCCAGCAGGAAGGCCAGCGACAGCCCGGCCTGCAGCTTGGTGTCCTCGCTGACCACGCCGCGCGCGGCCAGCCAGGCGTCGAAGTCGTGCAGCACCGCATCCTCGGCACGCTGCATCCGACCCTGCTGCCGCTGCTCGGCGACGTAGCCGCGCAGGTAGTCGCGGTAGGCCGCCACGTCGCCCGGCGCCAGTTCCACCCAGTACTGCAGCCAGTTGCACTCGGCGCGCAGGAACCCCTGCCAGCCCGGCTCGGCATCGCCCGTGCAGTTGACCCAGCCGTTGTTCTCGTGCTCATGGGCCACGGCGGTGCGCACCGGCACCCAGAAGTCCTCCGGCGCACCGGCCGGCGACGAACCCACCAGGCGGTAGACCTTGGGCAGCGGGTGCCAGTCGCCGATGACGCCGACGACGCGGAACGGCCGGCCGCCCAGGTCGATCGTCTGCCCGACGGCGTCGGCACCACCGAACAGGCGGCGGGCGAAGTCGCCGTCGAGCACGACCACGGCGGCACCGGCGGCATCGTCGGCGGCCGACCAGGCGGTGCCCCGCGCCAGCGGCACGTCGAACATGGCGAAGAAGTCGGCCGTGGCGGCCATGCCGGTGGCGTAGACCGGTGCCACGTCGGGTCGTGGCGAGGCCACCGTGGTGTCGATGGCGTACAGCGCCGTGCGCCGCTGGCCCTGGGCATCCGACAGCAGGCGGTCGGCGTCGATCCAGGTCAGCTGCGGGTTGGGCTTGTCGCCGGCGTTCGGGTCGGTCAGCAGGCCGTTGTTGAAGTTGGGCACGTGCAGCAACTGGCTGCGGCCGGGCAGCGGGTTGGCCGACATCACGTGCAGCACCGTCAGGCTGGCCATGCTGGCGGCGATGCCCATGGCCAGGATCAGCACCGCCAGCGCGGTGAGGGCCGGGTTGCGGCGCAGGCTCTTCAGGCCCAGCCACAGGTGGTGACGCCACAGCGCCATGTTCATGCCGGTGTTCATGCGGAGGCCCCGGCCAGCGCCAGCTCGGCCACCTGGCCGTCGACGATGTGGATGTTGCGCTGCGCGCGGCGCGCCAGGTCGGTGTCGTGCGTGACCATCACGATGGTGGTGCCGCTGGCGTTGATCTGCTCGAGCAGCTCCATCACGCTGCGTGCCATCTGCGTGTCCAGGTTGCCGGTGGGTTCGTCGGCCAGCAGCAGCCGCGGCCGCCCGGCCAGCGCCCGTGCGATGGCCACGCGCTGCTGCTGGCCACCCGACAGCTCGGCCGGGTAGTGCCGCGCGCGCGACGCCAGCCCCACCTGCGCCAGCGCCTGCGCGATGCGTTCGCGGCGTTCGGCCGCGGGCAGGCCGCGGTAGCGCAGCGGCACGTCCACGTTGTCCTCGACGTTCAGGTCGGGGATCAGGTTGAAGCCCTGGAAGATGAAGCCGATGGCGCGGTTGCGCAGGCGCGAGCGCGCGTCGTCGCCCAGGCGGCTCACGTCCTGCCCGTCGAGCAGGATCTGCCCGCCGCTGGGCTCCTCCAGCAGGCCGGCGATGTTGAGGAAGGTGGTCTTGCCCGAGCCCGACGGGCCGGTGACGGCGACGAATTCGCCCTCGTCCACGGTGACGTCGATACCGCGCAGGGCATGCGTCTCGATGCGCTCGGTGCGGTAGACCTTGTCGAGGCCGATCAGTTGCAGCAAGGCAGGCATGGTGAGCTTTCCTCTAGGGACGGATGCGCACGCGCGTGGCGCCGCGCGCGAAATGTTCGGTGCCGGCGATGACGACACGCTCGCCGGCCTGCAGGCCTTCGGCCACCTCCACCGCGGCCACGCCCAGGGCGCCGAGGCGGATGCGGCGCAGCTCGGCGTGCTCGCCGGCCAGCACCCAGGCGGCGTGTCCACCCTGGGCGTCGACGAACGGGCCGCGCGGCAGGGTCAGCACGCCGGGGCGCTGCTCGAGCACGATGCGGCCGCTCAGGCGCTGGTTCTGGCGCAGCCCCGGCGGTTGGGCGCCATCGAAGCGCACGCGCAGCTGAACCTGGCCAGCACGCACCTCGGGGGCGATGGCGACCAGGCGGCCGGCCACGTCGTCGGTGCCGATGCGCAGGGCCACCGGCAGGTCGGGCACGAGGTCGGCGGCGGCGGCTTCGGGCACCTGCAGCTCCACCTCCAGACGTGACAGGTCCACCACCGTCATCAGCGGCGCGTTCGCTGCCACCGCCGCACGGTCGGCCACGGCGATGCTGCCGATGCGTGCGTCCACCGGGGCGCGCACGGTCAGCGTGTCCAGCCGGCGTGCAAGTTCGTCGCGCAGCGCGCGCTGGCGCGCCATGCGCTGCTGCAGGCTGCGCCGCTCGAAGTCGCTCTCGGCCGCCACCAGCGCCACGCGGCGCGTGGCGTGCGCACTGCGCACGCGGCCGGCGTCCACCGCGTCGGCCAGGCGCAGGCAGTCCACCTGCGCCACGACGCCGGCGGCGCAGGCTTCGGCGCTGCGCTGGCGGTCGCGCTCGGCGGCGCGCAGGGCCAGCTGCGCCTCGTCGGCCTCGCGCTCGGCGGCCAGCTGCTGCTGGCGCGCGACGATGCCCTGGCGGCCGAGATCGGCCTCCAGCTGGCCCAGCGTGGCCGCCTCGCGGTCGTGCTCGGCCAGCAGCTCGGGCGATTCCACGCGCGCCAGCACCTGGCCGGCGCGTACCGTGTCGCCGGCCTGCGCGGCCAGCACGACGGTGCCGGCCGCAGGCGCATACAGCGTGGGGCTGCCGGCGGCCACCAGCCGGCCCTGGGCCTGCACGTCGCGCACGATGTCGCCGCGCACGACCTCGGCGATGCGCAGGCGGTCGGCCGGTATCGCCGGCTCGGCCCGGGCCCAGGCCCACCAGGCGCCGGCACCGGCCAGCAGCAGCGCGACCAGCATGGCGACCCATGCGAGCCGGCGCCGGGTAGGCGGCTGCAGGCGGCGGTCGGTGGCGGCGGGCTCGTGGATCATCGGGCGTGGGATTGCAGGCGCCGTGCCAGGGCATGACCGTTCGCAAGTCCTTGATTTCACGACGACGTCTGCCGCAGCACGGCCTGTCCGCGACTGTCCGCTCGTGTCCGGGCGCGGACACCGGACAGGCCACAATGCGCCACCGATGAAGACCCTGCTCGCCCTGCTGTGCGGCCTGTGCCTGGCCACGGCCGCCATCTCGGCTGCGGCCGCCCCGCGGCCGAAGGTGGGGCTGGTGCTCGGCGGCGGCGGCGCACGGGGCGCCGCGCACATCGGCGTGCTGGAGACGCTGGAGCGCCTGCAGGTGCCGGTGGACTGCGTGGCCGGCACCAGCTTCGGCGCCCTGGTGGCCGGTGCCTGGGCCGCCGGCATCACGCCAGCCGAGATGCGCCGCGCGATGGCCGGCGCCGACTGGAACGCGATGTTCCAGGACAACACCGACTACACCGAACTCGCCTTCCGCCAGAAGCAGCTGCAGCGGCGCTACCTGCCGGGCAGCGAGGCCGGCATCGGGCCCGACGGCGTCACCTACCCGCCGGGCGCGGTGTCGGGCCAGCGCATCCAGCTCTTCATCAACCAGCTGGTGCGGGCCGACCGCGGCGAGCGGCGCATCGACGCGCTGAAGCTGCCGCTGTCCATCGTGGCCACCGACCTCGGCACCGGCGAGCGCGTGGTGTTCCGCGACGGCCCACTGGCCCCGGCCATGCGCGCGAGCATGGCGGTGCCCGGTCTGGTGGCGCCGCTGAGCCTGGACGGCCGCAAGCTGGTGGACGGCGGCCTGGTGGACAACCTGCCGGTGCGCGAGGTGCGCGAGCGCTGCGGCGCCGAGGTGGTGATCGCGGTCAACGTGGGCTCGCCGCTGCTGGTGGCCGATCAGATCGGCTCGCTGCTGTCGGTGTCGGCGCAGATGGTGGCGCTGCTGACCGAGCAGAACGTGACCCGCTCGCTGGCGACGCTGGGCCCGCGGGACATCTACATCAAGCCGGTGCTCGACGGCATCACCGCGGCGGACTTCGCCCGCTTCGCGACGTCCGCGCAGCGCGGTGCCGAAGCCGCCGATTTCGTGGCCTATGCGTTGCAGCCGCTGGCGGTGGACGAGGCCGCTTGGCGGCCCTGGCTCTATGCGCTGCGCGGCGAGCGCGAGGACAGCGCGCCGGTGGACCTGGTGCGCATCGAGGGCCTGGCCCGCGTGGCACCCGAGACCGTGCAGCGCCACGTGACGCAGGCCACCGACGCCCCGCTGGACACCGAGACCCTCAACCGCGACCTGCTGCGCGCCTACGGCGACGGCTGGTACGAGCAGGTGAACTACGAACTCGTCAGCACGCACCGGCGCCAGGTGCTGCGCCTGCTGCCGGTGGAGAAGCCCTGGGGGCCCGACTACCTGCGCTTTGCGCTGAACCTGGACTCCACGCTGAACCAGGGGTCCACCTTCGGCCTGCGCGCGGCCCTGCACCGCACCTGGCTGAACCGGCTGGGGGGCGAACTGCTGCTGGGCGCGGAAATCGGCGGGCGCACGGCGCTGGACGCGCAGTGGTACCAGCCGCTGGAGCCGGCCCAGCGCTGGTTCGCGCAGCTGGACGCCGGCATCTCCAGCGAGCCGCGCGACCTCTACGTGGACGACCGCCGCATCGCCCGCTTCGACGTCGAGCGCAGGACACTGACGCTGAGCGCCGGCGTGGACCTGCGCAGCCTGGGCCAGCTGCGCCTGGGCCTGCAGGGCGCGGACGGCCGCGTGCACGAGGACGTGGGTGAACAGCTCTTCGACCCGGCCCAGCTGCGCCGCCGCAGCAGCGGCACCCTGCTGGCGCTGGAGCTCGACCAGCTCAACCGCCTGTACTTCCCGACCGACGGCTGGGCGCTGCGCGCGCAGTGGTACCGCGACCACGACGGCCGGTACACGCGCCTGAGCGCGGACCTGCGCGCCAACGTGTCGGTCGGCGCCTGGGTGTTCGGCGCCCGCGCCGCCTACACCGGCTCACCGCAGGGCGACCTGCCGCTGTTCGAGGCCGGCACGCTGGGCGGCTTCCTGAACCTGTCGGCCTATGCCACCGGGCAGCTGGTGGCCGACACGGTGCACTACGGGCACCTGCGTGCCGAACGCATCGTGGGCCGCCTGCCGCTGGGCCTGCGTGGCGACATGCGGCTGGGTCTGGCGCTGGAAGGGGGGCGGCTGTCGAACCCCTACACGGTCTCGCTGGCGACCGGCAACCTGACCTCGGTGACGCTGTACCTGGGCGGCGAGACGCCTTTCGGGCCGGTGTACGTGGGCGTCGGCCATTCGGCGGCCGGCGCCAACAACGCCTACCTGTTCCTGGGCACGCCCTGAGACCGGGTCAGGCGGTGGCGCGCCGGCGCACCGCCTCCAGGTAGGCCAGGCCGTCGGGCGGCAGGCCGCTGCGCTGGCTGGCCCAGATCATCTCGCCCAGGCATTCCATGACCTCGTGGTGCGCCGCGTGCAGCGAGTTGCGGCGCGCGGCCAGCAGTTCCACCGCCTGGCGGATGCCGCGCGGCTGGTCGATGCTGCACTGCTCGGCGATGCTCAGGTGCATCGAAAGGTGCAGGAAGGGGTTGGTGCGGCCCTCTTCCACCGTGTAGACGGCGGCCAGCGCGGCGTCCACGTCGGCCAGGTCGGCGTCGTATTCCGGGTGCTCGACGATCCACTGCGCGGCCGCGGCTTCCATCGGCGTCATGACCACGCCCTGGCGCTGCTTGGCGGCGGTGGCGCAGAAGAATCGGCGCACGTCCTCTTGGCTGGGGGCAAACATCCGACAATTGTCAGGCCATGCACACCACCACCGCCCAACTCTTCACCGATGCCCGCACGCCCGGCGGGTGGCTCGACACCCCGGTGTCCGACGACACGCTGCGCGCGCTGTACGACCTGCTCAAGTGGGGGCCCACGGCGGCCAACAGCACGCCGGCACGCTTCGTCTTCGTGCGCTCGCCCGAAGGCAAGGCGAAGCTGCTCGATTGCGTGTCGGTCGGCAACGCGCCGCGCGTGCAGGCCGCGCCGGTCACCGTCATCGTCGGCATGGACCTGGCGTTCTTCGAGCACCTGCCCACGCTCTACCCGCAGACCGACGCCCGCAGCTGGTACGCCGGCAAGGACGCCGCCATCCAGGACACGGCCTTCCGCAACAGCAGCCTGCAGGGCGGCTACCTGATCCTGGCCGCCCGCGCGCTGGGCCTGGACTGCGGCCCGATGAGTGGCTTCGACGCGGCCAAGGTGGATGCCGCCTTCTTCGCCGGCACCGCGGTGAAGAGCAACTTCATCTGCACGCTGGGCCATGCCGACCCGGCGCAGGCGCGGCCGCGCAACCCGCGGTTGCCCTTCGAGACCGCCTGCGAGCTCGTCTGAGCCTCCTCACCGACCCCGGCTTCTACGCCGTCGCGGTGCCGGCGGTGCTGCTGATGGGCATGTCCAAGAGCGGCTTCGGTGCCGGCTTCGGTGCGCTGGCCGTGCCGCTGATGGCGCTGGCCATGCCGGTGCCGCAGGCCGCGGCCATCATGCTGCCGCTGCTGGCGGTGATGGACGGCTTCGGCCTGGCGGCACTGTGGCGCGAGCGCGACCGTGCGCTGATCCGCCTGCTGCTGCCCGCCGGGCTGGCCGGCACGGTGCTGGGCACGCTGCTGTTCGGCTGGCTGTCGGCGCCCGTGGTGGCCGGCCTCGTCGGCGCGCTCACACTGGCCTTCCTGGCCATCCGCCGCTTCTTCCCGCCGCGGCGCGACGCACCGCCGCCACCGCGCTGGCTGGGCTGGCTGCTGGGCATGACCTCGGGCTTCACCAGCTTCGTGGCCCACGCCGGCAGCCCGCCGATCGGCTTCTACGTGATGCCGCTGAAGCTCTCGCCGGTGACCTTCACGGCGACGATGGCGGTGTTCTTCGCCGCCATCAACGCGTCCAAGTGGGTGCCCTACTGGTGGCTGGGGCTGATCGACACGACCAACCTGCTGGCCTCAGCCGTGCTGCTGCCCCTGGCCCCGATCGGCGTGTGGCTCGGTGTGCGCATCGTGCGCATCATCCCGCCGCGGCTGTTCTACGGGCTGTTCGAGCTCGGCATGCTGTTCACCGGGCTCAAGCTTCTCTGGGACGGCGTCCAGGGCTAGAACGTCCTCGTCGCCGATCCAGGCCGCCAGCAGCGTCCAGGCCACGGCCAGCACCACCGGACCGACGAAGATGCCCACCAGGCCGAAGGCGAACAGGCCGCCGATGACACCGGCCAGGATCAGCAGCATCGGCAGGTCCGCGCCCAGACGGATCAGCACCGGGCGGATCACGTTGTCGATGGTGCCCACCACCACCGAGGCCACCAGCAGCACGACGGCCCAGGTGGTGTCGCCCTGCCAGAACAGCCAGCCCACCGCGGCCAGCAGCACCGGCAGTGGGCCCACCTGCGCCAGGCACAGCATCAGCATCACCGCCGTCAGCAGCCCGGCCAGCGGCACGCCGGCGATCTTGAGCGCCAGGCCGCCGAGCACCGACTGGACCAGCGCCGTCACGCCCACGCCCAGGGCCACGCCGCGGATGGCGTCACCGGCCAGCTCCACCACGTGGCGGCCACGCACGCCGCCCAGGCGCTCCCCGATGCGCAGCACCGTGGCCGCCCAGGCCTCGCCGCCCTGGTACATCACCGCGGCGATGGCCACCGTGCCCAGGAACTGCACGATCAGGTAGCCCAGGCTGCCGACCTCGCTGACGAACCAGCGCGTGAGGTTGCCGGCATACGGCGCCACGCGCTCGAGCAGGCCGTCGATGCCGGCGGCCACCAGGCTCTGCCACAGTTCCACCAGCGTCGGGCCCAGCACCGGCAGCGTGGCCAGCCAGGCCGGCGGCTCGGCCATGCGGAACGAGGCCGCCAGCCTGGCCCATTCGACGATGCGGTCGACGTTGCCGACGATGGTGACGATGGCCACCACCAGCGGCACCACGAACAGCAGCAGCAGCGCCAGCGACATCACCGTCGTGGCCAGCCAGCGCCGGCCGCCGGCCAGGGCTTCCACGCGGCGCATCAGCGGCCAGGTGGCGATGACGACCATGGCCGCCCAGATGGCCGGGCCGACGAAGGGGCGCAGCACCCACAGCGCGCTGACGATCAGCGCCGCCAGTGCCAGCACGCCCAGCGTGGTCTGGGCCAGGGCCAGGCGGGAGGCGCCCGACGTGTCGTCGTCGCTCATGCGGTCAGCGCTTCTCGACGTAGGGCTCCACGCCCACCGCATCCAGCCGGTAGCCGCTGGTGCCCATGCTGGAGGCCGCGCGTTCGATCTTCAGCGTGCCGCGCACCCAGACCGCGTCCATGGTGCGCGACTTGACGGGCGTCTTCGCCTGCACGAAGACGATCTGGTTGGCCGGTGGCGGCGGCGTGTGGATGCAGGCGCCGAAGTAGGGCACGAGCAGGAACGACGTCAGGCCCGCCGGGGTCTCGTCCAGTGGCACCACGAAGCCCGGCAGGCGCACGGCACGGCCGTCCATGGCGGGCACGGTGGGTGCCTTGTCCCAGATCTCGCGCAGCTTCTCCAGCATGGCCTGGGCCTTCGGGTCGGCGTCGTTCAGGCCGCTGCCCTCCGGCGCGCCCAGGCCCATGCCCTTGAGGTCCTTCAGCGGGTCCCAGTCCTTCGGGACCAGCTCCTCCCACTTCAGCTCGCGGAACTCGGCGGCGGCCACCGCGGCCGCCGGTAGCGTGGTGGCGGCGACCAGGGCCTGGAGCAGGTGTCGGCGTTGCATCGCAGCATTGTGCCGCGTGCGCCGGCCAGGGTTCCGCGAAGACACAACGGTCTTCGGTCGCGGGCCGGGCGCGGATTGGGTATGCTGAATTCCAGGCAGCCAGCCATGTCCAGCGACATCAACTTCCACCACGAACGCAGCCGGCTAGACCCCTCGCAGCTCTCGCGCTGGCAGGGCTTGCCGCTGGCCTGGCTGGACGTGACCGGACCGGTGCGCAGCCGCATCGTCAGCGACGCGCCGGTGCTGGCACTCATCGACGAGGGCCAGGCCGACGCCGAGATCGCATACGGCGGACGCGGCACGCGGCTGGACGTGCGGCCAGGCTCCATCGGCCTTTTCGACGCAGACGAGCCGCGGACCAGCAGCTGGCGCTGCCGCACGGCACGCCGGATCATGGTCAAGCTGGACCTGCCCTGGCTGCTGCAGCGCGGGCTGGGCGCCGACGAATGGCGGCACCTGCGCCTGCGCCGCGACCTCGAGTTCCACGACCCAGCGCTGTGCGGGCTGATGCGGCTGATGGTGCGCGAGGTGGCCGAGGGTTGCCCCAACGGCCCGTTGGTGGCCGATGCGCTGTCGCTGGGGCTGGCCATGCGCGTCGTGGCCACCCACGGTGACGGGCCATCGGCGCGCCGCGAGCGTGGCCGCCTGACGGCCGCGCAGCAGCGGCGGGTCGACGCGCTGATCGCCGCCGAGCTGGCCGGGCCGCTGCCGCTGGCGCGGCTGGCCGAGGCCGCCGGCTACAGCGCGCCGCACTTCACGCGGCTCTTCCGGCGTACGATGGACTGCACGCCGCACCAGTACGTGCTGCGCAGGCGCGTCGAACATGCGCAGGCGCTGCTGGCGGGCAGTGATCTGAGCCTGGCCGAGGTGGCCCTGCGCAGCGGCTTCTCGAGCCAGAGTCACATGACCGCCGTGGTCGTGCAGCAACTGGGCGCCACGCCCGGGGCGATCCGGGCGCGGCGCCTGGGCTGACGCCTCTGCTCAGCGTGCCGGACGCCGGCAGGCGCCGAGGGTGGTGCCACCGGCACGGTAGTCCAGCCGGCCGTCCACCTCGTCCTTGTACTTCACGAGCACGCTGTCGCAGACCTCTTCGGTGGTCTCGAGGTTGCCACCGCAGTGGAAGCTCTCGGCACTGTTCGGGTCGCCCACGCCGTCGTAGATCGCGGTCTGCGGGTACAGGCACAGCGGCCGCGTGCGGGTCACGCCGTTGCTCGTGATCTGCGCCGTGATGGTCTCCGGCGCGATGCCCTTCTCCACCCAGTCGACCAGGGCGCCGAACAGGTTCTGCGGCTGCGGCCCCGGCCCGCCGGCGCAGTGGCCGACGCCCGGCGCGCGGAACAGGCGGTAGAAGTCCTGCACGGCGCCGAAGCGGCCCGGCTGGCCACCGCTGTAGCGGCGCGCCATCTGGCGGTAGTAGTGCAGCACGCCCTGCGGCATGATCAGGTTGTCGTTGGCACCGACCATGGTCAGCAGCTTGCCACCCTTGCGCCGGAACTGGTCGAGGTTGCCGAAGGTGTCGGTGACGTCGGCGATGTTCTGCGAGCCCTGCTGGGCGATGTCGGCGTAGCCGTCGATCGTCACCGTGGTCCAGTCGAAGTTGGGATCCGCGGTGTTCCAGCGGAACTGCGTCGTGCCGAGGAAGAACGGCGTGCTGCCGTTGAGGCTGTTGATGACGGTGCCGCGGTCCAGGCCGAACCAGATGCGGTTGCCATCCGGGTTGCGCGGGCCGTCCCAGATCATGTCGATGGCCTGTGCCTCGGCCGGCGACAGGCAGTTGGCCTCCGGCGCCGTCGGCGAGCCGCAGATGTTGGCGGTGGCGCTGAAGGTGCAGGCGCGCGGCTCGTCGATGACACCGTCGACCACGCCATCGTCGCCATCGCAGGCGGCCACGGCCGAGGCGGTGGCCTGCGACAGCTTGGCGCCTTCGATGGGGCCGCCCACCAGGTCCTTCATCACGATCTGGCCCCACATCTGGGCCGTCTGGAACCGGGTCCAGTACATCGCCGGCGCGTTGGCCAGGATGCCGTCGAGCTCGCCGGCCAGTTCCTGCGCCAGCACGTAGCCCTGGCGCCCGCCGGTGGAGCAGCCGTTCCAGTAGTTGTACGAAGGCCGCCGGGCGTAATACGCGTTGGCCACGGCCTTGGACAACAAGACCTGCTGCTTCATGCCGTTGCGGATGAAGTCGTTGATGAACTGCAGGTTGTAGGTGCCGTCGGGGTTCACCGCGGGGTCGCAGTTCCCACCCACGTGGCCGGTGTCGTTGCCGGAGCCGACGTAGCCGGCGTTCACCGGCGGCAGCACGTTCAGGCTGCCGGCGCAACCGCCACCGCCGATGCCCTGGGTGCGCCCGTTCCACGCGCCCTGCACGCCGCCGACGCCACCGTCCAGCGAGTTCAGCGGCAGGCCGACGCGCACGTTGATGTTCTGCTCCGGCGACTCGCCGTACAGGATGTCGACTTGGCAGTACGAGACGTTGCCGCCGTTGGCCGGGATCACGGCGGCGCTGACGTTCTTGATGCCCGCACCGCCGACGATGCCGCCGCCGGGGCCGGCGAGCTGGCCGCAGCTCAGCGGCTCGGGTGGTGGCGGCAGCAGCGCGCGGCCGCGCTCGGTCGTCTGGGTAGCGCTGGCGGCGCCGGCGGACAGCACGCCCGCGCCGAGCAGGCAGGACAGCGTGACGAATGATCTGAACATGGGGTCTCCTCTTGGCGTGACGACGCTGCCGCCAGGGCAGGCGGCAGCCGCGTCGATTCAAGCGGAGCAACGACCGCCGGTCTTTCGGAATCGACGCCGCATAACAGGATCCGATCGAGGGACTTCCCCGAGGCGCGCTCCTATCATCCGGCCATGCCCACCTCGCTCGAAGGCCGCTTCGTCGTCGCCATTTCGTCGCGCGCGCTGTTCGACTTCGAGGAGGAGAACCGGCTGTTCGAGGCCGCCGACGACCGCGCCTACATGCAGCTGCAGCTGCAGCGGCTGGACCAGCCGGCGCGGCCGGGCGTGGCGTTTTCGCTGGTGCACAAGCTGCTGGCCTTCAACCGCGCCGCACCCGGGGCGGCTCCCGATGCAGCGCAGACGCCGCGCGTGGAGGTGGTGATCCTCTCGCGCAACGACCCGGTCTCGGGCATGCGGGTGTTCCGCTCGGCGCAGCACTACGGCCTGCCGATCGAGCGCGGCGTGTTCACCCGCGGCCAGAGCCCGTGGCGTTACCTGAAGCCGCTGGCGGCACACCTGTTCCTGTCGGCCAACGAGGCCGACGTGAGGGGTGCGCTCACGGCCGGCGTGCCGGCGGCGCGCGTGGCCACGCACGCGGTGCGCGCGTCCGACGCCCACCCCGACGAACTGCGCATCGCCTTCGACGGCGACGCGGTGCTGTTCTCCGACGAGGCCGAGCGCGTCTTCCAGCAGGGCGGGCTGCCGGCCTTCCAGGACCATGAGCGCACGCGCGTGGACACGCCGCTGGCGCCCGGCCCCTTCAAGCCGCTGCTCGAGGCGCTGCACCGGCTGCAGCAGTCGCCGGCGCCGAACATGCGGGTGCGCACGGCGCTGGTCACCGCACGCAGCGCGCCGGCCCACGAACGCGCCATCCGCACGCTGATGAACTGGCAGGTGGACGTGGACGAGGCGCTGTTCCTCGGCGGCCTGGCCAAGGGCCCGTTCCTGCGCGAGTTCGAGCCGGACTTCTTCTTCGACGACCAGACCGGTCACGTGGAAAGCGCCGCCGGGCACGTGCCGGCCGGTCACGTGGCGGCCGGCGTGGCCAACGAGCGCTGATCTAGCGGTAGACGATGGCCTCGGCCGACACCCGCACGCCGGAGTAGCCGACGCCGAACTGCGTGGCCGAACGCACCAGATCGCGCATGATCACCGCGTCAGCCCCACAGGCGCAGGCCTTCTCGCGTACGGCCTCCACACGGCCTTCGTCGCTGCGGTCGTTGAACAGCGTGCGGCCGCTTTCGCTGGAGATCAGGCAGATCGCCTCGAAGGGGCGCTTGACGTCCTCGCGCGAGGCGTAGACATCCAGCTTGCAGCCCTCGGGCTTGGCGGCGAAGCGCGACGCGCCGACCTGGACCACGCCGGTGGAGGCGCAGCCGGCCAGCAGCAGTGCCGCCAGCGTCAGCGGCAGGGCCCGCGTGAGCAGGCGGGCGGTGGTGCGGTGGCGGGGCATGGGCAAGGGTCTCATCGCAGGCTCCTGAAGATCGATGCGTTCCTGTCTGCTGCAGCAGGAACAGGCCGTGGATTCCCCGGAGCAGCGTACCACCCGGGCAAGGAACCAGACCAAGGGGGGGCGGGCGACGGGCGTCACGCGGCTTTCACACGAGCGGCCTAGCGTGTGCACACACCCCGAGGAGGATCCTTCATTCGCAACCCGACCCTGGCCACCCTGCTGGCGTCCGTCCTGGCCGTCCCGGCCCATGCCGCCATCCAGATCACCACCGCCGACGACGTCTACGCCCAGGACTTCGACGGCCTGGCCAGCAGCGGCACGGCCAACGCCTGGACCAACGACGACACACTGGCCGGCTGGAGCCTGTTCAACGCCAGCGGCGCGGCCATCGGCAGCTATCGCGCCGACACCGGCGCATCCAACACCGGCAGCTTCTACAGCTTCGGCAGCAGCGGCAGCACCGACCGCGCGCTCGGCGGCACCGGCTCCGGCGGCAGCTATTTCGGCTCGCCGGCCAGCGGCAGCCTGGCCGGCTGGATCGCGGTGGCCTTCGAGAACGGCACCGGCGCCGGTCTGTCCGGATTCACGCTGGCCTTCGACGGCGAGCAGTGGCGCAACGGCGGCAACACCAGCGCGCAGGCGATGACGCTGCAGTACGGCCTGGGCCACAGCTTCGACAGCGTGGTCGACTGGGTCACCCCCGGCGGCGGCTTCGACTGGGCCTCGCCCGTCACCGGCAGCAGTGCCGCAGCGGTGGACGGCAATGCAGCCGGCCAGGTCGCCGGCCTGGGCGGCAGCGTGGCCCTGGACTGGGCGGCCGGCCAGACGCTGTGGCTGCGCTGGGCCGAGGTCAACGACGTCGGCAGCGACCATGGCCTGGCCCTCGACAACCTGCAGTTCAGCGTCGCCGCCGTGCCCGAGCCCGGCACCTACGCCATGCTGCTGAGCGGCCTGCTGGCCATCGGCGCCTTCGTGCGCCGCAAGCAGTGAACCCCATGCGCCTGCTGCACACGATCGCCGCCGCCGCGCTGCTGGCCTGCGGCTCGTCCACCTGGGCCCAGGTCGCCACGCGCATTCCCGCCCTGCAGGGGAACGGCGCCGTCAGCCCGCTGGCCGGCCAGCGCGTGACTACCGAGGGCGTGGTCACGCACGTGGTCCACAACGGCTTCTTCCTGCAGGACCCGCTGGGCGACGGCGACCCGGCCACGTCCGACGGCGTCTTCGTCTTCACGTCCAGCGCGCCGACGGTGAGCGTGGGCGACGTCGTGCGCCTGACCGGTACGGTGACCGAGTTCGACGTCTCGGGCAGCACCGCCAATCCGGCGGCCGAGGCACGCCCGCTGACCGAGCTCACCAGCATCGGTGGCCTGACCGTGCTCGGCAGCGGCAGCGTGACACCCACCCTGGTGACGTTGCCGGTGCCCGATGCCGACGGCCTGGAGCGCTACGAGGGCATGCTGGTCACGCTGGCCGGCCAGGAGGGTGCGCCGCTGACGGTGCAGCAGAACTTCTTCCAGGGTCGCTACGGCCAGCTGACCGTGGCCGCCGGCGGCCGCCGCGAGACACCCACCAATGCGCATCGCCCGGGCACACCAGAAGCGCTGGCCCTGGCCAGCCTGAACGCGCGCAGCACGCTGCTGCTGGACGACAACAGCAGCCGTCAGAACCCCGCGCCCACGCCCTACCTGGACCCGGCCAGTGGCATGGTGCGGGCCGGCGACACGGTGGCCTCGCTCACCGGCGCCCTCGACTTCGGCCTGGCCACCAACAGCAGCGCCGGCATCGTGGCCTACCGGCTGCAGCCCACGGTGGCGCCCGTCTTCACCGTCGGCAACCCGCGCCCGGCCACGCCGCCGGCGGTGGGCGGCAACCTGAAGCTCGCGGCCTTCAACGTGCTGAACTACTTCACCACGTTCACCAACGGCAGCGACGCCTTCGGCAACAGCGGCCAGACCTGCACCCAGGGCGGCAGCACGCCGTCGGCCAGCCTGTGCCGCGGCGCCAGCAACGCCACCGAGTTGGAGCGCCAGCGCACGAAGATCGTCGCCGCACTCGCCGCCATCGACGCCGACGTGGTCGGGCTGATGGAGATCCAGAACAACGGCGACGTCGCGGCACAGCACCTGGCCGACGCGCTCAACGCCGTCGCCGGTGCCGGCACCTGGGCGGTGGCCGGCGGCGCGGTCAGCGGCGGCGGCACCGGTTCCGACGCCATCCGCACGGCGCTGCTCTGCAAGCCAGGACGCCTGGCGCGCGTGGGTGCGGCCGTCAGCGACGCCGACCCGGTGCACAACCGCCCGCCACTGGCGCAGACCTTCGAGGCGGCCAACGGCGAGCGCTTCACGGTGATCGTCAACCACTTCAAGTCCAAGGGCTGCGGCGATGCCACAGGCCCCGACCTGGACCAGACCGACGGCCAGGGCTGCTACAACGCGCAGCGGACGGCGCAGGCCCAGGCGCTGGCCGGCTTCGCGGCCAGCCTGAGCCCGGGTGGCGGCCGCGTGCTGATCACCGGCGACCTCAATGCCTACGGGCAGGAGGACCCGATCGCCACGCTGGCCGCCGCCGGCTACGCCGACCAGCTGCTGCGCTTCGGCGCCGCCAACGGCCCGGTGTATTCCTACGTCTTCGACGGCGCGGCGGGGCGGCTGGACCACGCCCTGGCCAGCGCGCCGCTGGCCGCACTGGTGACCGGCGCGGCCACCTGGGCCATCAACGCCGACGAGGCGTCGCTGCGCGACTACAACCAGGAGTTCAAGGCGCCCAACCTGTGTTCTGGCGCACCCTGCCCGGCCGACCCGTACGCGCCGGACGTGTACCGGGCCTCCGACCACGACCCGGTGATCCTGGGCCTGGCGCTGTACAAGGCCGTGACCGGCGATGCCGGGCGCAACGTGCTGGTGGGCAGCGCCGGTGATGACCTGGTCACCGGCTTCGCCGGCGCCGACCGCCTCACCGGCGGCGCCGGGGCCGACCTGTTCGCCTACACGTCGATGCGCGACGCGGGCGACGTGGTGACCGACTTCATGCCGGGCGAGGACCGCATCGACCTGCGCGCGCTGCTGACGCCCACCGGCTACGTTGGCGACGACGCGGTGGCCGACGGTGTCGTGCGCTTCCGGCCGGCGCTGGGCGGCAGCACACGCGTGGAGGTCGATCTTGACGGACCGAACGGCAGCGGCGTCTTCCGCGCCCTGCTGACGCTGCGCGGCGTGAGCCCGGCGGCACTGGACGGCCGCCGCGACCTGCTGGTGAAGTGATGCGGAGCCCGACGATGAAACACCTCCTGACCCTGGCCGCACTGGCCTTGCCCGTCGGCGCGGCGCAGGCCGCCTGGTCCACCGCCGGCGACGTGGTCGACACCGGCGCCACCCTGACGCTGACCACCGCCTGGCTGGCACCGGGCGACCCGGACGCGCCGTTCAACCTCAGTGGGGTCGCGGCGGTGGACATCGCGCTCGTCGAGGCGGCCGCCGGCGTGCCGGCCTTCGCACTGGATCGGGGCGAGGACGCGGCCACCGAAGGGTCGGTGGCGGGGCAGTCGCTGGCCGTGGCCGCGGGCGACACGCTGCGCTTCGACTGGACCTTCGACAGCGTCGACGGCAGCTTCGCGGACCACGCCTTCGCGGTGCTCGATGGTCAGGTGTTCACGCTGGCTACCGGCCCGGGCGCCAGCGTGGGCACGTTCAGCCACGTCTTCGACGCGGCGGCCACGGTGTCGTTCGCCGTCGGCGTGGTCGACCTCGTGGACGTGCTCGGCGTGTCGACGCTCGGCGTCGCCGGGCTGACGCTGACGCCGGCCGTGCCCGAGCCGGGCGGCCTGGCGCTGATGCTGGCCGGCGGTGCCGTGCTGTGGGCGCGCCGGCGTGCGGTCAGGCCGCGGGTCGTGGCGCGACCCTGAACGGCACCGCTCAGCGCAGCCAGGCCAGCAGCCGTGCCGCCACGTCGGCGCGGCTGAGCAGGTCGAAGTGGCTGGCGCCGGTGACGATCAACCGCCGGTCGGGGCGGAACCGCAGCCGCAGGGCCGGGTCGGCATGTTCGCCCAGCGCGCTGGCCAGCGGCACCAGGCCGTCGCCGATCAGGGCGTCGTGCAGGCCGCGCCTTGGCGCGACGGCGCGGGCCGTGGTGGCGGCCACCACGTGGCAGGCCACGCCGCGTGGCAGCGGGGTCGGACGGCGGTCGTCGTGCGTCTGGTCGTGCCGATGCCGGTGCGCCCAGTCGGCCTCCTGCACGTTGCCGTAGCGCAGGTCGGTGATGCCGGCGCTGCGCACACGGCCCAGCCGGGCCAGCGGTGCGGCGTACGGCGAGACCCCCAGCGCCGCGTCCACCAGGCGCCCGCCGCGCTCCAGCGCCGCGCCGTGGTGCGGCGTGCCCAGGAAGACCACCCGCGACAGCCGCCGGCGCCACGGCCGACCGGCGGCCCCGTGGCAGGCGCTGCGTGCCACCAGACCGCCCATGCTGTGGCCAACGATCATCAACTCGTCCACCGGCACCGGCCAGTGCGCCACCAGGTCGTCCAGTGCCGCCGCGAAGTCCTGGCCGTTCTGCGACACGTGGCGGCCGCTGTTGTAGTGCAGGTAGACGGGCGTGACGCCCAGCGCCTGCGCCAGCACCTGCCCATGGTCGTGCCCGTGGCGGCGCGACTGCCCGTCGTGCATGGCCAGGCCGTGCACCAGCACCAGCACGCGCCGGGACGGCGTGGCCGCCGCCGTCGCCAGGGCCTCGCGCCACGGCCGCCCGCCGATGCGCAGTTGCATCGGGATGGCCAGCGGGTTGCCGGTGTCGGCCAGGTGGTCGCCGACCACGCCATTGAGCGCGGCCACGACGGCCTCGCGCCGCGGGCCCGTGGCCGCCAGCCCGGTGGGCAGTGCGCGCCACAGCCCGTCCAGGCCGGCGCCCACGACGCGCGTCGTGCCGCGCACCGCGCCGTAGACGAAGCCGGTGATGCCGCCGGTGCGGCCTTCCGGGCGCTGGCCCAGCGGGTGCGGACGCGACAGCACCGTGTGGTGCATCGCCTCCACGATGTCGGTGACGCCGAGCACGGCCTGCACGCCCAGCCGCGACAGGCCACGCAGGTCCGCCGGGCGCAGCGGCAAGCCGCGCATCGGCCGGGCTCCGGGGCGCTCTGACGGTGGTGGGGGGTTCATCTGAACACTCTGCGCCCGCTGGTGCCCCGGGGCAAGCGCGGCTTTAGGGTGCGCTCCCTTCTTCCGGGGCGGCGCGCCCGGCCGGGCGCGCGCTCAGGTGCGGTAGCCGCGCAGGCCCTCGAGATCCAGCACACGCACGCCGCCGTACTCCACCGCGATGACGCCGGCGGCCTGCAGCGTGCGCAGGGCCTCGTTGACGCGCTGGCGCGACAGGCCCACCAGGTAGCCCAGCTCCTGCTGCGTGATGCGCAGCAACGTGCCCACGCCCGGGTACAGCACCGGGTGGAACAGCGCCGCCAGGTTGCGCGCGACGCGTTCGTCCGGGTGCGTCAGGCGGTCGATCTCGCGCGCCGCGATGAACTGGCCCAGTCGCTCGTTGAGCTGGTTCATCACGAAGCGGTTGAAGCCGATGCTGTGGTCCAGCAGCCAATCGAAGGTCTGCACCGTGATGCCGGCCACCAGGCTGCTGCGCAGCGCCTGGATGTTGTAGCGGTAGTGCTCGTGCTTGAGCACCGTGCCTTCGCCGAACCAGCCGCCCGGCGGCACGCCGGTGAAGGTCATCGCCTGGCCGGTGGCGCTGTCGTTGCTCATCTTCAGCAGGCCGTCGACCAGGCCCAGCCAATGGGCCGCCGGGCGGCCGACGCGGCAGATCACCTCGCCAGGCTCGGCGCGCACCACGCGCAGGTCGTCCACCGCCCGCAGCCGCTCGGCCGGCGCCAGCGTGGCCAGCCAGGGGATGCCGGCCAGTTCGGCGTCGGTGGCGGCGCGCGAACGGGTGATCAGCGGCGTCGCGGCAGCAGGCATGGTGGCAGACGCGGGTAATACCTGAGAGGAGCTTCCCGAAGATTGTCGTCAGAACGACAACATGGCGTCAAAGGGCTTTCCAGAATGCACGTGTTCCCCTGGAGGGCCGCGCCTTGACCGTCACCACCACGTTCCCGCAACAGTTGCTGCGCCACGCTGCCGACCGGCCGCAGGCCCCGGCGCTGCGCATCAAGGAATACGGCATCTGGCAGACCACCAGCTGGCAGGCGCTGGCGCAGATGGTGCGCGAGATGGCCGGTGGTCTGGCCGAAGCCGGCCTGCAGCGTGGCGAGCACGTGGTGGTCATCGGCGAGAACCGGCCGCGCCTGTACGCCGCGATGCTGGCCACGCAGGCGCTGGGCGGCATCCCGGTGCCGCTGTACCAGGACGCGGTGGCCGCCGAGTTCGTGTTCCCGATCCAGAACGCCGAGGTGCGCTTCGCGATCGTGGAGGACCAGGAGCAGGTGGACAAGCTGCTGGAGATCCGCGTCGACAACCCGCAGGTCACGCGCATCTGGTACGACGAGCCGCGCGGCCTGCGCAAGTACGACGAGCCGGGGCTGGCATCGCTGGACGCGCTGCAGGAAGCCGGGCGCGCCTGGAACACGGCGCACCCGGGCCAGGTGGACGCGGAGATCGCCAAGGGCCAGCCCGCCGACGTGGCCGCGATGTTCTTCACCAGCGGCACCACCGGCAAGCCCAAGGGCGTGGTGCACACCCATGCGACGCTGGCCGACCGCGCCGCCGCCGGCGCCCGATTCGACAAGCTCACGGCCGACGAGGACATCCTGGCCTACCTGCCGCCGGCCTGGATCGGCCAGAACATCTTCAGCTACGCGCAGTGGCTGGCCTGCGGCTACACGGTCAACTGCCCGGAGAACGCGGCCACGGTGATGATCGACCTCAAGGAGGTCGGCCCCACCTACTACTTCGCGCCGCCGCGGGTGTTCGAGGGCCTGCTGACCAGCGTGATGATCCGCATGGAGGATGCAGGCGCGCTCAAGCGCTGGATGTTCCACAAGGGCATGGAACTGGCGCGCCGCGTGGGCCCGGACATCATGGACGGCAGGCCGGTGGGCGGCCTGGACAAGCTGAAGTACGCGCTGGGCAACCTCTTCGTCTACGGCCCGCTGCGCAACACGCTGGGCCTGAGCCGCGTGCGCGTGGCCTACACCGCCGGCGAGGCGATCGGGCCCGACCTGTTCACCTTCTACCGCTCCATCGGCATCAACCTCAAGCAGCTCTACGGCAGCACCGAGACCGCGGTCTTCGTCTGCCTGCAGCCCGACCACGAGGCCAAGGCCGACACCGTGGGCGTGCCCATCGAGGGCGTGGAGATCAAGCTCGCGGACAACGGCGAGATCCTGGTCAAGAGCCCGGGCCTGCTGCGCGAGTACTACAAGAACCCCGAGGCCACGGCCGAGGTGCTGACCAACGACGGCTGGTACCACACCGGCGACGCCGGCTTCCTGGATGCCGGTGGTCACCTGAAGATCATCGACCGCGCCAAGGACGTCGGCCGGCTGCAGGGCGGCGCGCACGACGGCGCGATGTTCGCGCCCAAGTACGTGGAGAACAAGCTGAAGTTCTTCCCCTTCATCAAGGAGGCGGTGGCCTTCGGCGACCGCCGCGAGAAGGCCTGCGCCTTCATCAACATCGACGTGGAAGCGGTGGGCAACTGGGCCGAGAAGCGCAACCTGCCCTACGCCGGCTACACCGATCTGGCGCAGAAGCCCGAGGTCTACACGCTGATCCAGGAGTGCGTGGAGAAGGTCAATGCCGACCTCGCGCAGGACGAAAAGCTCGCCGGCAGCCAGGTCAGCCGCTTCCTGATCCTGCACAAGGAGCTCGACGCCGACGACGGCGAGCTCACCCGCACGCGCAAGGTGCGCCGCGGCTACATCGGCGAGCGCTATCAGGTGCTGGTGGACGCGCTGTACGGCGGCAAGACCGAACAGTACGTGGAGACGCCCGTGAAGTTCGAGGACGGCCGCACCGGCATGGTCAGCGCGACGCTGAAGATCGCCGACGCCAAGACCTTTCCTGCCGTGAAGAGGGCCGCCTGATGCAGGCACAGGGCGACAAGCAGATCGGGGACGTGATCCTCGACGTGAAGAACATCTCGCTGAGCTTCGGCGGCGTGAAGGCGCTGACCGACATCAGCTTCGACGTGCGCGAGCACGAGGTGCGCGCCATCATCGGCCCCAACGGCGCCGGCAAGAGCAGCATGCTCAACTGCATCAACGGCGTCTACACGCCGCAGCAGGGCAGCATCAGCTTCCGCGGCCAGACCTTCAGCCACATGAACAGCCGCCAGGTGGCGGAGATGGGCATCGGCCGCACCTTCCAGAACCTGGCCCTGTTCAAGGGCATGAGCGTGCTGGACAACATCATGAGCGGGCGCAACCTGCGCATGAAGACCAACCTCTTCCAGCAGGCCTTGCGCAACCCGTGGTTCGGCGCGGCGGAACGCGAGGAGATCGCGCACCGCGCCTTCGTCGAGAACATCATCGACTTCCTCGAGATCCAGGCCTACCGCAAGACGCCGGTGGGCCGCCTGCCCTACGGCCTGCAGAAGCGCGTGGACCTGGGCCGCGCGCTGGCGATGGAGCCGCAGGTGCTGCTGCTCGACGAGCCGATGGCCGGCATGAACGTGGAGGAGAAGCAGGACATGAGCCGCTTCATCCTCGACGTCAACGACGAGTTCGGCACCACCATCGTGCTCATCGAGCACGACATGGGCGTGGTGATGGACATCTCCGACCGCGTCGTGGTGCTGGACTACGGCAAGAAGATCGGCGACGGCACCCCCGACGAGGTGCGCAACAACGAGGACGTGATCACCGCGTACCTCGGCACTTCCCACTGAGGCACGCCATGGGCTTCTTCCTCGAAACACTCATCGGCGGCCTCATGTCGGGCATGCTGTACTCGCTGGTGGCCCTGGGCTTCGTGCTCATCTTCAAGGCCAGCGGCGTCTTCAACTTCGCGCAGGGCGCGATGGTGCTGTTCGCGGCGCTGGCGATGGCGCGCTTTGCCGAATGGATCCCGCAGTGGCTGGGCTTCGAGAGCCTGCTGCTGGCCAACATCCTGGCCTTCTTCGCGGCCATGGCGGTGATGGTGGCCACGGCCTGGGTGATCGAGAAGCTGGTGCTTGGCCGCCTGGTCAACCAGGAAGGCATCACGCTGCTGATGGCCACGCTGGGCATCACCTACTTTCTCGACGGTTTCGGCCAGACGATCTTCGGCAGCGACATCTACAAGATCGACGTCGGCCTGCCCAAGGAGCCGATGTTCATCCTGGAGAACGTCTTCGAGGGCGGCGTGCTGCTGAGCCAGGAAGAACTCTACGCGGCGCTGATCGCCGCGGCGATGGTGGCGCTGCTGAGCCTGTTCTTCCAGAAGACCGGCACCGGCCGCGCCCTGCGCGCGGTGGCCGACGACCACCAGGCGGCACAGTCCATCGGCATCCCGCTCAACCGCATCTGGGTCATCGTCTGGAGCGTGGCCGGCTTCGTGGCCCTGGTGGCCGGCATCATCTGGGGCAGCAAGCTGGGCGTGCAGTTCTCGCTGAGCCTGGTGGCGCTGAAGGCCCTGCCGGTGGTGATCCTCGGCGGGCTGACCAGCGTGCCCGGCGCCATCATCGGCGGGCTGATCATCGGCATGGGCGAGAAGCTCTCTGAGATCTACCTCGGCCCAATGCTCGGCGGCGGCATCGAGATCTGGTTCGCCTACGTGCTGGCCCTCGTCTTCCTGCTCGTGCGGCCGCAGGGCCTGTTCGGCGAGAAGATCATCGACCGCGTCTGAGCGCGAAGGAAGCAGAACATGCTCTACCGCGAAAACGGCCAGTTCAAGACCAGCTACACGGCAGACCAGCAGATCTTCCCGATCCTGCAGGACCGCGTGGCCATCGGCCTGATCCTGGCCTTCGCCTTCCTCGTGGTGCCGGCGGTGGCGCCGGAATACCTGTTCCGCGCCATCCTGGTCCCGTTCCTGATCCTGGCGCTGGCGGCCCTGGGTCTGAACATCCTGGTCGGCTACTGCGGCCAGATTTCTCTTGGTACCGGTGCCTTCATGGCCGTGGGCGCCTACGCGGCCTACAACTTCGCCGTGCGCGTGCCGGGCCTGCCACTGGTGGTGTGCCTGCTGCTCGGCGGGGTGTGCGCCACGGCGGTGGGCGTGATGTTCGGCATCCCCTCGCTGCGCATCAAGGGCCTGTACCTGGCGGTGGCCACGCTGGCCGCACAGTTCTTCGTCGACTGGCTGTTCCTGCGCGTGAGCTGGTTCACCAACGATTCCGCGTCGGGTTCGGTGGCGGTGGCCGACCTCAACGTGTTCGGGTGGATCGTCGACGCGCCGGCCGAGAAGTACCTGCTGTGCCTGGTCTTCCTGACCGTGTTCGCGATGCTCGCGAAGAACCTGGTGCGCAGCCACATCGGCCGCGAGTGGATGGCCATCCGCGACATGGACGTGGCTGCGTCCGTGATCGGCATCCGCCCGGTCTATGCCAAGCTCACCGCGTTCGCGGTCAGCTCCTTCATCGTCGGCGTGGCCGGCGCGCTCTGGGGCTTCGTGCACCTGGGCAGCTGGGAGCCGGCGGCGTTCTCGATCGACATGTCGTTCCAGCTGCTGTTCATGATCATCATCGGCGGCCTGGGCTCCATCATGGGCAGCCTGTTCGGCGCGGCATTCATCGTCGTGCTGCCGATCGTGCTCGACCAGCTCGGCATCGCGGTGGGTTTCGACACCGCGCTGGCCTCGCACCTGACCTTCATGGTGTTCGGGGCCCTGATCGTGTTCTTCCTGATCGTTGAACCGCACGGGCTGGCCCGGCTGTGGTCCATCGCCAAGGAAAAGCTGCGGCTCTGGCCGTTCCCGCACTGACGAGTGCATTCCCACTACCCTGCAGGAGACAGACGATGAAGTTCAAGTCCATGGTGCTGGCCGCCGCCGTGCTGAGCACCGGCCTGGCCGGCGTGGCCACCCAGGCACTCGCCCAGTCGAGCGAACAGTTCTTCCCGGTGCTGGTGTACCGCACCGGCCCCTACGCGCCCAACGGCGTGCCCTTCGCCAACGGCTACGTCGACTACCTCAAGCTGGTCAACGCGCGCGGCGGCATCAACGGCGTGAAGGTCAGCTACGAGGAGTGCGAGACCGGCTACAACACGGCCAAGGGCGTGGAGTGCTACGAGCGCCTGAAGGGCAAGGGCGCCTCGGTGTTCCAGCCGCTGTCCACCGGCATCACCTTCGCGCTGACCGAGAAGGCGCCCGACGACAAGATCCCGCTGATCACTTCGGGCTACGGCCGCGCCGACTCGGTGGACGGCATGGCCTTCAAGTGGAACTTCCCGCTGCTGGGCACCTACTGGACCGGCGCCAGCGTGCTGGTGCAGCACGTCAAGAAGACCAGCGGCCTGAAGGGCAAGAAGGTGGCCTTGGTCTACCACGACAGCCCCTACGGCAAGGAGCCGATCCCCATGCTCGAGGAGCTGGGCAAGCAGGAAGGCTTCTCGGTCGAACTGCTGCCGGTGGCCCACCCGGGCATCGAGCAGAAGGCCACGTGGCTGAAGATCCGCCAGTCGCGCCCGGACTACGTGTTCCTGTGGGGCTGGGGCGTGATGAACTCCGCCGCGCTGAAGGAAGCGGTGGCCACCGGCTACCCGCGCGACAAGATGTACGGCGTGTGGTGGTCGGGTGCCGAACCTGACGTCAAGGACGTGGGCGCCGCTGCCAAGGGCTACCACGCGCTGACGATGCAGGACGGCGCCACCGACAAGACCACCATCGTCAAGGACATCCTGTCCATGGTGCACGCCAAGGGCCAGGGCACCGGTCCGAAGGAGGAAGTGGGCCAGGTGCTGTACCTGCGCGGCCTGACCGCGGCGATGATGGCCGTCGAGGGCGTCAAGCGTGCCCAGGAACGCTTCGGCAAGGGCAAGGTCATGACCGGCGAGCAGGTGCGCTGGGGCCTGGAGAACCTGGCGCTGGACCAGAAGAAGCTCGACGCGCTGGGCTTCGCCGGCATGATGCGCCCGGTCTCCACCTCGTGCGCCGACCACATGGGCGCCAGCTGGGCCCGCATCCGCACCTGGGACGGCGCCAAGTGGGACATCACCTCCGACTGGTACGAAGCCGACGACGCGACCATCCGGCCGCTGGTGAAGGCCTCGGCCGACAAGTACCTGGCCGAGAAGAAGCAGCAGCGCCGCACACCGCAGGACTGCCAGAGCTGACCCTGTTCCGGCCGGGCGCGCCAGAGCCCGGCCGGGTCCGAGGGCTCCGCCAGGAGCCTTCGGCCCAGCACCGCGCGCGATGCTGGGCCGAGGAAGGAAACCCGTCCATGTCCAACTTGCTCCTCAACGTCAACGGCATCGAGGTCATCTACAACCACGTGATCCTCGTGCTCAAGGGCGTCTCGCTGCAGGTGCCCGAAGGCGGCGTGGTCGCGCTGCTCGGCGGCAACGGCGCCGGCAAGACGACCACGCTGCGCGCGGTCAGCAACCTGCTGGCCGGCGAGCGCGGCGAGGTCACAAAGGGTTCCATCGAGCTGCGCGGCGAGCGCATCGAGAAGCTCAGCACCTCGGACATGGTCAACCGCGGTGTGGTGCAGGTCATGGAGGGCCGGCACTGCTTCGCCCACCTGACGATCGAGGAGAACCTGCTCACCGGCGCCTACACGCGCAAGGACGGCAAGGCCGCGGTGGCGCAGACGCTGGAAAAGGTCTATGCCTACTTCCCGCGCCTGAAGACGCGCCGCGGCAGCCAGGCGGCGTACACCTCGGGCGGCGAGCAGCAGATGTGTGCCATCGGCCGCGCGCTGATGGCCGACCCGAAGATGGTGCTGCTCGACGAGCCCAGCATGGGCCTGGCGCCGCAGCTGGTCGAAGAGGTGTTCGAGATCGTCAAGGAGCTCAACCAGAAGGAGAAGGTGACCTTCCTGCTGGCCGAGCAGAACACCAACCTCGCGCTGCGCTACGCCGACTACGGCTACATCCTGGAGAACGGCCGCATCGTGATGGACGGCGAGGCCAAGGCCCTGCGCGAGAACGAGGACGTCAAGGAGTTCTACCTCGGCATGGGTGGTGGCGACCGCAAGAGCTTCAAGGACGTCAAGAGCTACCGGCGGCGCAAGCGGTGGCTGGCGTGAGCGCGGAAGACGACTTCGGCGGCTTTGCGCCGCCGCCGTTCAAGGCTGCAGAGGCGCTGGTGCAGTTGCGGCGCCAGCTGCGCGACCTGCGGCCGCTGGCCGAGCGCGGCACCCGGTACGAGATCGGCGGGCGGGCCGTGCTGGAACTGGCGGCTGAGGATGCGGCCATCGTCGCGCGCATCGCCAAACGGCCGGCGCTGACGCCGGAATGGACCACCAGCCGGCTGGGCTCCAGCCTGGACGTGCGCCGCTTCGTCGACACCGTCCGGCAGCGGCTGCGCCAATGGGACAACGACGAATGAGCGAGTTCTACGACGACCTGGAGACCCGCGACCCCGAGGTGCGCGAAGCCGCCTGGCTGGCCGCGCTGCCCGCCGCCGTGGCGCGGGCCCAGGCCACGACGGCCGGTGCGGCCTTGCTGGCCGGTGTGGACCCGCTGGCGGTGACCAGCCGCGAGGCCCTGGCCAGCCTGCCGGTCACGCGCAAGAGCGAGTTGCTGGCGCGGCAGCAGGCGGCGCGTGCCGCCGGTGGCGACCCGTTCGGCGGCTTCTCCGCCATCGGCTGGCGCGCGTTGGGACTGCGCCCGGCGCGGCGCGTGTTCCAGTCGCCAGGCCCGATCTACGAGCCCGAGGGCGCGGCCGCCGACTACTGGCGCTTCGGCCGTGCGCTGTACGCCGCGGGCTTCCGCGCCGGCGATTTGGTGCACAACAGCTTCAGCTACCACCTGACGCCGGCCGGCTCGATGATGGAGACCGGCGCCCACGCCATCGGCTGCACCGTCTTCGCCGGCGGCATCGGCAACACCGAGTTGCAGCTGCAGGCCATGCAGGAACTGCGCCCCGACGCCTATGCCGGCACGCCGAGCTTCCTGCGCATCGCGCTGGAGAAGGCCGAAGAGGCCGGGCTGGCGCTGCCGTTCCTGACCAAGGCCTCGGTGGGCGGTGAAGCCTTCCCGCCGTCGCTGCGCGACTGGCTGGCTGCGCGTGGCGTGGCCGCCTACCAGAGCTATGGCACGGCCGACCTGGGCCTGATCGCCTACGAGACCGCGGCCCGCGACGGCCTGGTGCTCGACGAGGGCGTGATCGTCGAGATCGTGCGCCCGGGCACCGGCACGCCGGTGCCCGAGGGCGAGGTCGGTGAGGTGGTGGTCACCACGCTGAACCCGGACTACCCGCTGGTGCGCTTCGGCACCGGTGACCTGTCGGCGCGCATGGCCGGCCCCTGCCCCACCGGCCGGACCGCACCGCGCATCCGTGGCTGGATGGGGCGCGCCGACCAGACCGCCAAGGTGCGCGGCATGTTCGTGCACCCGGGCCAGGTGGCGGAGGTGCTCAAGCGGCACCCGGAGGCCGGCAGAGGCCGGCTGGTGATCGAAGGCGAGATGGCCAACGACCGCATGACGCTGCGGGTGGAATGTGCCGGTGCCCCGGAAGGCCTGGCCAGTGCGATCGCCGGCACGCTGCGCGACGTGACCAAGCTGCGCGGCGAGGTGGCCCTGGTGGCCCCGGGCAGCCTGGCCAACGACGGCAAGGTGATCGAGGACGCCCGGCGCTACGACTGAGCGCGGGTGAAGCACGCCGGCGCCCTCGGGGAAGTCCCAGGGAAAGGGCTACGTAGTTCCCGTCCAGCAGGGGTATTGCCGAATGCCTAGCATTCGCGCTCGTCGTCAACGCTCCTGAAGGAGACATCCTCATGAAGAAGTCCCTGGTCACCCTGATCGCCATGGGCGCCGCGCTGGCCGCGGGCAGCGCTCTGGCCTTCCCCGACAAGGCGGTCACCATCGTCGTGCCGTTCTCGGCCGGTGGCCCCACCGACAAGGTGGCACGCGACCTGGCCGTGGCCCTGGGTGCGCAACTCAAGCAGACGGTGGTGGTCGAGAACGTCGGCGGTGCCGGTGGCACGCTGGGCGCCACCAAGGTGGCCAAGGCCGCGCCGGACGGCTACACGCTGCTGCTGTACCACATCGGCATGGCCACCTCGGCGTCGCTGTACCGCAACCTGCCGTTCAAGGCCACCGAGGACTTCGAGTACCTCGGCATGATCAACGAAGTGCCGATGACGCTGATCGGGCGCCCCACGCTGCCGGCCAGCAACTACGCCGAACTGGTGAAGTGGCTGGAGGCCAACAAGGGCAAGGTCAACCTGGCCAACGCCGGCCTGGGGGCCGCGTCGCACCTGTGCGGCCTGCTGTTCCAGCAGTCGGTGAAGATCGACATGACCACGGTGCCCTACAAGGGCACGGCGCCGGCCATGACCGACCTGCTCGGCGGCCAGGTCGACCTGATGTGCGACCAGACCACCAACACCGTGCCGCAGATCGCCGGCGGCAAGGTCAAGGCCTTCGCCGTGACCAGCATGCAGCCGCTGACCGCGCCGGCGCTGGCGAACCTGCCGACGCTCGACAGCCAGGGCCTGAAGGGCTTCAACGTCGCCATCTGGCACGGCCTGTACGCGCCCAAGGGCACGCCCGCGGCCGTGACCGGCAAGCTCAACGAGGCGCTGCGCGCCGCGCTGAAGGACGCCGACTTCATCAAGAAGCAGGAAGCCCTGGGTGCCGTGGTCGTGACCGACGGCCGCCTGGCGCCGGCCGAGCACAAGAAGTTCGTCGCTGCCGAGATCGACAAGTGGGGCGTGGCGATCAAGGCGGCCGGGCAGTACGCGGACTGACGGCCGCACCGAGGGCGGCCTGACCGCTGCTCCTGTTGTCCGACGAGGCCGCCCGCGGGCGGCCTCTTTCACGTCACCCGCAGCGGAATCGTCACCGGCCCGTCGTTGACCAGGTGCACCTGCATGTCGGCGCCGAACTCGCCGGCCTCGACCTGCGGGTGGCGCTCGCGCGCCAGCGCCAGCACGGCCTCGTACAGCAGGCGCCCCTGGTCGGCCGGCGCCGCGCAGGTGAAGCTGGGCCGATTGCCGCCGCCGGTGTCGGCGGCCAGCGTGAACTGCGAGACGATGAGCAGGCCACCGCCGGTGTCCTGCACGCTGCGGTTCATGCGACCGGCCTCGTCGGCCAGGATGCGCAGCTTCAGCAGCTTGTCGACGAAGCGCCGGGCCTGGACCTCGGTGTCGGCAGGCTCGGCGCAGACGAAGACCAGCAACCCTGGGCCGATGGCGCCCACGGTGCGGCCAGCCACGTCCACGCGCGACTGCGCCACGCGCTGCACCAGGCCGATCACAGCAGGTCCTTCGGATCGTCGAAGTGCGCCTCGACGTCGGCCGGCAGCAGCTGGATCGTCGCCCGCAGGCCGGGCACGGCGCTCATCAGGGCCTGCTCCACCGAGGTGCGCAGCGCGGCGGCACGGCGCAGGCTCCAGTCGGCCGGCATGTGCATGTGCATGTCGACGAAGCGCCGGGCGCCTGCGCGCCGCGTGATCACGTGGTCGAAACGGATCGTGTCGTGTGCGAACTCGGCCAGCGTGGCCTGGATGCTGGCGACGACCTCGGGCTCCAGGGCGTGGTCCATCAACCCGTGCACGGAGCGTCCGATCAGGCCGACGGCCTCGCGCCCGATGTTCAGCGCAACCGCGATCGCGATCACCGGGTCCAGCCAGAGCCAGCCGCTGAAGTGCACCGCCACCAGACCCACGACGACGCCGATGGACGTCCAGACATCGGTGAACAGGTGCCGCGCATCGCCCTCCAGCGCCATCGAGCGCGCCTCGCGCGCCTTGCGCAGCATGGCCCAGGCCAGCGCGCCGTTCAGCGCCGTGGCCACCAGCGACAGGGCCAGGCCGATGCCCAGCTGCTCCAGCGGCTGCGGCGATATCAGCCGGTCGACCGCCGAGGCGATGATGGCCAGTGCCGCCACCAGGATCAGCACCCCTTCGAAGCCGCTGGAGAAGTACTCGGCCTTGTGGTGACCGTAGGGGTGCTCGTCGTCGGCCGGCTGCGCGGCCAGCGTGACCATCGCCAGCGCGAAGCTCGCACCGGCCAGGTTGACCAGCGACTCCAGTGCATCGGAGAGCAGACCCACCGAGCCGGTCAGCCACCAGGCGCCGGCCTTCAGCGCGATGGTGGCCACTGCGACGACCACGGACAGCTTCAGGTAGGACGCGACTTGCATGCGGACATTGTCGCCGGCACGTCTACCGATGGTCACAACCCGGCGTCGTCGGCTGCACGCGGTGTGACTAGGATCAGGACCATCCAGAACAACGTTGGAGCCATCGCCATGTCCCGATCCATCACCGCACTCGCCGGCGCCGTGTCGGTCAGCCTGGTCCTGTCCACGATGCCGGTGCGCGTGCAGGCCGCGGGCGTCCCGGCCGAGGCTGTCGCGCAGGCCGAAGGGCTGCTGCCCGCGGCAGGCACCGCGCGGCAGCAGCTGGCCTCGGCGCTGGCGCGGGACGACGTGGCGGCGGCGCTGCGCGCGCAGGGCGTGGACCCGGCGGCCGTGCAGGCGCGCGTGGACAGCCTGACCGATGCGGAGGCGCAGGCGCTGGCCGCGCGCCTGGCCGACGCGCCGGCGGGTGGCAGCGACGTGCTGGGCACCATCGTCTTCCTCTTCGTGCTGCTGCTGATCACCGACATCCTCGGCTTCACGAAGGTGTTCCCGTTCACGCGTTCGATCCGCTGAGCAGGCGCGGTACCCTGCTGACGCTGCTGGCGCTCGCCGGCGGTGGTCTGCAGGGATGCGCGCAGCCGCCGAGACTGCCGCCGGGCCAGGGCGCCGTCGGCGTCGACGACGTCCCGTTCGTGCCCGGCGACGACGGCCTGTGCGGCCCGGCGGTGCTGGCCATGCTGCTCGCCCATGCCGGTGCACTCGCCCCGCTGGCCGAGCTCGTCGGCGCCGTCTACCTGCCCGGCCGCGCCGGCAGCCTGCAGGCGGAGATGCTGGCGGCGCTGCGCCGCCGGCAACAGCTGGCCGTGCCGGTCGACGGTGGCTGGCCGGCGCTGCGCGACGAGCTGGCGGCGGGCCTGCCGGTGGCGGCGCTGGTGAACCTGGCGCTGCCCTTGTGGCCCCGGTGGCACTACCTGGTCGTGACCGCCATCGACCCGTCGCGGGGTGCGGTGCGCGTGCACAGCGGCCAGGTGGCGAACGCCTGGTGGTCGACGGCCACCTTCGAATCGGTCTGGGCGCGCAGCGGGCGCTGGGCCTTCGTCGCCCCACGCACGGGCGTGCTGCCAGCTTCCGTCGACGAAGCGGCTGGCCTGCGTGCGCTGCTCGCGCTGGACCACAGCGCCGGCAGCGGGCCGGCCGCACTCTGGTGGCCGGCCGCGGCGCGGCGTTGGCCGGCCAGCCTGACGGCCCATGTCGGGGCTGCGCAGGCGCTGGAGGCGACGGGCGACACCACGGCCGCCATCGCGCTGCTGCGCGACGCCGCGCGCCGCCTGGACCGCGCGGTGCTGTGGAACAACCTGGGCGTGCTGCTGCTCGCGCGGGGCGACCTGGCCGGCGCCGAACAGGCCCTGGCGCGTGCCCTGGCCATCGCAGAGGCCACGGAGCCGGACTGGCTGCTTGCCGTGCGTGGATCAATCGCCGACCTGGCCGCGCGCCGATCCCGATGACGGGGGCGCGGGCCGGTCAGCGCCGGCTCAGCCCAGCGTCACGCGCGCGAACTTGCGCTTGCCCACCTGCACGACCAGCGTGCCGGCTTCAACTCTCAGGCCCTTGTCGCTGACCACGGCGCCATCCACGCGCACGCCACCCTGCTCGATGAGGCGCAGTGCCTCGCTGGTGGACGGCACCAGGCCGGCCTGCTTGAGCAGCGCGCCGATGCCCAGTGGGGCGCCGGACAGCGTCAGCTCGGGAATCTGGTCGGGGATGCCCCCACGCGAACGCAGTGCGAAGTCGGCCTCGGCGGCATTGGTGGCGGCGCGGCCATGGAAGCGCTCGGTGATCTCGCGCGCCAGCATCACCTTCGCGTCCTTGGGGTTGCGGCCGCCGGCGACCTCGGCCTTCAGCCCGGCAATCTCGGCTTCGCTGCGGAAGGAGAGCAGCGTGTACCAGCGCCACATCAGCGTGTCGCTGATCGACAGCACCTTGGCGAACATGGTCGGCGCCGGCTCGGTGATGCCGATGGTGTTGCCCTTGCTCTTGGACATCTTGTCCACGCCGTCCAGCCCCTCGAGCAGCGGCATGGTCAGGATGCACTGCGGCTCCTGGCCCTCCTCCTGCTGCAGGTGACGGCCCATCAGCAGGTTGAAGGTCTGGTCGGTGCCACCGAGCTCGAGGTCGGACTTCAGCGCCACCGAGTCGTAGCCCTGCATCAGCGGATACAGGAACTCGTGCACGCTGATCGGCGTGCCCTCGCGGAAGCGGGTGCTGAAGTCCTCGCGCTCCATCATGCGCGCCACCGTGTACTTGGCGGCCAGCTTGATCATGCCGCGGGCGCCCAGCGGGTCGCTCCACTCGCTGTTCCAGCGCACCTCGGCGCGGTCCATGTCGATCACCAGGCCCACCTGGTCGAAGTAGGTCTTCGCGTTGGCCTCGATTTCCTCGCGCGTCAGCGGCGGGCGGGTGCTGTTGCGGCCGGACGGGTCCCCGATGGTGGTGGTGAAGTCGCCGATCAGCGGGATCACTACGTGCCCCAGGTCCTGCAGCTGGCGCATCTTGTTGAGCACCACGGTGTGGCCCAGGTGCAGGTCCGGCGCGGTGGGGTCCATGCCGAACTTGACGCGCAGCGGCACGCCGGTGGCCTCGCTGCGCTGGAGCTTCTTCAGCCAGTCGGCCTCCGGCAGCAGCTGCTCGGCACCGCGACGCGTGATCGCCATCGCTTCCTGTACACGGTCGGAAGCGGATGCAAGCGCTGTAACCAGATCGGACATGACAAAGTTATCGGTATTTGTTCGCGGGATCGGGCCCATTGCACGACGCTATACTCGGACCCTCGTTTTAGGGGGGGTCGACGGTGCGCCGCGGCCCGGCCGGCATGTGTGATGCATGCCCTTCGGACCTGATTCTAGTGGCCTGACACCGTTGCGACCCGACCTTGCCGCCTCACTGACCCACCGGCTCCAGCGCCACGCGCAGCAGGCGCTGGCGTGGCATCGCGCCCACCAGAAGCTGGTGCACGGCAGCGTACTGGCCGGTCTGGTGGGCTTTTCGGCCCTGGCCTTCGGTGTGGCCCCGCTGGCGCCCGATGCCTCGGCCCTGCCGCAGCGGCTGGTGACCGAGGAGATCGTGCCGGACGGGCTGCAGGCCCAGCTGGAAGCGCTCGAGGCGCTGGAACTCGACCTGACCCGGGCCGACCTGACCCGCAGCAGCGACACGCCGCAGGGTCTGCTGGCGCGGCTGGGTGTGGTGGACGACGAGGCCGCGGCCTTTCTGCGCAAGGATCCGACCGCGCGGCGCCTGTTCCAGGGCCGTTCGGGCAAGATGGTGCAGGTCACCACCAATGACGCCGGCGCGCTGACGCAACTGGTGGCCCGCTACCCCGCCGAGCGCAGCCAGGACATGCTGACCCACTTCACCCGCCTGACGGTGGAGAAGGTGGCCGACCAGTGGCTGGCCCGGCTGGACACCGCACCGCTGGAAACGCAGGTGCGCCTGGGCAGCGGCACCATCACCAGTTCGCTGTTCGCGGCGGCCGACGAGGCCCGCATCCCGGACCCGATCTCGATCCAGATCGCCGAGGTCTTCTCCAACGAGATCGACTTCCACCGCGAACTGCGCCAGGGCGACACCTTCAGCGTCGTCTATGAATCGCTGACCGCCGACGGCGAGCCCATCACCTGGAACAGCGGCACCGGCCGCGTGCTGGCGGCCGAGTTCGTCAATGCCGGCAAGGCCTACCACGCTGTCTGGTTCCCCGACGCCGGCAACGGCAAGGGCGGCTACTTCGCGCTGGACGGCAGCAGCAAGCAGCGCACCTTCCTGACCAGTCCGATGGCGTTCTCGCGCGTGAGCTCCGGCTTCGCGATGCGCTTCCACCCGATCCTGAAGAAGTGGCGCGCGCACAAGGGCATCGACTACGCGGCGCCGCGTGGCACGCCGATCCGCACCGTGGGCGCCGGCGTCGTCGAGTTCGCCGGCTGGCAGAACGGCTATGGCAAGGCGGTGGAGATCCGCCACGGCAACGGCAAGAGCACCTTCTACGCGCACATGAACCGCATCGACGTACGCAAGGGCCAGCGCGTGGACCAGGGCGACAACATCGGCCAGGTCGGCTCCACCGGCTGGTCCACCGGGCCGCACCTGCACTTCGAGTTCCGGGTCAATGGCAACCACCAGGATCCGCGCAAGCTGCTGAAGTCCGGCGAGACGGTGCAGCTGGCCGCCGCGCTGCGCCCCCGCTTCGAGCAGGTGGCGCAGGGCGTGAAGACGCAACTGCGCATCGCCGAATCCATGCGCGGCGTGACGGTCGACGCCGAGTAGGCACCACCTTCTGCCTGGCGGGCCCACGCGCCGCGCGCAACCACCGATGACGACGCTGTATGCCGGGCTGATGTCCGGCACCTCGCTGGACGGCATCGACGCCGTGCTGGTCGAGGCCGAACCAGCGGGCCAGCTGCTCGCCCACCACCACCAGCCGCTGCCGGCGGCGTTGCGCGACGAGCTCCTGGTCCTCAACGCCGTCGGCGGGGCCGACGAGCTCGCCCGTGCCGCGCGGGCGGCGCGCGACCTGGCCGACGCCTATGCCGACAGCCTCGCCACCCTGCTCGACCAGGCCGGTGAACCGGCCCGCGGCGTGCGCGCCGTCGGCGCCCATGGTCAGACGGTGCGCCACTGCCCGGCCGAGGGCTACACCATCCAGCTCCTGGACGCGGCCCGTCTGGCGGAACGTGGCGGCATCGACGTCGTGGCCGACCTGCGCAGCCGCGACGTGGCCGCCGGTGGCCAGGGTGCGCCCTTGGTGCCGGCGTTTCATGCCGCCCGCTTTGGCCGTGCCGGGGAGGACGTGGCGGTGCTCAACCTGGGTGGCATCGCCAACCTCAGCCTGCTGGCGGCCGACGGCCACGTGAGCGGCTTCGACACCGGGCCGGCCAACGCGCTGCTCGACCACTGGGCACAGCGTCATCTGGGGCAGCCGTACGATGCGGACGGTCGGTGGGCGGCAGGCGGCCAAGTGTTGGCCGATCTGCTGGGCGCGCTGCGCGAGGAGCCCTACTTCGCATTGCAGCCACCCAAGAGCACCGGGCGTGATCTGTTCGAGCCCGGCTGGCTGCAGGCGCGTCTGGACCGGTTCCCGCCGGCGGCGCCACAGGACGTCATGGCCACGCTGCTGGCGCTGACCGCCTCGACCGTGATCGACGCGCTGCGCCTGCACGCTCCGAACACCACGCGTCTGCGCGTGTGCGGTGGCGGCGCGTTCAATGCCAGCTTGATGACGGCGCTGGCGGCCGGACTGCCCGGCGTCGACGTTCAGGACACGAGCGCCGACGGCGTGGCGCCGGACCATGTCGAGGCCTGGGCCTTCGCATGGCTGGCGCAGGCCTTCGTGGAACGGCGGCCGGGCAACCTGCCGGCGGTCACCGGCGCGAGCGGCCCACGCGTGCTGGGCGCCCTCTACCCCACCTAGGCAGGGCCGCCCCGGTCAGACCGAGAACGACGAACCGCAGCCGCAGGTGGTGGTGGCGTTCGGGTTCTTGATCACGAACTGCGCGCCCTGCAGGTCTTCCTTGTAGTCGATCTCGGCCCCCACGAGGTACTGCAGGCTCATGGCGTCGATCAGCAGCGTGACGCCGTTCTTAGACATCTGCGTGTCATCGTCGTTGACGATCTCGTCGAAGGTGAAGCCGTACTGGAAGCCGGAGCAGCCGCCGCCCTGCACGAACACACGCAGCTTCAGTTCCGGGTTGCCTTCTTCGGCCACCAGGTCGGCCACCTTGGCCGCCGCACTGTCCGTGAAGACGAGCGGCACGGGCATCTCGTCGGTGGCGGGGGTCAGGTTCTCGGCAATCGCGTTCATGGTCTTCCTCGGGGAATCAGGCGTCGTTGGCAGCGGCCAGGGTCAATGCAGGTCGTTCGGTGGCCTTCAGCGGCTTCAATTCGCCGTCGATGGTGGCACCCGGGTGCATCTCGAGCACTTCGTACTGCACGTCACCCACCACGCTGGCCTTGGGTTGGAGCTCCAGCATCTCGGTGGACGTCACGGGCCCGCACACACTCCCATTGATGATCACATGCGCGGCCTTGACCTTGCCATGGACCCGGGCTTTTTCGCTGATCACGACCAGGCTGCCGGCCTCCGGCTCGGCCGTGACGTCACCCTGGATCTCGCCATCGATGCGCAGGCCATCGGCAAACCGGAGCTCACCGCGCAGCACGGTGCTGTCGCCGACCAGCGTGCGGATGGGCGCATGCGCCTTGCGTGAGAACAGCATCGGGTCGTCTCCTACGGCGAATCAGGGAAGCGTGAGCGTCTGGCTCGCCTGCACCACACCGTCGCCGTCGGTGATGCGGGCCTGCACGGTTTTTAGCACGACCGCCTGCGGGTGCTCGATGACACCTTCCAGGCGCGCGTACTGGCGCATCTGCAGCGGCTGCGGGCCGGCGGGCAGCCCGGCGGTCCAGGCCTGGCCGGCGAGCATGCCGGACAAGCGGATGTCGTAGCGGCCCTCGAAGGGCGGAGGCGAACGGCCGGGCTGCATCAGCAGCAGCTGGAACCGGGTCTGCCCGGGTGCGACCGACTCGGCGTGCAGCGCGCGCACCTGCAGGCGGCTGCCTCCGGCGGCCGGCAGCAGGCGCTCGAAGAAGCCCAGATCGGCTTCCAGCGCCAGCTGGCGCGTCTGCGCCTGGCGCAGTTCCTCGGTCAGCCGCTCCTGTGCCGCACGTTCGGCCTTCAGCAGGCCATCGGCCGCGTTGGCGATCGACTGCGCCCGGTCGCGCTCCTCGCGCAGCGCAGCCACCTCGGCACGCAGGCGGACCACCTCGTCGCGCAGGCCGGCGTCGACACCGGCGAGTTCCTTGCCCGTCTCGAAGGCCCACAGCGCCAGCGCACCGGAGAAACCCAGAACGAGCGCAGCCACCGCCCAGCGCAACGGCCAGGGCAGGTGGCTGCGGACGATGACACGCGGCGCGCTGACGGAAAGTCGGCGCCGCAGCAGTTTCCAGCGCATGGGCTCCGGGGCGGCGGCCGCCGCGGGTGCGTGCGGCCGTCGGTGGCGGGCAGCGGCGTGCGCCGCCCGCGGCCGGGATCAGCGCTTGCTGAACTGCTTGCGACGGCGGGCGCCGTGCAGGCCCACCTTCTTGCGCTCGACCTCGCGGGCATCGCGGGTCACGAAGCCGGCGTGGCTGAGCTCGGGCTTGAGCGCCGCGTCGTAGTCGATCAGCGCACGGGTGATACCGTGGCGCACCGCGCCGGCCTGGCCGCTTTCGCCGCCGCCATGCACGTTGACCTTGATGTCGAAGGCCGCGTCGTTGGCCGTGAGCATCAGCGGCTGCTTGACGATCATGATCGAGGTCTGGCGGCCGAAGTACTGGTCGATCGGCTTGCCGTTGACCGTGATCTGGCCGGTGCCCTTCTTGATGAAGACACGCGCCACCGACGACTTGCGGCGGCCGGTGCCGTAGTTCCACTGTCCGATCATCGCGTCCTCACAGTTCCAGGGTCTTGGGCTGCTGGGCGGTGTGCGGGTGCGTGGCACCGGCGTAGACCTTCAGCTTCTTGATCATCGCGTAGCCCAGCGGGCCCTTGGGCAGCATGCCCTTGACCGCCTTCTCGAGCGCACGACCCGGGTGGCGGGCCTGCATGTCCTTGAAGGAGGTGGCATAGATGCCGCCCGGGAAACCGGAGTGGCGGTAGTAGATCTTGTCGGTGCTCTTGGCACCCGTGACACGGATCTTGTCGGCGTTGACGACGACGATGAAATCACCGGTGTCGACGTGAGGCGTGTAGATGGCCTTGTGCTTGCCGCGCAAACGGAGTGCCACTTCGCTGGCAACACGTCCGAGCACCTTGTCGGTGGCGTCAATCACGTACCACTCGTGCTTCACCTCGGCCGGCTTGGCGCTGAAGGTCTTCATGAGGGTCTTTCGAGGGCGGGTTGCCCCGCCGGTGTCAACGGCAGCGTGGTCGGTGCCACCCATGACCGGGGTCTCCTTCGGAACCGCTTGTGAAGCGCTCGAGGCCGGCCTGCGTCAAACCACGCATGCCATCCTCGGGCGCCGGGCAGCCTCTCGGGGCGACTTGACCGGGCACGTTTCCCTGGCCGTTTTTCAGGGAAAGCCCGCGAGTATACAAGGAAGCGCAGCGGGTCACAGCCCGGCTCGGCGTGAGATTGTGGCCGCGCATTTGAGGGTAAACCCTAGGAAATGTGGTTAGCATGCGCGCACTGCTGCTCTGAAGGGGCCACACGATGGCAACCGACCACGCCGCCGGCGGCACGCCGGCAACCGGCACCGCCACCCGGGCGCCGGACACCCCGCGTTGGGTACCGATCCGTTCGCTGGCGCCCCGGCACCGGCCACGCATCCTGACCCACCTTCTGGACCTGCCCGAGAGCGACCGTTACCTGCGCTTTGGCCACCCGGCCACGGATGCCCAGATCGGCCGCTACGTGGACCTGATCGACTTCGACCGCGACGAGGTCTTCGGCATCTTCAACCGCCGGCTCGAACTGCTGGCGATGGCCCACCTCGCGCACATGGGCGACCACGCCCAGGCGCACACGGCCGAGTTCGGCGTCTCGGTGCGGCCCACGCACCGGGGCCGCGGCTTCGGTGGCCGCCTGTTCGAACACTCGATGCTTCATGCGCGCAACCGCCATGTCGACACGCTGGTGGTGCATGCGCTGTCGGAGAACCTGCCGATGCTGCGCATCGCCCGCAGCGCCGGCGCCAAGGTTCACCGCGACGGCGGTGACGCGGAGGCGGTGCTCAAGCTGCGCCCGGAGACGCTGGGCACGCAGGTCGAGGAACTCATCGGCCGCCAGGCCGCCGAACTGGACTACAACCTCAAGCGCGGCGCGCGCCGGCTGGACGACCTGCTGGGCATCATCGCCGACGTGCATGCCGGCGTCGGCGGCAGCGGCGGGCTGGGGTCCCAGTGACCGGCGGCTGACCCCTTGGGCGAGGGTGCGTAGCAGCACCCGCGGCCAGGGGGCAATCCCAAGGTCGTGCGAGGGTTAATATCCGCCTCCGACGCGTCGGCCTTCGCCCGGCGGTCTCCGCCCGCGCCATGTCGCCCGACACCATCCCTTGGATCATCGCGATCGCTTCGGCCGCCCTGCTGGCCGCCGCCGCCACGTTGTGGGCCCTGCGCCAGCGCAAGACCGAGCCGCCGCCCTTGCCCGAGGAATGGACGCTGACCGCCCGCCCGGTGTTCAGTTCCGACGAGCGCCGCGTCTACCGGCAGCTGCGCGAGGCGCTGCCGCACCACATCGTGCTGTCCAAGCTGCCGCTGGTCCGCTTCTGCCAGCCGACCGACCCGCAGCAGGTGCGCTACTGGTACGAGCTGCTGGGCTCGATCCACGTCGGCTTCGCGATCTGCAGCGCCAATGGCCGCGTGCTGGCCGCCATCGACATCGACACCGAGCGTGGCAACTCGCGCCGCGCGCTGCAGATCAAGCAGAAGGTGCTGGCCGCCTGCCGGGTGCGCTACCTGCGCTGCCCGGTGGACCACCTGCCGTCGGTGCCCGAGCTGCAGCTGCTGGTGCCCCAGCAGATGCCCGCGGCGCGGGCACCGCTGGCCGCGTCGCCGGCACCGACGCCCACGCCCGGCGGCCGGCGACGCCAGCACCGGGCCCTGTGGCAGGACTCGGGCTTCTTCCAGGATTCCTTCTTCGGCACCGACAGCCGCATGAGCGGCGACACCGGCGCCCCCAGCGAACTGGGCGGCTTCATGCGTGGCCTGTCGACCCTGCCGCCGGCGGCGGCCGGTGACGACGAGCCCGGCATCGACGGCAAGCGCGCCGCACCGGTGCGGCATTGACCGAGACCGCACCGGCGGCCTACGCCGGTTTCGGCCCCCAGCAGGTCCTCGACGCCCTGGACGCGGGCGGGCTGCGCGGAGATGGCCGCATCCTGCAGCTCAACTCCTACGAGAACCGGGTCTGGCAGCTGTTCCTGGAGGACGGCCGTGCGGTGGTGGCCAAGTTCTACCGGCCCGGCCGCTGGACCGACGCGCAGATCCTCGAGGAGCACGCCTTTGCGCTGGAGCTCGCGGCCGCCGAGGTGCCGGTGGTGCCCCCGCTGGTGCTGGCGCCGGCCTCGTCGGCATTGACCTGGTTGCCCGCCGAGGCGCCCACGCTGGGCGTGTTTCCGGGCACCCAGCCACACCGATTCGCCGTGGCGGCTCGCTGCGCCGGCCGCGAGGCCGAACTCGAGCAGCCCGGCGTGCTGCGCCGGATCGGCGCCTTCATCGGCCGCCTGCACGCGGTCGGCGCGCGCCGGCCGTTCCTGGCGCGCACGACGATGGACCCGGCCACGGACGCAGCGCAGGCGCGTGAAGCGCTGCTCGCCCAGGGCCATGTCACCGACGCCGAACGGCCGGCCTGGGCCGACGCCTCGGCGCGCGCCGTCGACGCCATCGCCGACGCCTTCGCGCGTGCCGGGCCCCTGGCCACGCTGCGCCTGCACGGTGACTGCCACCTGGGCAACGTGCTGTGGCGCGAAGGCCCGCACGTGGTCGACCTCGACGACGCCTGCAACGGCCCGGCCGTGCAGGACCTGTGGATGCTGGTCTCGGGCGACGCCGCCACGATGCGCCGGCAGTTCGACGAGCTGCTGGCCGGCTACGAGGACTTCCGCGACTTCGACGACAGCGAGCGCCGGCTCGTCGAGCCCTTGCGCACGCTGCGCATGCTGCGCCACGCGGCGTGGATCGCGGCGCGCTGGCACGACCCGAGCTTTCCGGCCAGCTTCACCTTCTTCGGCACGCCCGCCTACTGGTCGCAGCAGGCCGCGCAGCTGCGCGAGCAGTGTGCGCTGATGGCAGGCCGCTGACGGTTCATCAGTCCTCCGGCGCCCACCACGCCAGGCCCAGGAACAGGCAGGCCTGCAGGAAGGGCCGGATCTCGGCCACCGATTGCCCGCTGCGCCGCTGCAGTTCGGCCGGCGAGAGCCGGGCACGGAACATCATCGATGCCAGCTCCAGGTGGCGTGGCAGCCGTGTGTACTGCTGCACCGACGGGTCCTTGCAGGTGGCCAGCGGCGTGTGCCAGCCGTCCGCCGGCTGGTCCAGCAGCCGCCGGTCGCCCAGCGCGATGCCCAGGTCCCACACCAGTGCCGGCAGTTCGCGGGCGATCGCATCCGCCCCCGGGCTGCCGTGGTCCTGCACGGTGGGCACGCGGCGCTGCACGCGCAAGGCCTGCTGTGCCGCCGGGTCGATGAGGGCGTAGCCCTGGGCGAAGTCCAGGCGCATCGTCGCCTGCGGGCCATAGGCGGCGACCAGGCCCTTGACGTCCGGGTCCATCAGGCCGCGCAGCACCCAGGTCACCAGCAGGTCCTCCGCCGGCGTGAACGGTGGCGCATCCAGCGTCTGTGGCGCATCGTCGAAGCCCGAAGGCAGGCTGGAGGCAGCCACCACGCCCGGATCCCAGCCGCTGGCACCGAACTGCGGCGACAGCCCGCGCACCAGCGGCAGCGCACGCAGCTGCGTCAGCAGCATGCGCTGGCGACGCTCGAACAGCGCCATGGCGCTGGCCGACGGGTCAGCGCTGCCGGAGAAGTCGCAGGTCAGCAGCGGCCGGGCGTCCACGATGCCGGCCAGGCGCTGGGCTGGCGTCTGCTCCGTGAACCGGCGGTCGGCCAGCACCAGGTCGCCGGCGCGGGTGTCGATCTCCAGCAGCAGGTCCAGCGTCTCGCCCAGGCGCTCGCAGATCAGGCGGAGGTCGCGCATCTGCGTGTCGGTGAAGCCCAGCGGCTGCAGACGCAGCCGGGGGCGGCGTTCGGCGTGCCGGCGCGCCGGCATCAGCCGGGTCCAGAAGGAGGCATTCATGGCGCGGGAGACCGTGGCGGTGAACATGCCTGCACGATAGGCAGCACGGGCGCCGCCTCCCATCCGGACGCAACCGATTCGGCGCTCAGGGATTCCCTGAACCGGCACCGGCACCGGCACCTGCGTCACGCAGGTCGGGCAGGCGCAAGGTCATGCATTCGCCGCGCCCACCCGGGCCCGGTTCACCGGTCAACGAGCCGCCGTGCCGCCGTGCGACGCGGCGCACGAACAGCAGGCCCAGGCCGACGCCGCCGGCGCCGCCGACACGCAGCGACTCCTCGCCGCGCACCAGGGCCTGCCGCTGGTCCGCCGCCAGGCCGGGGCCCGCATCGACGACCTCGATGCGGGCCCCGGCCGGGTCGCGCCAGGCGCGCACGGCCACCGTCGTGCCGGGTGGTGCGTGCTTGACCGCGTTGGACAGCAGGTTGGCCAGGGCGCGGGTCGCGAGCGCATGGTCCAGCCACAGCGGTGCGCCGGCGTCCACCTGAACCGACAGCGCGACGCCAGCCGCGGCGGCGGCGGCCCGCCACTCGGCCACGGCCTCGTCGACCAGGGCCGCCAGGTCCAGGGCCTGCGGCACCAGCGGCCGCGTCTGCGCCCGAGCCGCATGCACGAAGTCGTCGGCCAGCGCCAGCGTGCGTGCCGCCAGCCGGCGCATCTCGGGCACCAACTCGTCGGCCGGGATCGGCAGGCGACCCTGCTGCGCCAGGTCGGTCAGCATCAGCATGCTGCTGGCCGGGCCCCGCAGATCGTGACTGACGAAGGCCAGGGTCTCCTCGCGCAGGCGCTGCGCCTCGCGCACCGACGAGAGATCGGCCAGCGACACGACGAGACGAAGATGCGCCGACAGGTCGACCATCGCCAGGTGCAGCAGCCAATGGCCGGCCCCCAGACGAACCTCGACCGTCAGGCCGGTGCCGCCGGGCGTCAGGGCCGCGAGCCGGGCGGGCCAGTCGCTGGGCGGGTCGGTAGAGAATTCGCCGATCAGCCGGCCCAGGTCGAGCCCGATCAGATCGGCGGCCGTCTCGACCTCGAACAGCGCCGCGGCGCGGGCGTTGGCCAACGCCACCCGGCCCTGGGCATCGCCGACCAGGGTGGCCGTCGGCAGGCTCTCCAGCGCACCAGCCAGGAACAGGCGCGCCTCGCGCAAGGACGCGCCGGCCCGCGCCAGGTCGTCCAGCCGACGCGCCAGCGGGTCGGGGTCGGCACCGAGGTCGCGCTCGTCACCGGCCGGCGCCGCCGGCCGGGCGGAGACGCGATGTTCGGCGTTCAGCACCGGCTCCTCGGCCAGGCGTCGGATCTCGCGGTCGAGCACCTGCATGGCGTACTCCAGCCGGCGCCAGCTCCACAGCGGGTAGGCCAGTGCCGCGGCAAGGGCGAACGGCAGCGGGCTCCACGCCCAACCGGCACCCACCGACAACACACTGGCCACCACCGCCAGCGGCACCGAGATCAGGGCCACCGTCAAGGCGCGGCGTGCCCCCACGCGCCGGAAGCCGAACACGAGGCCGGCCACCGCAGTTGCACTGGCGATCGCTTCCCCCCACGCCGGCACCGGGCGCAGCGCGCCGCCGTCGCGCAGCAGGGCCGTCGCGTTGGCCAGCACCTCGATGCCCGGCATGGCGCGGTGTCGGGCATTGACCGGCGTGGCCAGCGTGTCCCCCAGGCCCTGCGCCGTCATGCCCACCAGCAGGTAGCGGCCCGCCAGGGCGTCGGCCGGCACACGGTCACGCAGCACGTCCAGGGCCGACACGCGCGGCACGCTGCCCGGTGGCCCGGCAAAGCGCAGCACCAGCCGGCCATCGCGCCGCCAGCCCTCGGGCGCGGCCAGCGGCGCGGGATCGGCTTCCGGCCGCAGTGTCGGGTGCAGGCCGTCGCCGCCGGCACGCAGCAGCGCCAGGGCCAGGTGCGGGTAGGGTGATGCTGCCGGGCCGGCCTGCAGGAACAGGTGGCGCAGCACGCCATCGGCGTCGACGGCCGACTCCGCAGCGCCGAGTGCCGCGGCAGCGTCGCGCAGCGGTGGTGTCGGCGTCAGGACCGACAGGCGGCCATCGACGGCCTGCCAGGCCACCGGCAGCACCACCGGCGCCGCACGGGCCAGCGCCGCGGCGAGCCAAGGGTCGCCCTCCGGCTCGGGTTCGCTGAGCAGCAGGTCCAGCGCGATCGCCTTCGGCCGTGCCTGCGCCAGGCGGTCCAGCAGCGTGGCGTGCACGGTGCGCGGCCAGGGCCAGCGGCCGATGGCCTCGATGCTGGCATCGTCGATGGCCACGATGACGATGTCCGGGGGCGCCGGCCGCGCCCACCAGGCCAAGGCGGCGTCCTGCAGCACGCGGTCGGCGCGCCAGACCGCGCCGCCGAGTGCGAGCCACAGGGCCAGCGCGGCCAGCACCGCGGCGATCAGCGCATCATCGCGCCGACGCCGCAGCGCCGGGGTCGGCCTCACGGCGTGGTCACCACCGGTTCGCCGCCGGCGCGCACGCAGTCGCCAGCGCCGTTGCGCAGGCAGTGCGGCACGTCGAAGAACTGCGCGCCGCCGAAGGGGCCGACGAAGCCGTCGGGGTCGATCGCGCGCAGGCGCACCCAGTAGCGGCCGCTGGCCGGGCGCGGGATCTCGATGAAGGTCTCGGCCCAGCGGCGGTCCAGCAGCAGGGTCCCGAAGGCCGGGTCGGCGGCCATCTGGAAATCGAAGGTCTGGCCGGGCAACCCCTTCCAGGCAAAGCGCACGCCGTGGTCGCCCACCGCCGGCTTGGGCGGCAGCGGCGGCGCCGGACGAAGCTCGAACTGCTCGGCGTCGCCCCAGGGCCCGAGGTCGCCGTCCGGCCGCACGCTGCGCAGCCGCCAGTGGTAGGTGCCCGGGGCCAGGTCTTCGACGACGGTGCCGGTGCTGCGCAGGCCGTCCAGCTCGCGCAGCGGGGCAGCGAAGGTCGGCTCGGTGGCCAGTTGCAGGCGGTAGCTGCCGGCGTCGGCATTGGCGGCCCAGCCGAACTCGACCCGGGTGCCGAAGCGCCTTTCGCGCGGCGCCGGGGCCGAGGGCAGCGGCGGCTCGGGCCGCGCCTTCAGCCGGAAGGGCAGGTCGGCGTCCAGGCCCTCGAGGCCCAGACCATCGACGCCGCGTACGCGAAGCAGGTAGTCGCCATCGGGCAGCCCGGCAAAGCGCAGTTCGCTGCCTTCGGGCCGGTGGGCGACGCGCAGGTCACCGAGCACCTGCTCGAAGCGGGCGTCCCGCGCCACCTGGGCGCGCCAGGCCACCACGCCGGCCATGCCTGCCGGTGTGGGCAAGACGAAGCGCACGAGCACACGCTCCTGCAGGCGCGACAAGGTCGCCAGGTCGGGCGCCGGCAGCAGACGGACCGGCTCGGCCACGCGGCCGGCGGTGTCGATGACGGTGCCGAATCCCGCCTGCACACGTTGTTCACCGGGCGCACCACCCGAAACGGCCACCACGCCTTCGGTGACTTCGCCGCGGCTGCGCGGTGGCTCGGTGTCGCTGGCGACCCGGAACTGGGTGCCGCGCACGCCGAGCACGCCCTGGGGCGTGTCGATGCGGAACCCGGGTTCGCCGCCCCGCGCCGGGGCGGCATCGATCTCGACCCGCCTGCTGCCCAGGCGGGCGCGGGCACGGGTGACCGGCGTGTCGGGCACGACCCGCGACTCGGTCAGCCCCAGGCGGCTGCGCGGGCGCAGCCGCAGCACCGTGCCATCGACCAGGCGGATCACGGCGTGGCCATCGTCGCCGGTGACCACCTCGCTGCCTTCGTCCAGGCTGGCCGGCGCCTGCACCGTGCCGATGCGGCCCAGCAAGGTCGCCGGGCGCGGTTCGGTGCGCATCCACGCGACCGGGATGCGCAGCCGCGCACCAACCGGGATGCGGTCGGGGTTGGCGATGCGGTTCAGGCGTGCCACGGCGCGCCAGCGGCGCGGCTCGGCCAGCAGCTGGCGGCCAATGCCGATCAGCGTGTCGCCGGGTACCGTCACGTGCAGATGCTCCAGCGGCGCCTGCGCAGCCGCCGTGAGGGGGGCAGCCGCGCCCAGACTGACGAGCACGGCCACGCACACGGCACGCAGCGAAGCAGTCACCGGGCCTCCCCGGTCCACTGCAGGGCCACCCGCACCAGCTGCGCCGGCGAGTCGGCGCCGAGCTTGACCTTCAATGCCTGCTTGTGCGTCTCGATGGTCTTGACGCTGCGGTTGAGCGTGTCGGCGATCTCGCGCGTGCTGCGGCCGGCCGCCACCAGCCGCAGCACCTCGAGTTCACGCGGCGACAGGTCCGGCCGCGCCGGCGCCGGGCCACCGACCCGCCGCAGCAGCGATTCGCGCATGGCCGGGCTCACGTAGACGCGGCCCGCCAGCACGGTGTCGACCGCGTCGAGCAGCGAGGCCGTGAGCGCGGACTTCGACACGAAGCCATCGGCACCGGACTTCAGCGCGCGCTCCGCGTACAGGTCCTCGGCCAGCGAGCTGAGCACGATGACGCGCATGCCCGGGCACTCGGCCCGCAGGCGCGGCAGGGCCGTCAGGCCGAAATCGTCTCCGAGCGACAGATCCAGCAGCAGCAGGTCGCACGGCGCTTCGGCCAGGCACGCCAGGGCCGTTCGTGCATCGTGCGCCTCGCGGACATCGAAACGTGCGCCGAGCAGGCTGCGCACGCCGAGGCGGACGATGTCGTGGTCGTCCACCACCAGCGCACGCAGCAGGCCTTCGGTGCTTTCAGGGGGCATGTCGGGCGCGGGCCCTCGCTGTGGCCCGCCGGGCCGCCCGCGCGCCCCGATGTTAGCGGTTGCTACTGGGTGCTGGTCACTCCCCAACCAGCAGGCGGTTCACCCTGCGAACAAACGTGGAGGGATCCTCGAGTTGCCCGCCTTCGGCCAGCAGCGCCTGCTCGAAGAGCAGCGCCGCCAGGTCGTCGAACTGTTCGGCGCCCTCGGGGGCATCGAGCCGGCGGACGAGCGCATGTCGGGGATTGATCTCCAGGATGGGCTGTGCCTTCGGTGCCTCCTGCCCCGCGGCCTTGAGCATGCGTGCGAGGTGGGCACTGACGTCGCCCTCGTCGACCACCACGCAGGCCGGTGAGTCGACCAGGCGGGTCGTCACGCGCACGTCCTTCACGCGGTCCGCCAGCGAGGCCTTGAGCTTGTCGAGCAGCGGCTTGCTGGCCTCGGCGGCGGCCTCGGCGGCCTTCTTCTCCGCCTCGTCCTGCAGCTTGCCCAGGTCCACGGCGCCCTTGGCCACGCTGCTCAGCGGGTGGCCCTCGTACTCGTAGAGGTGCGACAGCATCCACTCGTCCACCCGGTCCACCAGCAGCAGCACCTCGATGCCCTTCTTGCGGAAGATCTCGAGCTGCGGGCTGCCCTTGGCGGCGGCCAGGCTGTCGGCGGTGATGTAGTAGACCGCGTCCTGGCCTTCCTTCATGCGCGAGACGTAGTCGGCCAGCGACACGCCCTCGTCGGCATGCGTGGAGGCGAAGCGGAAGAGCTTGGCCAGCCGCTCGCGGTTGGCGAAGTCCTCGCCGATGCCCTCCTTGAGCACCTGGCCGAATTCCTTCCAGAATGCGGCGTACTTGTCCTTCTGGCTGGGCTCGTCGCTGTTGGCCACGTCCTCGAGCATGCTCAGCACGCGCTTGGTGCTGCCTTCGCGGATGGCCTTGACGTCGCGGCTTTCCTGCAGCAGCTCCCGGCTGACGTTCAGCGGCAGGTCGGCGCTGTCGATCACGCCCTTGACGAAGCGCAGGTACACCGGCATCAGCGCCTCGGCGTCGTCCATGATGAAGACGCGCTTGACGTAGAGCTTCACGCCGCCGCGCTTGTCGCGGTTCCAGAGGTCGAACGGCGCCTTGGCCGGCACGTACAGCAGCTGCGTGTACTCGGTGCGGCCTTCCACACGGTTGTGCGTGTAGGCCAGCGGTGCCTGCTGGTCGTAGCTGATCTGCTTGTAGAACTCCTGGTACTCGGCGTCGGTGATGTCGCTCTTGCTGCGCGTCCACAGCGCGGCGGCCTTGTTCACCGTCTCCCACTCGTCGGTGGGCACCTGGGCCTTCTTCTCCTCGTCCCAGGTCTCCTTGCGCATCAGGATCGGCAGCGAGATGTGGTCGCTGTACTTGCCGATGATGGACTTGAGCTTCCACGCGGAAAGGAACTCCTCCTCGCCCTCGCGCAGGTGCAGGATGACGTCGGTGCCGCGGCCGGGCTTGTCGATCGTCTCGACCTCGAAGTCGCCGCTGCCGGTGCTGCTCCAGCGCACGCCCTGGTCGGCCGGCGCGCCGGCGCGGCGCGTCTCCACCGTCATGCGGTCGGCGACGATGAAACCGGAATAGAAGCCCACGCCGAACTGGCCGATCAGGTTGGCGTCCTTCTTCTGGTCGCCTTCCAGCCGCGCCATGAACTCGCGCGTGCCGCTCTTGGCGATGGTGCCCAGGTGGGCCACGGCCTCCTCGGCGCTCATGCCGATGCCGTTGTCGCGGATGGTGATGGTCTTCGCCTCGGCGTCGAAGAGCACGCGCAGTTCGAGGTTGGGCTGGTCCTCGTACAGCGCGGCGTTGTCCAGCGCCTCGAAGCGCAGCTTGTCGCAGGCGTCAGAGGCGTTGGAGACCAGCTCACGCAGGAAGATCTCCTTGTTGGAGTACAGCGAATGGGTGACCAGGTGCAGGATCTGCTGCACCTCGGCCTGGAAGGAATGGGTCTGTTTGCTCATGGTCGGCAGGGACGGTTGAAAAACGAGCCGCTTGCCATCTTGGGGCGATGCGAAGGCATTCAAGGGCGGCGATGGCGCCGGGCCGGGTCCGGCGCAGCCAGGCCGCGCCGCGCAGCCGGGCCGTGCTGGTCCCGCCCTGCGGTGGCGTCGGGCATTCTGCCAGCCGAGGCGCGGTTCACGGCGCGCGCAACGCCGCATCCGGACCGCTCCGGCAGGCCGTTACGGTGACCCGATCGCCCGACGCAAGGTGGCCTCCAGGACCGCCAGGTCGAACGGTTTGACGAGGTGGCCGGCGAAAGCAGGCTGTGCACCGGGCGGCGGCGCGTCAACGGCGGCACTCGAACTCAGCGCCACGACCGGGATGGCGTGGGTCTGGTCGTGCTCACGCAGCCGGCGCAGGAGGCGCGCGCTGTCCAGCTCGGGCCGGTCGACATCCAGCAGGATCAGGCTCGGGGGCCGCGCCCGGGCTTGGGCGACGCAGTCGTCCTCCCCCTCGGCGGTCCGCAGCTCGAAGTCGGGATGATCCTGCAAGGCCGCTGCCATCAGCGCCGCCTCGAATGCCGACCCGTCGACGTACAGCAGGCTGCCGGCCAGCGCCGGCGGGTCGCCCGGCGCGCCGTCCGCGGTCGACACCCCTCGAACGGCCGCCACCTCGGCCGCGATGGCCGGCGCGGCAGTCGGCAGCCAGATCCAGAAGCAGCTGCCCTGCCCCGGCGTGCTGCGCACGCCGATCCGGCCCCGCATCAGATCGACGAGCCGGCTGCTCAAGGCCAGGCCGATGCCGGTGCCTTCGGTGCCCTTGCGCTCGGCATCCAGCCGCTCGAAGGGCACGAACAGGCGCCGCTGCTGTGCCTCGGTCAGCCCCTCGCCCTGGTCGTGCACCTCGACGCGCCAGCCATCGTCCGAGTGGCACACGTCGATCCTGACCTGACCGTGGGGTCGGTTGTACTTGATCGCGTTGGACAACAGGTTGAGCAGGACCTGCTTGAGCCGGATGCGGTCGGCGCACACCCAGGACGGGTCCGGCGGCATGGCCGCGGGTTGCCAGCTGACGCCGTGGGCGCGCGCCAGCGGTGCGACGAGCCCGCTGCACTCGGCCAGCAGCGGCATCAGTTCCACCGGTTCGGCGGCCACCTCCAGCCTGCCCGCCTCGACCCGAGCGAGATCAAGCACCTCGTTGATCAGCTCGAGCAGGTGCTCCCCGCCGGCGAGGATGTCGTGAACCAGCGGGCGGTGCGACGGCGCCAGTGGCGGGTCCTGATCCGACGCCAGCACCTCGGCGAAGCCGATGATCGCGTTCATCGGCGTGCGCAGCTCGTGGCTCATGCGGGACAGGAACTCGGACTTGGCCAGGTTCGCGCGCTCGGCCTCTTCCTTGAGGGTGAGCAGCTGGGCCTGCGCGCGCTTCTGCGCCGTGATGTCGATGCCGAAGGCATAACACACCGGTGCGTCGCCATCGCCAGGGCCCGGAGCCAGCGTGATCAGCTGGACCTCTTCCTGGGAAGCAGCACCCTGGTTCCATTGGCGCTCGATGACGACCGTCTCGCCAGCGAGTGCCCGCAGCACCGCCGCCTCGCTCTCGGCGCTGCGCTCGGTGCCGGCGACCTCGCGCAGGCGCTGCCCGACGATGTCGGCCTCCGCCAGACCGAGCATCTGCCGCAGGCGGGCGTTGACGAAGACATAGCGGAGGTCCGCATCCAGGCAGGCGATGTAGCCGGGAAAGGCCTCGATCATCGCCCGTTGCTGCGCCTCGGCCGTCCGCAAGGCATCGACGGCGTCCTCCTCGGCCGTGATGTCGGCGAAGGTCCACACCCGCACCATGTGCCCCCCGTCGACGAACGGGAAGCAGCGTCGCCGCAGCGCCCGGCCATCCTTGAGCCGAACGCGATCGTCGCTGAAGAGGTTGCCGCGGATGATCTCGTCCACCCGCCGCGCCTGCGCCTGGGGGTCGGCGAACATCGCGGCGGCGTGCGTCATGATCCTCCGCGGCGTCAACACCTCGCCCGGCGCCACGGCCAGACCCCACATCGACAGCATGCGCTCGTTGTGGAACAGCACCGGCTCGTCGGGGCCGGCCGCGCCGGACGCGAAGATGCCGTCGCCGATGGCGTTCAGGGCCGTGCGCAGGTTGCGCAGGCTGGCGTTCAGCGCCGCGCTCGCCCGCTGCTCCTCGGTGACGTCGCGCGAGACGACGATGACGCGATCGACGGGGCGGCCGTCCTCGACGATCGGGTGATAGACCGTCTCCGTGTTCACCCGGTTGCCGTCGACCTCGACCCACCCACGGTACGTGATCGTGCGCCGCTCGTCGGCCGCCGCGGTGATGTGACGCAGACGTTCGTCGCGGTCGGCCAGACCCGGCAGGCTGCGCCCCTCGAGTCCCAGCGCCTGCTCCCGCGAAACGCCCGACAGCCGGCACCATGCATCGTTGACCATCTGGTAGCGGAACTGGCCATCCCGGCGAACCTGCAGGCTGACGGCAGCGCTCATGGCGTTGATCGCGAACTCGTACTCCCGGAGTCGGGCCTCGGTGCGCTTGAGTTCGCTGATGTCCGTCCACAGCCCGACCGAGCCCACGGTGCGGCCGTCGAGGTCGGTGAGTGGCGTGGCGTTGTTGACGCAGTGCACCAGCGTGCCATCGGGGCGCCTGAGTGCCAGCTCGTAGCTGCCGCGGTCGCCTGCCCGCCGGCGCTCCAGCTGGGCCCGGAACACGGCAGCGTTCTCGTCGTCCACGAAGTCGAAGATCGTGCGCCCGAGCACCGACTCCCGCGCGCAGCCCAGCAGGGCACACATGGCCGGATTCAGGTCCGTGGTACGACCTTGGACGTCGATGAACCAGACACCCTCACGGGTCGTGCGCACGAGCTCGATGAGCCTGTGGCTCTGTTCGACCAGCGCGGCGGCTGCGGCAGCCGGCAAGGCGTCCCCGGCCTGGCCCGGCGGGCGCGCGCGCCCGCCCGCCGGCGCGGACAGGTGCATCCGCTCCTCCACGTCGGCCAGCAGGGTCTCCAGGCGGAGGCTGGCCAGACGCGCACGCTCGCTCTCCGACAGGCGCAGCAGCGTGCTCTCCCGCATCGCGGCGCTGTTGCGCATGCTGGTCCACACCTGGTAAGGGAGGAAGATCGCCGCCCCCCACAGAAAGGCCGGCTCGCCACCGGCGACCCCGAGCCGGAAAGCCACGGGAACGAACGCGGGCACCGCATACAGCACCACCGCCGCGGCGTCGTGGGCCAGCATGTTCGATCCGCCGATCGCCACGGCCATCAACACGAAGAACAGGTAGGCTTGGTACTGCGGGTTCTGTTCCGGGAACAGCCACCACGCGCTCAGGCCCCAGGCGACACCGGTGCCCAGCACGGACATCCGGTACAGCCTCAGCCAGCGCAGCGCCGGCTCCACCGGTGTACCCAGCCGCCGATGCCACAGGCTGACCATCAGCCGCGCCAGCATGACAACGACCAGCACGGCAAGCCATGTGGCCACGTCGACCGTCGAAACCACCGGCCACTGCAGCCACGCCACCAGCAGCCCGAAGACGACGCCAGCCGCGGCCAGCCGCGGCGTCGTCTGTGCATATTGGCGCAGTGACTCGGCGCGCAGCGCCTGCCGCTGCGCGGCCGTCAGGTCGGCGCGGTCATGCCCTGCCATGGCGACGGGCGGAACTGTCAGCGCACCAGACGCAGCTGCGCCTCACCGGCACGTGAACGCACGCCATGCGGACGCCAGGTCTCCGGTCGCGGGCTGTCTCATGCGAAAGTGCTCCGTCGCCAAGCCAGGCATCAATGATGCACGCACTTTCCATGCCCTCCAGCGTGAACTGCCATGGCCCCGAGGATCAATTGCCGGCATTGCACCCCACTGGGTTGGGGGATACTCCAGCCAAGCATTTATGGCGCGGTCCGTCATGACAGGCGACGCCGATGGCCAGCCCAATCCCGCCGCTGCGGCGCATCCCGGACGAGTGCACGCGTGCAACTGCTTCCATCCACAACCTGCTGCGACCACATTTGGTGGCTTCGCCGCATCCGGGTGCAGGCACACGCAGGGCACGTGCGCATCGCCGGGTCCGGCGCGGCGCTCGAGGGCGTGTGAGGGATGTCGTCGGAGCCGGATTTCCGTCCGCCACCAACCGGCAGCGTGGGCATGGCCACGACGCCGGCGGCGTCGCGCGATGAGGCGTTGGCACGCGGAGCGCTGCTGCTGACCGTCGAGGACAACCCCATCAACCAGAAGCTCACCCGGCATCAGCTGCGCCTGCTGGGCTACCTGACCGACTTCGCCGGCGATGGCCTGCAGGGCCTGGAGCGCTGGCGCCAGGGGCACTACGGGCTCGTGCTCACCGATCTGCACATGCCGATCATGGACGGCTACGAGATGGTGACGGCGATTCGCCGGGAGGAAGCCGCCAGTGGCCGCCCGCGAACCGTGGTCGTCGCGCTGACTGCCAACGCGATGAAGGGCCAGGCCGAGCAGTGTCTGGCGGCAGGCATGGACGACTATCTGGCCAAGCCGGTGTCGTTGGCGCGCCTGGGGAGCGTGCTGTCCCACTGGCTGGGCAGCCCTGCCGGGAACGGGCCACCGGCAGACGCCACCAGGCCCACGGACACCGGCGCGCCGCCGGCGGTCGACCCAGCGCTTCCCGCGGTGGACGTGGGTGTACTGGCGGCACTGGTCGGCAACAAGCCCGCCGTGCTCGAACGCTTCTTGGCCGACTACCTGCGACACGGCCTCACCTACCAGCAAGGCATGCTCGCGGCGCTGGACGGCGGCGACCTCCGCGAGGCCTGTTCACTGGCGCACAAGCTGAAGTCGTCTTCGCGGAGCGTCGGGGCACTGGCCCTGGGGGATCTCTGCGAGCAGATCGAGGCGGCCGGAAGAGCCGGGCAGCAAGCGGCGGCGCGTGCCCTGGCTCCGGCCCTGGCATCCCATTGGCACCAGGTCGCGGCCGCGATCGAAGCGCATCTCGCCAACGGGCCGATGGCGGGCCAGGACACAAGCCGGTGAGGGTTGCGCCCGCCATGCGACTTGCCGATCCAGGCGGCTCGGTCTCGATTCCCAGGGCGGCGGACAGGCGCCCTGCAACAATGCCCTTGGCGCCCTTGGAGTAGCGAGATGGCCCTGGCACGCCCGATCCTCGTCCTCGACGACGAGCCCTTCATGCTCGACCTGCTGCAGCACATGCTCGCGCGCGAAGGGTTCGAGGACATCGTCTGCATGGGCGACGGCGCTGCCGCGCTGTCCTGGCTGGATGCCCAGGACGAGCCCCCGCAGATGGTGGTCCTGGACATCAACATGCCGGGCATGGATGGTGTCGAGTTCGTGCGCCACCTGGCGGAACGCCGGTTTGCCGGCTGCCTGCTGCTGGTGAGTGGCGAGGACGAGCTCCTGCTGCAATCCACCGAGAAGCTGGCGCGCGCCTACGAGTTGCAGACCACCACGCCGCTGCGCAAACCGCCGAGCGCGGAGGCACTGCGCGGCGCGCTCGCCCAGCACCTGGCGCCGAAGACCCCGGGGCGGCGGGCCGCAACCCGCAAGGTCTATGCCGCAGAAGAGGTCCGCAATGGCATCGAGGCTGGCCAGCTCGTCAACTGGTACCAGCCGAAGGTCGACGTGAAGACCGGCGAGGTGGTGGGTGTCGAGGCGCTCGTGCGCTGGCAGCATCCGACCGACGGCCTCGTGTTCCCCGACCAGTTCGTTCCCGTCGCCGAGCACGGCGGCTTCGTCCACGAGCTCACGCGCGTCGTCGCCAGGACCGCCGTGGCCCAGGCCCGCGAATGGCTCGATGCCGGCCTGACGCTGCGCGTGGCCATCAACGTGTCGATGGACGACCTGTCCACCCTGGCCCTGGCCGACCGCATGATCGCCAAGACCAGCGACGTTGGCGTTCCGCCGCAGTACATCCAGATCGAGATCACCGAGAGCCGGCTGATGCGCTCGGTCACCAGCGTCCTCGACCAGCTGATCCGCCTGCGGCTGAAGCGATTCCGACTGTCGATCGACGATTTCGGGCAGGGCCACAGTTCGCTGGCGCAGCTGCGCGACCTGCCGTTCGACGAATTGAAGATCGATCGCAGCTTCACCCACAACGCCGCCCACGACACCCGGCTGCGCGCCATCTTCGAAGCCAGCCTGAACCTGGGCCGCATGCTGGGCATGGACGTCGTGGCCGAGGGCGTGGAAGACCGCGACGACTGGGACTTCCTCGTCGAGAAGGGGGTCAACATCGCGCAGGGCTACTTCATCGGCCGGCCCATGCCCGCCCACGCGCTGCAGAGCTGGCTGCACGAATGGGAGGCGCGACTCTGGCAGGACGGGCTGCTCCCGCCGGACCAGCCTTGACACGGCAGCGCCGCTCACCCGTCGCGCCGCTGGACCAGGAACCCCCTGCACTGCACCCGAAGACGATGCCGCCTCGACCGCCGCAGACGCCTGCTCACGACCCGGCCATCGGTGCAGGCCTGGCGGAGGTCGATCACCGCCACCAGCGGATGGCACAGCTGATCGACACACTGAGGCGCCATCTGACCGCCGGCGCCGAGCGGGACCTGGCCGAGCAGGCCGCGCAGGAGCTGGCCGACTGCATGTCGGCCTGTCGTCGACTGCAGGCCGACACGCTCGAACGCGAGTTCTTCTGGTCCGAAAGCGAGCGCAGCGGACTGATCGGCGGCTGGCGAGCCGACCCGGTGAACGACACCTTCACGTGGACAGCCGGCGCGTCGGCGATGCTCGAGCTGCCGGCAGGCACCGTGCTCGGTCTGGACGATGCGGTCGCGGTCTTCGACGAAGGTTCGCGCGCGAGCGTGGCCGGGCACCTGCAGGCGGTGCGGGCCGGCGGCGAACCGTTCACGCTGCGGGCCCAGGTGCGCACGGCCCGGACCGGGACGGTGAAGTGGGTCGAGGTCAGCGGCCGCGCCCGGCGCGACGACGACGGCCGCATCGATCGGGTCGCCGGCACGATCCAGGACATCAGCGCGCGGGTGCGGGCCGAGGACGAGCTGCAGCGCCGCGATCTGTCGCTGGCCGAACTCCAGTTGCTGGCCAAGGTGGGCACCTGGCAACTGGACCTGACCTGCGATCGGCTCGACTGGTCCAGCGAGGTCTACCGCATCTTCGAACGCGACCCCGGCGCCTGCGAACCCACCTACGCGATGTTCATCGACGGCGTGCATCCGGATGATCGCGACGCGGTGAACACCGCCTACCGGACCTCGCTGGAGACGCGTCGGCCGTATTCCATCCGGCACCGGCTGCGCATGGCGGACGGCCGGGTCAAGCACGTCCACGAACGTTGCCAGACCTACTTCGATGCGGAAGGCCGGCCGCTGCGGTCGGTCGGCACGGTCCAGGACGTCACCGAGCAGGTCCTCGCCGAAGCGGCCTTGCGGGACTCCAGGAACCTGCTGCAGGCGGTGATCGACCACGTCCCGATGCGCGTGTTCTGGAAGGACCGGGCACTGAACTACCTGGGCTGCAACCCGGCCTTCGCCCGCGATGCCGGCAAGGCTTCGCCGGACGAGCTGATCGGCCGGGACGATCACCAGATGGGCTGGGCCGAACAGGCCGATCTCTACCGTGCCGACGACCAGCGCGTGCTCGACTCGGGCGTCTCCAGGCTGAACTTCGAGGAGCCCCAGACCACGCCGGACGGCCGGCAGATCTGGCTGCGGACCTCGAAGGTTCCGCTGAAGGACGATCAAGGCGCGGTCATCGGGGTGCTGGGCCTGTACGACGACATCACCGAGTTGCGGGTCACGCAGGAGCAGCTCAAGGACTCGGAACAGCGGTTCCGCGACCTGTTCGAGTCGTCGCCCGACCCGACCTGGCTCATCGACGACAACCGGTTCGTCGAATGCAACCGGGCGGCGGTCGCGATCCTGGGGTACGCCGACAAGTCGGCGTTGATGAACACCCGCCCGTCGGCGCTGTCGCCGCCGGTGCAGCCGGATGGCGAGGACTCCGTCGCCAAGGCCGAACGCCTGGGGCGCCTGACCCGGGAACGGGGTCTTCAACGGTTCGAGTGGGTCCACCGGCGCAAGGACGGCAGCGATCTCGCCGTGGAGGTGACCCTGTCGGTGATCGTGCTGCGCGGCCGCCAGGTGCTCCACTGCCTGTGGCGCGACATCACCTTGCGCAAGCAGACCGAAGCCGCCCTGCGTGCCAGTGAGGAACGGTACGATCTGGCGCTGCGCGCCACCGACGACGGCCTGTGGGACTGGGACATGCAGGCCCAGACGGTCTTCTTCTCGCCGCGCTGGAAAGCGATGCTCGGCTACGCCGAGCACGAACTGGACGATTCCTTCGCGCTGTGGGAGGCGCTGGTGGACGAGGACGGGCGCGCCCGGACGCTGGCGCGGATCGACGACTGCGTCGCCGGCAAGGCCGACGGCTTCAGCGTCGAGTTCAAGATGCGCCACAAGGCCGGGCACTGGATCGACATCCTGTCACGTGCCACCATCATCCGCGACGCGGATGGCAGGGCCATGCGCATGGTCGGGACCCACCTCGACATCACGGAGCGCCGGCGCATCGAGCACGAACTGCGGCTCAGCGAAGCTTCTCTGGCCGAGGCGCAGCGAATCGCCCACATCGGGAACTGGCGGTTCGATGCGCGCACCGGGGCCACCCAGTGGTCCGACGAGATGTACGGCATCTTCGGCCGCCAGCGCGGCGAGTTCGTGCCCAGCCTCGGGCGGTTTCTCGCCACGATCCATCCCGACGATGTCCAGCCGGCCCGTGCGTCGGCCGAGGCCGCCATCGCGGAACGGCGTGCGCACGCCATCGACCACCGCATCGTCCTGCCCGACGGCACAAACCGCTGGATCCAGGTCCGTTTCGAGCCCACGTTCGGCGGCGACGGTCAGCTGCAGCTGCTGACCGGCACCGTGCAGGACATCACCGAGCGCAAGCAGGCGGAGCTGGCCCTGCGCCAGAGCGAGCAGCGGTTCAAGGACTACACCGACGCCTCCTCCGACTGGTTCTGGGAGATGGACAGCGACCTGCGCTTCACCTACTTTTCCGAGCGCAACGCCCAGGTGCTGGGTGACGCGTCGCAGAGGTCGCTGGGGCGTCGCCGCGAGGAGATCGCCGACCCGCGGGACCTGGCGATGCCGGCGTGGCAGGCCCATCTCGCGGCACTGGAGCGGCACGAGCCGTTCCGCAACTTCGAGTACCAGCTGCGCGGCGACTTCACCGGCCGTTGGCTCAGCATCAGCGGCATTCCGCACTTCGACGAGTCGGGCCACTTCCTGGGTTACCGGGGCACCGGATCCGACATCACGGTCCGCAAGACAGCGGAGCTCACCGTCCAGGCGGAACGCGGCCGTTTCCTCGATTTCTCGCAGAGCACGGCCGACTGGTTCTGGGAGATGGACGAGCAACTGCGGTTCAGCTACTTCTCGGACAACTTCGAGGCCAACAACGGTCAGAAGCTGGAGGACGTGCTCGGCAGAACGCGCGCGGAACTGATGGCCGACGACAGCCTCAACCCACCGGAGCTCATCGCCGCCAACGACGCCCTCATCCTGCAGCGAAAGCCCTTCAGGGACTTCGAATACCGCATCAGGACCGCGCAGGGGGACATCCGGTGGGTGTCGATCAGCGGTGTCCCGGTCTTCGGCGAGGATGGCCAGTTCGCCGGGTACCGGGGCGTGGGCCGCATCGTCACGGACCGCAAGCAGATGGAGATGGAGCTCGAGCGCCACCGCCACGAGTTGCAGCGCCTGGTGGACGAGCGCACGGCCGAACTGGCACACGCCAAGGCACGCGCCGAGCAGGCCAACGTGGCCAAGAGCGCCTTCCTGGCCAACATGAGCCACGAGATCCGCACGCCCCTGAACGCCATCACCGGCATGGCCCACCTGGTCAGGCGCGGCGGCCTCACGCCGCGCCAGACCGACCAGATGAGCAAGCTCGAAGGTGCCAGCGAGCACCTGCTGAGCATCATCAACGCCGTGCTCGAGCTGTCCAAGATCGAGGCCGGCAAGTTCGTGCTCGAGGAGACCCCGGTCTCCGTCGGCGCCCTGCTGGGGAACATCGTCTCCATGCTGCAGGAACGGGCCCGCACCCGGCAGTTGCAGCTGACGACGCAGATCGGTTCGCTGCCGCCACACCTGCTGGGTGACCCGACACGGCTGCAGCAGGCGCTGCTGAACTACGCGGGCAACGCGGTGAAATTCACCGAGCGCGGCCACGTGGCCCTGCGGGCGAGCTGCGTGGAGGATGCTGGCGACAGCGCGCTGCTGCGGTTCGAGGTCGAGGACACGGGCGTCGGCATCGAGCCCGAGGTGCTGCCACGCCTGTTCGGTGCGTTCGAGCAGGCCGACAGCAGCACCACGCGCAAGTACGGCGGCACCGGCCTGGGGCTGGCCATCACCCGCAAGCTGGCCCAGCTCATGGGTGGCGATGCCGGCGCGGTCAGCACGGTCGGCGTCGGCAGTACGTTCTGGTTCACCGCGAGGCTCAAGGTGGCCCAGGACGCCTGGTCAGAAACGACGGCACCCGGCGCACTGGCGGCAGAGGATCTCATCGTGCGCAGACATCCGCACGCACGCGTGCTGCTGGCCGACGACGAGCCCATCAACCGCGAGATCACCTTGACGATCCTCGAGGACGCTGGCCTCGTCGTCGACGCCGCCGTCAACGGCCGCGACGCCCTGGACAGGGCCGCGCGCAGCGACTACGCGCTCATCCTGATGGACGTGCAGATGCCGGAGATGGATGGCCTGGAGGCCACGCAGCGCATCCGTCAGATCCCCCGGCACGCGGGCACGCCCATCCTGGCGATGACGGCCAACTCCTTCGTCGAGGACAAGAACCGCTGCCTCGCCGCCGGCATGGACGACTTCATCACCAAGCCGATCGCACCCCGGCACCTCTACGAGACGCTGCTGCAGTGGCTGGGGCGCGGGTCAGGTCAGAAGCCAGCCGCCTGACCTTCACGCCGCGAATCGCTGGCCGCCACGTAGCCTTCGACGGCCGGGTCGCCCATGCGCCAGATGAACTGGCCGGAGCCGAAGTCCATGTACGGGTCCAGCGTGGGCTTGAGCGCATGGCCCAGGCCGCGCAAGCCATCGGCCAGCGCCGGCGCCATCGTGTGCTCGCAGTCGATGTCCAGCCCCGTGGCCACCTTCCAGCGCGGCGCGTCGCAGGCCGCCTGCGGTTGCTGCCCGTGCACCAGCATGCGCACCAGGGTCTGCAGGTGACCCTGCGGCTGCATGTTGCCGCCCATCACGCCAAAGCTCATCACCGGCTGGCCGTCCTTCGTCAGGAAGCCGGGAATGATGGTGTGGAACGGCCGCTTGCCCGGCGCCACCACGTTGGGGTGACCCGCATCCAGCGTGAAGCCGTGACCGCGGTTCTGCAAGCTCACGCCCACCTCGGGCACCACCACACCGCTGCCGAAGCCCATGTAGTTGGACTGGATCAGGCTGATCATCATGCCGCTCTCGTCGGCCGCGGTCAGGTAGATGGTGCCGCCCTTGGGCGGCGTGCCAGGGCCGAAGGACTGGGCGCGCGTGGGGTCGATGCGCTTCGCACGCTCGGCCAGGTAGGCGTCGTCCAGCAGGTCGGCGGCGGTGACCTCGGTCATCGCCCGCGGGTCGGCCACCCAGCGGTAGGTGTCGGCGAAGGCCAGCTTCATGGCCTCGATCTGCAGGTGCTGCGAGGCCAGGCTGTCCACCGGGTGCGCCGCCAGGTCGTGGTGGCGCAGCATGCCCAGCGCCATCAGCGCCGCGATGCCCTGGCCGTTGGGCGGGATCTGGTGCAGGCGGTGGCCGGCGAAGTCCATGCCGATGGGTTCGACCCACTCGGGCGCGTAGCCGGCCAGGTCGGCGACGGTCATCGAGCCGCCATGCGCCGCACTGTGGGCGGCCAGGGCCTGCGCGACGTCGCCCCGGTAGAAGGCCTCGCCCTTGGTCTCGGCGATGCGACGCAGTGTGCGGCCGGCGGCGGCGAAGCTGAAGCGCTCGCCCGGCGTCGGCGCGCGGCCATGCGGCATGAAGGTCTCGCGGAAGCCGGGTTCGTTCTCCAGCGCCGGCACCGCGCGCGCCCACTTGTCGGCCGTGACCACGCCGACGCCGTAGCCGCGCTCGGCGAGTTCGATCGCCGGCTGCAGCAGGTCGCCGAAAGGCAGCTTGCCGAAGCGCTCCGACAGCGCCACCCAGCCGGCCACGGCGCCGGGCACGGTGACGCTGTCCCAGCCGCGCATCGGGAGCTTTTCGCCGTGCCTCTTCAGGAAGTACTCGCGCGTCCACGCCGCGGGCGCGGTGCCGGAGCTGTTGAGGCCGTGCAGCTGCTGCCCGTCCCACAGGATGGCGAAGTTGTCGCTGCCCAGGCCATTGGAACAGGGCTCGACGATGGCCATCGCCGCCGCCGTGGCGATGGCCGCATCCACCGCGTTGCCGCCGGCCTGCAGCAGGCGCAGCCCGGCCTGCACGGCCAGCGGTTGCGAGGTGGCGACCACGTTGCGCGCGAACAGCGGGCTGCGCACGGTGGGGTAGGGGTTGTGCCAATTGAAGGCCATCTTGTCTCCTGCGGGTCAGCCGGCGGCGGCCGGGTCGCGCATCTTACGGGGGCCGCCAGCGGACAATGGGCCCACCGCCCGAAACACAGCATGAACCTGCCCGATGCATTCCGGTCGCTGCCGGACCTGATCCGTGACCACGCCCGCACACGGCCCGATGCGCCCGCGCTGACGACCGGTGACGATGTGCTGTCCTATGGCGCACTCGATGGGCTGATGGACCGCGTGGCCGCGGCCCTGCAGCGCGACGGCGCCCCGCCCGGCGGCACCGTGGCGATCTGCGGCGCGGCGTGCAACGCCTATCTGGTGCTGTTCCTGGGCGCGCTGCGCGCAGGGCTGGCCGCCGTGCCGCTGGCGCCGGGATCGACCCCCGAGCAGCTGGCCGGCATGGTGCGCGACTGCGGGGCAGGGCACCTGTTCAGCGACGCCAGCACCGCCGCTGCACTGGCCGGGCAGCCGCTGCCGCCAGGGCTGGAACGGCGCAGGTTCGACGACGACGCCCCGGAGAGCTGGCGCCGCTGGCTCGCCCCCGAGGGCTCGGCGCCGCAGCCAGTGGTGCTGCAGCCGGATCAGGCCTTCAACATCATCTACTCCTCCGGCACCACCGGCACGCCCAAGGGCATCGTGCAGCCGCACGCCATGCGCTGGGGCCAGGTGCGGCGCGCGGCCACCGCAGGCTACGGGCCGGAGGCGGTGACGCTGATCGCCACGCCGCTGTACTCCAACACCACGCTGGTGGTGGTGGTGCCGTCGATCGCCCACGGTGGGCACGTGGTGCTGATGCCGAAGTTCGACGCGGCGGGCTACCTGGCGCTGGCCGAACGCCACCGCGCCACGCACACGATGCTGGTGCCGGTGCAGTACCGCCGGCTGATGGAGAGCCCCGTCTTCGACCAGCACGACCTGCGCAGCTTCCGCTTCAAGGCCTGCACCAGCGCGCCCTTCCCCGCGGTGCTGAAGGCCGAGGTGCTGCGCCGATGGCCCGGTGGCCTGACCGAGTACTACGGCATGACCGAGGGCGGCGGCAGCTGCATCCTGCCCTGCCATGAACACCCGGACAAGCTGCACACCGTGGGCCGGCCGGCCGAGGGGCACGACATCCGCTTGATCGACGAGGTCGGCCGCGAACTGCCGCCGGGGCCGGACACGATGGGCGAAGTCGTCGGCCGCTCGCCCAGCATGATGACCGGCTACCACGGGCAGCCGGCCAAGACCCGCGAGGCGGAGTGGTTCGACGCGGAGGGCCGGCGCTACATCCGCACCGGCGACGTCGGCCGCTTCGACGCCGACGGCTTCCTGATCCTGATGGACCGGCGCAAGGACGTGATCATCAGCGGCGGCTTCAACGTCTACCCCAGCGACCTGGAAGCGGTGCTGCGCGAGCACCCGGCGGTGGCCGACGTGGCCGTGGTCGGCGTGCCCTCGGCGCGCTGGGGCGAGACACCGGTGGCCTTCGTCGTGCCGATCGCCGGCGCCGGCGGGACCGCGGACGCCCTGCGCGACTGGGCCAACGCGCGACTGGGCAAGACCCAGCGGCTGGCCGACCTGCGGCTGTGCGAAGCCCTGCCGCGCAGCGCGATCGGCAAGGTGCTCAAGCGCGATCTGCGCGAGGCCTACGGCAGCGCGCCGGCCTGAGCGGCGGCGCGCTGTCGCCCAGGCGACTGCCCCAGGTCAAGCGGCACCGACAATCCCTGCCGTTCCACCGATTCCAAGGAGACCTCGTCATGCAAGCGCTGCGCTGCCACGCCTTCGGCCCCATCGCGAACCTCGTCGTCGAGGAGGTGGCGTCACCGACGCCGGGCGCCGGCGAAGTGCTGATCGACGTGCATGCCGCGTCCATCAACTACCCCGACACGCTGATGGTGCAGGGTCTGTACCAGGTGAAGCCGCCGCTGCCGTTCACGCCGGGCGCCGAGCTGGCCGGCGTGGTGGCGGCCGTGGGCGACGGCGTGCGTCATCTGAAGGTGGGCGACCGCGTGGCGGCGTCCACGGGCACCGGCGCCTTCGCGCAGCAGGCCGTGGCCGAGGCCGTGCGCGTGATGCCCCTGCCGGACGGCATGGACTTCGACGCCGGCGCGTCCTTCGTGCTGGCGTACGGCACCAGCATCCACGCGCTGCGCACGATTGCGAAGCTGCAGCCGGGCGAGACGCTGCTGGTGCTCGGCGCGGCCGGCGGCGTGGGCATCGCCGCGGTTCAGATCGCCAAGGCCATGGGGGGGCGCGTGATCGCCGCTGCCTCCAGCGAGGCCAAGCGCGCGCTGGCGCGCGAGGCCGGCGCCGACGAGACGGTGGACTACACGGAGCCCGAATGGCGCCGTGAGGTCGAACGGCTGACCGACGGCAAGGGCGCCGACGTGGTCTACGACGCGGTGGGCGGGACCTACGCCGAGCCTGCGCTGCGCGCCACGGCCTGGCGCGGCCGCTACCTGGTGGTGGGCTTCGCCGCCGGCGAGATCCCCAAGCTGCCGCTGAACCTGGCCCTGCTGAAGGAGCGCGCCATCCTCGGCGTCTTCTGGGGCGCGGCGATGACCCGTGAGCCCAAGCAGCTGATGGCCGACCTGCAGCAGTTGGCCGCATGGTTCGCCGAAGGTCGTGTCACGCCGCCGGTGACCGAGCAGGTGCCGCTGACCGGCGCAGCCGACGCGATGAGCCGTCTGGCCACGCGGCAGGCGATGGGCAAGCTGGTGGTGCGGCCACGCGATTGACGGCGCCAGGCGCTGGCCTTTCGGGTTTGGCGCCAGGATGCGCTGTCGGCGCCGAGCGCGGCGCCTGGCCTTCATCGGTCGTGGGCGACGCACTGCCAACGACCAACGCCCGCCGTGGAGCCGCCTTGTGCAGCGAAAGGCAGGCAGGCTGAAAGCCCCGCATAGCGTCGACAGACCCCAGGAACGACAAAGCCCGCACTGGGCGGGCTTTGATGCGTCCGGATCGGGACGCGCTATTTGGTTGCGGGGGAAGGATTTGAACCTTCGACCTTTGGGTTATGAGCCCCATGAGGCACAACGGTTTAGCAGGGGTCAGACCGGCAAAAATCGTTGTCAATCAACGTCTTAGAGCCATCGCCGCCGGTCGACCCCGCCGCAGTTTTCGCCTCTTTTCGCCGCTTGGCGCCGGACAGGCCTCCTAAGGTCCCGCTCGCGGAGTGCTCACCGGACGACAGTTGGGCCAACGCTTTAGGACGCACGGACGTAGCTCCCGACCAACACGCGTCTGATCATGGCACAGGCGCTGGCAGCAAGCTCGCTGGCAACGCTGCCGGCAGCACGCGGAAGTCGCGCCCAAGTGCTCGATCAAGACTCGCGATCGCCGCCCAAAGCACGCCGCAAGTAGCGCCGATGCCGACTTACTGCACTCGCGCCAGGCGCGCGGCGAGCTCGTCGTGCTGGAGCCTGAACTTGTCGGCGTTCTTCCTCAGCTTCGCCAGGTTGTGAAGCTTCCACTGCAGCGCTGGCAGCTCTGCGATGTGTGCATGACGCAGCAACTGCCACTCTGGTTCAGCGCGCACTACAGACAACAGGAACTGGCGGTGTCGAGGCAGCAGGGCGCGCGGCAGCTCTTGCATCAAGCGTTGGCGCGTCGCCACCAGTTCGCCCAGGGCGACGGGCGCCGAGGTCATCCCGACGAACTCACTTTCGAATGCCGCTTCGAGCGGCTTCGCGTTAGGGAACAACACCTCGTGGGTGGGCCGATTGTGACCAGCCAGGTAGACCACGAAGCAATCGAGAAGGTCTTCGCTCCACCCGCCGCCGGCCAGCATCAGTTGCACGTCGAAGAGATCTCTCGGGTGCTGTCGGTCAAGCGCCGCCACCAGCTTCCCGGCATAGAGCTCTGGGGTGGCCAGGACCGGCACTTCGACATTGGCCGAGAACATCTGCTGGGCCACGGGCGTCAACGCCCGGCGCTCCGTCGGCAGCACTGTGCCGCGGAAGACGAAGTTCACCTCGACCTTGACCTCTACCGCTCCGTCGCTCACAAAGAGCTTGGCCTCGGTGCCTTCCTTGGACCGCCGAAGCATGGCCGACAGCCCCAAGGCCTCGACGCGGGCCTGAGCCGCCGTCAGTTCGGCACCGATGGCGCCCAGCGCTTCTTCGCGCGACAGCCCATGCGGGACGAAGACGACGTCGATGTCCACGGACAGCCGAGGCATGTCTTGCAGGAAGAGGTTGAGGGCGGTGCCACCCTTCATCGCGAACGCGGCCGTGTCGAAGACCGCCGGGGCCACGGCCAGCAACAGCTGCACGGTGCGGACGTACTCGGCGTTCATGAGGGCCGTTTCAGGTTGAGACGCTCGCCGGTCTTCGTTGCCGACACCCAGCGTCTCCCACCCCCCAGGCGTTCGCTGTGGCGGCGTGCCAGCTCGCTCCAAGGAAGACCCAGGTCGTCGGCGAACGCATGGGCCAGCCGGGCCACCTTGATCCGCTTGAGATGGCCCAGCAGTGTGTCCATGATGTCCATGCGCAGGGAACGCGCGCCCTCCACGAGATGGCGCGCCTCCTCCAGGCCCTGGCTCTTGCCGATGTCGCTCAGGAGCTCGAGCACGGCGCGCTCGGGCGCGGACACCAGGAGGTCGGCGCGGCCGCCTGGCAAGGGCGCCAGGCCTACGGCTGCCGGCAGCGTGTTGTCGAACAGGTGGGTGGCCTGGTAAGCGGCGGGGAAGACATCCGTGAACCAGTCCGGCAGCGTGGTGGGCACATCTCCCCAGAGCACCAGCCGCTCCTTGAAGGCCAGGTTATGGCGCACGCCTCGCCACCCGAGAGCGGTCTTGCCGGCGACATGCAGGCCGGGCACCTGCGTCCCTAGCCATGCCAGGGCAGCGTCGCGGTTCAGCTCGTCACCCGGCAGCAGGTAGACGCCCCGGCCAAGACGGCGAAGCCAGCCGCCCTCTGCCAAGCGCACCACCTGCTTGGCGCTGAGCCCCTGCTCCTGCAGAAGCCGGGTCGACAGAGGTGCGCCGCGAGGCAGCGACGCAAGCGCCTGACGGAATAGAAGACTTGGGGAAGATCCCATGGAAAGGTCATTATTCCATTTTTTCTATGCTTCTTGCGTCGCTCAAAAATCCTTCAGGCGCTGCTCACAGGCATAGAACTTGAGATCCCAATGCCCGCCGGGCGAGACTTTGTCGCTTTTTTTCATGCTTACCTGCCGCTACGAGAGAGCGCCAAACAAGGTTCGCAACTGACACGCACGGCCCTGTGGGAGCGCGCTGAAGCGCCGGGGGACGTGTCCCCTGGCAGACGGCGACGCCATTCCGGTCGTCCCCAACGCCCAGTGCCGCTGTGACTTCACTCGAGACCCCTTGCCGACCGGGTGGCCAGTCAACGCACCGCTCTCGCGATGGCGTCCAGGCGACCTGATGCGGTTCATATCCGGTGCACGGCATTACCTTAGTTTGTCCGGCAAAAACTGGATCTAAGTTATTGATTTAAAACGATTTTTTGATGTAACACATTGTGTCTTGGCGCCGATTATTGGCAAACCAACCCTACGCTGACAAGCATCGACAACACACCCCGGTTGCAACGCCGCCGCGGCCCACGACCATGTCAGCAGACTCTCCACCCATCCCGGCCAACAAGCAGGCAAGCCCACCCAACGATCCGGACGACCAGTCGCAGGCACTCCGGCCCGATCCGGTTGCTGAGGCGGAGGGCGGGACACCGGCTGGGGGGCATCAAGCCAGCCCTGACCGTCAGGCGGCACAGCCGCAGGAGCCCAAACCTGAGCCGGCCCCCGCCAGACGACCTGCGAACCAGGAGTTTGAAGTGGCAGTCCAGCGGGTCCGGCTGGACGAGATCGATGGCGTGGAAGAAGAACTGCAGGACTTCATCCGTGAAAACGATCTGCTGCTCGAGCTCAACCTCCAACTTGACCGCTGGGCACCAGAGTGCCTGCGGTGGAACGTACAGCGCCTGAACCTGACGCTCTGGCGACGAAAGAACAGGCTTGTGCACCTGGGCAGCGGCCTGATGCTGACGCACGCACGGCGCCTTGTCCGTCACGAGGACCAGATCACGGCGACGGTGATCCAGAACAAGACGCTGCAGAGGAGCCAGAAGCTGCTGGTCCTCGGCGAAGAACTGCTCTTCCAGTCGGCGCTTGCCAGGACATCGGCCATGTCAACGCCACAAGCGGCGGCGCTTTGTGTGCAACTGGAACAAGCGGGGCGGCAGATGCTGCGCCGCACCGACGCGCGCCAGTTTGCGCTGGCCCTCGGCGTCAGCCACGCGGCCGTACGACAGATCTGGCCGATGGCCAAGCCTGAATCCGAGGAAGAGGCCTGATCCCCCATCCACGCAACCCGCCGCTCGGTCCTTCCAAGCAGCAAACCTCAACGCTGAGGCCGTCAACACCACCATGAAGAAAAAGCGAAACACCGCTGGCGCAGAGCCGATCTCAGCGAACGACACGGTCGCGCCGGCGCGCTCAGCGGAGTTCCAGCAGTTGCTGAACTTGGCAGCACAGCACGGCATCGATCAGGCAGCACTTTGCCGCCTGCTTTGGCTGCTCAACGCCCACCCACGGCTTCCAGGTCACCAGCGCTGCTTCGAAAACCTGGGCAGCCTGCTTAGCACCACGGACTTCGTTGACCCGTTGGACAGGTGGGCCAGCGAGTGGATCGAAGACATCCCTGCGTGGCAAATCATCTGCAACTGGGCGAGGCAGCTCGAACATCACAGCAGCGAGGGCTTGGCAGAGTTCTTCCGCCAACCGCGCACAGACCGGCATCACCTCCTGATGCGCCACGGCATCAACCGCCATCCGGGCGCCGGCGCCATCTGGATTCGTCATCACGACGACCCAATCGCCACGTCACCCACCGCGACGTTGAAGGCCACGAGCAGCGCCTTCCGCCTTCTGCAATGGCACTTGTTTTGCAGCCAGGCAGAGGCCCGCTACGACAGCAGCAGCCTCGAGCAGTTCATGCACTACGACCAGCCAGAAGAGTGGCCTGCGTGGCCACGCCCAGCCGCTGCCATTGGCCTAGCGCTGCGCGACTTCAGCTACCCCCATTGGGACACGCTGTTGCTCAACCTGCCTCAGGACACTGAACTCGACGCATTCGCCGCCGCCTTGGTAGACGACAAAGACGCGCTCCTCGAGCCGTACGACAGCGGCGAGGCCAGACAACGCGTGACCGCGTTGATCAGCTACTTCCAATCCATCCTTGCCATGCTTGAAGGCAGGCCCGAAGAGCGACGTCGCGGTGGTGGGGGTGGCCGTGGTGGCAGTCGCCGCGGCATACCCGGATTCATCCACTTCAAGATGAGCCCTAAGGTCTTTTTCGAACCGCCCGAGCCCAACTCCGAAGACGAAGACATACCCTCCCGCAACTTCACGCGTGTTCACTTTCACACGGACCAGATCAGCCCTGCGGCGAAAGCAGAACTGGAGGGCCAGGACATCGCGCCCGGCGAGGACCTGCATCCGGTGCTGGACTTGTTCCCAGCCGACTCCAGGCCTGGGGGCATCTGCAGCCTCTGGGCGGCCAGGCAGGCGATCGAGAGTGCAGCGCAGGGTCACTTCTGGGACAAGTCACAGCTCACACCGGTGGAGCTTGCAGCCCTTCTGGACGCCATTGAGTCGCCGCCATGTTCACCTCCGGGCGTCAGTAGCCCTGGACGCGATGCCGAACCTTGCCTCCTGTTGAAGACGATGCTGCTGTTGGGTTGCCCGCTGGAAGAGGCAAGGACGATCCGGGTCATGCCGGTCGCCAGCTTGGCTGAAGCGGTAAGGGCAGGCCAGCCCGCATCCACGCGCCTGCTCCTGGTCTCTGCGGACGGTAGTGCCTGCCTAGGGTTTGCCATCACAGCCATCAGCCCGCGATACCTCGCGCCGCCGAAGGCCGCGCTTGTGGCCAACAGCCATGCGGCGAACCCCTACCTCACCCTGCCGGACTCGACGTCACTGGGCAGCCATCTCCTGGCCCACAAGCGAAGCCACAGTTCAGACATCGAGGGTGCAGTCTTCCAAGAGCCAGCGCTCGCCCTGGAGGCGGCAGCCAAACTGATCCTGCACGCCGTGAACCACAAACTGGACCCTGACTCCCGGCCAAGGGTGACACTCACCAAGCTGCAACGCAAACTGCCGGCGCTGCTCGGGCGCTACGGCCTCGAGGAGGTTGGCATAGCCTTGATTTGCGGCGACCGCCGCTATGTCTCTGAAGCACGACTGCACTACACGCAGTACCCGGCAGAGCGGCTGGCGCAGGCCTACACCAAGGCGGCACAACGCCTGCTCGCGGAAGGTGGCCATGTTGGCGAATCGCGCTCAAGCCCAGTCCTTCCTCGCTGCAGCATCGCCGGTGGCGACATGGTGGGAGCACGCCTGATCGTCCGGCACGACGACCTCTATCGGCTCGTGGCAAGGCTTCGCGAAGTCCTCAGGACGCGACCAAGGCATCTGCGATCCGACTATCACAGCTACCACCGCGCGTTTCTGCTCTACACGCTGCTCATGCAGAGCTTGGCGACCGGCATCCGTCCTTCATCCGACCCCGACAGGCTCGCGTCGCAGATCTCCCAGCATTCGCCGTTCAGCAATCACCATGCAGCGATTGTGTCCGTCGTCGAAAAGGATAGTCAGTACCAGTCGCGCGCGCGAGCAGTGGGCATCCCGAAACGCTTGAAGGACCAACTAGGCCATCTCCTGACACACGCAGCGGAGGCATGGCGATGGCAGCCCACGGACCTCATCCTTCCGAAGGGATCCGCTGCACAGTCGATGTTCCTGGACTGGCCAGAAGACGATGCGGCACCCCGGGCTACGGTCGTGAGGCCCCAATGGATCGCTGATCAACTCCATGCGCAGGGCATGCCTGCCGCCGCAAACTTCCACCGCGGGTACCTCCGGTCCCGACTGCTGAGCCAACGCTGCCCGGAAACAGTGATCAACACCTTCCTTGGTCATGCTCCCAAGGGCCAGAGCCTGCACAACCTGCACGCCTCGTTTGATGTCGACCAACATGTGCGTGAGATCACGGCGCACCTCGAACGCATCGCAAACGACCTCGGACTGATGCCATTGCCGTCACTGCTGGCTAACGATTGGATCGACACCCCGGACGACTACCGACATCCCCCGAAATGACGGCGCCTGCACCCCAAGGCGATCAATTGTCGCGGCTTGTAGCGGAGACATGGAAAGACGTATCTGGCCGCAGCGTGGACGCTGACAAGCGCGCGATCCCGCAACTCCGCCAATGGCTGGCAGGCCAAGCGAATAGACACGCAGCCTTGCTGTCTGGAAAGAAGCCAACTGGTGCTGCTGACGATCAAAGCGCACGCCAGCTCGAAGCGCTTCTGATTGGTCGGGTCGCCGGCAAAGAGCTGACGCTGACTACCGCAGCCCAACACCTGAACCTGCTGCACCGAGTCGGCAAGCGCCTGCGAAACCAGCAGATCGCGCTGGCGCCCACGTGGATTTCATCAATCCTGCGTCCGCCTCCGAGCCCCTTCCCCAGTGAGACAGGACTGGCCATTGCCAAGGTCGAGGCGTGGCGGACAGCACTGAACAGCCTGCTGTCTGCGCCCATTGCCGACGACTCTCCTACGCTTTGGGCGCTGACAGTACTGTCCGCGATCCTTCATGGCGCACTGCTCGACCGCGCCAAAGTCGTCCAACTGCGGCTGATGCTGGCCCGTGGCCAGCTTTCGCTGAGGGGCACTGGAGGCCAGGAGCACGGCTTCATTGAGTTCATGATGGTTTTCGAGGGTCTTGGTCGTCATCACTTGCAGCGGTGGTGGGTCGATCCAGCCAGCGAGATCCTGTTGAGCCGCTTCCCTGCCGCAGGTGAGCTCCCCGCGATGAAGGACACGATCAAGATCGTCGCGGATCTGCTTGCCAAGGCAGGAGTGGAGCGTTCCCTCCTGCCAGCCAAGATGACCGACCTGCTGCAGTCGGCAACCATCTGGTGGGCGGCGCGTTGCGCGCCCGTCGACCTGCATGCCATGCGCCGGACCTTCGCAACTCACCAGCTGACAGCGCGCTGCTGGACACGACTCAAGGGCTGGCCACCAGAGCGTGAGCCTGGCGCGATGGCAAACACTGGCCGCGGCGTAGCCATGGAGGAGAGGAGCACTGCCGACACCGAGGCCGAGTTGCTAGGGGCGGTTACCGCCGAGCACGAGTGGCTCAGCGAAGTCTGCGAAGCACTGTCCTCGTGCAATCTGGACACAGCGAGAGCCTGGGTCGACACCTACTTGGCTGGCGTCGCGCCCGATGACTATCGGCACGTATACGTCGGCTGGCTGGCAAGCGCGCTGGCCGTGCCGCCCCGCAATGCAGACATTCCGGTCGGGCTCCCAACACTTATGGCTCCCTTCATGCTGGCGGCACCGCGGCTTCTCAGCTACTTCGGCACGACAGATCCACGCACAGTGCCGGTTGGTGAACTCGACGAGGCCTACCGCGCCATCCTCGACGCGAGCGAGCACAACGAGCCCGTCGAAGGCATAGCGCGAGGCCTGCGACTCTTCCACGAACACTTGGTTCGAGCTCACAAGGCGCAGCACTTGGAGAACCCCCGCGCGACATTCGGCGAGGGCGGGGCTCTGATGCCAGTGGATGCCACCGTCATCTCAGTGGATGAGTACTTCGCCGCACTTGAGTGGCTGGACAATCAACTCGAACTTGGTGCGGATCCGACCGAAACCGCCATCTGTCGCATCGTGCTCCTCTTGACCTTTCGGTGCGGCTTGCGGCGCGGCGAGGTTTTTGGCCTGCGGCTCTGTGATGTGCACGACAGAGCCGGGATCCATTTGCACGTACGTCGATACCCAGGCCACAGCCTGAAGACGCCAAACTCCACGAGAACAATACGCATAGACCCACTGCTGACGGTGCGCGAGAGGGCATGGCTACGCCACTGGTGTGCAACCCGAAGTGCCATGAAGCCCATCGGCCCGCAGCAGGCATCGCAGCAGAGGCGGCTTGTCGCAAGGCAAGGCCCCGAGGGAGATGTGATCTCCGTGGAGGGAACAGTTCGCCGGGTGATGCAAGCAGTCCATGCGGTAACTGGCGAGCCGCGCTTGGCGCTCCACCACCTGCGCCACTCATGCGCCAGCTGGCTTTGGCTGAAGCTTCGGGCGCCAGACTACCCGCAAATCGAGGCCCTGCTCACCAGCATGCCGAGGCTTCTTGAGGAAGTTCGCCGTGCCAGGCGTCTGCGCGTACAACTCTGTGGCACGGCTGCGGGCCCATCGCGCGCGTACACGCACATAGTCGCCCGAGTTCTCGGGCACAGCACGCCCGGAACAAGCCTGGAACACTACATCCACATTGGCGATCTCTTCCTGGCAGCATCAGTATTCAAGGCATCCGAGACCATCCCGGTTAGCGTCTGGCAGGGACTCACTGGCGCAAGTAGGACGACCGTCTACCAGTGGCTGACCCGCGGCATCCATGGCGTGGTTGAGGGCTACCGATCACAGCGCGTACCACCTACCGCGGCCTCAGCCCATAGCCTCAACCCCTGGCGTAAGAAAATCTCGGCGCCGTCGATCCGTTTCGGCGGCGAGGGGTCCCTGGCGAAGGTGGGTCGCGTGCTCCAGGCGTTCAACCGCCTGGACATCACCATGCCTCACGGGAAAAGAGTTGAGACGGTGGCGGGGCGCTGCGGCACCACCAGCACCCAGGTCGAGTCGTGGTTGGCTTCTGCAAGAAGCTTGGCGCACACGTTCAACATGCAGGCGCCCATAGTCGCCGAGCGTGACCTCCCATTCAAGCCTGTGCTAGCTCCCGAAATGCAACTCAAACAGTCCAGCGTCATGGCGCTCGATGAGCTGACGAAAGGGCTTGAAGCGGTTGCGGAGCGCTCGCCAGCTCTCGTGCGCGCCGCATTGGCCTTGGTGCCGAGCCGGTTCAACCGAAGGCGGCTGGACGTGGTGTTTCGTGGCCCCAAGGACGAGGTCGCCGCACGTACGTTCATCAAGCTCCTGGACCTGGCCGGACTGATGCCAAACCGCCTTCGACTGACGGTTCGACGCCTGCACGCCGAAGACACAAAACTGCCGAGCTGGTTACGAGTACCAAGAGCAATGGGATTGTCCGTGAAGCGCATTCCGCCACCGGGCACCGAGGCTAATCAGGCCAGCGCGTACAGGAAGTGGGTGGGGCTGCAGCTATGCAACTCTGGCGGAGAGCCTGACGGGCATGCGTGGAGGATCGGCCTCTTTCTGGCTTGCATTGCACATTTGGACCTGCCTGCAAACATCTAGCGCGAGCCTCCCAGCCATCACCATCTTCTTCAACTGAGTCAGTCTCAAGCCTTCCTTCAAGTGAAGTACCCAAAGTTGCACGCCACGGCATGACGTGCGCCTGCATGACCGATCTTTCCGGTGGCGCCACTTCGTACATCGCATCCGCGCTCATCTTCGCCACAGTCACGCTGGAAACGTCATGATGACGAGGTGAATGCACCCGCCCCGCGAACCAGCACGACCGACCCGCTCAAGATCGCCAGCCTCGCGCTCGGCCCACAAGGCGGCAGGGTCGGTCTCACCTTGTGCCCCGGCAAGCACGCGCGATCGTTGCTGGGCGGCCCGCCCTGGGCCCGCGATCTGTCGGTCGATGTACAGGCCATCAAGGACTGGGGCGCCATGGCCGTGCTGACGCTGATCGAACCCGAGGAGGTGCTCGCGCTGCAGGTGGCCGATCTGGGTGCCGTGGTCCGCAGCGCGGGTATGGTCTGGCACCACCAGCCGATTTGCGACGGGCATGCACCCGACGCGTCGTTCATGCGCCGGTGGCCGGCCTTGCGCCGCGATCTGCTGGCTCTGGTTCAGCAGGGTGGCAGTGTTCTGGTGCACTGCCGGGGCGGCCTGGGCCGTGCCGGCACGGTGGCGGCCCTGCTCGCGATCGAGACGGGCATGGCGCCCGCAGCTGCCATTGCGGCCGTGCGCGCCGTCCGGCCCGGAGCCATCGAGACCGCGGCGCAGGAAGCCTTCTTGCGGGCCTACCGGCCTGCAGACCTGTACTGAGGCAGACCTGCCGCTCAGGCCCACTGCGCGACGAGCGCTTGGGTCCTGTCGTCAACTGCGCCATAGCAGACCAGCCAGACCTCCAGCCCCATGCCTTCGGTGAGCCTCAAGGCGCGGCGGATCGCCGCGTCGATCCAGTCGTCGTCGTTGCCGAAAGCGCCGCCGCCCAGGCGAGTCAGCAGCACCTGGGCGTTGCCTTCTTCCGCGCGCTGGATGCAGGCAGCCAGCAGCGTGGCCTCGTAAGCCGCTTCGAGCACCAGGTGTGCCAGCGGTCGCCAGAGCGCCTTGTGCAGGCCGCTGTAGCTGACAGGCACGGCAGAGCAGTAGGCCTGGCTGACGGTGGGCCGCGGTGCATCGCCGTCGGTCACTTCCACCCCGCGATGCCAGCCGATGCAGAGCTGGCGGCGCAGCGCGTCGCGCTCGGCCTCGGTGGCTGTCTCCAGGTGCCGACCAATGCGCTCGAGAGACTCGCGGCTGGGCAACAGGTAGCCATTGCGCATCGTCCACAGCGCCTGCGGCAGCAGCTGCATCTCGGCCGCGAGCCGCTGCTGCAGCGCTGCGGCCGTGTCCACCTGCCTGTCGCGGGTCTGCCCGGACCCACTGCCCACCGGCATCAAATAGTTCCGGTAGATCGTGCCTGCGCCAGCGGCCATGGCGCAGGCCGGGCCTTGAGTGCGGTCGTGCAAGTAGCGCGTGACGCCTTGCTCTGGCGTTACATCGGGGCCCACCATCTCCAGCAGGTTGAATTGCGAGGCCACCTGGAACAGCGCCCCGGCGAAGCGGGAGTCGCGGTGCAGTGCGCGCACGTCGCCGGCGATGGCCTGCACCGTGCTGCGGCCGGCCACTGCCGGGGCACACCGGCCGCGCAGGCTGGCCAGCGAGGGCAGCTCCAGCGTGCCGACGCCCCAACGCTCAGTGCCCAGCGACGACACCAGCAGGCCCTCTTCGACGCGCAGACGGGATCGGGTGGTCTCGTACGGGCCCTCGGCGAAACCCGTGATACGGCTGAACCAGTCTGCGCTTGGGTGTGTGGTGCTCATGCGCTCCTTCCCGAGGGCGCGATGGGGAGGTACCGAAAGCGAGTCATTCGAAGCCGCCGACTTGCAACGAGACCGCCCAGGCCCGGGCCGCGCCCGGGAACAGCAGGTCAGCGCTGTAGGCCTGCCCTGCATCGCGCCAGTAGCGGTGGTCGGCTGCATTGCGCACGCCGATGTCTAGGCTGACGGGCGTGCCCGACGAAGAGACCTGCCAGGTCAGGCCGAGGTCGATGACCGCATGGCCGCCCACCCGCACCGTGCCATCGGCCGTGGCTGCCTTCGACGAACGCGCCGTTAAGGCGGCGTTGTAGCGCAGGCTGGGCAAGCTCTGCAGGCGTTGGTCCAGCCGCAGGTGTAGCGCCGATCGGGGGATGTTCTGCAGCTGCTGGCCGTCCCGCGCGGCGAGACCCGAGCCTCGGCCGGTGGCGTCGATGAAGGTGTAGCGCCCGTCCATTTGCGTGGCGGGCCCCGGGGCCCACTGGAAGCCTGCTTCGAGGCCCGTGTGCCTTTGCTGCCCGCGCTGCACCCAGGCGCCCTTGCCTGCCCAGGAAGTGCCCAATGGCTCGATGAACTCCCAGGGCCGCTGGGCGCGGAAGACGGTCAGGCTGTAGCTGAAGGTAGCGCCTACCTTGCCCTTGCCGCCTACCTCCACCTGCCTGGTGACGCGGGGTGCCAACACCTCGCCAGCATTGACTGCAGTGGCCGGTGCCTCGGCACCGAACTCCAGCCCTTGAGCGAGGCTCGCGAAAGCCGTGAACGCGGGCCCAGGTTGCCAGCTCAGTGCCCAGCGCGGCAGCAGGCGTCGCTCGCCAGGCAGGCCAGCCGGCGCTTCGATGTCGGTCCAGCGCAGGCCCAGCACCGAGGTCCACGGGCCCACGCTTGCTGCATGCCCGAGCCACACCGCCTGCTGCGCACTGTCCAGCGGCGGGCGGTCCACGCCGGGTGCCAAGGGCTGGGGCAAGGCCTCGCCCGGCCGGTAGACGTTGCCTGAGAGCGCTAGCCCGGCAGCGTCGTAGCTGGTGACGTTGAAGTAGCCGCCTTGCCGCAGCCGGCGCTCTATGCGTTCGACGCCGAGCTGCAACTCATGCTCGAGGCCGGCCGCGCGGAAAGGCTGCACCGCTGACACGCGTGCGTGCGTGCTAGCGCGGCGTTCCAGCGCGCGGTAGTCGTAGAGCACGTAGTCGCCGTTGGCACAGAAGAACTCGAGAGGCGGCTCGTTGCACCCGAAGGGCGTGGCCAGGTTGTCGTCGATCCGGGCCTGCGCGTTGGACAGGGCGGCCTCCCACTTCAAGTCGCCGGGGCCGTTGCCCTCCACGCGAAGCATGGCCAACCGCCCCTGGTTGGTGAAGGGTCGTGACCAAGGCTGGGCGTTCAGGTTCACCTCGCGCACGCGCTTCAGGTCCGGCGGCGCGGTGCCACCCAGCAGCTGGAAGCCCGGCACAACCGGCTGCGTCCTGTGTTGCAGCGCCACATCGAAGTAGAGCCGCAGCGCCTCGTGGGGCGTAGCATCGAAAGTCAGGCCGACGAAGCTGCGCTGCCCATCGGCGCCGGCAATGCCAGGGCGCAGCCGCGCCTGCGAAGCCGTCGCGCGCCACCCCCACGCTGGCCAGGACTGCCCAGCCTCGGCCACCAGCAGCGTACCGCCCCGTCCATCAGCCTCAAGCCGGGCCCGCAGTGGCTGCTGCCCGCGAGGCGTGATCTGGTTGAGGCTGCCGCCCGCCCCCACGAGCCCGCCCCGGCTGCCGGCGGCGCCGGCCAGGACCTGCAGCGCCGCGGTGCCTTCAAGAGGAAACTGCCATTCGCCCGGCACCACCATGCCGTTGACGCGGAAGGCGCTGCCCATGTCCAGCGTGAAGCCGCGGACCGTGAAGTTCTCGTAATAGCCCACGGCCGCGAAGTTCTCGCCGACCGAAGGCGCGGTGGCCAGCACGGCCGCCAGCGAGGCCTTGCCGGGCGCGTGCAGTTGCTGGGCGCCGTACTCCAGCAGAGAGACCGTGCTGTTGCCGGGCTCAAGACCGTTCGCGCGTGGCGTCAGCAGACTGCCCGGCAGGCGGTCTGCCTGGACGAGCACACGCTGCGGTGAAGAGTCGGCTGCGTCAGCTTGGCCCGTGGCGCCCATTGCCGATGGCGCCTGCGTAGACAAGGCGCTCAGGCAGGCCAGGGCTAGCAGGCCCTGTCGCGGCCGCCGGGCTGCGGGCTTGCGGAAGTGCTTCACGTCAGTTTCTCCAGAACCTGGGCGACCCGCGTGTCGACGCTGCCAGACACTTCGAGGAAGGGCAGGCCGTGGCGGCGCAGCAGCGCGAGCGTCGTGCCGTGCTGGGCCGCGCGCCAGGCTGCATCTCGCCGGGTGCCGTCTTGTTGGAATGGAAAGTCGGGCGTGCAGAGCACGGTGAGGTCATAGCGCCGGCGCGACAGCGCGAGGAGCGTGCGCGACGGTGCGTCGTGGTCGTGTAGCGCATAGACCAGCGTCGACAAGGGCGAGGTGTCGCAGACCACGCAAGTAGGCGTGGCCTGGGCCGCTGCGACCTCGTGCGCCACCTGGGTTTGCGCCACGAACTCGAGCTCGCGGAGGCTCAGGTCCTGCCGGGTCTGTTCCCAGTAGGTCCGACCGTACTCGGGCACCAGCGCGGCGCCCAGCGCTTGCGCCAGGGCGCTGGCCAGCGTGGTCTTGCCGCTGGACTCGCCGCCGAGGATGCAGACGCGTTGGACCATGTCGGCGTAGACGTATGGGTCCACCCTGTCGCGCCACCGGGCGGGGTCTGCCCGCACGTCGGTGCCTCGCACCGGGCAGGTCGCGCGGCTAGGGTCGACCGAGCGATGCACCACGCCCGGGTGCGTGCCATCGGCGGCGCGGAACGCCTGGCTCAGGTGCTCGGCGAAGCCGTCTCCATAGGCTTCGCTGGTGAAGACCGCATCCACCTGCCACCGCAGCAGGTGCAGGCAGAGCCAGGCGACGAAGGCGCGCTGCGCGTGTTCAGCCGCATCGTTAGGCGGTGTCTCGCGGGGCTCCACGCCTCGGACACGGCACAGCCTTGCCAGCTCCGCGTCATCGAGGACGACGGAGCGCACGCCGGGGAAGCGATAACGTAGCCAGACCCGCCGCGTAGCGGCATCGCAGCGCGGTAACTCGGGCTTGGAATAAGACAGCACGACAACCCGCTCGCAGGCCGCCAGGGCGCTCTCAATCAGGAACTCGTGCCCGTGGTGCAGCGGGCTGAACTTGCCGACGACCAGCCCCAGGCAATGGCGCAGGCCCACGCTCATGTTCGTGCTGGCAGCAGGTGCAGGTCTTGCCGGGCGAGCAAGCGGTGCCAGTGCCTGAGCGCCACCACAGCGTTCAGCAGGTAGACCGTGTACAGGGCTGCCGTGACAAAGAGCTCCCGGCTGAAGAACAGCGGCACCGCCAACAGGTTCACGAGCAGCCAGAACCACCAGGTCTGGACCTGGCGCTTCATCAACAGCAGCTGCGCCACGATGCTGAAGCCCAGCACCAGCGAATCGAGGAAGGGTGCGTAGGCGTCCGTCCAGCGCCAGAGCAGCCCGCCGTAGGCCAGTGCTCCGACCGCGCCAAACGCCAGCAGCAAGAGCATGCTGCGCGGTGCGGCGCGTGTGATGGGCCTGGCGGGCTGGTGCGGCCCACCGGCCCACTGCCACCAGCCCCAGGCGCTGGTGGCCACAAAGAACACCTGCAGCGTCACGTCGGCGTAGAGCTTGGCCTGGAAGAACAGCACGGCAAAGAGCAGGCAGCCGACGATGCCCGTCCACCAGGTGTGCACGCTGTTGCGGGCGGCCAGCAGGATGGACACCGTCATCACGCCGTTCGCTGCAAGCTCGAGCCACGTCACGGGGACCACACGAAACGCCTTGTTGTTGGCAGAATGTCAATATCTTAGCCAAGACCCGGCGACCTGTCTTCTTCATGGTGCGGCAGCTCTACCCCCTTGTGTCCGCCGACGTGGCCTTGTTCAGCGTGGCTGACGACCGCCTGCAGGTGCTGCTGGTCCGGCGCGAGCATGCGCCGGAGGCCGGCCTGTGGGCCCTGCCGGGGGCGCTGCTACAGCCCTTGGGCGATGCGGACCTCGAGGCCACGGCCCGGCGCGCGCTGCGCGAGAAGATCAGCGTCGAGGTGCCCTACCTGGCGCAGCTGCGCACCTTCGCCGGCGCCTTGCGTGACCCGCGGGGCTGGTCCTTGTCCGTACTGCACTTTGCGCTGCTGCCGCGCGACCCGGTGCCTGCGGTCGCACGTTCCAGCGTCGACGGCGTTCATTGGGCTGACGCCGATGCGCCCGGCCGGCGGCTTGCCTTTGACCATGCACAGCAGATCCGGTGGGCCCGGACGGCGCTGCGCCAGCGCGTGCAGGACCACGCCCTGCCTTTGCACCTGATGCCCGAACGGTTCACCCTGACGCAACTGCAGCGGGTGTGCGAGGCGATCCTGTCGCCAGGCCCGCAGCAACCAGTCCGGCTAGACAAGGGGGCCTTTCGCCGCCGCTTTGCCAAGAGCCCCGACATCGTCGAAGTGCCGGGTGCGTTCGAACATGGGGCTCAGCGGCCGGCACAACTGTTCCGCGTGGCCACGGGGTTTCAGTTCTAGCGGGTCGAGAAGTGACGCCTGTGCAGCGGTTGCTGCCTGTTAGCGCCGCCGATCGAACTCACGCTGACCGGCATCAAGCAGCCACTGGAGCTCAGCCCCGACCGCCACGAAGCTTGAGCCAACCTTCGGGGGTCAGCGGCATCATGCGAGACCTAAGTTGTATGCGGTCAATGAACCCCGCCCTTGATCGTGCCGCAGCGGGGTGAGCTCAGCAGAGCCTGATCAGGTCGCGTCCAGTGCCAGGCGCCAGGGCAGTAGCGCTGCATAGTCGTCCACCGTCTTGGCCCGCGGCAACGCGATGAACAGCGAGCGCAGGTAGCGGTAGCCATCGACCCCGTTGACCTTGCAGGTCTGCAGCAGCGAGTACAGGTTGGCGCTGGCGTTGGCACCGGCCACCGTGTCGGCGAACAGCCAGTTGCGGCGGCCGACGCAGAACGGCCGGATGGCGTTCTCCTGCATGTTGTTGTCGATGCTGTAGCGCCCGTCGTCAACGTAGCGCTTGAGCTTCTGCCACTGCGACGCCAGGTAGTGCAGCGCCTCGCCCAGCAGGCTCTTGGGCAGGGCTGCGTGGAGGTTGGCGAGCAACAGCTCCTCGATCGTGATGAGCACCGGCGCGCTGTGCAGTTGCCGACGCCGCCCGAGCTCGGCGGTGTCCACCCCGTCGCGCCGGGCCTGCGACTCCACCTGGTAGAGCTTGCCGATCAGGTCGATGAAGCGCACGGCCAACTGATCCGGCCCGCGCCGGTCCTTCGGCAGCGCCTGCAGCGCGTCATGGAAGTAGCGCCTGCAGTGCGCCCAGCAACCCAGGTGCACCAGGCCGTTGGCCTGCGCGATCTTGTCGTAGACATCGTAGCCGTCGGTCATCAGCACCGCGCCCGCACGCACGCCGGCATACAAGCCCATCGCCGTGGTCGCCGATCTGCTGGGCGAGTAGCTGAACAGCCGGATCGGTGGCCCGGTGCCGTCCTGGCCCGAGCCGTCGGTCATCTGCGCCCAGACATAGCTCTTGGTCTGCGCCGCACGCCCGGGCTCCTTGAGCACCTGCAACTCGGTCTCGTCACCGAAGACAAGCGGCGCGTCCAGCAGTTCGTCACGCAGCAGGTTTGCGCATTCCGCTGATCGCGGACACCCATTCCAAGCTGATCGCGGACAGCGTTCCGGGCGATCGCGGACACCCTGGGTGAGATGCCTGAGTGACGGCCCGGATGGTAGAGCAACCGTCCGCCATCAGCGTGGAACGCTGTCCGCCATCAGCGCGGAGCGAGGCCAGCCGGGTTATCCACGCGGCGCCCTGGCGCCGGGTGGGTAACCCGGTGCCGAAGGCGTTCTGCTGGGTGTGGATGTGCAGCCGATTTCAGCCTTGTCCACGGCGGCGGCGGCGCTTGCGACGCTACGCCGCCGCGGTGGGCAAGGCGGTGCCCGAAGCGGCGCTGGGGTAGCGTGCCTCGGATGCCGTCAGGCTTGCGGCCTGGCCCGGCGCAGCGACTCGCCCTTGAGCGCGATGGTGTGCGCGCCATGCAGCAGCCGGTCCATGATGGCGTCGGCGATGGTGGGCTCGTCGAGCCACTGGTGCCAGGCGCTGGTGGGCAACTGGCTGGTGATCAGCGTGCTGCGGCAGCCGACCCGGTCGTCCAGCAGTTCCAGCAGGTCCTGGCGCTCCTGGGCGGCGATGGGAGCGATGGCCAGGTCGTCGAGCACGAGGACATCCAGCCGCGCCAATGCGGCAAGCCGGCGGCTGAAGCTGCCGTCGCCGTGGGCCACCTGCAACTCCTGCAGCAGCCGCGTGGCGCGTGCGTAGAGCACGCTGAAGCCCCGGCGTGCAGCCTGCTGCGCCAGGGCACATCCGAGCCAAGTCTTGCCGCAGCCGGTGGCCCCCGTGATCAGGACGTTGCGGCCGTGGCGGATCCAGTCGCCCTCGGCCAAGGATGTGACGAGGTGGCGGTCCAGGCCTCGGCCGGCACGCCAGTCGATGTCCTCGATGCAGGCGCTGCTGACCTTGAGCTTGGCGGCCTTCAGCAGCCGCGCCACGCGCTTGCCGTCGCGCCAGTCGAGCTCGCGCTGCACCAGCAGCGCCAGGCGTTGTTCGAAGGGCAGCGCTGCGGCGGCGGCCTGGGTAGCGGTGTCGTTGAGCGCGGCGATCATGCCGTCCAGGCGCAGGCCGCGCAGTTGGTCCAGGGTTTGTTGGTGAAGCATGCTGGGTTCGTCTCGAGGGGATGGGTAGGGGCGGTCGGTGCGCCGTGCATCAGTGGTGGCCGTAGTAGCCGGGCCCGCGCACGTTGTCGTGGCTGGGCATGGGGGCCGCAGCGCCGCCCAGCAGGCTGCTGCCCTGGCGGTCCAGGCCGCACTCCAGGATCGACTTCACGCTGCGGTAGTTCGGCGCCCGGATGGACTGCGCACGCGCGCAGGCGGCCTCCAGGCGCTCGTCGCCGTACTGCCGGGCCAGGCGCATCAGGCCCAGGCAAGCGCGGTAGCCCTGCTCGGGGTGCGGGCGATGCTGCATCTGCCAGCGCACCACGGCGGCGGTGGCCGCGCCGATGCGCTCACCCCAGCCGATGAGCTTGGCCGGCGTCCACTGCCGGTGCGCGCGGTGCGAGGCCGGCATGTGCTCGGCCACGGTGGTGAAGCCGCCGACCCTGGCGTTGCGAGCGTGCGCGGCGATGCGCTGGCGGCGCAGCAGCACTTCCAGCGTGCTGGCCGTGATGCGCAGTTCCACCGCCGCTCCGACGTGCTGGTGCGGCACCGAGTAGTAGTGGCCCTCGAAGGCGACGTGGTAGTCGATGTTCACCCGCGCGGGCTTGAACTGCGCCAGCACCATGGGCTGCTCCGGCAGCGGCTTGAGCGCCGGGGCGTCCAGCGCCTCGAAGGCGCTGCGCCGGCAGCCAGGCAGCTTCTTGAACGGCCGCTGGTTCAGTTCGGCCAGCAGCGACGCTATGGCCGCGTTGAGCTCACCCAGGCTGAAGAAGCGCCTGTTGCGCAGCCGCGCCAGGACCCAGCGCTCGACCACCTGCACCCCGACCTCCACCTTGGCCTTGTCCTGCGGCCGACCCGGGCGCGCCGGCAGCACGGCCACGCCGTAGTGCTCACCGAGCTCCTGCATCAGCCGGGCGGTGACGGGCTCGTAGGCGTCGGGGTTGGCGATCAGCGCGCGCGGCTGGTCGGGCACCAGCAGCCGGGGCACGCCGCCGATGAACTCCAGCGTCGCGATGATCGAGGCCACCCAGTCGGCGGCGGTCTGCTGCCAGGTGGCGCAGGCATAGGTGTAGTTCGACGCCCCCAGCACCGCCACGAACACCTGGGCGCGGCGGACCTCGCCCGTCACGGCGTCGACCACCGGCACCGTCTGGCCGGCGTAGTCCACGAACAGCCGTTCGCCGGCCGGGTGCAGCTGGCGCATCGAGCGCTTGAGCAGCTTGGCCCAGGCGCGGTACTTGTCGCAGAAGGCGCTGTAGCGGTAGGCCTGATCGCCAGCACCCGAGCGGTACTCCTCCCACAGCAGTTGCAGCGTCACGCCGGGGCGCTTGAGTTCCTGGTGCAACGCGGCGTAGTCGGGCTCGCGCCGCTGCGTGCTGCGCGGGCGCGGCGGCGGGTACAGCCGCGCCTGCAGTTCGTCGTCGCTCAGCGTACTGGCCGCCGGCCAGTCGATGCCGGCGCTGCGCGCGTACAGCGCGATCTCGCTGACGGTGGTCTTGCTGATGCTCAGCGCCGCGGCCACTTGCCGCGTGCTCAGGCCGGAGTCGGCCAGTAGTTGCAGTGTTCGTCTGATCTTGCTCATGAGGACCCTTGGTGTGGGCATCGCCGCTCCGGCCAAAAAAGCCGGGCAGCCTATGCCTCGTTGGGTCACTCAGGACACCCCGCCGGTGTCCGCGATCAGAACGGAACGCTGTCCGCCATCAGCGTGGAACGCTGTCCGCCATCACGGCGGAATGCTGTCCGCCATCACAGCGGAACGGTGTCCGGGATCGCGCGGAATACGCAGCAGGTTGATCACCGGCTGCACCGCCTGCCCAGCGCGCACCATGCTGCCGGCCACCGTGTTGCGCGAGACGTCGGTGCCGCCGAAGCGCCCGAGCAGCACCGCCTGGCGGTACAACGGCAGCCCGTCCAGGTACTTCGAGGTGGCCATCCACGCCAGCGCGCTCTCGGTGAACAGGCCCTTGGGGATGATCTGCGCCGGCCGCGCGGCCAGGCGCAGGCTGCCATCGCAGCAGGGGCAGGCGTACTTCACGCGCTCGTGGCGGATGACCCGCACCTGCTGCGGCACGATGTCCAGTTGCTCGCTGACTTCCACGCCGATCTCGCGCAGGGCCGCGCCGTCGTGCGGGCACACGCGCTCGCCCTCGGGCAGTTCATGGCGCAGCACCTCGCGCGGCAGGGCCGGGTCCAGCGGCTTGCGACCACGCTTGGCGCGCTTGTGGCCCGGCACGTCGATCTTGTCGTCGTCGCTGTCGTTGCCCGGCTCCTCGGCCGCCGGCTCGGCCTGGCTGCCCAGGCTCTCGGCCTCGTTGAAGAACATGTCCTTCTGGTGCTGGCCGGTGACCTCGCTGCTGGCGGCGAAGAGCTGGCGCTTGAACTTGTTGAGCTGCTCCTTGAGCAGGTCGCGCTCGGTGCGGGTGATGCGCAGCTCGCCGGTGAGCGTCTCGTTGTGCTTCAGCGCCTCGGCCAGCGCCTGCTGCAGCGCGGCGAACTGTTCGGGCGTGGGCACGGCGACCATCGACACGCAGTCTCCCGCGGCGCCTTGCCAGGCGCCATTCGGATCTGTGGCAATGGCAGGGCAGCGCCGTTGTCGTTCTCAGCCGACGTGCGCGTACGTGCGCCGCGGATGCCGCTGCACGACACCGATGTCGATGCCCTCGAGCAGCCAGTGCAGTTGCTCGACGGTCAGCATCGGCACATCGGTCTCGCTGGGCCAGACGAAGCGGTCTTCCTCCAGCCGCTTGAGCAGCAGCCAGAAGCCGTTGCGGTCCCAACCCAGCACCTTGACCCGGTTGCGCCGACGGTTGCTGAACACGTAGACGCACGCGGCGAACGGATCCAGCCCCATCCCATGCTGCACCAGCGCGGCCAGACCGTTGATGCTCAGCCGGAAGTCCACCGGCGCGCGGTGCAGGTAGACATTCAGCCCTTCGTCGAGCCGGAACACCGCAGCCTCCCCAGCGCCTCGATCACCTGGCCGACATGCCGCACGTCGATGCCGCCCAACTCGATGGCCACGCCATTGGGCAGGCGGGCCTGCAACTGCATGACAGCCGGCGCGGTGTTCTCGACCGGCGCTGTCGCGGCGATCACCGGCACGGCCACGAATGGCGACGGCATGGCCACCGCACGGCTGGCGGGCGGGCGAGGCCGGCGGACATGTCCGCGTTCGCGCAACCAGCGGCACACCTGGTTGGCATTGACGCCGCACTCGCGCGCCAGGCGCGAGACCGACGCGCCTGGCTGCATGCACAGCGCCACCAGTTCAGCCTTCGCCTTCTCGTCGTACAGGCTGCGCCCGTCGGCCTTGTGGCCGACCACCAGTCGGCGCCTGAGATCTTGCAAGTCGTCCGTCACTACGTTCCCACGTTCGTCTACGTGGGAACGTAGGCTGTCAGAGCACAGCCTCGGATTCCAGGACGGGGTTCATTGACCGCTTACCCTAAGTTTTATCCCGTCGGCCAATCGCTCGTCGTAGCAAGCGTCTTGCGGATCTGGCGCCTCGACGGTCTTGGACCCTCTGACCTACCCCCCCGCCAGCCGTACCGACCTGAAGTAGCAGGAGTCCGCCAGCCAAGACACTGTACGACCTTACGCAGAGCAGCACCTCCGAGTCGGCTGAAGTGCTAGGCAACATGCTTCGGGTCGTCAATCTTCGGCATCACAGCAACTAGTAGACCGCTATCGATTCAGTTCAGTTGCGCACTGAATTGGGCTGGGGCAGCGAGTAGGTCAGCTCCCACGAATCTTCGCCAGAAGCCCTCTCCCGTTGCGGGAAAGCCCCTCGCTTACCTTTGTCGTGCTGACTTGCCACTCCCTTGCAAGGGTGGCAGTGGCTTGATGGGCCTCCCACGGCATCACAGACTGGCCGGCGACCTTCCCAAAGGGACCGTCACTTTCGCTGACCACTCGATCGCGCGGCACGAGGCTCGCCAACTTGCGCCCACTGGCAGACGTGAACATCGCAGGCCCGACACTGAACCAGCACCCCATGTCAGCTGCCCGCTTGAGTTGACCTGTCGTGCCGGAGAACCAATGCAAGACTGCGGTCCCGTGCGCTGGGTGCGCTCGCAAAACATCGAGTACATGGTCTGCGGCATGTCTTGAGTGAATGCTGAGAACTCGACCACCCAGCTGCGCGCAGCGCGCCACTACACTTTCGAAGATCTCAAACTGCACCGCTGCGTGTTCCTTGAACCTAGCCGAACCGTCCAAGCCGATCTCGCCGACAGCAGAACAGCGGCTCACCTGTTCCAGCAGCAAGGGGAGCTCAGCAGCCCTCTGATGCGCCAGTTCCGGATGTAGCCCCGGAGTGATGAGTACCTTCGGCGACGGAGTCAGCGCCTTGGAGGTTGCCTCGAACGCCCTTGGACTGGTCGTCACCAGCCAAGTGAACTCATTGCGCTCGATGGCCTGCCGGTAGACCTCTCGAGGGTTGGGGTACAGGTCGATGTGGCAGTGGAAGTCCATCACAGAACGCCATCGTGCTGGAGCAAGGCAGCAAGCTCGTCGATACCAGCCTGAAGCATGGACCGGTAGCGCGGGCGCTCGGCGGGCGCCGCGAATGCAAGCGATGCGCCAAGAAAGCGGTCGAGGCCCTTCTCACGCACCGTGAGTACCGCGAGGGCTGCTGCCATCGGGTCGTCCGGCCCGCTGGACTTGTCGGAGCCCAGCAAGCTCGGGTAGGCGTAGCTCTTCGTGGTGTCAGGACCCCACGCCAGAAACGCTGCCCGTCGAATCATGCATGGCACGCAGCGTCCGCAGTGCTGCCGGTTGTAGGTTCGGTATCTCCCGCAACTGGTGCTGTCGCCGGCCAGCGCAGTCAGCCTTGCCTGGTCAAGACAGCTCTGCAGCATCTGCCCCTTGGTGTGGAACTTGTAGGGGAGCTGCAGGCGAACACCTACTCCAACGTCGTCGAGCACCTCCTGCAGCTGCTGGATAAAGTGCGGATGCGTCGTGCGTGTGCTCAGACTGCTCACCCGGCCTGGGACCAAGGGTGGGTTGATGCTGATGAACCCGTTCTCCGGCACGTAGACGTCAACCACAGGCAGAGGAACGCGCGAGGCAGCCACGATGGCGAAGGCGTAGAACGCTAAGGACCTGGCCCGAGTGGAGGGCTCTCGGTCGCCGATGATGTAGATGCCGTGGCTCGCCTGAAGGTGGGTCGACGACCGGCCCATGGCAGCGGCGATCCGTCGCTGGCGGTCGGTGTCCTCGTGAGCCTTCTGGGAGACCAGCAAAGGCTTGTAGCCTTGAGCGACCAAATCGATGCCACCAATCAGGCTGTCGAGGCCTCCGGAAAGCAGGGAGACACAGTCGCAATCGAGCGCCCTGCCTTTGCCTTGCGGCGGCTCGACACCGCCAGGCACGAAGTGGAGTGTCCAGAAGTCCCCTGTGAGCAGACGAAGCATCGTCTCAAGCTTCGGTATGAGCGGCGCCCACCGCACTGGCTCAAGCAAGCCAACCGTGAGGTCCAACGTGCGTGTCCAGCCGTCGGCACACTCTCGGCGAGGAGCGGCGAAGTCGACCGCACAGACAGAAAGACACAGCTGAAGAAGGTCCCAAGCCGGCACGGAAGGCCGATAACCCTGGCGCTTCAAAGACCCCTTGAGAGCGCCGGCAACAATCCCCACGCCCGGCCTGCCGGATGCCTTGAAGAGGCTGAACGCCCGCTCGCGTGGAGCAAGAGCAGCAGGCAGCGAGTCGACAGATGTGCAGATGAACTTCATGGCTCGGAGAAAACTTCAAGCGCAGAGGCCAGGACAGAAGAGGCAAATGTCTGCAAGTCAGTAGGGAGCTTGCCGGCCCTTTCGCGCTCGACTTGCACCACGGCCTTGACATACTCCTTGGCTTCGTTGCGCCGCACCTGCACTTGTACAGGGTCCAGCTTCAGGCGCTCATAGGTCTGACCGAGTTGCTGGTCCAGTCGGTGCATGATGTCGTTGGCGATCGTGACCGCAACAACTTCCTGAATCTGGTCGTCACTTAGCGCGAGCGGGTCGGCATCAGGATGCTGCTCGAAGAACTCGCTGAGGGCCTCGGTGGCGGCGTCTTGTACGGAGTCCTCGTCGATACTGCCCGACGACGGCAGTGCCTCCTTGATAACTTCCAGGATGAGGTCCTGGATCGACAGTCCTTCAGTCTGAAACCGCTGAACAAGGTTCTGGAACTGCGGCGTGTCGCGCTCACGCAAGCCTGTGAGCACTTCTCCGACTGCTGCAGCGCCCTGAGCGGTACGCCGCATCGTGGAAGCGGCTCGTCGCGGGCCACCCATTCCCTTCCGGACTGCGCTGCCGATAGCCGCCCCGAGGTGGGTCTTGTCGCCCGTGCGCAGGTAAGTCGACAGGGAGGTTCTGGCAGGCGCAAACCGTCGGCTCGGTGCGAGGTCCTCGCGCTGGGTCGCCGCATCTCCCTGCCCATCTTGATCGGCACCATCTGCGGGTTCGCGGTCGTCACCTTGGCCCTCGCCAGCACCAGAGTCGGTCCCGCCCGCACCGTCAGCCGGTAGCCAGGCAGGATCAAGTGGTGACCCTGCGCGACCGCCTGAACTCGACGTCGACGTTCCCATCAGTGCTTCCTCCTCTGCGCAGCCAGGGCCCTCGTGACTCTGGAGTCAATGTCCGAGCTGGTCGTTTTCTCTTTGAGCACATCTGCAGCCCACGGAGCAGCCTCCAAGACAATGGCAAGCGCGGGGGACAGCTGAGACGCAGGCATTGCCTTGAGAAGGGACGCAGCAGCAGGACCGAGCCCAGGGAACACCTTGCACACCTCGGTCAGTTCAACAACGTCGCCGGCCTTGCTCCAATCGCGCTTGCGCGCCTTCAATTGCCAGACCCGGCGCATCGCAATGCCGGCCTGAGACTCTCCCGCGGCCTGGATGAGGGCGGTCAGGGGTCCGTTACCGCCCGTCGCTTCAAGCAAGCTGTCACGAAGCTCTCTGCCACGTTCTGAGAGTTCATCGACGCCAAAGTCGCGCGCAACGGAGTCCCGACTGAGGTGCAGCAGCGGCCTCAGGTCCATGTCGCCGAGCTTCGGCGGAAGGTTCAACCACTGGCGCGTGAAGTCGTTGTCTTCAAACGGGGCCTTGATCTTCCCCTCTTCGGCATCGGCAAGCACTGACAATCGACCATCGGTATCTGCGCTTACTTTGCCAGCAAGATCCTTCGCCAAGTCTTCGTCGCAACGCTCAAGCAGGTGCCATTTCGCCAAGGCCGGAATCTCAACCGTGATCCCCTGCGGCTTGCTAAGGGCGGCTCGAAGGTACACGGTGTTGAGGAACCGCTTCATGAGGCGTGGATTCGCCTTCACGGCATCGGCACCCGAAAGCAGTGGCGCCAGCCCCTCGGCAAGTCGCATGAGGTCGAGCAGCTCTGTGTTGTCAACTCCTACCTGCGCATCGAGGAAGTCGCTGGTGACGGTCTCGCCCTTCCAGCTTGCTTGCAGGCGCTTGGGGACAGCTTCCAAAGCGGCTTGAAACTTGACCTTCTCAAGCTTGCCCTCGCTGTGGGCGTGCTCCATCAGAAGCAAGGCCAAGTAGGCCTTCGCTTCATTGATACCGAGGCGCGGGACGTGCAAAGGAACCTGGATGAGCTTGTCGAAGTAGCTGGTGGCCAGACCGTCGCTAAGCTCCGCTTCCTTGAAGTGCTGCCGGACGGCACTGCGAATGAAATCGTTGTCGGCTGCCACCACGAATGCCGTGTTCCTCGTGAACAAGAGCAGCCGAATCGACTCGAGCGTGGAGATAGCGGTTTGCGGCAGGCAGCGGTCCAGGTCATCGACGAATACGACCAGGGTTACGGACAGTTCCGCGAGCAAATTCTCAAGGCGGTCGCGGAACGCGTGGATTTCGCTCGGCAACGACGCGTTCTTTGCAGGGTCGAGCAAGTCCGGGATGAAATCGGCTCCATCATCGTCCTTCGCCGGCTCCCCAGCACTTCCTTGCTCAGGCGGCGCACCCTTCTTCAGGCGGCCCAGTGCCGCTAAGGCACTCCGGCCCATTGCCCCCAACGGGATTCCCGTGAAGATAGACGCGGCCACCTCGCCGCCCACTTGCATCACGCGAAGAACCTTGATGCGGGCAAGTAAGTCCTTTGCCTTATCAAGCAGGGTCTCGTTGTCCTTGGCGAGCTCCAGCACCTTGTCGCCAACGATCTGTAGCAGCGCGCTTCGAGCGCTGTCAAAGTCTTGATAGAGCCACGGGTTGAAGGTCACCATCACGAATCGGTGTTCGCCAGCCGGGGCCTCCCTGGGCAAGCGCTTCTCGATCATGCGAACAAGCGACGTCTTGCCGACGCCCCAGCCGCCCGAGACCCCGACCGAGATGGGCTCGCCCTTCGAGCGAGTGAGCAGCTGGACGCAGGCGTCTGCGATGACGCCAAAGTTCAGGTAGTCGACAGTTGTTTCGTTGTCAGACCACATCCAGCTTGCCCCTCGTCGTCCTCGTTGAACGCAGTCTAGCTTCCGCTAGGGGCGCAATCGACGCTACACGGGACCATCATCGTTTGAGATAGAAGCAAGGAGGGGCCGGCCGAGTCCTGGTGGCCACAATCGGCCGCTTCCTGGAAGCGCAGCGAGCGGACCGGGAATCGGTCGTCCTACCGCTTCCGGCAAAGTCGCATGGCGGGAGTGGCTCGGTACTGCCACATGGCGCCCTGGGAGAGCTGACGTAGCCTAGCACTTGGGCGGCGGTGTCCAGCCTGCCCGGGCGACCTGGCGCGATGGTGGCTTCCTGGACACTGCGGTCAAACGCCGCGGCAGAAGATGAGCGGCCGGTTCCGGCGGCCGCCGACGTTCGGCCTCACGGTACGAATGACCGTCCCCAGTCTGGAGCTGCCTCACAGGATCGCCTCGCGCGCCCGACCTACATCGAGAGCGGATCTCACACCGCGCAACAGGGCAAATCGTCAGCATCACGTAGCGGCCGACCGGGCTCGAACCGACAGATGATTGAATCCCGATGGATCGGTCGTCTCCTTGACTTCCAGGTAGGCCTGCTTGCGCACCAGTTCGCTCAGCTTGGTGAAGCCATAGTTGCGCGGGTCAAACGACGTGTTGTTCTTGTTGATGAACGATCCCACGGCCGACAGCGACGCCCAGCCGCTGTCGCGGGACGTTTCCGCGATGGCGTGGGTCAGCAGCCCCTTGAGGTCTGGTACGCCTGACACAGACACTGGCGCCGCCGCCTCAGCTGGGCGCTTCAACACCTCCAGGAAGATGAATTTGTCGCAGGCCGCGATGAACGGCTCGGGCGTCTTCCGCTCTCCGAAGCCATAGACGACCTTGCCCGCTTCGCGCATGCGTGTGGCCAGACGGGTGAAATCGCTATCGCTCGATACGAGGCAGAAGCCATCCAGGTTTCCGGCGTACAGCAAGTCCATCGCATCGATGATGAATGCCGAGTCGGTGGAGTTCTTGCCTTTGGTGTATGCGAACTGCTGCATCGGCTGGATGGCATGGCGATGCAGATGTTCCTTCCAGCCCACGAGATTGGTGGTAGTCCAGTCACCGTACGCCCGCTTGACGGTGGCCGTGCCGTACTTGGCCACCTCTTCAAGAAGCTCTTTCACGACGCTGGCTGATGCGTTGTCCGCATCGATCAGCACGGCAAGCCGTGCGGTTTCGTTGTTGGCCATTCGTTCCCTCCCTTAGGACTTCTTGTCTCCGAGCCTTCGGTTTCGACGACCTGCCTCAGCGAGGAACTGCTGAAGCAAGGTCGGATCGAGCACCGTAGTTGTCGTCAGCCACGATGGCTGATACGCGACTGGAGATCTCGGCGGCCGAGAGGCCGGCGTCCTCGGCAGCCGTCCGCCATAGCCGGCAGGCGACCTTGAAGCTTCCACCGACGTATCCGCCATCGTCATCGACCCGCTCGAAAACCACGCGGTCCATCTCGAGGAATGCGGCGAACAGCGCCATCGCCTCGCCCGGAAAACGGGGTAGCACTTCACGCCCCACCTGCGAGACCCAGGTGTCGAGGTCGCGCCCGAACTTCGCGGCGTCCCTGTAGCCGACGAATCGGTCATCGCTCTCCCACTGCTGCAACTGCCACTTGAAGCGGGCGCAGAGCTCGGCGGGGTCGTCGCGCAGCCGTAGTCGCTCCAGCCTCTCATAGACAGGCGCAAAGTCTTCGGCCAGCTCCAGCAGCACCCGCGCGAGCGTCGAGGCGTCCTGCGTTGCCAGGAAACTGGTCATTGCTTCTCTTGCGCCCAGGGTGTCCATCGGCGCATTCTGCTGCTGCCACTGGCAGCGGTCACGCACCGTTCCCGGACAATGGCGCCCGAAGCAGGAGTCGCCGCGATGCCCATACAGATCCTGACGCGCAAGAAAACGCCCTTCGACGGCGTGCCTGCAGACGTGTTCTCGGACCTCGCTGCTTTCGCACGCCGCTGGGCGCCGCGCTGGGTGACCGGCAGCCGCAGCCTGAACCGGCTGACCCTTCGCCGAGGCCATCAGCGCGAGTTGGCCCGCAGCCGCCGTCGCGGCTATCGGCTTGTCGCCGCGCCAGCGCAGGCGGGCCGATCAGCCCGCGTCGCCCTCCTGCTCGGGCGCTGAGTCGGTGTCTTCGCCCGGGTCGGCGGTGCGGGCCATACCGAGACGCGCCACCAATTCCAGCGGTTTGGGCCGGTACAACTCGCCATCGCCGCAGCCTCGGTCTATCCAGTCCAGTGCCATCAGCTCGTAGACGGGCGCCCACGCATCCCCTCTGCGCAGCAGCAGCGCCGGGTTGGGCAGGTAGTGGCCGTTGCTGGCCCGCACCCACAGCTTGCGGGAAGGCTGGTAGGCGCTGCTGATCTCGGCCCGGGCCAGCACCTGGTTGACGTAGCTGCGCTTGCGGCGCTTGTCGGCCCACAACCAGGCCGGCAGCTGGGCCAGCACCTCGTGCAACTGCTCGGCGAAGAAGCCGCACGGGTACTTGTGCGGCTCCACCGTGCGCGTCACGCAGCATGACCACTGGGTCTTCAGGCCGGCCAGCATCAAGGTCAGCACCCAGTACTCGCCTTGCCGCCGTTCCAGCCGAACGAGCCGGCCATCGACCTGCACGTCCAGCGCCGCAGGGCCGAGCAGCGGGAAGACCGCCGGCAGCCCCGTGGCCGCGAAGCCCGGCTCCTGCAGCGCCCGGCTGACGGCGCCGTCCCAAGGGGTGTGGCCGAAGTCATCGCGCAGTTGCGGGTCGGCGCCCTTGTCCAGCAGCGCCTGCACCAAGGGGGCGTTGCCCGCCACGGCGGCCAGCATCAGCGGCGTGGCGCCCACGGGCGTGGCGTGGTCGGGGCCGTACTGGTCTGCCTGCTGCAGCAGGTCCTTGAACTTCTTCGCATCCCAGGGCTGCAGGTGGCGCTGGCGCACGGCAGCCACGGTCTTGCGGGTCAGCACTTCCAGACGCTCCCAGGCTTCGTTGCGGAAGCCGTAGCGGTTGGGGAGCAGCGTACCGGCACCCCAGAACTGCCCTTCGTCCATCAGCTGCCTCGCCGCCGCGAAGTTGGCCTTGGCCAACGCGGTGATCCACTCATGCTGGCCGTGCCACATCGCGTAGTCGAAGAGGGTCTGGCGGGGCTTTGCGCTGGGGTTCTTGGGATCCAGTGCCTTCGGCAGCAGTTCTTCGACCAGCGCCCGGCTCCAGGGCGTCCAGGGCACCGGCTTGTGCTGCAGGAAGGCGTCGCGAATGGCCTGGGCCTGCTCTTCCTTGCCCTGCAGTTGCAGCTTGCGGGCTTCCTGCGCCCATTCCTCGCGGGTGGAGGTTCGGGCGGGCTGCACTGTGGCTTCGCCGGGCTTCAGGCCCAGCAGGGCCAGCAGTGGGTGGCCGGGGTCGGCCTCGACCAAGGTCAGCGTCTGCACAGCACGTGTCATGGCCACGTACAGCGCGTTGACGTAGAACTTGTACAGCTCCAGCGACTTGTCGGTCTTGTCCTTGGCGCGGCTGTACGCCAGCTCTTCGCCCAACAGGTCAGCGGGGTCCACGCCCTCGGCCACCTCGGCATAGGCCTGGCGCTGCGACGACACCAGGTCCACCAGCAGCACGTGCGGGTACTCCAGGCCCTTGGCTTCGGCCACGCTGAAGACCAGCGGCGTGCGGAAGCGCTCGCGCGCGGCGGGCTTGTCGTCGTCGCGCAGCACGATGACTGCGTGCTGGGCCGACTGCCGCGTGGCGGCATCCAGCGCCTTGACAGCCGCGTCCTTGGCCGCCACCAGCAGCACCTGGCCCGGCTCGGCAGCGGTGCTGCGGACGAGGAAGTTGCTCTCGCGGTCCACCGAGCCGAAGCGCGCCTGCTTGATCTTCAGCAGCCTGTTGGCCAGCTCCGTCACGGCCTGGGTGTTGCGGTAGTTGGCCTGCAGCAGCTGCAGCGGTTGGCGCTGCGCGGCTTCGCCGGCCAGACCCTGCCAGAACAGGCTCTTCAGGGCCGCCCAGCTGAAGAAGTTCGGGTGCACGATCTGGTGGCTGTCGCCACACAGGATGAACTGGCCAGGCTCCTTGAGTAGGGCCAGCACCAGTGCGAGTTGCACGGGAGTCAGGTCCTGCACCTCGTCGATGACGATGAAGTCGTAGACGGCGCCCGTGGCAGGCAGGTGTTCGGTGCGCCACGCGTGGGCCACCAGGTTGCTGTCGTACAGGCCTGCTTCGGCCAGCCAGGCGCGGTAGCGCTGGAACAGGCCGTGAGCCAACTCGCGCTGGGCACTGCCCAGCAGGCTCTGGCGCGCACCCAGGGCCAGGTAGTCGGCCAGCGACAGCGGCCCGTTGGGCTGCGCTCCAATGACACCGCGGAACTCCTCGAACAGAGCTTGCGCGTCGATCTCGCCGGATGCACCGCCCAGCAAGCGCAGCGCCTGCCGGTGGCGCGCGCACCAGCCGGCAAAGGCCGGCAACGTCAGCTCGCGGCCCGGCGGCACGCGCAAGGTCTCGAGCAGTTCGCGGTAGCTCAGGAAGTCGACTTCCTGCTTCGGGTTGTCGAAGCCCAAGGCGGCATGCAGGGCGCGAGCACTCTGCGCCAGGTAGGCCGAGAGCGTCACGTACAGCACCCGGCCTTCGGCCTCGCGCAGACGTGCGAGCGTGACGGCGGTCTTGCCCGAGCCGGCAGCGCCGATGACGACCATCGGCGCCGGGTGGCGGTAGGCGCTGTCCTGCGCGTCGTCGAAGACGATGGGCTTGTCCAGCAGCTCGAACTGCGTGCGGCCGGGGCCCAGCCAGCGCAGCGGGTTAGCGTCGCTGGCCAGCGCCGGTGCGGCCGCTTCGGCAGCCGGTTCACGCTCGATCTTGGCTTCATCGACCACCGCGCCGCGCAGGAAGCGGCTCCTGTCGTAGGCGTGGTTCTCGATGACCTCTAATGCCAGGCAGACGGTGGTGCTGCCCTCGCCTTCCGCCACCCGGGCGAACTGCAGCAACAGCCGGTTCGCGTAGTCGAGCCGGGCCCGGTAGTAGGGCCCAGCGTTGAGCTTCTTGACGTCTGCCGAGCGGAAATCGTCGGCCTCGATGGCAGCCTTCACCTTGTCGAAGGCGGGCTTGACGCGGCGGAGATCGAGGTCCTTGTACAGCAGCAGGCGCATGAGGGCGGGGGGAGCGGGAAGAGCGAGGAGAAGCGCCTCGCATTCTCCCCGCCCGCCGTCGGCGGCTTGCCGGGGCTACGGCTTGGTCGACGCAGGCACGGGCGTGATCGCACCCACCGCTTTGGACAAGGCCTCGGCCACCACTTCCTCCGGTGCCAGCGTTTCGCTGAAAGCGGAGGCCAGCACACGCAGCTCCTGCTTGCCGTCGGGACTGGTGAAGGTCACGAAGGCATAGGCCGTCTGCTTGACCTTCTTCCAGTCCTCGCAACGCGACAGGCAGATGCCCCGCGGGTCGCCGGTCAGTGCGGTGTTGAAGGCGCCCTTGATGCCGGTGGCCTCGCCGAGCACGTCGGCCATGCGGCTGACGGCCAGGCCGGACCAGAACGGCGTCGTGGCCGACCTCAGCGCCGCCGCATTCAGCGCCACGCCCACGGCGGCATTGGCCGCTTCTCCTGCGCTGGGCGTGCGGTTCGCAGCGTTTGCGGCCAGCGTTCTCTCGGTGGCGTCGCCCATCGCCACTTTGGCGCCCTTGTGGAAGACCGGGCCGCCCATCAACACGACGTCACCCCGGATGGACAGCGTCGCTTTGGCGGCCGAGCGGTCCGTCGTGGTGCGCACGCCGTGGGCCTCGAGCGCCGAGGTCAGCACCTGGGTGAGCGCCGGGCTGCGGTCGAACTCGACGAAGAGGGGCATGTGCGCCTCGGGCTGGAGCTCGATGCGGCCGTTGGTTTTGGTCTCGATGGTGCCAGCGGCCAGCTTGGGCGGCGGAATGTCCGCTTGCGCCTGGGCCTGGGGCACAGCCAGGATCAGCGGAAGTGAAAGGACCCAACCTCCAGCGAGGCGGTGGAGGCGAGGCAACAGGTGGTAGGTGAGGAAAGTGGGCATGTGCTCCCCCTGAGGTGGTTTGTTGGATGAGAGTGATGCGAGTGGGCCGGCGTAACCGAAACTCGAATCCGCCGCCCAGCAGGACTTCCGATGAGCCGGCCCGGATCTACCGCCTGAGCATTTCCTCGTGGCGAATACGCCCGGCTTCAGACGAGGCCGCCTGTGCATCGTCCTTCTGCGCAAAGCGCGACCTGACCCACGGCTCGCAATACGCAGCCAACTGGCTGGCGCTGACGTAGCGGTCTTCACCCCAATAGGCCTTGGCCTCCGCCGCACCGGTCATGAGCCGCGTGACCAGTTCAGGGTGCGGCCGCAGGAAGTAGATGACGTTGTGGCAGCGCAGCAGCGGTGCAACGGTCCTGCCGCTCTCCATGGCCACGGCCATCGCCGCCGCCAGGGTCTGCAGCACACCCGAGCACGGGATGTCGCGTTGCCACTGCTCGGGCCGGTGCGACCGGCGGCTCTGCGACTTGTATTCCAGTGACAACAGCCCGTGCCCGTGCCGCAGCACGGCATCGGGTTGTGCGATCAGCGGGTTGGCCACGAAGTTCTTGCGGTCCTGCTCGCTGTAGAGCAGCGCGGGGCGCGCCGTCTTGAACACCGGCAGCATGCGCCGGGTGAAGTCGTCTTCGCGGTCCACCACCTGCGGGTCGAAGAAGCAGGCAGAGATATCGCAGCCGTGCACGGCTTGGCGGTCTGTCCAGGTCAGTTCCATTGAAGACTCCTCTGGGTGTTCATTGATCAGGCTGTGAATCGGCTGCAGCGCTGGCAGCGCGGCTGCGGGCCGGTGAGCTGGCTGCTGGGGCCGCCTTGTGGGTCGACTTCCCCACGCCGGAAGAAGGTGCTGAAGCGGCGGTCGGTGCGCCCTTGATGACGATGCCGTTCGCGCCCATCTCTACGGTGATGCCGTTGGGTTTGCGCGTCTCGGGTTGAAGGGCTTCCGGCGCCTCTGACAACGCCGGCGGCGGAGGGGTGGGCTGCGGCTGACGCTGGTTGCCTGGGAACAGCCACCAGAACGCCCACAAGGCGAGCGCCCCGACCACCAGGCCCCAGCCGCCGTTGGTGGCGGCGTTGAGGTTCAGGCTCGAACTGCCAGCAGGCGAGGCCTGCCGCGCGGAGAAGTGGCGGTCACCGCCGACGTCCTCCTCTGTGAGCTGGGTGCCCAGCTTGAAGTCTCTGTCCATGTCGATCCTCCTGGATAGTTATGTATTAATTAGTGTGTGTACGAATGAGTGTACGTACCGGACAGTGCCGGGGTGCAGACACGTGTCCAGGTCAGGTTCGGGAATCGAGTGCGCCAGCTCAGGCTGGCGGCTGAGATGACCCAGGAGGATCTGGCCCACCGCTGCGGGCTGTTCCGGACCTACATGAGCCGCATCGAGACGGGCGCTGCCAATCCGACCCTGACGATGATTCATGCCCTCGCGGGCAGTCTGCGGGTGCCGGTGACTGCGCTCTTCGAGGACGACGCTGCGCCGAAAGCCCCCAGGCGCAAAGCCAGCACGGCGTAGCCGCCCTCACGGCCGGCCTCCTGCTTCGAGGCAGAGGCTGGCTGCCGAGCGGCAGTAGGCCGTCAGGCCGCGCAGCCGCTCCAGCAGCGCCTGCACCTGCCAGGTCAGGGCACCGTCGGCCCAGCGGCGCACCGTGCGGTTCGGCGTCATCTGCAGCAGCAGGTCGTTGCCCTCGTATTGCATGAGCTGCACGAACGAACCACTGCGGCCGCCGACGGCCCATCGGTACGTGTCCAGGTCAAGCAACGCCCAGCGCATCGAGTCGCCCAGACGTGCGCGCGGGCCGCGGACCTCTGTCAGGCGGATCACGCGCTCTTCGCCCTGCCCTTCGACGCGCACCGTGTTCAGGGCACAGGCGCGCAGCAGCAGGTCTTCCATCGCCCACAGGACGTCCTGGGCGCTGACGATGACCGCACTGTCGGCATCCGAAGGGGCCGCATCGAGCAGGGGCTGCGCCGCGGCTTCGAACGGCACCAGCGCAGGCGGCAGAGTGGTCACGCCTCCCGCCGGCATCTGGCGGAGCATTCGCATTGCCGTCCGCAGAGCGGCGGGCATGAACCACTCGGTGTGGCCGTCCAGCTGGTGCGGCGGCAGCGCGCGCTGCGTCGCCAATCCGCGGTGTAGCGATCGTTCGATCTGCCGGGCGCGAACCGGGCTGGGCAGCCAGGCCGCATACGACGCCTGCAGGTCGAGTTCATCCGCCAGGAACTCGGGGAGGCGCTTGACCCTTGTCATCGGCTCGACCGCCCAGCCGATCTTGAAGCGCAGGCCGTCGTGGCGTTGCAGCAGGTACACGGCAGCGGGTTCCTCGCCGGCCTGGGCGTCAGGGGTTTCCGCTGACGTCATGGCATCGCTCCCGGGTGCTCGTCGGTGCGGTAGACGTAGCCCCCCAGCGCCCTCAGAAACGCAGCGCCGCTCATGCGGCTGGCTTCGTAGAGCAGCCTGGCCGCATCGACCAGCGGGTCGGGCTGGCTGGCCTCGACCCAGATCAGGCCTGTCACCTCCAGGGACAGGTCGTCGCGCTCGCCAATGAGCGGGCCGATCTTCACGTGGCGCACGGCGGGGTCGTCCAGCAACGCGAGCAGCACATCGGCCTGGTCGATGGGCGACATCTCGCGCTCGGCCACGACTCCGAAGGCAGTCTGACCGCCTTCCAAGTGCAAGGCGCGATCGGCGAGCCAGGCTTCCACCCGGCGCTGAAACGCCGCCTCCTGAGACGGCGCCAGGCCGCGCGCCAGTCGCACCTGCACGGCGAAGCTTTGCACGGCGGTGGGTTGGAATGGGAGGCCGCTCACGGCTGCGCCTCCGTCGTGGTGGGCGCGGAAGCCGCCGCGCTGGCGCTGGGGCTGCGCCCAGACGCAGGTGCGGGCGCAGGTACGGGCACCGCGCTGGTGGTCGCGAAACGGGTGGCCAACAAGCGGTCGATCGCCGAGCCGTCTTGCCGCGTCAGGTTCGGCACATAGCGGCTGTAAACACGGAACAGCATCTCGGTGCTGCTGTGACCCAGCTGCCGCGCGATCCACTCCGGCGCTTCGCCCGACGCCAGCCACAGGGTGGCAGCGGTATGGCGCATTTGGTACGGCCTGCGCTTCTTGAGGCCCAGGTGCCGCAGCAGCGGGTACCAGACGCGGGTGCCGAAGTTGTCGTTGTCCAGCGGCTTGCCTTCCTTGTTGCAGAAGACGTAGTCGCTGAGCTTGGCCGTGGCCGCATGCTGGGCCTGCAACGCCTCGAAGACGACCTGGGTCATCTGGATGTCGCGCTGCGAACTGTCGGTCTTGGTGTACTCGTCCTCGCCCAGCACGAAAGTCTCGCGGATGAGGATGAGGCGTTTTTCGAAGTCGACGTACTTCCACTTCAGGCCGTGGGCCTCGCCGGTGCGCATGCCGGTGAAGAAGCGCACGGTGAAGTAGTTGCGCCAGTCGGCCCGAACGGTGGCCAGCATTTGCTGGACCTGCTCCAGGGCGAACGGCTCGACGTCGGTCTTCCTCAACCGCAGCGGCTTGAGGTTGAGGGTGGGCGAGACGAAGCCGTAGCGGTCAGCCGCCTCGGCCAGGATCTGCCGCATTGGCGCCAGGATGCCGTTGATGCGCTTGTTGCTCAGCTTGGCAGCAGCGCGGCCCGGCAGATCGGCGAGCTTGGTGCGGAAGGCCAGGATGTCGGCCTTGGTGATGGTGCCGACCGGCTTGTCGCCGAAGTGCGGCAGCAGGTGGCCGTCCAGCGTGCACTTCAGGACCTTCAGGTGAGACCGGCGCCACTCGATCTGGTGCTCGGACAACCAGGTGCCGGTGAAGTCCTTGAACGTTGGGGTGGGGCTGGCGGCGGCGGATGCTGCGGCGGCAGGCGCGGAGGCGGGCAGCGCGGGGGTGCCGGGTGGTGATGCAGGGGCTGCCTGCGGCATGTCGAAGCGTCCAGCCAGCGGGCTGCCGGGAAAGAAGTCCCGGTAGGCGAACGTCCCCGCCGCCATCGCTGACTTAATCTTGGCCAACATGCTCTCGACACGCTTGCGGTTCGCGGCGGTATCGGCCAGGGCCGTTTGCTCTCGGCACCGCACGCCCCGGTAGGTGAAATCAATCACCAGGCGGCCGGTTTCCTTGCGAGCGGTGACCTTAGCCATGGGCCACCTTGCCGTTGGCCATGGGCAGGCTCAGCGGATCCGAGCCCACGAACACGCGCATGTCGCGCTCAATGGTCTCCCAGACGAAGAGGATCTTGCGCCCGCCGAAGGGACGCACGTAGTGCGTGCCCTCCAGCAGCACACTGTCCTTCAGCCGTTCCCGGATCGTCCGGACGTCGTACTTGATCTTGGCCGACAGCTCGTCGGTCGTCAGATAGGTCTGGCTCATGCTGGCCCTCGCAGTTGATAATCAAACTCATCAGACGCAACGTTTCCGCCGCGCCTGATGCATATGATAGTCATCGCTCGATGCTTTGCAAGAGCTTTTGACGTTTTTTGTTATCAAACGCTCCTTCGGAGGATCGCGTGATCCGTTTCAAGCTCGCGGAGCAGATCGAGAAGAAGCAGTTCAGGGAGTCACGCCGCATCACCATCCAAGAGGTGGCGGAGGCGTCCGGCGTCAACCGCATGACACTGTCGAAGATCCTGAACCAGCGCGGCTACAGCACTGGCACCGACATCCTCGACAAGCTATGCGCCTACTTCGGCTGCCAGCTACATGACCTAGCCGAGCATCTCCCCGACAACTCGAGCGGCGAACCGTAGCCGCCTATCTGGCCCCAGCCAGGCGCTTCCGCCCCCATTGATGAACTCGTGAGGCCCTTTTCCCTGCAACGCTCCTTCTGCCTCGTCAGCGGCATGTGACGAATCACTTGCACCCACCAGCTGTCATGACAACTGTCTTTACCCAAGCGGCGGAAACTCGCGTTCTCGTCGGCTACCTGGCCGAGCAGCACGCGGCCTGGTTCACCAGCCAGTTCTTCGGCCCCCGCGCATCAGCCTTCCTCACACCTGTGTTTGCGCGCACGGCCTTTCAGGCGCAATGCAACGGCGTGACTGCCGCAGCAGCGCGCGCGCATGAAGATGCCATCGGTACCGGCCGCACCCACCACCTGTTCCGCCTGCCCGAAGTGCTGGAGCAGGGCGTCGCGACTGCGTTGTTTGACACCGCATTCGTTGAGCAACTGCGTACTCACTTGACTTCAACCGAAGTCGCGCTAAGCCGACTGGAGGCCCTTGCAACGCCTGGCATTGCCAGTGAAGGCGCGCAGGTCCTGTCCGGGGATTTCGTCGATGGCGCAGAAGCGCTGCTACAAGCCCTCGCCGGCGTGTACCTCGATGCGTTCCGAAAGGGCATCAAGACCTTCCCGTTCGTGCGCGAGGCTTGATGGCGCGCCCGCAGTACTACACCACCCAGTTGCAGGCAGGCGCGGGTCTCGTTGAGGAGACCCGGTTGTTGCTGTCGCTCTACGAGCCCGGCATGGATCCTCAGGCCCTGCTGGCGCGCGCACTCGATTCGGGCCTGTTCCCGCGCGTCACGGCGCGCCGGCTCCGCAATGTGGTCATCGAGTGCTTCGCCCCGCGCTACATGCGCGAGCCAGACGCCGCCTGGATGCTCAAGCCACTGGCCGAGCACGTCAGCCGTGCCGAGTTGCTGCAACTGTTGTTGCTCTACACCGCACGCGCAAACCTGGTTGTGAGTGACTTCGTCACCCAGCTCTACTGGCCCCGGTATGCGTCGGGCCGCGAAGGGCTGACGTCGGAAGACACCAAAGAGTTCATCCTCGCCGGCATCCGCGGCGGTCGCACACAGAAGCCATGGTCTGACAGCACCATCCGCCGGATGTGCAACTACCTGCTCAGTTGCTGCGCCGACTACGAACTGCTGACCAAGAACATCCGCGGCCCGCGAAAGATTCAGGCGCTTCGTGTGCAGGACCGCGTCGCTGCCTACCTGGCCTATGACCTCAAGTTCCAGGGCCTGGCCGACAACCAGATCGTCGCGCATGAGGACTGGCTGCTGCTCGGACTTCAGCCCAACGATGTGCGTGATGTTTTCAAGCGGCTGTCGCTGCAGGGATACCTGATCTTGCAGGCGGCCGGCGATGTGGTGCACATCGGCTGGACTTACAAAACCAAAGGGGAGTTGATCGATGTCCTCGCTCGATCATGATTTCAACGAGCTGATCGAACGCGTCAAGCATGGGCGCGAGTTCGGTCACGCCAGCTTCGAGCCCATCTTCTACCTGGTCTTCCACCCAGAGCAGATATTGGACGTAAAGCGCCGTCATGCCGCGTGGGAGAGCCGCCTGGCCAATGAAGGCTGGGGCGTTCACACCTTCTCCATCGCCAAAGAGGTGGCTGAGATTCTGGCCAACGCCCCCATGCGCAAGATCTGGGTGGCCGCTGACCAGAAAGCGCCTCAGGCCTGGGAGAAGACCAACAAGTCGCTCGCGAATGCCGTGGCCACTGGCGCGCTGCAGCAGCGCCTGGAAGCGCGCCTGACCGAGCTGGAAGGCAAGCCCAAGTCCATCCTGTTGGTCACTGATCTGGAGGCCCTGCACCCCTACATGCGCATCGGCGTCATTGAGGGCCAGTTACAGGGCAAGTTCCATGTGCCCACCGTGTTCCTCTACCCCGGTGTGCGCACTGGCAAGACCCGTCTGAAGTTCCTCGGTTTCTACCCCGAGGACGGCAACTACCGTTCGGTCCATGTGGGCGGCTGAACCTGAGCGATCTGAGTTATGAACATCAAACAGCTTTTTGATCCGTCCAAAGACATTTACCGCAGCATCGAGAAGGTCATCGCCTACGGTGTTTCGCAGGAAGAGCGCCTGAAGAAGGAAGTCTCTGAGTACGTCGTCACCGACAGCATCGATGAGCAGTTCAACAAGCTGCTGCTCAAGATGCAGGCGGCCATGGACGCCGGTGGCGAGAACGAGGTGGGCGTCTGGGTCTCGGGCTTCTATGGCTCGGGCAAGAGCTCATTCACCAAGTACCTGGGCCTGGCGTTTGACGACCGCATCCAGATCGACGGCGCTCCGTTCCGCCAGCACCTGCAAGACCGGCTGAAGCGCACCACCACGCGCCAGCTGCTCAGCACCGTGGCCAAGCGCTTCCCGGCCGCCGTGTTGCTGCTGGACCTGGCCAGTGAGCAACTGGCGGGCGCCACCATGGAAGAAGTCTCCACGGTGCTGTTCTACAAGGTGCTGCAGTGGGCCGGCTACTCACGCAACCTCAAGGTGGCAGCCCTGGAGCGCCGCCTGCGCCGTGAAGGCCGTTACGACGAGTTCTTGAAGCTGTTCGAGGAAGCCACCGGCGGCGAACCCTGGTCGAAGTACCGTGACGACGACCTGGTCGTCGACAGCCTCGTCCCCGGCATCGCTCACCAGCTGTACCCGCAGCTGTTCAAGACCGAGTCCTCGTTCACCACTGAGACCAGTGACGTGGTGGTCTTCGAGAACGACCGCGTCAAAGAGATGTTGGCCATCGCCCGCGAAGCCTCAGGCAAGGACTACATCATCTTCATCATCGACGAGGTGGGCCAGTACGTCGGCTCGCGCCAAAACCTCATCTTGAACCTGGACGGCTTGTCCAAGAACCTCAAGGCTCTGGGTGGCGGCAAGGTCTGGATCATCGGCACCGCACAGCAAACGCTGACCGAAGACGACCCCCGCGCCGCGCTCAACTCGCCCCAGCTCTTCAAGCTGAAAGACCGCTTCCCGATCCAGATCGACCTTGAAGCGAACGACATCAAAGAGATCTGCTTCACCCGTCTGCTGGGCAAGTCTCCCCAGGGGGCAGATGCACTGGGCGCGCTCTTCGACCAGCATGGCCAGGCCCTGCGCCACAACACCAAGCTGGAAGACGCCCGCGCCTTTGGGGCCGACTTCGACCGCAAGACCTTCGTCAATCTCTACCCCTTCCTGCCCGCGCACTTCGACATCCTGCTGCACCTGCTGGGCGCACTGGCGCGCTCCACCGGTGGCATCGGCCTGCGCTCAGCCATCAAGGTCATCCAGGACATCCTGATCGAAAGCGACGGTGGCCGCACCGCCGTGGCCGACCAATCCGTGGGCTGGCTGGCCACCACCGCCACCTTGTTTGACGCGCTGGAGAAGGACATCCAGCGCGCCTTCCCCAACCTCCACAAGCCCGTGCAGGAGGTTTGCCGCAACCGCTTCGCCACCTCGCCGCTGCACCACCAAGTGGCCAAGACGGTGGCGGTGCTACAGATCCTGGGCAACCTGCCGGTCACCCGCCAGAACGTGGCCGGCCTGATGCACGACGGCGTCACCCTGGGCGGCCGGGCCGAGGAGGTGACCCGCGCGATTGAAGAGCTGATCTCCGACCGCTTCGTGCCCTTTGGCGAGCAAGACGGCCAGCTGCGCTTCTTCAGTGAAAAGCTCAACAACGTCGAGCAAGAGCGCAGCCAGATTCCGCTGCGTGCGGTGGAGCTCAAGCGCATTGCCAATGCCGCGCTCACCGAGGTCTACGCCCCGCTGCCGAGCACCCAGCTCAATGGCTCACTGGCCGTGCAAACGGGCCTGAAGGCCCAAGGCCCCGGCGGCCTACCCACCCCGCTGGCGGGCGACCGCAACACCATCCAGACCCTGGTGGAGCTGGCCGACCCCAAAGAGTACGACGCCACCCGCACCCGCCTGCAAGACGAATCACGCCAGGCCCCGTCCAAGTTCCAGATCTTCCTGATCGGCCGCACCACGCCCGAGATCGACGAGCTGACGGCCGACGTCTACCGCTGCCGCGAGATCGCCAACAAGCACCGTAACGACCCCGACCAAGAGGTCAAGGAATACTGCAACGGCCAGCTGGACCGCGCAGGCCGCCTGGAAGGTGAACTGCAGCGCCTCATCCGCCGAAGCCTGCTGCAAGGCTCGTTCATCTTCCGCGGCCAAGTGCAGGCCGTGGAGTCAGCTGCGCCCGAACTGTTGGATGCTGCACGCAAGCACCTGGGCGGCGTCGCCGAGCAGGTGTTTGACCGCTACGCCGAGGCCCCCGTGCGGGTGGCCACCGACACGGCTGAGCGCTTCTTGCGCACCGGCAACCTGGCCGCCATCACCTCGCAGATCGACCCGCTGAGCCTGGTTCAAGTCAAGGCCGGAAAGCCCTCGGTCAAGGTGGACCACAAGGCCCTGGTCAGCATCCGCGACACCATCGAGCGCATGGGCCTGATCGAGGGCAAAAGCCTGTCAGACCGTTTTGCCGATGCGCCCTTCGGCTGGTCGCCCGACACTCTGCGCTACCTGGTGGCCGCTTTGCTGGTGGCCGGTGAAGTGAAGCTGAAGGTGGCGGGCCGCGAAGTCACCGTCAACGGCCAGCAGGCCGTGGATGCGCTGAAGACCAACAACAGCTTCAAGAACGTGGGCCTGTCGCTGCGCGAAGACAAGCCCTCGATGGATATGCTGGCGCTGGCGGCCGACCGGCTGACCGACCTCAGCGGCGAGCTGGTCGTGCCGCTGGAAGACGACATCAGCAAGGCCACCATCCGCCTCTTCCCCGGCCTGCAGCGGCGCTACGCCCCCTTGGCTGAAAAGCTCAAGAGCCTGGGCCTGCCGGGCGAAGACCGGCTGGACGGCCTGGGTCACGAACTGGCCGACGTGCTGCTGACCGATGCGTCAGACGCCCCCCAACGCCTGGGCAAGCCCGAAAGCCCCTTGTACGCCAGCCTGAAGTGGGCCGCCGAACTGCGACATGCACTGGAGCAGGGTTTGGAAGCGACCCTGCGCGACCTGCGCGAGCTGCGCACACTGGTGGACAGCCTGCCCAACACCGGTGTGCCCGCCGCGCTGAAGGCTGACTTGGCCGAACCGCTCGCCCAGCTGGACGCCCAACTGGCCCAAGACGATGCCTACCGCGCCGCCGCTGACCTGAGCAGCCGCTTGACGGCCATGCGGGGTCGCATCCGTGACGCCGCACTGGCCCAGCAAGCCGCCCAGGCCGAGCGCCTGACGCAGGTGGCAGCCGATGTGCAGCGTGTGCCTGAATGGGCCGAGCTGACCCAGCAAGAGCAGCAAGAGCTGTTGGCCGGCCTGGACGCCTTGGCATTGCAAGCCAACCCCGACGCCGCCGGCCTGCGTAACCTGGTCAACCAAGACGCCGTCATCTTCAGCCAGGCGCAAGACGCCAAAGCCCGCATCGAGCGCCTGGGCCGCGAGCGCGTGCAAGCCCGTATGAAGGCCGAGATGGACGTCAAAGTCCCAGAAGCGAGAGACGGCGAGAAGAAGGACGACACGCCCAAGCCCGCCGTCAAGCGCCAGGTCAAGGCCCGCGGTCACATCACCACCCTGGCCGACCTGGACACCCTGATCAAAGAGCTGCAGCGCGTGCGCAGCGAGCTGCACTTCGCCCACGCCTTTGAGCTGGACCTGAAGCTGGAAGACTGAACGAGCCCGCACTACCATGGCCTTTGACGACAAAACCCGTGGCCGGCTGCAAAAGCTGGTGACCACCTGCCGGGGCTTGCTGACGGATGAGTTCCGCATCCAGGTGCAGCAAACCTATGGCCTGGACCCGAACACCGGTGACGTGACGCCGCTGGAGCGGCTCACCCACCTTTCAGCTGCTGAGCGCGAGACGGCCGACCTGCTGCGCCAAACCTTGGCGCACTACCTGGCCTCAGAGGGCCTGGCCGACAGCGCCGCACAGCGCGTACCCGTCATCGACCGCATCGTGCGCGAGCAGGCCTTCACCGTGCTGAACCGCTTGGCCGCACTGCTGATGATGGAGGCACGCGGCGTGCTGCAGCGGCCTGCCGTTGGCTCCGGGCAGCAGTCTCCTGCATTCGAGCTCTACAAGATGGTGGCAGGCAGCGCCCTGGGCGAAACCGGTCAGGCCTACCAAACCTTCTTGTTCAGCCTGTTCGACGAGTTTGCACAAGAGCTGCCTGCACTGTTCGACCGCTTCGCGCCCCAGGGCCGCTTGTTCCCGCGTGAGGCAGCCCTGCTGCAAGTGCTGACCGAGCTGAACCACCATGAGATTCAGCCGCTATGGGGCGAAGACGAAACCATTGGCTGGATCTACCAGTACTTCAACAGCAAGGAAGAGCGCAAAGCCATGCGTGACGCCAGCCAGGCGCCGCGCAACAGTCGCGAACTGGCCGTGCGCAACCAGTTCTTCACGCCGCGCTATGTGGTGGAGTTCTTGGTGGACAACACGCTGGGGCGGCTGTGGTTCAACGCCACTGGTGGCCAAACCGGCCTTCGCGAGCAATGCTCATACCTGCTGGTCAAGCCCGGCGAGCAGCCAAAACCCGCGCTTCGCCTGCGCGATCCACGCACCCTGAAACTGCTGGACCCGGCCTGTGGGTCCATGCACTTCGGCCTGTATGCCTTTGATCTGTTCGTCGAGATTTACCGTGAGGCATGGGCCTGGGAGCAACAGTACGGCCCAGGCTCGCTGGATGTGTCGACTCAACCTCAGGCTGCACTCAAGCCGCTGAGCCAGTCCTATGAGGACGAAGCTGCTTTTATGCGCGATGTTCCTCACCTGATCATCGAATACAACATCTATGGCGTCGACATTGACCCCCGTGCCGCCCAGATCGCCTCCCTGGCCCTGTGGCTGAGGGCCCAGCGTGCCTGGCACGTCGCACAGGTGCTGGCCAAAGACCGTCCGCTCATTCGGCGCGGTCATGTCATTGCTGCCATTGCCCCTCCGGCGGAGCGAGACCTGCGCCAACACTTCGCGGCCGCCCTCGACCAGCGCGACGCCGAATTGTTTGAGAAGACGCTGCAGCTGCTCAGGAGCCTGCCGGAGCTTGGCGTCTTGCTGCCGGTCGAGAACGAACTGCCGCAGTTGATTCGCCAGGTCTACGTGGGTAAGGGTACTGACCTGTTTGCTGAAGATGAGCAGGCGAACTGGCTGCAGGCGGAGGTGCGCCTGCGCGGAGCGCTTACCGAATTCGCTCAAGCCGCAAAATCGACGTATCAGGGGCGCCTATTTGCTCAGGATGCTTTGCAAGGGCTGCGACTTATCGATCATTGCCAGGAGGTATTCGATGTCGTAGTTATGAATCCGCCGTTTGGCGAACTGAGTGAGAGTGTAAAAAAGTACCTAGAGGGGGTCTACCCAAATTCAAAGACCAATCTGCTGACCATTTTTGTCGAGCGCGGCATTTCTCTGCTAAGGGAAGGTGGAAGGTTGGGGGCCATCACATCCAGAACAGCATTCTTTCTTTCGAGCTACAAAAAATGGCGGAAGAATGTACTGCTTGCAAGCACGAGCCTATGCGAGTTTATAGACCTCGGTGAGGGCGTTCTGGATGACGCCAACGTTGAAGTTGCGGCATATTGCCTGGAGGCTAATCGATAATGTCTGTCTTCATTAATCTCCTGACGTCGACAGACAAGCGATCTGACCTGATCTCGGCATTGACAAAAGTAAAGGCTGGCAGCCCGGGGCAGGGCATCTTTGAGCGAGATTCAGACTATTTCTCTGCCACTGAAGATTGCGCCATCCTCTATTCGATGCCAGCTAAGCTGTACGAATTCGCCATCAAGAAGCAAACACTTTCGAGTGTAGGGGCACAGGCAAGGCAAGGAAATGGTGCGCCTACTAGATATCACAGACTTTGGTGGGAGGTGCTCGAAAGATCGACTGAGGAGCAGAACGGCTTGATGTGGCCTTATATGGCACACGGAACCCCCTATTCTCCATTTTATAAGTCGAGCTATTTCCGATTCAAGTGGGGCGGAGATGGGCGCGAGGCCAAGGCGGATATCGCTCATCGATACCCATACTTAAAAGGTAACTATCGATTTAAGATTCAGGCGGAGGATCTGTATTTTGAGCCTGGCCTTTGTTACGGAAAGCGCACAACGAATTTTTCCGTCCAAGTGATGCCATCCGGGCATCTATTCTCCTTTGAGGGGACGGCGATATCAACGAAGAGTGCTTCCGTTGATACTTGGGTGCTTCTTGCCTTGCTAAATTCAAAGCCCGTCTCATATTGGTTGTCCCTAGTCTGTGCACAACATAAGGCCTACAACTATCTTCAGGCTCTTCCGATGCCCGACCGGTTCGATCCGGCTCTAGGGGGGCACGCGGTCGAGGGTTGGAGGTTGATGCGGTTATTGGATTCAGTTGAAGAGGCAAGTAATGCCTTTTTGCTGCCTGAACTCCTGCAAACTCGACTACTTGGGTTTGACCGTCTAGGCACTGAGACTCGCCTAAGCGCAATCAAGGAGGCGATTGATGAAATTGCGTTCGATCTGTATGACCTAAGCGCAGAAGATAGGCAAGCTATCTATCGAGGAAATGATCTCTACCTTGCCGAAGATGAAGAGGCCGACGAGGACGACGATGATCTTGAGGAGGATATTGAACAATGTGGCACTGTTGAGTTGCTGCCTAGTGTCTATTCTTGGGCATGTGGTGTGGCGTTCGGGAGATTTGACTGGCGTCTGGCCACTGGCGAGCGCGCGGCACCCGCCGAGCCCGAGCCGCTTGAAGCGCTGCCGGCTAAGAGTCCGGGCATGCTGCCGGACGCTGTCATTCCCTTTCATGTGCATCCAGGCATCCTGGTCGACGAGCGTGGACACCCGCACGATCTCGCGCGTCTGCTTGAGGAAGTTCTAGCTTGCGTAGGTGTGGACGTGCCAGAAGATGTGCGCCGATGGCTGCAGCGCGACTTCTTTGCTTTTCATCTGCAGCGTTACTCCAAGAGTCGACGCAAAGCGCCCATCTACTGGCCGCTCGCCACTTCGTCTGGTAGCTATACGCTATGGATCTATTACCCGCGCCTAACCGGCCAGACGCTATATACCGCCATCAACGACTTTGTCGAGCCAAAACTTCGTCAGGTGGGTGAGGACTTAGCCGCATTGCGCAATAGAGGCAGTACTCGCTCGCGCGATGACGAGAAGCGATTCGAACTGCTACTTGCCCTCGAGACAGAGCTGTTGGAGTTCCTTGACAAGCTACAGGAAATTGCCCCTGGCTACAGGCCCAACCACGAAGATGGCGTGCAGGTCACCGCGGCACCGCTCTGGCCGCTGTTTCGCCACAAGCAATGGCAGAAGCTGTTGAAGGACACCTGGACCAAGCTAGAGAAGGGCAACTACGACTGGGCCCACTTGGCTATGGCTTACTGGCCTGACCGTGTGCGCGACAAGTGCAAGACCGACAAGTCGTTGGCCATCGCCCACGGCCTCGAAGATCTGTACGTGGAGCCTGAAGCGGCACCCAAGAAGACCCGCGGCCGCAAGAAGGCGGCGGAGTCCGAATGACTCGAACCAGTGCTGCATTGCCGCTCTCTACCGAATGATTTGAGCTGACAGTCGCCGACTGACCAAGTGGCCAAGTAACCAGAAGCTCGAATAGAGCCAGCACGGGAGGAATTAGACATGCTGATCTACGCCAACACCCTGTACCTGGAGCCGGCCGGAGGCCCAGGCGAAGTGATTCGCCAGGTCGCCAAATGGGTTGGCCAGCGCACGCGGGGCTTTGTGGACGAAGCACGCCTGGCTGCAGGCATCCGCGAGCTGAAGCTCAAGGACGGCAGCACACTGGTCTCCAAAACCACGGGCGGCCTGGACGGCGAGCCGGTCTATCCCTACCTCTTCAGTGCGCAGTTGAGCCACCGAGACGACACAGTCTCGGGCCGCAAGTGGATCACTGAGGTGGGGATCAGGCAGGAGGCCGCAGGCCGGCCTGTGGAATGCTCATTGCTGCTCAAGACGGACGAGGTGAGCGCCCGGGTGACGGCGCCGATTCAGGTGACACGGCCCAAGCTGGTGGAGCAACTGCTCAAGACTTGCAAGCCTGCGACGGAAACGCCTGGCCTGGTGGTCAAGACGCTGGACGAGCACAGCGCCAGGGCCTTCTTGCACGAGGTGGAGCGCGAGGGGCGTGGCTACCCCTTGGTGTTGATCAGTTGCCCGCGCAACGGCCAGTACGCCGTTGAACCTGAGCGTCTTCGGTCGGTGTTGGCTGGCTTGGCGGATGTGGTGGCCGTGCCCGATGGGGTGAACACCTTCGCGATCGAGGATGTGGTGGGCCGCCGCTACATGGCGTTTGCTGGCGGCGTGAACATCGTGTTCCCGGTTCGGCGAGGCGTGCGTGAGCCGTTCTGCGATACGGTGCTTCTGCGTGCGGAGGCCATTGAAGACTTGCAGCACGACGGCAAGGTGCTGGAGTCCGAGGTGCTGGGCATCATCACCCACCGCACCAACCTGCCGTTCTCTTGGCGCCATGTTTCACCGGTGAAAGTCGACCAGGCCATCCTGCATGGCCGTGTAGCCGCGCTGCTGGACAAGACCAAGGGCAGCCAGCACGCAGATGAGCTGGCCGAATATGTCGAGTTGCTGCAAGCCGCAGACCAAGACGTGCTGCGCAAGGAGGCTGAGCTAAAGCAGTCCCGGGCGGACTTCGAGGCCAAAGAGGAAGAGGTTCGAGATCTCAAGCAAGAGATCTTCAACCTCAGCCAGACCCTTAGCAGCCTCCAGGCCGACGACGGGCAAGGCGCTGCCATGGAGGTGTTGGCGCCTGTCCGCGAGCAGCTGCTGGACGCTATCAGGTCCAAGCTGACGCTGCAAAAGGTGGTGGACTTGATGGGCACCCTGTTCCCCGACCGTTTGGTGTTTCTGGACACTGCCATGGCGTCAGCTAAGGAGGCCGACCGAAGCGGCTCGAAGCTGGCCGACAAGGCGTGCGAGTTGCTGCACACGCTGGCCACGGGTTACTGGAGCGCGCTGAACGACGGCAAGGGCGACCAACACGCCAAGGGGGTGTTCGGGAAAGACGCCTACGCAGCCAATGAATCCGATTCGCTGAGCAACGAGGGCAAGCGCCTTCGCACCTTCAACTTCCGTGGGCAAGACTTTGTGATGGAGAAGCACCTCAAGCACGGGGTGAAAGACAGCAAGGCTGAGACCCTGCGTATCCATTTCGAGTGGCTGCCGGCAGAGAAGATGCTGGTGGTGGGGCACTGCGGCAAGCACCTGAATTTCTGAGAGCACGTTGAATGCGCATTGAAACCTTCATCCAGCAGGAGATCCTGACGCCCCGCATGGCCGACAAGGGCGTACTGGTGGTGTACGACCCCGAGCGCCGCTACCACGGCACCTGCACCAGCATGGCTGATGAGCGCTGCCGTGTGGTGGATGCCAGCGGCAGCAGCATCCTCAGCCGCGAGCAGGCCGCGCAGGCCCTGGTTGAACTAGGCCAGGGCCGCATTGAGCACCTGCTGGTTTACGTGCCCAACGCTGCGCCGCTCACCGACGAGGCCCGCCAGCAAGACCCGTTCAGCCCCTACGCCGCGTGTGGGCGCGTATTCCCCGATGGCGACGGCGACCGCTTTGAAAGCCTGTGCGAGAGCGCCAAGCCCGACCAGGTGCTGGAACTGCGCCGCATCTTCGAGTCCGATCCCAACCCCAGCTTTGCCGTGATCGACGCGCTGGGCGGCGGCGTGGGCTGGCCCAACCTGCGTGCGCTGCTGAACGTGGAGTCGGGCCGCGACATCCTGCTGGCCCTGATGGCGCCCAACAGCGCGCAAGAACAAGCGCTGAAGGCTGGCGATACCTGGGTGAACGAGGCGCGTGAGCTGCTGAAGGCCAGCCTGGCGCTCACGCTTCGTACCCGTGGCCGGGCGTGGTCCACCATAGCGGAAGAGCTTTGGCGCTATGTGCTGTTCAGCGAGTTTGCGTTTGACCTGCCCAGCCCTTTACCCGCAGCACTGAAAGATCTGCCCCGCGCACCCGAGGGTGGCCAGACGGTGGTCTTTGCGCTGTGTGATGACCTGCGCAATGACCACCGCACGCAACCCGTGTACATCGACCGGGCGCAGAAGCTGGAGCAGGAACTGGCCCTGGCCCAGCACTGCGTGGAACTGAAAGACCTGGGGCCTCGCGAAACCTTCCCGTTTGAAGAGCGCAGCGCGCTGGAGCGCGGCGTTGCTGCCTTTCTGCGCGACGACGTGGACGCTGTGCGCCAGACCCTGGACCGCCAGCGCCGATCAGTCTGGGCGGCTCGTGGCGAGAGTCGCTTGAAGTGGGACTTGCTGCGCGCCGCGCTGGAGCTGAGCCTGCGCTGCGAAGAGCTGGACAGCCAGCTGCCCCAGCACACCCAGGACATGGGCAAGCTGCTGGCCTTCTACACCGGCAGCCTGCGCGAGGCCGACCGCCTGCACCGCGAGTTTGAGCAAGCCCTGAGCGACTTTGAGTGGCAAGACACCCAAGACGCCATGAAGCCCGTGCGCCAGCAGGCGCGCAAGGCCTACGGCCGCCTGGCTGAGAAGGCGCAACTGGCCTTCACCCGCCACATGCAGGCTGGCGGTTGGCCGTTGGCTGGGCAACTGGCCAACGCGGATGTGTTTGACCGCTTCGTGGCGCCCAAGCTGCAGCAGCATGGCCACAAGGTGGCCTACCTGATGATCGACGCGCTGCGCTACGAGCTGGGGGTGGCACTGGAGCAGCAACTGGTGGAAGACGGTGCCGTAGCCTTGCAGGCCGCGCTGGCACCTCTGCCCACCATCACGCCGGTGGGCATGGCCGCACTGTTGCCCGGCGCTGGTCAGCAACTGAGCTTGCGCCGCGACGGTGCGGCCTTGGTGCCCCTGCTGGGCGAACAACCGGTGACCAACGTGGCGCAACGCATGGACGTGCTGCGCAAGCGCTACGGTCAACGCTTTGCCGAAGGCCGGCTGGAGGACTATGTGCGCAGCCGCTTGGACGTGCCTGCGGATGCAGACCTGCTGGTGTTACGCGCGGTGGAGATAGACAGCCACTTCGAGAACCACCCGGACACGGCGCCGGCGGAGATCACCAACGCGCTGCGCCGCATCCGCATGGCGCTGCACCGCCTGGCGGAGGCCGGGTTCCAAGAGGTGGTGATCGCCACCGACCACGGCTTCTTTATCAACACCCACGCGGGTGCCGGCGATGTGTGCGCCAAGCCCGAGGGCAACTGGCTGGTGGAGCACGACCGCTGCGCGCTGGGCGATGGCGCCGTGGGCAACACCCACTTCGTGTTGCCTGCCGACAAAGCCGGCATTCGCGGCGATATAGCAAAGGTGGCCGGGCCGCTGACGCTGGCGGCTTACCGTACGGGCCTTCAGTACTTCCATGGCGGCGCCTCGTTGCAAGAGTGCGTGGTGCCTGTGCTGACGGTACAGCTGAAGGCCAAGGGCCAGCCGGAAGTGACCCAGGCGCTGGTGAAGCTGAGCTACAAGAACGGCGCCACCAAGGTGACCACCCGCGTGCCGGTGATTGAGGTGGCGGTGGATGCAGCCGACATGTTCTCGGCCGACAGCGCATTTGAGATCCTGCTGGAAGCCCAAGACGCTAAGGGCAATGTGGTTGGCGAGGCCCGTGCGGGCGGCGCCGTGAACGCGGCCACCGGCACGCTGACGCTGCACGCGGGCGACAAGGTGCAGGTGACGTTGAAGATGCAGCTGGAGTTCGAGGGCAAGTTCAAGGTGAAGGCACTCGACCCCAAGACCAGCCAGATCCACTGCCAGCTGGACCTGGCAACCGACTACACGGTGTAAGTCATGGAATACAGCCCCGACGATCTGGACCGCAAGCTGTCTGCCGCATTCGACGGCAAGGTGGTGCGCAAGGACCTGCTGCACCGCATCAAGAAGGGCACCAACGTGCCCACCTTCGTGCTGGAGTTTCTGCTGGCCCGCTACTGCGCCAGCGATGACGCGGCGGAGATCCAGGCTGGCATGGAAGCCGTGCTGGACACCCTGAACGAGAACTACGTGCGGCCCAACGATGCCAACGCGGCGCAGTCACGCGTGGCCACCAAGGGCAAGCACCGCTTCATTGACAAGGTGCACGTCAACTACGTGGAGAAGGACCGGCGCCACTGGGCGGCGCTGGAGAACTTCGACTCCCGCCGTGTGGCCATCAGCGAAAAGTACTACCGCGACAACGACCGCCTGCTGCAAGGCGGCCTGTGGGCGGAAGTGACCGTGGCCTTCAACGAGGTGGAAGACGACAAGTACACCTTCTACGTGGAAGACCTGCGGCCCATCCAGCTGAGCCGATTCGACTTTGACCGCTACTGCGAAGGCCGCGCTGGCTTCAGCCGCGACGAGTGGATGGATGTCATCCTGCGTTCGGTGGGCCTGGAGCCCAGCAAGCTGAGCAAGCGGGTGAAGTTTCACTTCATTGCCCGCCTGGCCCCGTTGATTGAGGCGAACTACAACTTCATCGAACTAGGCCCGCGGGGCACCGGCAAGTCGTACTTCTTCAGCGAGTTCTCGCCGTACTCCACGCTGATCAGCGGGGGGCAGGCCACCAAGGCCACGCTGTTCTACAACAGCCAGCGCCACAAGATCGGCCTGGTGGGCTTCTGGGACACCGTGGCCTTCGACGAGGTGGGCGGCCTGAAGGTGAAGGATCCGGACACGATCCAGATCATGAAGGACTTCATGGCCAACGGCCGGTTCTCGCGCGGCGTGGAAGTGATTGCTGATGCGTCGATGGCCTTCGTCGGCAACCTGGACTTGTCGGTGGACCAGATCGTCCACTCTGAGGTGTACGACCTGTTCCAGCCCCTGCCCAAGGAGTTCGACCTGGCAGTGCAAGACCGCTTTGCGTGCTACCTACCGGGCTGGGAAATGCCCAAGAACAGCAGCGAGTTCTTGACCGGCCGCTACGGTTTCATCACCGACTACCTGGCTGAGGCCTTCCACCACCAGCTGAAGCAGACCAACCGCTATGAGGAGGTCAGCAAGCGCATCAAGCTCGGCAAGGCGGTGGAAGGGCGCGACGAGAAGGGCATCAAGAAGACAGTTTGCGCCTTCATCAAGATCCTGCACCCCAACGGCGCTCCGACGGACGAGGAATTCGAAGAGTACGTGGCCTACGCCGTGGAATGCCGCCGCCGCGTGAAGGAGCAGATGAACAAGCGCAAGACCGACGACGAGTACGCGCGCATCAATCTCTCCTACTTCAACACCGCCGGCCAAGAGGTGGAGGTGTTCTGCCCGGAATCCCGCAACGCCACGGCCACGCTCGAACCGAGCCGCCGCAGCATCCACGGTGGTGCCCCGGTGCCGCCCCTGGTGCCGGCAGCGCCTGCCGTGCCCGCCCCAGCGACGCCTGCGCCAGTTGGTACGGCGGCAGCCACAAATGCGACGCCGCAAACGGTGGCTGCGCCCCTGCCGGAAGCTCCGCCCGCACCGGCCGAGCCGGAACTGACCGAGCAGCACTACACCATCCACTACGGTGACTCAGGCCACAGCTACGAGTCCATCGTGCTGCCCTACCTGCGTGGCGCCCGGGCGATCACCATCGAAGACCCGTACATCCGCGCCACGCACCAGGTACAGAACTTCGTTCGCTTCTGCGAAGCAGCCATCAAGGCCCCCACGGTGCGCAACATCACGCTGATCACCAGCTACGACGAAACCACCGACTTGAAGGAGTTGGCCACGCGCCTGGACGAGCTCAAACAAAGCCTGCTGGAGCTGGATGTGGCCCTAGAGGTGAAGGTGAACGAGAACCTCCACGACCGCGAGATCCGCATCGACAACGGCTGGACCATCAAGATCGGCCGTGGCCTGGACTTCTTCCAGAAGCCCGACAGCTGGTTCGGCGTGGGCGCCAACGACATCAGCCTGCGTCGGTGCTTGGAGACGAAGGTGGATGTGTTCAGGCAGAGCTGACAGAGCAAGCTGCATCAAAACGGGCCGACGACAGAGCCCGGATGCACCGGCTAATGAGAAATTCCTCCGAGAGGCTCACCCTATGAGCCAGGCGGAATAGATCATCAGACAGATTCTCAGGGGGAGAACGACATGCAATGGGAGAAGGGCACCGAGGTTCGTCGCATCGACAACCCTGGCAAGGTCGGAGCCACCACGGGGCAGATCCGACCGCGTGGATCCATCAATTACTACGGCATTCGGTGGCGAGACGGCACCAGTGACTATGTAGCCGAGGACCAGCTCGAGGCTGTGTCTGCTGCGCAAAACGACGACCCGTACGCGGTGATCGAGAGCGGCCGCTTCGGCCGATCCGAGGATCTTCGACGCAGTCTCACCCACGTACACCTGTCGGGCCGGCTGGCCAATTTGGTGTATTCGATGGGTGTCACCAACACCGAGTTCTTCGCGCACCAGTACAAACCGCTGCTCACCCTGTTGGAGTCACCTGCCGACGGGCTGCTGATTGCCGACGAAGTCGGCTTGGGTAAGACGATCGAGGCGGGGATCATCTGGACCGAACTTCGTGCCCGGGAGGACATGCGGCGGTTGCTGATCGTGTGCCCGGCGATGCTGCGGGAGAAGTGGCGCGACGAACTGAAGCACCGCTTCGGCATTGACGCCACCATTGTGAACGCAGCCACGCTGGCTGACGAACTGCGGCAAACCAGCAGCTTTGGCCCCGCCAAGGCTTGGATCTCCAGCTACCAGGCATTGCGGCCGCCGAAGACTTGGAAGCCATCTTCGGACACGTCCACCAAGAAGTTGTCGGCCCGTGCGGCGTTGGCCAACTTGCTCGACGAAAACGCAGCCGAGGATCCGCTGATCGACCTGGTGGTGTTCGACGAGGCCCACTACATGCGCAACCCGGAGAGCGCGGCCCACACCCTGGGCGAGATGCTGCGGGAGGTGTCGCACTATCGGGTGTTGCTGTCGGCAACACCGATCAACCTTGCAAATGAGGACCTGTATCACCTCCTTCGTCTCTGCGACCCAGACCATTTCCAGTACCCGTCCAGCTTCAAGGACATGCTGACGGCCAACCGTCCGCTGGTTCTGGCGCGGGACGCAGCCTTGCGCCGAACCTCCCATGCCGAGGAGATCATCGATCACGTCAAGGCTGCGGCGTCCAGCGATCTGCTCCAGCAGTCACGCCAGCTGGCAGCGATTCTTGAAGATCCACCGACACCCGAGCGCCTTCAGTCTGCAGAGTACAGGGCCGAACTGGCTTCGAGCTTGGAACGCGTGAACCTGCTAGGTCATGTGGTAACCCGGACCCGCAAGCGTGACGTTCAAATGGAGCGCCCTCGGCGCGAGGTGACACCCGAGAAGGTGCCGATGACCGATGCGGAGCGCAAGTTCTACACGTATGTGACCGAGGTCACCCGTGACTACGCATGGCGCCGCGGCATCTCGGATGGATTTCTTTTGGCGACCCCGCAACGCCAGGTTTGCAGTTGTCCGGCCGCGTTCGCCCGCGCTTGGTTGGGTGGCAACAGCACGCTGGCCGACGACATGGCTGAGCTGGTGCTGGAGGACATGGAAGAAGCGGACGATGAAGGAGAGCTCGAAGACATCAGCGCCACGCTGAAGGAGTTCCTGCTCGCCAATCGCCCTCGGGACTTGGACGCTGCAGAGCTGGAGCGCTCTGATTCGAAGTTGGCCCGGCTGCTTGAGGTCTTGGCCGGCTACTTTGCGGACCACCCCGGTGAGAAGGTCATCCTCTTCACGTCGTTCAGGGCGACCGCGCACTATTTGACCGAGCGGCTGTCCTCCGCAGGCATGAAGTCGATGCTGCTTTGGGGAAACATGCGCGAGTCAAAGCAGGACCTGATCAACGAGTTCAGGGAACGCCCTGAGCTGCGGGTGCTGGTGTCGACCGAGGTGGCTGCCGAGGGTGTGGACCTTCAGTTCTGCCGGCTTTTGGTGAACTACGACCTTCCCTGGAACCCGATGCGCGTCGAGCAGCGGATCGGCCGTATCGATCGATTGGGCCAAAAGGCCAAGGTCATCAACATCTGGAATCTGTTCTACCAGGACACCATTGATGAACGGATCCTGGGCAGGCTGCTGACGCGACTCAAGGTGTTTGAGGAAGCACTGGGCGAGCCTGAGCCGGTGATCGGCGAGACGATCCAGCGACTTGAATCCAAGCTGTTGACCTCCAAGCTGACCCCCGACGAGGAGGAAGCCGAGATTGAGCGCGCCAGGCTGGCACTGGAGAACGTACGACTCCGCCAGGAGGAGTTGGAGAAGAACGCCGCACAGATGATTGCCCATGGAGGGTTGGTGCTGGATCGGATTGCTGCGGCCAAGGAACTGTCTCGGCGAGTGACCGAGTCTGACCTGATCATCTATGTCCGCGACTTCTTAGCCCGCCATGCGCCGGGACACCAATTCACGCAGTCTGAGGATCCTTGTCAGTTCACCGTGCAACTTCCAGTCAGCATGGCTGCTGAGCTTGAGGAGTTCTGCAGGCGAACTGGGCAGATCGGTCAGACCTTGCTGGGGTCAGGCATGCCACGGACGTGCAAGTTCTTGAACAGCGTCACAACCGGCAGCAACCGGGCCTGGGAGCCTATCCACCAGTTCCACCCGTTCATCCGATTCATCGGTGAGAAGCTGACTCGCTTGGACGAAGCCTTCTACCCCGTGGTGGCCGTCAGGTTGCATCGGCCCGAAGGGATGGACATCGCAGCCGGCGACTACATGTTTGCCATCCGCAAATGGACGTTCAAGGGTGTGAAGGATGAGGAGTGGCTCCAAGCCGCTGTGTGTGACCTGGCGAACCAGAGTGTCTTGGCCGATGAAGCCGCCGAAGGCCTGGTGAATGCCGCTCGCCTGCATGGCAAGGACTGGCTGGAGGCCACCAACGAAGTGCAGTCGGGGTACATCGCTGACCGTCTGGATCAACTGGAAGTTCACTTGGCGGACGCCTACGGTCGGGCCAGCAAGCGCAAGCAGGACGAGAACGCCGATCGCTTGATGTTCCAGCTTCACGGCATTGAACAGCACCTGATCAACCGTTTGCGGGTTCTTGAAGCTACGCGGGACCGCCACCTTGACCTTGGCCGACATTCACTTGCCAAGGCCACCCAGGGCCGAATCGACAAGCTCGCAGCCCGAATGGGGTTGAAGCGAGAGCAAGTGCTGCTACGCGAGCGGGTGGTTCCGGATCATGTGCTGGTTTGCGCCGGCTTGCTCCGTGTGGAGGCCTGAGCGATGCCGGACCTCTTCTCTGAACTCAAGCGCATCAAAGCAGAGCTGAAGGGCACGGACAGTCGGGCGACACCCGCGCCGCAGACCGCGATGAAGCCGACGCCTGGTCTCGCGGGTGTGACGCCGCTAAAGAGCAGAGTGGCGGAGGCGCCGCGATCAAATGTCCTGACCGCGACCTCGCCTTCGAAGACAGCACCAGCAGCGGGTGCCGGCCGTCATGTACCGCCACCCATGTCCCAACGGCAGGAGATGCCCCGTACGGATGTCCGAACTGATCATGGCCCGAAAGCCAGTGTTGGGCCTTCCAAGCCATCGGGAAGGCCCACTGCGCGTCCGCCGGTTGAGGTGCAACACCCATTTTCTAGGCCTAAACCAAAGCCGGCGACGCCGGCTTCCGCGCCCTCGAAGGTGGATGCCATCAAGCGGCCGGAGCCGGTATCCCAGTTGTTCCGCCCGCTGCCCAAGGGGACACTGACCCGTCAGGCCTTGTTCCACTCTCCAGAGGTTTGGGTATCGGCAGGTGGCCGAACGCAGCTATCGGCAGAAGGGCATGTCGGAGCGGTCGACATCGTCATTGGGCTCGACTTCGGAACCTCCTACACGAAGGCTGCCGTTGGGTTCCGGGACAAGATCTTTCCAGTCACATGGGAAGGGGTGTCCCTGTGTCAACCCAGCTACCTGTTACCGAGTGAGTACACCGAGCTGGCCGACGGCTCCGTGTTCATCGGACAGCACCCCGCAGCAGGTCAGGACGACATCCGCGCAGATCTGAAGCTTCCGTTCATCAATCCAGCCGTCTCGAGTGCGAACATCGGCCGGGCCGGCGGCTTCGTCGCCCTGGTGCTGAGGTACGTGCGGGCATGGGTCTTTCATCATCATGGCGCCAAGCTCGGACGGGCGCGCCTGCGGTGGCAGCTCAATATCGGAGCACCGAGCGACGGCCTCGAGAACGCACGGCTGACAAAGGCCTACCAGCAACTCGCTGCCACCGCTTGGCAACGTAGCTTGGAAGCCGATCCGCAGAAGCTCGCAACAGTGGGGACAGCGCCACTGAGCGAAAGCGCTGCGCTCCAAGACCTCGTCGACCTTCAGGTTCGCCCCGAGTTCGTGGCTCAGATGGCTGGGTACATGCAGTCTCCGCAGCGGCAACGCGGGCTGCACGCCCTTGTTGACGTGGGCGGCGGCACGCTCGATGTCGTCACCTTCATCGTTCATCAAGTTGACGACGACGACACCTTTCCCTTTTTGGTGCCCCAGGTTCACGCACTGGGAACGCACGGTCTGATTCAGAACCGATTTGCCGGGATCGACGCGGCAGCTTCACAGCACGCGGTCGATGAGTTGGCGCCGATCGCCTCGGCACTGGACTTTGCGCAGACGACTGGGCTGACGGCAGCACACGTCGCGGGGCGGGATGCGCTGTTCAAGGCGGAACTTCAACGGGTGATCAAGGGCGTCCTCGACACGACAAAGAGCAGGCGCTATCGACTCTCTGACGCCTGGCGTACCGGCGTTCGAACCTTCTTCACTGGCGGAGGCTCGCGGTTCGAGCTGTACAGGGAGGCTGTCACAACGGCGAGGGTGCCCTCCGAGAAGGGGCTGCAATTGATGCCTCTCCCGGCGCACAAAAACCTCGATGGGTTCACTGGAGGGCCAGACGATTACCAGCGGATATCCGTTGCCTGTGGGCTGGCCCAGGATGCGTTCACCCTCGGCCGCATCGTCCCCGCCAAAGAGGTCGAAGACGATTGTGCTGTCGTTCCGGACCGACGGTCTTCTCGCTTGGACAGGGACGAGCTGTATCCGAAGTGATTGGCCGCTACCTCGCACTCAAGTGCGGGGCGCCTTCTTGACACCTCAAAGGCCAAGGAGCCACCCGCCATAGATGCGCGGGATCAGCTTGGCCTCCTCGTCACAGAGCCCAACGGTCATAGCTGGCCCGGAAGTTCAGTCGGGAGACCCTGTGACGACACAGACCTCGTCACAAACCTCGTCACAAAGCAAAAAGCCACCCGATCGGGTGGCTTCCACTTCGCAGCTAACTCGTTGATTTAACTGCTGTTTTCTTGGTTGCGGGGGCAAGATTTGAACTTGCGACCTTTGGGTTATGAGCCCAACGAGCTACCAGACTGCTCCACCCCGCGACTGAGCCTGACATCATAGCACGCCACGCGTGCCGATGTGAAGTCTTATTCGGCGGCGGCCTCTGCCGCAGCGGCTTCCTCGACCGGACGATCGACCAGTTCGACGAAGGCCATCGGCGCGTTGTCGCCAACGCGGAAGCCCATTTTCAGGATGCGCGTGTAGCCGCCCGGGCGGGCCGCGTAGCGCGGGCCGAGCACGTCGAAGAGCTTGGTCACCACGTCGCGGTCGCGCGTGCGGTCGAACGCCAGGCGGCGGTTGGCCAGCGTGGCGTCCTTGCCCAGCGTGATCAGCGGCTCGACGAGGCGGCGCAGTTCCTTGGCCTTGGGGACCGTGGTCTTGATCGCCTCGTGGGTGATCAGCGAATTGCACATGTTGCGGAACATCGCGGCGCGATGGCTGCTCGTGCGGTTGAGTTTGCGGAGTCCGTGACGATGGCGCATGGTGCGTTCCTTTCCTTATAGAGCCCCGGCCGTGTCAGGTACCGGGGATGCATGCGACGACGCGCTGCTTCAGCGCTTGTCGAGGCCCTGAGGGGGCCAGTTCTCCAGCCGCGCGCCGAGCGTGAGCCCGCGCGAAGCCAGCACTTCCTTGATCTCGTTGAGGCTCTTGCGGCCCAGGTTCGGCGTCTTCAGCAGCTCGGTCTCGGTGCGCTGGATCAGGTCGCCGATGTAGTAGATGTTCTCGGCCTTCAGGCAGTTGGCCGAACGCACGGTGAGCTCGAGCTCGTCCACCGGGCGCAGCAGGATCGGGTCGAAGATCTTCTGGTTGGCGGCCGAGGGCTCGGCCTTGAAGACATCGTCCAGATTGTCCGACGGCAACTGGGCAAACACGGCCAGCTGCTCGACCAGGATCTTCGCCGAGGCGCGGATGGCTTCCTCCGGGCTGATGGCACCGTTGGTCTCGATCTCCATCACCAGCTTGTCCAGATCGGTGCGCTGCTCGACGCGGGCGTTCTCCACCGCGTAGCTCACGCGCTTGACCGGCGAGAACGAGGCGTCCAGCACGATGCGGCCGATGGCCTTGGTGGGCTCGTCGCCGTAACGGCGCAGGTTGCCCGGCACGTAGCCGCGGCCCTTCTCGACCTTGATCTGCATGTCGAGCTTGCCGCCTTGCGCCAGGTGGGCGACGACGTGCTCGGGGTTGATGATCTCGACGTCGTGCGGGGTCTGGATGTCGGCCGCGGTGACCGGGCCTTCGCCTTCCTTGCGCAGGACCAGCGTGACCTCGTCGCGGTTGTGCAGCTTGAACACCACGCCCTTGAGGTTGAGCATGATGTGGACCACGTCCTCCTGCACGCCATCGATGGCCGAGTACTCGTGCAGCACGCCGGCGATCGTCACTTCGGTGGGCGCGTAGCCGACCATCGACGACAGCAGCACGCGGCGCAGCGCGTTGCCCAGCGTGTGGCCGTAGCCACGCTCGAACGGCTCGAGCGTCGCCTTGGCGCGGAAGCCGCCCAGGGGTTCGACGTGGATGGCCTTCGGCTTCAGGAGATTGGTTTGCATTGAGTGTGTGTTCCTGTCAATACCCTCGGCTCGTTACACCGATAAGGCTGATGGACCATGCCGGGCGGAAGTACCGAACCCCGCGCCCGGCGGACAAGGTGCGGTTCGCGGCGCGCCCGCATCGCGGGGCGCCGGCAATGCGGTGATCAGCGCGAATACAGTTCGACGATCAGCGCTTCCTTGATCTCGGCGCCGAATTCGTCGCGGTCAGGCGTCTTCTTGAAGATGCCCTCGAGCTTCGTGGTGTCCACCGACACCCAGGCGGCGAAGCCGATGGATTCGGCCAGCTTCACGGCGTCGGTGACGCGCAGCTGCTTCTTCGCGTTCTCGCGCACGGCGACGGTGTCGCCGACCTTGACCGAGAACGACGGGATGTTCACGACCTGGCCGTTGACCGTGATGCCCTTGTGCGACACCAGCTGGCGGGCCTCGGCGCGCGTCGAGCCGAAGCCCATGCGGTAGACCACGTTGTCCAGGCGCGATTCCAGCAGCGTCAGCAGGTTCTCGCCGGTGTTGCCCTTGCGGCGCTCGGCCTCGGCGAAGTAGCGGCGGAACTGGCGCTCGAGCACGCCGTACATGCGCTTGACCTTCTGCTTCTCGCGCAGCTGGATGCCGTAGTCGGAGGTGCGCGAACCGCTCGTGCGGCCATGCTGGCCGGGCTTGCTGTCGAACTTGGCCTTGTCGCTGATGGCGCGGCGGGCGCTCTTCAGGAACAGGTCGGTGCCTTCACGGCGGGAAAGTTTGGCCTTGGGGCCGAGGTAACGTGCCACGTTGGATCCTTTGTCGTCTCTTCTGACGCGGCCGGAGCACACCCCGGTGGGATGTGCTCGCCGCGCGAGTCCGGCCGCAGTTCTGTGCAGGGCGCGAACGGTGGGCTTGATGAGGAGGCGGCAGGGCGGGAGCCACTGCGCCGGAACCTCAGGAAAATTGCCGGCGGGCACACAAGGTGCCCACCGGCAGCGGGAAACTCTCTATTGTAGCGCTGTCCGGCAGGTGCTGCCGGGCGCACTCAGATGCGGCGACGCTTCTGCGGACGGCAGCCGTTGTGCGGGATCGGCGTCACGTCGCTGATCGACGAGATGCGGATGCCCAGCGAGGCCAGCGCGCGCACGCTGGACTCACGGCCCGGCCCCGGACCCTTGATCCTGACGTCCAGGTTCTTGATGCCCTGTTCCTGGGCCGCACGGCCAGCGACTTCCGCCGCCACCTGCGCGGCGAAGGGCGTGCTCTTGCGCGAACCCTTGAACCCCTGGCCACCGCTGGACGCCCAGGCCAGCGCACCGCCCTGACGGTCGGTGATCGTGATGATGGTGTTGTTGAACGACGCGTGCACGTGGGCGATGCCGTCCGCAACGTTCTTGCGGACCTTCTTGCTGACGCGACGCGCGGCGGTGTTGACGGGTGACTTGGCCATCGGGTGTTCTCTTCGTTCGCTTCAGGGCTTACTTCTTGTTCGCCACGGCGCCCTTGCGCGGACCCTTGCGGGTGCGGGCGTTGGTGCGCGTGCGCTGCCCGCGCACGGGCAGGCCGCGGCGGTGACGGAAGCCCCGGTAGCAGCCCAGGTCCATGAGCCGCTTGATGCTCATCGACAGCTCGCGGCGCAGATCGCCTTCGATCGTCAGCTTGCCGATCTCGTCGCGGATGCGCTCGAGTTCGCTGTCGTTGAGGTCCTTGATCTTCTTCGCGTAGGCGATGCCCGCAGCGTCGCAGATCTTCTGCGCCGTCGTGCGGCCGATCCCGTAGATCGACGTCAGGCCGATCTCGGTGTGCTTGTGCGGAGGAATGTTGATGCCGGCGATGCGTGCCATGTGATTACCTCGGTTGCTTCCAGGTCAACCCTGGCGCTGCTTGTGGCGCGGGTCGGTGCAGATCACGCGCACGATGCCGTGGCGACGGATGATCTTGCAGTTACGGCACATCTTCTTGACCGATGCGGCGACTTTCATGGTCTTCTCCTTGACCCAGATTCTTCAACAACTCACTTGGCGCGGAACACGATGCGTGCCCGCGTCAGGTCATACGGTGTCAGCTCGACGGTGACCTTGTCTCCCGGCAGGATCCGGATGTAGTGCATCCGCATCTTGCCGGAGATGTGACCCAGAACCTTGTGCCCGTTTTCGAGTTTCACTCTGAACGTGGCGTTGGGGAGGTTTTCCAGGACCTCGCCCTGCATCTGGATGACATCGTCCTTGGACATCGTCCCTCGTCAGCTGGTCTTGAAATTCGCTTTCTTCAACAGGGACTCGTACTGCTGGCTCATCACGTAGCTCTGGACCTGTGCCCAGAAGTCCATCGTGACGACCACGATGATCAGCAACGACGTGCCGCCGAAATAGAACGGCACGTTGTACTCCAAGACCAGGAACTCCGGCAGCAGGCACACCAGCGTGATGTAGATCGCACCGGCCAGCGTCAGCCGGCTGAGGATGCGGTCGATGTGCTTGGCGGTCTGCTCGCCAGGACGGATGCCGGGGATGAACGCCCCGCTCTTCTTCAGGTTGTCTGCGGTCTCACGGCTGTTGAACACCAGCGCCGTGTAGAAGAAGCAGAAGAACACGATCATGGCCGCGTACAGGAGCACGTAGATGGGCTGCCCCGGCGACAGCGCCGCCGAGATGTCGCGCAGCCAGCGCACGCTGTCGCCGGTGGCGAACCAGCCGACGATCGTGGCCGGCAGCAGGATGATGCTGCTGGCGAAGATCGGCGGGATCACGCCCGACATGTTCAGCTTCAGCGGCAGGTGCGACGACTGGCCACCGTAGACCTTGTTGCCCACCTGGCGCTTGGCGTAGTTGACAAGGATCTTGCGCTGCCCGCGCTCGACGAACACCACCGCATAGGTCACCAGCACCACCAGGGTGATGATGAACAAGCTGGCCAGGATGCTCATCGAGCCCGTGCGCACCAGTTCGAACAGGCCGCCGATGGCGCTCGGCAGGCCGGCCGCGATGCCGGCGAAGATCAGGATCGAGATGCCGTTACCCAGACCGCGCTCGGTGATCTGCTCGCCCAGCCACATCAGGAACATCGTGCCAGCCACCAGGCTCACGACCGCCGTCATCCGGAAGCCGAAGCCCGGGTTCAGCACCAGGCCCTGCGAGCCCTCCAGCGCCAGCGCGATGCCCAGGCTCTGGAACAGGGCCAGCACCAGCGTGCCGTAGCGCGTGTACTGCGTGATCTTGCGCCGGCCCGCCTCGCCTTCCTTCTTGATGGCCTCCAGCGTGGGCACCACGTAGGTCATCAGCTGCATGATGATGCTGGCGCTGATGTACGGCATGATGCCCAGCGCGAACACGCTGAAGCGGGACAGTGCACCACCGCTGAACATGTTGAACAGGTTCAGGATGCCGCCGGACTGCTGCTTGAACAGCTCCGCCATCTGGTTCGGATCGATCCCCGGCACCGGGATGTGCGTGCCCAGCCGGTAGACCACCAGCGCGCCGAGCAGGAAGAAGATGCGGCGACGGAGGTCGCCGAACTTCCCGCTCTTGGCCAGCTGTGTCGCGGAAGTCGCCACGGGTGCGTGTTCCTTCGGGGTTCCGGGTGCCGTCAGGCCACCGAGCCGCCGGCGGCCTCGATGGCGGCCTTGGCGCCGGCGGTGGCGCCGATGCCCTTGACCGCGACCTTGCGGGTCAGTTCACCACGCTTGATGACCTTGACGACCTTGATCAGCTCGCCCACGAGGCCCGCGGCCTTGAGCGACAGCAGGTCGACCTCGTCGACGCCCAGGCGTTCAAGGTCGGCCAGCGTGATCTCGCTACGGAACTTCAGCGCCGCGCTCTTGAAGCCGCGCTTGGGCAGGCGACGCTGCAGCGGCATCTGGCCGCCTTCGAAACCCACCTTGTGGAAGCCGCCGGCGCGGCTCTTCTGGCCCTTGTGGCCGCGACCCGCGGTCTTGCCCAGGCCCGAGCCGATGCCACGGCCCACGCGGCGGCGGGCCTTCTTGCTGCCGTCGGACGGCTTGATCGTGTTCAGTTCCATTACAGCACCTGCACCAGGTACGCGACCTTGTTGATCATGCCGCGCACGGCGGGCGTGTCCTCGAGCGTGCGCGTGCTGTTGAGCTTGCGCAGGCCCAGGCCACGGACGGTGGCGCGATGGTCCTCGCGCGTGCCGGCCACGCTGCGGACGAGCTTGACGGTCAGGGTTTTCTTGTCGGACATGGTCGTTTCTCCGTCCGGCGCGTCAGTTGAAGAGGTCTTCGACCGACTTGCCGCGCTTGGCAGCCACCTCGGCCGGCGTCGTGCTGCGCTTGAGCGCGTCCAGCGTCGCACGGACCATGTTGTACGGGTTCGACGAGCCCAGGCTCTTGGCGACGATGTCGGTCACGCCCATGACTTCGAAGACGGCACGCATCGGGCCGCCGGCGATGATGCCGTCACCCTGCTTGGCCGGCGCCATCAGCACGCGGGCCGCACCGTGCTCGCCCTTGACGTTGTGCTGGATGGTGCCGTTGCGCAGCGCCACCTTGAACATGTTGCGGCGGGCCGATTCCATGGCCTTCTGCACCGCGACCGGCACTTCCTTGGCCTTGCCCTTGCCCATGCCGATGCGGCCATCGCCGTCGCCGACCACGGTCAGCGCCGCGAAGCTCAGCGTGCGGCCGCCCTTGACGACCTTGGTGACGCGGTTGACCGCGATCATCTTTTCCTTCAGGCCGTCGTCGTTGCCTTCGGTCTGGGCGCGGGGAGTGAACTTTGCCATTTCGATTCTCTTCCTGTCGTGGCGCTCAGAACTGCAGGCCGGCTTCGCGTGCCGCCTCGGCCAGCGCCTTCACGCGGCCGTGGTATGCAAAACCCGCGCGGTCGAACGCGACCTTCTCGACGCCGGCCGCCTTGGCCTTCTCGGCGATGCGCTTGCCGATCAGGGCAGCGGCTTCGGCGTTGCCGCCCTTGCCGTCGCCACCGAGCTGGGCGCGCACTTCCTTCTCGGCCGTCGAGGCCGAGGCCAGCACCTTGTCGCCGCTGCCGGAAATGACGCTGGCGTAGATGTGCAGGTTGGAGCGGAACACCGTCAGACGCGCCACACCCTGCAGCGCGATGCGCGCACGGGTCTGGCGGGAGCGGCGAAGGCGTTGTTCCTTCTTGGTCAGCATGATCTCGCCCCTTTACTTCTTCTTGGTTTCCTTGAGGGACACGCGCTCGTCGGCGTAGCGGATCCCCTTGCCCTTGTACGGCTCGGGCGGGCGGATGGCCCGCACCTCGGCCGCGACCTGGCCCACGGCCTGGCGGTCGGCACCCTTGATGACGATCTCGGTCTGCGTCGGGCACTCGACCTTCACGCCGGCCGGCATCGCCTTGACCACCGGATGCGAGAAGCCGACCTGGAGGTTCAGCTTGTCGCCCTGCGCCTGGGCACGGAAGCCCACGCCGACCAGGTTGAGCTTCTTCTCGAAGCCCTTGGTGGCGCCAGCGACCATGTTCGCCAGCAGCGCACGCATGGTGCCGCTCATGGCGTTGGCCTCGGCGCTGTCGTTGGCCGGGGTGATCTTCAGCAGCGCACCATCGCGCTCCACCTTCACGAGCTTGCTGGCGCCGCGCTGCAGCGTGCCGTTGGCACCCTTGACGACGATCTGCTCGGCGGTGATCGACACGTCCACGCCCTGCGGGACGGTGATCGGCATTTTTCCTACGCGGGACATTCCGATGCTCTCCTCAGGCCACGTAGCAGAGGACTTCGCCGCCGACGCCGTTCGCACGGGCCTTGCGGTCGGTCATCACACCCTTGGGCGTGGTCACGATGGCCACACCCAGACCGTTCATCACCTGGGGGATCGCGTCGCGACCCTTGTAGATGCGCAGGCCCGGGCGGCTGACACGCTCGATGCGCTCGATCACCGGGCGGCCGGCGTAGTACTTCAGCGCGATGTCGAGTTCCGACTTGGCGCCCTCGGTGCGGACCGAGAAGCTGTCGATGTAGCCCTCGTCCTTCAGCACCTGCGCGATCGCGACCTTGAGCTTCGACGACGGCATCGTGACCACGGCCTTCTCAACGCTCTGGGCGTTGCGGATGCGGGTCAGCATGTCGGCGATGGGATCACTCATGCTCATGAAAAATCTCCTGTGCAGCTCGCGCCGATGTCACCAGCTGGCCTTGACCACGCCCGGGATGTCGCCCTTGAAGGCGAGCTCGCGGATCTTGTTGCGCGCCAGGCCGAACATGCGGAACGTGCCGCGACCGCGGCCGGTCAGCGCGCAGCGGTTGCGCAGGCGGGTGGGGTTGGCGTTGCGCGGCAGCTTCTGCAGGTCCAGGCGCGCCAGGTAGCGCTCCTCGTCGGACTTCTGCGCGTCGTCGATGACGGCCTTCAGCGCGGCGTACTTCTTCGCGTACTGGGCAACCAGCTTCTCGCGCTTGTCTTCGCGCTGCTTGATGGACTTCTTCGCCATGGGTTGTCCTCAGTTCTTGAACGGGAAGCGGAACGCGGCCAGGAGCGCCTTGGCCTCCTCGTCGGTCTTCGCGCTGGTCGTGATGCTGATGTTCATCCCGCGGATCGCATCGATCTTGTCGTAGTCGATCTCGGGGAAGATGATCTGTTCCTTGACGCCGATGTTGTAGTTGCCACGGCCGTCGAAGGCGCGGCCGGAGATGCCGCGGAAGTCGCGCACGCGCGGCAGCGCCACGGTGACGAAACGGTCCAGGAACTCGAACATGCGCACGCCGCGCAGCGTGACCATGCAGCCGATGGGCACGTTCTCGCGGATCTTGAAGCCGGCGATGGCCTTCTTCGACTTGGTGACCACGGGCTTCTGGCCGGCGATCTTGGTCAGGTCGCCAACGGCGTGCTCCATGACCTTCTTGTCGGCCACGGCCTCGCTGACGCCCATGTTCAGCGTGATCTTCTCCAGGCGCGGGACCTGCATCACGGACGTGTAGCCGAACTTGGCCATCAGTTCCGGGACGATCTTGTCGCGGTACTGCTGCTGCAGGCGCGCGGTGCGGGCGGGTTGCTGTTGAGCCATGCTGGTCTGCCTCAGGCCTTGATCTCTTCGCCGCTGGACTTGTAGACGCGGACCTTCTTGCCGTCGTCCAGCAGCTTGATGCCCACGCGATCGGCCTTGCCGGTCGCCGGGTTGAAGATGGCCACGTTGGACTGGTGGATCGGCATCGTCTTGTCGACCACGCCGCCGGTCGTGCCCTTCATCGGGTTCGGCTTGACGTGCTTCTTCACGATGTTCACGCCATCGACCACGATGTGGTCGGCGTCGACACGCTGCGCGACGGTGCCGCGCTTGCCCTTGTCACGACCGGCCAGGACGACGACCTGGTCACCCTTCTTGAGCTTGTTCATCTCAGAGCACCTCCGGAGCCAGCGAGACGATCTTCATGAAGCGCTCGGAACGCAGTTCGCGCGTCACCGGGCCGAAGATGCGGGTGCCGATCGGCTCGAGCTTGTTGTTCAGCAGGACGGCGGCGTTGCCATCGAACTTGACCAGCGAGCCATCCTGGCGACGCACACCCTTGGCGGTGCGAACGACGACGGCGTTGTAGACCTCGCCCTTCTTCACGCGACCGCGCGGCGCAGCCTCCTTGATGGAGACCTTGATCACATCGCCGATGCCCGCATAGCGCCGCTTGGAGCCGCCGAGCACCTTGATGCACATGACGGACTTCGCGCCCGTGTTGTCGGCCACATCGAGCCGAGATTGCATTTGGATCATTTGTCGTCCCCAACTTGCATCCTCACGGCCACAGTGGGCGAGGAGGCAGTCTTGGGCTCCGGGTTTGGAGCAGATCCGAATCGACGGCACTCGAATGAGCGCACGCCTTTTCGGCGAAGCCTTGCATTATGCAGGGAAAGCCCGAGGCGCGTCAAGCACCTCGGGCGAAACACGATGACTCAGGCGTTGCGCGCCTGGGCCAGCATCGTGTCGGCGTCACTGACCTCGAACTTGCCCGGACCCTCGACGTTGAGCGTCTTCACGACGCCGTCCTTGACGAGCATCGAGTAGCGGTTGCTGCGCAGGCCCATGCCGCGCGCGGTCAGGTCCAGCGTCAGGCCGGTGGCCTTGGCGAAGTCGGCGCTGCCGTCGGCCATCATGCGCACCTTGCCCGCAGTCCCTTGGTCGCGGCCCCAGGCGCCCATCACGAAGGCGTCGTTGACCGACACGCACCAGATCTCGTCGACGCCGGCGGCCTTGAGTTCATCGGCCCTGGCCACGTAGCCCGGCACGTGCTTGGCCGAGCAGGTCGGGGTGTAGGCACCGGGCAGGCCGAAGATGGCCACCGTCTTGCCCGCCGTCGCCTTCTGGATGTCGAACGCGTTGGGGCCGATGGAGCAGCCCTCGCCCTCGACCTCGATGAATTCCTGCAGCGTGCCCGCGGGCAGCTTGTCTCCGACCTGGATCATGCGGTGCTCCTCTTCCGTGGTGGTTGGCATCGGTGGCCGAACGAATGGCAAACGGCCGGGGCTGGATTCTCCAGCCGCCGGCCGTGGCGTGCCGAGCCCGGGGAATTAGACCAGGCGGGCCTTCTCGACCAGGCGGGTCACGACCCAGGACTTGGTCTTGCTGATCGGGCGCCCTTCGGCGATCTCGACCAGGTCACCCATCTTGTACTCGCCCTTCTCGTCGTGGGCGTGGTACTTGCGCGAGCGGGCCACGATCTTGCCGTAGAGCTCGTGCGCGGCACGGCGCTCGACGAGCACGGTCACGGTCTTGGCGCGCTTGTCGCTGACGACACGGCCGATCAGCGTGCGGGTGTTCTTCACCGGGGCGGCAGCAGTCTGGACTTCGCTCATTGCGCGGCTTCCTTCTTCTTCTGGGCCAGGATCGTCTTCGCACGCGCGATGTCGCGCTTGACGTTGCCGAGCTGGGCGGTGTTGCCCAGCTGCTGCGTGGCCTTCTGCATGCGCAGCCCGAAATGGGCCTTCAGCAGATCGGTGATTTCCTTCTCGAGCGCCGGGATGTCCTTGGCGCGCAGTTCGGAGGCTTTCATGGGGTCACTCCTGTTCAGGCGCCGACCTGGCGGGCCACGAACGTGCAGCGCAGCGGCAGCTTGGCGGCGGCGAGGGTGAACGCCTCGCGGGCCAGCTGCTCGGGCACGCCGTTGATCTCGTAGAGCACCTTGCCCGGCTGGATCTCGGCCACCCAGTATTCCGGGTTGCCCTTGCCGTTGCCCATGCGGACCTCGGCCGGCTTCTGGCTGATCGGCTTGTCCGGGAAGATGCGGATGAAGATGCGGCCACCGCGCTTGATGTGGCGGCTGATCGCACGACGCGCCGCTTCGATCTGGCGCGCCGTGATGCGGCCGCGCTCGGTGGCCTTCAGGCCGAAGTCACCGAAGGACACCGCGGCGCCACGCGTCGCGATGCCGGTGTTGCGGCCCTTGTGTTCCTTGCGGAACTTGCGGCGATTGGGTTGCAGCATTGCTTATTCTCCTTGCGTGCCACCCGCGGCACCGCCCGGGGCGGCGCGGCGGACGCGCTTGACGGCCGGGGTACGCGGCGCGTCGCCGGCGGGCGCCGCGGCACGTTCGCCACCACGGTCGCCGGGGCGGCCACGGCCGGCACCCGGACGGTCGCCACGCGGGCCGCGGCGGTTGCGGCGGTCGTCGCCCTCGCCCTCGGTCTTCGGCAGCGTGGGCGCCTCGCCATTGGCCAGACGGTCACCGCGGTAGACCCAGACCTTGACGCCGATGACGCCGTAGGTGGTCTTGGCCTCGCTGAAGCCGTAGTCGATGTCGGCCTTGAGGGTGTGCAGCGGCACGCGGCCTTCGCGGTACCACTCGCAGCGCGCGATCTCGATGCCGTTCAGGCGGCCCGACGACATGATCTTGATGCCCTGGGCGCCCAGGCGCATCGCGTTCTGCATCGCGCGCTTCATCGCGCGGCGGAACATGATGCGCTTCTCGAGCTGCTGGGTGATCGAGTCGGCGATCAGCTGGGCATCGACCTCGGGCTTGCGCACCTCCTCGATGTTCACCGCCACGGGCACACCCAGGCGACGGCCCAGTTCGGCCTTCAGGTTCTCGATGTCCTCGCCCTTCTTGCCGATCACCACACCCGGGCGCGCCGAGTAGATGGTGATGCGGGCGTTCTTGGCCGGGCGCTCGATCAGGATGCGCGAGACCGCGGCATTCTTCAGCTTGGCCTTCAGGAAGTCGCGGACCTGCAGGTCTTCGGCCAGCATGCCGGCGAAGTTGCGGTTGCTCGCGAACCAGCGCGACGACCAGGCGCGCGTGACCGAGAGTCGGAAGCCGGTCGGATGGATTTTCTGTCCCATGCTCTTCCTCAGTTGCCCACGGTCACGTAGATGTGGCAGGTGGGCTTGCTGATGCGGTTGCCGCGGCCCTTGGCGCGGGCGGCGAAGCGCTTCAGCGTCGTGCCTTGCTCGACGTAGATGCTCTTGATCTTCAGCTCGTCGATGTCGGCACCGTCGTTGTGCTCGGCGTTGGCCACCGCGGACTCGACGACCTTCTTGACGATGTGGGCGGCCTTCTTCGGCGTGAAGGTCAGGATCTGGATCGCCTGATCGACCTTCTTGCCGCGGACGAGGTCGGCCACCAGCCGGCCCTTGTCGACCGACAGGCGCACACCACGGACACTTGCTTTGGTTTCCATGGGGGGCTCCTTAGCGCTTGGCCTTCTTGTCCGCCGGGTGACCCTTGAACGTGCGGGTCAGGGCGAACTCGCCGAGCTTGTGGCCGACCATCTGGTCGGTCACGTACACCGGCACGTGCTGCTTGCCGTTGTGCACGGCCACGGTCAGGCCGATGAAATCGGGCAGGATCGTGCTGCGGCGCGACCAGGTCTTGATCGGCTTCTTGTCCTTGGTGGCGGCGGCCTTCTCGACCTTGGCCATCAGGTGGTGGTCCACGAACGGACCCTTCTTGAGAGAACGCGTCATGGTCTACGGCCTCACTTCCTGCTCTTGCGACGCGAGACGATCATGGTCTGCGTGCGCTTGTTGCTCCGCGTGCGGAAGCCCTTGGTCAGGGTGTTCCACGGCGAGACCTGCGGCATGCCCTCGCCGGTGCGGCCTTCACCACCACCGTGCGGGTGATCCACCGGGTTCATCGCCACGCCGCGGACGGTCGGACGGATGCCCTTCCAGCGGATCGCACCGGCCTTGCCGTACTGGCGCAGGTTGTGCTCCTCGTTGGCGACCTCGCCGATGGTGGCGCGGCAGTCGATGTGGATCTTGCGCACCTCGCCCGAGCGCAGGCGGACCTGCGCGTAGACGCTCTCGCGCGCCATCAGCGTGACCGACGTGCCGGCCGAGCGCGCGATCTGCGCACCCTTGCCCGGCAGCATCTCCACGCAGTGGATCGTCGAGCCCACGGGGATGTTGCGGATCGGCAGCGTGTTGCCGGCCTTGATCGGCGCCTCGGAGCCGGACAGCAGCGTCGCACCCACCTCGACGCCGCGCGGCGCGATGATGTAGCGGCGCTCGCCGTCGGCGTAGCACAGCAGCGCGATGTGGGCGGTGCGGTTGGGGTCGTACTCGATGCGCTCGACCTTGGCCGGGATGCCGTCCTTGTTGCGCTTGAAGTCGACGACGCGGTAGTGGTGCTTGTGGCCACCACCCTTGTGACGCATCGTGATGTGGCCGTTGTTGTTGCGGCCCGACTTCTGCTTCTGCGGCTCCAGCAGCGAGGCTTCCGGCGCACCCTTGTGCAGATGCTTGTGCACCACCTTCACCACGGCACGGCGGCCGGGCGACGTGGGCTTGACCTTGATGACAGCCATTACGCGGCCTCCCCGGAGAAGTTGAGCTCCTGGCCCGGCTTCAGCGCGACGAACGCCTTCTTGACGTGGTCGCGACGGCCGACACGGCCACCGAAGCGCTTGACCTTGCCCTTCTGGTTCGCGGTCTGGACCGAAGCCACCTCGACCTTGAACATCAGCTCGACGGCCGCCTTGATCTGCGGCTTGGTCGCGCTGCGCAGGACCTTGAACATCACCTGGTTGTTCTTCTCGCCGACGCGCGTGGCCTTCTCCGAGATGATCGGGGCGACGAGCACGGTGGCCAGGTAGCCTTCGTCGAATTTCTGCGTCGCGCTCATGCGAACATCTCCTTGAGCTGCTCGATCGCGCCCTTGGTCACCAGCACCTTCTTGTAGAAGACCAGCGACAGCGGATCGGCGTAACGCGGCTCGATGACCAGCACGTTGGCCAGGTTGCGCGAGGCCAGCGCCAGGTTCTCGTCGACCTGGTCGGCGATCACGAGCACCGAGTTGCCGTTGTCCGTGCCCAGGCCCATGGCCTTGAACTTGGCGGCCAGCAGCTTGGTCTTCGGCGCCTCGATGGCGATCGACTCGACCACGGCCAGGCGGCCGTCACGGGCCAGCTGCGACAGGATGGAAGCCATCCCGGCGCGGTACATCTTCTTGTTGACCTTGTGCGAGAAGTTCTCGTCCGGCAGGTTCGGGAAGGTGCGACCACCCCCACGCCACAGCGGCGACGAGGTCATGCCGGCGCGCGCGCGGCCGGTGCCCTTCTGGCGGAACGGCTTCTTCGTCGAGTGCTTGACCTCGGCGCGCGTCAGCTGGGCGCGCGTGCCCTGGCGGGCATTCGCCTGGTAGGCGACGACGATCTGATGGACCAGCGCCTCGTTGTAGTCGCGCGCGAACACGGTGTCCGGCGCGTCGACCTTGGCCGAAGCCTGGCCTTGTTCGTTCAGGAGCTCGAGTTGCATCACTGGGCTCCCTTCTTGGCCTTGACCTTGACGGCCGGGCGCACGACCACGTGGCCGTTCTTCGCCCCCGGCACGGCGCCGCGCACCAGCAGCAGCGAACGCGCCTCGTCCACACGGACGATGTCGAGGTTCTGGGTGGTGACGGTCTCGTCGCCCATGTGGCCGGACATCTTCTTGCCCGGGAACACGCGACCCGGGTCCTGCGCCATCGAGATCGAGCCCGGCACGTTGTGCGAACGGCTGTTGCCGTGCGACGCGCGCTGCGAGCCGAAGTTGTGGCGCTTGATGGTGCCGGTGAAACCCTTGCCGATCGAGGTGCCCTGCACGTCGACCTTCTCGCCGGCGGCGAACAGGGTGGCAGGGATGGCGGCGCCGGGCGCGTACTTGGCCGCGGTCTCGGCGTCGACGCGGAATTCCTTCAGCATCTCCGCCGGCTCGACGCCGGCCTTGGCCAGGTGGCCCGACTCGGGCTTGGTCAGCCGCGAGGCCTTGCGGGTGCCGTAGGCGACCTGCAGGGCGCTGTAGCCATCGGTGGCTTCGGTCTTGACCTGGGCGACGCGGTTGTTGGACACATCCAGCACGGTCACCGGGATGGCATCGCCATCGTCGGTGAACAGGCGCATCATGCCCACCTTGCGGCCCAGCAATCCGAGACGATTGCTCAGACTCATGGTTCTTCTCCGTCCCCGGCGGAGCCGATCCGCGGGGCTGGGTTTACACGACTCCGGAACGATTGCCGGAGCTGACTTTTTTGCCGCGCGGCCCGCAACCTGTTCGGGTTGCGAGCCGCGCAAGCGTTCCTGCCTTGCGGCAAGCCCGCCAGTTTACTGCAACTTGATCTCGACGTCCACGCCTGCCGGCAGGTCCAGCTTCATCAGCGCGTCGACGGTCTTGTCGGTCGGGTCGACGATGTCCATCAGGCGCTGGTGGGTGCGGATCTCGAACTGGTCGCGGCTGGTCTTGTTGACGTGCGGCGAACGCAGGATGTCGAACCGCTGCATGCGCGTGGGCAGCGGCACCGGGCCACGCACGATGGCGCCGGTGCGCTTGGCGGTCTCGACGATCTCGAGCGCCGACTGGTCGATCAGCTTGTAGTCGAAGGCCTTGAGGCGGATGCGGATCTTCTGCTTGGACATGATCCGGTCCTCAGGCGATGATCGACGCCACGACGCCGGCGCCGACGGTGCGGCCGCCTTCACGGATGGCGAAGCGCAGGCCTTCTTCCATCGCGATCGGGGCGATCAGCTTGACCGTGATGCTGACGTTGTCGCCAGGCATCACCATTTCCTTGTCCTTGGGCAGTTCCACCGCGCCGGTCACGTCCGTCGTGCGGAAGTAGAACTGCGGGCGGTAGTTGTTGAAGAACGGGGTGTGGCGGCCGCCCTCGTCCTTGCTCAGCACGTACACCTCGGCGGTGAAGTGCGTGTGCGGCTTGATGCTGCCGGGCTTGCACAGCACCTGGCCGCGCTCGACGTCCTCGCGCTTGGTGCCGCGCAGCAGGATGCCGACGTTGTCACCGGCCTGGCCCTGGTCGAGCAGCTTGCGGAACATCTCCACGCCGGTGCAGGTGGTCTTCTGCGTGTCGCGGATGCCGACGATCTCGATTTCCTCGCCGACCTTGATGATGCCGCGCTCGACACGGCCGGTCACGACGGTGCCGCGGCCGGAGATCGAGAAGACGTCTTCGACGGGCATCAGGAAGGTGCCGTCGATGGCGCGCTCGGGCGTGGGGATGTAGCTGTCCAGCGCGTCGGCCAGGGCCATGATGGCCTGCTCGCCGAGTTCGCCCTTGTCGCCTTCGAGGGCCAGCTTGGCCGAGCCCTTGACGATGGGGGTGTCGTCGCCGGGGAAGTCGTACTTGCTCAGCAGTTCACGGACTTCCATCTCCACCAGCTCCAGGAGCTCGGCGTCGTCGACCATGTCGCACTTGTTGAGGAAGACGATGATGTACGGCACGCCGACCTGACGGGCCAGCAGGATGTGCTCGCGGGTCTGGGGCATCGGGCCGTCGGCGGCCGAGCACACCAGGATGGCGCCGTCCATCTGCGCCGCACCGGTGATCATGTTCTTCACGTAGTCGGCGTGCCCGGGGCAGTCGACGTGCGCGTAGTGGCGGTTGGCGGTCTCGTACTCGACGTGCGCGGTGTTGATCGTGATGCCGCGCGCCTTCTCCTCCGGCGCCGCGTCGATCTGGTCGTAGCCCTTGGCCTCGCCACCGAACTTCGCCGACAGGATCGTCGTGATCGCCGCCGTCAGCGTCGTCTTGCCATGGTCCACGTGACCAATCGTGCCCACGTTCACGTGCGGCTTGGTGCGTTCAAACTTGCCTTTTGCCATTTCTGTTGCCTCGTCAAAGAGCGTTGCCGGTGGATCGGTTTAAGGTCTCCCGGCGCCGGGGGTCCGCCTGCCACCGGCAGCAGGCGGTCCGGACACCGGAAGACCGATGCGTGTTGCTTACTTGGCGCGCGCCGTGATGATGGCGTCGGCGACGTTGCGCGGCGCCTCGGCGTAGTGCTTGAACTCCATCGTGTACGTGGCGCGGCCCTGCGTGGCCGAGCGCAGCGTGGTGGAGTAGCCGAACATCTCCGACAGCGGTACCTCGGCCTTGATGATCTTGCCGCCGCCCGGGATGTCGTCCATGCCCTGCACCATGCCGCGGCGGGACGACAGGTCGCCCATCACCGAGCCGGCGTAGTCTTCCGGCGTCTCGACCTCGACGGCCATCATCGGCTCCAGGATCACCGGACTGGCCTTGCGGCAGCCGTCCTTGAAGCCGATGGACGCGGCCATCTTGAACGCGTTTTCGTTCGAGTCCACCTCGTGGTAGGAACCGAAGGTCAGCGTGACCTTGACGTCGACCACCGGGAAGCCCGCCAGCACGCCGTTGGGCAGCGTGTCGATCAGGCCCTTCTCCACCGCCGGGATGAACTCGCGCGGCACCACGCCGCCCTTGATGGCGTCGACGAACTCGAAGCCCTTGCCAGCTTCGTTCGGCTCGACCTTCAGCACGACGTGGCCGTACTGGCCCTTGCCGCCCGACTGGCGCACGAACTTGCCTTCGACGTTCTCCACCGCCTGACGGATGGTCTCGCGGTAGGCGACCTGCGGCTTGCCCACGTTGGCCTCGACGCCGAATTCGCGCTTCATGCGGTCGACGATGATCTCCAGGTGCAGTTCGCCCATGCCGGAGATGATGGTCTGGCCCGATTCTTCGTCGGTGCGCACGCGGAACGACGGGTCTTCCGCCGCCAGACGGCCCAGCGCGAGGCCCATCTTCTCCTGGTCGGCCTTGGTCTTGGGCTCCACAGCCTGCGAGATCACCGGCTCGGGGAAGATCATCTTCTCGAGCGTGATCACGGCATCCGGGTCGCACAGCGTCTCGCCGGTCGTCACGTCCTTCAGGCCCACGCAGGCGGCGATGTCACCGGCCAGAATTTCCTTGATCTCCTCACGCTGGTTGGCGTGCATCTGCAGGATCCGGCCGATGCGCTCCTTCTTGCCGCGGATCGGGTTGAACACGGTCGAACCGGAAGCCAGCACGCCCGAGTACACGCGCACGAAGGTCAGCTGGCCGACGTAGGGGTCGGTCATCAGCTTGAACGCCAGGGCGGAGAACTTCTCGCTGTCATCGGCCTTGCGCGAGACTTCCTTGTCGTCGTCATCGGTGCCGCTGACCGGCGGGATGTCGATCGGCGAGGGCAGGAAGTCGATCACCGCGTCGAGCATGCGCTGCACGCCCTTGTTCTTGAAGGCGGTGCCGCACAGCATCGGCTGGATCTCGGTGGCGATGGTGCGCGTGCGCAGGCCGAGCTTGATCTCGTCCTCGGTCAGCTCACCCGACTCGAGGTACTTGTTCATCAGGTCTTCGCTGGCTTCGGCCGCGGCCTCCACCATGCCTTCGCGCCACTTCTCGCAGTCGGCCTGCAGCTCGGCGGGAATGTCGACATAGTCGAACTTCATGCCCTGCGAGGCCTCGTCCCAGATGATGGCCTTCATCTTCAGCAGGTCGACCACGCCCTTGAAGTTCTCTTCGGCGCCAATCGGCACCACGATGGGCACCGGGTTGGCCTTCAGGCGCGTCTTCATCTGGTCGTAGACCTTGAAGAAGTTGGCGCCGGTGCGGTCCATCTTGTTGACGAAGGCCAGGCGCGGCACCTTGTACTTGTTGGCCTGGCGCCAGACGGTCTCCGACTGCGGCTGCACGCCGCCCACGGCGCAGTACACCATGCAGGCACCGTCGAGCACACGCATCGAACGCTCCACCTCGATGGTGAAGTCCACGTGCCCCGGGGTGTCGATGATGTTGAAGCGGTGCTCCGGGTAGGACATGTCCATGCCCTTCCAGAAGCAGGTGGTGGCAGCCGACGTGATCGTGATGCCACGCTCCTGCTCCTGCTCCATCCAGTCCATCGTGGCCGCGCCGTCGTGCACCTCGCCGATCTTGTGGTTCACACCCGTGTAGTACAGGATGCGCTCGGTGGTCGTGGTCTTGCCGGCATCGATGTGTGCGCTGATGCCGATGTTGCGGTAGCGCTCGATGGGGGTCTTGCGGGCCATGGTGAATCTCCAAATACAGGGGCCGCCCCCGGGTTGGTAGGAACCCGTAGAGGCGGCCGGAAGCCAGGGTTTAGAAGCGGAAGTGCGAGAACGCCTTGTTCGCTTCGGCCATGCGGTGCACTTCGTCGCGCTTCTTCATCGCGCCGCCGCGGCCTTCGCTCGCCTCGAGCAGTTCGTTGGCCAGGCGTGCGGCCATCGACTTCTCCCCGCGCTTGCGGGCCGATTCCTTCAACCAGCGCATGGCCAGGGCCTGCCGGCGGATGGGGCGAACTTCCACGGGAACCTGGTAGTTCGCACCCCCGACGCGGCGGGACTTCACCTCGACCATCGGCTTGATGTTGTTCAGCGCGATCATGAAGATCTCAAGCGGATCCTTGCCGGTCTTGTTCTCGACCTGCTCAAGCGCACCGTAGATGATGCGCTCAGCGACGGCCTTTTTGCCCGATTCCATGATGACGTTCATGAACTTGGACAGATCGACGGAGCCGAACTTCGGGTCCGGCAGGATCTCGCGCTTGGGTACTTCGCGACGACGTGGCATGGGAGTCTTCCTTCTTTCGATTCAGTTGGCACCACCTGGGTGGCACCGCGAAGAGCCATCACGACCCTTCACTTACTGCAGCCCACCAGGATGACCCGGCTAGGCCGCGACATGGCGTGGATTTACGCCTTCTTGGGGCGCTTGGCGCCGTACTTGGAGCGCGACTGCTTGCGATCCTTGACGCCCTGCAGGTCCAGCGAACCGCGCACGATGTGGTAACGCACACCCGGCAGGTCCTTGACCCGGCCGCCGCGCACCAGCACCACGCTGTGCTCCTGCAGGTTGTGACCTTCACCGCCGATGTACGAGATGACCTCGAAACCGTTGGTCAGGCGCACCTTGGCGACCTTCCGCAGCGCGGAGTTCGGCTTCTTGGGCGTCGTGGTGTAGACGCGGGTGCAGACGCCGCGGCGTTGCGGACAGTTCTGCATCGCCGGCGACTTGGACTTCGTGACCTCGACCTGACGGCCGTGGCGCACGAGCTGATTGATGGTTGGCATGTTGACTTGTTCCCGTTTGAAGTCAGCTTCTTGGAATCCCGGGAACCCGCCCTCCGGAGCTTCGCTGATCCGGCGCGCTTCTGGTGCGCGGCCATGGCAAAGCTCGGCGCAGTTCGCCGAAAAGCCTTCTAGTATATTCCGCCCGCGATGAACGAGCAAGGCACCCTGAATGTCACAGCGCCGAGGGCGGTGCTGGACACCAATACCGTGCTGGACATGCTGCTGTTCGAGGATGTCGCCGCGCTGCCGCTGGTGCATGCCATCGAATCCGAGGCGCTGCGGTGGTTGGGCACAGCGCGTATGCGCGAAGAGGTGGCCGGTGTCCTGCGGCGGCCGCGCATGGGCCGCTGGGCGCCGCCGGAACGGGCCGATCGGGTGCTGGTCTTCCTGGACCGTTGGATGCAGTGCCATCCGGCGCCGCTCGGGCCGCAGGCGCCCAGATGCCGCGACACGGCCGACCAGGTCTTCATCGATCTGGCGTGGTCGCTGTCCGCAGAGTGGCTGCTCACTCGCGACAAGGCCCTGTTGAAATTGGCTCGGCCCTCGCTGGCACGGGGCATTCAGGTGCGGACCCCGGCGGCCTGGGTGGCGGCGATCGCCAATCACCACGCTGCGGCAGACGTCAAGGGTTGATCCGGGCCAGTTGCTCGGCCAGCGTGGCTGGCGACAGTTCGCCGATGCGCCGCGCCACCAAACGCCCCTGCGCGTCGTAGAACAAGGTCGTCGGCAATCCCGCCGCATCCAGCGCCGCCGTGCTCTGACCTCTGCGGTCGAGCAGCACGTTCTGCAGCGTCATGCCGCGCCCTGACAGCCACGCCCGAACTTTCTCTGCGCTCTCGCCCTGGTTGATGAAGACGAAGTGCACGTCACGGTGCTGCTGCTGCGCGGCCTGCAGCACCGGCATTTCCCGCACGCAAGGCGGGCACCAGGTGGCCCAGAGGTTGACCACCATCGGCTGGCCGACAAATCGCGGGAGCTCGACCTCCGCGCTGTTCTCCAGCGACTGCAGGACCAGGGGCGGCACCCCCTGCCCTTCGCTGCGGGCCAGCACCAAGGCCAGGCTGCCCCCCAGCCAGACGGCCGTGGCGGCCAGCAGCCCCCAGCGCAGTGGCCGACGGGCTGACGGCAGCCGGGTCATGCGGCTCAGCCCATAGAGCCAGGCGGCCGCAAAGCCCACGACAGGCTCCCAACCCCCATCCCGCAGGTCCAGCAAGGTCCAGGGCTGGGCCAGGTAGGCGCCGGCGAACTGCCACACGAAGCCCAGCCGGGCGGCGACAAGGCCGATCAGCGCCGCCGTTTCCGGCATCCGGCCCAGGTCCACACCACGGTGTCTGGCCACGCGCGCGGCCACGGTCAAGCCAATCCAGGTGGTTGCCAATGCCAGCAACACGGACCAGGAGAACACCAGCGGCCCCAGCCGCAGCGCATCGGCAGACATGTGTCCTTTCCCAGCGAGGTCACTCCCCGCCCATGAAAAAAGGCGGGCCGCCTCGCGGCGCCCGCCTTCTGGGGATTCCGGCCGGTGGCCGGGGTTCCCTGATCGCTTACTCGGCCGCCGGCTCGGCGCCTTCGGCAGCCGCATCCACACCGGCCAGCTGCGCGGCGGCCAGTTCCTCGGCCTCCTGCAGGGCGATCGCGCGACGCTCGGTCTCGTCCATCTCTTCCTTGGCCTTGCGGGCCTGGTGGAAGGCCATGCCCGTGCCGGCAGGGATCAGACGACCGACGATGACGTTCTCCTTCAGGCCACGCAGCTCGTCGCGCTTGCCCATGATCGCCGCCTCGGTCAGCACGCGTGTGGTCTCCTGGAAGGAGGCCGCGGAGATGAACGAATCGGTCGACAGGCTGGCCTTGGTGATGCCCAGCAGCACGTCGGCATGCGTGGCGATCATCTTGCCTTCGGCGCGCATGCGGTCGTTGGTGTCCAGCAGTTCCGAACGCTCGACCTGCTCGCCACCGATGTAGCCGGTGTCGCCCGAATCGACGATCTGCACACGACGCAGCATCTGGCGGACGATCACCTCGATGTGCTTGTCGTTGATCTTCACGCCCTGCAGGCGGTAGACGTCCTGCACTTCGTCGACGATGTAGCGCGCCAGTTCCTCGATGCCCAGCAGGCGCAGGATGTCCTGCGGGTCCGCCGCGCCGTCGACGATCAGTTCGCCACGGTTCACCACCTGGCCTTCGTGCACCAGGATGTTCTTCTCCTTGGGCACCAGCTCCTCGTAGACATGGCCCTCGGGGTCGGTGATCTGCAGACGCACCTTGCCCTTGGTCTCCTTGCCGAAGCTGATGGTGCCGGTGATCTCGGCCAGCGTGCCCTTGTCCTTGGGCGAACGGGCCTCGAACAGCTCGGCCACCCGCGGCAGACCGCCGGTGATGTCGCGCGTCTTCTGGCCTTCCATCGGGATGCGCGCCAGCACCTCGCCCGGGGCCAGGTCCTGGCCGTCGCGCACCTGGATCAGCGCACCGATCGGGAAGCCGATGGTCACGCTGTGGTCGGTGCCGGGGATCTTCACCTCCTGGCCCGCGGCGTCCAGCAGCTTGACCTGCGGGCGCACCACCTTGGCCGCACCGCGGCGCTTCGGGTCGATGACGACCAGCGTCGACAGACCGGTGACCTCGTCGACCTGCTTGGCGACGGTGACACCTTCCTCGACGTTCTCGAACACCGCCTTGCCGGCGAACTCGGTGATGATCGGGCGGGTCAGCGGGTCCCAGTTGGCCAGCACGGTGCCGGCCTTGACGGTCTGGTCGGGCTTGATCGTCAGCGTGGCGCCGTACGGCAGCTTGTGGCGCTCGCGCTCGCGGCCGTGCTGGTCGGCGATGATGATCTCGCCGGAACGCGAGATGACCACCAGTTCGCCCTTGCCGTTGGTGACGTAGCGCATCGTGGCGTTGAAGCCGATGATGCCGTCGCTCTTGGCTTCGACGCTGCTGGCCACGGCCGCACGCGACGCCGCACCACCGATGTGGAAGGTCCGCATCGTCAGCTGCGTGCCCGGCTCGCCGATCGACTGCGCGGCGATCACGCCCACCGCTTCGCCGGTGTTCACCAGGCCGCCACGGCCCAGGTCGCGGCCGTAGCACTTGGCGCACAGGCCGAAGCGCGTGGCGCAGCTCAGCGGCGTGCGCACCTTCACTTCGTCCACCCCCGCGGCTTCCAGCACGTCCAGCGCGTCCTCGTCCAGCATTTCGCCGGCCGCCAGCAGCACTTCCTGCGTTTCCGGGTGCACGACCTCGATCGCGGCCACGCGGCCGAGGATGCGGTCGCGCAGCGACTCGATCACCTCACCGCCTTCGACCAGCGCGCGCATGTTCATGCCGTTCTCGGTGCCGCAATCGGTCTCGGTCACGACGAGATCCTGCGTCACGTCGACCAGACGACGCGTCAGGTAACCGGAGTTCGCGGTCTTCAGCGCCGTGTCCGCCAGGCCCTTGCGGGCGCCGTGGGTGGAGATGAAGTACTGCAGCACGTTCAGGCCTTCACGGAAGTTCGCCGTGATGGGGGTCTCGATGATGCTGCCGTCCGGCTTGGCCATCAGGCCGCGCATGCCGGCCAGCTGGCGGATCTGCGCCGCGGAACCCCGGGCGCCGGAGTCGGCCATCATGTAGATGGAGTTGAACGACTCCTGGTCGACCTCCTTGCCGTTGCGGTCCTGCACCTTCTGCTTGGACAGCTGCGACATCATGACCTTGCCGACTTCGTCGCCGGTCTTGCCCCAGATGTCCACGACCTTGTTGTAGCGCTCGCCGGCGGTCACGAGACCCGAGACGTACTGCTGCTCGATCTCCTTGACCTCCTTCTCGGCGCGCTCGATCAGGTCATGCTTCTGTTGCGGCACGAGCATGTCGTCGATGGCGATCGAGATGCCGGCGCGTGTGGCCAGCCGGAAGCCGCTCTGCAGCAGCTTGTCGGCGAACACCACCGTGTCCTTCAGGCCGCACTTGCGGAAGCTGGCGTTGATGAGCTTGGAGATCTCCTTCTTCTTCAGCGCCTTGTTGATGTTGCTGAAGGGCAAGCCCTTGGGCAGGATCTCCGACAGCAGCGCGCGGCCGACGGTGGTCTCCACCAGCTTGGTCTGCGGGCTCAGGCTGCCGGTGTCCTTGTCACGCACGTACTCCGTCAGGCGCACGTTGACCTTGGCCGTCAGCTCCACCACACCGTTGTCCAGCGCACGCTGCAGCTCCAGCAGGTCGGCGAAGATCATGCCTTCGCCCTTGCCATTGATGCGCTCGCGGGTGGCGTAGTACAGGCCCAGCACCACGTCCTGCGACGGCACGATCGACGGCTCGCCGTTGGCCGGGAACAGCACGTTGTTGGACGCCAGCATCAGCGTGCGGGCTTCCATCTGGGCCTCGATGCTCAGCGGCACGTGCACGGCCATCTGGTCGCCGTCGAAGTCGGCGTTGAAGGCGGCGCAGACCAGCGGATGCAGCTGGATGGCCTTGCCTTCGATCAGCACCGGCTCGAAGGCCTGGATGCCCAGGCGGTGCAGCGTCGGCGCGCGGTTCAGCAGGACGGGGTGCTCCTTGATCACCTCTTCCAGGATGTCCCACACCACCGGCGTGCCGCTCTCGACTTCCTTCTTCGCCGCCTTGATGGTGGTGGCGATGCCCATCGCCTCCAGGCGGCTGAAGATGAAGGGCTTGAACAGCTCGATGGCCATCAGCTTGGGCAGGCCGCACTGGTGCAGCTTGAGCGTCGGGCCGACCACGATGACCGAACGGCCCGAGTAGTCGACGCGCTTGCCCAGCAGGTTCTGGCGGAAGCGGCCGCTCTTGCCCTTGATCATGTCGGCCAGCGACTTCAGCGCGCGCTTGTTCGCGCCCGTCATCGCCTTGCCGCGGCGGCCGTTGTCCAGCAGCGAGTCCACCGCCTCCTGCAGCATGCGCTTCTCGTTGCGCACGATGATCTCGGGCGCCTTGAGCTCCAGCAGGCGTGCCAGGCGGTTGTTGCGGTTGATGACGCGGCGGTAGAGGTCGTTCAGGTCCGACGTGGCGAAACGCCCGCCGTCCAGCGGCACCAGCGGACGCAGGTCCGGCGGCAGCACCGGCAGCACGTCCATCACCATCCAGTTGGGCTTGATGCCGCTCTTCTTGAAGGCCTCCATGACCTTCAGGCGCTTGGCGTTCTTCTTGATCTTCAGCTCCGACCCAGTCATGTCGTTGCGGAGCTTGTCGATCTCGGCGTCGAGGTCCATTTCCTCGAGCAACTTCTTGATGCCCTCGGCGCCCATCATCGCCACGAACTCGTCGCCGAATTCGGTGCGCTTGGCCTCGTAGTCGTCCTCGGACATGATGCTGAACTTCTTCAGCGGGGTCATGCCCGGGTCGACGACGACGTACGCCTCGAAGTACAGCACGCGCTCGATGTCGCGCAGCGTCATGTCGAGCACCAGGCCCAGACGCGACGGCAGGCTCTTCAGGAACCAGATGTGCGCGCAGGGCGCGGCCAGGTCGATGTGACCCATGCGCTCACGGCGCACCTTGGTCTGCGTGACTTCAACGCCGCACTTCTCGCAGATCACGCCGCGGTGCTTCAGGCGCTTGTACTTGCCGCACAGGCACTCGTAGTCCTTGATCGGGCCGAAGATCTTGGCGCAGAACAGGCCATCACGCTCCGGCTTGAAGGTCCGGTAGTTGATGGTCTCGGGCTTCTTCACCTCGCCGAACGACCAGCTGCGGATCTTCTCCGGGGAAGCCAGGCCGATCTTGATGGCATCGAAATGCTCATCCGGGGTGAACTGCTTGAAAAGGTCGAGTAGTCCCTTCATGGTGTCTTCCTTTTCCCTTCCTTAGTTGCGCTCGAGCTCGATGTCGATGCCGAGCGAACGGATTTCCTTCACCAGCACGTTGAACGATTCCGGCATGCCGGCCTCGATGGCGTGCTCGCCCTTGACGATGTTCTCGTAGACCTTGGTCCGGCCGTTCACGTCGTCGGACTTCACCGTCAGCATCTCCTGCAGGATGTAGCTGGCGCCGTAGGCCTCGAGCGCCCAGACCTCCATCTCGCCGAAACGCTGGCCGCCGAACTGCGCCTTGCCGCCCAGCGGCTGCTGGGTGACCAGGCTGTACGGGCCGGTGGAGCGCGCGTGCATCTTGTCGTCCACCAGGTGGTGCAGCTTCAGCACGTGCATGTAGCCCACGGTGACCGGGCGCTCGAAGGCGTCGCCGGTGCGGCCGTCGTGCAGCGTGGCCTGGGTGCGGGTGGCGGTGAGGCCCTTGCGCGCGGCGATGTCGTCCGGGTACGCGAGCTTGAGCATCGCGCGGATCTCTTCCTCGGCCGCGCCATCGAACACCGGCGTGGCGAACGGCACGCCGTTCTTCAGGTTCTCGGCCATCTCCAGCACCTCGGCGTCGCTCAGCGCGTCGATCTGCTCGGTCTTGCCGCCGCTCTTGTTGTAGAGCTCGTCGAAGAACTTGCGCAGTTCGGCCACCTTGGCCTGCTGCTGCAGCATGTCGCCGATGCGCTGGCCGATGCCCTTGCCGGCCCAGCCCAGGTGCACTTCCAGCACCTGGCCGACGTTCATCCGGGAGGGCACGCCCAGCGGGTTGAGCACGATGTCGCAAGGCGTGCCGTCGGCCATGTAGGGCATGTCCTCGACGGCGACGATCTTCGACACCACGCCCTTGTTGCCGTGGCGGCCGGCCATCTTGTCGCCAGGCTGCAGGCGGCGCTTGACGGCCAGGTAGACCTTGACCATCTTCAGCACGCCGGCCGGCAGCTCGTCGCCCTGCGTCAGCTTCTTGCGCTTCTCCTCGAAGGCGAGGTCGAAGCTGTGGCGCGTCTGGTCCAGGCTGTTCTTGATCGACTCGAGCTGGTTGGCCACGTCGTCGTCCGCCGGGCGGATGTCGAACCAGTGGTACTTGTCCACCGAGGCCAGGTAGGCGGCGTCGATCTTCGTGCCCTTGGCGATCTTGTTCGGGCCGCCGTTGGCGGCCTTGCCCACCAGCAGCTTCTCGATACGGGCGAAGGCGTCGCCCTCGACGATGCGCAGCTGGTCGTTGAGGTCCAGGCGGTAGCGCTTGAGCTCGTCGTCGATGATCTGCTGGGCACGCTTGTCGCGCTGGATGCCTTCACGGGTGAAGACCTGCACGTCGATCACGGTGCCGCTGGTGCCCTGGTCCACGCGCAGCGAGGTGTCCTTCACGTCGGACGCCTTCTCGCCGAAGATCGCGCGCAGCAGCTTCTCTTCCGGCGTCAGCGTGGTCTCGCCCTTGGGCGTGACCTTGCCCACCAGCACGTCGCCGGGGTTCACCTCGGCGCCGATGTAGACGATGCCGCTCTCGTCCAGGCGGGCCAGTTGCTGCTCGCTCAGGTTCGGGATGTCGCGCGTGATCTCTTCGGAGCCCAGCTTGGTGTCGCGGGCCATGACCACCAGTTCCTCGATGTGGATCGAGGTGTAGCGGTCTTCGGCGACGACGCGTTCGCTGATGAGGATCGAGTCCTCGAAGTTGTAGCCGTTCCAGGGCATGAACGCGACGAGCATGTTCTGGCCCAGGGCGAGCTCGCCCAGGTCCGTCGACGCGCCGTCGGCCACCACGTCACCGCGGCCCACGTGGTCGCCACGCTTGACGATGGCGCGCTGGTGGATGTTGGTGTTCTGGTTGGAACGCTGGTACTTGATCAGGTTGTAGATGTCGACGCCGACTTCGCCGGCCACCGTCTCGTCGTCGTTGACGCGGATCACGATGCGGTTGGTGTCGACGTAGTCGACGATGCCGCCACGGCGCGCGGTGACCACGGTGCCGGAGTCGACCGCGGCCACGCGCTCGACGCCCGTGCCCACCAGGGCCTTCTCGGGGCGCAGCGTCGGCACGGCCTGGCGCTGCATGTTGGCGCCCATCAGCGCGCGGTTCGCGTCGTCGTGCTCCAGGAACGGCACCAGCGACGCCGCCACCGACACGATCTGCGTCGGCGCCACGTCCATGTACTGCACGCGCTCCGGGCTCAGCAGCACCGATTCGCCCTTCTCGCGCGCCGAGACCAGCTCGTCGGTCAGGCGGCCCTGGGCGTCCAGCGACGCGTTGGCCTGGGCGATGACGTACTTGCCTTCCTCGATGGCCGACAGGTAGTCGATCTGGTCGGTGACCTGGCCGTTCTCCACCCGGCGGTACGGCGTCTCCAGGAAGCCGTACTCGTTCAGGCGCGCGTACAGCGCCAGCGAGTTGATCAGGCCGATGTTCGGGCCTTCCGGCGTCTCGATCGGGCACACGCGGCCGTAGTGCGTCGGGTGCACGTCGCGCACCTCGAAGCCGGCGCGCTCGCGGGTCAGACCGCCCGGGCCCAGGGCCGAGACACGCCGCTTGTGCGTGATCTCCGACAGCGGGTTGGTCTGGTCCATGAACTGCGACAGCTGGCTCGCGCCGAAGAACTCCTTGAGCGCCGCGCTGATCGGCTTGGAGTTGATCAGGTCGTGCGGCATCAGGGCCTCGGTCTCGGCCTGGCCCAGACGCTCCTTCACGGCCTTCTCGATGCGCGCCAGGCCCGAGCGGTACTGGTTCTCCGCCAGTTCGCCCACGCAGCGCACGCGGCGGTTGCCCAGGTGGTCGATGTCGTCCACCTCGCCGTTGCCGTTGCGCAGGTCGACCAGGATCTTGACGACGTCCAGGATGTCCTCGTTGGACAGCGTCATCGCGCCTTCCGGCGTGTCGCGGCCCACGCGGGCGTTGAACTTCATGCGGCCGACGCGGCTGAGGTCGTAGGTGTCGGCGCTGTAGAACAGGCGGTTGAACAGGGCCTCGACCGCGTCCTCGGTCGGCGGCTCGCCGGGGCGCATCATGCGGTAGATGGCCACGCGGGCGGCGAGCTGGTCGGCCGTCTCGTCACCGGCCAGCGTCTGGCTGATGTAGGCGCCCTGGTTGAGCTCGTTGGTGAAGATGCACTGCAGGTCCTGGATGCCGGCGCTGCGCAGCTTCTTCAGCAGGGTCTCGGTGAGCTCGTCGTTGGCCTTGGCGATGATCTCGCCGGTGTCCGGGTCGACCATGTTGCGCGCGACCACGCGGCCGATCAGGAAGTCCTCCGGCACGCTGATGTAGCCGGTGCCGCTCTGCTCGAGCTGGCGCACGTGGCGGGCGGTGATGCGCTTGTCCTTCTCGACGATGACGTTGCCGTCCTTGTCGGTGAGGTCGAAGCGGGCGATCTCGCCCTTCAGGCGGTCGGCCACGAAGGCCATCTGCGCGCCCGAGTCCATCAGCTTGAACGTGTCGTTGCTGAAGAAGTGCGCCAGGATCTGCTCGGGGTTCAGGCCGATGGCCTTGAGCAGGATCGTCACCGGCATCTTGCGGCGGCGGTCGACGCGGAAGTACAGCACGTCCTTCGGGTCGAACTCGAAGTCCAGCCAGGAGCCGCGGTAGGGGATGATGCGGGCGCTGAACAGCAGCTTGCCCGAGCTGTGCGTCTTGCCCTTGTCGTGCTCGAAGAACACGCCCGGGCTGCGGTGCAGCTGGGAGACGATCACGCGCTCGGTGCCGTTGACGATGAACGAGCCGTAGTCGGTCATCAGGGGCACCTCGCCCATGTAGACCTCCTGCTCCTTGATCTCCTTGACGACCTTCTGCGGATGGCTCTCGCGGTCGTAGATGATCATCTGCAGCTTGGCGCGCACGGCCGCGGCGAAGGTCAGGCCCCGCTGCTGGCACTCGCGCACGTCGAACGGCGGCTTGGCGATGTTGAACTCGATGAACTTCATCTCCACGAACCCGTTGTGCGACACGATCGGGAACGCGGACAGGAAGGCCGCCTGCAGGCCCTCGGGCTTGCGCTGCTGCGGCGGCACGTCCTTCTGCAGGAACGCGACATAGGAGTCCTGCTGCATGGTCAGCAGGTAGGGGACCTCGAGCACGCTCGGGCGTTTGCCGAAGCTCTTGCGGATCCGCTTGCGCTCGGTGTAGCTGTAGGACGTGGAAGCTTGCGCCATTGAAATCTCCGTGTCGGAGCCCGTTCTGGCCGTGAACGGACCCTCGTCGGCGACTGGCTGCTCAGACCTTGCGTCTGAAAGCTTGGTGGCAGGCCACTACCTGCCGCTGGCGGACAACCCCGGCGTTGCACCGGAGTCCGACCAAACCCGTTCCCTGCAGTCGGATCAGAGAACACTGGGAAACCCGGCGCGCCGGGCTTCGCGGTGGTCTCGACCGGGAGCCGGAAATGAATCCGGCCCCCGCGAAATCACTTCATTTCCGCCTTGGCGCCGGCTTCCACCAGCTTCTTGACGGCGGCCTCGGCGTCGGCCTTGGCGATGCCTTCCTTCACGGCCTTGGGCGCGCCGTCGACCATGTCCTTGGCTTCCTTCAGGCCCAGACCGGTCAGCTCGCGCACGGCCTTGATGACCGACACCTTGTTGGCGCCGGCTTCCAGCAGCATCACGTTGAACTCGGTCTTCTCCTCGGCGGCCGGGGCGGCGCCACCGCCACCCGCGGCCGGGGCGGCCATGGCCGCAGCGGACACGCCGAACTTCTCTTCGATGGCCTTGACCAGGTCATTGAGTTCCATGACGGTCATGCTGTCCATCGCGGTCAGGAAAGCGTCTTTGTCGAATGCCATTTGATGTACCTACAAATCGATGAATGAATGGGAACGGGGTCGTCTGGGGCTCAGGCTGCGGCCGGGGCTTCGGCTGGCGCCTCGCCACCACCACGCTGCTCGGCCACCGCTGCCAGCACGCCGGCCATCCGCTGGATGGGCGACTTCAGCAGGCCGGCGACCTGGGCGATCAGCACCTCGCGGCTCGGGATGGACGCCAGGGCCTTGACGCCCTCCACGTCCAGCGCCTTGCCGGCATAGGCACCTGCCTTGACGACCAGCTTGTCGTTGGTCTTGGCAAAGTCGGCGATGACCTTCGCCGCCGCCACGGCATCTTCAGAAAAGCCGTAGATCAGCGGCCCGACCATGGCTTCCGAGACCACCTCGAACGGCGTGCCAGCGACGGCGCGGCGGGCCAGCGTGTTCTTCAGCACATGAAGGTACACGCCCTGCTCGCGCGCCTGCTTGCGCAGCGCGTCCATGTGGGCCACGGTGAGGCCACGATACTCGGCCAGCGCCAGGGTCTGGGCAGCAGCGGCCTGCGCCGCCACTTCCGTCACCACGGCTGCCTTCTCGTTGCGATTGAGACTCAAGGTCTGCTCCTCACGAATCGTGCTCGGCGGGCGGGCCCACCTTGCACACGGGTTGCAGCGACCTTCCGTTGCCAGTTCATCCTGTCGGATGCTCCTTCACGGCGGATCGCCATCTGCGCTGGCCATTAAGGGGAGAGGCGCTCCCCACCAGCGGTCTTCGATGGCCCGTGCCCGGCGAACCGGACACGCTCCACCAAATCTTCAGTGCCTCAGGCCGCAGCCTGCGTCAGCGACGACATGTCCACGCGGACACCGACGCCCATGGTCGAGGACACGGCCACCTTGCGCAGGTAGACGCCCTTGCTGCTGGCCGGCTTGGCCTTGTTCAGCGCGTCGATCAGGGCACGCAGGTTGCCGACGAGCTTGTCGTCGTCGAACGAGCGGCGGCCGATCGTGCCGTGGATGATGCCGGCCTTGTCGACGCGGAACTGCACCTGACCGGCCTTGGCGTTCTTCACCGCAGTGGCCACGTCGGGCGTGACGGTGCCGACCTTGGGGTTGGGCATCAGGCCGCGCGGGCCGAGGATCTGGCCCAGCGTGCCGACCACGCGCATCGTGTCCGGCGAGGCGATCACGACGTCGAAGTTGATGTTGCCGGCCTTGACCTCGGCGGCCAGGTCGTCCATGCCGACGATGTCGGCACCGGCGGCCTTGGCCTCCTCGGCCTTGGCGCCCTGGGCGAACACCGCCACACGCTTGGTCTTGCCGGTGCCGTTGGGCATCACGACGGCGCCACGCACGACCTGGTCGGACTTGCGCGCGTCGATGCCGAGCTGCACCGAGACGTCGATCGACTCGTCGAACTTCGCGGTGGCGCATTCCTTGACGATGGCCAGCGCGTTGTCGATCGGGTACAGCTTGTTGCTGTCCACCTTGCCCTGCAGGGCCTTCTGCTTCTTCGTGAGCTTGGCCATGGTCAGACTCCTTCGACGATGATGCCCATCGAACGGGCCGAGCCGGCGATGGTCTTCACGGCGCGGTCCAGGTCGGCCGCGGTGAGGTCCTTGGTCTTGGTCTTGGCGATCTCCTCGAGCTGCTCGCGCGTGACCTTGCCCACCTTCTCCAGGTGCGGACGGCCGGAGCCCTTCTCGATCTTCGCGGCCTTCTTCAGCAGCACGGTCGCCGGCGGCGACTTGAGCACGAAGGTGAACGACTTGTCGGCGTAGGCGGTGATCACCACCGGCAGCTTCAGGCCGGGTTCGTAGCTCTGCGTCTGGGCGTTGAACGCCTTGCAGAACTCCATGATGTTCAGGCCGCGCTGGCCCAGCGCCGGGCCGACCGGCGGCGAGGGGTTGGCCTTGCCGGCCGGGATCTGCAGCTTGATGAAGCCGACGATCTTCTTTGCCATGAGTGGCTCCTTGTCGAGTGCTAGCGCCGGGGTTCAGCCGGCTCCTCGGGGTACAGCCCTGGGGTAAAGGTCAGACCGGGGCTGGGACGGCCTAACCAGAAAACTCAGACCTTTTCGACCTGACCGAAATCCAGTTCCACTGGCGTGGCACGACCGAAGATCGTGACCGACACGCGAACCTTGGACTTCTCGTAGTTGACTTCCTCGACCGCGCCGTTGAAGTCGGTGAACGGGCCTTCCTTGACGCGGACCAGCTCGCCGACCGTCCATTCCACCTTGGGCTTGGGCTTGTCGACGCCTTCCTGCATCTGGTTGACGATCTTCATCACCTCGGCTTCGGAGATCGGGGCCGGGCGGTTGCGCGCGCCGCCGACGAAACCGGTGACCTTGCTGGTGTGCTTGACGAGGTGCCAGGACTCGTCGTCCATCTCCATCTCGACCAGCACGTAGCCGGGGAAGAAGCGGCGCTCGGTGACCGACTTCTTGCCGTTCTTCAGCTCGACGACCTCCTCGGTGGGCACCAGGATGCGGCCGAACTTGCTCTGCATGCCCGCACGCTCGATGCGCTCGCGGATGTTGCGCTCCACCGCCTTCTCCATGCCGGAGTAGGCGTGCACGACATACCAGCGCATGTTGGTCGGCGCGGGCGCCGGGGCCTCGGCACCCGGGGCGGCGGTGTCGGTGATGTCGTTCATGCGGTTTCCTTCAGCTGCGCCAGCCCAGGATCAGGTCGTACAGCACCCAGCTCAGCGTCTTGTCCGTCAGCCACAGGAACAGGGCCATCACGACGACGAAGGCGAACACGTAGGCCGTCATCTGCAGGGCCTCGTTGCGCGTCGGCCAGACGACCTTGCGCACCTCGCGCGCCGAATCGCGGCCGAAGCCGATCAGCTGCTTGCCCGGCTCGGAGACGAAGAACACCACCACGGCCGCGATGAGCAGCGCCAGCAGTGCCAGCACGCGCATCCACAGCGGCTGCTGCGCCAGCAGGTAGAAGGCCGCCACGCCGCCCACGAGCAGCACGACCGACCCGGCCAGCTTGGCCTTGTCAGCAGCGGTGGAAACGGTTTCGACGGGAGCGGGCGTGGACATGGACTGGATGACTCGTGCAAGGCTGCGCGGGACGGCGCGAGCGGGTTCCAACGATGCCTTGCATCAGGCGCAAAACCCGCAAGGCGCGGGCCTGGCGGGCTGGAGGGCCCCCAACGGGCCCGGAATCATTTGGCAGGGGCGGAGGGAATCGAACCCCCGACCTTCGGTTTTGGAAACCGGCGCTCTACCAATTGAGCTACACCCCTGCGGCAAACCTCTTACTCGATGATCTTGGCCACGACGCCGGCGCCGACGGTGCGGCCGCCTTCACGGATGGCGAAGCGCAGGCCTTCTTCCATCGCGATCGGGGCGATCAGCTTGACCGTGATGCTGACGTTGTCGCCAGGCATCACCATTTCCTTGTCCTTGGGCAGTTCCACCGCGCCGGTCACGTCCGTCGTGCGGAAGTAGAACTGCGGGCGGTAGTTGTTGAAGAACGGCGTGTGGCGGCCGCCCTCGTCCTTGCTCAGCACGTACACCTCGGCGGTGAAGTGCGTGTGCGGCTTGATGCTGCCGGGCTTGCACAGCACCTGGCCGCGCTCGACGTCCTCGCGCTTGGTGCCGCGCAGCAGGATGCCGACGTTGTCACCGGCCTGGCCCTGGTCGAGCAGCTTGCGGAACATCTCCACGCCGGTGCAGGTGGTCTTCTGCGTGTCGCGGATGCCGACGATCTCGATTTCCTCGCCGACCTTGATGATGCCGCGCTCGACACGGCCGGTCACGACGGTGCCGCGGCCGGAGATCGAGAAGACGTCTTCGACGGGCATCAGGAAGGTGCCGTCCACCGCGCGCTCGGGCGTGGGGATGTAGCTGTCCAGCGCGTCGGCCAGGGCCAGGATGGCCTGCTCGCCGAGTTCGCCCTTGTCGCCTTCGAGGGCAAGCTTGGCCGAGCCCTTGACGATGGGGGTGTCGTCGCCGGGGAAGTCGTACTTGCTCAGCAGTTCACGGACTTCCATCTCCACCAGCTCCAGGAGCTCGGCGTCGTCGACCATGTCGCACTTGTTCAGGAAGACGATGATGTACGGCACGCCGACCTGACGGGCCAGCAGGATGTGCTCGCGGGTCTGGGGCATCGGGCCGTCAGCGGCCGAGCACACCAGGATGGCGCCGTCCATCTGCGCCGCGCCCGTGATCATGTTCTTCACGTAGTCGGCGTGCCCCGGGCAGTCGACGTGCGCGTAGTGGCGGTTGGCGGTCTCGTACTCGACGTGCGCGGTGTTGATCGTGATGCCGCGCGCCTTCTCCTCCGGCGCCGCGTCGATCTGGTCGTAGCCCTTGGCCTCGCCACCGAACTTCGCCGACAGGATCGTCGTGATCGCCGCCGTCAGCGTCGTCTTGCCATGGTCCACGTGACCAATCGTGCCCACGTTCACGTGCGGCTTGGTGCGTTCAAACTTGCCTTTTGCCATGTCAGCGCTCCTGGCTCGTCAAGAGAAGAGAAGATGTTGCCGAAAGATCGATGGTGCCCATGGCGCGGATCGAACGCGCGACCTCTCCCTTACCAAGGGAGTGCTCTACCACTGAGCCACATGGGCATCGATACGGGTCTGACGACGCTGCGCATCGGCAAACCGGTATCGAGGCTGGAGCGGGAGACGGGAATCGAACCCGCGTCATTAGCTTGGAAGGCTAAGGTTCTGCCATTGAACTACTCCCGCAGCCTTCCAACTCCGCCACCACCGGCACCCCACGGGAAGGTGGCCTGCGGTGTTCTCTGGTGGAGGAGGCTGGATTCGAACCAGCGTAGGCGTAAGCCAACAGATTTACAGTCTGCCCCCTTTAGCCACTCGGGCACCCCTCCGGAGAGCCTGCGAGTATAGCACGGCAATCACGGCGCGCCAGTCAAGGCCCACCAGTCGATCCGGTCGGCCGTGGCCTGGAAGTGGCTGCCGTCGACCATGAACTCGCGGCGGATGTCGTGCGACGGGTGCCGCGTGCGGAAGACCGGCACGCCGGGTGCCGTCGGGCAGGCGGCATCGAAGAAGCCGTTCGCGGGCTTGCCCCAGAGCAGGAAGGCCGGCGGCCGCTCGCGCCCAGACAGGTGCTGAACAATCTGCGAAGTGAGCACCTGCCATCCACAGTCCAGATGGGCCCCGGCACGGCCGACCTCCACCGTCAGTGTCGGGTTCAGCAGCAGCACGCCCTGCTCGGCCCAGGCGTCGAGCTTCCACGTGGCAGGCGGGATCCAGCCTGGTCGATCCGCGGCCAGGACCTGGAAGATGCGGCGCAGCGAATGCGGCCGGCCGTGCCCCGCGGAGAAGGCCAGGCCATCGGCATGACCCGGCTTCGGGTAGGGGTCCTGGCCGAACACCACGACGCGGGCCGCCTCGGGCGGCACCAGACGCATCGCGCGAAAGGGGTCGGCCGGCGCGATCTCGCGGGCGCCCGAGGCCGCGCGAACGCGGTCGATCACGGCCCGCTCAGCCGCCGGCGTCCAGCCCGGCAGCACGGCACGCCAGGCCGCAGGCAGCGTGGCGAACGCTGCCGGCAGGTCGTCGGCCGTCACGCGAACAGGTCCGCGAGTGCGGCGCCGGGGTCGGGCGCACGCATGAACGCCTCGCCCACCAGGAAAGCGTGCACGCCAGCGTCGCGCATGCGGCGCACATCCTCGCGCCCGAGGATGCCCGACTCGGTGACCAGCAGGCGGTCCGCCGGCACCTGCGGCAGCAGGTCCAGCGTGGTCTGCAGTGTGACGTCGAAGGTGCGCAGGTTGCGGTTGTTGATGCCCACCAGCGGCGTCTTCAGCCGCAGCGCACGGTCGAGTTCGGCACCGTCGTGCACCTCCACCAGCACGTCCATGCCCAGCGCCAGCGCCGTGGCTTCCAGGTCGGCCATCAGGGCATCGTCCAGGCAGGCGGCGATCAGCAGGATGCAGTCGGCCCCCAGCGCGCGGGCCTCCACCACCTGGTAGGCATCGACCATGAAGTCCTTGCGCAGCACCGGCAATGCGCAGGCCTCGCGCGCCTGCTGCAGGTAGGCGGCCGCACCCTGGAAGAAGCGTTCGTCGGTCAGCACGCTGAGGCAGGCGGCGCCGTGCGCCGCGTAGCTGGCCGCGATCTCGGCCGGCACGAAGTGCTCGCGCAGCACGCCCTTGCTGGGGCTGGCCTTCTTGACCTCGGCGATCACGCCAGCGCCACCAGCAGCGATCTTCCCGCGCAGGGCCGCGACGAAGCCACGCACGTCACGCCGCGCCTCGGCCTCGGAACGCCAGCTCTCGAACGACCGCAGCGCGCGGCCCGCCGCGATCTCCTCTCGCTTGACGGCGACGATCTTCTGCAGGATGTCGCTCATCGCATCAACCCGCCGGGCGGAAGCGGTTGCTGACCTTGACGTACTGGCTCAGCTTGGCCGCCGCCTGGCCCGACGACACCGCCTCGCGTGCGCGCTTGACACCCTCGGTCACGCTGGCCGCGACGCCGGCGCAGTACAGCGCCGCCCCGGCGTTGAGCAGCACGATGTCGCGCACGGGCCCATCTTCATCGGCCAGCGCGCGCTGGATGCACTGCACCGACTCTTCCTTGTTGGCCACCTTGAGCACGCGGCTGTCGTACACGGGCAGGCCGAAGTCGCTCGGGTGGACAACGTATTCCTTCACCTCGCCGTCCTTGAGCTCGCCCACCAGCGTCTCGCCCGACAGCGAGACCTCGTCCATGCCGTTCATGCCGTAGACCACCATCACGTGCTCGCTGCCCAGACGCTGCAGCACGCGCACCTGGATGCCCACCAAGTCAGGGTGGAACACGCCCAGCAGCTGGTTGGGCGCATTGGCCGGGTTGGTCAGCGGCCCCAGGATGTTGAAGATCGTCCGCACGCCCAGTTCCTTGCGCACCGGCGCGGCGTGTTTCATCGCCGCGTGGTGGTTGGGCGCAAACATGTAGCCGATGCCGGTCTCGGCCAGGCAGGTGGCCACCTGCTCCGGCGCCAGACCGATGTACGCCCCCAGCGCCTCCATCACATCGGCCGAGCCGGAGGTGCTCGACACGCTGCGCCCGGCATGCTTGGCCACCCGCGCGCCCGCCGCCGCGGCGACGAACATCGACGCGGTGGAGATGTTGAAGGTGTGCGACCCGTCTCCCCCGGTGCCCACGATGTCCACCAGGTGCGTGCGGTCGGCCACCGGCACGGGCGTGGCGAACTCGCGCATCACCTGCGCCGCCGCCGCGATCTCGCCCACCGTTTCCTTCTTCACCCGCAGGCCCATGGCCAGCGCGGCGATCATCACCGGCGACATCTCGCCGCTCATGATGCGGCGCATCAGCGCCAGCATCTCGTCGTGAAAGATCTCGCGGTGCTCGATGACGCGGGTCAGGGCTTCGGTGTTGGTGATCGGCATGCTCGTCTCCTCGGGGCTCAATGCGCGGCGCGACCCATGCGCAGGAAGTTGCGCAGCATCGCGTGGCCGTGTTCGGACAGGATGGATTCCGGATGGAACTGAACGCCTTCCAGCGGCGCCGGCCCGCCGGCCAGCGCGCGGTGGCGCACACCCATGATCTCGCCATCGGCGGTGCTCGATGTCACCTCCAGCGCCTCCGGCAGCGTCTCGCGCTCGATGGCCAGCGAGTGGTAGCGCACCACGCTGAAGTGCGACGGCAGGCCCTCGTAGACGCCCCGGCCGTCGGCCGTAATGGTGTCGGTCTTGCCGTGCATCTGCACCTTGGCGCGGATCACACGCCCGCCCAACGCGGCGCCGATGGCCTGGTGCCCCAGGCACACGCCCAGGATCGGCAGCCGGCCCTGAAAGTGGCGGATCGCGTCGATGCAGATGCCGGCCTCGGCCGGTGAGCAGGGCCCCGGCGACAGCACCAGGTGGTCGGGCTTCCGCGCCTCGATGCCGGGTAGGTCGATCTGGTCGTTGCGCACGACGGTCACTTCCGCGCCCAGCTCGCCGAAGTACTGCACCAGGTTGAAGGTGAAGCTGTCGTAGTTGTCGATCATCAGCAGCATGATCAGAACCCCTCTTCCACCAGTTCCGCCGCGCGGATGAGCGCCCTCGCCTTCTGCTCGGTCTCCTTCCACTCCAGTTCCGGCACCGAGTCGGCCACCACGCCGGCGGCGGCCTGCACGTACAGGGTCTGCTTCTGCACGATGCCGGTGCGGATGGCGATCGCCAGGTCCATGTCGCCGGCAAAGCTCAGGTAGCCGCAGGCGCCGCCGTAGATGCCGCGCTTGACAGGCTCGAGCTCGTCGATGATCTCCATCGCCCGGATCTTGGGCGCGCCGCTCAGGGTGCCGGCCGGGAACGTGGCCTTGAGCACGTCCAGGTTCGTCAGGCCTTCGGCCAGCAGGCCCTCGACGTTGCTGACGATGTGCATCACGTGCGAATAGCGCTCCACCGCGAAGGCTTCCGTGACCTTCACGCTGCCGGTCTTCGCGATGCGCCCGATGTCGTTTCGCGCCAGGTCGATCAGCATCAGGTGCTCGGCGCGCTCCTTCGGGTCGGCCTGCAATTCGGCCGACAGTTCGGCATCGCGCTCCGGGGTGGTCCCGCGCGGGCGCGTGCCGGCCAGCGGGCGGATCGTGACCTTGGGGCCCTCGGGCGACTGCTCCTGGCGCACCAGGATCTCCGGGCTGGCGCCCACGATCTGGAAATCGCCCAGATCGTAGAAGTACATGTACGGCGACGGGTTCAGCGAGCGCAGCGCACGGTACAGGCTCAGCGGGCTCTCGGTGTAGCGCTTGCGCAGCCGCTGGCCGATGACCACCTGCATGCAGTCGCCCGCGGCGATGTACTCCTTGGCGCGGCGCACGGCGGCTTCCAGCTGTTCGCGCGACGTCTCGCGCTCCACGGCGTAGCTGGCCCCGCGCTTGACCGCCGGCGCGGTGACGCTGTAGCGCAGCTTGTCGGTCAGTTCCGCCAGCCGCCGCTTGCCGCGGAAGTAGGCCTCCGGCTGCCCCGGGTCGGCCCAGACGATCAGGTACAGACGACCGCTGAGGTTGTCGATGACCGCCAGCTCCTCGGTCTGCAGCAGCAGGATGTCGGGCGTGTCCAGGCCGCCTGTCTTCTGCGTCTTCGCCAGCCGCGGCTCGATGAAGCGCACCGCGTCGTAGCCGAAGTAACCCGCCAGCCCACCACAGAAGCGCGGCAGCCCCGGGCGCAGTGCCGGCTTGAAGCGCCGCTGGTAGGCGGCAATGAAGTCCAGCGGGTTGCCCTCGTCGCGTTCGACGACGCGGCCATCGGTCACCACCTCGGACACGAACCCGGTGGCGCGCAGCAGCGTGCGGGCCGGCAGGCCGATGAAGGAGTAGCGGCCGAATCGTTCACCGCCGACGACGGACTCGAGCAGGAAACTGTGGGGCTGCCCGCCCGCCAGCTTGAGGTACAGCGACAGCGGCGTCTCGAGGTCGGCAAAGGCCTCGGCAATGAGCGGGATGCGGTTGTGGCCCTGCGCGGCAAGGCTCTGGAATTCGAGTTCGGTGATCATCGGTCGGGTCCTCGGGCCACCCACGGGGGTGCGCCTGGCGTTCAGAGGGCCGGCCGGGGCGCCCGGGCAGGATGCCGGAGAGGACCGCGGCGGCGTGGTTCAGGCAGACAGGAGCCAGCGACGCCAGGGCCAGGCTCCCCGGTCGTGTGACCCGTTGCTCAGAACACGCGCGATGAACATGCGTCGGAGTGTAGCCCAGGGCCCATGAGCCCCGACAATACGCGCCGCGCCCGATCGGCGCCCACCCCGCACGGCCCGCCCTACCGGTGGCCACGCCCGCTTCCTCGAGGACTCACCATGTTCCGCGCCATTGTTCCCGCCCTGGGCTCGCTGATCGGCCTGTTGATCGGCCTGCTGGCCACCCAGCCCGCGGCGGCCGCCGTCGTCTCCGGCGTCGACTACCCGGAGCGCCTCACGGTGGCCGGCCAGCCCCTGGTGCTCAACGGCGCCGGCATCCGCTATCGCTTCGTCGTCAAGGTCTACACCGCCGGCCTCTACCTGCCGGCCAAGGCCACCACGGCGGAGCAGGCCCTGGCCATGCCCGGCGCCAAGCGGCTGCACATCCAGATGCTGCGCGACATCGACGGCAACACGCTGGGCCGGCTGTTCACGCGCGGCATGGAGGACAACTCCACGCGCGCGCAGTTCGCCAAGGCCATTCCGGGCACGCTGCAGCTCTCGGAACTGTTCGTGGCCAAGAAGAACCTCAAGGCGGGCGAGCACTTCTCGGTGGAGTACCGGCCCGGCACCGGCACCCAGGTGCTGGTCAACGGCCAGGCCATGGGCAAGCCCATCGTCGAGCCCGAGTTCTTCGCCGCGATGATGCGCATCTGGCTGGGCGACAAGCCGGCCGACGACACGCTGAAGGACCAGCTGCTGGGCAAGCCGGTGGAAGCGCAGCCCGGCCAGATCAACTGACGGCGGGCCGGCAAGGCGCCGTCACTCGCGGGCCGCCAGCAGCGCGGCGCCGACGATCAGCGTGCCGCCGGCCACCAGCCGCAGGTCCAGCGTGCCGGCACCCAGCGCCACCGCGGACGCCGACGCGAAGAACACCTCGCTGACCATGACCACCGCCGTGGCGTTCGCCGGCAGGCGGGCCGCGCCATACTGCAGGGCCAGGTTGGCCGCCAGGAACCACGCGGCCAGGGCCAGCGCGGGCAGCGTCCAGCCCCAGGCCGGCGCCGGCAGCGCCGGCACCACACCCTGCACGGCCAGCGCCGCAGCCAGGCCGCCGGCCACCACCGTGCCGCCGCTGAACATGGCCAGCGCCCGGGCGGCATCCGACCGATGCGCCTCGCGCCGCAGCATCACGTTGTTGAGGGCGAAGCTGAAGCCACCGAGCACGCCCAGCCATTCCGCCGTGCTGCGCGGCACCGGCCAGCCGCCGCCCTCGGCGGGCCACAGCACGATGGCGGCGCCGGCCAGCGCCATCGCCACGCGCGCACCGGCCAACGCCGTCAGGCGCTCGCCCAGCAACGCCCGGGCCAGCAGCACGGCCCACAACGGCATCAGGTAGAACAGCAGCACCACGCGCACGACGTCGCCGATGGTCACCGCCCAGTTGAAGCTGGCGTTGGTCGTACCTGATGCGATCACCAGCACCCACAGGCTGGGCGTGCGCAGCAACTCGCGCCAAGCCGCCGGCCGTGACAGGGTAAGCACGAGCACGGCAATGGCGTAGATCAGCGCCGTGGCCCACAGCGCATGCAGGCCCTGCGCCTGCAGCTGGCGGAACGGCCACCACGACACACCCCAGGTGAAGGCGTTGAAGGTCAGCGCGGCGGCCGCCAGGGCCGCCGCCGGGCGGGCCACCGGCGACATCAGTGGTGGTCCGTGCGGGCGATCTCGAGCAGGTGCTCGACCTCGGCGCGGTGGGCCTGCAGGTTGTGCCGGTGCCAGCGCCGGATGGCCTCCATCGTGCCCGCGACCGCGAGGCCGAAGATGGCGATGGCGCCGAAGGCCGAGAGGCCGAGCTTCGTCATGCCGGCGTAGAAGGCGCCCAGGCCCAGGATGCAGGCCTGCTCGTTGAAGTTCTGCACCGCGATCGACCGCCCCGCGCCCATCAGGTTGTGGCCACGGTGCTGCAGCAGCGCGTTCATCGGCACGACCAGGAAGCCGCCCAGCGCGCCCACCATCATCAGGAAGGGTGCGGCCACCGTCACGTCACGGATGGCGATCATCGCGATCACCAGCAGGCCCATGCCGGTGCCCAGCGGGATCACGCGCGTCGCACGGTCGAGCTTCATCGCCACCGAGGCCACCACGGCGCCCACGGCCGTGCCGATGGCCACCACGCCCACCAGCAGCGAGGCCTCGGACGTGGCATAGCCCAGCGCCGCCGCCGCCCAGGCCAGCACGATGTAGCGCAGGTTGCCGGCCACGCCCCAGAACAGCGTGGTCGTGGCCAGCGAGATCTGGCCCAGCTTGTCGCGCCACAGGCGGGCATTGCACTGCTGGAAGTCGCGCAGCAGTTCCAGCAGGTTGCCCGACATCGAGCGCAGCGGCGCTTCGGTGCGCGGGATCTTCAGGTTGAACAGCGCCGCCACCACGTACAGCCAGACGATCACCGTGATGGCGGCCTGCGCCGGCTGCACGATGCCCAGGTCCACGCCCGGCACGTCCAGCCCCAGCAGCAGCGGCGCCACCTTGTCGTTGACCAGCGCGCCGCCGACGACCACGCCCAGGATGATGGAGCCGATGGTCAGCCCCTCGATCCAGCCGTTGGCCTTGACCAGCTGCGACGGCGGCAGCAGTTCGGTGAGGATGCCGTACTTGGCCGGCGAGTAGGCCGCCGCGCCCAGGCCGACGATGGCGTAGGACAGCAGCGGGTGGCTGCCGAACAGCATCATCAGGCAGCCCACTACCTTGATGCTGTTGGAGACCAGCATCACGCGCCCCTTGGGGATGCTGTCGGCGAAGGCGCCGACGAAGGGCGCCAGCACCACGTAGAAGAGCGCGAACATCGGCACCAGGGCCGCCCCCTGCCAGGCCGGTGCCTGGGCGCTGCGCAACAGCTCCACGGCGGCGACGAACAGCGCGTTGTCCGCCAGCGAGCTGAAGAACTGCGCCGACATGATGGTCGAGAAGCCTTTTTTCATGCGGACGCGCGGGCTGCGGCGGCGGACCCGACCGGGCCGACGCGATGTCTCCTGGAGGCTCTCGGGCTCTTGGGGGTTGACGGGCGCGCGGTTTATAGCATGCACCCCGCTGGCAGAATCCGGCGCACGATGCCGCGTCCGATCCAAGCGTTGATTCATGCCGATGCGTTGGCGCACAACCTGGCCCGTGCCCGTCAGGCTGCGCCCGATGCCCGCGTGTGGGCGGTGGTGAAGGCCAACGCCTACGGCCACGGCATCGAGCGCGCCTTCCCAGGCCTGCGCGGCGCCGACGGCTTCGCGCTGCTGGACCTGGCCGAGGCCGAGCGCCTGCGCGCGCTGGACTGGCGCGGCCCCATCCTGCTGCTCGAGGGCTGCTTCGAGCCGCGCGACCTGGAGCTGTGCTCGCGACTGGACCTGTGGCACGTGGTGCACTGCCCCGAGCAGATCGACTGGCTGGCGGCGCACAAGACGCTGCGGCCGCACCGCGTGTTCCTGAAGATGAACAGCGGCATGAACCGGCTGGGCTTCCGGCCCGACGCGTTCCGCGGCGCCTGGGCGCGGCTGGACGCACTGCCGCAGGTCGACGAGATCAGCCTGATGACGCACTTCTCCGACGCCGACGGCCCGCGCGGCATCGCGCACCAGGTGGCGGTGTTCGAGGCCGCCACACGCGACCTGCCCGGTGAGCGCAGCCTGGCCAACAGCGCGGCCACGCTGCGCCACGCGGCCGAGGCCGGCGTGGCCGCCGACTGGGTGCGCGCCGGCATCATGAGCTACGGCAGCGCGCCGGATTTCCCGGCCCACGACGCTGCCCACTGGGGCCTGCAGCCGGCCATGTCGCTGCGCGCGCGCGTGCTGGCCACGCAGACGCTGGCGCCCGGCGACACGGTGGGCTACGGCAGCAGCTTCACCGCGGGCGCACCCATGCGCATCGGCATCGTGGCCTGCGGCTACGCCGACGGCTACCCGCGCCACTGCCCCACCGGCACGCCGGTGCTGGTGGACGGCACGCGCAGCGCCACCGTCGGCCGGGTGTCGATGGACATGCTGGCGGTGGACCTCACGGCCCTGCCCGACGCCGGACCGGGCAGCGAGGTGACGCTCTGGGGCCGCTCGTCGGCCGGGCCGGTGCTGCCCATCGACGAGGTGGCGCAGGCCGCGGGCACCATCGCCTACGAGCTGATGTGCGCGCTGGCGCCGCGGGTGCCGGTGGCACTGGCCGACGGCTGATGCGCCCACCGCGCGTCGACCCGGCGGAGGTGGAATTCACCGCCATCCGCGCCCAGGGCGCCGGCGGGCAGAACGTCAACAAGGTGTCCAGCGCCGTGCAGGCGCGCTTCGACATCGCCGCCTCGTCGCTGCCCGAGGGCGTGAAGGCGCGGCTGCTGGCCCGCTCCGATCAGCGCCTGACAGTCGACGGCGTCATCGTCATCAAGGCCCAGGAGCACCGCAGCCAGCCGCTCAACCGCACCGCCGCGCTGGCGCGGCTGCAGGCACTGGTGGACGAGGTGGCCGAACCGCCGCGGCTGCGGCGGGCGACGAAGCCCACCTGGGGTTCGCAGCAGCGGCGGCTGCAGGGCAAGGCGGTGCGCAGCGCGGTGAAGGCCGGGCGCGGCAAGCTGCGCGGCGAACTCTGACGCCCCCCCCCTGCCGGGGCAGCGGCGACAATCCGCCGATGGCCAAGGAGAAGAACGTCTACGTCTGCAGCGAATGCGGCGGCAGCGCCCCACGCTGGATGGGCCAGTGCCCACAGTGCAAGGCGTGGAACACGCTGGTGGAGACCGTGGCCGAGCCCTCGGGCGGCGCGCGCCACCGCTTCCAGGCGCTGGCCAAGACGCAGCCGGTGGCCACACTGTCGGCCATCGAGGCCACCGAGGTCGAGCGCCTGCCCACCGGCGTGGACGAACTCGACCGCGTGCTCGGCGGCGGCCTGGTCGCCGGCGGCGTGGTGCTCATCGGCGGCGACCCCGGCATCGGCAAGAGCACGCTGCTGCTGCAGGCGCTGGACAGCCTGGCGCGGCAGGCGAAGGCGCTCTACGTCACCGGCGAGGAAAGCGGCGCGCAGGTGGCGTTGCGGGCCCGCCGCCTGGGGCTGGGCGCGTCGGCGGTGCGGGTGCTGGCGGAGATCCAGCTCGAGAAGATCCAGGCCGCCATCGAGGCCGAGCAGCCCACGGTGTGCGTGGTCGACTCGATCCAGACGCTGTACTCGGAGCAGCTCACGTCCGCCCCCGGCTCGGTGGCCCAGGTGCGCGAATGCGCGGCCCAGCTCACGCGGCTGGCCAAGGCCGGCGGCACCACCATCGTGCTGGTGGGCCACGTGACCAAGGAGGGCGCGATCGCCGGGCCGCGCGTGCTGGAGCACATCGTCGACACGGTGCTGTACTTCGAGGGCGACACGCACAGCAGCTTCCGCCTGGTGCGCGCCATCAAGAACCGCTTCGGCGCCGTCAACGAGATCGGCGTCTTCGCGATGACCGAACGCGGGCTCAAGGGCGTGGCCAACCCGAGCGCGATCTTCCTGTCCACCCACGGCCAGCCGGTGCCCGGCAGCTGCGTGCTGGTGACGCTGGAGGGCACGCGCCCGCTGCTGGTGGAGGTGCAGGCCCTGGTGGACAGCGGCGGCCCCAGCCCGCGCCGGCTGTCGGTGGGCCTGGAACGCGACCGGCTGGCGATGCTGCTGGCCGTGCTGCACCGGCACGCCGGCGTCAGCTGCATGGACCAGGACGTGTTCGTCAACGCGGTGGGCGGCGTGCGCATCACCGAGCCGGCGGCCGACCTGGCGGTGCTGCTGGCGATCCAGGGCAGCCTGCGCGGGCGCGCGTTGCCGCGCGGCTTCGTCGCCTTCGGCGAGGTGGGGCTGGCCGGCGAGATCCGTCCGGCACCGCGCGGCCAGGAACGGCTGAAGGAAGCCGCCAAGCTCGGCTTCAGCGTGGCTGTGGTGCCGGCGGCCAATGCACCGAAGAAGCCCATCGAGGGCCTGACGATCCACGCCGTCGAACGCGTGGAGCAGGCCGTGGACCTGGTGCGCAACCTGTGAAGGCGGTGCGATGAGCGTGTTGATCGGTTGGAGCCTGGCGGTGATCGCCGTCGCGGCCGGCTGGGTGCTGTACGGCTGGCGTGGCGTGCTGCTGGCGGTCACCGTGACTGTGTTCTGGCTGCTGCTGCAGTTCACGCGCGCGCTGCGGGCAATGCGCCAGGCCGGACAGTCGCCGGTGGGGCAGGTGGGCAGCGCGGTGATGTTCAACGCGAAGCTCAAGCCCGGCCTGAGCCTGCTGCAGGTGATCCAGATGACGCGCAGCCTGGGCGAGCGTCTGAGCCCCGAGGGCCAGGAGCCCGAGCAGTGGCGCTGGACCGACGATGGCGGCTCCACCGTGACGCTGGACCTGCAGCGCGGCAAGCTGGTGCGCTGGACGCTGGTGCGCCCCGAGCCCACCGGCGACGGTGAAGGTCAGACTGCCCGCGCGGCGCCGGACAGCGAGATCAGCGACCGGCTCACGTCGCGGTAGGTCTCGCCCGCCTCGAGCGCCTGCACGCAGCGCCGCCAGGCGTCGTCGGGGCGCTTGACCTGCAGGCTCCAGACGCCGTCGGCCACGGTGCGCAGGACGCGCGCCTGAACGACGCTGCTGTCACCGGCGCCGAGCTGCACCATCAGTTCGCCCTCGGCGCCCGGCGGCAAGGCGGCCGACGCCAGCTCCACCTGACAGCCGCCCAGCGAGATCTCGCGCATGACCAGCGCCCACCGCCCGCCGCCGCGGGTGGCGGTGAACACGGCGGGGAAGCGGATCGCGTGGCGCGGGTGGCGCCGCAGCGAGACGCCGGAGATCGTCACGTCCGGCATCGGCGGCAGCACCACGGCGTAGTCGGGCCGGTCGTAGATGGCGTGCAGCATCCGCCACTGGCGCGGCGTCATGTCGGCGAATCCCGATGTGCGCTGGCGGAAGAAGTGGTCCAGCAGCGCCGGGGTCATCACCGGGTCGTTGGTGGTGAAGTAGCGCCGGGGTGGCATGCGCAGGTTGGGCAGCGCCAGCTGGGTGAAATAGGCGTGCAGGTTGCGGCGCGCGGCCTTGCCGCCGTACAGGCGCTCGAAGATGGCGGGCGCGGCGTCGAGGTCCAGCGACGCGCCCACGGCTGGCGCCCCGTTGGCGAAGTCGTAGGACTCCACCACCTCGGCCGGCAGGCGCTCGAACTGCAGCAGCGCCTCGTAGAGCTCGATCCGGTTCGGGTTGACGGCGATCACGAGGTGCCGCGTCTCGAAGAAGCGCGTGCAGTACTCGTACATGAACTTCATCAGTGGAAACAGCACCGTGCCCCCGGTACGCCGGTGGTCCGGGTGCACGGCCAGCGCCGAGATCTCGGCGATCTGCCCGCCGCGGGCGCGCACGGCGCCGAGGTCGAAGGCACTCTGCAGCGGCAGGCCGAAGACGCTCTCGCGCACCATCGACAGCGTGCCGACGACCCGCCCGTCGACCAGCGCGCAGATGGTGGTGGTGGTGGGCAGCGCGTGGTAGGGCGTGACGCGCAGACCCGACGGGTGCGGCTTCATGAAGCCGCTGGCCACGTAGGCGTCGTGCAGCAGCGCGAAGCAGGCCTCGAGTTCCTCGCGGGTCTCGGCGATCTTCAGCACCAGCGAGGGCGGCGGCGCCGGGTCGCATTCGACCAGGCCCCGGATCAGCGCGAAGCGCAGGCGGCGCGGCAGCCACGAGAACGCCACGCGCAGGCCGTGGTTCAGGGCTCGACGCAGGCGCCTGGGCGTCGGAAGCGGCATGGGGCGTGTTCTCCTCCCGGCGGCATCGGGCGCTGCACCGGCAGCCCGGCTTGGCCGAACGCCTAGAATTTACGCTCTAACGATTCTCAGGAGTGCAGACCATGTCGATGGCCGACCGCGACGGCAAGATCTGGATGGACGGGACCATGGTGGACTGGCGCGACGCCAAGATCCACGTGCTGACCCACACGCTGCACTACGGCTGCGGCGCCTTCGAGGGCGTGCGCGCCTACGAGACCCCCGACGGCACGGCCATCTTCCGCCTGCGCGAGCACACCGAGCGCCTGTTCAACAGCGCCAAGATCCTGCGCATGAAGATCCCGTTCACGGTCGAGCAGGTGATGGAAGCGCAGCGCGACGTGGTGCGCGCCAACGCCCTGAAGAGTTGCTACCTGCGGCCGCTGACCTGGATCGGCTCGGGCAAGCTGGGCGTCAGCCCCAAGGGCAACCAGATCCACCTGATGGTCGCGGCCTGGCCCTGGGGCGCCTACCTGGGCGAAGAGGGCCTGGCCAAGGGCATCCGCGTCAAGACCAGCAGCTACACCCGCCACCACGTCAACATCACGATGACGCAGGCCAAGGCGGTGAGCAACTACACCAACTCCATCCTGGCCAACATGGAAGCCACGGAAGACGGCTACGACGAGGCCATGCTGCTCGACGCCTCGGGCTTCGTCAGCGAAGGCGCGGGCGAGAACCTGTTCATCATCAAGAAGGGCGTGGTCTACACGCCGGACCTGTCCGCCGGCGCACTCAACGGCATCACGCGCGACACCATCTTCGCGATCTGCCAGGACCTGGGCCTGAAGCTGGTGGAGAAGCGCATCACGCGCGACGAGGTCTACATCTGCGACGAGGCCTTCTTCACCGGCACCGCGGCGGAAGTGACGCCGATCCGCGAACTCGACCGCGTGCAGATCGGCATCGGCGCCCGCGGCCCGATCACCACCAAGATCCAGGCCGCGTTCTTCGACATCGTCGGCGGCAAGAACCCCAAGTACGCCGAGTGGCTGACCAAGGTCTGAGCATGAGCAGCAGCACGCCCGACACCGCGGTGGAACTCACCGCCAAGGACCTGCAGGGCCACGGCAGCACCTACTGCCCGAACCCGAAGATGACGCTGTGGAACCAGCACCCGCGCGTCTTCATCGACGTGGCCACCACCGGTGAGGGGCGCTGCCCCTACTGCGGCACCGTCTACCGCCTGAAGGCCGGCGAACACCTGCATGGCCACTGACGGATCGCCCGCCGCCGCGATGCGCCCGTCCTACATCCTGACCCTGGCCGCACGCGACCAGCCGGGCATCGTGCACGCCGTGGCCGGCCTGCTGTTCCAGGCCGGCTGCAACATCGTCGACTCGCAGCAGTTCGGCGACCTGGAAGGCGCCGACGCCACCGGCCTGTTCTTCATGCGCGTGCACTTCGAGGCACCGGCGCACCTGGCCGACCCCACGCAACTGCGCACGCTGTTCGAGCACGCCCGCCAGCAGTTCCAGATGGACCTGCACTTCCACGTGCAGGCCCGCAAGCCTCGCGTGATGCTGATGGTCAGCCAGCACGGGCATTGCCTGAACGACCTGCTGTTCCGCTGGCAGAGCGGGCAGCTGGCGGTGGAGATTCCCGCCGTGGTGTCCAACCACGAGACCTTCCGTGGGTTGGTCGAGGGCTACGGCATCCCCTTCCACCACCTGCCGCTGGCCGCCGGCGCCGACGCCGCCACCAAGGACACGCAGGAAGCCGCGGTGATGGCCGTCGCCGACCGCGAGCGCGTGGACCTGGTGGTGCTGGCCCGCTACATGCAGATCCTCAGCCCCGGACTGTGCGAGGCCTGGCGCGGGCGCGCGATCAACATCCACCACAGCTTCCTGCCCAGCTTCAAGGGCGCGAAGCCCTACTTCCAGGCGCATGCGCGCGGCGTCAAGCTGATCGGCGCCACCGCGCACTACGTGACCGCCGACCTCGACGAAGGCCCCATCATCGAGCAGGACGTCGAGCGCGTGGACCACACGCTGTCGGCCGAGGACTTCACCGCGGTGGGCCGCGACATCGAATGCATGGTGCTGGCCCGCGCCGTGCGCTGGCACGTGGAACACCGCGTGCTGCTCAACGGCCACAAGACCGTGGTCTTCCGCTGAGACGCGAGCGATGGCCCGCCGCAAGCCGCCCGCCACCGCGATCGGGGCCACGCCCGACGAACTGGAGTCGCGCTTCTACGAAGCGCTGCAGCGCGGCGACATCGACGCACTGATGGCGGTCTGGGCCGATGACGACGAGGTCGTCTGCGTGCACCCGGGCGGGCCACGGGTGATCGGGCTGGCGGCCATCCGTGCCAGCTTCGAGGCCATCTTCGCCAATGGGCCCATCCCGGTGCAGCCGGAGCAGGTGCACCGGCTGGACGCCCTTTCCGGCGCCGTGCACCACCTGGTCGAGCGCATCGACGTGCGCACCGACGAAGGCACGCGCACCGCCTACGTGATGGCCACCAACGTCTACCTGCAGACGGCGCAAGGCTGGCGGCTGGTGGCGCACCACGCCAGCCCCGGCAGCCTGCAGGCGCCGGACGACACGCCCGCCGGCGGCGTGCTGCATTGAGCCCGGCGTTCCGGGCGCCGCCGTGGCTGCCCGGCGGCCATGCGCAGACGATCTGGCCGGCGCTCATCGGCCGTCGACAACTGGCGGGCCGCGTGCGCTTCCATCGCGAACGCTGGGACACACCCGATGGCGACTTCGTCGACCTGGACTTTGCCCCCGCCGGCGCGCCGGAGGCGCCGCTGCTGGTGCTGTTCCACGGCCTGGAAGGCTCGACGACGAGTCACTACGCGCTGAGCTTCGCGCTCGAGGCCGAACGGCGCGGCTGGGGCTTCGTGATGCCGCACTTCCGCGGCTGCAGCGGTGAACTCAACCGCGCGCCGCGCGCCTACCACTCGGGGGACCACGCCGAGGTCGGCTGGTTCCTGGGCAGACTGGCCGCGCGGCAGGGCGCACCGGTGCTGGCCGCCGGGGTGTCACTGGGTGGCAACGCGCTGATGCGCTGGGCCGGCGAGGTGGCCGACGACGCGGCCCGCGTGGCGCGCGCCGTGGTGTCGATCTGCTCGCCGCTGGACCTGACGGCCAGCGGGCAGGCCATGGGCCGCGGCTTCAACCGGCAGGTCTACGCCCGCATGTTCCTCGCCACGATGAAGCCCAAGGCGCTGGCCAAGTGGCAGCAGCACCCGGGCCTGTTCGATCGCGATCGCCTGGCCGCCGCGCGCACGCTGTATGACTTCGACGACGTCTTCACCGCGCCCTTGCACGGCTTCCGCGACACCGGCGACTACTGGGCCCGCGCGTCGGCCAAGCCCCATCTGCGCGCAGTGCGCATCCCGGCGCTGGCGCTGAACGCGCGCAACGATCCCTTCGTGCCGGCGGCCTCACTGCCTACACGCGTCGACGTGTCGTCCTGCGTCGAACTCTGGCAGCCGAAACACGGCGGCCACGTGGGCTTCCCGCAGGGCCGGTTCCCCGGCCACGTGCAGGGCCTGCCCGCCGCGGTGTGCCACTGGCTGGCGCAGCACGCGTAAGCTCGGGCGCATGGACCCGATCGTCGAAGCCGCGCTGCGCAAGTGGCCCAACGTGCCGCACTGCCACGGCTGGCTGGCGCTGGATGCACGGGGCGACTGGTACATGCGCGACGACCGCGTGCGCGCCGCCGGCCCGTTCCCGCAGGTCAAGGGCAGCCGTATCCAGCACGACAAGCTGCTGGCCTTCATCGGCCGCAACTACGCCTGCGACGCCAGCGGCGCCTGGTTCTTCCAGAACGGGCCGCAGCGGGTCTACGTGGAACTGGAGGCCGCACCCTGGGTGTGGCGGCTGCACGGTGAGGCCGTGACCTCGCACACCGGCTTGCCTGCGGTGGTGCGCAGCGCGTGGCTCGACGAGGACGGGCGCCTCTACCTGGACACCGACCTCGGCCTGGGCATCGTGCACACCGCCGACATGCTGGTGGCCGCCGAGCGCATCGAGCGCGGAGACTGGCAGCCGCACGACATCGCCGTTGCCGAGATGCCGGCACGCTTCGGCTTCGTGCGCGTGCCGCAGCCCGCCTGACGGCGGGCCCCAAACAGAACCGGGCGCCCTGGGTGCCCGGTGCTTTGCTGCTGCAGAACGATCAGTTGGCCGCGCTGGCCGCCGGGGCCGGAGCCGGCGGTTCGTCGAACTTGCCGCCGCCCTGGTTGGCCAGGTAGACCACCGCACGCGCGATCTCGTAGTCGGAGTACTCGCCACCGCCCTGGGCCGCCATCGCACCCTTGCCCTTGAGCGCGGAGTTCAGCAACGTGTCGTAGCCCTGCGCCAGACGGGGCGCCCAGGCGGCCGTGTCGCCGGTCTTTGGCGCGCCGGCGGCGCCGCTGCCGTGGCAGGCGGTGCAGACGGCCTGGTAGACCTGCTCGCCGGTGCGCACCACGGCCGGCGCGGAGGCATCGCGGATCTCCACGTGGCCGATGGGCGCCAGGCGCTGGGCGATGGCCTCGGCGCTCAGGCCGGCACTGCCGGCGGCTGGCTTGTCGCCGGAGGCCACGAAGTTCACCAGCAGGATGATGGTGACGATGGGCACCACGAACGACGCCACGACCGTCCAGATCAGTTGCCTGGGCGTCTTGATCGGGCCTTCGTGGGATTCGTGGGTGTCGTGTTCGGCGCTCATGATGGGTGTGCGGGCCAGCGGGAGAAAAACCTGTCAAGTATAGCCGGCGCGCCGGTGCCGACGCGACCTGCTCACCGACACGCGGGCGGGCCCGCCCGGCCTCACTGCTTGATCGCCTCGACCTGGATGATCAGCTTGGTGTCGTCGGCCACGCCCATCTGCAGGCCCCAGTTCACGCCCCACAGGCTGCGCTTGATGGTGGTCTCGAAGTCGCCACCGCAGACTTCGCGCTTGAGCATGGGGTTGTCGTAGCAGCCGAAGCGCACCGCCTTGAGCGTGACCGGATGGGTCTTGCCGCGCAGCGTGAGCGTGCCTTCCACCGCGGTGACCTTGTCGCCGTCGAAGACGAACTTGTCACCGCTGAAGCTGGCCGTGGGGTGATTGGCCACATCGAAGAAGTCGGCGCTGGCCAGGTGGCCGTCGAAGCGGGCCACGCCGGTGCTGATGCCGGTCATGTCCAGCGTCAGGTCCACCTTGCCCGACTTGCCGGCGCGGTCGAAAATCACGGTGCCGCTGTTCTTGATGAAGCGCCCGCGGTTGGTGGAGGTGCCGAAGTGCAGCGCCTCGAAGAACACCGACGTGTGCGTCGGATCGATGGCGTAGGTGGCCGGGGCCGCGGCGGCCAGCAGCGGCGCAGCGGCCAGGGCGGCGACGAGGGTCTTGAGGGTGCGGGTCATGGATTCTCCTTGAGCGAGGATTGGAGGGGTCGGACGGGGGGTCACTTCGGCAGGCCGGCGAGCTTGAGCTTGAAGCGCACCTGCACCTCGTCGGCCACCATCGAGGTGTCGGCCCAGTCGCCGCTGCCGATGTCGAAGCTCAGGCGCTTGATCGCGAAGCTGCCGCTGGCGGTGTCGCCGGCCAGCTGCACCGGCACCGTCAGCGGCTGCGCCTTGCCCTTGATCGTCAGCTGCCCGGCCACGGCGTAGCGGCCCGGGCCGGTGGCCTGGATGCCGGTCGAGGTGAAGCTGGCGCGCGGAAACTTGGCAACGTGGAACCATTCCGGCTTCTTCACTTCGGCCTCGGTCTCGGTGGCGCCGAAGCTGGCGCTGCCGGTCTCGATCGTGAAGCTCACGCTGCCGGCAGCCGGGTTCTTCGGGTCGAAGCGCATCTGCGCCTGCCACTGCGTGAAGTGGCCTTCCACCGGCACGCCCATCTGGCGCGTGGTGAAGGCGATCTCGCTGCCGTCGCGCACGACGGTCTGGGCGGTGGCAGCGGGCGCGGCGACGGTGGCGGCCAGCGCAAGGGACAGCAGGAAGCGGGTCATGGGCGCATGCGCGACAGCAGGCCGTCGCGGTCGATGAAATGGTGCTTGAGGGCCGCGGCGACGTGCAGCGCGACGAGGGCGATCAGGGTCCACGCCAGCCGTTCGTGCCAGGGCTTGATGGCCTCGGCCAGCGCCTTGTCCACCGGCACGAAATCCGGCAGGGGCAGCACGCCGAACCAGACGATGGGGAACCCGGCCGCCGAGCTGTAGGCCCAGCCGACCAGCGGCACGGCGAAGAACAGCGCGTACATCAGGCCGTGGGTGGCCTTGTAGGCCTGCTGCTGCCAGGCCGGCATGGCCGGCGGCGCCGGTGGCCGGTGCGACAGGCGCCACAGCAGGCGCAGCACCGTCAGCGCCAGGATCGTCACCCCGGCCCACTTGTGCCAGTTGTAGAGCTTCAGCCGCGCCGGCGAGAACGGCAGGCCGGTCATGTACAGGCCGAAGCCGAACGCGCCCAGGATCATCAGCGCCAGCAGCCAGTGCAGCGCGATGGCGGGCAGGGTGTAGCGGGTGGTGGACATGGGCTCGCAGTGTCGCGAGCCACCCGACGCCAGCGGTTGAAGGCCGCTGGCGCCTTGGTTCAGGGAATTTGAATGACTGTGCCGGCCGCCCTCAGGCGGCCTTGGCCGGCGCCGCGGCATCGCCGGCGCGCCAGCGCTGCATCAGCGCCACCCACTTCGGTCGCACCGCCGCCAGGTGGCGCGCCTTCACGTGGCCGAACCCGCGGATCTCCTCGGGCAGGCGCGCGATCTCCGCCGCCAGAGCGTGGTTCGTGCCGTTCAGGCCCGCCAGCAGTTCCTCGATGCAGGTGCGGTACTCCTGGATCAGCGCCCGCTCGGTGCGCCGCTCCTCGCTGCGGCCGAAGACATCCAGCGCACCGCCGCGCAGCCCCTTGAGCTTGGCCAGCCAGCCGAAGGCGCTGCGCATCCACGGGCCGTAGGCCTGCTTGAGCAGTTCGCCCTTGTCGTTGGTCTTGGCCAGCAGCGGCGGCGCCAGGTGGTGCACCAGCTTGTAGTCGCCCTCGAACATCTCGGCGATGCGGGCCGTGAAGGCCGGGTCGGTGTGCAGGCGCGCCACCTCGTACTCGTCCTTGTAGGCCATCAGCTTGAAGAGGTAGCGGGCCACGGCCTCGCTGAGGGCGCGCGAAGCCCCCAGCTTCGATTCGGCCTCCTGCACCCGCCGGACGAAGGCTTCGTAGGTGGCGGCATAGGCGGCATCCTGGTAGCCGGTCAGGAAGGCGACGCGGGTCTTGACCATGTCGTCCAGCGACGGCTTCTTCACGAACTGGATGACGTTCTTCGCCACGTACAGCGCCTGCACCGCGGCCAGGTCGTGGGCACAGCGCCGGCCCCACTCGAAGGCGGCCTTGTTGTTGTCCACCTGCACGCCGTTGAGCTCGATGGCGCGCATCAGCGCCGCATGCGTCAGCGGCACCCGGCCCTGCTGCCAGGCGTAGCCCAGCATGAGTGGATTGGTGTAGATGCTGTCGCCCAGCAGCTGCGTGGCCGCCTGCTCGGCGTCGAAGGCACCCACCAGCGGCTCGCCGACGCTGCCCTTGACCGCCGCCTCGCAGGCGCCGCCCGGGAACTGCCACTCGGTGTTCTTCACGAAGCCGGCGGTGGGCGTGCCGTGCGTGTTCATCGCCACATAGGTGCGGCCCTGCTGCATCACCGCCAGCGTGGCCTTGGAGGCGGTGACGATGGCGTCGCAGCCGATCACCAGGTCCGCCTTGGCCAGGTCCACCTTGGTGGTGTAGATGGCGTCGGGGCGGTGCGCGATCTGCACATGGCTCCAGGTGGCGCCACCCTTCTGCGCCAGGCCGGCGCTGTCCTGCGTGATCACGCCCTTGCCTTCCAGGTGGGCCGCCATGCCCAGCAGCTGGCCGATGGTGATGACGCCGGTGCCGCCGACGCCGGCCACCACGATGCCCCAGGCGCGCTCGGCCAGCGGCAGCACCGGGTCGGGGATGGGCGGCAGCGCCGACAGGTCGCCGCGCTTCTCCTTCTTCGGCTTCTTCAGCTGCCCACCCTCGACGGTGACGAAGCTGGGGCAGAAGCCCTTGGTGCAGGAGTAGTCGAGGTTGCAGGTGTTCTGGTTGATGCGCCGCTTGCGGCCGAACTCGGTCTCGTAGGGCTCCACGCTCAGGCAGTTGCTCTGCACGCTGCAGTCGCCGCAGCCCTCGCACACCGCCTCGTTGATGACCACGCGCTTGTCCGGCGTGGCCAGCTTGCCGCGCTTGCGGCGGCGGCGCTTCTCGGTGGCGCAGGTCTGGTCGTAGAGGATCACCGTGGTGCCGGGGATCTCGCGGAACTCGCGCTGGATGCGGTCGAGCTCGTCGCGGTGCTGCACCACCACTCCCGGCTCCAGCGCCACGCCGTTGTACTTCTCGGGCTGGTCGGTGACGATGGTGAGCTTGGCCACGCCCTCGCTGACCAGGCTCTTCATGATCTGCAGCACGCTGTGGCCTTCGGGCCGTTCACCGACCTGCTGGCCGCCGGTCATGGCCACGGCGTCGTTGTAGAGCACCTTGTAGGTGATGTTCACGCCTGCGGCGATGCTCTGGCGCACGGCCAGGATGCCGCTGTGGAAGTAGGTGCCGTCGCCGAGGTTGGCGAAGATGTGGTTTTCCTTCGTGAAATGCGCCTGGCCGACCCAGGGCACGCCCTCGCCGCCCATCTGCGTGAAGGTGCTGGTGCTGCGGTCCATCCACACCGCCATGTAGTGGCAGCCGATGCCGGCCACCGCGCGGCTGCCCTCGGGCACGCGGGTGCTGGTGTTGTGCGGGCAGCCGCTGCAGAACCAGGGGATGCGGTCGCCGGTGTCGCTCTTGAGCTCGAGCAGGCCGCGCTCGCGGGCGGCGATCTCGTCCAGGCGCTGCTGCATGCGCGCGGCCACGTCGGCTGGCACGCCCATCTTGTTCAGCCGCTTGGCGATGGCCTTGGCAATGATCGACGGCGTCAGGTCGGCCTTGGCGCGCAGCAGCCAGTTCTCGCTCGGGTTGGGCATGGCCCACTCGCCGCCGGAGAAGTCGCCCTCGGGCTCGTCGAACTTGCCCAGCACGTTGGGGCGCACGTCGGCGCGCCAGTTGTAGAGCTCCTCCTTGAGCTGGTACTCGATGACCTGGCGCTTCTCCTCGACGACCAGGATCTCCTGCAGCCCCTGCGCGAACTCGCGCGTGATCGTGGCCTCCAGCGGCCAGACCACGTTGACCTTGTGCACGCGGATGCCCAGCTGCCGGCAGGTGGCGTCGTCCAGGCCCAGGTCGGTCAGGGCCTGGCGCATGTCGTTGTAGGCCTTGCCGCTGGCGATGAGGCCGAAGCGGTCGTTCGGCGTCTCCACCACGTTGTGGTTGAGCTTGTTGGCCCGCACGTAGGCCAGCGCCGCGTACCACTTGTAGTCCATCAGCCGCGCTTCCTGCTCCAGCGGCGCATCGGGCCAGCGGATGTGCAGGCCGCCGGGCGGCATCTGGAAGTCCTCGGGCAGCACGATCTTCACGCGCTCCGGGTCCACCACCACCGACGAACCGGACTCGACGACCTCCTGGATCGTCTTCATGCCGCTCCACAGGCCGCTGAAGCGGCTCATGCCGAAGGCGTGCAGGCCCATGTCCAGGATGCCCTGCACGTCGCTGGGGAAGAACACCGGCAGGCCGCAGGCCTTGAAGATATGGTCGCTCTGGTGCGGCGCGGTGGAGCTCTTGGCCACGTGGTCGTCGCCGGCGATCGCGATCACGCCGCCATGCTTGCTGGTGCCGGCCATGTTGGCGTGCTTGAAGACGTCGGAGCAGCGGTCCACGCCCGGGCCCTTGCCGTACCAGATGCCGAAGACGCCGTCGTACTTCTTCTGCTCGGGGTACAGGTCCAGCTGCTGCGTGCCCCACACCGCGGTGGCGCCCAGTTCCTCGTTGACGCCGGGCTGGAAGACGATGTGCTGCTCGGCCAGGTGCTTCTTGGCCGCCCACAGCGCCTGGTCGTAGCCGCCCAGCGGGCTGCCGCGGTAGCCGCTGACGAAGCCGCCGGTGTTCAGCCCGGCCAGCGCGTCACGCTGGCGCTGCAGCATCGGCAGGCGCACCAGGGCCTGAACCCCGCTCATGAAGGCGCGGCCGGAGGCCAGCGTGTACTTGTCGTCGAGCGTGACGCTCTCCAGGGCCTTGCGGACGGCGTCCGGCAGGGGTGCATTCATGGCGACGGCTCCGGTGCGGGGAAACGGGAAGTGTAGGCATCACGGCCCGGCATGTCTTTTCCTTTGATGCCCGGATAGGCATACTTCAAGAAAGACTCTTTCTCCAAAGCGACAACTAAGGCTTTTTTCATGCCCAAACCATCCACATCAGGGAAAACCCAGGACGTGGACGACGCGCCGGAGCACCCCACCACGGGGCTCGACCGCTACGACATCGCCATCCTGCGTGAGCTTCAGCAAGATGCACGCCTGTCGAACACCGAGCTGGCGCAGCGCATCGGCCTGTCGGCGGCGCCCACCTGGCGCCGCGTGCGCTGGCTGGAGGCCCAGGGCGTGATCACCGGCTACCGGGCCGAGATCGACCGCCGGCGCATCGGCCTGGGCGTCCTGGCCTTCGTGCGCGTGGACGCCGAGCGCAGCGGCGGCGACGCGATGCGTGCGCTCGAGGCCAGCATCCGCGCGCTGCCCGAGGTCATCGCCTGCCACTACATCAGCGGCGCCGGCACCTTCGAGCTGGAGGTGATGGCCACCGACCTCGACGCGTACGCGCGCTTCTCGGTGGACACGCTGCTGAACCTGCCCAACGTGAAGGACATCCACACCAGCTTCTCGCTGGGCGAGGTCAAGGCCGGCGGCGCACTGCCGCTGGGCCACCTGGTGCCGGCCGCCCGCTGAGCCGGCGGTCTGAAAGCTTGCAGGAGTACGCTCGCGGCCACGATGCCCCTGCACCGCCGGATCGCCGATGCCGTGCTGACCACCGACCCGGTGCAACGCATGCGCCTGTCGCAGGCCGGCCTGGCGATGCTGCTGATGGCCGCCGGCGTGGTGGCCATGCAGTACTTCGTGGCCGTGGGCACGGCGCCGGCCGGGCCGGTGAACCTGTGGACCGCCGCCTCGCTGGGCGGCATGGTCGTGTTCTTCACCCTCATCCGCAGCGGCTGGTCGCGCCGGCTGGACGACCCGTCGATGACGCTGGCGCAGATGCTCTACGCCATCGGCAGCGGCGCCGCGGCCTATGCGCTGGTGGGCGAAGGGCGGGGGGGCGTGTTCCCGATCGTGATGGTGGTCGTGGCCTTCGGCCTGTTCCAGCTGCGGCCACGCGAGTTCAGCGCCGTGGGCCTGTTCGCCGTGGGCCTGTTCGGGGTCGTGATGGCCACCATGGCGCACCTGAAGCCGGCGGTCTACCCGCCCCGCGTCGAGCTGGGCCACTTCCTGATGATCGCCACCATGATGCCGGCGATGGCGCTGCTGGCGTCGCGCTTCAGCGCCCTGCGCCAGCGGCTTCGTCAGCAGAAGCACGACCTGTCGCACGCGCTGGCGCGCATCCAGGAACTGGCCACGCGCGACGAGCTCACCGGCCTGGTCAACCGCCGGCACATGCAGACGCTGATCGAGCAGGCGCACCGGCGCTGCGCCCGCTCGGGCCAGAGCTTCTGCCTGGCCGTGCTGGACGTGGACCACTTCAAGGCCGTCAATGACAACCACGGCCATGCGGCCGGCGACGAGGTGCTGCGCTCGGTGGCGCAGGAGATGCAGACCACGGTGCGCCTGTCGGACACGCTGGCGCGCTGGGGCGGCGAGGAGTTCGTGCTGATGCTCTCCGACACCCACGCGCCGCTGGCGCGCGGCGGCCTGGAACGCCTGCGCGAGCGCGTGGCGCAGCTGTGCGTGCTGGTGCCTGAGGGCGAGCTGCGCATCAGCGTGTCCGCCGGGCTGGCCGAGCACCGCCCAGGCGAGTCGGTGGAGGACACGCTGGCCCGCGCCGATGCCGCGCTGCTGGAGGCCAAGCAGCAGGGGCGCAACCGGGTGGTGCTGGCGCCCTGAGCGGGTAGCGCCCGCTGGCGGCCGCTGGCGGCCGTTCAGGGCGGCGGCGTCACCCCACGTGGCCACAGCACCCACAGCCGCAACGGCTGCTTCATGCGGCCGGCTTGCTGCTCCGCCTCGTCGCCCCAACCCCAGAAGTAGTCGGCACGCACGGCGCCGGTGATCGCGCTGCCGGTGTCCTGCGCCGTGACCAGGCGCTGCAGCGGCGTGGATGACAGCGGCTCGGTGGTGTCGATCCAGACCCAGCTGCCATAGGGCACGCTGCGCGGGTCGACGGCGATCGAGCGGCCCGGGGTCAGCGGTACCCCCATCGCGCCGCGCGGGCCCACCGCGGGATCGGGCAACGGCTCCTCGCGGAAGAAGACCATGCGCGGGTTGACCCACAGCATCTCGTCGATGCGCGACGGGTTGGCGCGCGCCCAGGCCTTGATGGCCGGCCAGGAGACACCGTCGGCGGGCAGTTCGCCCTGATCGATCAGCCAGCGGCCCACCGAACGGTACGGGTGGCCGTTGTGGCCGGCATAGCCCAGGCGCACCATCGACACACGGCCGTCGGCCTCGGTGATCTGCAGCCGGCCCGAACCCTGGATCTGCAGCACCAGCGCGTCCAGCGGGTCGGCCAGCCACGCGATGGCGTGCTCGGCCAGCAGGCGCTGGGCGCCACGCTGCGTTTCCATCTCGCGCCGTGTGAGCCAGGGCTCGCGGCGGTCGCGCAGCACCTCGGGCAGTGCATACAGCGGCACGCGGTGGCGCGCGTCGCGCTGGCGGCGGGCGGTCAGCTGCGGTTCGTAGTAGCCGGTGATCAGGCCATCGGCCACGCCGTCGGCACTGGTGACACGAAAGGGCTGCAGGTGGGCGCGCAGGAAGGCGCGGGCCGCCGCGTCATCGGCCGGTGGCGCGGCCGCCAGCCGGGCGCAGACCTCGACCCACGCGCGCAGATTCCGCTGGCAGCCGGCGGCCAGCGCCGGCGCCGCCTGCAGCAGGGCATCGGCCTCGAAGCCTGGCAGCTCGGCCCAGTCGGCCGGCCACCAGCGGGCGATGCCGCGCTGGATCGGGGCGTCCAGCGGCGCAGCAGGGGGTGGCGGCACCGGCACCGGCTGCGGCGCGGGGACAGCAGCTGGCTCGGTCGGCGGAGCCACGGCGCAGGACATCAGGCCGGCGGCCGCGAACAGCACGGCCCCTAGAATCGCGCCGCGTTTCAGCACGGCTGGCCGGTGCCGGGACGGCGATGGAGACGGTAGGCAGACGATGGCACGAGTGGACGGAAACCCATGTGGCTGATTGTGCTGGAGGCGCTGGCGGCGCTGGCGATCCTGGTGCTGGCCGTGTGGTGGACGATGTTCTCCGGGCGCCGCGGCGGCGAACGCACGCCCGCCGATGAGCCGCCCCGCGACGACGGCGAGCCGGGCAACCGCGACGACCGCGACGACGGCGACCGCCCCCGCTGATCAGTCCATCGGCGGCTGCGGGTTCAGCGCGGCCAGGATCACGATGTCGCACCAGCGGCCCTGCGGGTCGCGCTCGTGCCGGCGCAGCAGCCCTTCGCGCTGCAACCCCACCTGTTCGGCGAAGCGCAGCGCCCGCGTGTTGCGGGCGTCGCTCATGGCCTCGATGCGCTGGAAGTCCAGCACCCAGCAGGACTGCAGCACCGCCAGCACGGCCTCGCGCATCAGGCCCTGGCCGCTGCGCGCGGCGTGGCCCACGTAGCCGATCTCGCCACGGCAGGCATCGCGGTCGATGGTGTGCACGTCGATGCGGCCGACCCAGCCGCCATCGTCGCGGGCGAACACGTGCCAGGCGAGGTCGCTGCCCTCGTCGAAGCAGCGCGCATCGTCGGCACAGAAGCGCGCAGCCCAGCCATCGCGCTGCGGATGCCAGTCCACGTACAGCAGCGCCGGCATCGACGCCAGCACGCCCGCGGCAAAGGCGTCCGCGTGGGCCGCGCAGGGCACCTCCAGCACGGTGCGCGCCGTCTCGATGCGGCGCGGGGCGGCGCTCAGGTCCAGCGGACCGGGTCGGGACGGCACGGCCGGTCAGTGCGGCGGCGCCGCACGGGCGTCGACGCGGCGCACGATCTCGTCGTCCTCGGGCGCCGTCTTGCGGCCGGCATCGGCGCGGAAGCCGAAGGCCATGATCACGCAGCTCAGCAGCACGACCAGGATCAGCGCGCCGGGCGGGAAGGCCTCCGGCACCATGCCGGCGGGCAGGCTGTAGAACAGCAGCACCGTGATCAGGCCCCGCGGCGCCGCCCACAGCAGCGGCCGCACGCCGCGGCCCAGGCTCAGCAGCTTCATCACCGGCCAGCGCAGCAGGAAGATCGCCGCGACGATGACACCGGCGACCAGCCACGTGCGGCCATCGGCCAGCGTGCTCATGTCGGTGCTGTAGCCCAGCAGCAGGAAGAAGAAGGTGCGCACGAAGAACGTGGCCTCGGCGGTCAGGTGCTTGAGCTTGTCCAGTTCCGACCGGTAGTCCGGGCTGTGCAGGCGTTCGAAGACCTTGAAGCGCAGGAAAAGGTGCGGGTTGTTGAGCATCAGCCCCAGGATCAGCACGATCAGCAGCGGCGACAGGTGCAGCGCCTTGGCGCCGGCGTAGACGAGGATCAGCGCGAAGATCAGCGGCAGGAACTTGACGTGGCCTTCCAGGTGGCCGACCAGCCAGAACACGGCCAGGCCGATCAGTGCGCCCATCACCAGCACGGCCAGCCCGCCGGCGAAGAAGTTGATGGTGGCGCCGCGGCCACCCGTGGCCACCGCCAGCAGCACCGCGTTGAACAGCATCACGCCGATGATGTCGGACCACGAGCTCTCGTAGATGACGTACTCGCGGTCCTCGTCGACGAGCACCTCGGAACTCGGGATCGCCACCGCGCTGCTGATGACGCCGAAGGGCACGGCCATCAGCGTGGCCAGCGGCCAGTCCAGCTTCAGGCCGTAGTGGAAGGCGGCGGCCAGCACGGCGGTGGTCAGCAGCACGCCCATGGTTGCCGCGCCGAAGGTGGCGAGCAGGAACTTGCGGCGACCGGGCTTGAGGTTCAGGTCCAGACCGCCCTCGAGCACGATCAGGATCAGGCCGATGGTGCCCAGCACCGGCAGCAGGCCCGGGGGCAGCAGCACCGTGGCGTCGCGCGCATCGGACACCTCCCGCAGCACGAGGCCGGCCACGAGCAGGAACACCACCGACGGGAAACGCAGCACGCGGCCCAGGTGGGAGAACCAGTACGACACCAGCACGGCCACGCTCAGGCCGATCATCAGGGTTTCGGTCCCCATGCCGGCGCGGTCTCAGTGCAGCGCTTCGGCGCGCGAGAGCACGAACTCGGGCACTGGCGTCTCGAAGGCCTGCGCGTGTTCGGTCATGCAGAAGAAGGTGCCGCGCATCGTGCCGCGCGGCGTGGCGATGCGCGTCCAGCTCGTGTACTCGAAGTGCTCGCCCGGCGCCAGCACCGGCTGGTGGCCCACGACCGCGAGGCCACGCACGTCTTCGCGATGCCCGGCGGCGTCGGTGACGACCCAGTGGCGCGCCACCAGCTGTGCCGTCACGTCACCGGTGTTGCGGATGGTGATGGTGTAGGCGAAGGCGAAGGGGCCGTCCGGCAGGCTGCTCTGCTCGGGCAGGTACTGCACGCGGACGTCACAGCTGAATTCAGGTCGGCTCATCGGCGCGGATTCTAGAATCCGGGCCATGACGACGTACCGCATCGCCCCTTCCCTCCTGTCGGCCGATTTCGCGCGCCTGGGTGAGGAGGTGCGTGACGTGGTGGAGGCCGGCGCCGACTGGATCCACTTCGACGTGATGGACAACCATTACGTCCCCAACCTCACCTTCGGGCCGATGGTCTGCCAGGCGCTGCGCAAGCACACCTCGGCACCCATCGACGTGCACCTGATGGTGCAGCCGGTGGACGCGCTGGCCCAGGCCTTCTGCCGGGCGGGGGCCGACATCGTCACCTTCCACCCCGAGGCCTCGGCGCACGTGGACCGCACGCTGCAGCTGATCAAGAGCGAAGGCAAGCAGTGCGGCCTGGTGTTCAACCCGGCCACGCCGCTGAGCATGCTGGAGTGGACGCTCGACAAGATCGACGTCGTGCTGCTGATGAGCGTGAACCCGGGCTTCGGCGGCCAGAGCTTCATCGAGCACACGCTGCGCAAGTGCGAGCAGGCCCGCAAGCTGATCGCGCAGAGCGGCCGCGACATCCGCCTGGAGGTGGACGGCGGCATCAAGGTCGACAACGTCCGCCGCGTGGCCGACGCCGGGGCGGACACCTTCGTTGCCGGCAGCGCCATCTTCGGCCAGCCGAGCTACAAGGACGTCATTGCCGCGATGCGCGCCGCGCTCGCGAGGTGATCCTGCTGACGTCGATTGGTTCCGTCGCCACCCTTGCGTTGCCGCAACGACAGCCGTTGCCGGCCTTGACATCGCGCACTTTGCACGCGCGCGCTCACGCGCAAATTGCCTCCTGAGGGGAATACGCACAAGGGTATCCATCCGGATGCCCGGCGTCTTGCCCGTCGATGTCAGGAGGATGCAATGAATCGCAAGCAATGGATGGCGGCCACGGTGGCCGTGATGATGGCCATGGCCGGCCCGGCATTGGCGCAGGGTGGCGGGGCTGGCGGCGCCGGTGGCGGCGGCGCCGGTGGTGGTGGCAGTGGTGGTGCCGGCAGCGGTGGCAGCGGCGGGGGCGCCGGTAGTGGAGGCGGTTCAGGCAGCGGCGGCGGCAGTGGCATGGGCACGGCGGCAGGCCAGCAGTCCCAGGCACAGACCCAGGCCAACACGGCCCAGCAGGTGCAGGCCCAGGTGAAGGCGCAGGAACAGGTGATGGCGCAGACCACCGCCCAGGTGCGCGCGCAGGAGCAGGCCCTGACCCAGACCCGCACCCAGTTGCAGACGATGGACCGCGCGATGACGCAGACGCGGACCCAGTTGCAGACCACCGAACAGGCCCTGACGCAGACACGCGCGCAGCTGCAGACGATGACGCAGGCCCGCGCGCAGTTGCAGACGCAGTTGCAGCAGCAGGAACGCGCCCAGCTCCAGCTGATGGACCAGCTGCGCGCCCAGGAGCGTGCGCAGTTGCAGGTCACCGAGCAGTTGCGCACGCTGGAGAAGGAACAGCTGCGCACGCAGGACCAGTTGCGCACGCTCGAGAAACTGCAGCTGCAGACGCGCGACCAGTTGCGCACGCCCTGAGCGCCTGAGCCCGCGCGCGCCACGGCGGATGCCGTGGCGCGCCCCGTGACCTGCCGCCAACCGGCGGTCCCGCAACTCAGGAGAAGACCCATGACACGTCCGATCACGAGCCCCAGCCTTGCCTGCGTGGCCGGTCTGGTGGCCCTTGTTCCCCTGGCGGTCGCCGCCCAGCCGGCCCCGACGGGCTGGTCGACGGTGGCCAACACCGCAACCCCACTGCCGGGCGCCAGCGCCACGTTCAACAGCTTCAACCAGCCGTCGGTGAACGGTGCCGGGCTGGTGGTGATGCGTGCACGTGGCAAGGGGGCCCAGGGCGGCGGCGAGCCGCCGCGCGGCATCTACGCGCGCCAGATGGGCAGCACGCCGGGGCCATTGACGGCGGTTTTCGACACCACCACCGCCGTGCCCGGCCCCAACAACGCGGGCGTCGGTGGGGCACCGGTCGCGTTCACCGAGTTCCCGGCCTTTGCGCGCATCGGCCTGCAGGACGACACCATCGCCACCCGCGGGCAGTCGAACCCCTTGTGGGTGTACACCCTGCCCGACGGCAGCGAGACCCGCGTCGGCACCAGCGGCGTCTACACGCTGCGCCGGGGTTCCGGCCTCAGCGTGGCCGGCCAGTTCGGCGCGGTGCCGGAGCTCGCCTACTACGGCGTGCCCGGCGCGCCACCCGGCACGCGCTTCGACCAGTTCCCGGGTGCGCCGGCTGTCGGTGGCCTGGGACGCATCGCGTTCAAGGGCAACTGGGCCGAGGATGGCGTCGGCAAGACCGGTGTCTTCGTTCGGCCGGCGAACGCGCGTCAGCCTGAGGCGCCGGCGCTGCGCATCGCCAGTTCCGACAGCCTCATCCCGGGAGAGCCCGAAGGCGGCATGCGCTTCGGCTCGACCGCACCGCCCAGCGCGGCGGGCAACCAGGTCGTCTTCCTCGGTCTGGACAGCGAAGAGGCGCCCACGCTCGGCGGCATCTACCTGGCACCGATGCAGCACCTGCCGGCGCTGACGCCCCTGGTGCAGATCGGCCAGCCGGTGCCTGGCGAGCCGTCGCGCGAGCCGTTCACGCGGCTGGGCGAGGCGCTGTCCTTCGATGGCCGATTCCTGGCCTTCTGGGCCAGTTGGGGTGCCGAGACACGTTCGCTGTTGCTGACCTGCCCCACCGACGGCAACGCCGACCTGATCGCCTACTGCCTGGCGCAGTACCCCGACGGCTACCGGGTGGAGGTGCCGCTGAACCAGGGCTTCTTCGTGCACGACCTGCGCACCGGGCGCACGCTGCGCGCGGCGCGCACCGGCACCCAGCACGAGGACTTCCTGTACTGGACCTACTCCGGCCGCCCGCCCGGCAGCGGCGGCGGGGATGGCGATGAAGGGGGCGACGCCGAGCCGCCACGCTGGCGCTCCGCCGCCTTCGCCGCGGTGCAGGCCGGCGCCCGCGGTGCCGAGGTGGTTTTCAAGGCCCGAACCTATGGCGAGCCGGTGGTCGACGGGCTGCACTGGGCCGCCGTCGGTCTGCGCCAGACCGTCGAGACACCGTTGCTGCGCACCGGCGACGCGGCCACGTCGGTCGACCCGATGGCGCCCGCCGGCGCCAGCATCACCACGCTGGGCGTCGAGCGTGACAGCCTGCGCAACGGCTGGCTGGCGATCAACGCGAGCATGCTGGACGCGGTGACCGGCGAAGCCTGGGCCGGGGTCTACGTGGCCCGCACGCGCTGACTCAGGTGCGGTCGATCCGGCGGGCGAGCACGACCGAGGTCGTCGTGCGCGCCACGCCGGCGATCTCGCCGATGCGGTCCAGCAGGTCGTCCAGCCGCGCCGGCGTCTCGGCACGCAGCAGCGCCACGTAGTCGAACTCCCCGCTGACGGAGCTGAGCTGGCGCAGTTCCGGCAGTGCGGCCAGTTCGCGCACCACGCTGCGCCCCTGCTTGGGGTCGGTGACGATGCCGACGACCGCCTCCACGGCCCGCGCGTCCACGTCCAGCGCCAGCCGCACCGTGTAGCCGGTGATCGTGCCCTGGCGCTCCAGGCGCGCCAGCCGGGCCAGCACGGTGGTGCGCGCCACGCCCAGCCGCCGCGACAGCTGCGCGGTGCTTTCGCGGGCATTGGCCTGCAGCAAGGCCAGCAGTCTCCGGTCGAGATCGTCGAGTTCGGACATTTGGACGGCAATGATCGTCGAAATGACCATAACACGCAGCACTTCGACGGTTTGATTGTTTCATTCGTCTGCACCTCTGCCTAGAGTGGCGGCTCCATCGAAGGAGACCCGCATGCGCATCACCCTGCTCGGCGCCGGCCACATCGGCCAGACCGTGGCCCGCTGGCTGGCCGCCACCGGCGACTACCGCGTCACCGTCGTCGACCGCGACCCGGCGGCCCTGGCCCGGCTGGGCGAGGACGGCATCGACACCCGCGTGGCCGACACCGGCGATGCGCGTGAACTGGCCCTCGTGCTGCGTGGCCAGGACGCCGTGCTCAACGCCCTGCCCTACCACCTGGCGGTGACCGTGGCCACGCAGGCGCGCGAGGCCGGCTGCCACTACTTCGACCTCACCGAGGACGTGGCCGCCACGCGCGCCATCCAGCAGCTGGCCGAGGGCGGGCGCACCGTCTTCATGCCGCAGTGCGGCCTGGCGCCGGGCTTCATCGGCATCGTGGCGCACCACCTGGCGCAGGGCTTCGACGAACTCCACGACATCAAGATGCGCGTCGGCGCGCTGCCGGCCTTTCCCACCAACGCGCTGAAGTACAACCTGACGTGGTCGGTGGACGGCCTGATCAACGAGTACTGCCACCCCTGCGAGGCCATCCGCGACGGCCAGCGCATCGAGGTGCTGCCGCTGGAGGGCCTGGAGCACTTCAGCCTCGACGGCACGGAGTACGAGGCCTTCAACACCAGCGGCGGCCTGGGCACGCTGTGCGAGACGCTGGCCGGCCGCGTGCGCACGCTGGACTACAAGAGCGTGCGCTACCCGGGCCACCGCGAGCTGATGCGCGTGCTGCTGGAGGAGCTGCAGCTCAAGCACGACGTGGAGAACCTCAAGACCATCCTGCGCCGCGCGGTGCCCAGCACGATGCAGGACGTGGTGCTGGTCTTCGTCACCGTCAGCGGCCTCAAGCGCGGCACGCTGGTGCAGGAGGTCTTCGCCCGCAAGATCTTCGCCGACCGCAGCGAGGCCGCGCCGCTGTCGGCCATCCAGATCACCACCGCGGCGGGCCTGTGCACGGCGCTGGACCTGTTCCGCGAAGGCCGGCTGCCGCAGCACGGGTTCGTGCGCCAGGAGCAGGTGGCCCTGCCGGACTTCCTGGCCAACCGCTTCGGGCGCGCTTACCAGCAGAGCCGGCAGGTGGAGAGCATTTCCTGACGGGATCAGGCCTGGGCAGGGCCGGCCCGCGCCACTGCCGGCCTCCCCGGTCCGATCAGGACGACGCCATGTCCGGCCACCAGCGCGCCAGTTCGGCACGCAAGGTGTCCAGCAGCAGCGGCTTGGTGAGGTAGCCCTGCATGCCGGCGTCGCGGCAGGCGTCGGCGTCGGCGGCGCGCGCGTGGGCGGTCAGCGCCACGATGGGGAAAGGTGGCAGCGCGCCGTTGCGCTGCCGTTCGCACAGCGCGCGGGTCGCGGCCAGGCCGTCCATCACCGGCATCTGCAGGTCCATCAGCACCAGCGCCGGTGGGTCGTCGGCACAGGCCTGCAGGGCCTGCGCGCCGTCCTCCACCGAGCGCACCGGCACGCCCAGGGTGCGCAGGAACTCCTCGGCGATCAGGCGGTTGATGGCGTTGTCCTCGACCACCAGCACGTGGCGGTCGGCGGGGGCCGCAGCGGGCTGCGTGGCCGCCGCCGGCACGGCGGCCGGCCCCAGCGGCTGGGTCAGCAGCCGCAGGTCGCGCGGCGTCAGCGGCATGACGTCCAGACGCATGCCCAGCGCCTGCGCCCGCGCCTCGAGGGCCGGCTGGTCCCAGTCGGGGCGGATCAGCAGCGAGATGCGGGCCTCCGGCAAGGCCTGGCGCAGGGCATCGAGTTCGTCGGCATCGCCCAGCACGTGTTCGGCCGCCACCACCAGCGCCGGCCGGCGCTGCGGGGGCAAGCCCTGGGCCTGCGCCATGGCAGCCGGAATGCCGGCCAGGATGTCGCACCGCCAGCCCAGGCGCTCCAGCCGCCGCTGCAGCCATTCGCCGATGGCGGGCTGCCGATAGAGCAGCCACGCCTGGCCCGGCGGCGGGTCGGGCAGCGGATCGGGCTCCGGTGCAGTGGGCAGCGTGAGCGTCAGCGTGAAGACACTGCCCTCCCCGGCCACCGTGCGCACGGCGATGTCACCGCCGAGGCGGCGCGCCAGCACGCGTGCAATGGTCAGGCCCAGGCCCGTGCCACCGTGGGCACGTGACAGACTGGCATCACCCTGAACGAAGTCGTCGAAGATGCTGGCCACGCGGTCGGGGTCGATGCCGGGCCCCGTGTCCACGACGTCGATCTCGACCCGCCGCTGCGCCGGATCAGCGGGTGCGGCGGACAGACGGCCATTGAGGGCGATGAACCCCTGCGTGGTGAACTTGGCGGCGTTGCCCACGAGGTTGGCCACGATCTGGCGCAGCGACAGCACGTCACCCACCACCCAGGTCGGCTCGCCGACCCAGTCGAAGCGCACCGACAGGCCTTTCTCGCGCACCAGCGGCATCACGCCGCGCAGCGCCTCGGCGCACTGCTCGGCGATGTCGAAGGCTTCGTCCTTCAGCGGCCAGTCGCCGTCGTTCAGGCGCGTGAGGTCCAGCACCTGGTCGATGGTGCGCTGCAGGGCCTGGCCGGACTGCATGGCCACTTCCAGGTAGCGCTTCAGCGGCGCGTCCCGGGTGGTGCGCCGGGCCAGGTCCACCAGGCCCAGCAGCCCTGCCAGCGGCGTGCGCAGCTCGTGGCTCATGTGGGCCAGGAAACGCGCCTGCGCCTGCTCGGCGTGGCGTGCCGCGGCCTGGCCCTTTTCGGCCGCATCGAGCGCCTGGGCCAGCCCGGCCGTGCGTTCGGCCACCAGGCGCTCCATGGCCAGGCGCGAGAGCTTCTCGTCGTGCACGTCGCCCAGCGAGCCGGCAATCACCTCCGTGTGGCCGTCCGCGTCCAGCCAGCAGCGGCCACGCCAGAGCACCCAGCGCCAGTCGCCATCGGCATCGCGCAGGCGCAGCTGCAGCAGCATGGGCGCACCCATCGACACCGCCGCCTGCCAGGCGTGCTCCCACAGCGGCAGGTCTTCGGGGTGGATGCGCTGCATCAGCGCGGCGAGATCGGGTGGCCCTTCACCGGGGCCGTGGCCCAGCAGCGTGCCGAAGCGCTCGGAAAACCAGGTCTGCCCATCGGCGGGCCAGACTTCCCACAAGCCGTCGCGCGCGCTTTCGGCGGCGCGGCGCCAGCGGGCAAGCACCTCTCGGGGCGGCAGGGGCGATGACGATGGCGGGTCGGTCGATGGCATGCAGCGGCCTGTGCACGGATGTTACGTCGCCGTCGCCCGCGGGGCTAACATCACCGGCCTGCTCCTGGAGCCGACATGACCACGCCCAGCATCTACGACTTCGAAGCGCTGTCGATCGACGGCAAGCCGGCCCACCTGTCCACCCAACGGGGCAAGGTGCTGCTGATCGTCAACACCGCCAGCGCCTGCGGCTTCACGCCGCAATTTGGCGGCCTGGAGGCCCTCTGGCGCAAGTACCGCGACCAGGGTTTGGTGGTGGTCGGGTTCCCCAGCAACGAATTCGGCGCGCAGGACCCCGGCTCGAACGATGAGATCTCATCGTTCTGCGAACTCAACTACGGCGTGAGCTTCCCGATGATGGCCAAGGTGCAGGTCAACGGCGCCGAGGCCCACCCGCTGTGGCAGTGGCTCAAGGCGCAGGCGCCGGGGCTGCTGGGTTCGAAGGCGGTGAAGTGGAACTTCACCAAGTTCCTCGTCGGCCGCGACGGCCAGGTGCGCAAGCGCTACGCGCCCACCGACACGCCGGAATCACTGGAAGCCGACATCGTGGAGGCCCTGAAGGCATGATGTTCTCGCACCTCGAGCCCTACGCGGGCGACCCCATCCTCAGCCTCAACGAGGCCTTCCAGGCCGACCCGCGGCCCGACAAGGTCAACCTGTCGATCGGCATCTACTTCGACGATGCCGGCCGCATCCCGGTGCTGGACTGCGTGCGCGACGCCGAGGCGCAGATGCTGGTGGCCAATGCGCCCAAGCCCTACCTGCCGATGGAAGGTTCGGCCGCGATGCGCGCCGAGGTGCAGAAGCTGCTGTTCGGCGCCGACAGTGCGGCGCTGCGCGACGGCCGCATCGCCACGCTGCAGACCGTGGGGTCCAGCGGTGGCCTGAAGGTGGGGGCGGACTTCCTCAAGCGCTGGTTGCCCGGCAGCGGTGTGTGGGTCAGCGACCCGAGCTGGGACAACCACCGCGCGATGTTCGAAGGCGCCGGCGTGGCCGTGCACCCCTACCCCTACTACGACGCGGCCACCGGCGGCCTGCGCTTCGATGCGATGTGCGAGACGCTGCGTTCGCTGCCTCCGAAGAGCGTAGTGCTGCTGCACGCCTGCTGCCACAACCCCACCGGTGTGGACCTCAGCCGCGAGCAGTGGCAGGCCCTGGTGGCCATCGTGCGCGAGCGCGAACTGCTGCCCTACCTGGACATCGCCTACCAGGGCTACGGCGACGGCATCACCGAGGACGCCTACGCCATCCGCCTGTTCGCCGACGCCGGCCAGAGCTTCTTCGTCGCCAACTCCTTCTCCAAGAGCATGAGCGTGTACGGCGAGCGCGCCGGGGCGCTGAGCGTGGTCTGCGCCAGCGCGGCGGAGGCCGATCTCGTGCTCGGCCAGATGAAGGCCACGGTGCGCCGCAACTACTCCAGCCCCGCCATCCATGCCGCCGGCATCGTCGGCCGCGTGCTCGGCGACCCGGCGCTGCGCCAGGCCTGGGAGGCCGACGTGGCGGCGATGCGCGAGCGCATCCTGGCCATGCGGCAGCGCCTGCACGCCGTGCTGGGGCAGCGCCTGCCGGGCCGCGACTTCGGCTACTTCCTGACCCAGCGCGGCATGTTCAGCTACACCGGCCTGTCGCCGGCGCAGGTGGACCGTCTGCGCGACGAGTTCGGCGTCTACCTGGTGCGCAGCGGCCGCATGTGCGTGGCCGGCCTGAACAGCGGCAACGTGGAGCGCACGGCCGAGGCCATGGCGGCGGTGCTGGCCTGACCCCGGCCACGGCCGGTCGCCCGGCGGCGGTCAGCTGAAGACGCCGGCGCCGAGCACCCGATCGCGCAGCCAGCGGTGCGCCGGGTCGCTGTCGCGCCGGGCCAGCCAGACCATGTCCACCGTCAGCGGGCCGATCTCCACCGGCAGCGGCCGCACCACCACCGGCCCGGGCACGGAACCGGTGACGTAGCTGTGCGGCAGCACCGTCAGCAGGTCCGACTGGGCCACCACCCGCCCGGCCAGGTGGTACTGGTTCACGGTCAGCACCACCCGGCGCCGGCGGCCCAGGCGCGCCAGCGCTTCGTCCACCTCGGCATAGGCGCGGCCGGAAACGCTGACGAGCACGTGGTGCGCCTGCACGTACCGCTCCAGCGTCAGCTCGAGCTCGGCCAGCGGGTGCTGCGGCCGCATCACGCAGACGTAGGGCGTCTGGTGCAATCGAACGTGCCGCAGGAGTGACCGCTCACCTTCTGCCAGCATGGCGCTGAACAGCGCCGGGAAGTAGCCGATCGCCAGGTCGGCCTCCTCGGCGTGCAGCATCGGCCGGGGGTCGCGCGTGGTCAACGGGGCCACGCGCAGGTCGGCGCGCGCCGCCTCGCGCTCCACCGCCGCCACCAGCGCCGGCACCAGCACGCCGGCGGAGGCGTCGGACATCGCCAGCCGGAACTCGGCCGCGTCGCGCCCGGGGTCGAATTCGCCGGGGGCCAGCACGCGTTCGAGGTCCTGCAGCGCCGCGCGCACCTGGGGCCACAGCGCCGTGGCCCGCGCCCCGGGCGTCATGCCGGCGGCGCTGCGCTGGAACAGGGGTTCGCCCAGCCAGGCGTTCAGGCGCTTGAGGGCGTGGCTGGCCGCCGGCTGCGTCATCGCCAGCACCTCGGCGGCGCGGGTCACGCTGCCTTCGGTCATCACGGCGTCGAACACGCGCAACAGGTTCAGGTCCAGGGTGCGGAAGTTCTTCACGGGCCGGCCAGGATTTCAGTTTCATTTATACCTGACATGCCAAACATTCATTGGAACCAATGAGGGTTTGCACTAATCTGTCGGCCATCGAGGGTTAACCCTAGGCCCTCTGGAACAAGGAACCGCCATGAGCACCACCCTTCAGTACCAGGTTCGTTTCGGCACCATGGCCCCGACAGCGCCGGTGACGCCGACCGTCTGGCAGCGCCTGTGGGCCGCCATCGAGCGTCACGGCCAGCGCCGCGCCGCCGCCGAGCTGCGCCGGATCGCGGCGCACCACGTGTTCAGCGATCCCGAGATGACCCGCCACCTGCTGGCCGCGGCCGACCAGGCCGAGCGCGCCTGAATCCGGCCGCCAGCGGCTGCACCCCACGCCCGAGATCACGCACCATGACCACGACCACCTTCAACGCCCCCGCCGCCTCGCTGTTCGGCAGCCTGCGCCAGGCCTTCTCCGCCCTGATCGGCGCGGCGCCCAAGGCGCTGTCGCGTGCGCAGGAAGCGGCCGAGGTCCGCGAGATGGCCCGCCGCCTGCAGGCCGCCGACCCCGGCTTCGCCGCCGACCTGTACGCCGCGGCCGACCGCCACGAGGTCAGCGACCGCTGAGCGCCGCCGGGCGGCGGTGCGCTCAGATGCAGCGCCCGCCGTCGATCTCCATGCACACGCCGGTGACCATGCTGGCCTCGTCGCTGCACAGGTAGACGGCCGCATGGCCCAGGTCCTCGGGCTGCGAGAAGCGGCCGATGGGGATGGTGGACAGGAACTTCGCCCGCATGGCCGGCGTGTCCTCGCCCATGAAGGACTTCAGCAGCGGCGTCTCGCCGGCCACCGGGTTGAGCGCGTTGACGCGGATGCCGAAGGGCGCGAGTTCCACCGCATTGGCGCGCGTGGCCGTGATCACCCAGCCCTTGCTGGCGTTGTACCAGGACAGCCGCGGCCGCGGGCTCACGCCGGCGGTGCTGGCCACGTTGAGCACCACGCCCCGGATGCCGTGCGCGCCCGGCGGATGGGCCTTGAAGCGCGGCACCACCGCCACCATCGCGCGGTAGATGGCCTTCATGTTGACCGCGCAGACGCGGTCGAAGTCGGCCTCGCTCACGTCCTCCAGCGGCTGCGGCAGGTGGGTGACGCCGGCGTTGTTGACCAGGATGTCCAGGCGCCCGAAACGCTGTTCGGCCGTGTCCATCATGGCGGTCACGTCCTGGGCGTCGGTCACGTCGACGCGCAAGGCGTGCGTGGCGTCGCCCAGTTCGGCCGCCAGGGTCTGCGCGCCAGCCAGGTTCAGGTCGGCGATCACGACGCGCGCGCCCTCGGCCGCGAAGCGCCGCACGATGCCGGCACCAAAGCCGCTGGCGCCGCCGGTGACGATGGCCACCTTGTCCTTGAGTCGCATGGAGAGCGTTCCCTTCAGTCGTGCTTGATGGCGATGGTCTTGAGCACCGAGAAGCCGTACAGCGCCTCGAAGCCCTTCTCGCGCCCGTGGCCGCTGCGCTTGACGCCGCCGAAGGGCAGCTCGATGCCGCCACCGGCACCGTAGTTGTTGACGAACACCTGGCCGCACTTCAGCCGCCGCGCGCAGCGCAGCGCGCGCGAGCCGTCACGCGTCCAGACCCCGGCCACCAGGCCGTAGTCGGTGCCGTTGGCGATGGCGATGGCCTCGGCCTCGTCGGCGAACGGGATCAGCACCTGCACCGGGCCGAAGATCTCCTCCTGGGCCAGACGGTGCGCGCCGTCCACGCCGCCGATCAGCGTCGGTGCCACCCAGTAGCCGGGGCCGTCGGGCAAGACCGGCTGGGCGAGCACCTGCACGCCACGCTCCGCCGCCAGGGCCAGATAGCCGTTGACCATGTCGCGCTGGCGGGCGCTGATCACCGGGCCCACGTCCGGGTCGTCCAGGGCCGATCCCACGCGCAGCGCGCGGTAGCGCTCGGCCATGCGGCGCGCGACCTCATCGTAGACGCCGCGCTGCACCAGGATGCGGCTGGCCGCCGAACAGGTCTGCCCCGCGTTCTGGATGCCGGCATTGACCAGGAACGGCAGCGCGGCGTCCAGGTCGGCGTCGTCGAACACCAGCTGCGGGCTCTTGCCGCCGAGTTCCAGCGTCACTGGCACCGCGTTCTTCGCCGCCGCCGCCTGGATCAGCGCACCGACGGCCACCGAACCGGTGAAGGAGATGTGCTGCACGCCCCAGTGTGCCGACAGCGCGGCGCCGGCCTCCTCGCCCAGGCCCGGCACCAGGTTCAGCGCCCCGGGCGGCAGGCCGGCCTGTTCGGCGATGCGGGTGAAGGCGATGGCCGTCAGGCAGGCCTCCTCGGCCGGCTTGAGCACGCAGGCGTTGCCCATGGCGAGTGCCGCACCCACGCTGCGGCCGATGATCTGCATCGGGTAGTTCCAGGGCACGATGTGGGCCGTGACACCGTGCGGCTCGCGCAACGTCAGCGCGGTGTAGCCGTTCGCGAACGGGATCGTCTCGCCATGCACCTTGTCGGCCGCGCCGCCGTAGAACTCCAGGTAGCGTGCCAGCGCGACGGCATCGGCCCGGCCCTGCTTCAGCGGCTTGCCGACGTCGCGGGCCTCCAGGTCCGCCAGCAGGTCCACCTGTTCGAGCACCAGCGCGCTCATCTTCATCAGCAGGCGGCCGCGCTCGGTGGCAGTCAGCCGACCCCATTCGCCATCCTGCGCCGCCTGCGCCGCCGCCACCGCCGCGTCCACCTCGGTGGCACCGCAGCGCGCGATGCGTGCGAGCTCCTCGCCGGTGGAGGGGTCGAACAAGGGCAGCGTCTCGCGGGCCGGTTGCCAGCGGCCGCCGACGAACCACAGGGCAGGGTCGAAGGGCATGGGCATCAGGCATCATAGGCCGCCGATGACCTGGTTCCTCCTGCGCCGCCTGCTCAGCTTTGGCCTCACGCTCGCGGTGGCCTCGGTCCTCGTCTTCGCGGTGCTGGAACTCCTTCCCGGCAATGCGGCGCAGGTCATCCTGGGCGAGAGCGCGACGCCGGAATCGCTGGCCGCGCTGGAGGCGCAGCTGGGCCTGGACCGCCCGCCGCTGACGCGCTATGCCGACTGGGTGGGTGGCCTGCTGCAGGGCCGAACGGCCGAGAGCCTGTCCTACGCCGAGCCCACCGCGGGGCTGATCGCCGAGCGGCTGCAGGTCTCGTTGCCGCTGGCGCTGATGGCGATGGCGCTGACGGTGGTCATCGCGCTGGCCGCCGGCGTCTATGCCGCGTCGCGCCACAACCGGGCCGGCGACGTGGGCGTGATGGCGGCCACGCAGCTGGGCATCGCGATCCCGAACTTCTGGTTCGCTATCCTGCTGATCCTGCTGTTCGCGGTGCAGCTGCAGTGGGTGGGCGCCGGTGGCTTTCCAGGCTGGACCGAGGACGACGGCGGCGGGCTGCTGGACGGCCTGCTGGCCCTGCTGCTGCCGGCGGTGGCCCTGGCCATGGTGCAGGCCGCCATCCTGGCCCGCGTGACGCGCTCGGCGGTGCTGGACACCATGCGCGAGGACTACGTGCGCACCGCGCGCGCCAAGGGCCTGAGCCGCGGCCAGGCCATGCGGCGCCACGTGCTGCGCAACGCGATGATCCCGGTACTCACGGTGGCGGGCCTGCAGTTCGGCAACCTGATCACCGGCGCCATCGTGGTCGAGAACGTCTTCGTGCTGCCGGGCCTGGGCCGGCTCGTGTTCCAGGCCATCGCCAACCGCGACCTGGTGGTCGTGCGCGACGTGGTGATGTTCCTGGCCGCCTCGGTCATCGTCATCAACCTGCTGGTGGACCTGCTGGTCGTGGTGGTGGACCCGCGGCTGCGGCGGGCCGCGGCATGACGGCCGTCGCGGGCTTCTGGCGGCGCGCGCTGCGCCACCGCAGCTTTGCCATCGGCGCGTTGCTGACCGGGCTGCTGGTCGCCGCGGCGCTGTTGTCGCTGGTGTGGGCGCCGTACCCGCCGGCGGAGATCGACATCCCGAACAAGCTGGCGCCGCCGTCGGCCCAGCACTGGCTGGGCACGGACAGCCTGGGCCGCGACATCGCGTCGCAGATCCTGGTCGGCAGCCAGAACAGCATCGTCGTGGGCGTGGTGGCGGTGGGCATCGGCCTGGGCTTCGGCGTCGCGCTCGGGCTGTGGGCCAGTGCGCGCCGCGGCTGGGTCGAAGAACTCGTGATGCGCTTCGCCGACTTCGCCTTCGCCTTCCCCGCGCTGCTGACGGCCATCATGCTCACGGCCATCTACGGGCCCGGGCTGCTGATGAGCATCGTCGCCATCGGGCTGTTCAACATCCCGGTGTTCGCGCGCCTGACGCGCGGCGCGGCCAATGCCGTGTGGACGCGCGAGTACGTGCTGGCCGCCCGCGCGGCCGGCAAGGGCACGTTGCGCATCACGCTGGACCACGTGCTGCCCAACATCGCCAGCGTGCTGATCGTGCAGGCCACGATCTCGTTCGCCACCGCCATCCTGGCCGAGGCGGCGCTGAGCTATCTGGGCCTGGGCACGCAGCCACCGCAGCCCAGCTGGGGCCGCATGCTCAGCGAGGCGCAGACACAACTGTTCCAGGCGCCGATGCTGGCGGTGTGGCCCGGCCTGGCCATCATGCTCAGCGTGCTGGGGCTGAACCTGCTGGGCGACGGGCTGCGCGACCTGCTGGACCCGAGACTCGCACGCGCGCGCTGAAGGCCCGGGGCGCGACCCTGGCGCCGCCTAGGCCAAGGGGGGCAGCAGGCCTTCGCGGCGCAAGGCGTCCACCAGGTCGACGGCGGCGTTCCACTGCTCTGGCGACCACATCTCGCCCACCGCCAGTGCATGCGCCACCAGGCCGCAAGGGTCGCCATGGGCGAAGTCGCGCAATGCATGCACCACGAGCCCTTCGCGCGTCACCACGGCCGGCGCCTTCAGGCGTCTCCGAGGTCGCGGGTGTCCAGACCTCACCATGTATCTCTCCCTGCATGCACACCGCTGCATTGGCGGCGTTTGGGTGGAGCATAGGTCAGACCCCAGGCCGCATCAATGGCCCGCGGCGGCGACTGCCCCGGTTGCTACAGTCCTCATCCATGAATCGACTGAGCGAACTCCTCAGCCAGCACATCGGCATCGAACTCTGGGTCGCCTCGCTGGTGGCCATCGCGCTGATCACCGTGGTCGCCAACCAGGTGGCCCAGGTGCTGTTGCGCCACGCGGCCAAGGTCACGCAGAAGACCAGCACGGTCTGGGACGACGCGCTCATCGCGTCGGCCAGCCGGCCGGTGCTGGCCGCCATGTGGATCATCGGCGCCGGCTTCATGGCGCGTGTCGTGCAGCGCCAGGTGGACACCGCCTTCATCGAGGAGGTGCTGGCGCTGCGCGACGTGGGCCTGGTGGCCTGCGTGGCCGGCTTCCTGGTGCGCTTTGCCGGCCGCGTGGGCGCCAACGTGGAGGCGCGACGGCAGGAGCGCGGCGAGGAGATCGACCACACCACGGTGGACGCCCTGGTCAAGCTGACACGGCTGGTGGTGATCGTGGTGGCGCTGCTGGTGGCGGCACAGACGCTGGGCTTCCAGATCGGCGGCCTGCTGGCCCTGGGCGGCGTCGGCGGCCTGGCCGTGGGCCTGGCGGCCAAGGACATCCTGGCCAACTTCTTCGGCGGCTTGACGATCTACCTCGACCGCCCGTTCAGCGTGGGCGACTGGATCCGCAGCCCCGACAAGAGCATCGAAGGTACGGTGGAGTACATCAGCTGGCGCCACACGCGCATCCGCGCCTTCAACAAGAACCCGATCTACGTGCCCAACGCGGTGTTCACCAGCATCGTGGTGGAGAACCCGTCGCGCATGAGCCACCGGCGCATCAAGGAGACCATCGGCGTGCGCTACGACGACTTCGCCGTGGTCAAGCCCATCGTCGACGACATCCGCACGATGCTGGAGACGCACGAAGGCATCGACACCACACAGACGCTGATCGTGAACTTCAACCTGTTCGGTGCCTCGTCGCTGGACATCATGGTCTACACCTTCACGAAGACCATCGTCTGGGTGGAGTACCACCACGTGAAGCAGGACGTGCTGCTGAAGATCGGCGAGATCATCGAGCGCCACGGCGCCGAGATCGCCTTCCCGACGCAGACGCTGCACCTGCGGCAGGACGCGGCGGAGGCCACCGGCGATGGCGCTGCCGACGGCAGCATCAGCCGTGCAGCATCTCCCCCAGATCCAGCCCGGTGAGCTTCTTCGCACCGGTGGCCAGCCACCACATCAGGCCCATCATCATCAGCATCGACGGCACGGCGATGGCCGGGTAGCTCACCAGCGTGAGCTTGCCCAGCTCTTCATTGAAGGCCTCGCTGCCGGCGGGGCTGGTGACGATCCAGCGGGCCAGCACGTAGTTCATCACCGCCGAGAAGAAGAACACGCTGGCCAGCAGCAGGGTGCCGGTGCGCAGCTTCAGCTCGAACGGCACGGTGGTGCCGCGGGCCTTCAGTGCGGCGTCCACCTTGTCGACGTCGAACAGCGTCGGGTTGAAGACCAGGATGCGGATCAGCGGCCAGCGCGTCCAGTTGGAGCCCAGCACGATCAGGCCGATCAGCGCCGGCACCGCCGCTTCCTTCACCGCCAGCCAGAACGGATCGACCTTCAGCAGGCCGATGCCGCCGGTCAGCAGCGTGCTGACGATGCCCAGCACGGCCATCCAGCTGGTCTTGCGCTTGGTGACCGCCTCCTTGGCGCCCCAGACGACAGGAAAGACCAGCGCCAGCACCAGGGCCCAGGTGGGCCCCAGGCGCTCGGGCTTGCTGAGCATCATCAGCACCAGCGCCGGCAGCAGCACGGTGATCAGGATCTCGAACAGCGGGTTGCCGTTTGGCGGGCGCCGCGGTGCGGCCGCCGGCGGCTGCTCGGGCAGTTCAGGGGTGGGGGTCGGTGCCATCAGGGGCGCAAGCCTAGCGCGTCCGCCTGACGCGCTATCGTGCAGGGCCATGACAAGGTGGCACCGACCGTGACCGAACTGCTGGCCGTGCAGGATCTGCGGGTGGTGCTGCCATCGGCCGGCGGGCCGGTGGCCGCGCTACGCGGCGTGTCCTTCACGCTGGGCGCCGGGCAGACGCTGGGTCTGATCGGCGAGTCCGGCTGCGGCAAGTCGATGACGGCGCTGGCGCTGATGGGCCTGCAGCCGGAGTCGGCCGCCGTGCAGGGTTCGATCCGCTTCGACGGCGAGGAGCTCGTCGGCGCGCCGGAACGCCGCTGGTGTGCGCTGCGCGGCGCCCGCATCGGCATGGTGTTCCAGGAGCCGATGACGGCGCTGAACCCGCTGCACACGGTGGGCCGGCAGATCGCCGAGCCGCTGCGGCTGCACCGCGGCCTGTCGGCCGCGGCCGCGCGCGCCGAGGCCCTGCGCCTGCTCGAACGCGTGCAGCTCACCCAGGCGGCACAGCGGCTGGACGCCTACCCGCACCAGCTCAGCGGCGGCCAGCGCCAGCGCGTGGTGATCGCCATCGCGCTGGCCTGCCGGCCGGCGCTGCTGATCGCCGACGAACCGACCACGGCGCTGGATGCCAGCGTGCAGCGCGAGGTGCTGGACTTGCTGGGCGAGCTGGTGCGCGACGACGGCATGGCGCTGCTGCTCGTCAGCCACGACCTGGCCATGGTGGCCGAGCGCGTGCAGCGGCTGATGGTGATGTACGCCGGGCGCATCGTCGAACACGGCCCGGCCAGCCAGGTCTTCCGTCAGCCGGCCCACCCCTACACGCGCGGCCTGCTGGCCGCGCGGCCGCGGCTGGGTCTGGCGCGCGGCACCCGGCTGCCCACCATCCCCGGCCGGGTGCCGGAACTGCAAGCGATGCCGCCCGGCTGCGCCTTCGCCGAACGCTGCGCAAAGGCCGGCGACGACTGCCGCGCAGGCCTGCCGGCCGACGTGGCCGTCGGTGCACGGCATGCTGCCGCCTGCATCCGGCTGCCTGCCACAGAGCCTGCATGACGACACCGCTGCTCCAGGTCGAGCACCTCGGCCAGCGCTACCGCCTGCCGCGCCAGTCGCTGTTCGCGCCCGCGCCGGCGCTGGTGGCACTGGACGACATCAGCTTCACGCTGCAGGCGGGCCGCAGCCTGGGCATCGTCGGCGAATCCGGCTCCGGCAAGAGCACGCTGGCACGCCTGGTGATGGCGCTGGAGCGGCCCAGCCAAGGCCGGGTGCTGTTCGACGGCCAGGACCTGAACGCGCTCGACGCGACGGCGCTGCGGCGCACGCGCGCAGGGTTCCAGATGGTCTTCCAGGACCCCTTCGGCGCGCTGGACCCGCGCCGCACGGTGGGCCAGACCGTGTCCGAACCACTGGCGCTGGTGGGCGTTGCCGACGCCACCGAGCGCAGCGCCCGCTGCGCCGAGGCGCTGGAAGCCGTGGGCCTGAGCGCCGGCGACGCGGCGAAGTACCCGCACGAATTCAGCGGCGGCCAGCGCCAGCGCATCGCCATCGCGCGAGCGCTGATCACGCGGCCGCGGCTCATCGTGGCCGACGAGCCGGTCAGCGCGCTCGACGTCTCCGTGCAGGCCCAGGTCCTCAACCTGATGCAGGACCTGCAGGAGCGCTACGGCCTGACCTACCTGTTCATCAGTCACGACCTGGCGGTGGTGGACCTGGTCTGCGACGACGTGCTGGTGCTGCAGCGCGGCCGCTGCGTCGAGCAGGGCCCTGCCGACACGCTGCTGCATGCACCCGGCCACCCGTACACCCGCAGGCTGCTCGCTGCGTTGTCGGGGCGTGCAGAATCGCACGCCGGTATCACTGGACCTTGACGAGGAGCATCCCGATGCTGTTGCCCCGCCGCGCCACCCTGGCGCTGATCGCCGTCGCCGCTGCCGCCGCAGCCTTCACCGGCCCCGCCGCCGCCCAGTCCGGCAAGCGCAACCTGGTGCTGGGCATGGTGCTCGAGCCGCCGTCGCTGGACCCCACCAGCGCCGCCGCCGCCGCCATCGGCGAGGTGGTGCACTACAACATCCTCGAAGGCCTGACCAAGATCAACGTCGACGGCCGCGTCACGCCGCTGCTGGCCGAATCGTGGGAAGAGACCCCGGACGGCAAGACCTACACCTTCAGGCTGCGCAAGGGCGTGACCTTCTCCGACGGCAGCCCCTTCGACGCCGCCGCGGTGAAGTTCAGCTTCGAGCGCGCGCAGGCGCCGGACAGCAAGAACAAGGCGAAGAAGGGGGTGTTCTCCAACATCTCCACCATCGCCACGCCCGACGCGCACACGGTGATCCTGGTGCTCGACCAGGCCGACCCGTCGCTGCCGTTCCGCCTGGGCGAGAACACCGCCGTGATCCTGCACCCGAAGACGGCCGACCAGGCGGGCACGAAGCCCGTGGGCACCGGCCCCTACGTGCTGGCCGACTGGAAGAAGGGCTCGGCCATCACGCTGACGGCGCGCAGCGATGCGCGCATCAAGCCCGCCGTGCAGCGCGTGACCTTCCGCATCATCAACGACCCCGCCGCCCAGGTGGCGGCGCTGCTGGCCGGCGACATCGACGGCATGCCGCGTTTCGCCGCGCTGCAGAGCCTGAAACAATTCCAGCAGGACAAGCGCTTCACGGTCGAGATCGGCAGCACCGCGGGCAAGGGGCAGCTGACGATCAACAACAGGAAGAAGCCCTTCGACGACGTGCGCGTGCGCCGCGCCATCACCCACGCCATCGACCGCAAGGCCTTCATCGACGGCGTGCTCGAAGGCCTGGGCCAGCCGATCGGCAGCCACTTCGCGCCCACCGACGCCGGCTACGTGGACCTGACCGGGATGTACCCCTACGACCCCGAGAAGGCCAAGGCGCTGCTGAAGGAAGCCGGCGTGGCCACGCCGCTGAACGTGACGCTGACCCTGCCGCCGCCGCCCTACGCGCGCAAGGGCGGCGAGGTGGTGGCCGCGATGCTGGCCAAGGTGGGCATCGTCGCGAAGATCGAGAACGTGGAGTGGGCGCAGTGGTTGTCGGGCCCGTTCAAGGGCAACTTCGACCTCACGATCATCAACCACGTCGAGCCGCTGGACTACATGCAGTACACCAACAAGGCGTACTACTGGGGCTACGACAGCCCGGCCTTCGACAAGCTGGTGGCGCAGCACGCCGGCACCACCAATCCGGCCGAACGGCTGAAGGTCTGGCAGCAGATGCAGCGCCAGCTGGCCACCGACGCCGTCAACGCCTGGCTGTTCAACCCGGCGCAGGTGGCTGTGGCGAAGAAGGGCCTCAAGGGCCTGTGGGCCAGCAGCCCGATCTTTGCCAACGACATCGCGGCCGTCCGCTGGGAGCGCTGAGCCCGGCTCGCCAGCGCCCGGCGGGGAACCAGGCCCCGTCGGGCCGCCGACGGCCCTTGTCACCATCCCAGACCGCCGGGTGAACCCGGCGCGAGACTGACACCGGCACACCCCCATGCCCATGGTCCAGACCCGATCCCAGCGCTGGCGCCTGCTGGGCGCGCATGCCTTCCTGCTGCTGCTGTGCGCCGCGGTGGTCTTTCCGTTCCTGGTCGTGCTCTCGGTCTCGCTGCGCCCGGGCAACTTCGCCAGCGGCTCGCTGATCCCCGACAGCATCAGCCTGGAGCACTGGCGATACGTGCTCGGCCTGCCGGTGCCGGGGCCCGACGGCCGCCTGATCGCACCCGACCTGCCGGTGCTGCTGTGGCTGTGGAACAGCGTGAAGGTGGCCTTCGGGTCGGCCATCGTGGCGCTGGCGCTGTCCACCACGGCCGCCTATGCGCTGGCCCGCCTGCGCTTCCGGGGTCGCAAGCAGCTGCTGCAGGGCCTGATGCTGATGCAGATGTTCCCGGCCGTGCTGGCCCTGGTGGCCATCTACGCCATCTTCGACCGCCTGGGCAGCGCCTTTCCGGCCATCGGCCTGAACACGCACGCGGCCCTGGTGCTGGCCTACAGCGGCGGCATCGCCATGCACGTGTGGACCATCAAGGGCTACTACGACACGCTGCCGGCCGAGATCGAGGAAGCGGCGCGCGTGGACGGCGCCACGGCCTGGCAGGCCTTCTGGCGCGTGCTGCTGCCGATGGCGCTGCCCATCCTGATGGTGGTGTTCCTGCTCGCCTTCATCGGCGCCATCATCGAGTACCCGGTGGCCAGCGTGCTGCTCACGCAGCAGGACCAGCTCACGCTGGCGGTGGGCGCCAAGCTCTTCGTGCACGAGCACAACTTCCGCTGGGGCGACTTCGCCGCCGCCGCACTGCTGTCGGGCCTGCCGATCACCGTGGTCTTCCTGCTCGCGCAGCGCTGGATGATCGCCGGCCTGGCCGCAGGCGGCGTCAAGGGATGACATGACCACCGTGTATGCCAACGCCGCCGACCACACCGTGGCCGGCACCTACGAGACCCGCGAAGCCGACTGGCGCATGGGCGCCGTCGTCTACCAGGTGCTGGTGGACCGCTTCGCACCGCCGGCGGACCTGGCGGCCAAGCGCCACCTGTACCCCGCCCCCAAGCGCCTGCGCGGCTGGGACGAGTTGCCACGCCAGGGCGAGTACCTGGCAGCACACAAGCTCTGGGGCCACGAGATCGACTTCTGGGGCGGCGACCTGCAGAGCCTCGCCACGCGGCTGGACCACGTGCGCTCGCTGCACGCCGACGTGCTCTACCTCAACCCCATCTGCGACGCCTACACCAACCACAAGTACGACGCGCTGGACTACCGCGGCGTCTCGCCGGAATACGGCACGCGGGCCGACGTGATCGCGCTGGCCGACACGCTGCATGCGCAGGGCATGAAGCTGGTGCTCGACGGTGTGTTCAACCACATGGGCCGCAACAGCCCGGCGTTCCGCGCCGCCGAAGCCGACCCGGCCAGCCCCTGGCGCGACTGGTTCAGCTTCGACCCGTCGTTGCCCGGCGGTGCCCGCGCCTGGTGGCGGGCGGAGAACCTGCCCGAGCTGAACCTGGAGAACCCCGCGGTGCGCGCCGACCTCTGGGGGAATGCCGACTCGGTGGTGCGCGGCTGGCTGCGCGACGGCGCCGACGGCTGGCGGCTGGACGTGGCCTTCGACATCGGCTTCGTCTACCTCGACGAGCTCACGCGCAGTGCGCATGCCCAGAAGCCCGGTTCCCTGGTCGTCGGCGAAATCCCCAACTGGCCGGCGCAGTGGTACCCGTCGGTGGACGGCGTGATGCACTTCGGGCTGCGCCAGCTGCTCATCCGCCTGGCTGGCGGGCAGCTGGATGCCACGACCTTCGGACGCGTCGTCGAGCGGATGCTGGCCGACTGCGGCACGGAGAACCTGCTGCGCAGCTGGATCTACCTGGACAACCACGACACCATCCGCCTGGCCACCGCACTGCCCGACCCCGCCGCGCGCCGCCTGGCCATGGTGCTGCAGTTCACGCTGCCCGGAAGCCCGAACCTGTACTACGGCAGCGAGGTGGACCTGGAAGGGGGCGACGACCCCGAGATGCGCGCCCCGATGCCCTGGGACCGCGTGGCCGCCGGTCACCCGACGCTGGACCTGATCCGGCGCCTGGGCGCGCTGCGGCGTTCCCACCGCGCGCTGCGCATCGGCGACTGGCGGCCGCTGATCGGCCAGCGGCTGTTCGCCTTCGAGCGCCACACCGACCGTGCCGGCGACAGCGTGCTGGTGGTGGTGAACCCCACCGACGACGCGGTCGACGAGGCGCTGGTGGTCACCGACTCCAAGCTGATGGACGCCACGCCGCTGGTGGACCTGCTGGGCACGCTGGACGGCGCACCGCCGTCTTTGCGCGCGGCGCTGCTGCACCTGCGCCTGCCGCCCAAGGGCGTGGCCGTGCTCGGCGTGGACACGGCGCCGCATGGCGGCTACACGAACTACAAGCGGGTGCAGTGAGGCCGGCCACGGCGCCGACAGCGCCGGCCCCGCCGGTGCATCAGGCGTAGGGGTCGGGCACGCCCAGCGAGGCCAGCAGCGCGGTCTCGCGCGCTTCCATGCGCCGGGCTTCGGCGGCACGCTGGTGATCCCAGCCCTGGGCATGCAGGGCGCCGTGCACCAGCAGGTGGGCGTAGTGGTCCTTCAGCGGCCGGTCGGCGGCGTCGGCCTCGGCCTCCAGCACCGGGGCGCACAGCACCAGATCGGCCACCACGACGGGCGCGTGCTCGTAGTCGAAGGTGAGCACGTTGGTGGCGTAGTCCTTGCCACGGAAATCGCGGTTCAGTGCGCGGCCCTCGTCCGCATCGACGATGCGCACCGACAGCTGCGCCGGCGCTTCCAGCGCCGCACGCAGGCAGCGCGCCACGAAGTGCCGCGGCAGCAGCGCCCGGTGGCGCTTGTCGGCGAACTGCAGCGACAGGGTCAGCTCAGGCCTGGCCATCGTCGCCCCGGGCCGTGCTGCGCCGCCGCTCGCGTTCGGCCGCCTTGTCGTAAGCACGCACGATGCGCGCCACCAGCGGGTGGCGCACCACGTCGTCGGCGCCGAAATGCGTGAAGCCGACGCCCTCCACGTTCTGCAGCACGTGCTCGGCATCGACCAGGCCGCTGGACTGGCCCTTGGGAAGGTCGATCTGGCTCACGTCGCCGGTGATGACGCACTTGCTGCCGAAGCCGATGCGCGTGAGGAACATCTTCATCTGCTCGCGCGTGCTGTTCTGCGCCTCGTCCAGGATCACGAAGGCATGGTTCAGCGTACGCCCCCGCATGAAGGCCAGCGGCGCGATCTCGAGCTGGCCCTTCTCGAACGCGCGGCCCACGCGCTCGAAGCCCATCAGGTCGTACAGCGCGTCGTACAGCGGGCGCAGGTAGGGGTCGACCTTCTGCGCCAGGTCGCCGGGGAGGAAGCCCAGCTTCTCGCCGGCCTCCACCGCCGGGCGCGTGAGCACGATGCGCTGCACGGTGCCACGTTCCAGCGCATCCACCGCGCAGGCCACGGCGAGGAAGGTCTTGCCGGTGCCGGCCGGGCCGATGCCGAAGCAGATGTCGCGCGCCAGGATCTGCCGCAGGTAGGCCACCTGGTTGGGCGTGCGGCCGGCCAGATCACTGTGGCGGGTGTGCAGGTGGATGGGCGTGTCGTCGGTGGCCACGTCCACCTTGGCTGAAGCCTTGGCTGCCGTCCTGGCCACGCTTCTGGCGGCGGACTTGGGCGCCGTCGCCGCGTCGGTGGCGCCCGCCTCCACCAGGGCCAGACGCACCGCGCGCTCGTCCAGCGTGCGCGCGGGGCTGTCGTGCAGCGTGATCAGCAGGTTGCGCGCCACGTGCACGGCCACGCGCGAGCCATGGATCGCGAAGGCGGCCTCGCGGCGTTCGATGCGCACGTCCAGGGCCTGCTCGATCTGGCGCAGGTGAGCGTCCAGCGGGCCGCACAGGCGGGCCAGACGGCGGTTGTCGGCAGGTTCGAAGCGGTGGCGCAGGATCAAGGCGGTGCTCGTCGAGGCCGGCTGCGCGGAGCGGGCGGCCCGGGTGTGTCAGGCTGCGCATTGTCCACCCGCATCGGGCGGCCGGCGGCAGACATCGCGTTTACGATGCCCGCGCGATGATGCTGCCGACGCACCTTCTTGGCCGGTCCCGCCTGTTCACGCCGCTGCTTCGACTGGGCCTGGCGGTGCTCGTCGCGTTGCTGGCGTGCGCGGTGCCGGCCGCGGCGGCGGTGCGGGTGCTGGACGAGGCGGCCATGACCGTCTCGTCGGCCACGTCCCCGCCCGCCGTGCCCGGGCCGGTGCAACCGCTGCCCGACCTCTGGGAGCAAGGGCCGGACACGCAGGTGCGCTGGTATCGCCTGACGCTGCTGCCCGCGGGCGGCGACCAGCCGCGGGCCCTGTACGTGGAGCGGGCCTGCACGCGGCTGCAGGTCTTCGTAGACGGCCGCCAGTTCTGGCGCACCGGCACCGCCAGCGCCTGCCCCGGGCCGCTGCTGCTGCCGTTGCCGCTGGCCGGTGCCGACGCGCCCCAGGTGCTGGACCTGCGCGTCGAGGGCGCGCCCCTGCCCCACGTGGCCTCGCGCGCCCAGGCCGGTGGCCTGTCGGCGCTGCGCGTGGGGCCGCAGGCCGAGCTGGCCCCGCTGGCGGCGCGCGCCACCTTGCTGCAGGTGCAGCTGCCGCAGGCCTTCGCGGTGTCGCTGCTGCTGACCGGCGGCTTCGTCTTCCTGCTCGGCTGGCGGCACCGCGAACAGAGCCACCTGGCCTACTTCGGCGCGCTGTGCGTCGGCTGGGCGCTGGTGGAAGTGCCTCGATGGTGGCCGGCGCTGGGGGCGGGCGTGGCCGTGCTGGAGTTCCTGCACGGCGTGATGCTGGCGCTGGTGACGCTGGCGGCGGTGCAGTTCCTGCTGCGCGAGGCGCGCTGGCGCAGCCGCAGCATCAGCCGGGCACTGGCGCTGCAGAGCGTACTGATGCCGATGACGCTGGTGGCCGCCGGGCCTGCGCACCTGCACATGCTCACGGCGCTGTGGCTGACGCTGTTCGCGCTGGAGATCGCCGCCGCAGCGGCCTTCCACCTGCACCTGCGCCGGCGCCTGCAGGGCCGCTGGCCCGGCCTGGCGGCCTTCGCATTGGCCACCGTCGGGGCGGCGCTGGTGGTGCAGCTGGCCGGCCGCTATGCGCCGGTGCCGTCGACGCTGCTGCATGCCACGGCGCTGATCGCGCCGCTGGCGCTGCTGCTGGTGGCGCTGCGCCTGGTGCGCCAGCACGGGCGCGCGCTGCAGGCGTCGGAGGCCACGCGCGTGAACCTCGAAGCTCGCATCCGCGACGCCACCGCCGAGATCGAGCGCAACTTCCGCCAGCTGACCGAGCTGCGCGTGGAACAGGTCACCGAGAAGGAGCGCAAGCGCATCGCGGCCGACCTGCACGACGACCTGGGCGCCAAGCTGCTGACCATCGTGCACACCAGCGAGGACCCGCGCATCTCCACGCTGGCGCGCGAGGCGCTGGAGGAGATGCGGCTGTCGGTGCGCGGCCTCACCGGCAAGCCGGTGCCGCTGGCCAACGCGCTGGGCGACTGGCGCGCCGAGCTGATGTCGCGCCTGTCGCAGTCGGGCATCGAGGCGGAGTGGGAATCGCCCGACGACCTGCCGCAGACGCTGTCGGCCCGCGCCTACGTGCAGACCACGCGCATCCTGCGTGAATCCACCAGCAACATCATCAAGCACAGCGGTGCCACGCGCTGCAGCTTCACCTGCGGCATCGCCGACGGCGACCTGCAGCTGGTGATCCAGGACAACGGCAACGGCATCCCGATGGAGCTGGACGGCCGCCTGGACCGCGGCCACGGCATGATGAGCATGAAGCAGCGTGCCAAGCAGATGCAGGGCCAGTGCCTGGTGGAATCCGGCCCCGGCTATGGAACCGTGATACGCCTCACACTGCCGCTGGATCGCGCCACGCAGACCGCCCCCTGAGGTCGGCACGCACTGCTAGCATGACTTTCCGCGCTGAAATCGCGCGATTCGCCCTTGGCGCCATGACCAACATCCTGCTGCTTGAAGACCTGCCCGAGATCCGCACGTGGATGCGCAGCCTCGTGCAGCAGGTGTTTCCCGGCGCGCAGGTGTCCGAAGCCGCTCGCGTGCACGACGCCATCGAGCTCGTCTCGGCCGTGAAGTTCGACCTCGCGCTGGTGGACCTGGGCCTGCCCGACGGCTCCGGCGTGGACGTGGTCACCAAGCTGCGCGACCTGCAGCCCGAGGCGCAGTCGGTGGTGGTCACGATCCACGACGACGACGAACACCTCTTTCCCGCGCTGCAGGCCGGTGCCTTCGGCTACATCCTCAAGGAACAGGCGCGCGAGCTGATCACCGAGCAGCTGCAGCGCATCAGCCAGGGCGAACCGCCGCTGAGCCCGAGCATCGCGCGCCGCGTGATGGCCTACTTCACCGAGAAGGCCAAGCCGTCGCAGCCGCGGAACAACCTGCTGCCCAACGTGTCGCTCACCGAACGCGAGAGCGAGGTGCTGCTGCGCGTCGCCAAGGGCTACACGCTGCCGGAGATCGGCGTGCAGTTGGGGCTGAGCCGGCACACGATTGCCGACTACGTGAAGCAGATCTACCGCAAGCTCAACGTGAGCTCGCGCGCCGAGGCGGCATTGGAAGCGCAGCGGCTGGGGCTGTTCGGTCGCTGATCGCCGCGCGCGGCAGGTCGGCCGCGACAACATAATCCGCGTCCATGATCGGACGCCTCGTCGGAACCCTCGCGGCCAAGTCGCCGCCGCAGATCCTCGTCGACGTGCACGGCGTGGGCTACGAGCTCGACGTGCCGATGAGCAGCTTCTACCACCTGCCCGCGCTGGGCGCGCCGGTGACGCTGCTGACGCACTTCGTCGTGCGCGAGGACGCGCAGCTGCTCTACGGCTTCCTCACCGAAGGCGAGCGCGCCGGCTTCCGCGAACTGGTCAAGGTCAGCGGCGTGGGGCCGCGCACGGCGCTGGCCGTGCTGTCGGGGCTGTCGACCGCGGAGCTGTCGCAGGCGGTCACGGCGCAGGACGTCGGGCGTCTGGTGAAGGTGCCGGGCATCGGCAAGAAGACCGCCGAGCGGCTGCTGCTGGAGCTCAAGGGCAAGCTGGGTCCGGACCTGGGCATCGCTTCGGCCGAAGCCGTCAGCGACAGCCAGGCCGACATCGTGCAGGCCCTGCTGGCGCTGGGCTACAACGAGCGCGACGCCAAGGCCGCGCTGAAGGCGCTGCCGGCCGACGTGGGCGTGGCCGAGGGCATCAAGCTCGCGCTCAAGGCCCTCAGCCGCTGACCACCAGCCTCAGTGCTTCATGCCGCCGTGCATGCCGCCAGGCTGCATGCCGCCGGCCGCACCCAGCGCACGCACCGGCGCCTGCACCTCGACGTTCTCGCGCTGGCCGTCGGGCCCTTCGACCACCAGCGTCACCGGCACCGTCTCGCCGGCCTTGAGCTGCTGCTTCAGGTCCATCAGCATCACGTGGTAGCCGCCAGGCTTGAGTTCCACGGCCTGGCCCGCGGGCAGCGCCAGGCCGCCGGTGAGTTCGCGCATGCGCATCGTCGAGCCTTCCATCGACATCTCGTGGATCTCGACGACGCCCGCCACGGGCGACGAAGCGGCCACGAGCTTGCCACCCTGTGCCGAGGTGATCTGGGCGAAGAGACCGCTGGCGCGCTGCTGGGCGACGGTGCCACGCACCCAGGCGTCCTTGACGGTGACCTGGGCATGGGCGGCGCCGGCCAGGCACAGCGTGGCGACGAAGACGGCGTTGTGAAGGGATGTCATGACAGTTCCTCGAGGTTGACAGGGCGCGCCTTCTTGGCAGACCGCCCGATGATGGCCATCCAGGCGATGGCCGTTGAACACGATGAAAATGGCCGGCACGGCGGCAGGGTGCGCCGAGGGCCGCGGTCCTGGACGTGGCGCGCCACGACGTCAGCCCGCCTGCAGCAGGCGCCGGAGGTCGGCGGTGACGTCGGCGGCGGAAGCGGCATGGCCGATCGCCAGCCGCAGCCGGCCGGCGGGGTCGTAGGCGTAGCTCAGCGCCGTGTGGTCCAGCGTGTAGCTGCTGCCGGTGGGCACCTGGCGGTAGAAGACCTTGAAGTCGCGCGCCGTGGCGGCGGTGGCCTCTAGGCTGCCTCTCAGGCCCAGGAAGCTCGGGTGGAAGGCCGCCGTGTAGTCGCGCAGCAGCTCGGGCGTGTCGCGTTCCGGGTCCACGCTGACGAAGATCACCTGCAGCCGTACGGCATCGTCGCCGAGCAGGCGCATCACCTCGGCGGCGCGGGCGAGCGCGGTGGGGCAGACGTCGGGGCACTGCGTGAAGCCGAAGAACAGCAGCACGGCACGCCCCTTGAACTCGGACAGCGTGCGCCAGCGGCCCTGCGGGTCCTGCAGGCGCAGGTCGCGGGCGTAGTCGGCGCCGGTGATGTCGGTGGCCAGAAAGCTGCCCGCCGGCCGCGGGCACCCGGTCAGCGGGAGCACCAGCATGCTGGCAATGACGGCCAGCAGGCCTCGTCGCGTCAGACGGGCCATCGCGGTTCGCAGCGGCAGTGTCCGGCCGTCGAGGCCGGCGGCGCCTCCGGCGGCGCGGCGATGGGCGCTGGCACGATCTGGCCGGTCACGACCTGCGCGCCGGACCAGGCCAGCCAAGCCACCATGCCGAGCGCGGCGCCGATGTTGACGTGCGTCATGACCCGCATGACGCGTTCGAGGGGATCCATGGGAATGCTCCTGACGAGCCGGGCGCGCACGGCCCGGCAATGACACAGGGGGCTCACGGCTGCACGCGGCGGCCGCGATTCACCCGAGGCGCGGGGTCAGGCGACGGTGGGCGGTGCGCGCGGCTGCGCGGCGGCCCACGCGTGCAGCGTGCGCGGCGCCTGCAGGGCCAGCGGCGGCAGGAAGGGGCCGGGCGGCAGCGGCTCGGCCATCGCCGGCAGGGCCGGCGGCAGCGGCAGCGCGTCGTCGCTGCCGAGCTTGCAGAAGGGGCAGTGTTCCAGGTGCTGGCCGGTGGACACCGGGGTCGCCGGCGCATCGGCGTCGGCGCCGTCCAGCGCCACCACCTTGATGCCTTGCGGCGTGCAGACCTCGGCCCAGGCCACCGCGTCGCCGCGCGCGAAGGCCAGCGCATGCGACAGCGTGGGCATCAGCGCCAGCGCCAGCACCGCGACCAGGGCGAGCCAGGTCACGGGGCGCAGGTGGGGGCGCAGGATGTTCACGGGCCGCGAGTGTAGCGGCAGCGTCCGTGCCGGCCATGATCCAGCGCATGGCGGCGATAATCCCTGTATGGCCGTACAGACCGACGATCTCCAGGGCGACGACTTCCGGCGCCCGCGCGTGGTCAGCGCCGCGCCGGCGTCGCCCAACGAGGAGGCCCTGGAACGCGCACTGCGGCCCAAGCGGCTGCAGGAATACGTGGGCCAGGCCAAGGCGCGCGAGCAGCTGGAGATCTTCGTCGGCGCCGCGCGCCATCGCGCCGAGGCGCTGGACCACGTGCTGCTGTTCGGCCCGCCGGGCCTGGGCAAGACCACGCTGAGCCACATCATCGCCGCAGAACTGGGCGTGAACCTGCGCCAGACCTCGGGCCCGGTGCTGGAGAAGCCCAAGGACCTGGCCGCCATCCTCACCAGCCTGGAGAAGCACGACGTGCTCTTCATCGACGAGATCCACCGCCTGAGCCCGGTGGTCGAGGAGATCCTGTACCCGGCGCTGGAGGACTACCAGATCGACATCATGATCGGCGACGGACCGGCCGCACGCTCGATCAAGCTCGATCTGCAGCCGTTCACGCTGGTGGGCGCCACCACGCGCGCCGGCATGCTGACCAACCCGCTGCGCGACCGCTTCGGCATCGTGGCACGGCTGGAGTTCTACACCGCCGAGGAACTGACACGCATCGTCACCCGCAGCGCTGCGCTGCTCGACGTGCCCATCGACGTTGGTGGCGCAGCCGAGATCGCGCGCCGCAGCCGTGGCACGCCGCGCATCGCCAACCGGCTGCTGCGCCGCGTACGCGACTATGCCCAGGTCAAGGGCACCGGTCACATCGACGCGCCCACGGCCGATAAGGCGCTGGCGCTGCTGGACGTGGACCCGCTGGGCTTCGACGTGATGGACCGCAAGCTGCTCGAAGCCGTGGTGCACCGCTTCGACGGCGGCCCGGTGGGGCTGGAGAACCTGGCCGCGGCCATTGGCGAGGAGTCGGGCACGATCGAGGACGTGATCGAGCCCTACCTGATCCAGCAGGGCTTCCTGCAGCGCACGCCGCGCGGCCGCACGGCCACCCTGGCGGCCTTCCGCCATCTGGGCGTGGCGCCGTCCCAGGCCGCCGGCGGCAGCCTGTTCTAGGGATCGGTTCAGGCAGGTTGTTCTGATCCGGCCGTGGCGGGCTGCCGCGGCGTGCAGATGGCGCCCACGGCCCACAGGCCGCCCAGGATGCCGGCCACAGACGCCAGCTTCTGCGGCCAGCTCAGCAGGTGCGCGTGCCACAGGAACAGCGCGGTGGCGCCCAGCAGGGCCGTGAACAGCAGGGTGGCCACCCACGCCGCCACGGGCGACAGCACCGGCTCCCAGCGGCGCACGGCCGCCAGGTCGAACGCCGGCTTCGGAAAGCGCGCCGCGACGTCGGCCGGCCGCCAGCCGGGCGGCTTGAACCACACGCGCAGCTTGTCGGCCCACGAACGGGCATGCCAGCTGTCGTGCAGCAGGTCGGCGTAGACCTGCAGGTTGGCCCACAGCGGATTCCAGCTGCGCAGCGGGCTGCGCGTGCCATAGACGCAGGGTTCGTCGGCGCGTTCGTCCTCGAAGCTGCCGAAGATCCGGTCCCAGAGGATCAGGATGCCGCCGTAGTTGCGGTCCACGTAGCGGTCGTTGACGGCGTGGTGCACGCGGTGGTTGCTCGGACTGCAGAACCAGCGGTCGAACCAGCCCAGGCGGCCGATCTGCTGCGTGTGCACCCAGTACTGGTAGAGCAGGTCGATCAGCGCCACCACGCCGAAGACCAGCGGCGGAAAGCCCAGCAGCGCCATCGGCAGGTAGAAGAGCCAGCCGAAGAGGAAGCCGCTGCTGGTCTGGCGCAGGGCAGTGCTGAGGTTGTAGTCCTCGCTCTGGTGGTGCACCGCATGGGCCGCCCACAGCACGGCCACGCGGTGGCCGCCGCGGTGCAGCCAGTAGTAGCAGAGGTCGTACAGCAGCAGGCCGGCCACCCAGACCCAGGGCTCACTGGCCGGCAACTGCCACGGTGCCAGCGCCTCGTACGCCAGCACGTACATGGCACCGGCCACCAGCTTGCCGAACACGTTGGTGAGCTGGCTCATGATGCCCAGGCCGATGCTGGACAGCGCATCGGCGAGCCGGTAGGTGTCGCGCCCGCGCAGACGGCCGACCGTGAACTCCACCGCAATCAAGGCCAGAAAGACGGGCGTCGCGAGGACGATGATCTGCGCGTCGGTCATACGCTCATGGTGCCGCGCGGGTGCGGCCGCGCCTAGCCGGGGCTTCCCGGGCAGGCCAGGTTGCCGACCGTTACGTTTGCGCGGGAATCTGCCGCATTTTCAGCCTCAAGCCTCGTTTCAAGTCGTCGATAAACACGGCCATGAGCCGGCAAAGGCTGCTCCCCGGGAGCAGCCCGCTGCTGCGTTGCCCGACGACCGACCGGAACCCGATGCCATGACCACGCACCGCCACACCCGCGGCTTCACGCTGATCGAAGTGATGATCACGGTGGCCATCGTCGCCATCCTGTCCGCGATCGCGCTGCCCGCCTACACCGCCTACATCCAGCGCTCGCGCGTGCCACCGGCGCTGGACGCACTGAGCGCGCTGGCCACGCGCATGGAGCAGCGCTTCCAGGACACCGGCAGCTACACCTGCCCCGACGCGCTGGGCGATGCCGGCGACTTCGGCATCGCCTGCGAGGCGGGCGAGGACGGCCAGAGCTACACCGCCACCGCCACCGGCAGCGGCCCGGTCGACGGCTACACCTACACCATCAACCACCTCGGGGTGCGCGCCACGACGGCACATCCCAAGGGTGTGCCGGAAACGAGTTGCTGGAGCATGAAGGGCAGCACATGCGACACCTGACCCCCCTGCCCCCGCCGGCCCGCAGTGCGCGCGGCCTGACGCTCGTGGAACTGATGGTGGCGCTGGCCATCGCCGCCATGCTGGCGGTGGCCGCAGCGCCGTCGTTCACCGAGTACATGGCCAACTCGCGCCTGCGCGAGAACGGCAACAGCCTGTACGCGCAGACGCTGTACGCGCAGAGCGAGGCCATCAAGCGCAACACCGTGGTGCGGGTCGCGGTGGCCGACGGCAGCATCATCGTCAGCGACCGGACGGACCCCGACGACCCGCAGACGATCAAGACCACCCCGTTGACCAATGGCATCGCGGCCGAGGCCTTCACGCTCGACTTTGGCGGCGAAGGCCGGCCCGTGGGCTTCGCCACCGCCGAGGTGGACTTCTCCCACCCCAGCCTGACCTGTTCGTCGACCATCCGCTGCCCGGGCCTGCGCGTGGATGCCGGCGGCGGCGTGCGCCTGTGTGGCGACCACACCGGGAGCTGCGAATGACCTGGCTCACCCGCAAGTCCACCCGGCCGCGCCGCCACGGCGCGCGCGGCATGGGTCTGATCGACGCCCTGATCGCGCTGGCCCTGCTGGCCTTCGGCCTGCTGGGCATGACGCGCATGCAGACCAGCCTGGTGCGCCAGACCACCGAGAGCCAGTCCCGGCTCACCGCAGCCCAGCTCGGCGACGAACTGCTGAGCACCGTGCTCGTGGACGTGGGCAACGCCGGCTGCTACACGCTGCCCGATGCCGACGGCTGCGCCAGCGCCACCGCCCGCGCGCGCGCCGAAGACTGGGAAGCCCGCGTGGCCGGCGCACTGCCCGGCAACGTGGAGGCCACGGCTGCCCTGGACGACGGCCAGTTCACCGTCACCATCACCTGGACCGGCAAGGACTCCGGGGAGACCCGCACGCTGGAGGCGACCACCGATGTCCGCGAATAGCCTGCGCCCCATGGCCAACCGCCGCCGCCAGCGGGGCCTGTCCATCGTCGAGCTGATGGTGGGCCTGGTGGTGGCGATGCTGGTGAGCATTGCCGCAGCGGGCAGCGCGATGATGTTCACGGCCTCGCAGCGCCAGGGCATTGGCGTGGGCGGCAGCGGCATCGGCGCGGCCACCGCGCTGGCGGCGCTGAAGAACGACGCCGCGTTGGCTGGCCTGGGCTTCTTCGGCGACTCGCGCTACCTGTGCAACCGCCTGGCGCTGAGCGTGGGCGCCACGCTGCACAGCGACGGTGCGGTGTTCACGCCGATCAACATCACCGCTGGCGACGACGGCGACACCATCGACATCGTCTACGGCAACCGCATCGAATCCGGCGCCAACGTGCTGCTGGCCTCGGCCTCGGACGGCACGTCGGCCGAAGTGCTGTCGCTGCTGCCGGCCGGTGTGGGGCAGGCCCTGCTGCTGGCACCGGCCACGCCAGGCACCCCTTGCCTGGTGCGCAGCATCACCGGCGTCACCGCCAGCACCGACACCACGCCGCAGGTGCTCACCTTCGGCGCCGACGGCACGCACAACCAGGGCGCCTTCACCGCGGCCCCGACCTTCGCCGAGCGCGACCGCGCCACGCTGATCGGGGCGCTGAGCTGGAACCGCTACCGCCGCGATGGCAACACGCTGGTGCTGGAGCGGCCGCTGGTGAACGACGACAGCGTGGTGCTCACGCGCAACGTGATCGCGTTTCGGGCGCAGTACGGCATCGCGGCTGCGGGCGCCGGCAGCACCACGCTGGAGCAATGGGTGGATGCCACGGGCGGCTTCGCCGCACTGGACGCCGCCACGCTGCCGCGCGTGCGCGCCATCCGCATGGGTGTGGTCACCCGCAGCCCGCAGCGCGAGAAGCCCAATGCGGGTGGCGACTGCGAGGCCAGTCTCGACAAGCCGCAGCTGTTCGGCGTCGAGGTCGAACCCGATGTCGCCGACTGGCAGTGCTGGCGCTACCGCGTCTCCACCGTCGTCGTGCCGATGCGCAACCTGGTCCTGGGGCTGAGGTGATGAACGTGTGCAACAGGCTTTCGCGGCACGCGCGCGGTCAGCGCGGTGTGACCATGCTGGTCGTGCTGGTGCTGCTGTCGGTGATGCTGCTCGGCGGCATGGCGCTGGCGCGGCTGACCGAGGTCGGCACGCTGGCCAGCGGCAACACCGCCTTCCGCGAGGCGGCGGTGCAGGCGTCCGAGGTGGGCCTGAACACCGTGTTCGAGCGCATCCGCGACGACATCGGCAACGAGGAGACGGCGCAGGCTGGCTGGTACTGGCCCACGATCCAGGCCGCCGATGCCAACGGCATCCCGCAGGTGGACTTCGACGCCGCGCCGACGATCGCCGTCGGACCCTACACCGTGGCCTACGTGGCCGAGCGCGTGTGCGAAGGCGCGATGCCGGTGACACAGCCGCTGCGGCAGTGCCTGGTCAAGCAGGAGCCGCAGGACGTCGAGAGCCAGGTCTTCGACAAGGAGGCCCTGGACCCGCCCAACTCCCGCCAGTTCCGCGTGACGGTCCGCGTCACCGGGCCCAAGGACACCCAGACCTGGGTGCAGTCCCTGATCACGAGAGGTCAATGATGAAGACCACCCACCAGGCTGCCGCCTGCCTGCTGGCGCTCGGCGCCTTGCTCAGTGGCCCGGCGGCCCAGGCCACCGACGTGGCCGACCTGCCGTTGAAATCGTCGGTGCTGGCGCGCCCGAACGTGGTCTTCGGCATGGACGACTCCGGCTCGATGGACTGGGAGTTCCTGCTCGACACCAGTTCCGGCCTGTTCTGGTGGGATGGCGACGACGGCTGGGACTCGGGCACCGGCAAGCCGCGCCGCACCAAGCACAACAGCTACTGGGGCTACGCCTACCTGATGCCGGTGGGCACGGCCACCGGCGGCCAGATCTACGCCTACAACAGCACCAACGGCCTGGCGCTGCCACCGACCAACCAGTTCGCCTGGCTGCGCTCGTCGGCCTTCAATCCGCTGTACTACGACACCAGCGTCACCTACGACCCTTGGGCGCCGGCTTACCACGACGGTGCCGTGCGGACCTACGACGACGCGTCCACCTCGGCCACCCTGGCGCACCCGGCCTACAGCGCGGGGCCGACGCTGAACGTCGGCGACGACTGGAACTCTGCCGACGGCAACTGGACGAGCAACGGCTACCGCTTCTACGTGCAGGCTGGCATGTGGCTGCCGGCCGGCACCCGCGTGCGCGCCACCACCGACGACACCGCCAATCCGGCCACCGACGACGTGCTCTGCCGCGGCAGCACCGAGCGCACCCTGGACGAGGCCATGAAGGTGCAGTCGGGGCGGGCCTGCTGGGCCTCCGTGCCTTACTACCCGGCCACGTTCTGGCATGCGGAGGACTGCACGATCGGCAACGACTGCGTGCTCGCCCCCAACGGCACGACCAAGCTCAAGCGCTACGAGATCAAGAGCGGCAACACCTTCCCGTCGGGCCGCAGCCATGCCGCGGAACTGCAGAACTTCGCCAACTGGTTCAGCTACTACCGCAAGCGCAAGCTGATGCTCGCCGGCTCGATGGGCGCGGTGCTGGAGGACCTGACCGGCCTGCGCGTGGGGCTGATGAAGTTCACCGACGAGGGCGCCGACACGCCGACGGTGACGATGTACGACACCGACAACCCCAACGCCAACGACAACGGCCGTCGCGTGGCCGGCTTCTTCTACAAGAACGCGCTGGCCGCCGAAGGCACGCCGACGCACGCCACCGTCAAGCACATCGCCAAGCAGTTCAACGAGAACACGTCCATCGTGCAGTACGCCTGCCAGCGCAACAGCATGTTCATCGTGACCGACGGCTTCTCGAACACCACGTCGATCACCCCGCCGAGCTGGGACGCCGGCAAGTCCGCCTCCACCTGGGGCGACGGTGCGCCCTACCAGACCACGGCCACCGGCACGCTGGCCGACCTGGCGCTGCGCTACTACACGAACCGCCTGCGCACCGACCTCGCCGCCGGCAAGGTGCCGCCGAGCTCGTCGACCGACCCGAACGCGGACACCAACACCGACCTGCACATCAACACCTACGCCATCTCGCTGGGGGTGCGCGGGGCGCTGTGGCCCACCGATGTCGACCCCTTCGACACGGCGCCGACCTGGACCACGCCAGTAGCCGACGACCCGTCGCTGATCGACGACCAGTGGCATGCCACGATCAACGGCCGCGGCCTGATGTTCCTGGCCACCAATCCCACCGAGACGACGGCCGGCATCCGCGCCGTGCTCAGCGACATCGTCAGCCAGCGCGGCGCGCAGGGTGGCGTGGCGGTGAGCACCGTGAACCTGTCGCGCGGTGACAACCGCGCCTACTTCGGCACCTACAACCCGTCCGGCTGGCAGGGCGACATCACCGCCCACCCGATCGACGCGTCCACCGGCGAGGTCGACCCCGACACCACGCTGTGGTCGGCCGGCGCGACCCTGCTGGCGCGCGACTGGACCACCCGCGTGATCGCCAGCGGCAGCAGCACGTTCACCGCCGCAGCCGTCGGCGGAACGGTCAACCCCGGCGGGGTCTACGGCGACACCGGCCAGGTCATCGACTACCTGCGCGGCGACCGCACCCACGAAGGCTCGCTGTTCCGCAGCCGGCAGTCGCTGATCGGCGCGGTGATCAACTCCGAACCTGCCGTGCAGCGTTCGGCCAACGTGATCTACGTGCAGTCCGGTGAAGGCATGCTGCACGCCATCGACACCGCCGTGGGCACCGCGGGCACCGAGCTCTGGGCCTTCGTGCCGCCGGCCGTCCTGCCCAACATCGGCGAGACCGTTCAGCGCAGCTATGTCTTCCACACCCAGCTCGACGGCTCGCCGACGCTGGGCACCTACGCCAGTGGCACGCTGCTGGTGGCTGGCATGGGCGCGGCCGGGCGCAGCTTCTATGCGCTGGACGTCTCGAGCCCGCGCGGCCTGGACGAGGCGGGCCTGGCCGCGAAGTACAAGTGGCAGTTCCCGGCCGCAGGCGACGCCGCCACCGCGGCCAAGGTCGGGCAGTCGATGGGCCGCCCGCGCATCGTCAAGACCAGTGGCGACGGCTACGTGGTGCTGGTGACCTCCGGCTACAACAGCACGGCCGATGGCCACGGCCGGCTGTGGATGCTCGACGCCAGCACGGGTACGGTGATCCACGAGTTCGACACCGGCGTGGGTGCGCTGGGCGCCGAGGCCGGACTGGCCCAGGTGTCGGCCTATGCCGAATCGGATGGCACGGTGCGCTACGTCTACGGCGGCGACCTGCTGGGCAACGTCTGGCGTTTCGACCTGCTGGACAAGGGCACGCCGCACAAGCTGGCCATGCTCAAGGACAGCGGCAACGTGGTGCAGCCGGTGACGGCGGCACCGGAGCTGACGAAGATCGACGGCAAGCGGGTCGTCATCGTCGGCACCGGGCGCATCCTCGACATCGCCGACTTTGGCAGCACGCGCACGCAGAGCCTGTACGTGATCGCCGACGGCACGGCCATCGCCAACGTGCGCAGCAGCCTCGTGCAGCAGACCTACAACCCCGACACCGACACGATCTCCGGCGACGAGGTGGACTGGAACAGCGACCGCGGCTGGTACGTGGACCTGCCAGCTGGCGAACAGGCCAACACCACCCCGACCATCGCGTATGGCGCGGTGGCCTTCGTCACCAACAAGAACGGCGGCACCGACTGCTCGGCGAGTTCGCGGCTGTACGTGCTGGACGTGAAGACCGGCGGCGCGTTCGAGGGTACGGACTTCGTGTCCTCGGTCATCTCGTCGACGGCCAACTCGTCGGGCGTCACGGCATTGGCCACGAACAACGGCAAGATCGTTGGCTCCGGTCAGGATGCCGATGGCAAGCCCTGGGAGCGCGAGATCGTCAAGAGCGGGTCGATCGCGCCGGCCAAGAACGCCTGGCGGGAGATCCGCCGGCAGTGACGCGCGCTGCCCCCTGCAGGGTCACAGGCCCTGCAGGTGGGCGTGATCGTCCCAGCCCACGAGCATGAAGCCGCTGCTGCCGTGCAGCAGCCGGTTGAGGCTGGCGTTGGCCATGCGCCAGCTGCGCGGCGCATCCAGCGGGATGCGGGTGGCGGCGCGGTACAGGCTGTCGAGCACGCCGCCGTGCGCCACCAGGGCGATACGGCCGCCGGCGTGGCGCGCCACCAGTGCTTCGGCCACCGCCAGGCAGCGGGCGTGGAAGTCCTCCAGCGTCTCACCGCCCGAAGGCCCGAAGCCGGGCTCGCGCAGCCGCCAGCGGCGGGCATCGTCGGGCCAGCGCGCCTCGACCTCGGCGTAGGTCAGGCCTTCGAAGCAGCCGAAGCGGCGCTCGCGCAGTGCGGGCTCGGCCACCAGGAGTGCGCCGGTGGCCTCGGCGATGGCGCGGGCCGTGTCGAGCGCGCGCTGCAGGTCGCTGCTGTAGACGGCGTCCAGCTGCTGGCCTTGCATCACCTCACCCAACCGCTGCACCTGCGCGCGGCCGCGTGCATTCAGCGGGATGTCGGTGTGGCCCTGCAGCCGGGTCTGGGTGTTCCAGTCGGTCTCGCCGTGGCGGACCAGCAGCACCTGCGTGGCCTGCAGCGCGTCGGCACTCACGGTGCCGACACGAGCCGGCGGTTGAGCGTGTAGGTGCCGGAGAAGGTGGCCGCACCCAGCACGCGCCCGGCCAGCGCGGCACGCACGTCGTGCCCGGTGAACACGCCTTCCACCGGCAGCCGGGCATCGGCCACCGCGTACAGCGTGAACACGTAGTGGTGCACCAGCGAATCGTTGAAGGGCGGGAACGGGCCGTCGTAGCCGAAATACTGCCCGGCACGCTCGGGGTCGTTCGCGAACCAGCCGGTGTAGTCGTTGAGGCCCTGGCGCGCACCATTGATGGCCGCCGGCCCCGGCTTGCCGCGTGGCGTGAAGCCGCGGCTGAACTCGCCTTCGGCGATCACCGTCGGCCGCGGCGGCAGGTCGATCAGCACCCAGTGGAAAAAGTCCACGCGCGGCAGGTCCACCGGCACCTCACGGTCGGGCTGGTTCACGTCGTCGGCGCGGCTGGGCACGTCGAAGTCATGGCAGATCAGCACCATGGACTGCGCCCCGTCGGGCAGGTCGCGCCAGGCCAGGTGCGGGTTCAGGTTGTCGGAGAACCCGACGCTGCCGTCGGGCAACAGGCGCCCGGCCGCAAACCGCTCGGGAATGCGGTCCCCGTTGGTCCAGCTCTCGCTCCACAGTTCCATCGCTCCTCCTCGGGTGATCGGCACCGCCGCTGGTTTCTCAGACGCCCCAGACCACGGGGGCGTCCTCGGCGTGTGCACGCTTGAGCATTTCCATCATCGGCCAGACGCGCTGGCGCAGGCTGACGCCACGCTGGCGTTCGCTGCCGTCGGCTTCGTTGTCTTCGGTGTCGGCCGGCGCCTCGGCGGCGGCCACCGCCGCCTGCAAGGCAGCCATGGCCGCGGGCATCGCGGCCGGCTCGATGATGCCCTGCGCCGCCGGCTCGCGGCCCAGGATGCGCAGCAGTTCGTCTCCGCTGGCGCCCAGCATCACCACGTCGCCGGCCGCCGGACTGCGGAAGCGGTAGATCATCGGCTCATGTAGTCGCGGTTGAAGGGATAGGCCGATTGTGCGCCACGCATCGGCCCGTCGGCCGGGTCACCGGTCGGGTAGGCGGCCAGGGTCTGGTGCAGCGCCATCCAGCCGCGCTCGAAGGCTGCGGCGCTGCCGGCCAGGTACAGCCGGTAGGCGCGCACGGTGGCCTCGCCGCTGACGCGGGCGGCCTCGTCCAGCCGGGACTCCAGCGCATCGGACCAGGCCCACAAGGTGCGCGCGTAGTGCGGCCGCAGGTTCTCGGTGTCCAGGCCCTCGAGGCCGGCCTCGGCCATCACCCGCAGGACGTGCGACACGTGCAGCAGTTCGCCGCCGGGGAAGATGTAGCGCTCGATGAAGTCGCCAATGCCCGCGCCGAGCTGGGCATTGCGCGTGCCGCCAGCGGTGATGCCGTGGTTCAGCAACAGGCCGCCGGGCTTGAGCAGGCGGCGAATCTTGGCGAAGTAGCGCGGCAGGTTGGCGCGCCCGACATGTTCGAACATGCCCACCGAGGCGATCTTGTCGAAGGGTTCGTCCTCCGGCAACTGCCGGTAATCCAGCAGCCGCATCTGCACGCGCCCGCCCAGGCCCCTGGCCTCGATCAGGCGGTTCACGTGCGCATGCTGGTGGCGCGACAGCGTGATGCCGGTGCCGTGCACGCCGTGGTGTTCGGCCGCCCACAGCAACAACCCGCCCCAGCCGGCGCCGATGTCGAGGAAGCGTTCACCGGGCGTCAGCCGCAGCTTGCGGCAGATGTGCTCGAGCTTGGCCTCCTGCGCCTGCGCCAGCGACATCGCCGGGTCGCGCCAGTAGGCGCAGGAGTAGATCTGCCGCGGGTCCAGCCACAGCGCATAGAACGCGTCGGACACGTCGTAATGCTGCTGCACCTGCCGTGCGTCGGCAGGCACCCGGTGGCGGACGAGCGAGCGACCGTGGCGCAGCATCTCCGCCCAGCGCGCCAGCGGCGCGGCCGTGGTGGGGTCCTCGCGCACGAGGGCAAACGCCACCTCGACGACGTCCCGCATGCGGCCGGCGATGTCCAGCCGGCCACGCACATGGGCCTCGGCCACGCGGCCCACCTGCCCGGCGGCCAACCAGGCCAGCGGTGCCAGCGAGCGCAGCGTCAGGCACACCGGTGCGTCGGCGGGTCCGATCCGCCGACCGCCCGGCAGCACGACGGCCAGCGCCGGCACCCGCTGCGCGGCCAGGCCGTCGAGCCGGGTCTGCACGCGGTCGAGCACGAGCGATTCCAGCATGGCGCGCCCACTGTACGGAGCGGCGCGGCGCAGGGTCAAGCCGTGGCGCCGCGGCGGCGCCGGATCAGGGCACGGTGGGCGCGTCGGCGCCGGCGGCGGGAAACCGGCGACCGAAGCTCACGGCGTCCATGCCCGGCGCAAAGAGGAAGCCCTGGAAGTCGTGGCAGCCGATCTCGCGCAGGAAGCGGCGCTGCGGCTCGGTCTCCACGCCTTCGGCGACCACGTTGAGGCCCAGTGCCTGCCCCATCTGCACGATGGCGCGCACCAGGGCGGCGTCGCGCGCATCGTCGGGCAGCCCGCGGATGAAGCTGCGGTCGATCTTGAGCCGGTGGATCGGGCAGGACTTGAGCCGGCCGAGGCTGGAATAGCCGGTCCCGAAATCGTCGATCGACAGCCGGACGCCCAGGTTGGCCAACGCGCGCAGGCGCTCCAGCGCCTCGTCGGCATCCCGCACCAGGATGGACTCGGTGAGCTCGAGCTCCAGCCGCTGTGGCGGCAGGGCGTGCTGGTCCAGGACACTGGCCACGCGTTCGACGAAGTCGGCCTGGCGAAACTGCAGGGCCGACACGTTCACGGCGACCGTCAACGCGCGTCCTTCGGCCGCCCACGCCGCGGCCTGGCGTGCGGCCTGCTCGAGCACCCAGTCGCCGATGGCGATGATGAAACCCGTGTCCTCGGCCACCGGGATGAAACGCCCGGGCGGCACCTCGCCGAGCGCCGGGTCGCGCCAGCGGATCAGCGCCTCGGCGCCCACCACCTCGCCGGTGGCCAGGTCGACCTGCGGCTGGTAGTGCAGCCGGAAGCGCTGGCTCGCCAGTGCCTGGCGCATGGCATGGTCCAGCCGCATGTGGCTGCGCAGGTCGCCTTCGGCATGCTGCTGGTGGAAACGAAGGCCGTTGCTGCCGCTGGACTTGGCACCACGCATCGCGCTCTCGGCATGGCGCAGCAGTTCGTCGGCGTTGCGGCCGTGGCCCGGCGCCAGTGCGATGCCCACGCTGCAGGTCAGCGTGAAGGCCATGCCGTCGAATTGCCAGGGCTCGGCCATCGCGGCCAGGACCCGGTGCGCCGCGGCTTCAGCCGCCGGCGCATCGGCGTGGCGCAGCAGCGTCGCGAACTGGTCGCCGCCGATGCGCGCGACGACGTCGCCCGCGCGCATCACGCGCTGCAGCCGCACGGCCACCTCGCGCAGCGCGCGGTCCCCGATCTCGTGCCCGAGGCTGTCGTTGACGTGGCGGAAGCGGTCGAGGTCGAACACCAGCAGCGCGAAGGCATCACCGTCGTGGCGCATCGCCAGCGCCGTGGCCGCCACCTGTTCGGCCAGCTGCCGACGGTTGGCCAGGCCGGTGAGGGCATCGGTGCGGGCCAGCACGTCCAGCCGCTCGTCGGCCGCCATGCGTTCGCTCAGGTCTCGGAAGGACCAGACCCGCCCCAGCGGGCGCCCGCGGCTCCACAGCGGGCGCACGACACGTTCGAGCACCTGGCCCGACAGCAGCGTCAGGCGGTCGGTGCTGGCCAGCAGCGTGGAGTCCTGCAGGGCCTGCAGGCGGCGCTCGTAGGCCTCGGGGCCCTCGACCACGCGGCGCATCCAGGCCTGCACCGCCTCGTCGCGCCGGGCCTCGAGCAAGGTCTCGGGCATGCCCCAGAGCTGCGCGAAGCGGCGGTTGAAGGCGCGGATGCCGCCACCCAGGTCGGTGACGAGGATGCCGTCGGCCGTGGCTTCCAGCGTGGCCTGCAGTTCGGCCGCCAGGTCCTCCTGCGCGGCCAGGGCCTGGCGCTCCGCCGTCAGGTCGCGGGCGATGACGATGCACGGGCCGCTGGCGGCGGCCGTCAGCGGATGCACCGTGCGATGAAGCACCACGGTCCGGCCGTCGGCCGCCTGGAGCAGCGCCTCGGAATCCAGCGGGCCGGCGGCGGCCAGGTCGGTCCGCGCCAGGTCCCACCAGGCCATGTCCTCGGGCGTGGCCAGCAGGTGGTCGGCACGGGTGCCGAGCAGCTGCGGCTGCGCCAGCCCGAACAGGCGGCCGGCGGCGGCATTGGCCCCGAGCAGCCGCAGCGACGGCAGGGCCACCACCCAGGCCGGGTCCGGCAGGGCCTGCAGCAGCAGCTGCCACGACGTCGCATCGGCGGGCAATGCGCCGGGCTGCAGCGGGAGGTTCTGCACCTGGCCCATCAGGACGGCTCCGGGTCGCGCGCGACCGGCTCGAAGAAGTAGTGCAGCTGCGCCGGCGGGGCCAGGAACTCGCGCGCCGGTTCCGGCAGCCGCGCCGGCGGCAGGCTGCGCCGGATGCCCAGGCCGGACTCGCGCTCGAGGTCGAGCAGCAGGGCCTCGTCGCGCGGCAGGCCGGGATCGTGCACCAGCACCCGGGGCTTCAGCGGCCGCGACGAGTTCACCGCCATCACCATGGCGTAGCGGTCGTCGGTCAGCTGCACCACGGAGCCCGCCGGGTAGACGCCCATCATGCGGATGAACCCACCCAGCAGCGCAGCGTCCAGCCGCTGGCGGTGCTGGGTGAACAGCGTGGACACCGCCTCGTGCGGCGTGAGCGCGCGCGTCAGCACGGCCGGGTTGCACAGCTTGTCGAACTGGTCGGCGATGGCGACGATGCGCGCCGCCTGCGTGGTGCGCTCGGCCGGCAGCCGCAGCGGGAAGCCGCTGCCGTCGGCCAGTTCATGGTGCTGGCCGATCACGGCCAGCGCCGCCGTGGACAGTCCCATGCGGCGCCCGATGGCCACGCCATGGGCCACGTGCTCACGGTAGGCGTTGATCTGCGCGGTGTTGAAGCTTTCGTCGTGGTGGCGCAGGCGGTCGGGCAGTTCCAGCTTGCCGATGTCGTGCAGCATCGCGCCCAGGCCCAGGGCCATCATCTCGTCGTCGTCCAGGCCCAGGCTGCGGCCCAGCAGCAGCGCCACGACGGCCACGTTGAGCCCGTGCGCCGACGCGCGATCGCCCGCCTGGCTGTTGACCAGCCGGATGCAGACCTCGCCCTGCACCGCCAGGCGGTCGAGCAGCTTGCGCGACAGCGCCTGGGCGTCGTTGCCCGCCGCCTGGGGGTCCTGCAGCGCCCGGCGGCTGGCATCGCGCAGCGCTCGGCCGGCCTCGCTGCATTCGCGGTCCAACTGGGCGGATTGCCGGCGGTGTGCCATGAGGCGGGCGCGTCGTGCCTCGGCCGCGGCAGCGGCAGGATCGACCGTTGACGGTGAAGCCGCATCGTCGGCATCGCCGGTGGCCGCGGACTCCAAGGCGGTATCCGGTGGCACGCTGGCCTCCGGGTCCCAGCGCAAGCGGCTCAGGCCCAGGCCGCGGACGATGGCGATCTGTTCTTCGGACTGGATCCGGAACGACGACAACGCGAACGGATGCTGCATCCACCCCAGGTCGAGGTGGATGAACATGCCGACGCGAAGGTCTTCGACGGAAACAGTGGCGGTCATGGATCGGATGGGGTCGACGGTCCGGTGACCGCCCGACGGTTTCTCTTCGGCAGCACCAGCCCTGCACTTGAACGCGGGGCCCGCGCGGCGTGCATTCCGCACAGTACAGTGGTGCAAGCAAACGTCACGAAGCGGCCCGCATCGCATGCACCACCCTCTCGACCAGGCCACCCGGCTCGACCCGATGGCCGACCACCGCTGGCAGGGCACGACCCACGCGGCCTACGCCAACATGGTGGGGCCCTTCGGCGGCGCCACCTGCGCCGTGCTGCTCAACGCGGCGCTGCAGCACCCGCAGCGCGCCGGCGACCCGATCGCGCTGACCGTGAATTTCGCCGGGCCGGTGGCCGACGGGGCCTTCGAGGTCGAGGCCTTCCCGGTGCGCACCAACCGGTCCACCCAGCACTGGTCACTGCTGCTGACACAGGCCGGCGTGCCATGCGCCAGCGCCTCGGCGGTGTTCGCGCAGCGCCGGCCGACCTGGGGCGCGCCCGAGTCACGGCCACCCGCCGGCATGCCGGCCCCGGACGCGCTGCCGAAGGCGCCAAGCGAAGGCCGGCCGGCCTGGGTGCGCTGCTACGACATGCGCTTTGCGCCGGGCGACGAGGCCTTCGGCCTCGACGGCCAGGAGCAGGCGCATTCGGAAAGCCGCCTGTGGGTGCGCGACGCGCCGCCGCGCCCGCTGGACTTCGTGGCGCTGGCGGCGCTGGCCGACAGCTTCTTCCCGCGCGTGTTCGTGCGCCGGCGGCGGGTGGCGCCCATCGGCACCATCACGCTGAGCACCTACTTCCACGCCGACGCGGCGATGCTGGCGGCGCAGGGCGACCGCCACCTGCTCGGCACCGCACGCGCCCAGGTGTTCCGCGACGGCTACCACGACCAGAGCGCCACCCTGTGGTCGCACGACGGCCACCTGCTGGCCAGCGCGCACCAGATGGTCTACTACCGCGACTGAAAGGCTGCGACAGAACCGCGTCAGTGCGCCGGTGAGCCCCCGAAGGCCGCCGCCGCGGCCACGGCCGGTTGCTCCGCGTGCAGCACGCGCGAGAGCTGTGCAGCCAGCCGGCGGGTGTCGGCACGCAGCACGCGCTGCTTGATCGCCGCCACCCGCGACGGGTGCATCGAGAAGCTGCGCAGGCCCATGGCCAGCAGCAGGTCGGTGAAGGCCGGATCGCCAGCCATCTCGCCACACACCGCCACATGCTTGCCGCTGGCGTGGGCACGCTCGATCGTGCGGTGGATGAGCTGCAGCACCGCCGGGTGCCAGGGGTCGTAGAGGTGGGAGACGGCCTCGTCGGCGCGGTCGATGGCCAGCGTGTACTGGATCAGATCGTTGGTGCCGATGGAGACGAAATCCAGGTGCGGCAGCAGGGCGTCGATGGCCAGCGCCGCCGCCGGCACCTCGATCATGGCGCCGATCTCCGCCGGGCCGTACGCACGGCCCGATTCGTCGAGCTGCGCACGGGCGCGTGCCAGGGCGTCGAGCGTAGCGCGCACCTCGGACACGCTCGCGATCATCGGGAACAGGATGCGCAGCTTGCCGTGCACCGCCGCGCGCAGCAGGGCGCGCAGTTGCTGGCGGAACATGCTGGGCTCGGCCAGGCTCCAGCGGATGGCGCGCAGGCCCATGGCCGGGTTCAGCTGGTGCTCGTGGCGCAGTTCGCTGACGCTCATGCGGTCCAGCGGCTTGTCGGCGCCGATGTCGATGGTGCGGATCGTCACCGGCAGCCCGTTCATGGCCTCGATGGCGGCGCGGTAGGCCTCGTACTGCTCGTCTTCGCCCGGCAGGCTGCCTTCGCGGTTCATGAACAGGAACTCGCTGCGGAACAGGCCCACGCCCACCGCGCCGGCGGCCACCGCGGCGGCGCTGTCGTCGGGCAGCTCGATGTTCGCCAGCAGCTCCACGCGCTCGCCGTCCAGCGTGACCGCCGGCGTGTGGCGCAGGCGGTCCAGCCGCGCACGCTCCAGCTCGCTCTGGCGCTGGCGGAAGCGGTACTCCTCGAGCACGATGGGCGACGGGTTGACGATGACGACGCCGGCGTCGCCGTCGATCACCACCCAGTCGTCCTGGCGGATCAGCCGGCTGGCCTCGCGCGCGCCCACCACGGCCGGGATGTCCAGGCTGCGGGCCACGATGGCGGTGTGCGAGGTGCGCCCGCCGACGTCGGTGACGAAGCCCGTGAACACGCTCTTCTTGAAGTGCAGCATGTCGGCCGGCGCCACGTCGTTGGCCACCAGCACCAGCGGGTCCTCGCCGGCGAAGTCGCGCGATTCCTGCGCCACGATGGGCGGCGGTGCGCCGGCACCGTCGTGCGCCAGGTGGCGCAGCAGGCGCTCGACCACCTGCTCCAGGTCGGCCTTGCGCTCGCGCAGGTAGTCGTCCTCCATCTCGTCGAACTGGCGCGCCAGCACCTCCAGCTGCGCCGACAGCGCCCATTCGGCGTTGTAGTGGCGCTCGACGATCCAGTGCTTGGTGGCGCCGGTCAGGGCCTCGTCGTGCAGCAGCATCTGATGCACGTCCAGCAAGGCCGAGATCTCGCCAGGCGCTTCGGCCGGCAGTTCGCGCTGCAGCGTCTCGATCTCGGCCGAGACGGCGTCGCGCGCGACGCGCAGGCGCTGGATCTCGCCCTCGATGCCGTCGGCAGCGACGTAGTAGTGCGCCACGTCGACCCGGCTGGAGGCGACGAGCACCGCGCGGCCGATGGCCACGCCCCGCGAAACCGGCATGCCGAAGACCTGGAGGCTCATGGCGCGAATGTAGCGCGCGCCGCCAGGCGTGGCACACCTTCACGCGGCTGTCACCAGCGCTTCACCGATTGGTCACGACCGATGGCCAGCATCGCGGCCCATGCTCGAACACCATGCCTTGATCGCGCCCGTGCGGGCGCTGCCGGCGGCCGGCGATGTCGATGTCCACGTGCGCTGGGCGCGCGACGATACCGACGTGCGCGCGGCGCAGCGCCTGCGCCACCTCGTCTTCGTGCAGGAGATGGGCGCCCGCATCGCACCGCCACGCCACACACCGGTCGGCCACGACGCCGACGTCTTCGACCCCTTCTGCGAACACCTGCTGGTCTGCGCCGGCGAGGCCGTCGTGGGCACCTACCGTGTGCTCACGCCGGATGCCGCACGGCGCGCTGGCGGCTACTACGCCGAGACCGAATTCGATCTCACGCGGCTGCGCGGCGAGCGCGCCGGCCTGGTGGAGGTGGGCCGCGCCTGCGTGCACCCGGACTGGCGCCAGGGCGGCACCATCCTCGCGCTGTGGGGCGCGCTGGCCACCTTCATGCAGCGCAACGGGCTGCACACGATGATCGGCTGCGCCAGTGTCGGCATGCGCGACGGCGGCCACCTGGCGGCGGACCTGTGGACGCAGCTGGCGGCCACCCACATGGCACCCATCGAACGCCAGGTGCGGCCGCGGGTGCCGCTGCCGGTGGACGCGCTGCGCACCGGCCGCCCGGTGGAGGCGCCGGCGCTGCTGAAAGGCTACCTGCGCTGCGGCGCGCAACTGCTGGGCGCGCCGGCCTGGGACCCGGACTTCGGCACGGCCGACCTGCCGCTGATGCTGCGCCTGGCGGACCTGCCGGCGCGCTACCGGCGGCACTTCCTGGGCCGCTGAGCCAACTGGTCTCCCAGGGCGGACTACTCGCCCTCGCCGAACTTGTCGTCGATGAGGGCGCGCAGCGCGTCCATCGCGGCCTGCTCGTCCTCGCCGTCGGTCTCGATCTCGACCTCGGTGCCCATGCCGGCGGCCAGCATCATCACGCCCATGATGCTCTTGGCGTTCACGCGGCGGCCGTTGCGCGCCATGTGCACGTCGCAGCGGAAACCGCCGGCCAGCTTGGTGAGCTTGGCCGACGCACGGGCGTGCAGGCCCAGCCTATTGCTGATGGTGATGGTGGAGCGGATCACGGGCGAACGTCGTGGCCTGGTTCTGCGGGCGCGCCGGCGCCAGCTGCATCACGCCCTGGGTGGCGCCGCCGACGGCGCGCGTGACCAGCGCCTCCAGCGTCTCGTCGGCATAGCACAGCGTGCGCCAGAGCATGGGCACGTTGACACCGCTGACCACGCGCACGTGCAGCGGGTCGGACAGCATCAGCGCGGCGTTGCAGGGCGTGGCGCCGAAGACATCGGTGAGCACCAGCCAGTCGGCTTCGCGGCCGGGCTCGCCGCGGCGCATCAGCGCGCGGGCCTGGTCGCGCACCAGCTCCGGCGTGGCGCCGGGCTGCACGTCCAGTGCCTCCACGGCGTGGCCGCAGTCGGCATAGACATGCGCCGCCACCGCCTTCAGCGCGCTGGCCAGCGGGGCATGGGCGACGATGAGCACGGCTGCCATGTTGCACTGCATTATGCGCGGCGCCACAGGAACCAGGCATAGGCCGCGGCGCATCCGACGCCAAAGCCGGCGAAGGCGGCGCGGAAGGCCGCCGGTTCGGCCCAGCCCGCGGCCTGCAGGGCGTCGACGGCCAGGCCGATGCCCCACTGCACGGCGAACACGCCGCTGAAGATCACCAGGTTGTAGGCCGAGAGCGCGCGCCCGGCCTGCGCCGACGGGAAGACCTGGGCCAGGGCCGGCTGGCTGATCGACATGCAGGTGCAGCTGACGCACCACGCGGCCCAGGCCCAGGGCCCGGCGTCGGCGCCGGCCCAGACGTTGTGGGCCAGCAGCAGCAGCGGCAGCGGCATGCCCCAGCGCAGCACCTGCAGGGCGGTGACGCCGCGCGCCACCAGGCGCGGCATCACCGCACCCCAAGCCAGGAAGGTCAGCAGCATGGCGGCATTGATGGTGAACAGGCCCGCCGCGGCCTCGGTGGGCGTCCGGCCGCCCACCTGGGTCAGCCAGGGCCCGGCCCACAGCGCCTGCACGGCGATGAGGCCGCCATACTGGAACAGCGCCAGCGGCGCCAGGCGCAAGAACAGTGGGTGGCGCAGGATCTCGCGGTAGCCGGCCGGCGCCGCCGGTGCAGCCGAGGGCGACGGCGGCGTGTCGCGCGGCACCAGCCGCATCATCACCGCCATCGACACCGCCAGTGCCACCGCCACCGCCCAGAACAGCCCGCGCCAGCCCAACGTCGGCAGCAGCCACTGCACGGGCAGCGTCGAGGCCAGCATGCCCAGCGAGCCGGTCATCAGCATCCACGAGTTGGCCCGCAGCTGCGCGGCCGGGCTGAAGCGGTGACGGAAGGCCGTCAGCGGCGCCATCAGGCAGGCAGCGACGCCGGCGCCGATGAGCACGCGCGCGGCCAGCAGCGCCGGCAGGCCACGCGCCACCGCGAACAGCACGCAGCCCGCCACGGCCAGCAGCATCAGCGTGAACTGCACGCGGCGCGGGCCGAAGCGGTCGATCGCGCTGCCCAGCGGCAGCTGCATGGCGGCGAAGCCGAAGAAGTAGGCGCCGGCCAGCAGGCCCAGTTCGCCGGCGGCCAGGCCGAGGTCGGCACTGAAGGCCGGCGCCAGCGTGGCGGTGACGGCGCGCAGCAGCGCCGACAGGAAGTAGGCCACGGCGAAGCCGAGGAACAGCGTCGCCGCGGCGCGGCCCTGCAGCGCGCTCACCGGGTGTTCACCGTGGGCTCACGGCGTGGCCAGGGCGCCGAAGAAGGTGTCGGCGGCGTCGGCATCGATCCGCCGGCCCAGCACCGTGGCCTGCATCACCCGGGTGCCCTTGGTGAACACCGCCACCTGCATCTGGACAGGTTCCCCGTCGCTGCGCGTACCGTCCATCGCCACCCGCTGGGCCAACGGGTTCGGCGTGGCGCCACGCACCGCCAGCGGCAGTGGTCGCCGGGTGGCCGCACCGACATTGCCGGCCGTGCTGTCCAGCAGCGCCTGCAGCGCCGGGCCCACCCGGGCCGGGTCGCTCACGTCGGCCACGGCCAGCGCGTAGGTCGCGTCGTCGCCGGCCGTGCAGGCGTGCAGCGTCAGGCGCAGCGGGGCGCCGTCCAGCGTCACCTCCCGCGCATGCGACACCGGCTTGCACGGGAACTGCATCGCCACGCCGCTGTCCTCGGGTTGCAGCTGTCGCCAGTCCTGGGCCGGGCTGCAGGCGGCCAGCGCCAGCGGCAGGAGCCAGAGGGATCGGCGGCCGGAACCGCGGGAAGGCGCACGCATCCGGTGCATTATCCGGGGCATGACCGAACCCGTTTCCTCCGCAGCGACGCCGCCGGCAGCCCCGGCCATGGCCCTGGCCGGTGTGCGCGTGCTGGACCTCTCGCGCGTGCTCGCCGGCCCCTGGTGCACGCAGACCCTGGCCGACCTGGGCGCCGACGTGATCAAGGTCGAACGCCCGGGCACGGGTGACGACACCCGCGGCTGGGGTCCGCCGTTCCTGAAGGACGAAGCCGGCCAGGACACGGCCGAGGCGGCCTACTACCTGGGCGCCAACCGCAACAAGCGCTCGATCACCATCGACCTGGCCCGCCCCGAGGGCCAGGACCTGGTGCGCCGCCTTGCCCTGCAGGCCGACGTGCTGGTGGAGAACTTCAAGGTCGGCGACATGGCGCGCTACGGCCTAGACTCGGCCGCCATGCTGGCGCTCAACCCGCGGCTGGTGTACTGCTCGATCACCGGCTTCGGGCAGACCGGCCCCTACCGCGACCGGGCCGGCTACGACTACGCCATCCAGGGCATCGGCGGCCTGATGAGCATCACCGGCGAACGCGACGATCTGCCGGGCGGCGGCCCACAGAAGGTGGGTGTGGCAGTGGCCGACCTGTTCACCGGCATGTACGCCACGGTGGCCATCCTGGCGGCGCTGCGCCACCGGGACGTGACCGGTCAGGGCCAGGCCATCGACATGGCCCTGCTCGACACCCAGGTGGCCATGCTGGCCAACCTGGGGGCCAACTACCTCGTCACCGGCCAGCCGCCCAAGCGGGCCGGCAACGCGCACCAGAACATCGTGCCCTACCAGGTCTTCGAGGTGGCCGACGGCCACATGATCCTGGCGGTGGGCAACGACGGCCAGTTCGCCAAGTTCTGTGCCGTCGCCGGACATCCCGACTGGGCCACCGACCCGCGCTTCGCGAAGAACGCCGACCGCGTGCGCCACCGGGCGGTATTGGTGCCGATGCTGGCCGAGGTGATGCGCACCCGGCCCAAGGCCGAGTGGCTGGCCGCACTGGAGGCGGCCAAGGTGCCCTGCGGGCCGATCAACCACCTCGGCGAGGTCTTCGCCGACCCGCAGGTGCGCGAGCGCGACATGGTCACCACGCTGCCGCACCCGCTGGCCGGCGCGGTGAACCTGGTGTCCAGCCCGATCAAGCTGTCGGCCACGCCGGTGCAGCCGCGGCATGCGCCGCCCCTGCTGGGGCAGCACACGGCGGAGGTGCTGGGCGAACTGGGGCTGGACGCTGACGCACAGGCGGCCTTGCGTGCTGCCGGCGTGGTTTGAAGCCCTGCGGCCTGAGCGAGTACTTCCTTACCTGCATCCATCGGTGACAATCGTGAGCAATTGACCCCGCGTCCAGGGGGCGCCGGCCTGCGGTGCCCGCGCGACACTCGGGGCTTCGGCCCGCCGTCGGCAGTGCACCGGCAGGGACGGGCCCCAAGGAGCGAAACCGAGATGAAGTCACAGAACGGCGGTGCTGCACGACGCGCCGCCGTACCGCCACGTGCCGAAATCGCCGCGATGAACGGCGCGGCGGCGCCGGCTTCGGCCGGACCCGACGCGTCGGTCACGGGGCCGGCCGCCGAGCCTCGCCTGCTGGCCGGTCAGGTGGGCGCCGAGGTGGCGGCGGCGCTGTCGTCGGCATTGGAACGCGTGGAGCAGTTGGCGCGCACCGGGCGCATCGGTCACCACAGCCTGCAGGCCCTGCAGGACGAAATCCACCGCGCACGCGACGTGGCCATGCTCGGCCAACAGGTCAGCCGCCTGGCCGCAGGCCACGTGCGCCAGGCGCCGGAGACGCTGGAGCTGCCGCAGCTGCTGCGCGAGGCACTCAGCCAGCGCCTGGACGCGGTGGCGTCACGCGGGATCGAACTGCGCCAGGTGCTGCAGCCGGCCACCGTGTCGGCCGACCCGTCGCTGCTGTTCGCCCTGTTGCTCAGCCTGCTGGACTGGGCCATCGAACACTGCCGCTCGCAGACCGTGAGCCTGCACACCGGGCTGAACCCCTGGCCGGTGCATGCGGTGCTGGAATGCCGCTTCACCTGGTGCCCGCCCGACCGCCTGGCGCCGGAGGCCGAACTGGCCTACGAAGTGGAGCGCCTGGAGCGGGGCGACGACCCGTCGCACCTGGACACGGTGGCCTGGCGCCTGGTGGAGCAGGCAGCACGCGCCATGGGGGTGTCGCTGACGCGCGAGGACACGGCGTCCCAGGTCCGGCTGCGCCTGGCCTTCCCGGAAGCGCCGCGGCGCTGGCCGCGTCTGGTGGAGTCGCTCGCGGACGTGGACGACGGTGCCGCGCGCCTGCGCGCGCAGCCGCTGGCCGGCCTGCGGCTGATGGTCTATGCGCAGCGCCCCGATGTGCGGCACGTGGTGCACGAGGCCACCGTGCCGACCGGGTTAATGGTGGACTTCGTGGCCACCCTGGCCGACCTGCGCGAGTGCGCGCTGCAGGCGCCGCCGGACGTGCTGCTGGTGGACGAACGCGGCAGCGAGGTCGACCGGGTGCTGGCCGAGGTGCACGCCGGCGGCAGGGGACCGGTGCTGGTGCACGTGGCCGAGGCGTTCCGCGGCGTGGAGCTGAGCAGCAGCGGCCGCTTCGAGATCGTGCGCGTCTCGCGCGACACCGCGGTGCGCGACCTGCCGGCGGCGCTGGGCTATGCGCTGAACCGCTGACGGCCGCCGGCCGCCCTCGGCCGGGTCGGCTACAGCCCGAAGACCTTCTTCAGCAGCGCGCTGCCGGTGCCCACCGGGTCGCGGCGGATCTTCTTCTCCTCCTCGCCGATCATCCAGTACAGGCCGTCCAGCGCCTTGCGGGTCACGTACTGCTGGATGTTGGCGTCCTCGTCCTTCACCAGGCCGATGCCCTGGGCCTTGGCCGCCACGCGGTTGTACTTGTCGGCCAGCGACACCTTCTCGGTGGCCTCGGTGACGATGGGCAGGAACTGCGCGTTCAGCGGCGTGCGCGTCTTGCGCTGGAAGAAGTCGGTGACCGAGGTGTCGCCACCCTTGACGATCTTCAGCGCGTCCTCCACCGAGATCGACTTCACCGTGTCCACCAGCAGCGTGCGCGCCTGCGGCACGGCGGCCTCGGCGGCGCGGTTCATCGCGGTGACCAGTTCGTCCACGCGCTTGCCCTGGCCGAAGGTGCGCATCAGCTTGGCCGCGTCCTCCAGCGCCCCGGGCAGCGGGATGCGCACCGCCTTGTTGCCCAGGAAGCCGTCGGTGCGGCCCAGGTTGGCCACCGCCGCCTCGGCACCACGGCGCAGCGCCTCGCGCACGCCACCGGCAGCGTCGGTCTCGGTCAGCGACAGGGCCCAGGCCGGGCGGGTCAGCAGGGCCAGCGGCGGCAGGGTGATCAGGGTTCGACGGTGCATGGCGGCCTCCGGACAGCAGGTGGGGCCTGATGATGCCCCACGGTCCGTGGTCAACGCGGGAATGCCCGCCGCGGTGGACCTCAGGCCGTTGCGGCCGGCACCACGCCGGCGGCGTGGGCCTGCTGGTCGGCGTGGTAGCTGCTGCGCACCAGGGCGCCCACGGCCGCGTGTGTGAAGCCCATCGCGTAGGCCTCGCGCTCGAACATCGCGAAGGTGTCCGGGTGCACGTAGCGCCGCACCGGCAGGTGGTGGCCGCTGGGCGCCAGGTACTGGCCCAGCGTGAGCATGTCGATGTCGTGCGCGCGCATGTCGCGCATGGTCTGCAGGATCTCGTCGTCGGTCTCGCCCAGGCCCACCATCAGGCCGCTCTTGGTGGGCACGCCCGGCACCTCGGCCTTGAACTTCTTCAGCAGGTTCAGGCTGAAGGCGTAGTCCGAGCCCGGGCGCGCCTCCTTGTACAGGCGCGGCACGGTCTCCAGGTTGTGGTTCATCACGTCCGGCGGCGCGGCCTTCAGGATGCCCAGCGCGCGGTCGTCGCGGCCTCGGAAGTCGGGCACCAGGATCTCGATCTGCGTCTTCGGGCTCAGCGCGCGCGTGCGTTCGATGCAGGCCACGAAGTGCGCCGCGCCGCCGTCGCGCAGGTCGTCGCGGTCGACGCTGGTGATGACCACGTAGGCCAGCTTCAGCGCGGCGATGGTCTTGGCCAGGTTCTCCGGCTCGTCGGCGTCCAGCGGGTCGGGCCGGCCGTGGCCCACGTCGCAGAACGGGCAGCGCCGCGTGCACTTGTCGCCCATGATCATGAACGTGGCCGTGCCCTTGCCGAAGCACTCGCCGATGTTCGGGCACGAGGCTTCCTCGCACACGGTGTGCAGCTTGTGCTCGCGCAGGATCTGCTTGATCTCGGTGAAGCGCGAGCCGGGCACGCCGGCCTTCACGCGGATCCAGTCGGGCTTCTTCAGCACCTCCGCCGGCACCACCTTGATCGGGATGCGCGCGGTCTTGGCCTGCGCCTTCTGCTTCGCGGTGGGGTCGTAGGCGGGCGGCGGCACAGGGTTTTCCATGGTGTCGATTCTAAGGACGGGGCTGAAGCAGGGCTTGCAGGCGAGCCGACAACCGTGTGGCCACCTCGTCCCAGCTCACGTCGACGCCGCAGTGGCGCAGGTCCACGGTGGCCAGGCCGGCGTAGCCGCAGGGGTCGATGCGGCGGAAGGGTTCCAGGTTCATGGCCACGTTCAAGGCCAGCCCGTGGTAGGCGCAGTGGCGGCTGACCTTGATGCCCAGCGCGGCGATCTTGCCCAGGCCGGCAAACGGGTTGCCGCCCGGCCCGGGCGGGGCCAGCGGGGCATGCGAGGCCGGATCGTCCAGCCGCACGTAGATGCCCGGCGCGCCCACCACGCGGTGGCCGGTGACGCCCAGGCCGTCGAGCACCTGGATCACGGCCTGTTCCAGCCGGTAGACGTATTCCTTGACGTAGATGCCCAGCCGCTGCAGGTCGACCAGCGGGTAGGCCACCACCTGCCCGGGGCCGTGGTATGTGACCTGGCCGCCCCGGTTGGTGGCCACCACCGGGATGCCGGCGGCGCCCAGCACGTGTTCCGGCCGACCGGCCAGGCCCTGGGTGAACACCGGGTCGTGTTCGACGAGCCAGAGCACGTCCTCGGTGTCCGGGCCGCGGGTGGCCGTGAAGTCGCGCATGGCCGCCTCGATGCCGTCGTACGGGCGGCGGCCCAGGGTCTGCACCTGCATCGGGGCAGTGTAGGGCTTCGTCAGAAGACCGTGCATGGCGCGACCCAGCCGGCGTATCGTCGCTTCCTGACGTCATCCCCGATGCCCTTGCGCCGACTGCTTCTGCCCCTGCTTGCCTTGGCATCGCTGGCCACGGCGGCGCCACGCCCGCCCCTGTCGTCCATCGAACAGGCCATCGGTGCCTACCAGCGCGGCGACGTCGAATCGGCGCGCCAGCAACTGGAGGCCCTGGCCCGCCGTGGCCTGCCGGCCGCGGAGCACAACCTGGGTGTGCTGGCGCTGGACGAAGGCCGGCCGGAGGCTGCCGAGGCGCACTTCCGCCGTGCCGCCGCCGGCGGCTTCGTCACCGCCATGCTGGCCCTGGGCCAGTTGCACGAGCGCGGCCTGCTCGGTCGCCGCGACCTACCCACGGCCATGCACTGGTACCGACTGGCGGCCGAAGCCGGCAGCGTGGAGGCCATGGTGGAGACCGGCACGGCCTTCTACCTCGGCCGCGGCGCGCCGCTGGACAAGGCGCAGGCAGCGCACTGGTACCGCGAGGCGGCCAAGGGCGGCGACGTCGGCGCGCAGTACCTGATCGCGTCCATGTACGAAACCGGCGACGGCGTGCCGCAGGACCTGCGGCTGGCGCGCTACTGGTACGGTGTGGCCGCCGACAACGGCGACGAGGCGGCACCGGGCAAGCTGAAGGAACTGGAACGCCGCGAATATGAGGCTACAGCACCACCTTGACCATCGGGTGCGTGCTCAGCGTGCGATAGAGCTCGTCGAGCTGCTCGCGGCTGGTCGCGGTGACGGTGATCGTCAGCCCCAGGTAGTTGCCCGCCTTGCTGGGGCGGCGTTCCACCGTGGCGGCGTCGAAGCCGGGGTCGAAGCGCACCGCCACGTCGACGATGGCCTCGACAAAACCCTCGACGTGCGCCCCCATCACCTTGATGGGAAAGGCGCAGGGGTATTCGATCAGGCTTTCTTCGGGCGGGATGGGCTTCATGGTGCTCTTGGGCGCTGCAGCAGCTTCAGATGGGCATGCCGCCGGACATCGCAAGCCCCGGGGTCAGATGCTCTGCCCGGCCTTGGCCCGCTGATACGCCTCGTGCAGCCGCGCGTACACCGGCCCGGGCTTGCCGCGCAGCGCGCCGTGGCCCACCGGTTCGCCGTCGATCTTGGTCACCGGCAGGATCTCCTTGGTGGCCGAGCTCAGCAGCACCTCGTCGGCGGCGCGCACGTCGGCTTCCGAGATGGGGCGCAGGTTGTAGGCGATGCCCACGTCCTCGCACAGCTCGCGCAGCAGCTCGACGCGGATGCCCTCGAGCACGTGCTCGCTCTTCGGCGGGCCGAGCAGCGCCCCTTCGTGCACGATCCACACGTTGCTGGACGCGGCCTCGGTGAGCCAGCCGTCGCGGAACATGATGGTCTCCATCACGCCCTGGTCGGCCGAGATCTGCCGCGCCAGCACGTTGCCCAGCAGCGAGGTGCTCTTGATGTCGCCGCGTTCCCAGCGGAAGTCGCGTGCCGTGACGCAGGCCACGCCGTGGTGGCGCATCTCGGCGGTGGGCGGCTTCATCGGGCTGGCCATCATGAAGACCGTGGGCGCGATGCCCTGCGGCATGACGTGGTCGCGCAGCGCCACGCCGCGCGTGACCTGCACGTAGATCAGCTGGTCCTCGGCGCCCGTCTTCTCGTGCAGGGCCGCCACCAGGCGGCGGCACAGCGCCAGCCAGTCCTCGCGCCCGTGCGGGTTGGCGATGCGGATCTTCTGCAGCCCGCGCTCCAGGCGCGCCATGTGCTCGTCGAAGCGGAACAGGCGCCGGCCGTAGACCGGTGCCACGTCGTAGACGCCGTCGCCGAAGATGAAGCCGCGGTCGAGCACGCTGATCTTCGCTTCGTTCAGCGGCAGGAACTCGCCGTTCAGGTGGCAGAGCGTGTCGGGCAGGGCATGCATGGCGGCGTCCTTTGCGGGCAGCTTACTACTGGATCCACAGCCGCAGGGCATCCCAGGCGCGGCCCAGCAGCCCGGCCAGCGGCACCGGCGTCATCACCTGCAGCGGGACACGGCGGATCTCGTCGCCAGCGGCAGTGACGATGCGGATCTGGCCCACTTCCTGGCCCTGGGTCAGCGGTGCCACCAGCGGGTCGGTGCGGTCGATCATCGTCTTCAGGCCGGCACCTTCGCCCCGCGGCACGGTCACCACCAGCGGCCCGGGGGCGCCCAGGCCCACGGTGTCGGCACTGCCCTTCCACACCGGCACGGTGGCCAGGGGTTGGCCGGCCGGGAACAGGCGCACGGCGTCCCAGGCCGCCCAGCCCCAGTTCAGCAGCTTCTGGCTCTCGTTGGCGCGCGCCTCGCGCGACGCCGTGCCCAGCACCACCGACAGCAGGCGCCGCTCGCCACCGGGCAGTTCGCGCCGCGCGCTGGCCACCAGGCAGTAGCCGGCGGCCTCGGTGTAGCCGGTCTTCATGCCGTCCACCGCCGGGTCGCGGCCGAGCAGCATGTTGCGGTTGTCCTGGCGGATCTTGTTGAAGGTGTACTCGCGGATCGCGTAGTAGCGGTAGAAGTCCGGATGGTCGGTGACGATGCGGCTGGCGATCACGGCCATGTCACGGGCACTGCTGTAGTGGCCGGGCTCCGTCAGGCCGGTGGGGTTCTTGAACTGCGTGTTCTTCAGCCCCCAGGCCTGGGCCTGACGGTTCATCATCTGGGCAAAGCCCTCGACGCTGCCGCCCACGGCCTCGGCCAGCACCACCGACGCGTCGTTGCCGCTCTGCACGATCATGCCGCGCAGCAGCTCGTCCACCTTGGGCGTCATGCGCGGGTCGACGAACATCATCGAGCCGCCGTTCTTGCGCTCGCTCCAGGCGCGCTCGGACACCGGCAGTTCCTGCTCCAGCGTCAGCCGCTTGTCCTTGATGGCCTGGAACACCAGGTAGGCGGTCATCAGCTTGGTCAGCGACGCCGGCTCGGCCTGCGCGTCGGCGTCGCGCTCGGCCAGCGTCTGGCCGCTGGTCACGTCGACCAGGATGTACTGGCGGGCCGCGACCTCGGGCGGTTGCGGCAGCTCGGCGGCCGCGCGCAGCGGCAGGGCAAGGCTGGCGACGGCCAGCACGGCGGACAGGAACAGTTTCATCAGGATCCGGAAGAAGGGGGAAGCCGGTGCCAGGCACCGGTGATCAGTTGCTTGAGCAGGCCGAGCTGGCCATGGAAGAAGTGCCCGACACCGGGCACGACGGTGACCGGCAGCACCTGCGGCCGCGCCCAGTCGAGCACGGCGGCCAGCGGCACCACGTCGTCGGCCTCGCCGTGGATGACGAGCGTGTCCTGCGACACCGGCGGCGGGGCAAAGTTCACCACCGCCGGGCCGATGAGTGCCAGGCGTTCCGGCGCCATGTCGCCGGTCAGGCGGGCGGCGGCGTGCGCGGCCATCGCGGCGCCGAACGAGAAGCCACCGAGGGCCAAGGGCAGTGCAGGGTCGCGCTGCGCCGCCACCACGGCCAGCACGTCGTCGACCTCGCCGCGGCCCTCGTCCCAGGCCCCTTCGGACCCGGCCGTGCCGCGGAAGTTGAAGCGCACCGTGCGGTAGCCCAGCGCCAGAAAGGCGCGCGCCAGCGTCTGCACCACCTTGTTGTCCATGGTGCCGCCGTGCAGCGGGTGCGGGTGGCACAGCACGGCCACGCCCACCGGCGCGCCGGCCGGGCTGTCGATGGCCGCCTGCAGCAGGCCGGCCGGACCGGGGATCTGCAGACGTTCGGTCTGGGCGTTCACCGGCCCACGTCCGGCGGCAGCACCAGCCGCTCGACGACCTGGCCGTCCTTCAGGTGCGAGTCGATGATCTCGTCGAGGTCGCTGGTGTCCACGTAGGTGTACCAGGTGCCCTCGGGGTAGACCACCGCCACCGGCCCGCCGGCACAGCGGTCCAGGCAACCGGCCTTGTTCACCCGCACCTGACCGGACCCGCCAGGCCCAGCGCCTTCACGCGCCGCTTGCAGTGGTCGAAGGCTGCCGTCGCCCCATGCTGCTCGCAGGCGGCCTCACCGCCGTCGCGCTGGTTCAGGCAGAAGAAGATGTGGCGCTGGTAGTAGCTCATTGGCGAATTGTAGGAGCCGCCCCCAGAGCCGAGCGCGCCGGGCAGCCAAACGGCGAATTGGCAGCCGAACGCAGCCAGCCCGGCGAGCCGATCCAGCTCCACTGCGACAGGCCATGGAAGCGGATGAAACGCCCCTGCTCCCAGCGCTGCAGGTTCTGCGCGAAATACGGGTCGGCCGGCAGCTGCGCCACCAGCAGGACGCCGGCGGTCACCGCCACCAGGCCCAGCCCCACGACCAGCCGCCGCGGCACCGGCGCCAGCAGCAGGGCCAGCAGCAGGCCGGCGAGGCCGCCCGGCAGCGCGGCCGGCGTCACCCAGGCCAACCCGTGCTGCGGCCCGAAGTTCAGCGCCGTGGACAAGGCGAGCACGGCCACCGCCATCGCGCTGGCGCCGAGCGCGAGGCCGACGCGGCGCCAGCCGGGCGGTACCACGGCATAGGCCAGCAGGCACGGCGCCAGCAGGCCCAGGGCCGTGATCGTGGCCTGCATCGGCAGCGTGGGCGCCACGGCCGGCGTGGCCGCGGCGAGCAGCGCGGCATGCCAGTCGACGGCCCAGGGCACGCCGGCGAGCGCATCGGCCAGCAGCGGCAGCAGGCGCGGCCCGACCTGGCCCAGCCCCAACGGAACCGCGGACGGGAACAGCAGCGCCAGCGGCCACAGCATCAGCAGCAGCAGGGCCCCGGCCGACCCGGCGTCGAACCACTGCCCCATGCCGCCCACCCCGCGCGCCGCCCAACCGCCACGCGCCAGCGGCACGGCCAGCAGCGCCCCGGTGGCTGCGCCACCGCTGTTGAGCACCCAGTCCAGCAGCGACGGATGGCGCGACGGCAGGAACTGCTGCGCCAGTTCGAGCGCGAACGAGAGCGCCGCGCCCAGCACCGTCGCCGCCAGCACCGCCGCCAGCAGGCTGCGGCCCGGCCGCCACAGCGCCAGCACGACCAGCAGCCCCAGCGGCAGGTAGCCGAGGTAGTTGGACCAGAGGTCGAACGGGATGCGCGCCCGTGGCCACGGCAGCGCCAGCAGGTCGGCCAGGTTGCGGCCGGCCGGCCAGACCCAGCCCTCGAACGGGAACAGGCTGGCGTAGACGATCAGCGCCGTCAGCACCGCGGCGGCCAGGGCGGCGGGCAGGCGCAGCGTGGCGCCCGCGGCCATCAGAAGGGCTTGACCACGACGAGCACCACGATGGCGATGAACAGCAGCACCGAGACCTCGTTGAACACGCGGTACCAGCGGTCGCTGCGCCGGTTCTCCAGGTGCTCGAACTGACGCAGCAGGCGGCGGCACATGTGGTGGTAGCCCAGCACGCCCGCCACCCCCAGCAGCTTGGCGTGCATCCAGCCGCCGCCGATGCCGAAGCCCAGCCACAGCCACAGCCCCAGCGCCACCGCCGGCACCATCAGCAGGCTCGCGAAGCGGTAGAGCTTGCGCCCCATCAGCAGCAGCCGTTCGCGCTCGGCGTGGCTGTCGGGCGGCACCATGGCCAGGTTGACGAAGATCCGCGGCAGGTAGAACAGGCCGGCGAACCAGCTGGCGACGAAGACGATGTGAAAGGCCTTGACCCAGAGGTAGAGCATGGGCTCATTATGGGTCGCGCCTGCCGGGCGCCCTGGCCCCCGACGACGCCGGAGCACGCATCGCAGGGACGAAAAAAAGCCCCGGCGTGAAGCCGGGGCCCGCAAGCCTTATCGCTGTCATACGGTAAGGCACCTGCTCAGGGAGGAAAAGCAGGGGACGACAACCTTGCGGCTATCATCCATCGAGCACTTTACCAGAGCGCGTCCGGGGCCCGCCAGCGGATTTGCATGCCCGCCGCGCCCGCCTTTGCACCCCGCCGCAGGAGCGCGCCGTGAGCCTCACCCCCCCGCCCTTCCCCGCCACGCGCCCGCGCCGGCTGCGCCGCGATGCCTTCACGCGCGCCCTGGTGCGCGAGCACCGCCTGGCGCCCGAGGACCTGATCCTGCCGGTGTTCCTGCTCGACGGCGAAGGCCGGGAGCAGGACGTGGCCAGCATGCCCGGCGTGAAGCGGCGCAGCGTGGATGGCCTGTTCACCGTGGCCGAGCGCTGCTGCGAACTCGGCGTGCCGGTGATGGCGCTGTTCCCGGTCATCGACCCGGCACTGAAGACGCCCGACGGCCGCGAGGCCACCAACCCCGAGGGCCTGGTGCCCACGGCCGTGCGGGCGCTGAAGGCACGCTTCCCGCAGCTGGGCCTGCTCACCGACGTGGCGCTGGACCCCTTCACCAGCCACGGCCAGGATGGTCTGCTGGACGACACGGGCTACATCCTCAACGACGAGACGGTGGAAGTGCTGACCCAGCAGGCGCTGGTGCAGGCCGAAGCCGGCGTGGACATCGTCGCGCCCAGCGACATGATGGACGGCAGGATCGGCGCGATCCGCGACGCGCTGGAAGGTGCCGGCCGCATCCACACGCGCATCATGGCCTACAGCGCCAAGTACGCCAGCGCCTTCTACGGCCCCTTCCGCGATGCCGTGGGCAGCGCCGGCAACCTGGGCAAGGCCGACAAGAAGGTCTACCAGATGGACCCCGGCAACAGCGACGAAGCCCTGCGCGAGGTGGCGCTGGACATCGCCGAAGGCGCCGACATGGTGATGGTCAAGCCCGGCATGCCGTACCTGGACATCGTGCGCCGCGTGAAGGACGAGTTCCGCGTGCCCACCTTCGCCTACCAGGTCAGTGGCGAATACGCGATGCTCAAGGCCGCTGCCGCCAACGGCTGGCTGGACCACGATGCGGTGATGATGGAATCGCTGCTGGCCTTCCGCCGCGCCGGGGCGGATGGCGTGCTGACCTACTTCGCGCTCGACGCGGCCGAGCAGTTGCGCCGGCGCTGACGCGCACGCGGGGCCGATGCGCATCTTCCATGTCGCCGCCGACCGCTTCGTCGAGCTGACGGCGATGCCGGATGCCCTGCCGGCCACCGGGTTCATCTGGGTCGGCAGCGCCCGCCGCGAGTTCGAGGTCGGCCTCGCCGACGTGCAGGCCGCGCTGCAGCGCTGGACAGGCGGCCAGCTGCTGGACCTGCACGTCTCCGACCTGCTCAACCCGCAGCTGCCCAGCCACTTCGACTACACCAGCTGGTACGACCTGCTGGTGTTCCGCCGCCTGGCCGCGGGCAGCGGCCAGCGGGCCTTCGACGCCGAACGCGGCACGCTGGCCGCCGCACGCCAGGCGCTGGCGGCGGTGGACACCAGCCCGGTGGGCTTCGCCGTCTTCGACCGCGTGCTGGTCACCGTGCACCCCACCGACTGCGCCGTGCGCGACCATTTCGCGCAGCGGCTGGCGGCCATGGCGGGCAGCGAAGGCCGCGCCGGCACGCGGCTGCCAGCCAGCCCGCCGGACCTGATGCTGCGCATGGTCAACCACATGGTCGACAGCTACCTCGACCTGCGGCGCCTGCTCACGCGCGCGCTGGGCACGCTGCAGCAGGAGCTGCTGGACCCCAAGAGCCGCTTCCGCGACTGGAACGTGCTGCTGGAGTCGCGCAACGCGCTGGCGCTGCTGGAGGACACCTGCGAGGACCAGCGCAGCGCGATGCAGGAGTGGATCGACGCGCTGGACGAGTGGCCCGAGGAGGCCGACCCGCAGCTGCAGCGCGAGCGCGAGATCCTGCGCGTGCGCTCGCGCGACGTGCTCGAGCACGTGGCCCGCGTGCTGTCGCACGTGCGACGGCTGGGGGAGTCGGCGGAGACGGCGGTGCAGATGCACTTCTCGGCCCTGGGCCACCGCACCAACGACATCATGCGCACGCTGACCGTGCTCACCGCCATCTTCCTGCCGCTGAACCTGATCACCGGCTTCTTCGGCATGAACTTCGACGACCTGCCGCTGATCCACTCGGCCGACGGCCTATGGGTCGCGCTGGTCGTGATGATCGCCGTCGGTGCGGGACTGGTCGCGCTGTTCTGGCGCAAGCGCTACATCGGCAGCCCGGACTGACCAGGCTGCACGCGCGTCGCGCACGCGGCTGGCGTCCTCCACGCGTTCCTGCGCCCACATGTCCTCCAGCTGCCGCCGGCCTTCCTTGGCGATGGCGATCAGCCGCGCCTCGTCGCCGAAGTGCGGCGCCATGCGGCGCATCAGTTCGACGTTGTGGTCGCGGAAGCGCATCGCCGACTGGCGTGCCGCGTGGCGTTCCCAGCCCATGAGCTCGAGCACGCTGCGCGCGCTGGCCAGCGCCGACTCGAAGGTCTCGCGCTCCACCAGCGTCACGCCCAGCGCGTCCAGCCGCCGCCAGTGCGCCACGTTGCGCGCGCGGGCCACCACCTGCAGCTGCGGGAAGTGCTCGCGCACCAGGGTGGCCACGGCCACGCTCTGCTCGACGTCGTCGATCGCGAGCACGAACACCCGCGCCTCGGCCGCGCCGGCCATGCGCAGCAGGTCCAGCCGCGCGGCGTCGCCGTAGAACGCCAGCCAGCCGAAGCGGCGCACCGTCTCCACCTGCTCCGGGTCGTGGTCCAGCACGGTGGCCGCCAGCCCGTTGGCCGCCAGCAGCCGGCCGACGATCTGCCCGTAGCGGCCGAAGCCGGCGATGATCACCGGCGCCTGCTGCGGCGTCTCCACGGTGGGCGGCAGCGCGGTGCGGCGCGTGGCCACGCGAGGCGCCCACCAGCGGTCGGCGGCGGCCAGCAGCAGCGGCGTGGCCAGCATCGACAGCGCGATCGCCGCCACCACCAGCGCCGCCGGCGTGGCGCCGATCACGCCACCCTGGGTGGCGGCCTGCAGCACCACGAAGCCGAACTCGCCGCCCTGGGCCAGCAGCAGCGTGAACACCGGGCGCTCGCCCGGCGGCACCGGCATCCAGCGCGCCATCGCCAGCACCACCACCGCCTTCAACGCCACGAAGCCGGCCACCAGCGCGGCCACCAGCCCCGGCCGGTCGAGCACCACGCCGAAGTCGATGCCCATGCCCACGGCGATGAAGAACAGGCCCAGCAGCAGGCCCTTGAAGGGCTCGAGGTCGGTCTCCAGCGCACGCCGGTACTCGCTCTCCGCCAGCAGCACGCCGGCCAGGAAGGCGCCCAGCGCCATCGACAGCCCGGCCGCCTGCATGCCCCAGGCCGTGCCCACCACCAGCAGCAGCGACGCCGCAGTGAAGATCTCCGGCGTGCGGCTGCGCGCGATCCAGCGCAGCGCCGGGCGCAGCAGCAACCGGCCGCCGAGCACGATGGCCAGCACCACCGCCAGCGCACGCGCGGCGTCGGCCCAACCGGCGCCGCCGTCGACCGGCGCGCCAGCGGCGGCGCCCACGGCCAGCAGCGGCAGCAGCGCCAGCACCGGGATCGACGCCACGTCCTGGAACAGCGACACCGACAGCACGCTGCGCCCGGCCACCGACCCCGCCAGGTTGCGTTCGGCCAGCACGCCCAGGCCGATGGCGGTGGAGCTCATTGCCAGCGCGAAAGCGCCGACCATCGCCAGCCGCCAATCCAGCCCGAACGCCAGGCCCACGGCGGCCATCACCGCGGTCGAGCCGATCAGCTGCACGCTACCCCAGCCGAAGATCGGCCCGCGCAGCGCCCAGAGCCGCTTCGGCTCCAGTTCCAGCCCGACCAGGAACAGCATCAGCACGACGCCGAACTCGGCGAACTGCAGGATGGCCTGCGGGTCGGTCACCAGGCGCAGGCCCCAGGGCCCGATCGCGATGCCGGCGGCCAGGTAGCCGATGATGGACCCCAGCCCCAGCGCCTTGGCCAGCGGCACCGCCAGCACCGCGGCGCCCAGGTAGATCAAGCTGGTCTGCAGCCAGGCGCTGGTGTCCACGGTCAGTCGCCCCGCGGGTCGCCGGACAGACGGTCCAGCCCGACAGCAAACCGGTCCTCGAAGGCCTGCAGCGCCGCCTCGTCGACCCGGTGCGCGCCGTGCAGCACCAGCGGTTCGCACCAGCGCAGGCCAGTCAGCGCGGCGGTGCGCTCGTACGGCGGCAGGAAGTCGGCAAACGGACGGCCATGGATGCCGGTGGCCGCGTAGTTGTCGGCCGTGCCGCCGGTGGACACCACCAGCCACAGGGCCTTGCCGCGGAGTACTTCGCCGCCCGGTCCGTAGGCCCAGCCGTAGGCGAACACCTCGTCCAGCCACAGCTTGAGCAGCGGCGGCATGCCGTACCACTGCACCGGGTGCAGCCAGACGATCAACTCGGCGGCGGCCAGCGCGGCCTGCTCGGCCGCACGGTCGATCCAGTAGTCGGGGTAGAGCGCGTACAGGTCGCGCACGTCGACGTGCGCACCGGCCCGCGCCGCCCGCCGCATCAGGCGGGCGGTGACGCGCGACTGCGCCATCTGCGGGTGGGCGGCAATGACGACGGTGCTGGCGACGGTGCGCGCGACGGTGCGGTCCATGATGGTGCCGCTACCATAACCGCAGCGCCGTCGGCCCGTACGGGTCGTACGGGCCGTCCCCGAGACCCAACCCCGGAGGAGCCATGCCCGTCATCGTGATCGCCAACCCCAAGGGCGGCGTCGGCAAGAGCACACTGGCCACCAACGTCGCCGGCAGCCTGGCCCACCGGGGCCACGCGGTGATGCTCGGCGACGTCGACCGCCAGCAGTCGGCGCGCCAGTGGCTGGCGCTGCGCCCGGCCACGCTGCCGGCCATCCAGGGCTGGGACGTGGCCCACGACGCGGTCGTGCGCCCGCCCAAGGGCACGACCCACGTGGTGCTGGACACGCCGGCCGGCCTGCACGGCAAGCGGCTGGAGGCGGTGCTGAAGATCGCCGACCGCGTGCTGATCCCGCTGCAGCCCAGCCTGTTCGACATCCAGGCCACGCATGCCTTCGTGCAGCAGCTGCAGGCGCACCGGCGCGCCCCCGAGATCACGATGGGCCTGGTGGCCATGCGCGTGCGCGACCACACACGCGCCTTCGAGCAGCTGCAGCACTACCTGGCCACGGTGCCGCTGCCGGTGGTGGCCGCGCTGCGCGACACGCAGAACTACGTGCAGCTGGCCGCGCGCGGGCTGACGCTGTGGGACGTGGCCCCCAGCCGCGTCGAGCGCGACCTGGCCCAGTGGCAGCCGCTGCAGGCCTGGCTGAACTGAAGCCGCCCCCGGAGAACCCCGACCCCATGACCCGTTACCCGCACCTGAACGACCTGCAGGCCCTGGTGGGCCAGTCCATCGGCACCAGCGACTGGCTCACGGTCGACCAGGCGCGCATCGACGCGTTCGCCGACGCCACCGGCGACCACCAGTTCATCCACGTCGATCCGGTGGCCGCCGCCGCCAGCCCCTTCGGCGGCACCGTGGCGCACGGCTTCCTGACGCTGTCGCTGCTGCCCTGGTTCGGCGAGCATGCCTTCGCGGTCGACGACGTGGTCATGGGCGTCAACTACGGGCTGGACCGCGTGCGCTTCCCGTCCCCGGTGCGTGCCGGCAGCCGGCTGCGCGGCCACTTCGTGCTCCAGGCCTACCAGCCGCTCGAGGGTGGCGCGCAGCTGACGGTGGAGGTCACCGTCGAGATCGAAGGCCAGGCCAAGCCGGCCTGCGTGGCCATGTCGGTGACGCGGCGCTTCACGGCGCCGGCCCCCCAAAAGGGGTAGCCGGGCCGCGGCGAGCCCGGTCTAGCATCGGCGATTCACTTCACGGGGAGGCTGCGCATGAAGGTTCTGCTCGTCGACGACCACCCGCTGATCCTGGCTGCGCTGCAGCAGGTCATCCAGGGTTTCGGTGACGACGTCACCGTCATCGGTGTCGAGACGGCCGAGGCCGCGCGCCAGACGCTGCGCGACGACGACGGCGTGGACCTGGTGCTGCTGGACCTGGCCCTGGGCGAGGTCGACGGTTTCGAGGTGCTGGCCGAACTGCGCGCCACCTGGCCGGCGGTGCCGGTGGTCGTGGTCTCGGCCTCGGAGCGCGCCAGCGACGTGATCCGCGCACTGGACCTCGGCGCCATGGGCTTCGTGCCGAAGACCAGCTCCAACGACAACCTCATCAAGGCGCTGCACGCGGTGATGAACGGCGGCCTGTTCGTGCCGCCGCACATGCTGGGCCTGACCACGGCGCAGGCCGACACCCACGAGCCCGACACGGTGCCGCAGGTCATGCGCATGCTGGCCGAGCACGCCAAACCCGAGCCGCACCAGGCGAAGTCGGTCTCGCTGGAATCGATCGGCCTCACGCCTCGCCAGACCGAGGTGCTGGCGCTGCTGCTGCAGGGGCTGCCGAACAAGCTCATCGCCCGCCAGCTCAACGTCTCGGTGGAGACGGTCAAGGACCACGTGGCCGCCGTGCTGCGCGCGCTGAACGTCAGCACGCGCACGCAGGCGGTGCTGGCCGTCAGCCAGATGACGCAGGGCGCGGGCATTCCCGGCGTGCGCCCCGGCGGCCGGTAACCGTGGCCGATGGCGTGACCCCGGCGACCGCGGTGCCAGCCGAGACGGTGGACGGCGAGGAGCACCACCAGCTCGACCACGTCCGCGCGCTGTTCACGCAGACACCGGCCACGCTGACCGGCAACGCCGTCGGTCTGGGCCTGGTGCTGCTGCTGTTCGCCGGCAGTGCCGACCCGGTGCGGCTGGCGGTCTGGGCCACGCTGGTCAGCGTGCTGCTGGTGCTGCGCCTGCTGCACTACATCCGCTACCGCCGCAACCCGCGCGCCGACGACGCCACGATGCGCCGCTGGCGCGTGAGCTGGAAGGCCCTGGTGCTGCTGCAGGGCGCGATGTGGGGCGTGGCCGCCTGGCTGTTCTGGGGCCTGGGCACCCCCTACGACCGGCTGGCGCTGCTGCTCATCGTCTACAGCTACTGCCTGGGTTCGGTGCAGCTGCTGTCCACGCAGTGGCGCGTGTTCCTGGCCTTCATCTCGCTGGTGCTGGTGCCCACCATCCTGCGCGTGGCCACCGACACCAGCCAGCCCGGGCACTGGCAGCTGGCGGGCATCCTGACGCTGCTGTTCGGCATCACGGTGCTGATGGCGCGCACCGCCGGCAGCGCCCTGGGCCAGGCCATCCGGCTGAAGTCGCGCACCGACGCGCTGGCGCTGCAGCTGCGCATCGAGAAGGCCGAAGCCGACGCCGCGCGCCGCGCCGCCGAGGCCGCCAGCCGCGCCAAGACCCAGTTCTTCGCCGCCGCCAGCCACGACCTGCGCCAGCCGCTGCACGCGATGGGCCTGTTCGCCGAAGCGCTGCGCCAGCGCATCCGCGACCCCGAGGTGGCCTCGCTGGTCAACAGCATCAACGAGAGCGTGGACGCGCTGGAAGGCCTGTTCGGCGAGCTGCTGGACATCACGCGCATCGACACCGGCGGCGTCGAGGTCAACCCGGCCCCGGTGCGCCTGAAGGAGCTGTTCGCGCGCCTGCGCCTGCACTTCGAGCCGGTGGCTTTCGAGAAGGGCCTGGCGCTGAGCTTCCGCGGCGAGCAGCACGTGGTGCAGGCCGACCCGGTGCTGCTCGAGCGCATCCTGCGCAACCTGGTCAGCAATGCCATCCGCTACACCGACGACGGCGGCGTGCTGGTCAGCTGCCGCAGCGTGCAGGGCCGGCTGCGCGTGCAGGTCTGGGACAGCGGCATCGGCATCCCCGAGGCGCACCTCTCGCGTGTGTTCGAGGAGTTCTTCCAGGTCCAGGGCAACCGCCCGCTGCAGGCCCACCAGCGCAAGGGGCTGGGCCTGGGCCTGGCCATCGTCAAGCGCCTGGCCGACCTGATGGGCACGACCATCGGCGTGCGCTCGCGCGTGGGCCATGGCACGGTGTTCACGCTCGACCTGCCACCGGGCAAGGCACCGCGCCCGCTGGAGGCGGCCGCCGCGGTGGCCGCACGCCCATCGGGCTCACGCTGGAAGGGCGGCACCTGGTGGTCGTCGAGGACGAGGCCACGGTGCGCGAAGGCCTGGTGGTGCTGCTGCAGGCCTGGGGGGCCACCGTCTCCGCCTTCGAGACCGTGGAAGCCGTGCAGGCGTGGCTGGACGCGCCCGACGGCGCCGGCGCGCCGCCGGACCTGCTGCTGGTGGACTACCGCCTGCCGCATGGCGCCACCGGCCTGGACGCCCTGGCCACGGTGCGCGCGCACTGGCCACAGCGGCGGCTGCCGGCGATCGTGATCACCGGCAGCAGCCTGGGCGGGCACGAGGACGAGGCCGTGACGCACGACTTCCACCTGCTGATCAAGCCGGTGCTGCCCAACAAGCTGCGCGCGATGATCGCGTTCAAGCTCGGCGTGCGTTGAACGCACGCCCTCGTGCCGCGATCCTTCGGCGTCGCCTACAGAGTGCCGTGGCGGTGCCGATAGGACGCTCACGATGAACAAGGTCCTGCGTGTCGGCCTCGGGCTGCTGCTGCTCGCCACCGTGGCGGGCTGGTCGGCGGCCGACACACGCGGGCCTGTTCCATGGCCGGCCGTGCTGGCCGAAACACTGGCGGCATCGCTCGACGACCCCCAGACCGCGCTGGAGCCGGCGCGCCGGCAGGCCGTGGCCGCGAACGGCGAGGAACGGTTCTGGCGCTGGCTGGCCGTGTCGCGGCTGGAATGGGCACTGGAGATGGACGACGCCCAGGCCCACAGCCTCGAACGCGCGGCCGAGGCGCTGGCCGGCGTCCCGCAGCCCTCGCCTGACGCCACCCGCTGGCTGCGTGCCGCCCAGTTGCGCCTGGCCGGGCTGGGGGCGGACGCACCGGCGCAGCTGCCGGCACTGGCCGCCCTGCGCGCCGAGCTGCCGCCGGGGCCGGCCGTGTTGCGCTGCGAGGTGCTCGACGCCGAGACCTGGCTGCTCAACGAGATCGGCAGCCTCGACGAGGCCTGGCGGCTGGCCGAGGCGCTGCAGGCCTGCGGCGAGGAGACCGGCTGGCCGTTCTTTGCCGCGCAGGCGGCGGTGATCCAGGGCCAGATCGCCGCGGTCGACCGGGGCAACCCCGAGGCGCAGACCCGAGCACTGGCCCATTTCGAGCGGGCCGAGGCGGCGCTGCCGCCGGGACGTGCGCGCTATCTTCACAGCCTGATCGTGTATGCCGCCGCGCTGGCCATGGACGATCTGGGCCTGCTGGCCGATGCCCAGGCCTACGCCACCAAGGCACTGGCCATCAGCCGCGATCTCGGCGATCAGGCCGGCGTCGCAGCGGCCCTGATCGAGCTCGCGGCCAGCGACATCAAGCTGGGCCGACCGGCCGACGCCTTGCCGCGCCTGGACGAGGCGCAGCACCTGCTGGCGGACCTCGGTGACGGCGCACGCCCGTTGCGGGTGCAGGGGCTGCGGCTGCGGGCATTGGTCGCCCTGCGTCACCCGGCACTGGCCACCGAACTCGACCGCGCCATGCGCCTGGACCTGAGCGAGGAACTGCCCCAGGTGGCCCAGGCACTGGTGCTGGCGATGGCCGAGGCGCAGGCCGCGCTGGGCCGGCACGAAGCGGCCTACACGGGCATGCAACGGGCACGCAAGCTCGGCGAGCAGGCCCGCAAGCTCGGCCGCGACACGCAGGTGCTGCTGCTGCAGGCGCGCTACGACACGGCGCGGCGCGACGCCGAGATCGCCGACCTCAAGCACCGCGACAACGCCGCGCAGCTCACGCTCCAGGCCCAGGCGGCCACGCAGCGCGCCTTGTGGGGCGTGCTGGCGGCGCTGTCGGTGATGCTGGCCGCCGCCGCCACGCTCGGCTGGCGGGCCTGGCGCAGCCGTCGGGAGCTGGCCGACCTGGCGCTGCGGGACGACCTCACCGCCTTGCCCAACCGACGCGCCATCGAGGCCTATGCCCGCGCGCAGCTGGCGCAGTCGCAGCGCCTGGGCCTGCCGTTCACCCTGGTGCTGCTGGACCTGGACCACTTCAAGCAGGTCAACGACCGCTTCGGCCACCCGGCCGGCGATGCGCTGCTGCAGGCGCTGGCGCGTGTCGTGCCGCAGGTGCTGCGCGCACCCGACCGCCTGGGCCGCTGGGGTGGCGAGGAGTTCATGCTCGTGCTGCCCGGCACCCGCGGCGACGAGATCGGCGGCGTGTTTGCCCGCCTGCTGTCGGCCTTTGCGACGGTCGACGCCACCGGCCTGCCGTCACCGCACGGCGTCACGTTCTCGATGGGCGGGGTCGAGGCCGGCCCGGCCGTTGGCTTCGACGCCCTGGTGGCAGCCGCCGACGAGCGCCTGTACGCCGCCAAGGATGCCGGCCGCGCGACCTGGCGCTGAGCGCTTGTGAGGTATTGCGGCGCGCGACGCGGTCAGACGACCGGCGGCTGCAGCCCTTCGGCCGCCAGCGTGGCCTGCACCGCCGGCCGCTCCAGCATGCGCGCCAGCCACGGGCCCACATGGGGCAAGGTGCGCGCCGGGCGGTGCATGCCGCGCGTCCAGCGGCAGAGCATGAAGGCGTACGGGTCCAGCGCGCCGAACTGCGCGCCGCTCATCCACGGCTGCACGGCCAGGCGCTGGTCGATCTGGTCCACCATCGCCGCGATGCGCGCCTCGGCCTGGGCCTTGACCTCGGCCGCGCCGGCCGTGTTGCCGGGTGCCACCATGCGCTCGCTGTAGAAGTAGTGCGGCATCATGGCCTGCAGGCTGCCGGACAACCAAACCAGCCACTTGTAGAACTCCGCGCGCTCGGGCGTGCCCAGCGGCGGCGCCAGCCCGGCCTCGGGGTGCGTGTCCACCAGGTGCAGCACGATGGCCGCCGTCTCGTACAGCACCAGTTCCCCGTCCTGCAGCACCGGGATCAGGCCGTTGGGGTTGAGTTTCAGGTAGGCCGGCGACTTGTGTGCGTTCTGCGCCCGATCGACGAGCTGCAGGGTGAACGGCACGCCCAGTTCGCGCAGCAGCAGGTGCGGCGTCAGGCTGGCGTTGCTGGGGTAGTAGTGCAGGGTCAGGGCCACGTTCACAATCTCCGCTGTCGAAGCCAGGCACGATACGCGATGAGTCGATACACCGCCCAGGTCCGATGGTCGCGCGGCGACCAGCCCTTCACCGACCGGCGCTACAGCCGCGTGCACCGGCTGAGCTTCGACGGCGGCGTGGAGCTGCCCGGCTCGGCCTCGCCCTCGGTGGTGCCGGTGCCCTATGCCGACCCGGCCGCGGTCGACCCCGAGGAGTTGTTCGTGGCCTCGCTGTCGAGCTGCCACATGCTGTGGTTCCTGGACCTGGCCTGCCGCGCCGGCTGGTGCGTGGACGACTACGTCGACGACGCGGAAGGCACGCTGGCAGCCGACACCGACGGCCGGCTGGCGATGACCACCGTCGTGCTCCGCCCGGCAGTGCGCTTTGCCGGCGAGCGCCGACCCGACCCGGCCGAGGTCGAGCGCCTGCACCAAGCGGCACACACCGCCTGCTTCATCGCCAACTCGGTGCGCACCGACGTGCAGGTGGCGCCGCGCCCATGATCCCGGAACTGTTCACGCCCCGCCTGCGCCTGCGCGCGTTCCGCCCGGACGACCTGGACGCCTGGGCGGCCATCGTCGCCGACCCGGCGGTCATGCGCTTCATCGGCAATGGCGGGCCGGTGGAGCGCGACGTGGCCTGGCGCCTGATGGCCTTCCACCTCGGCGAATGGGCCCTGCGCGGCCGCGGCAACTGGGCCGTCGAGCGCCGGGCCGACGGCATGCTCATCGGTCGGGTCGGATTCCTGCAGCCTGAAGGCTGGCCCGGGGAGGAAATGGCCTGGCTGTTCGCCCGCCCGTCCTGGGGCCAGGGCTACGCGACCGAGGCGGTGCGCGCCGCCGTCGCCCACGGCCGGCGCTGGCTGGGGGCCGGGCCACTGATCAGCCTGATCCGGCCGGACAATGCGCCGTCGATCCGGCTCGCCGAGCGGGTGGGTGCCCACTTCGAGAAGAAGGTCGATTTTCTGGGGTCGGTGGCGCAGCAGTATCGTCACCCCTGAGCGCGCAAGCCCGCGCCCGAGCAGTACTTTGAACGACATGGTTCAATACATGAACCATGCAGTATGGTCCCGGACATGAGCCGACCCTGGCGGCCGCCCGCCAGCGTCTGGCCGCGGTGCGGCCGGCGGCCTACGCCCGCACCCGCAACCATCTCGACGGCGCCGTCACCGGGCTGTCGCCCTACGTCACGCACGGCCTGCTGAGCCTGCGCGACGTGCTGCAGGCCGTGCTGGCGGCGGGTCCGCTGCCGGTGGGCCACCGGCTGGTGGCCGAGCTGGGCTGGCGCGAGTGGTTCCGCCATGCCTGGGTCCACCGCGGTGACGGCATCCTCGAAGCCTGGCATCCCGGCCCGTTGCCGGACGCGGCTTACGCTCGCGAGATGCCTGCCGACGTCGCCGCCGGCAGCACCGGCGTGCCCGTGGTCGACCGGGCGGTGGCCACGCTGCGTGACACCGGCCACCTGCACAACCACGCGCGGCTCTGGCTGGCCAGCTACCTGGTGCATGGCCGCAAGGTCCACTGGCGCACCGGGGCCGACTGGCTGCTGGGCCGCCTGCTCGACGGCGACCTGGCCAGCAACCACCTGAGCTGGCAGTGGGTGGCCGGCACCGCCAGCGCCAAGCCCTACCTGTTCAACGCCGAGAACGTGGCCCGATTCGCGTCGCCCGACTGGCACAGCCCCGGCACGCCGCTGGACACGTCGTACGCGGCACTGGATGCCCATGCACGCACGCCACGGGCCTGGCCGGCCGGCGCCGGCGAGGGTGCCGACACCATGCCGCCCATGCAGGCCGATCCGCCGGCGTGGCTGGGCGCCACCGCACCCGAACCGGCCCTGGTGGCGGACCGGGAGGTCTGGCTGGTGCACCCCTTCCACCTCGCCGACCTGCCGCCCGAGTTGCCCGCGGACACCGTCGTGCTCGGTGTGCTGGTGGCGGACTGGCACCGGCGCTGGCCCTGGGTGCCGGCGCGCTGGCACTTCGTCGGCCAGCGCCTGCAGGCGCTGGCGTCGCACTGCTGGCACGGTGATGCCGACACCATCGGCCGCGCGCTCGGCGCCGCCCGGCGCGTGCGCACCGTCGGCAACCCGCACCTCGACCCCTGGCTGCATCGCTGGGCCGAGGTGACGCCGCCGCCGATGCTGTTCCCGCCGGTGGGGCGCCCCTGCAGTTCCTTCTCGCAGTGGTGGACACGCGCCACCCGTGGCCTGAAGCAGGCCGGGGAGCTCCTGGCATGACCGACCGCTGCGCGCCCGCCGCCCATGGCGACACGCTGACCGTGCTCTACGACGGCGCCTGCCCGCTGTGCCGGCGCGAGATCGCGCACTACCGCGGCCTGGCCGGGCAGGTCGACCAGCCTACTGCCCTGGCCTTCACCGACGTCAGTGCGCCCGGCGCCCCCTTGCCCGCAGGTCAGCACCGTGACGATCTGCTGGCCCGCTTCCACGTCCAGCACGCCGACGGCCGCGTGCTCAGCGGCGCGGCCGCCTTCGTCGCGCTGTGGGCCCGCCTGCCGGGCTGGCGCTGGCTGGCCGCCGTGGCCCGCGTGCCCGGGGTCACGGCGTTGATGGAACTCGCCTACCGCGCCTTCCTGCCGCTGCGGCCCACGCTGCAGCGGTGGGCACGGCGCACCGCCAACGAACCCGCTTCCGGAGACCGACCATGACCTCGTCCGTCCTGATCACCGGCGCCAGCGGCGGCATCGGCCGCGCGCTGGCCGCCCGCCTGCACGAACGCGGCTGGCGCATCGCCGCCGTCGGCCGCGATGCCGAGCGCCTGGCCACCGTGGCGGCCGCCCTGCGCATCGTGGCCGACGTCACCACGCCGGAGGGCGCAGCCCTGGCGTTGGCTGCCGCCCACGAAGGCCTAGGCGAGACGCCCGCGGCCCTCGCCCACTGCGTGGGCAGCACGCTGATCGCGCCGCTGGCGCGCACCCGCGCCGAGGTCTGGCGCGAGCTGACGCGCGTGAACCTGGACAGCGCCTTCTTCACGCTGCAGGCCTGGGTGGCGGCGCGGCGCGGCGGCCCGGGCGCGGCGGTGTTCGCCAGTTCCGTCGTCGCCCGCATCGGCGTGGCCAACCACGAGGCCATCGCCGCGGCCAAGGGCGGCGTGGAGGCGCTGGTCCGCGCGGCGGCGGCCACCCATGCGGCGCAGGGTCTGCGCATCAACGCCGTCGCCCCCGGCATGACGGAGACGCCGATGACCGCCGGCATGCTCAAGCTGCCGGCCATGCGCGACGCGGCTGCGCGCCAGTACCCGCTGGGCGGCGTGCAGGCGGCGTCGGACGTGGCCGACGTGATGGCCTGGCTGCTCGGCCCCGAGGCGGCACGCCTGACCGGCCAGGTGATCGCCATCGATGGCGGCTTCACCACGATCCGGCCCCTGGTGAAGTAGCGCAGGCGATGAAGGCCCTGGTCTGGCTCAAGCGCGACCTGCGCCTGCACGACCACGCACCGCTGGCCGAGGCGGCGCTGGCCGACGGCGCCGCGGCGCTGTGGCTGCTGGAGCCGGCCTGGCGGCACAGCCCCGAGTGCGACCCGCAGCACCTGGCCTTCGCGCTGGCCTGCGTGGCGCCGCTGCGCGATGCCCTGGCCGCGCGCGGCCTCCCGCTGTGGGTCGAAGAGGGCGACGCCGTGCCGGTGCTGCAGGCGCTGCACGCGCGCCACGGCTTCACCCACCTGTTCAGCCACGAGGAGACCGGCCCCGGCTGGAGCCACGACCGTGACCGTGCCGTGGCCGCGTGGTGCCGTGCCACGGGCGTGGCCTGGCACCAGTGGCCGCAGACCGGCGTCGTGCGGCCCCTGAAGAACCGCCGGGGCTGGGCCGGCCGCTGGCAGGCGCGCATGGATGCACCGCAGGTGGCGGTGCCGGCCGGCTGGCGTGGCCTGGAACCGCCGCGGGCCACGCCGCTGCCGCTGGCACCCGCCAGCCGGCCGCTGCCGGCCGCAGGCGAGGCTGCGGCACGGGCGCTGCTGGACGACTTCGTCGCCGGCCGCGCACGCGGCTACCGGCGCGCGCTGTCCAGCCCGCTCACCGCGGCCGACGGCTGCAGCCGCCTGAGCCCGCACCTGGCCTTCGGCACACTGTCGATGCGCCAGGTGCACCAGGCCACCGAGGCCGCCATCCGGAGCACGCCCGACCGCGCGCTGGCCCACGGCCTGCGCGGCTTCGCCGGCCGGCTGCGCTGGCACTGCCACTTCATGCAGAAGCTCGAGGACGAACCGGCGGTGGAGTTCCGCAACTTCTCGCGCGCCTGCGACGGGCTGCGGGAAGACGCTTTCGACCGCGAACGCTTCGAGGCCTGGTGCGAAGGCCGTACCGGCTTTCCGATGGTGGACGCCTGCATGCGCCAGCTGCGCGCCACCGGCTGGCTGAACTTCCGCATGCGCGCCATGCTGGTCAGCTTCGCGGCCTACCACCTGTGGCTGCACTGGCGGGAGCCCGGGCTGTTCCTGGCCCGGCAGTTCCTCGACTTCGAGCCCGGCATCCACTGGTCGCAGATGCAGATGCAGAGCGGCACCACCGGCATCAACACGCTGCGCATCTACTCGCCGGCCAAGCAGGCCCGGGACCACGACCCTGACGGCGCCTACGTGCGCCGCTGGGTGCCGGAGTTCGGCACGCCGGCGTACCCGAAGCCCATCGTCGACGAGCGCGCCGCGGTGGCCACGGCCAAGGAACGGCTGTATGGCCTGCGCCGCACCGCCGAGGCCCGACAGGAGGCCGATGCGATCCAGCAGCGCCACGGCTCGCGCAAGAGCGGCCTGCCTCGGTCCGGCATGCAACGCCGCACCAAGGCGACGAACGACGTGCGCCAGCAGGAGCTGTTCTGATGGCGATCTCGCGCGACACCGGATGGAGGGGCAACAAGACCACACTGCCGAGCAAGCCCTGCGTGGCCTGCGGCCGACCGATGAGCTGGCGCCGCGCCTGGGCGAAGAACTGGGCCGACGTGAAGTACTGCTCCGATGCCTGCCGGCGACGGAAGGCCGCGCCATGAGGCATCTCGTGATCGTGCTCGGCGACCAGCTCGACGCCGAGTCCAGCGCCTTCGACGGCTTCGACCCCGCGCAGGACGCACTGTGGATGGCCGAGGTGGACGAGGAGTCGACCCACGTGCGGTCCAGCCGGGTGCGCACCGCGCTGTTCCTGGCCGCGATGCGCCATTTCGCGGCCGAACGCCGCGCGCTGGGCTGGACCGTGCACTACACGCCGCTGGAGGCCGGCGCCGCAACGCTGGCCGACGCGCTGACCGCCGACATCGCCCGCCTGCAGCCTGCCGGCCTGGTGCTGACCGCCCCCGGCGACTGGCGCGTGTTGCAGGCCTTGCGCGACGTGGCGAAAGCCCACGGCCTGCCGCTGGACCTGCGCGACGACCGCCATTTCTACGCCACCGTGCGCGATTTCGCCGCCCACGCCAAGGGCCGCAAGCAGCTGCGCATGGAGTATTTCTACCGCGAGATGCGGCAACGTCACCGGGTCCTGATGGACGGCGACCAGCCCTGCGGCGGCCAGTGGAATTTCGACGCCGACAACCGGGGCAGCTTCGGCACCGACGGCCCACCCCCGGTGCCGCCGCGCATGGGCTTCCCGCCCGATGCGCTCACGCGCGAAGTGCTGTCCACCGTGGCGCAGCGATTCCCCGACCACCCGGGCGACCTGTCGGCCTTCGACTGGCCGGTCACTCGCGCACAGGCGCTGCAGGCGCTGGAGCGGTTCATCGCCGAGCGCCTGCCGGACTTCGGCCGCTGGCAGGACGCCATGTGGGTCGGGGAACCCTGGCTGTGGCATGCCCACCTCTCGGCGGCGCTGAACCTCAAGCTGCTGAACCCGCGCGAGGTGGTGGCCGCGGCCGAGGCCGCGTACCGCGCCGGCCGCGTGCCGCTGGCGTCGGCCGAAGGGTTCATCCGCCAGGTCCTGGGCTGGCGCGAGTACGTGCGCGGCATCTACTGGACGCAGATGCCGGGCTACCTGGAACGCAATGCGCTCGACGCGCGCGAGCCGCTACCGGATTTCTTCTGGACCGGCGACACGGACATGGCCTGCCTGCGCGACGCCATCGGCCAGACCCTGCGCCTGGGCTACGCCCACCACATCCAGCGGCTGATGGTCACCGGCCTGTACGCGCTGCTGCTGGGTGTGGACCCGAAGCAGGTGCACGCCTGGTACCTGGCGGTCTACGTGGACGCGGTGGAGTGGGTGGAACTGCCCAACACGCTGGGCATGAGCCAGTTCGCCGACGGCGTGGATGCCAGTGGGCGGCCGGCACCGGCCGGCGCGATGGCCAGCAAGCCCTACGCCGCCACCGGCCAGTACATCGCCCGCATGTCCAACCACTGCGCCGGCTGCCGCTACCGGCCGGACCGGCGCACGGGCGACGACGCCTGCCCTTTCACCACGCTGTACTGGGACTTCCTGTCCCGCCACGAAGCCCGCTTCGCGCGCCACCCGCGCATGGCGCTGCAGGTGAAGAACCTGGCGCGGGTGCCGGCATCAGAGCGGGCCGCCATCGCCGCGCGGGCCGAAGCCCTGCGCCGCGGCTCGGGCGCCTGATCCGGCGCTTCGTTCCGTCCACCGGACCGGCTGTCGCATCGTTACAGGGGCCTGGCGCGCGACCGCCACAATCCGCGCACCTGAAACCACCCCACCAGGAACCGACCCGATGAGCCTGCGATCCGGACTCACCCTGACTGCCCTGACCACGGCCGCGCTGATCGCCGGCTGCGCCGCTCCCGGCACCACGCCGATGGCCACCGACACTGCCGCCGCCCCCGTGCCGCCGCAGATCCCGCTGCGCGACTTCTTCCGCAACATCGACCGCGGCTACTTCCGCGTCAGCGGCGACGGCCGCACCCTGGGCTTCATGCAGCCGGCGCTGGGCGACGATGGCAAGACCAAGCGGCTGAACATCTTCGTGCAGCCGCTGGACGGCAGCCGCCCGGTGGGCGAGCCGCGCCAGCTGACCCGCGAGTCGGCGCGCGACATCAGCAACTACTTCTGGAAGGGTGGCGACACGCTGCTCTACACCAAGGACTTCGGCGGCGACGAGAACTTCCACGTGGTGGCGGTGGACGCCAGCAGCGGCAAGATCACCGACCTGACCCCGTTCGAGAACGTGCGCGCCGCGGTCATCGACGACCTGCCGCAGGACCCGCAGCACATCCTGGTGCAGCACAACCAGCGCGACAAGCGCGCATTCGACGTCTACCGGGTCAACGTGAAGACCGGCGCCCAGACCCTGGTGGCGCAGAACCCCGGCAACATCGTCGGCTGGCAGACCGACCACACCGGCGCCGTGCGCATGGGCGTGGCCAGCGACGGCGTGAACAACACGCTGCTCTACCGCGCCACCGAAGCCGAGCCCTTCAAGCCGCTGCTGACCACCGACTTCCGCACCCAGGTCAACCCGCAGTTCTTCGACGCCGCCAACGCGAAGTTCTACGCCATCAGCAACCGCGGCCGCGACAAGGCGGCCCTGGTGCTGATCGACCCCGCCAAGCCCGATACCGAGGAACTGATCTACGCCCACCCGAAGGTGGACCTGGACGGCGCCGCCTGGTCGCGCGTGCGCCAGACGCTGGCACTGGCGGCCTACAACGTCGAGAAACCGGGCCGGCACTACTTCGACGCCGAGACGCGGCGCATGTTCGAGCGCCTGGAGCGCAAGCTGCCCGGCAACAGCCTGATGTTGCAGAGCGCCACGCTGGCCGAGGACAAGTACATCGTCGCCGCCTTCAACGACCGCACGCAGGGCGCGCGCTACCTGTACGACGCCAAGGCCGACACGCTGGCGCTGCTGGGCGAGATCTCGCCCTGGCTGAAGACCGAGCAGATGGCCGCGATGCAGCCCATCCGCTACGTCGCGCGCGACGGGCTGGAGATCCCCGGCTACCTGACGCTGCCGGTGGGCCGGCCGGCGAAGAACCTGCCCTGCGTGATCAACCCGCACGGCGGGCCCTGGGCGCGCGACGGCTGGGGCTTCAACCCCGAGGTGCAGTTCCTGGCCAACCGCGGCTACTGCGTGCTGCAGATGAACTTCCGCGGCTCCACCGGTTTCGGCCGTGCGTTCTGGGAGGCCAGCTTCAAGCAGTGGGGCCTGGCGATGCAGGACGACATCACCGACGGCGTGCAGTGGCTGGTGCAGCAGGGCATCGCCGACCCGAAGCGCATCGCCATCTACGGCGCCAGCTACGGCGGCTACGCCACGCTGTCGGGCGTGACCAAGACGCCGGACCTGTACGCCGCGGCGGTGAACTACGTGGGCGTGAGCAACCTGTTCACCTTCATGAACACCATCCCGCCGTACTGGGAGCCGTTCCGCCAGCAGATGTACCAGATGGTCGGCAACCCCGAGGATGCGGCCGACAAGGCGCGCATGACGGCCACCTCGCCGGCGTTGAACGCCGGGAAGATCAAGACGCCGCTGCTGGTGGCCCAGGGCGCGCGCGACCCGCGCGTCAACAAGGCCGAGAGCGACCAGATTGTGGCCGCGTTGCGCGCCCGTGGCGTGGAGGTGGAGTACATCGTCAAGGACAACGAGGGCCACGGCTTCGCCAACGAGGAGAACCGCTTCGAGTTCTACGGCGCGATGGAACGCTTCCTCGCGAAGCACCTGAAACCGTGATCGCGCGGCGCGGGTTGCTGCAGGCCACGGCCGCGCTGCCGGCCCTGCCGGCGGCGGTGCGGGCCGCCGACGGCGTGGCCCTGCCGCCGTTGCCGCTGTCCGACAAGCGCCTGGCCAATGGCCTGCGCGTCGTCGGCCTGCCCATGCCCGGGGCCGGCACGGTGGCGGTGCAGGTCTGGTACCGCGTGGGCGGCAAGGACGACCCGCCGGGCCGCAGCGGCTTTGCCCACCTGTTCGAACACCTGATGTTCAAGCGCACGGCCAGGCTGCCCGACGAGGCCTTCGACCGCCTGACCGAGGACGTGGGCGGCAGCAACAACGCCTTCACGGCCGCCGACGTCACCGTCTACACCAACGACGTGCCCGCCAACCACCTCGAGCGCCTGCTCTGGGCCGAGGCCGAGCGCATGCAGAACCTGCGCGTGGACGCTGGCAACTTCGCCAGCGAGCGCGACGTGGTCAAGGAGGAATTGCGCGAGCGGGTGGAGGCGGATCCCTACGGCCGCCTCTTCGAGGCCCTGCCCGGCCTGGCCTACCAGCGCCACCCCTACCGGCGTCCGGTGATCGGCCGCATCGAAGACCTGGACGCCGCCACGCTGGCCGACGTGCAGCGCTTCCACGCCACCTTCTACCGTCCAGACAACGCGGTGCTCATCGTCGCCGGCGGCTTCGATCCGGCAGACCTGGACCGCCTCGTCGACCGTCACTTCAGCACGCTGACCGCGCCGAAGACACCAATCCCGCGGGTCACCGTCACCGAGCCGCGCCGCACCGAGGGCCGGCGCGTGAACCTGCGAGCGCCCATCGTGCCGCTGCCGGCGGTGGCCCTGCTGTGGCAGGGCCCGCGGGCCGGCGCGGCCGACGCGCCGGCGCTGCAGGTGGCGTCGGCGCTGCTGTCGCAGGGCGACTCTGCGCGTCTGGCCGAGACCCTGGTGTTCCGCGACCAGCTGGCGCAGAGCGCCGGCTTCTGGGCCGACCTGAACGCCGATGCCGGCATGCTGGCTGCCTACGCCGTGGCCGCCGGCGGCCGCACGCCCGACGCGGTGGAGAAGGCGCTGCACGCCGAGCTGAAGCGCCTGGCCACCCAGCCCATCGGCGGGGCCGAACTCGACAAGGTGCGCACGCAGCTGCTGACGGCCGTGGTGGCCGGCCGGCAGTCGCCCGCCGGCGTGGCCGATGCGGCGGGCTGGGCCATCGTCAACCATGGCGACCCGCGCGAGGCCGAGGCCGAGGTGGCGCGCCTGCAGGCCGTCACCGCGGCCGACGTGCAGCGTGTGATGCGCCGCCACGTGCTGGAGCGGCCGGTGGTGGCCGTGCACTACAGCGCGGCGACCGCGAAGAAGGCGGCTCGATGAACAACGTCATGTCGCTGAACCTCCTGGCCGCGGCGCTGGTGATCATCACCGCGCCGGCCCTGGCCGCCCCGGTGGCCATCCCCGACGCGCCGCCGCCCGGCCCGGCACAGCCCATCAGCGTGCCGACCCTCACCACGCAGACGCTGGACAACGGCCTGCGGATCGTCGTCGCGCCGCGGCCCGGGCTGCCGCTGGTCACGGCGCAGGTCCTGCTGCTCGCCGGCCGCGAGGCCGACCCGGCCGACAAGACCGGCCTGGCAGCCATGACCACCACGCTGCTGGCGCGCGGCGCGCGCCGTGGCGATCAGGCCGTCGACGCTGCCACGCTGGCACGGCAGGCCGAGGCCCTGGGCGGCACGCTGGACACCGCCACCGGCTGGCGCAGCAGCATGGTGGGCATGACGGTCACCACGCCCCGGCTGCCGGCCGCGCTGGCGCTCATGGCCGACGTGGTGCGCCAGCCGCTGCTGGCCGCCGACGAACTCGACCGTGAACGCGCCCGGGCCCTCGACGGCCTGCGGGTGGCGCTGGACAGCCCCGGCAGCGTGGCTGGCCTGGCGGCGGCGCGCGCCTGGTGGGGCGACAGCGTCTACGGCCGCACGGCCACGCCGGCCACCCTGGGCCGGCTGACGGCCGACGAGCTGCGTGCCTTCCACGCGGCCCAGTGGCGACCGGACCGCGTGGTGCTGGTGCTCGCCGGCGACGTCGACGCCAGGGGCGCCCGCGCGCTGGCGCAGCAGGCCTTCGGCGACTGGGCACGCCCGGCCTCGCCACCGCCGGTGTCGCAGGGCAGCGCCGCCGCGCCAACGCTGGCACCCGTGCTGTGGGTGGACATGCCCGGCAGCGGCCAGAGCGCGGTGGTCGTCAGCGCGCCGGCGGAGCCGCAGGGCCACGCCGACGAGGTGGTGGGCGACGTGGCGCAGACCCTGCTGGGCGGCGGCTACTCCGCGCGCCTGAACCAGGTGATCCGCATCGAGCGCGGCCTGAGCTACGGCGCCTTCGGTGGCAGCGAGGCCCACCCGGCCGGCGGCCGCTGGAACGGCCAGGCCCAGACCAAGCACGCCAGTGCCGCCGAGGTGGCGCAGCTGATGCGCGATGCGGTGGCGCGGCTGGCACGCGAGCCGGCGCCCGCCGCGGAACTGGCGGCACGCCAGGCCAGCCTGGTGGGCAGCTTCGCGCGCCGGCTGGAGACGACCGCTGGCCTGGCCGGCCTGGTGGCCGGCGAAGTGGCCGCCGGCCGCGACCCGGCGGCATTGAAAGGGCGCGTGGACGCGGTGCGTGCCGTCACGCCCGAGCAGGTGCGCGACTACGCCGCGCGCTGGTGGACACCGGCGTCGCTGCGGGTCGTCGTCGCCGGCGACTGGGCGGCCGCGGGCGACGGCGTCAAGGCGCTGGGGAGCGCTGGCGAGGTGCGCCGGCTGCCGAAGTCAGCGCTCGACCTCGACCGCGCGGACCTGGGCGCGCGCTGATCAGGCCGGGCGCGGCGCGGCCCAGTGCTGCACGGCCGCA
>JACKLN010000007.1 GCA_024235855.1 Burkholderiaceae bacterium
GTACGCCACCGACAGCATCACCCGCTCACCGGTGCGCACGTTCACATAGGTCCGAGCCAGCACTTGGTTGTAGATGGCGTCCAGCTTTGCCTGCACATCGGGTGCGGGCAGGATCACCGGCATACTGCGGTCCACCTGCCAGTCCCCGAACTGGGTGGGAAACATCTTCTCTAGGTCGGTTTCCCAGGTGTCGGCAATCTTCTTCGTGGGCACGCCCACCTTGGCCAGGGCCGCGGCGGCACCCATGCCCGCCAGCACCACGATGGCCTTGCGCCGGCTGCCGTTCATGCCCGCTTCTCTCGGCGCTGACTGGGAATGAACAGCCCCAGCAGCTTGTCGGTGGCCAGCATCAGCATCAGGCCGACGAGAAACAGCACCATGCCGGCGAACTCGTGCACGAAACCCTGGCCGGCCTCGTCGCCGAAGTGGTAGGTGACCAGGATCAGCACCATCACGCGGATCACGTTGGCGACGAAGGCGATGGGGATCACCAGCACCGCCAGCGTGACGTTGCGCGCCACGCTGGTGTAGCCCATCAGGTTCATGTACAGCAGCCCCAGCGCCTCGAGCGTGAACATGCTGTTCAAGCCGGCACAGGCGTCGGCCACCAGCAGCTGGTACTGCCCCACGTGCAGGACCACGCCGCTGCGTGCGATGGGGTAGCCCAGTTGGTACATCAGCACCTCGGCCACGTAGGACACGGCGGCCTTCAACGGCGTGGTCACCGCCGCCACCAGCGAACCCGGCAGCGGCACCATGAACAGCAGGAAGAAGAGCGGGAACCACGCCAGCCGCACCGTACGCGGCCCCTTGAACAGCAGCAGCAACGAAGCGATGGTGGCGATCTGCGACCCCACCTCGAAGATGATCACGGCCTGCGTGCGCCCAAGGACGTACAGCAGCAACGCAAGGAAGAACAGCAGCCCGCCTGCGACAGGGCGTGGGTCGGCAGGCAATGCCGCCAGGGTGTGACGCAGCTGGAACAGCAGCCACAGGCTCACGCCCAGGATGATCGGACCGTGGCCCTGTTCGTCCGACGCCCACACGGTGTGCGAGAGGTCGTAGTAGGTGGGCAGGTAGAGCAGCGCGAACCCGGCCAACACCAGCGCCAGAACGACCACGTCTGCGCCCTCGGGCAGCCAGCGTGTGACGCCATCACGGCGCGCAGAAGGTGGTGTGCTCTCGACCATGGCCATGGACGCGCCCCGATGCCGTGGTCAGCGCTCGTTCAACACCACCCCCGCCACCCGCAGCGCACTGCCGGCCATGGAGCCCAGCAGCTCCTGCAGGCCGGCCACGCGGCTGGCGTGGCGGTGGGCGACGATGACGGCGGCGCCGCAACGCGCGGCGATGACGCCGGCGTCGGACCCGTGGGTGGCGGCGGGGGTGTCGACCACGACGTGGTCGAACTTGCTCGTGAGCTCGCGCATGAGCAGGTTGAACGCCGGGCGCTCCACAAGTTCCAGCGGGTTCGGGGGGGTGGTGCCCACGGGCATCACGAACAGGCTGGGCACGCCGGCAATCTGCTGGATGACCTGGCTGTCGCTGCGGCCGCTGAGCACGCTGGACAGCCCGTTGGACGTCTTCAGCGCAAAGATCTCGTGCTGCCGCGGGTTGCGCATGTTCGCGTCCACCAGCAGCGTGCGGCCGCCGCCCAGCTGGGCCAGGGCCACGGCCAGGTTGGCCGCGGTGTAGCTCTTGCCGTCGCCGCTGTCCGGGCTGATGACGGCCAGCGCAGCGCGCTCGCCGATGCCCGCCGGCCCGGCCCACACACGCATCATGACCTGGCTGCGCAGCGCGCGGAAGGCCTCGGCGCGCGGGCCGAAGGGCTCGCGCAGCATCACCAGTTCCGGGCTGACCTTGCGCTGCTCGTCGGGGGCGTAGGGGTAGTGGAACTGCTGGGCCAGCGCGTAGAGCACGTCGTCGCGGCTGGCCAGGCCCAGGGCCACGGCGGCCTCGCCGAAACGCACACCCTTGCTGCGCTGGTGCTGCAGCACCTTCTCCACCTGCTCGGCGCTGAGGTTGCGCAGTTCGGCCAGGATGTCGCCGATGCTGCGGTCGCGCAGTTCGGCGTCGGCTTCGACGCTGCCCGCGGCAGGCGGCATCATGCTGTCGGGGCCGAGCACGTCCACCGCCGGCGAGGAATCTTTGAATTTGGCCATGTTCAGTTCGCGCCTTCAGGCTTCCTTGGCGGCGGGCGGCAGGGGCGGCATCAACCGCTGCTGCATGGGCAGGGCCTTGCCGGCCGACCAGCGTTTGGCACCGGGCTTGGGCAGCACACCGATCACGGGCAGGTCCAGCGCGGCGATGACGTCGTCGACGCTGCGCACGCGGCGGTCCATCAGCTCCAGCAGCAGCGCGGTACCGACGGCCAGCAGGCCGCCCAGGAACACCGACAGCGCCACGTTCAGCGGGATGTTGGGGCTGGACGGCTCCAGCGGCGGCACGGCCTGCGTGAGCACGTTGACGTTGCTCTGGGTGGTCTGGCTCTCCAGGCTGCTTTGCGCCAGGCGGGCCTGCACGGCGTCGTAGGTGCGCTGGGCGTTTTCCACCTCGCGCTGCAGCACCAGGCCTTCGTCGCGCACGGTCTTCATGCGCAGCACCTGGGCGCGCTGGGCTTCCAGCGCGGCACGCACCTGGGCCTCGCGCTGGTTGTTGATGGTGCTCGTGACGGTGACGCCGCCGGTGACGCGGCGGGTCTCGGCGTCGAGCCGGCTGCGCAACTCGGCCAGGCTGCCGCGTGCCTCCACCACCTGCGGGTGGGCGTCGCCCAGCCGAGCGGTCAGCTGCTTGATCTGCACCTCGGCGCGGGTGATGTCGGCCTTGAGCTGGTTGATCACGGGGTTGACCAACACCTCCTGGATGCGATCGCCCGCTGCGGAGTTGGCCTGGGCCTGGCGGCTGCGCGACTCGGCAGCCACGGCCTGCAGCGCCACCAGCTGCGAACTCAGCTCGTTCAGCCGCGCGTTCTCCACGTCCAGCCGCTCGTCGGTGGCGATGATGCCGTTGGCGCGCTGGAACTCGCTGAGGCGGCTCTGCGCTTTCTCCAGCGCTTCACGGCTGTCCTTGACCTGCTGGTCGAAGAAGCCGCTGTACTGGCGGGCCGGGTTCACGCGCAGCGCCAGCGCGGTGTCCACGTAGGCCTGCACGAAGGCGTTGGCCATGCCGGCGGCGAAGCGCGGGTCGGGCGCCTGGTAGCCCACGCGGATGACGCTGCTCTCGCGCGAGGGCTGCACGTCCAGGCTCTTCTGGAACAGGGTGATCAGCCACTGTTCCACGGTGCCTTCGCCACCGGTCTCGTCCTGCCACTGCTGGCGGATCTGCGGGTTCTCCGACAGGCGGTTGGCCTGCACCACCCGCAGGGCCACGCGTTCGCTGGTCAGGATGTCCACCTGGGTGGCCATCACCGCCGGGCTGGGCATGCCACCGAAGACGGCGGCGCTGATGGGGTCGGGCTTGAAGTCGACAACGACGCTGGCGGTGGCGGTGTACTGCTTGGGCAGCAGCAGGCTGACGACGACGGTGGTGGCCACCGTGAGGCCCAGCACCAGCAGCACCACCCACCAGCGGGCGCGAAGGATGGACAGGAATTGGCCGAAGGTCATGCTGTGCTCCCCGCGCTCAGAACAGGCTCTCGCGCACGAAGACGACATCGCCTTCGCGCACGCCGTCGTCCATGGCCGGGGTCAGCACCTGGACCTCGCCCTGCGCATTCTTGCGGTGCACGCGGATCCCCTTCTCGGTGCCACGCTGGGTCAGGCCACCGCCCGCGGCCAGGGCCTGCAGCAGCGTCATGCCACGCTCCAGGCGCAGCGCGCCGGGGCGCTGCACCTCGCCGTAGATGTAGACCAGCGGTGCGCGCTCCACATACACCGCGTCGCCGTCCTGGATCACCGGGTCGCTGCCCTCGCCGCCGCGGAACAGGGCCGGCAGGTCGACGCTCTGGCGGAACGGCTGGCCGTTGCGCGTACCCACCAGGGTGACGACGTCGGCCCCGTTGGGCGCCACGCCACCGGCGGTGGCCAGCAGTTCCGTCAGGCGCAGGCCCGCGGTTTCCAGCGGGTAGCGGCCGGGGCGGTTGACCTGGCCCAGCACGCTGGCCTGGTTGCCCCGTACCTGCACCACCAGCAGGCTGACCTGCGGCTGCTTGACGAAGTTGCCGTCGCGCAGGCCGGCAGCCAGCGTCTGCTCGGCCTCGGCCACGCTGAGGCCGCCGAGCTTGACGCTGCCCAGCAGCGGGTAGCTGATGACGCCGGCCTCCGACAGGCGCGCCTCTAGCGACAGGTCCGGCACCTGGTAGACGCTGATGCGCACGACGTCGCCGGCGCCCAGGCGGTACTCCGCGGGCGCGGCGGCCGACGACTGCTGCGCCAGAGCCACGCCCACCGGTGCGAATGCCAAGGCGCCCAGGGACAGCACGCACCCCAGGGCGGCGCGAAGGGCAGAGGTTCGGATGCGCATCGTGTGGTTCACTTCAATCCCAGGCCTTTGCTGATGTCAGCAGGATCCAGGCCAGCCGACGCCGGGCCGGCCGGCGGCAGTGCGGCATCGCCGGCCGGGGCCAGCGTCGGCAAACCCGCATCGCCCGGCGCACTGGCGGCATCGGCAGCCGGGGGCGTGCCTTCGGCGAACTTGCCCACGTACTGCACGGTGGCGTCGGCACGCAGGCGCTTGCGGTCCTGCTCCAGCAGTTCGCGCTTGCGCTGGTTGAGCAGGAACTGCTCGATGGCCGGGCGTGCCTGCTCCTCCCCCACGGGCTGGCTGCGCGAGCCGGCGAGCACGATCACCAGGGCGCCATTGGGCGTGGCGTTGAAGACGGCCTGGCCGTCCTTCATCTGCGCGAACGCCTTCAGGCTGGCCAGCGGCAGCTGCTCGGCGGCGCGCACGGCCTGGTTGGCGTTGAAGCGCAAGCCAGCGCTGCGCAGGTACTCGACGAACTCGTTGATGTTCTTGCTGGCCTGCAGCCGCTCGCGCAGGCCCCCGACCTGGTCGGCCGGCGCCTCGATGCGCAGTTCCTGCAGGCTGTAGACGCGCCGCTCGGCAAACAGCGCCGGGTTGGCGTCGTAGTAGGCCTTGATGTCCTCGGGCGTGGGCCGCGAGGCCGCTTCGCCCACTTTCTCGGCATAGGCCCGGGCCAGCACCTCGCGCTTGACGGCCTCGAGCTGCTGCACCACGCGCGGGTCACGGTCGAGCTTGAGCGCATCGGCCTGTTGCACCGCCAGTTCCTGGTCGATCAGGCGCTCCAGGATCTGACGGCTGGCGGCGTCGGCCTGCTCGGGCCGCAGCCCGCGCTGCTGCTGCAGCACGAAGTTGATCTGGTGGACGGTGATCTCTTCCTTGTTGACCTTGGCCGCCGTCTGGCTGGCGGACTTTTCCTTCTTGTCACCACAGGCGGCCAGCAAGAGGCTGCATGCGATGAGGGTGGCGACAGGCACCACGCGCAGACGGCGCGGGGCGACGACAGTCAGGTCCATGGAGGGTCCTCGGGCCGGGAAAACAGCGGACGAGTGTAATCCGCGGGTCGTGACAGACGTTCAGGTACGGCCCCGAGCGAAGCACCCCAGGCTTGGGGGGCGCGTGACGTGCGCACACCGGCCGGCGTGCATTCCGCACGCCATGGCCGGGGTCTCAGGCCAACGCCTGCACCTGCGCGAGTTGCCAGGCCTCAGGCGGCTCCGGCGTGTCGCCGGCGGGCTTCAGGTGGGTGAGCAGCCAGAGCTCCCGGAAGTCGGCCGGCGCTGCACCGTCGTGCTCGCGCACCAGGCCGGTGAACTCCACGCTGGCCACGAAAGCCTCGCCCAGTTCCTCGAAGGCCAGCAGGCTGGCCTGGAGGTCGATGACCTCGGTGCGGTTGACGCCGCTGCCGCGGGCCTGCAGCTGTTCGCGCAGTTCGGCCAGCAGCGGGCCGGTGGTCAGGCGCTCCAGTGCGGCCAGGTCGCCGGCGTCCCAGGCCGCCTGCAGGCGCAGGAAACTCAGGCGCGCCAGCGACAGGAACTGCTCGGTGTCCAGGCCCGGCGGCACACGCCGGCGGGCGGCGGCCGGCTGGCGCCGCGGCACACGCCGCCCTCGCCGGTGGCGCCACTGGCTCAGCGCCGAGACCAGGGTCAGCATTTGATCCCGACGTGCAGCGCCACGATGCCGGCGGCCAGGCTGTGCACGTCCACATGGCCGAAACCGGCGGCCTGCATCATGCCCTTGAGCGTGGGCGCGTCCGGGTGCATGCGGATGCTCTCGGCCAGGTAGCGGTAGCTGTCGGCGTCGCCGGCCACCCATTGGCCGATGGCCGGCATCAGCTTGAAGGAATAGAAGTCGTAGACGGGCGCCAGCGGTGGCGCCACCTTCGAGAACTCCAGCACCAGCAGCCGGCCGCCGGGCCGCAGCACGCGGCACATCTCGGCCAGGGCCTTGTCCTTGTGCGTCATGTTGCGCAGGCCAAAGGCCACGCTGACGAGGTCGAAGCGGCCATCGGGCCAGGGCAGGCGTTCGGCGTCGCAGGCCACGGTGGGCAGGGCCAGGCCGTCGTCGAGCAGGCGGTCGCGGCCGACACGCAGCATGGCTTCGTTGATGTCCGTCAGCACCACCTCGCCGTGCTCGCCGGCCTTGCGGGCGAAGGCGCGTGCCAGGTCGCCGGTGCCACCGGCGATGTCGAGCACCTTGTCGCCCGGCTGCACGTTGGCCACCGCCACGGTGTAGGCCTTCCAGGCCCGGTGCAACCCGCCGGAGAGCAGGTCGTTCATCAGGTCGTACTTCTGGGCGACCGAATCGAAGACGCCGCGCACGCGGCGGGCCTTGTCCTGCTCGTCGACCGTCTCGAAGCCGAAGTGGGTCTGCGACACGCGGCGCTCCCTCAGTGGCTGGCGCAGGCGCCGCCGGACTTGACGGGCATCGGGTCGTCACGGCCGACGCCGGCCTCGGCCAGGCGCTCCTCGTAGCGCGCCCACAGTGCGTCCTGCTCGGCGCCCAGGCGGTAGAGGTATTCCCAGCTGAAGATGCCGCTGTCGTGGCCGTCACTGAAGCGCGGCTGCACCGCGTAATGGCCCACGGGTTCGATGGCGTCGATGGACACGTCGCGCTTGCCGGTCTGCAGCACCTCCTGGCCCGGACCATGGCCCTGCACCTCGGCCGACGGCGAATACACGCGCATCAGCTCGAAGGGAATGCGGAAGACCTTGCCGTCGTCGTAGGCCACCTCCAGCTGGCGCGAGGCCTGGTGCACGGTCAGGGCGGTGGGCTGGGGGCTGGAAGCGGGCATGGCAGGGTCGTTCGCATCGGCGATGCCCGGAGTCTAGTGCGACCCCAAAGCCGACAGCCCGTCAGGGGCGGCCGGCCTGACCGGGATCAGACCAGCACGCGCTCGATCCCGCCGGCGTTGGCGCGCTGCACGTACTGTGGCAGCCAGTCCTCGCCGAGGATCTTGCGCGCCATCTCCACCACGATGTAGTCGGCCTCGAGCAGGCCGTTCTGCAGGTCGTTCTCGTAGCGCTTCAGGCCCTGCAGGCAGCTGGGACAGCTGGTGAGGATCTTCACGTCGCCACCCGCGGGCACCGCGCCCTGCGCGCGCAGGGCGGCCTCGCCCTTGCGGATCTCCTCCTCCTTGCGGAAGCGCACCTGGGTGGAGATGTCCGGCCGGGTCACGCCCAGCGTGCCGCTCTCGCCGCAGCAGCGGGCGCTTTCCAGCACCTGTTCGCCCACCAGCGCCTTGACGGTCTTCATCGGTGCCTGCTGCTTCATCGGGCTGTGGCAGGGGTCGTGGTAGAGGTAGGCGCCCTGGTCGGCCGCCGGCAGCGTGATGCCCTTCTCCAGCAGGTACTCGTGGATGTCGACGATGCGGCAGCCGGGGAAGATGTCCTCGAACTGGTAGCCCTGCAGCTGGTCGTAGCAGGTGCCGCAGCTGACGACCACGGTCTTGATGTCCAGGTAGTTCAGCGTGTTGGCCACGCGGTGGAACAGCACCCGGTTGTCGGTGATGATCTGCTCGGCCTTGTCGGTCTGGCCGCTGCCGCGCTGCGGGTAGCCGCAGCACAGGTAGCCCGGCGGCAGCACGGTCTGCACGCCGGCCTGCCACAGCATGGCCTGGGTGGCCAGGCCCACCTGGCTGAACAGGCGTTCGCTGCCGCAGCCGGGGAAGTAGAAGACGGCCTCGGTGTCGGGCGTGGTCCGCGCGGGGTCGCGGATGATGGGGACGTAGTCCTTGTCCTCGATGTCCAGCAGGGCACGCGCCGTCTTCTTGGGCAGGCCGCCGGGCATCTTCTTGTTGATGAAGTGGATGACCTGTTCCTTCACCGGCGCCGCACGCAGCGTGGCCGGCGGTGCGGCCGTCTGCGCCCGGGCCAGCGGCTTGAGCAGGTCATGCACGAAGCGCTGGGCCTTGAAACCGACGCCGACCATGGCGCTGCGCATCAGCTTGATGGTCTGCGGGTTGGTGGCGTTGAGGAACAGCATGGCCGCCGCGTTGCCGGGGCGGAAGCTCTTCTGCCCCATCTTGCGCAGCAGGCTGCGCATGGCCATGGTCACGTCGCCGAAGTCGATCTTGACCGGGCAGGGGCTGGCGCACTTGTGGCAGACGGTGCAGTGGTCGGCCACGTCCTCGAACTCCTGCCAGTGCTGCAGGCTGATGCCGCGGCGCGTCTGCTCCTCGTAGAGGAAGGCCTCGATGAGCAGGGACGTCGCGAGGATCTTGTTGCGCGGGCTGTACAGCAGGTTGGCGCGCGGCACGTGGGTGGCGCACACCGGCTTGCACTTGCCGCAGCGCAGGCAGTCCTTGATGCTGTCGCTGATGGCGCCGATGTCGCTGCGCTGCATGATCAGCGACTCGTGGCCCATCAGGCCGAAGCTGGGCGTGTAGGCGGCGCTCAGGTCGGCCGCCCAGGCGCCGTCCATCGCACCGCGCAGCAGCTTGCCCTTTGTTGAAGCGGCCTTCCGGGTCGACGCGCCTCTTGTAGTCGGCGAAGTTCGCGCAGCTCGTCGTCGGTCAGGAACTCGAGCTTGGTGATGCCGATGCCGTGCTCGCCGCTGATGACGCCACCCAGCCGCCGCGCCAGCGCCATGATGCGCGCCACGGCCTCGTGGGCCGTCTGCAGCATGGCGTAGTTGTCGCTGTTGACCGGGATGTTGGTGTGCACGTTGCCGTCGCCGGCGTGCATGTGCAGCGCCACCCAGGTGCGGCCGCGCAGGACCTCCTGGTGGATCGTCTTGCACTGCTCGAGGATGGGCGCGAAAGCGCCGCACCGGCAAACACCTGCTGCAGCGGCTTGAGGATCTGCGTCTTCCACGAGGCGCGCAGCCGGTGGTCCTGCAGCTGCGCGAACCAGGTCTCGCCGGTGGCGGTGTCGACGATGTCCAGCCGGTCGTGCCAGGCCTGCCACTGCGCGCGCACCTCGCGCAGCAGCGCCAGCGCCTGCTGCACGCGGTCTTCCAGCAGCTCCGCGCTGGGGATCTCGCCGGCGTCGTCGCTGCGGCCCAGCGGCAGGGCCCCGGCCTGGAAGAAGGCCAGCAGGCGGTCGGCCAGTTCCAGCTTGTTGCGCAGGCTGAACTCGACGTTGATGCGCTCGATGCCTTCGGTGTACTCGCCCATGCGGTCGAGCGGGATCACCACGTCCTCGTTGATCTTGAAGGCGTTGGTGTGGCGCGAGATGGCGGCGGTGCGCTTGCGGTCGAGCCAGAACTTCTTGCGCGCGTCGGCGCTGACGGCCACGAACCCCTCGCCGCTGCGGCCGTTGGCCAGCCGCACGACCTCGCTGGTGGCGCGGGCCACGGCGTCGGCGTCGTCGCCGACGATGTCGCCGATGAGCACCATCTTCGGCAGGCCGCCGCGCTTGCTCTTGGTGGCGTAGCCCACGGCCTTGAGGTAGCGGTCGTCGAGGTGCTCCAGGCCGGCCAGGATGGCGCCACCTTCGCGCTTCATCTCGGCGAACATGAAGTCCTTGATCTCGACGATGCTGGGCACCGCGTCCTTGGCGTTGCCGAAGAACTCCAGGCACACGGTGCGCACGTGCTCGGGCATGCGGTGCACCACCCAGCGCGCGCTGGTGATCAGGCCGTCGCAGCCTTCCTTCTGGATGCCCGGCAGGCCGGCGAGGAACTTGTCGGTGACGTCCTTGCCCAGGCCTTCCTTGCGGAAGACGCGGCCCGGGATCTCCAGCGTTCGGTGCGCTGCAGCTTCTTCCCGCTGGCGTCGAAGTGGCGCAGCTCGAAGCGCGCCACCTCCACGTCGTGGATCTTGCCCAGGTTGTGGTCCAGCCGCACCACCTCCAGCCAGGTGGCCTGCGGTGTGACCATCTTCCAGCTGGCCAGGTTGTCCAGCGCCGTGCCCCAAAGCACCGCCTTCTTGCCGCCGGCGTTCATGGCGATGTTGCCGCCGATGCAGCTGGCCTCGGCGCTGGTGGGGTCCACCGCGAACACGTGGCCGGCGCGTTCGGCGGCGTCGGCCACGCGCTGGGTGACGACGCCGGCCTCGCTGTAGACCGTGGGCACCTTGTGGGCCACGCCCGGCAGGTCGACCCACTCGACCTCGCTCATGGCTTCGAGCTTCTCGGTGTTGATCACCGCGCTCTGCCAGGTCAGCGGCACGGCGCCGCCGGTGTGTAGCCGGTACCGCCGCCACGCGGGATGATGGTCAGGCCCAGCTCGATGCAGCCGGCCACCAGCGCCGCCATCTCGGCCTCGCTGTCGGGCGTGAGGACGACGAAGGGCATCTCCACGCGCCAGTCGGTGGCGTCGGTGACGTGCGAGACACGGCTCAGGCCGTCGAACTTGATGTTGTCCTTGGCCGTGACGCGGCCGAGCACGCACGCGCGCGCGCTGGCGCAGGCGCTGCACGTTGTCGAAGTGGGCGGCAAAAGCGCTGCACCGCCGCGGTGGCGGCCTGCAGCAGTTCGCGCACATGACCGTCGCGCACCGGGTCGTCCTGCGGCGTGCGGCGCTTCTCGACCTCGCTCAGACGGTGGTGCAGCGCGTCGATCAACAGGCCGCGCCGCTTCTGGCTGGCCAGCAGGTCGTCTTCCAGGAAGGGGTTGCGCTGCACGACCCAGATGTCGCCCAGCACCTCGTAGAGCATGCGCGCCGAGCGGCCGGTGCGGCGCTCCTGGCGCAGCAGGCTCAGCAGTTCCCAGGCCCGCGCGCCCAGCAACCGCTGCACGATCTCGCGGTCGGAGAACGAGGTGTAGTTGTACGGGATCTCGCGCAGGCGCGCGGGCGCACCATCGCGGGCATCCGCCGCAGCGTCGGCCGAAACCGCCGACGCCACGGGCACGAGGAGGGGTTGTGGCGCATTCATGGCGGAGCCCAAGATCTTACCGCGGTGCAACAAAGCCGCGCCGCCTGCGAGGGGGGTTTGTCCGGATGGCCCGGACCCACCGGTCCGTGACAGAAACGCCGCTGTCATAAAACGAGATGACACTCGCCGCACCGCGGCCGTGTCCGCTGAAGGAGTTCCCCCGATGTCCCTGAAGAAACTGTCCCTGGCGGCCGTGGCCGCTGCCGCGTTCGCCACCACCCTGCCGGCCGCCGCACAGACCGAGATCCAGTGGTGGCACTCGATGACCGGCGCCCTGGGCGAGCGTGTCACCGAGATCGCCAACGGCTTCAACGCCAGCCAGTCCAACTACAAGGTGGTGCCGGTCTACAAGGGCTCGTATGGCGAGTCCATGACCGCCGCCATCGCCGCCTACCGCGCCGGCACCGCCCCGCACATCGTGCAGGTGTTCGAGGTGGGCACGGCCACGATGATGGGCGCCAAGGGCGCCATCAAGCCGGTGTACCAGCTGATGAACGAATCCGGCGTCAAGTGGGACCCGAAGGCCTACGTGGGCGCCGTGGCCGGCTACTACACCGACCGCAAGGGCAACATGCTGTCGATGCCCTTCAACTCGTCCACCCCGGTCTTCTACATCAACAAGGACGCGTTCCAGAAGGCCGGCCTGCAGCCGGTGGCGCCGAAGACCTGGAAGGAATTCGCCATCACCGCGGGCAAGCTCAAGGCCAGTGGCCAGCAGTGCGTCTACACCACGGGCTGGCCGAGCTGGGTGCACGTGGAGAACTTCAGCGCCTGGCACAACCTGCCCATCGGCACCGCCGAGAACGGCATCGCCAGCGTGAACACCGAGTTCAAGATCAACTCGCCGCGCCACGTGGCCCACATCGAGATGCTGGCCGGCTTTGCGAAGAACGGCTGGTTCACCTACGCCGGCCGTCGCAACGAGGCCGAGGCCAAGTTCTTCAGCGGCGAATGCGCGATGCTGACCTCCAGCTCCGCCGCGCAGGCCAACATCCGCAAGAACGCCAAGTTCGCCTTCTCGGTGAACATGCTGCCCTACAACGACGACATCCCTGGCGCACCGCAGAACAGCATCATCGGCGGCGCCAGCCTGTGGGTGCTGGGCGGCAAGAAGGCCGACGAGTACAAGGGCGTGGCCCAGTTCTTCAACTACCTGTCGGCGCCGGAGCTGCAGGCCCAGTGGCACCAGCAGACCGGCTACGTGCCGATCACCAACGCCGCGGCCGACCTGACCAAGCAGAGCGGCTACTACGAGAAGAACCCGGGCACCGACATCGCCGTGCTGCAGCTCAACAACAAGACGCCGACGGCCAACTCCAAGGGCCTGCGCTTCGGCAACTTCGTGCAGGGCCGCACCGTGATCGAGGAGGAGATCGAGGCCGTGCTCGCCGGCAAGAAGGACGCGCAGACCGCGATGAACGACGCCGTCAAGCGCGGCAACGACATCCTCAAGCGTTTCGCGGCGACCACGAAGGAGTGATCTCCGGGTGAGGATGGCATAGCATCCGCGACCTCGCCGGCCAGGGCGCCCGCCCTGGCCGGCCTGTTTTGAGCCCCGGCATGGACAAGCGCGTCACCTTCCGTTCACCCTGGCTGCCCTACCTTCTGGTGGCGCCGCAGATCGCGATCACGCTGATCTTCTTCTTCTGGCCCGCCGGCCAGGCGCTGTGGTTCGCCTTCCTGCGCCAGGACGCCTTCGGCGTGAGCAGCGAGTTCGCCGGCTTCGAGAACTTCGCCTACCTGTTCGCCGACGAGGCCCTACCTGGCGTCGTTCAAGGTCACGGCGCTGTTCAGCGTGCTGGTGGCCGCTGGCGGCATCGTGGTGGCGCTGGCGCTGGCGGTGATGGCCGACCGCGTGATCCGCGGGGCGATGACCTACCGCACGCTGCTCATCTGGCCTTACGCGGTGGCACCGGCCATCGCCGGCGTGCTGTGGGGCTTCCTGTTCGCGCCGTCGATCGGCATCGTGACCTACGTGCTGCGCGGCTTCGGCATCGACTGGAACTGGGTGCTGCAAGGCGACCAGGCCATGCTGCTGGTGGTGATCGCGTCGATCTGGAAGCAGATCTCCTACAACTTCCTGTTCTTCCTGGCCGGGCTGCAGTCCATCCCGCGCAGCCTGATCGAGGCCGCGGCCATCGACGGCGCACGGCCGTTCCGCCGCTTCTGGACCATCGTCTTCCCGCTGCTGTCGCCCACCACCTTCTTCCTGCTGGTGGTCAACATCGTCTACGCCTTCTTCGACACCTTCGGCGTCATCGACGCGACCACGCAGGGCGGCCCGGCCGGTGCCACCGAGATCCTGGTCTACAAGGTCTACAACGACGGCGTGAAGGCCGCGGACCTGGGTGGCTCGTCGGCACAGTCGGCGATCCTGATGGTGATCGTGATCGCGCTGACGGTGGTGCAGTTCAAGTTCATCGAGCGCAAGGTGAACTACTGACATGGTCGAACGCCGCCCCTTCTGACCGCGATCACGCACATCGGCCTGTGGCTGGGCATCGCCGTGGTCGCCTTCCCGCTGTACGTCACCTTCGTCGCCAGCACGCTGACGATGGAGCAGGTGCTGGAGGTGCCGATGCGCCTGCTGCCCGGCGACCAGTTCTGGGCCAACTACACGCAGGTGCTGGGCGCCGGCTCCACCCGCGGCTCCAGCGCCCCGGTGGCGCCGATGATGTTCAACAGCCTGGTGATGGCGCTGGTCATCGCCATCGGCAAGATCGCCATCAGCATCGTCAGCGCCTTCGCCATCGTCTACTTCCGCTTCCCGCTGCGGCACTTCTTCTTCTGGATGATCTTCGTCACCCTGATGCTGCCGGTGGAGGTGCGCATCATCCCGACCTTCAAGGTCGTGGCCGACCTGGGCATGCTCGACAGCTACGCCGGGCTGACGCTGCCGCTGATCGCCTCGGCCACGGCCACCTTCCTGTTCCGCCAGTTCTTCATGACCGTGCCCGACGAGCTGGCGGAGGCCGCGCGCATCGACGGCGCCGGGCCGATGCGCTTCTTCCTCGACGTGCTGCTGCCGCTGTCGCGCACGTCGATCGCGGCGCTGTTCGTCATCCAGTTCATCTACGGCTGGAACCAGTACCTCTGGCCGCTGCTGATCACCAACGACGAGAGCATGTACACGGCAGTCATCGGCATCAAGCGCATGATCGTCGGCGGCGATGCCCTGACCGAGTGGCACCTGGTGATGGCCACCGCCATCCTGGCGATGCTGCCGCCGGCGGTGGTGGTGGTGCTGCTGATGCAGAAGTGGTTCGTCAAGGGCCTGGTCGACACCGAAAAGTAAGCACTTCCCATGTCCGCCATCTCGCTGAAAACGTCGTCAAGCGCTACGGGCGCGCGCCCCCGCGGCCAACCAGGTCATCCATGGCGTCAACGCCGAGATCGACGACGGCGAGTTCGTCGTCATCGTCGGCCCGTCGGGCTGCGGCAAGAGCACGCTGCTGCGCATGGTGGCCGGGCTGGAGGAGATCTCCGGCGGCGAGATCGCCATCGCCGACCGCGTGGTCAACCACGTCGAGCCGGCCGACCGCGACATCGCCATGGTGTTCCAGAACTACGCGCTCTACCCGCACATGAGCGTGTTCGAGAACATGGCCTACGGGCTGAAGATCCGCAAGATCCCGGCCGACGAGATCCAGGCCCGCGTGGACAAGGCGGCCAGGATCCTGGAACTCGGCCCCTACCTGAAGCGCAAGCCGCGGGAACTGTCGGGCGGCCAGCGCCAGCGCGTGGCCATGGGCCGCGCCATCGTGCGCCAGCCGGCGGTGTTCCTGTTCGACGAGCCCCTGTCGAACCTGGACGCCAAGCTGCGCGCCCAGACCCGCATCGAGATCCAGAAGCTGCACCAGGAACTGGGCATCACCTCGCTCTTCGTCACCCACGACCAGGTGGAGGCGATGACGCTGGCGCAGCGCATGCTGGTGATGAACGGCGGGCGCATCGAGCAGATCGGCACGCCGGAGGAGGTCTACCAGCGCCCTGCCACCACCTTCGTGGCCGGTTTCATCGGAAGCCCGCCGATGAACCTTATCCCGGGCCGTGTGGAGGGCAGCGCCTTCGTGGCCGGCCCTGCCCGACTGCCGCTGCCCGGCGCCGCACCGCGCGATGGTGAGGTCATCCTGGGCCTGCGCCCGGAGCACGCTGCGCTGGGTGACACCGGCGGCTGGCCGCTGCGCGTGGAGGTGGTGGAGATGCTGGGCGCCGAACGCCTGGTCTACGGCAAGCTCGGCGATGCCGCCTTCACGCTGCGCCTGGACGGCACGCTGCCGCCGCCGAAGCCGGGCGACACCGTGCACCTGCAGGCCGACGCAGCGCGGCTGCACTGGTTCGACGCCACGTCGAAGACGCGCCTGTGAGCGTGGCGGTGGACGTGCCGACCGAGGCCGTGGCGGCGCTGCTGGCGCAGGCGCGCGCGCTGGTGAAGCAGGCGCCACCGGTGGTGCCCGACCCCTGGCCTTACCCGCGCTGGATCGCCCACCGCGGTGCCGGCAAGCTGGCGCCGGAGAACACGCTGGCGGCCTTCCGGCTCGGCGCGTCGTACGGCTACCGCGCTTTCGAGTGCGATGTGAAGCTCAGCGCCGACGGCGTGCCCTTCCTGCTGCACGACGCGGAGCTGGAACGGACCACAAGCGGGCATGGCCTGGCAGCGCGCCTGCTCTGGGCCGACCTGTCACGGCTGGATGCCGGCAGCTGGCACTCGCGCCAGTTCGCCGGCGAGCCGCCGATGACGTTGACGGCACTGGCCGCCTTCGCCAAGGCCAACGCGGGCGTGATGAACCTGGAGATCAAGCCCACGCCGGGCACCGAGCACGAGACGGGCCGCGTGGTGGCCGCCGCGGCGGCGGCACTGTGGCATACGGCACCGGTGCCACCGCTGCTCAGTTCGTTCCAGCCCTTGGCCCTGCTCAGCGCGCTGGAAACCGCCCCGCAATTGCCACGCGCCTTGCTGCTGGACACCTTGTGGCCAGGTGCGCTGGACGTGGCACGCGCGCTGGGCTGCGTGGCGGTGGTCACCAACCATCGGATCATGGACGCGGCGCTGCGCAGCCGCCTGCGCCGGCGTGGCCTGCGCGCGCTGTGCTACACGGTCAACGAGCCCGCCGATGCGCAGCGCCTGCTGGCGCTGGGCATCGACGGCCTGATCACCGACGCGGTGGACCGCTTCGCGCCGGCGGCCGAGGCATCCATCAGCCCGCCGCCTGCGGCTGCGACGCCAGCGGCGGCCGCACCGCCGCCTCCGCGCCGATCGACGCCTCGGCGTCGTCCGGGCTCGGCAGCACCCTGAGTTCGCGGATCAGCGCCAGCCGCCAGGCGATCACCGCCGCGGTCAGCGCCGTCAGGCCGGCAAAGGCCAGCGATGCGCGCAGGCTCACGTGTTCGCCCAGCCAGCCACCGAGCAGCGCCCCCGGCCCGGCCGGCAGCACCGTCATCCATCGCATCGTGCTCGTCATGCGGCCCAGCAGCGGCTGCGGCGTCACCGCCTGGCGCAGCGCCAGGAAGTTGATGAACACCAGCACCGCGCCGAAGCCGAACAGCATCAGCATCGTCGCGAAGGCGGCCACGCCCAGCGCGGACAGCGGTGCCACGGCCAGCAGCAGCCATCCGGCCGAGCATATGGCGATGCCGACGGTCAGGCTGGGCCCGGGCCCCAGTCTGGCGCTGATGCGGTGCCCCAGCATGCTGGCCAGGACCGTGCCCACACCCAGGCCCACGTAGCTCAGGCCCACCGCCTGTTCCGACAGGCCGAGCCGGCGCGTGGCGAACAGGATCTGCACGACCATCGCCGCATGGTGGCTCATCTGCCACAGGCCCAGCAGACCGGCCAGCACCAGCAGCAGGCGCTGACTCGCGACGAAGCGCAGGCCCGCCTTCAGGTCACGCCAGAAGTGCGGCTTGGCCAGGCCATCGAAACGCTCGTGCACACGCACGCCGCGCAGGATCACGGCGCTGAACAGCAGCAGCAGCGCGTCGGCCAGCAGCGCCAGCGGGGCGCCGGCGATCTTGATCAGCAGGCCGGCCACGCCGGGGCCCGCCACCTCGGCACCGGAGCTGGCCAGCGCGTTCTTGGCGTGCGCCTCCACGAGCCGGTCGCGCGAGACCACCTGCGTCAGCACGATCTGCGCCGCGCTGCCGGCCACGGTGTAGACGCAGCCGATCAGCAGCCCCACCACGTAGAGCCAGGTCATGCTCAGCCAGCCCATCCAGGCCGCCAGCGGCACGCTGGCCACGGCCACGGCGATGGTCAGCTCGCCGGCCACGTACACCGGCAGCTTGCGCACGCGGTCCAGCCACACGCCCGAGGGCAGCGACAGCAGCGCAAACGGCAGGATCTCCATCGCCGTGAGCAGGCCCATCTGCGTGGGGGTGGCGTGCAGCAGCACCGCGGCAGTGAGCGGCAGCGCGAGCATGGTGATCTGGCCCCCGAAGGAGCTGATCAGGATCGAGGTCCACAGACGCCGGTAGGTGGCGTCGCGCAGCAGGTCATCGGGGCGCAGCGCCAGACGCTCACGCAGCGCGGCCAGCGCACGCATGGATCGGGAACGCACGCCCTGGCGGGAACGCTCCATGGCGGCCACCCTTGCGTTTATCTTGAGATAAACGAATGTTATCAGGCGAGCTTGATCCGCGGCAAGCGCTGCCGCGCGGACAGGCCGTCAGGACCGGTAGTCGGCGTTGATGCTGACGTAATCGTGCGACAGGTCGCAGGTCCACACCGAGGTCGACGCGCCGCCGCGGTGCAGGTCCACGCGCACGGTGATCTCGGCCTGCTTCATCACCCGCTGGCCGTCTTCCTCACGGTAGTCGGGGTGGCGGCCACCGCCACGGGCCACGTGCACGTCGTCGAGGAACAGGTCGATCGTGGTCTGGTCGAGGTCGGCGATGCCCGCATAGCCCACGGCCGCCAGGATGCGGCCCAGGTTGGGGTCGCTGGCAAAGAAGGCGGTCTTGACCAGCGGCGAGTGCGCGATGGCGTAGGCCACCTGGCGGCATTCAGATTCGCTGCGGCCACCATCCACCTGCACGGTGATGAACTTGGTGGCGCCTTCGCCGTCGCGCACGATGGCCTGGGCCAGCTGCGTGGCCACCTCGAACACCGCCTGCGCCAGCACGCGGCCGGCCGGTGTCTCCAGGCCGGTGATGGGCGCATGGCCGGCGCGACCGGTGGCCATCAGCACGAAGGCGTCGTTGGTGGACGTGTCGCCGTCGATGGTGATGCGGTTGAAGCTGCGGTCGGCCGCGGCGCGCACCAGCACCTGCGCCACGCCCGGGGAGAGCACCGCGTCGGTGCCGATGAAGCCCAGCATGGTGGCCATGTTGGGGCGGATCATGCCGGCGCCCTTGGCGATGCCGGTCACGGTGACGGTGCGACCATCGATGTCCACCTGCCGCGAACAGGCCTTGGGCAGCGTGTCCGTGGTCATGATGCCTTCGGCGGCCTGGGCCCAGCGGTCGTCGGCCAAGTCGGCCCAGGCTGCGGGCAACCCCGCGACGATGCGCGCCACGGGCAGCGGTTCCATGATCACGCCGGTGGAGAACGGCAGCACCTGCGCCGGCGTGCAACCGGCCAGGCGGGCCACGGCGTCGCAGGTCTCTCGCGCGGCGGCCAGACCGGGCGCGCCGGTGCCGGCGTTGGCGTTGCCGGTGTTGACCACCAGCGCGCGCACGCCCGCACCACCGGCCAGGTGCTCGCGGCAGACCTGCACCGGCGCCGCGCAGAAGCGGTTGGTGGTGAAGACGCCGGCCACCGCTGCACCGTCGTCGAGCGCAAAGACGACGAGATCGCGTCGGTTGGCCTTGCGCACACCGGCCATCGCGGTGCCGATGCGCAGGCCCGGCACGGGCAGCAGCATGGCGGCATCGGGAGCGACGAGATTCACGGGCATGGCTGTCGGGGTGATGGTTGGAAAAGGGATGGACACATTGTGGCATCACCCCCTCGGATGCGGGGATCGGCACGCGATGTGCATGGGCCGCACCGCGTGCTTCAGGGTTACTCCTCGAACGAACGACGAGGTCGCCCGGCACCATCGATCGGCTTGCCGGCAGGGTGATCCCACTGCCGCAGGTCCCATGCATGCCGCCGGCTACACCGGCGGCCAATCAACGCTGCAAAGTCCCTGGAGGTCTGCATGATTCGAACTCGTACGGCGGTCGCGCTCGCGGCCCTGGCCGTGATGACGTGGGGTGCCCACGCCGCTTCGCCCGCCGCGATGAAGGTGCCTGCGGCCGCGGCCGAAGGTGGCCGGCTGTGGTTCGTCGAACTCGCCGGTGCGCCGGTGGCCGACGGCCGCACACGTGCCGCGGTGCTGTCCGAGAAGGCGGCCTTCCGCGCCGCGGCCCGTGCCGCCGGCGTGAAGTTCAAGGAGCGCCGCGCGTTCGACACGCTGTTCAACGGGTTCTCGGTCGAAGTGGACACGGCCAACCGGGCCAAGCTGCTGCGCCTGAAGGGCGTGAAGGCCATGTACCCGGTGCAGATCATCGAGCGGCCCGCGGTGGCCCAGGCCGGTGACAGCGCGCCCGACCTGGCCTTTGCCCTGTCGCTCACCGGCGCCGACATCGCCCAGAACCAGCTCGGCCTCAGCGGCGCCGGCGTCAAGGTCGGCATCATCGACACCGGCATCGACATCGACCACCCCGCCTTCGGCGGCAGCGGCACGCCGGGCACCACGCCGTTCCCGTCGGCGCGCGTGATCGCCGGCTACGACCTGGTCGGTGACAACTACAACGCCGGCGGTACGCCGGAGCAGCAGATTCCGGTGCCCGACGAGAACCCGGACGATTGCGGGGGCCACGGCACGCACGTGGCCGGCATCGTGGGTGCCGACGGCGGTGGCCTCAAGGGCGTGGCGCCCGGGGTCACCTTCGGCGCCTACCGGGTCTTCGGCTGCGCCGGCTCGTCGTCGTCCGACGTCATCGTCGAGGCGCTGGAGCGCGCCTATGCCGACGGCATGCAGGTCATCAACCAGAGCCTGGGTGCAGCGCGCCAGTGGCCGCAGTACCCGACGGCCCAGGCCTCGAGCCGACTGACCGCCAAGGGCGTGGTCATGGTCGCCTCCACCGGCAACAACGGCCCGCAGGGGTCGTCGCCCGACGGCCTGTGGGCTGCCGGCGCGCCGGGCACGGGCAGCAAGGTCATCGCCACCGCGTCGTTCGACAACGCGCAGCGTTCGTTCACGGTCAACGGCACGCCCTATGGCTTCAACCCGGCCACCGGGTCGCCGCTGCCGCCCACCGAGGGCAGCCTGCCGATGGCCAAGACCGGCACGCCCGCCACCACCAACGATGGCTGCAACCCGATCGCCGAAGACCTGACGGGCAAGGCGGTGCTGATCCGCCGCGGTGCATGCTCGTTCTACATCAAGGCCAGCAACGCCCAGGCCGCCGGTGCGGCGGCCATGGTGCTCTACAACAATGCCGCTGGCGCACTGAACCCCACCGTCGCCGGCGACCCGCCGATCACGATCCCCGTGGTGGCCATCACGGCGGCCCAGGGTGCGGTGCTCGACGCTGCCATCGCCGGGGGCGAGACGATGCTGAACTGGTCGCCCGACGCCGTGGGTTACCCTTTCGGCACCGGTGGCCTGATCTCCGGCTTCAGTTCCTTCGGCATGGCCGCGGACCTGAGCATCAAGCCGCAGATCGGCGCCCCGGGCGGTGGCATCCTGTCGGCCTACCCGCTGGAGTCGGGCGGTGCTGCGGTGCTCTCGGGCACGTCGATGTCGGCGCCGCACGTGGCCGGTGGCGTGGCCCTGCTGTTGCAGGCCAAGCCCAAGCTGCGCCCGGCCGCGGTCCAGAGCCGCATCCAGAACACGGCCGATCCGAAGAACTGGTCGGGCAACCCCGACCTCGGCTTCCTGGATCACGCGTTCCGCCAGGGTGCCGGCATGCTGGACGTGGTGGGTGCGGTGACGGCCACGGCCACGGTGTCGCCGAGCCAGATCAGCACCGGCGAAAGCGCCAGCGGCTCGCATCTGCAGAAGCTGACGGTTCGCAACCTGTCGCTGTCACCGGCCACGTACACGGTGGGTCATGTGGCAGGCCTCGCCGCGGGGCCGAACCAGATCGGGACCGGCACCTCGTACGCGCCCACGGGCTACTACTACGCGCCGGGCACGGTCACCTTCAGCCAGGACACGCTGACGATCCCGCCGCTGGGCAGCGCCACCGTGGACGTGATCATCACGGCCGACGAGACCCTGCCCGACCGTGCGCTCTACGGCGGCTACGTCACCTTCACGCCGCAGGGCGCAGGCACACCGATGAGCGTGCCCTACGCCGGCTTCAAGGGTGACTACCAGACCACGCAGGTCCTCACGCCCACGGCCAACGGATTCCCGTGGCTGGCCACGCTGGCCGGTGGCAGTTACACCAACCAGCCGGAGGGCGCGACCTACACGATGGCCGACGGGAATATCCCGTACTTCCTGATGCACCTCGACCACCTGTCGCGGCGCATCACGCTGGAGGCCTTCGATGCGGTCAGCGGCAAGGCGATGGGCAAGGTCAGCCAGGACGAGTATGTCTCCCGCAACTCGACCCCGGGCGGCTTCTTCGCCTTCACCTGGGACGGCGTGACCTTCCGCGGCAAGCCCGGCAACCCGGTGGGCGTCAAGGAAGTGCCCAACGGCCAGTACGTGGTCAAGGTGTCGGTGCTCAAGGCGCTGGGTGACGAGAGCAACCCGGCCCACTGGGAGACCTGGACGTCGCCGACGATCACGGTCGCGCGTCCCTGACCTCCACCGGCTCCGGGCGGCAACGCCCGGGCCGGCGTCAACGAAAAGGGCCCCTGCCTTGCGGCAGGGGCCCCATTTTTTCGTCCTGCGGCGCCGGCGGCCCGGCGCCGTGGGTGTCGCGATCAGGTGCGGCGGCGGCGGGCGGCGCCAGCCACGGCCAGCAGGCCCATGGCCATCAGGCCGTAGGTACCGGGTTCCGGCACCGCGACCACCGAGTTGATCCAGGCCGCCTGGGCGTAGACCGCCGTGGAGCCCGACAGGTCACCGTAGCTGCTGGACACGGCGCTGTTGACGTCGCAGCTTGGCGTGATGCGCCCCTGGCAGAACTGCCAACCCCAGGAGTGCACACCGGCGACGAGCCACTCGCTGCCGTTCCAGACGAAGTCCGGGCCACCGGAGTCGCCGCCGGCGATCAGCGCCTCGTCGGCACCGAGACCGGTCGAACTGGAGAAGGACGCGCCCGAGGTGTTCGCCAGCCGTTGCAGCGTGTTGTTCCGCAACGTGCCGTTGTCGAAGTCGAACACGTACTCGTCACCGTCATAGGTCCAGCCGTTGCCCGGCGTGTGCGCCTCGTCGAAGGCCACGATGCCCACGTCGGCTTCGTTCCAGCCGTAGTGCGCCCAACCCCACTCGTTCCAGTTCGGGTTGCCCGAGGCATCGCCGGTGCCCGTGGTGCCGTAGCCCATGATCAGCATCTGCGAGCCCACGTTGTTCGTGGTGCTGATGTTGAAGCCCTGGATGTCGGTGACAGGCGCATCGAGTTCGATGATGGCCATGTCGGCGCCGGTGCCCAGCGTGCCGGTCCACGATGCATGCACATGCGCGGTCGCGGCGCCACGTGTGGCCTTGGCCACATCGTCGTAGACGCCGAATTCGACGGTCATGACGTTGAAGTCGTCGGCACAGTGCGCGGCCGTCAGCACGTAGCGCCCGCCCGACAGCAGCGCGCCGGAGCAGACGTAGAACCCGTTGCCGAGGTCACCGTCGTTGTCGAACGACAGACGCGCCAGGCCGTCGAAGCTGACGCCGTTGAACTGCATGCCGTCGGTCAGCCGCCACTCGCTGGGCGGCGACGTGTGCGACGTCAGCGGCGTCACGCCGGCCGCCGGCACGAACAGCGGCATCGTCGTCCGCTGCGATGCGGCCAGCGCGCCCCCCGCCGCAGCCATGGCCACGGCCGCGGCGATGGCGCCGCGCATGAATTTCCCTCGTTGTGTCACTGTGGTGCTCTCCAGAATGGTGAATGGCGACAGGTTCGCCAGCAATTCACATGCCGAGTCGGCACCGGTTGGCGGCGGCCATGGGCATGCACGCCGATTCTGGTCACGGACGAGACGTTCGTTTCGGCGCACCCCCTGGACGGGGGGTCGAAGCAGCACGGGCGTCAGCGCCGCAGCGGTAACACGCCGTGCTCAGTGCGCTCGATTCAGGCCAGCCGGCCGTGGCACTGCTTGTACTTCTTGCCGCTGCCGCAGGGGCAGGGGTCGTTGCGACCGACGCGCGGCACCTCCGACGATGCATCGGCCTCGGTGGAGACGCTGCCGTCCTCGTTCGGATGCGTGTAGCTCACGTTCTCCACCCGCGAGGCCTGTTGCTCGATGGCTTCGGCCGCCGCGCTGACCTGCTCCTGGGTCTGGATGCGCACCGTCAGCAGCACGCGCGTGACCTCCATCTTCACCACGTCGAGCAGCTGGCTGAAGAGCTCGAAGGCCTCGCGCTTGTACTCCTGCTTCGGGTTCTTCTGGGCGTAGCCGCGCAGGTGGATGCCCTGGCGCAGGTAGTCCAGTGCGGCCAGGTGCTCGCGCCAGTGGCTGTCGATGCTCTGCAGCAGCACCATGCGCATGAAGGGCGTGAACTGGGCCTCGCCGACGATGTCGAGCTTGGCCTGGAACATGGCCTCACCTGCGGCCACCACCTTCTCGACGATGTCCTCGTCGGTGATGGCGTCGCTGGCCTCGACCTCGGCGCGCAGCGGCACCTCGAGCTGCCATTCGTCCTTGAGCACGGTCTCCAGCGCGGCCAGGTCCCACTGCTCTTCCAGCGTCTCGGGCGGCACGTGGGTGCGCACCACGTCGGTGAGCGCGCTGCGGCGCAGGCCGGCCACGGTCTCCAGCATCGACGCCGATTCCAGGATCTCGTTGCGCTGCTGGTAGATGACCTTGCGCTGGTCGTTGGAGACGTCGTCGTACTCCAGCAGCTGCTTGCGGATGTCGAAGTTGCGCGCCTCGACCTTGCGTTGCGCGCTCTCGATGCTGCGGTTGACGATGCCGGCCTCGATGGCCTCGCCCTCGGGCATCTTCAGGCGGTCCATGATGGCGCGCACGCGGTCGCCCGCGAAGATGCGCATCAGCGGGTCGTCCAGGCTCAGGTAGAAGCGGCTGGAGCCCGGGTCGCCCTGGCGGCCGGAACGGCCGCGCAGCTGGTTGTCGATGCGCCGGCTCTCGTGGCGTTCGGTGGCCACGATGCGCAGGCCACCGGCAGCCTTGACCTGTTCATGCAGGCCCGCCCATTCGTCCTGCAGCTGCCTGGCCTTGGCGGCCTTCTGCTCGTCGCTGAGCGACGCATCGGCCTGCAGGATCTGGATCTGCTTCTCGACGTTGCCGCCGAGCACGATGTCGGTGCCGCGGCCGGCCATGTTGGTGGCGATGGTCACTGCCTTCGGCCGCCCGGCCTCGGCGACGATCTCGGCCTCCTTGGCGTGCTGCTTGGCGTTGAGCACCTGGTGCGGCAGCTTTGCCTTGGTCAGCAGTGCGCTCAGGCGCTCGGAGTTCTCGATGCTCGTCGTGCCCACCAGCACCGGCTGCCCGCGCTCGTAGCAGTCGCGGATGTCGGCGGCGACGGCGTCGTACTTCTCCTTCTCCGTCTTGTAGATGAGGTCGTTCTCGTCCTTGCGCACGGTGGGCCGGTTCGGCGGGATCACCACCGTTTCCAGACCGTAGATCTCCTGGAACTCGAAGGCCTCGGTGTCGGCCGTGCCGGTCATGCCGGCCAGCTTGCCGTACATGCGGAAGTAGTTCTGGAAGGTGATCGAGGCCAGCGTCTGGTTCTCGCTCTGGATCTGCACGCCTTCCTTGGCCTCGACGGCCTGGTGCAGGCCGTCGCTCCAGCGCCGGCCCGTCATCAGGCGGCCGGTGAACTCGTCGACGATGACCACCTCGCCGTTCTGCACCACGTAGTGCTGGTCGCGGTGGTACAGGTGGTTGGCCCGCAGCGCTGCGTAGACGTGGTGCATCAACGCGATGTTGGCGGGGTCGTACAGGCTGGCGCCAGCGGGCAGCAGCCCGGCCTCGGCCATCAGGGCCTCGGCCTTCTCGTGGCCTTCCTCCGTCAGATAGACCTGGTGCGTCTTCTCGTCGACCGTGAAGTCGCCGGGTTCGATGACGCCTTCACCGGTGCGCGGGTCGGCCTCGCCGATCTGCTTCTTCAGCTGCGGCACCACGGCGTTGATGCGCACGTAGAGCTCGGTGTGGTCCTCGGCCTGGCCGGAGATGATCAGCGGCGTGCGCGCCTCGTCGATCAGGATCGAGTCCACCTCGTCGACGATGGCGTAGTGCAGGCCGCGCGCGACGCGGTCACCGGTCTCGTAGACCATGTTGTCGCGCAGGTAGTCGAAGCCGAACTCGTTGTTCGTGCCGTAGGTGACGTCGGCCCGGAAGGCGTCCTGCTTCTCGGCCCGGCCCATGCCCGGCACGTTGACGCCCACGCTCAGGCCCAGGAAGCCATAGAGCCGGCCCATCCACTCGGCGTCGCGACGGGCCAGGTAGTCGTTCACCGTGACCACGTGCACGCCCTTGGCCGGCAGCGCATTCAGGTACACCGGCAGCGTGGCGGTCAGCGTCTTGCCTTCGCCGGTGCGCATCTCGGCGATCTTGCCCTGGTGCAGCGCGATGCCGCCGACCATCTGCACGTCGAAGTGGCGCATCTTGAGGACGCGCTTGCTGGCCTCGCGCACGACGGCAAAGGCCTCCGGCAGCAGGTCGTCCACCGTGCTCCCGGCGGCCAGACGCTGGCGGAACTCGTCGGTCTTGGCGCGCAGCGCCGCGTCGTCCAGCGCCTCGAACTGCGGCTCCAGCGCATTGATCTGCGCGACGGTGCGCCGGTAGGTCTTCAGCAGGCGGTCGTTGCGGCTGCCGAAGATCTGGGTCAGGAATTTGGGGATCATGAATGCGTCACCGCGGAGGGCCGCAGCGCGGGCCGGTGCCCCGCGTAGGCGGGCCACGGCAGAACGCAAGGCCGGAGCATCGGATGTGGAGGCGCCCGCCGGGTCTTCAAGCCGGCACCCCGAGATCAACGGATCAGTTTATCACCCGGGGTCCGGCCTGCCCGGCCAGGAAGCGCGCCGGATTCTGAGGAACGCCCTGCACCAGCACCTCGAAATGCAGGTGCGGCCCGGTGGACCGGCCGGTGCTGCCGACATCACCGATGTGCTGTTCGCGACGCACGATGTCCCCCGGCTGCACGCGCGTCTGCGACAGATGGGCGTAGCGCGTGAGCAGGTCGTTGCCGTGGTCCAGCGTCAACAGGTTGCCGTACTCGGGGTGGCGTTCGACGCCGACGACGACCCCGCCTGCGGCCGCATGCACCGGCGTGCCGGTCGGCGCCGGGAAGTCGAGCCCGGTGTGCAGCGCCCGGCGGCCGTTGAAGGGGTCGTACCGGAAGCCGAAGCGCGAGCCGATGGGGCCATCCACCGGCGTGCTGCTGGGCACCAGCAGGGCCTGCAGGCGGTGCTCCATCAGGCGCGACTCGGCCAGCGTGAAGATGTCGGCATTCAGCAGCGCCGAGGCGTCGAGCTCGTCGAGCAATGCGGCCAGCGCCTCGGACGACGGCCTGGGCAGGGTCGTGGCCGGGCCGCCCTTGGCGGCGTCCTCGGGCGCATCGAGCGCAGGTGCCGACGCGGCCGGAGCGGGCTGCAGGTCCTCCGGCTTCACGCCGGCGAGTTGGGAGACGCGGTCGCCCATCATCTGCAGGGTCACCAGACGCGCCTGCAGCTCGCCAACCCGCTGCGCCATCGCGTCCAGGTTCTCCTGCATGTAGCGCTCGCGTTCGGCCAGATCGTCGCGCACGACCCAGCGCACGAGCTGGCTGACCACCGGCCAGCCCTCGCGCGCCGCCTGCAGGAAGAAGTAGTGGTACACCGCGCCAGAGATCAGCAGCAGCGTCAGCACGACGCCCAGGGCGCCCAGCACCAGCTGCCAGCGCCGCAGGTGCACGACCTTTGTCCGCGCGAGCGTGCCGTGGGTGACCAGGATCTGCATCGCTACACTGCGCTGCGATGAAGCCGCTGCCCCGCCGCGCCCCGCTGCCCCGGTTGTCGGTGCCCATGGCCGATGCGCTGGCCGGGCACGAAGGGCTGGGCAGCCTGTTGCAGCGCATCCAGGCCTCCAATGCGCGCCTGGCCGATGCCCGTGCGGTGCTGCCAGCCGGGCTGGCCGCCCATGTGTCGGCCGGGCCGTTGGACGAGAGCGGCTGGACGTTGCTGGCCCGCAGTGGCTCGGCCGCAGCCAAGCTCAGGCAGTGCCTGCCCGGGATCCAGCAGCGGCTGACCCAGCAGGGCTGGCCCGAGGTCCCGATCCGGGTGAAGGTTCACGTGTCGCGCGAGGTCTGATCGGGCGTGGCCCGACGGGCGTGGTGCCGGCTGTCCGGATCGAACGGACGACCTTCCGCTTACAAGGCGGGTGCTCTACCAGCTGAGCTAAGCCGGCGCGAACGCGAATTCTAGGGGGCATGCTGCCCCACGCCGGTATGCGGACGTTACTTGACGCGCTTCAGCGCAGGCCGCCCGCCACCGGCCGGCGGCGGCACCGGCGGCTCGTCCTCGCTGCCGCTGTCGGGTTGGACGGCGGGAGCGGGCGGCTCGGCCGGCGCCGCGTCGTCGCTCGTGGCCAGCCGCAGGCCCCGGCCCCCGGCACTGCCGCTTGCAGCGGCACTCGTCTCGGTGTCGGCCGGCGCCGTGGCGCCGGCATCGCTGGGCGCCGGGAAGGCCATGCCCTGCCCGGTCTCACGGGCGTAGATGGCCACGACGTGGTCCACCGGCACGATGATCTCGCGCGCCGAACCGCCGAACCTGGCGCGGAACTCGATGAACTCGTTGCCCAGCTTCAGCCCCGAGGTGGCCTCGAAGCCGATGTTGAGCACGATCTCGTTGTTCTTGACGTACTCCAGCGGCACCTGCACGCGCTGGTCCACGTGCACCGCGATGTACGGCGTGAAGCCGTTGTCGGTGCACCAGTCGTGCAGCGCCCGCAGCAGGTACGGGCGCGTGGAGGTGCCTTGACTGTCGGAGGCCTGCGTCATGCCCGCCGAGCTTACTTGCGCATCACCTTCTCGGACGGCGTCAGCGCCTCGATGTAGGCCGGGCGCGAGAAGATGCGCTCGGCGTACTTCAGCAGCGGCACGGCGTTCTTGCTGAGGTCGATGCCGTAGTAGTCCAGGCGCCACAGCAGCGGCGCGATGGCGACGTCGAGCATGCTGAAGTCGTCGCCCAGCATGTACTTGTTCTTCAGGAAGATCGGCGCCAGCTGAAGCAGCCGCTCGCGGATCTGCGTGCGCGCCTTCTCGAGCTGCTTGTCGGTGGCCTTGACGCCGCGGCCCTCGAGCAGGTTCACGTGCGCGAACAGTTCCTTCTCGAAGTTGAAGAGGAACAGCCGCACCCGCGCGCGCGCCACCGGGTCACCCGGCATCAGCTGCGGGTGCGGGAAGCGCTCGTCGATGTACTCGTTGATGATGTGCGACTCGTACAGGATGAGGTCCCGTTCGACGAGGATGGGCACCTCGTTGTACGGGTTCATCAGCGCGATGTCTTCGGGCTTGGCGAACAGGTCGACGTCGCGGATCTCGAAGTCCATGCCCTTTTCGAACAGCACGAAGCGGCAGCGGTGCGAATAGGGGCAGGTGGTCCCGGAGTAAAGCACCATCATGGTGTCGGTCTCCCTCTATAAATGAATGAACGCAGTGGGTGCTGGGCGCACCCACTGCGCTGTCGGGTCCGGGCGTCTTACTTGACGTCCTTCCAGTACGCGGCGTTCAGGCGCCAGGCGATCACCGTGAAACCGGCGAGGAACAGCAGCACCCACACACCCAGGCGCTTGCGGTCGTTCTGCATCGGCTCGCCCATCCACTGCAGGTAGGCCACCAGGTCCGCCACGGCATTGTCGTACTCGCGCTCGGACATCTTGCCGGGCTTGACCACCTCCCAGCGGCCGGTCCAGACCTCGGTCTCGTGGCCGTGCGACATCACCTTCTCGAAGATCGGCTGGCGCTCACCCTGCAACTGCCACAGCACGTGCGGCATGCCCACCGACGGGAAGGCCAGGTTGTTCCAGCCGGTGGCCTTGCTCGGGTCGCGATAGTAGGTGCGCAGGTAGGTGTAGAGGTAGTCCGCACCCGTGCCCTGGCCGGCTGCCGAGCGCGAGCGCGCGATCACGGTCAGGTCCGGCGGTTGGGCGCCGAACCACTCCTTGGCCTGCTTCGGGTCGAGGTTCACCTTCATCAAGTCGCCGACCTTGGCGCCGGTGAAGATGAGGTTTTCCTCGATCTGCGCTTCGGTCAGGCCGATGTCGCGCAGGCGGTTGTAGCGCATGAACTCTGCGCCGTGGCAGTTCAGGCAGTAGTTGGCGAACAGCTTGGCGCCGTTCTGCAACGCGGCGAGGTCGGTCACGCGTTCGGTCGGGAACTTGTCCCAGGCGATGCCGCCGCCGGCGGCGACCGCGGCACCGCTCAGCCCGAGGCTGCAGGCCAGCGCGAGGATCAGCTTCTTGAGGCTCTTCATGGTTGTCGTGCTCCGGCGTCGGGTCAGTGCGGCTGGAAGGTCACGCGGTCGGGGACCGGCTTGAACTCGCCGACCTGGCTCCACCAGGGCATCAGCACGAAGAAGCCGAAGTAGAAGACCGTGCCCACCTGCGCGACCAGCGTGCCGATGTCCGAGGGGGGCTGGATGCCCAGGTAGCCCAGCACCAGCATGTCGACCACGAATAGCGCGTACATGTACTTGTGCCAGGTCGGCCGGTAGCGGATGGACTTGGCCGGGCTGTAGTCCAGCCAGGGCAGGAAGAACATGATGACGACCGCGCCACCCATCACCACCACGCCCCAGAACTTGGCGTCGAAGGTCTTCAGCAGCGCGATGACCACCAGGCCGCCGACGATGATGCCGATCTTGCCCAGGCCGCTGGCGCGCACCTTCAACAGGGCGCCGACGGTGCCCAGCGCCACCAGCACGGCGAACACGTTGACCATCGGGTCGGTGGTCGCGCGCAGCATCGAGTAGTAGGGCGTGAAGTACCAGACCGGGGCGATGTGCGCCGGCGTCTTCAGCGGGTCGGCCGGGATGAAGTTGTTGAACTCCAGGAAGTAGCCGCCCATCTCCGGCGCGAAGAAGATGATCGCGCTGAAGAAGAACAGGAACACGCCCACGCCCATGATGTCGTGCACCGTGTAGTAGGGGTGGAACGGGATGCCGTCCAGCGGCTTGCCGCTGGCGTCCTTCTTGGCCTTGATCTCGACACCGTCGGGGTTGTTCGACCCCACGTCGTGCAGCGCCAGCAGGTGCGCCACGACCAGGCCCAGCAGCACCAGCGGCAACGCGATCACGTGGAAGGCGAAGAAGCGGTTCAGCGTGGCGTCGCTGACGACGTAGTCGCCGCGGATCAGCAGCGCCAGGTCCGGGCCGACGAAAGGCACGGCGGCGAACAGGTTCACGATCACCTGCGCGCCCCAATACGACATCTGGCCCCAGGGCAGCAGGTAGCCGAAGAAGGCCTCGCCCATCAGCACCAGGAAGATCAGGCAGCCGAAGATCCACACCAGTTCGCGCGGCTTGCGATAGCTGCCGTAGATCATCCCGCGGAACATGTGCAGGTAGACCACGATGAAGAAGGCGCTGGCACCGGTGGAGTGCATGTAGCGCACCAGCCAGCCCCAGGGCACGTCCCGCATGATGTACTCGACCGAGGCGAAGGCCAGGTTCGCGTCGGGCTTGTAGTGCATCACCAGGAAGATGCCGGTGACGATCTGGATCACCAGCACCAGCAGCGCCAGCGAACCGAAGAAGTACCAGAAGTTGAAGTTCTTCGGCGCGTAGTACTCCGAAAGGTGCTTCTTGTACTCGGCAAACGCGGTCGGGAAGCGGTTCTCGAACCAGACCGTGGTCTTCTCGACCATCGAGGCGCCCTGCGGCGCTTCCTTGAATTCAGCCATGTCGTCCTCTTGTACCTAGCTTGTGCCTGGCGGCCGGTCAGGCCTGCTTGTCCTCGCCGATCAGCAGCGTGGTGTCGGACAGGTACATGTGGGGCGGCACCTCCAGGTTGTCCGGCGCCGGCTTGTTCTTGAACACGCGGCCAGCCAGGTCGAAGGTGGAACCGTGGCAGGGGCACAGGAACCCGCCCTGCCAGTCGTCGGGCAGCGACGGCTGCGCGCCGGGCTGCAGCTTGTCGCTCGGCGAGCAGCCCAGGTGCGAGCAGATGCCCACGGCCACGAGGTATTCCGGCTTGATCGAGCGCCACTCGTTCTTCGCGTACTCCGGAGTCGGGTACTGAGTTCGGTCGGAGTTCGGGTCTGCAACCTGCGCGTCGGTCTTCTTCAGGCTCTCCAGCATTTCGCTGGTGCGGCGCAGGATCCACACCGGCTTGCCGCGCCATTCGACGGTCATCTTCTCGCCGGGCTGCAGCGCGCTGATGTCCACACGCACCGGCGCACCGGCCGCGCGGGCGCGCTCGGACGGCGTGAAAGTGCTGACGAAGGGCACCGCGGTGGCCACGCCACCGACGGCGCCAGCGCCGCAGGTGATCGCGATCCAGGTCCGTCGGCTGCGGTCGAGGGCAGCGTCGCTCATGGAGTTCCTCGTGTCCAGGAAGACAAACAGATTCGGGTCAACCCGGGATTCTAGCCCAGCGCATGGGGGCGACCGTCCGGGGCACAATCGCGCCGTCCCGAACCATCACATGTCACAGGTAGGAGGAAAGCCATGGGATTCATGACCGAATTCAAGGAGTTCGCCAGCAAGGGCAATGTCGTCGATCTCGCCGTGGGCGTGATCATCGGCGGCGCCTTCGGCAAGATCGTCGGCTCGCTGGTCGACGACGTGATCATGCCGATCGTCAGCAAGATCTTCGGCGGGCTGGATTTCAGCAACTACTTCCTGCCGCTGGCCGGGCAGACGGAAACCGTGCTGGCCGAGGCCAAGAAGAGCGGTGCCGTACTTGCTTACGGAAGTTTCATCACCGTGGTGCTGAACTTCGTCATCCTGGCGTTCATCATCTTCATCATGGTCAAGCAGATCAACCGCCTGAAGCGCGAGGCGCCGCCGGCCCCGCCGGCGCCCCCCGCGCCGACCCCGGAGGACGTGGTGCTGCTGCGCGAGATCCGCGATGCGCTGAACAGGCGGGGTTGAGCGCCGCTTCCCGCGCCTTTGGCGGGCGGGCAGGCGCCGCATACTGTTCTCCGCGCCTGTCCGTCCCATGAACCCACCACCCGTCCATCGTCTGCACGCCCTGCTTGAAGCCGCTGCCCAGCGGCTGAAGATGGCCGCGCGCGCGTCGGTGGAACGCACGGTCGAGAGCCTGGGGCTGGCCGCGCTGGCCGCCAACAGCGTGTTCCAGCGCGACGCCATGCTGGGCGCGCAGTTCGAGCTCAACCGCAAGTCCGCCATGTTCGCGCTGGCCTTCGGCGAGTGCCTGGACGACCGCCTGCGCCAGGACAGTGCCCCACGCGACCGCGGCATCGCCGAGACCGCCTGGGACGCCCTGGGCCTGGTCGAGGACACCGAGGTCGAGCGCAAGATCTCGGCCGATCGCTTCGGCCTGGAGGTGCAGCACGCCTGCGAATGGGAGCTGCGTGAGCTCGAGGGCTACATGGGCTCGCTGCTCGGCCCCACGGTGGAGCGCAACCCGCTGCGCCCGGAGACCGTCGGCCTGGCCCTGCTCAAGGGCATCGAGGCCGTCAGCGACCGCGCCGACGTGCGCGGCCTGCTGCAGAGTGAACTCGGCCGCGTGCTGGCGCTCGAGATGCGCGGCACCTATGCCGCCATCGTCGGCGACCTGCGCAAGGCCGGCGTGCAGCCTGCCGGCCTGAGCGTGCGATCGACGGTCGACCACGGCCGCCACGTGTCGGGCTACGACTCGCTGCGCGAGGCCCCGGACAGCCTGCGCGAGATGATGCCGCCAGGGGCCGGCCCATTGCCGCGCAGCGGCTGGGCGCCACCCGGCAGCTCGGGCTCCCCGTCCAGCCGGCATGGCAGCAGCTACGGTCAGAGCCGTTATGGCCAGAGCCGCTACGGCGCCGCGTCCACGCGGTCCGGGCGGCTGGGTGGGGCCAGCCTGGGCCACGTCGAGCCGCAGATGATGTCGCTGATCCGGCAACTCGCCCACCTGGAGCCGGCGATGGCCGGCAGCGGCTGGGCCGAGGACAGCGGCGGCGGCATGCCCGCCAACCTGATCCGCGCGCATCGCGACGAATTGCGGCGCGCGGCCGGTGGCGGGCTGGACCACATGGTCATCGACGTCATCGGCACGTTGTTCGACCAGATCCTGTCCGACCCCAAGGTGCCGCCGCAGATGGCGCGCCAGATCGCCCGCCTGCAGTTGCCGGTGCTGCGCGCCGCGCTGGGTGATCCGAGCTTCTTCTCGTCGCGCAAGCACCCGGTGCGGCGGTTCGTCAACCGCATCGCGTCACTGGGCGCCGCCTTCGACGACTTCGAGGACGCTGCCGCACAGCGCTTCCTGGCGCGCGTGAAGGCCCTGGTCAACGACATCGTCGAGGGCGACTTCGACCAGATCGACGTCTACGACCGCAAGCTCGGCGAGCTCGAGGGCTTCGTGGCCGAACAGGCGCAGGAAGAAGTGCGGGCGCAGGGCGACGATCCGGCCGCGCTGCTGGGCGACAAGGAGACCGCGCTGCGCCTGGGCCGGCGTTATGCCGAGCAGCTGGCCGGCGAACTGAAGAGCCTGGTCGGCCACGATTTCGTGCGCGAGTTCCTGACCGAGGTCTGGAGCCGCGTGCTGGTGCAGTCGGCGTTGAAGCACGGTGCCGACGGCGAGCGCTTCCAGCGCCTGCGCGCCGTGGCACGTGACCTGTACATGAGCGTGCAGCCCAAGGGTACGCCGCAGCAGCGAAAGGAGTTCCTGTCGGCGCTGCCGCGGCTGATGCAGGGGCTCAACGAGGGCATGGACCTGGTGGCCTGGCCGGAGCCGGCACGCAAGGCCTTCTTCGGCAAGCTGCTGCCGGCGCATGCCGAATCACTGAAGGCACCGCAGACGCTGTCCACGCTGGACTGGAACCTGCTGGCCCGCCAGGTCGAGGGCGCCTTCCAGACCCCGCTGCCGAAGAAGGACGACCTGCCGCCGGTGCCTGCCGGGCTGCCGGTGCTCGACGACGTCATCGACGAACCGCGCTTCACGGCCGAAGAGGCGAAGCGCATCGGCCTCGTCGACGAGAGTCGCATCGACTGGCACGGCGCGGTCGACATCGACCTCAGCGACGACGCACAGGTCAGCGAGCAGGACGTCCGCATCGCCGGCCTGCCGGCACCGGAGCCGCTGGAGCCCACGCGCGGCAAGTCACTGGTCGAGCACGTGGAGCTGGGCTACCCGTACCAGATGCACGTGGACGGCAGCTGGCAGAAGGTCAAGCTCACCCACGTCAGCCCCGGGCGCACCTTCTTCGTCTTCACCCACGGAAAGCGTCACAAGCAGACCATCTCGCTGACGCACCGCATGCTCGCCAGGCTCTGCGAGAACCACCGCTTCAAGGCCTTCGAGAACGCCTACCTGCTGGAGCGCGCCACCGCGCGTGCGCGGCGGCAGCTCTCTGCGGTGGGCGCGGCGGCCTGACCGCCCACCCGCCACGGATCAGCCGGCCGCGCCGGCTTTTGTGCCACTTTCGGCCAGCGCGCGCGCCATGCGCAGCGCGGCCATCAGGCTGGCGGGGTCGGCCCGGCCCTGACCCGCGATGTCGAAGGCCGTGCCGTGATCGGGACTGGTGCGGGCGAAGGGCAGGCCCAGCGTCACGTTGACGCCCTCCTCCACGCCCAGGTACTTCACCGGGATCAGGCCATGGTCGTGGGTCATCGCCACCACGAGGTCGAAGGCACCGCGGCGCGCACGCATGAACACCGTGTCCGGCGGGTGCGGGCCGCTGGCGTCGATGCCGTCGGCGCGTGCGGCCTGCACTGCCGGGCCGATGAAGCGGATCTCCTCGTCGCCGAACAGGCCGCCCTCGCCGGCATGCGGGTTGAGCCCGGCGACAGCGATGCGGGGCGCCCCCAGGCCCCAGCGGCGCGCAGCGGCATCTGCGATGCGGATGGTCGACAGCACGGCATTGAAATCCAGCGCGGCGATCGCGTCGCGCAACGACACGTGGATGGTGGCCAGCACCACACGCAGCTCCGGGTTGGCCAGCATCATGCGCACCGGCGGCGGCGCCGCGCCTGCCGGCGTGGCCAGGGCCTGCAGCATCTCGGTGTGGCCGGGAAAGCGCACCCCGGCAGCGGCCAGCGCCTCCTTGTGCAGTGGGGCGGTGACGATGGCTCGCCCGTCACCCGCCTGCACACGGGCCACCGCAGCCTCGATGCAGCGCGCGGCTGCGGCCCCGGCGGCGGCGCTCACCTGCCCCCAGGGCAAGGCAGACAGCGCGGGCGACGCAGCCGGCATCAGGTCCGGCGGCATCCACACGCGCAGGGCGCCCGGGGGTGCTGCGTCCCGCGGCGCGTCGAGCACGGCCATCGGCCCGCCACCGCCGCGCAGGGCTGCGGCGCGCCGCAGCACGGCCGGGTCGCCGACGACCACCGCGTCGTGCAGTTCACCTGCAGACGCCGCGGCGACGATGATCTCCGGCCCGATGCCCACCGGGTCGCCCATCGTCACCATAAGCGGGGGCAGGGTCGTCATGCCGGGTTGTCGATCTCGATGAAGTGATGCGCCAATCCCAGCTGTGCCGCCACGTGCGCGCCGACGGCCGGCGCACCGTAGCGCTCGGTGGCATGGTGGCCGCAGGCCAGGAAGGCCACGCCGGTCTCGCGCGCCAGGTGCGCCTGGGGCTCGGAGATCTCCCCGGTCAGGAAGGCATCCGCGCCGGCGGCGATGGCGGCCTCGAAGTAGCCCTGGGCGCCGCCGGTGCACCAGGCCACCCGCCGCAGGGGCCGGCCATCGCCAGGCACCACCAGTGGCGCGCGCTGCAGTGCACCGGCCACGCGCGCCGCCAGCGCGTCCAGCGTGGCATCGGTGGCCGGTGCAGCGAAACCCAGGTCCTGATCGCCGAAGCGGGTGTCGGCCACCAGCCCGAGCCGAAGGCCAAGCTGGGCGTTGTTGCCCAGTTCACCGTGCGCATCCAGCGGCAGGTGGTAGGCGAAGAGGTTGATGTCGTGCGCCATCAGGCGCGCCACGCGCTGCCGCAACCAGCCGGTCAGGCGGCCGTCCTGCCCGCGCCAGAACAGCCCGTGGTGGACCAGGATGGCATCGGCGCCGGCCTCGATGGCGGCGTCGATCAGCGCCAGGCTGGCAGTGACGCCGCTGACGAGCCGGCGCACCTCGGCGCGGCCCTCGACCTGCAGACCGTTCGGCCCATAATCCTTGAACGCGGCGGGCTGCAACAGCCCGTCCAGCATGCCTTCCAGTGTGGCGCGATCCACCATCGGCGCCGTCCTTTCCCTGATGCGTAAGACCTGGCTTCTATTCTCGCAGGCGGTCACGGTGACGGTGGCCGCGCTGTTCGTGCTGGCCACGCTCAAGCCGCAGTGGCTCGGGGCCGGCAGCACCGTGCTGCCCCGCCCGACGCTGACGGTGATGGCCGCCGACCCAGCCCCCGCCGCCTCGGCTGCGGGCAGTGGCTACAGCGCCGCAGCGCGCGCCGCGGCGCCGGCGGTGGTGAGCATCCTGGCCAGCCAGGTGCCGGCGCGGGCACCGAACGACGCGTCGAGCGACGACCCGCACTGGCGCTTCTTCCTCGGCCCCAACCGCCCGCGCACCGGGCTCGGTTCCGGCGTCATCGTCGCGCCCGAGGGCTACGTGCTGACCAACCACCACGTGGTGGCCGGGGCCAGCGCGATCGAGGTGCAGTTGGCCGACGGCCGGCGCGTGACCGCCGACCTCGTCGGCAGCGACCCGGAGACCGACCTTGCCGTGCTCAAGCTGGCGGTCGAAGGCCTGCCGGCGGTGACCCTGGGCGACGCTGCGGCGCTGCAGGTCGGCGATGTGGTGCTGGCCATCGGCAACCCCTTCGGCGTCGGCCAGACGGTGACGGCAGGCATCGTCAGCGCACTGGGCCGCACGCGGCTGGGCCTGTCGACCTACGAGAACTTCATCCAGACCGATGCCGCCATCAACCCGGGGAATTCGGGCGGTGCGCTGGTGGACGCCCAGGGCCGCCTGGTGGGCATCAACACCGCCATCTTCACGCGCCAGGACGGGGGCGGCAGCCTGGGCATCGGTTTCGCGATCCCGGTGGACACGGCGCGCAGCGTGCTCGAGGCCCTGCTGCGCGATGGCGTCGTGCAGCGCGGCTGGCTGGGCGTGGAGCCGCAGAACCTGAACCCGGAGATCGTCGAGGCGTTCAACCTGCCGGTGACGCAGGGCGCGCTCGTGGCCGGTGTGCTGCGCGACGGGCCGGCAGCCAAGGCCGGCTTGAAGCCCGGCGACGTGATCACGCAGGTAGCCGGGCGCGAGGTGGCCGACGCCACACGGCTGCTCGACGCCGTGGCGGCTCTCAGGCCTGGCGAGCCTGCAGCACTGACGGTACAGCGCGGCCCACGGTCCATGACGCTAGAGGTGGTGCCGGGCCAGCGCCCACCGGCGGCACGTCAGCGCTGAACACGCGGCCGGCGGACCGGCGCCTGCATCAGGCCTCGGTGGCCCCCTCAGGCGCCTTGGTGTGCTTGACGAACAGGCGCGCGGCGATGATGCCGCCCTCGTACAGCAGGCACATCGGGATGGCCAGCGACAGCTGCGAGATCACGTCCGGCGGGGTGACGATGGCCGCCACGATGAAGGCGCCGACGATGAAGTAGCCGCGCGCCTTCTTCAGCTGCTCGATGGTGACCACGCCGATGCGCACGAGAACGATCACGGCGATCGGCACCTCGAAGGCGATGCCGAAGACGAAGAACAGCGTCAGGACGAAGCCGAAGTACTCCTCCACGTCAGGCGCAGCGGTGATGCTCTCGGGCGCCACCGCCTGGATGAAGCCGGCCAGCCCGGGAATGACGATGAAGTAGACGAAGGCCACGCCGATGAGGAACAGGATGGTGCTGGAGATCACCAGCGGCAGCACCATCTTCTTCTCGTGCGAGTACAGGCCAGGCGCGACGAAGGCCCAGACCTGGTAGAGCACGTAGGGCAGCGCGATCAGGAACGCCCCCATCAGCGTGATCTTCAGCGGCACCAGGAATGGCGTGATCACGCTGGTGGCGATCAGCGTGGCACCCTGCGGCAGGTGCTTGGCCAGCGGCGCAGCGAGCAGGTCATAGAGCGCGCCGGCGCCGGGCCAGAGCATCAGCGCACCGAAGGCGATGCCCACGGCGATCAGCGCCCGGATCATCCGGTCGCGCAGTTCGATCAGGTGGGAGACGAACGGGGCCTCGGTGCCCGCCAGTTCATCGTCCTTGTCGGAGGTGCTCATCGGTTCAGGGGCCCTTGGCCGTCCCGGCGCCAGAGGGCGTCAAGGCAAGGCGTCATCGAAGGCCCGGAGGGCGGAATCGGGCCACGCGCGCCGCACCGGACTGCGCCTTGGTGCGCACGCCGTGGCGCTGCTTGTACCACTGCGGCGTGGCGCCGCGCTTGAGCCGCCAGTTCTTGCGCGGCGGCTTGTAGGACGGCGGCGGGCGGATGGACTCGTGGTTCGACGACGTGGACGACACACCGTCCGAACTCAGCCCGGCCGTGGCCTCGCGCCAGTCGCTCTCGAAGCTCTGGCTGGCCTCGCGCACGTTCTGCTCGACGCTGCTCTGCACGTCGCGCGCGGCGTCCTCGAACTGCGTCTTCATCTTCTTGAGCTCGTCGAGCTCGATCGACCGGTTGACCTCGGCCTTGACGTCGGCCACGTAACGCTGCGCCTTGCCGAACAGGTGGCCCACCGTGCGGGCCACCTTGGGCAGCTTCTCCGGGCCGATGACGATCAACGCCACGGCACCGATGAGGGCCAGCTTGTCGAAGCCGAAGTCGATCATGCGCGCGGCAGGGCCGGGGTCAGGACTTGGTCTTGGCCTCGACGTCCACGGTCTCGGCCTCGCGCTTGGCGGCTGTCACCTGCGCGGCCGGACCGCTGGCCGCCTGCTCTTCGGCCACGTCGCCGGCGCCCTTGACGCCGTCCTTGAAGCCCTTGACCGCCGAGCCGAGGTCGGAGCCGATGTTCTTCAGCTTCTTCGTGCCGAAGATCAACACCACGACCAGCAGCACGATCAGCCAGTGCCAGATGCTGAAGGAACCCATGACTTTCTCCTGAAGGGAATCCGGAATTCTAGGTGAGGGCCGATTACCCGCGTTTCCAGGGGCGCGGTCCACCCATCACGTGCATGTGCAGGTGGTAGACCTCCTGCCCCCCGTTGGGCCCGGTGTTGACGATGGTGCGGAAGCCGTCGTCCACACCCAGTTCGCGCATCAGCCGCGGCGCCAGGCCCATCATGCGGCCCAGCAACGCCTGGTCGCCCGGTTCGGCGTCGTACAGCGTGGCGATGTGCGCCTTGGGAATGATGAGCACATGCACCGGTGCCCAGGGGTTGATGTCGTGGAAGGCCAGGAGTTCCTCGTCCTCGTAGGCCTTCTTCGACGGGATCTGCCCGGCGACGATCTTGCAGAAGATGCAGTTCGGGTCGTGGCGTGTGGTCATGCTTCACCTCGTTCACGGGCCTGCGCCTTGCGCGCGGCGAACTCCTCCAGGCCCGACAGGCCCTCGCGCCGCCGCAATTCGGCCAGCACGTCGGCCGGCCGCAGGCCGTGGGCGGCCAGCACGACCATCGTGTGGAACCACAGGTCGGCCACCTCGCCGACCAGCTTGTCGGCGCCGCCCCCGTGGGGCACGTCCTTGGCCGCCATCACCACCTCGGTGGCTTCCTCGCCCACCTTCTTCAGCATGGCGTCGGCGCCCTTGTGGAACAGGCGGGCAACGTAGCTCTTGTCGGGGTCGCCGCCGCGGCGGGACTCGATCACGTCCGCCAGGCGGGCCAGGGTGTCGTCGGCGTTCACTTGTAGATGCTCTGTGGGTCCTTCAGGACCGGGTCGACGGCCTGCCAGGCCCCATTGTTCCAGACGCGGAAGAAGCAGCTGTGACGCCCGGTGTGGCAGGCGATGCCGGGGTCATGACCGAGCTGCGTGACCTTCAGCAGCACCACGTCGGCGTCGCAGTCCAGGCGGATCTCGTGCACCTGCTGCACATGGCCCGATTCCTCGCCCTTGTGCCACAGCCGCCCGCGCGAGCGGCTGTAGTACACGGCCTCGCCGCGGCGCGCCGTCTCGGCCAGCGCCTCGCGGTTCATCCAGGCCACCATCAGCACGTCGTTGCTGCCCTGTTCCTGCGCGATGGCCGGCACCAGACCCTGGGCGTCCCAGCGGATGCTGTCGAGCAATGTGTCCATGGCCGGCAGTCTAGTGGCCCGTCAGTGCGTGGCGCCGGTGAAGCCGCGTTCGGCCGCCAGCCAGCCCAGGACCGGCACCGTGCCCGGCAGCACCGGGCCCACCTGCACCGGCAGCGTCTGCCAGGCCATCTGCTGGCGCTCGCGCATCTCGAACGCGCCCTGCCAGTGCAGCACCTTGCAGAAGTGCAGCCGCACGCGGGCATGCGGGTAGTCGACGATCTCCACCTTCCACGGCACGGCCGAGCCGATGGTGATGCCGAGTTCCTCGTGCAGTTCGCGCCGCAGCGCCTGCTCCACGGATTCGCCGGCCTCCAGCTTCCCGCCGGGGAACTCCCAGTGGCCGGCGTACACCTTGCCCTCGGGGCGCGACGTGAGCAGGAAGCGGTCGCCGGTGTCGATCAGCACGCCCACCGCCACATCGACGGGTTCGCGCTCAGCCATCGAGGCGCCCCGCAAAGTCACGCGCGAACTGGTAGGCCACACGGCCCGAACGCGAGCCGCGCTCCAGCGCCCATACCAGCGATTCCTGCCGCGCCCCGGCGATCGCGTCCTCGCCGAGCCCGAAATGCCGCAGCCACTGCGCCACGATGGCCAGGTACTCGGCCTGCGTGAACGGGTAGAAGCTGATCCAGAGGCCGAAGCGCTCGGACAGCGAGATCTTCTCCTCCACCACCTCGCCGGGGTGCACCTCGCCGTCCTCCGTGTGCGTGTAGCTGAGGTTCTCCTTCATGTACTCCGGCAGCAGGTGACGGCGGTTGCTGGTGGCGTAGATCAGCACGTTGTCGCCGCTGGCGGCCACGCTGCCGTCGAGCATGGACTTCAGCGCCTTGTAGCCGGGTTCGCCCTCGTCGAAGCTGAGGTCGTCGCAGAAGACGATGAAGCGCTCCGGCCGCGCGGCCACGCGGTCCACCAGGTCGGGCAGGTCCACCAGGTCGGCCTTGTCGACCTCGATCAGGCGCAGGCCCTGGGGCGAGAACTCGTTCAGGCAGGCCTTGATCAGGCTGCTCTTGCCGGTCCCGCGGGCCCCGGTGAGCAGCACGTTGTTCGCCGGCCGGCCGCCAACGAACTGCGCCGTGTTGCGCAGCAGGCGTTCCTTCTGTGGCTCCACCTCCTGCAGGTCGGCCAGGCGGATGGTGGCCACGTGGCGCACCGGCTCCAGCACGCCACTGCCGCCGCGCTTGCGGTAGCGGAAGGCCACGGAGGCGGCCCAGTCGGGCTCGGCCAGGGGATGAGGGAGGATGGCTTCCAGGCGAGAGAGCAGCGCCTCGGCGCGGGCGATCAGGGTGTCGACGGACATGCCGTCAGTCTAGGGCACGGGCCGTTCAACGCCGATTCAACGCTGGTCAGGGATGCTGTGACCCGCACCGTTCGAATCCCGGAGTCCACGACAATGAACACACCCTCGCTGCGTGCCCTGCCCCGCTGGCTGACCCACCTGCCCCTGGCCTTGCCGCTGATCGGCGCAGCCGCCGCCCAGGCGGGACCCAGCCAGTCCACGACGCCGGTGCCGGGAGGCTTCGTCTCCGCCTGCGCCAGCCCCATCAGCTCCGGCACGTCGTGGACGCCCGGGCTGGACCTGACGGCCCACTTCAACACCTGGCCGGGCCGCGCCGCCTGCGACAGCGCCACGTTCGCTGGTCAGGCCGGCGGGTCCACTTCCGCCAGCCAGGCCAGCGGTGCCACGGCCAACCAGGCGGCGGCCGACGCGGGCCTCGGGTTCATCCACTTGTCAGCCACCAACCAGGGCCGCTACGCCGACCAGTTCCCCATTGGCGTGGCAGGCGGTGGCTGGCGCGACACGGTCACGTTGCAGCTGGACGGCTTCGACGGCCAGTCGGCCATCTGGACCTTTGCCGTCGCCATCGACGGCAGCCTTCACGCCGCCGATGGCGGCTCGGCCAAGGCCATGCTGAACGCCTACAAGAACGGCCAGGAGCTGAACAGGAACGTCGCCGGCCACGACCGCGGTGATTCCGACCTCTTCACCACCGACCGCCAGCGCGTGGCCTGGGGCGTGTCGCGCGACGGCGAGCGGCTCATCGACGACCGCATCGTCTTCGCGGTGCCGGTCACGATCGGCCAGGCCTTCGACTTCGGCGTCTACGCGACGCTCGCGGCCAGCACCGCGGCCTACAGCGGCAGCCAGCAGCTGACCCATGCCTCGGGCGACTTCATGCACAGCTTCCGCTACGCGGGCAGCTGGGGCCTGAGCATCGGCGGCGAGGCCGTCAGCGGCTATGGCATCGATGCCGCCAGCGGCGTGAACTGGCTGCTGGCCAGCCCGGTGCCCGAGCCGTCGACCGCCATGCTGCTGGCGCTGGGCAGTGCCGGCCTGTGGTTCGGCAGCCGCCGCCGCTTCACGGGGGGCTGAGGCTGGACTGAAGACAGTCCCTGCGGACTGGCTTCAGCCTGCCGAACCGGTCGAGGTCTGCCCGCCCGCCATCGCGTCCCGCAGCGCCTGCCGGTCGACCGCCGGCGCGCGCATGCCGGCCAGCAGCGCATGTGTGGCCGTCTGCATTGCCGGCGGTGGTGCGACACCCGTCGCGTGCGCGCAGCGCCACCACTCGGCCAGCCAGCGCGCCAGCGCGTCACCGCTGCCATCGGCCTCCAGGGCCACGGCCTGCACGGCGCCGAGCGCCTCCTCAGGCCGGCCCAGTGCGCGCAGGGCGCCGGCCTGGACGGCCGTGCGCAGCAGGCGCGCCTCGTCCAGGTCGGCTGGCGCGGCATTGGCCAGCAGCGCCAGTGCATCGGCCGGTCGCCCCGCGCGCAGCAGCCACCAGGCCCGCTTGTTGTCCACCATCGTGCGGATGGGCCCCGCCTGCGGCAGGCCCGGGTCGGTCTGCGCGCGCTCCAGCAGGGCGCCGGCCTCGGCCAGGTCGCCGCACAGCAGCGGCAGGTCCACCACCAGCTGCAAGGTGCTGAGCCGCGCGTAGGCGTCGGCCGTGGCCTCGGCCAGGGCCAGCAGCCTCGGCTGCTGGGCACGGCAGGCCGCCAGGTCGCCGGCCAGCCAGCCGGCGAACCAGCGCACCTGGGCCACGAAGAGCTCGCCGCGCACGGCGTCCGCCGCCGGGGGCAGGCGGTCGAGCTCGTCGAGCATCGACAGGCAGGCAGCGATCTCGCCGGCGTCGCTGTGCAGCTTGGCCAGGTTCAGCAGCGCCATGCGCCGGGTGTTGGGGTGGCCACCACGCCGCGCTGCATCCGCGGCCCGGACCAGCGTCTCTCGGGCGGCGTCGCGTTGGCCGCGCCAGATCTGCACCACGCCCAGCATCGACAACAGCGCTGAGGCCACGGCCGGAGCATCGACCGCGCGCAGCAGCGCCAGGCCGCGCTCGCACGCCTGCTGGCCGGTCGCGAAGTCGCCCGACTGCGCGGCGGCGCGCGCCACCCCGTGCAGGGCGTCCGCGATGGCCGGCAGCGCGCCGGGTTCGTCGGGCCATTGCGCCGCCGCCTGGCTGCACAGGGCCACGGCACGATCGAGCTGGCCGCGGCGCTGCGCGATCTCCGCGGCCGTGACCGTCAGCACCGGGTGTAGGCCGTCGCCAGCGTCGGGCTGTACCTGCGCCAGCAGGGCCTCGGCGTCGTCCAGCCGCCCCGAACGTGCCCACAGCTGGGCCTGCAGGGCCCGCACGCGGCGTCGCAACGGTGGCACGGCATCGGCTGCCAGGGCCGCTTCGCGCAGTGCGGCGTCGGCACCGGCCACATCGTCCAGGCGCGCCAGCACGTCGGCACACTGAAGCCACCACGGCACGGCGGCCGCGGTGGCCGGTGCCACGGCAAGCGCGGCGCGCCAATGCATCAGCGCCTGCGGCAGGGCATGCATACGCTGCGCCTGTTCGGCCGCGCGCACGTGCCATTCGCGCCCCGCCGTGGCGTCGCCCGCGGCGTCCCAGTGGGTGGCCACCTGGGCCGGCGCGGCGCCGTCGGCCGCGGCGCGGACAGCCCATGCCGCATGCCAGCGCTCGCGCCTGGGCACCGGTGTCGATTCCCCCAGCGATTCGCGGACCATGTCGTGCGTGAAGCGCAGACCGGCACCGCCATCCACCAGCAGCCCGGCCGCCGTGGCGTGCGCCAGCACCGCCTCCACGGCGTCGACCGCCACGCCGGTGATCGCCGCCAACGCCCGTGCCCGCAGCGGCGGCACGGCCAGGCTGGCCGCCTGAAGCACCTCGGCCGCGACCGCGCCGAGGGCATGCACGCGGGCGCGCACGGCGTCGTGCACGCTGGGGGGCAAGCGCAGGGTCGCGGGCGTGGCGGCCTCCGTGCCAGCGGCAGACAGCTGCCCCGTGGCCTGCAGCCAGCGCAGGGTCTCGAGCACGAACAGCGGGTGGCCGCCCGTGCTCGCGTGCAGCTTCATCGCCAGATCGGGTGCCAGCGTGCCCAGGCCGCCGGCCACCAGCTGTCCCACTTCGTCCAGGCTCCAGTCGTCGAGCACGAGGCGCACGGCCTGCCCGCTGTCGCAGACCGACCGCAGGTGCGCGAGCACGGCCGGCTGCAGCGCACCAACGCGGTGGGCCACCAGGCGCAAGGGCAGCGGCTCGGCCGACGCCTGCGCGGGATCGGCCGCATCGAGCTGGATCCACCACCGTGCGCTTTCCGCGTCCACCCATTGCCAGTCGTCGAACACCAGCACGTTGAAGTTGTCGGCCGCCAGGCGCCGCAGCGCCATGGCGCCTGCGGCGGCCAGGCGCGCCGGCCAGTCGTCGCCAGGCGGGATGGGCGCGGACCCGTCCGGTGCCCAGTCCGGCATCACCACGGCCAGGGTCTCCACCACCCAGGAGGGCAGGGCCACGTCGGGCGCCGCCTCGCGCAGCGCACGCAGGCCACGGATGGCCGCGGCGAAGGGCGCATCGGCGTCCTCCGGGCGCGCCGCCACATGCAGGACGGCACCGTGGCGGGCCGCCGCTTCGAGGGCGAGCCGGGTCTTGCCGATGCCCGGCGGGCCGGCGAGCACGACGCTGCGCCCGGCGGCCCAGGCGTCGTCGATGGCGCGCAGCCAGGCCACGCGGGCCACGAACGGGGGCGCGCCAGGTGCAGGGATGTCGGCCGCCGCGGATTCCTGCAAGGGCGCCGCGCGCCAAGGCCCGCGCGGCGCTGGCGACGTCGCTGCAGGCGTCGCCCCGACATGCTGGGCCAGCCAGTCATCGAAGTCCTCGCCCGCGACACCGATCAGCGGTTCCACCCATCTACCTCGGCCGGGCGGGCGGTCCACCGCCACGGCGCCCGCGGCCAGGCCGAGGCGCTGCCCGTCGAGATCCTGCAGCGGCAGGCCGGCCTGCCGCCACCGGTAGACCTCGCGGCGGAGGTTGCGGCGCGCCGCATCGGGCGCCACATCGGGCCACAGCAGGCGTGCCAGGTGGGAGCGCGACGTGGAGCCGTCGATCACCAGCACCACCAGCAGCGCCAGCGCCTTGCGCGTGGCCACCAGGTGCACCTGCCCATCGTCGTGCACCCGCACCACGTCCTCGAAGGTGACCCACCAGCGTCCGGCCGTCGGAGACGTCGTGGTGCCGAGGCCAGGGCTCACGGCCGGTTCCTGCGCACGGGCGGCAGCGGCGTGACGGCCGTGTCGTGCACCACGTAGACGCGGTCGTCCGGCGTGCACGGCAACGTGTGCGTGCCGGTGAAGGCCCCGAAGGCCGGCAGCACGCCCACGGCCGGGCCGAAGTGGAAGCACGGCAGGCGCATGCGGTCATGCGCCCGCCCCCCCACCGACACGGCCGGGTGCAGATGGCCTGCGAGCACATAGGCGCCCTTCACCGGCTCCGGGTGGTGCGCCAGCGCCAAGGCGCCGCCGGGCCCGACGCGCCACGGCTCGTCGACACAGGCGATGCGCCATTCGGCGGGCGGATCGCCGGCGTGGCGGTCGTGGTTGCCGCGCACCAGGTGCAGGTCGAGCCCGCCGTGGCGTTCACGCCAGCGCGCCACGGCCGCCCAGGTGGCCGGCGCCTTCGACCGCGCCGAGTGGATCAGGTCGCCCAGGAAGACGATGCCGCGCGCGCCGGTGGCGGCAATCGCCGCGTCCAGCCGCGCCAGCGTGGCGCTGGTCGTGCCCTGGGGCACCGGCACACCCAGGCGGCGGAAGCTCTGCGCCTTGCCCAGGTGAAGGTCGGCCACGAGCAGCATCCCCTCGAGCGGCAAGAAGGCCGCGCGCTGGGGCAACAGGCGCAGCGGCACGTCCGCGATCTCGATGTCCATGTGCTGGCCGCGCCTGCGCGCCGAACCACCGCGCCGCTCAGGTCAGGCGGGCGAGTGCCGGCTCCAGGTTCTCGGTGGGCAGCCGCTTGAAGCCGGAGCGGGCGTAACGGTGCAGGCGGCCGACGGCCAGCGCGGTGAGCGCCGAGGCCAGCACGTTGGCATCCACCGTCGGCGTGGCCGATCCGTTGGCCTCGGCGGCCTGGCGCAGGCACTGGCGCAACTGCGACTCCACCCGGTCGAAGAACTGGTTCATGCGCACCGACAGCCGCTCGTGCTCGAAGACCAGCGCGTCGCCCACCATCACACGCGTCATGCCCGGGTTCTTCTCGCCGAACTGCAGCAGCACGGCCACGATCTTCCGCGCCTGCGCACCACCGTCGCTCTCGCGCTCGGCAATCTGGTTGACCAGCGAGAACACGCTGCTCTCGATGAACTCGATCAGGCCTTCGAACATCTGCGCCTTGCTGGCGAAGTGGCGGTAGAGCGCCGCTTCGCTGACGGCCAGCTTCGCCGCCAGTGCGGCGGTGGTGATGCGCTCGGCACCCGGCTGCTCGAGCATGCCGGCCAGCGTCTGCAGGATCTGGATGCGGCGCTCGCCGGGCTTGGGGCGCTTGCGCGCCGGGGCTTCCGGGGCGGTGGGCGCCGAGGCGGGTGCCGCGGTGTCGGGACCCGCTTCGACGGCGGGTTCGCTCAGGGGGTCGGACATGGTGGACGTGCCGGCACTCACTTACAGATCGAAAAAACATTCTGGCACAGGGATCCGCCGTACCGGCGCAGGTAAACACCGAGGCGGCCCCGCCGCCGGTGTCAGCCTCGCGTCAACTGCAGCAGGCGGGTGATGCGCCGGTCCACGTAGGCCGGCCGGCGCGCCACCCGCGTGGCCGCCGCGACGCCCCAGCCGGCGCGGCGCGTCCAGCGCTGCATCCACACGGTGCGCATGCCCAGCGAGCGGGCCGCCTTCTGGTGCTCCAGCGTGTCCTCCACCAGCACCGCGCGCGCGGCCGGCACCCGCAGGCGCGCGAGCAGGCGGCGGAACATGCGCCGGTCGGGCTTGGGGCGCCAGTGGCCGAACATGCGCATGTCCTCGATGCACAGCACGCCGTGGAACAGGTGGCCGATGCCCAGCGCGCCGATCACGCGCTCGGCGTAGTCGCGCGGTGCGTTGGTCAGCACATAGCGGCGCCCGGGCAGCCGCGCCAGCGCGGCGAAGTCGTGCGCGTGGCCGTAGACGCGCTGCTCGAGCCCCGGCAGGCGGTGCGTCTGCGCCAGGAAGTGCGCACCGGCCACGCCGTGGTGGCGCACTAGGCCGAGCAGCGTGGCGCCATAGCGTTGCCAGTAGCCGCGCCGCAAGGCATCGGCGCCGGCCTCGTCCACGCCCAGGTGCTCGACGATGTAGTCCGTCATGCCGCGGTTGACCTCGCGGAAGGCCGACGCCGAGGCGTCGTGCAGCGTGTTGTCGAGGTCGAACAGCCAGACCCGGCCGCCGTCGGGCGGCATCAATGCGACTTGATCATCGTGCCGTAGGCACGGTCGCTGAGCACCTCCAGCAGCATCGCGTGCGGCACGCGCCCGTCGACGATGTGCACGGCGTGCACGCCGCTCTTGGCGGCGTCGATGGCCCCGGCGATCTTGGGCAGCATGCCGCCGCTGATGGTGCCGTCGGCGATCAGGTCGTCGATGTCGCGTGCGGTCAGCTCGGTCAGCAACTCACCCTGCTTGTCGAGCACGCCGCGGATGTTGGTCAGCAACAGCAGTTTCTCGGCCTTGAGCACGGTGGCGAGCTTGCTGGCCACCATGTCGGCGTTGATGTTGTAGCTCTCGTTGTGCTCGCCGAAGCCGATGGGGCTGATCACCGGGATGAACCGGTCGTCCTGCAGCGCCTGCACCACGCCGGGGTCGATGCCGACGATCTCGCCGACCTGGCCCACGTCGTGTTCCTTGCTCGGGTCGTCCTTGTCGGCCATCTTCAGCTTCCGCGCGCGAATCAGGCCGCCGTCGCGGCCGGTCAGGCCCACGGCCCTGCCGCCGGCGGCGTTGATCAGGCCGACGATGTCCTGCTGCACCTGGCCGGCGAGCACCCACTCGACGACTTCCATGGTCTCCTCGTCGGTCACGCGCATGCCCTGCACGAAGGTGCCCTTCTTGCCCACGCGGGCCAGGGCCTCGTCGATCTGCGGACCGCCGCCGTGCACCACGATGGGGTTCATGCCCACCAGCTTGAGCAGCACCACATCCTCGGCGAAGTCCTGCTGCAGCGCCGGGTCGGTCATGGCGTTGCCGCCGTACTTGATGACCAGGGTCTTGCCGTGGAACTGGCGGATGTACGGCAGCGCCTGGGCCAGGATCTCGGCCTGCTCGCGCGGGGTGATGTGGTCCAGCGGCTGCTCGTGCGGGGTCGTCATGGGCGGGCCTCGGCGGTGGGAATGCCGATCATTGTAGAAACTCGGCTGCTGCGCTGCAGCAGACCCTGTCCACCGCGGCACCCCGCCGTGCGTTGACACCGCCGAAGGAGACCGAATCGATGAAACGCCTGACCCTCATCACCACCCTGGCCCTGGCCGCGGGCTTCGCTTCCGCGCAGAGCGTCGATGCCGAAGTGCGCAAGGTCGACGCCGCGCAGGGCAAGGTCACGCTCAAGCACGGCGAGATCAAGAACCTCGACATGCCGCCCATGACCATGGTCTTCCGGGTGGCCGACAAGGCCATGCTCGACGGCCTGAAGGCTGGCGACAAGGTGAAGGTCGACGTCGACAAGATCGACGGCCAGTACACCGTCACCAAGCTGGCCAGGTGACCCCCGCCGGCCCGCGCGTGACGCGCGAGGCCGGCCAGGCGCCTCGCGCCAGGCGCCTCAGAAATGGATGCCGCGCATCATCTGCTGCATCGCGATGGCCTCGGGTGACAACCGCGGCTTCTCGCCCTTCTCGCCCTTGGCCGCGTCGCTGTCGGGGAACATGCGGAAGCTGGTGTTCATGACGATCTGCGCGATGCGCGGGGCCGCCGCGTGCAGCAGTTCACCGGTGATGCCCAGGCGCGTGGCGATGCGCACCGGCTTGGCGATGCAGGCCTGCGCGATCATGTCGGCCGCCTCCTCCGGGCTCAGCGTCGGCACGTTGTTGTAGATCTTCGTCGGTGCGATCATCGGCGTGCGCACCAGCGGCATGTTGATGGTGGTGAAGGTGATGCCCTGGTCGGCGAACTCGCTGCTGGCGCAGCGCGTCCAGGCGTCCAGCGCCGCCTTGCTGGCCACGTAGGCGCTGAAGCGAGGCGCGTTGGTCAGCACGCCGATCGAGCTGATGTTGACCACGTGGCCCTTGCGCTTCTTCACCATGCCCGGCAGCAGACCCATCGTGACGCGCAGGCAGCCGAAGTAGTTCAGGTCCATCGTCCGCTGGAAGTCGTGGAAGCGGTCGTAGCTGGACTCGATCGCACGCCGGATGCTGCGCCCGGCGTTGTTGATCAGGAAGTCCACGCCGCCGTGCTCGGTCTCCAGCGTCTGCACGAACGCGGCGCAGTCGGCCTCGTTGGCGATGTCCACGCTGTAGCTGAAGACCTTGGCATCCTTGCCGGCGTGGGCCTTGATCTCCTTGACGGCCTCGGCCAGCTTGTCCTCGCCGCGGGCGCAGATGATGGTCGTCGCGCCCGCCTCGGCGAACTTCATCGCCGCGGCCAGGCCGATGCCGGACGAGCCGCCGGTGACCAGCACCACCTTGCCGCCCACCGTGCCCTTGAGGCTGCGGTCGATGAACAGGTCGGGGTCGAGGTGGCGCTCCCAGTAGTCCCACAGCCGCCACGCGTAGTCGTGCAGGTTGGGGCACTCGATGCCGCTGCCCTTGAGCGCCGCGGTGGTCTCGCGGCAGTCGAAGCGCGTGGGGTAGTTGACGAAGGTGAGGATGTCCTCGGGCAGCGCCAGGTCCTTCATCACCGCCGCGCGGATGCGCCGCACCGGCGCCAGCGCCATCAGGCCCTTCTTGACGCTCTTGGGGATGAAGCCCAGCAGCGCGGCGTTGACGAAGACGTTCATCTTCGGCGCGTGCGCGGCCTTGCTGAAGATGTCGAGCACGTCGCCCACGCGGTAGCCCATCGGATCCACCAGATGGAAGCACTTGCCGGCGTTGTCGGCCTTTGCATGGCTGATGTGGTCCAGCGCCTTGACCACGAAGTCCACCGGCACGATGTTCACGCGCCCGCCTTCCAGGCCCACCGACGGGAACCACGGCGGCAGGATCTGCCGCATGCGCTGGATCAGCTTGAAGAAGTAGTAAGGGCCGTCGATCTTGTCCATCTCGCCGGTGGCCGAGTCGCCGACCACCATCGCGGGCCGGTACACCGTCCACGGCACCTTGCACTCCTTGCGCACGATCTTCTCGCTCTCGTGCTTGGTGGCGAAGTACGGGTGATCCAGGCCCTCGGCCTCGTCGAACATGTCCTCGCGGAACACGCCCTCGTACAGACCGGCGGCGGCGATGCTGCTGACGTGGTGCACGTGCTTCGCGTCGATCGCCTTCGCGAACTCCACCATGTTGCGCGTGCCTTCCACGTTCACGCGGATCTGGCTCTCCTCGTCGGCCGACAGGTCGTACACCGCCGCCAGGTGGTAGACGGCGTCGATGCTGCCCTTGAGCGACTTGATGTCCTCGGCCGACACGCCCAGCTTCTTCGCCGTCAGGTCGCCGGTCACGGCGATCGCGCGGGCCTTCGTCGTGCCCCAGTCGGCCAGCAGGCCCGCGACCTTGCCTTCGCTGCCCGGCCGCACCAGGAAGTACACGGTGGCGCCACGACGGGCGAGCAGGGCCTTGACCAGGCGCTGGCCGATGAAGCCGGTGGCACCGGTGACGAAGTAACGCATGCGAGATCCTCCGGGAAAACCAACGTGCATTCTTGACCAGTCCTCCAGCCTTGCCCGATGGCGCTTTCCCGGATCGGACTAGAGGGTTCTCACTAGGCTTCTAGGCTGCGTTCTCCAGTGCGCGGGCCTACAGTGCGGCCACGGATTCACCCGAGGGACTCACATGGTCAAGAAGCTCAAGCGCATTTCCGAGAACAAGGCGGCCTCGCCCGCCGGCCTGCTGGACGGCCAGCTGGCGGCGTCGGTCAAGGACTCGGCCCAGCAGATCTGGCTGGCCGGCATGGGCGCTTTCTCGAAGGCGCAGGAAGAAGGCGGCAAGGTGTTCGAAGCGCTGGTCAAGGAAGGCATGAGCCTGCAGAAGAAGACGCAGGGCATGGCCGAGGACAAGATCAGCGAGGTCACCGGCAAGATGAGCGCGATGGCCGGCACCGTCACCGCCAAGGCGGGGCAGAACTGGGACAAGCTCGAGTCGATCTTCGAGCAGCGCACTGCCAAGGCCTTGTCCAAGCTGGGCGTGCCCACGGCCAAGGATGTCGATGCGCTGGTCAAGCGCGTGGACGCCCTGGCGGCCCAGGTCGCCAAGCTGAACAAGGGCGGTGCAACCGCCGCGCCCAAGGCCGCGGCGAAGAAGGCCCCGGCCAAGGCCGCCACGAAGACCACGGCCAGGAAGGCTGCCGTGAAGGCGCCGGCCGCCAAGCGCGCACCGCGCAAGGCCGCCACGGCCTGACGCTGCGATGAACGGCCGAGCCGCCGGCCACGGTACCCGCCCGCGGGTCGGGCTGGCGCTGGCCGGTGGCGGGCCGCTGGGCGCGATCTGGGAGATCGGCGCCCTCAACGCGCTGGCCGAGGCCCTGCCCGGCGTGGACTTCGTGGCGCTGGACGGCTATGTCGGCGTCTCCGCCGGCGGCTTCCTGGCCGCGGGGCTGGCCAACGGCATGACGCCGCGCCAGATGTGCGCCGCCTTCATCGAGGACGACGCACCGGCCGGCGACCGGATCGACCCTGCCGCCTTCATGCGCCCGGCCTGGGCGGAGTTCGCCCGCCGCGGCGCCGCGCTGCCCGGGCTGGCGGTGCAGACCGCCTGGCAGGCGCTCTTCGGCGGCCGCTCCTGGCTGGCCGCGGCCGAGCGACTGGGCCGCGCCCTGCCCACCGGCCTGTTCAGCCATGCGCCCATCGAGGCGCAGCTGCGCCACGTGCTGAGCCAGCCCGGCCGCAGCAACGACTTCCGCGAACTGGCCCGCACGCACGGCCGCCGCCTGGTGCTGGTGGCCACCGACCTCGACAGTGGCACGGCCGCACCGTTCGGCATGCCGGGCTGGGACCACGTGCCGATCTCGGCGGCCGTGGCCGCCAGTGCCGCGCTGCCGGGGCTGTTCCCGCCGGTGCCGGTGGGCGGGCGCTGGTACGCCGACGGTGCGCTGAAGAAGACGCTGCACGCCAGTGTGCTGCTGGACCTGGGCCTGGACCTGGTCATCTGCCTGAACCCGCTGGTGCCCTTCGACGCCAGCCACCCGCACGGGCATCGTGTCCTGGGCAGCCCGGAACCGGCCATCCCGCGGCTGGTGGAAGGTGGCCTGCCGGTGGTGATGTCGCAGACCTTCCGTTCGCTGATCCACTCACGTCTGGAGCTGGGCCTCAAGGGCTACGCCCGCAGCCACCCCGACACCGACATCCTGCTGTTCGAGCCGGACCACCGCGACCCGACGATGTTCCTGGCCAACACCTTCGGCTACCGCCAGCGGCGCGCGCTGGCCGAACATGCCTATGAGCGCATGCGTGACGACCTGCGCACCCGGCGCTCGGCACTGAACCGCCAGCTGGCGCGCCACGGGCTGGCGCTGGACGGGGCCGTGCTGGCCGACCGCGGCCGCCGGCTGCTGGCCCCGCGGGTGGCCGGCCGGCGCGGTGCCCGCGCCTTGCACCGGCTGCACGGGGTGCTGGACCAGTTGGAGGACGCGCTGGCCGTGCGCTGAGCCCGCCGACGGGCAGCGTGGGCAGGCCCATGGCGCCGGCGGGGCTCAAGTCCTGGCGGCAGCGGCCGATCACCGTGGAGTCGATGCCCCGCCGGGGTGTCCCTGCCGCGCTGCCGCCATGCTGCCCAGAAAACACGCCGACCCTGCCGCCGATCCCGCTGCAATGCACCCGGACCCGGCGCGCAAGGCCGGCCGCGCGATGGCGCTGGCGCTGAAGCTGATGCTCGACCGCGTGACCGGCGCCCGCGACGCCCTGCCCCACCTGGCCGCCCTGGAACGCGCCCTGGCGGCCGACGGCACCGCCGTGCTGGGCGCGATCCCGCTGCCCTCGCTCAAGCGCATGGGCGCTCAGCTGGCTGCGTTGCCGTTGGACCTGGACAACAAGCCGCTGCGCGCCCTGCAGGTGCAGCTTCAGGCGGCCATCCTGCGCCGCGAGGACCCGCCGCCCCCGCCGCGCCCCGCCCCCCTGCCCTACCTGCCGAGTTCGCTGGACGAGAGCCGGGTGGAGGTGACCGAAGTCAGCGAAAGCGAGTGGGCCGCGGCCAGCCAGATCATGGAAGACGGGCCCGGCAAGGGCCCCTGACCCGCCCCACGCCCGGCATCACGCGAGGTAGCGCCGCACCAGGTGCGCCTTGAAGTGCGCCGGGTTCAGCGGTTCGCCGCTGGCGCGCACGGCCAGTTCGTCGGTCGTCCAGCGGCTGGCCTGGGTCCAGATGTTGGCCTTCAGCCAGTCCAGCGCCGGGCTCAGGTCGCCGGCGTCCAGCCGCGCATCGAGGTCGGGCACGGCACGGCGGATCGCGCCGAACCACTGCGCCGCGAACATCGCGCCCAGCGAATAGCACGGGAAGTAGCCGATCAGGCCGGCCGGCCAGTGCACGTCCTGCATCGGCCCGTCGGCGAAGTTGCCGCGCGTGTCCAGGCCGAGCAGCTCCATCATCTTGGCGTCCCACAGCGCCGGGATGTCCTCCGGCTCGATCTCGCCTTCGACCAGCGGCCGCTCGATCTCGTAGCGCAGGATGATGTGCGCCGGGTAGGTGACCTCGTCGGCGTCGACGCGGATCAGCCCCGGCTTCACGCGCGTCAGCAGGCGGCGCAGGTTGGCCGGCGCGAAGGCCGGCTGGTCGCCGAAGGCCTCGCGCAGCAGCGGCGCCACCAGCGCCGCAAAGCCGGGGTGGCCGCCGATCTGCATCTCGAAGCTCAGGCTCTGGCTCTCGTGCAGCGCCATCGAGCGCGCCTCGGCCAGTGGCTGGCCCAGCCACTCGCGCGGCAGGTTCTGCTCGTAGCGGCCGTGGCCGGTCTCGTGCACCGTGCCCATCAGGCTGCCGAGGAAGTTGTCGGCGCTGTAGCGCGTGGTCATGCGCACGTCCTCGGGCACGCCGCCGCAGAAGGGGTGGGTGCTCACGTCCAGCCGACCGGCGTCGAAGTCGAAGCCCAGCAGGCGCATCACCTGCTCGCTCAGCCAGCGCTGGCGCTCGACGTCGAACGGGCCCACCGGCTCGATCAGCGGTTCGGCGCGGTGCTGCTCGGCCTGGCGGGCGACCACCTGCTGGATCAGGCCGGGCAGCCACTGCCGCACCTCGCCGAAGACCCGGTCGACGGTGGCGGTGGTCATGCCCGGCTCGTAGGCGTCCATCATCGCCTCGTAGCGGCCCAGGCCCGAGGCGTCCGCCAGGCGCGCCGCCTGCTCGCGGGCGATGGCCAGCACCGGGCGGAAGTTGGCCAGGAAGCCGGTCCAGTCGCCGGCCGGGCGCTGGGTTCGCCAGGCGTGTTCGCAGCGCGACGTGGCGATCTCGCGCCGCTGCACCAGGTCGTCGGGCAGCGCCGTGGCGCGCTGCCAGTCGCGCCGGATCTCGCGCAGGTTGGCGCGCTGCACGTCGTCCAGGTTCTCTTGTTCGGCACGGTCGATCTCCGTGCCCAGTGCCGGGTCCGTGCGCATGCGGTGCATCAATGCGGCCAGTTCGGCGATGGCGGCAGCGCGGGCCTCGTTGCCCTTGCTTGGCATGTTGGCCGCCTGGTCCCAGCCGGCGATGGCGCCCAGGTGGCCCAGGCGGTGCAGCCGCTGGTAGGTGGCGGTGAGGTGGTCGTAGGCGGGTGTCTTCATGCCAGGATTGTCCTTGGTCAAACGTGCCACTGCCCGGGGAACAGCCACAGCAGGGCCGCCGTCATGGTCACGTAGCGCGCGAACTTGCCGATGGCCATGTAGACCACGCAGGGCCAGAACGGCAGCTTGAGCCAGCCGGCCACCGCGCACAGCGGATCGCCCACCACCGGCAGCCAGGCCAGCAGGCAGGCTTTGGCGCCGAAACGCTCCAGCCACTGCAGGGCGCGCAACTCGGCCGGCTTGCGGTGGCGCACCTTCTCGTAGGCGCGCTCGGCCCCGTAGCCCATCCACCAGCTGATGGCGCCGCCCAGGGTGTTGCCGGCGGTGGCCACCGCCATCGTGGTCCAGAACAGGTCGGGCTCGAGCTTCAGGAAGCCCAGCACCACCCACTCGCTGCCTGCGGGCAGCAGCGTGGCCGAGACCACGGCGACGACGAACACCGTCGACAGCCCGAACTCGGGCAGGGCCAGCAGCTGCAGCAGGGATCGGAGCGCCTCGTCCATCGCGGCCGCGATTATTCCGCCCACCTATAATTTCCGGCTCCCCGCCCGCCGCTTTCCCCCACCGCCTGCCCATGAAGATCGGCCACGTCGTGCTGCCGAACAAGCTGTTCGTCGCCCCGATGGCCGGGGTGACGGATCGGCCGTTCCGCATGCTGTGCCGCCAGCTGGGCGCGGGCTACGCGGTCAGCGAGATGGTCACCAGCCAGAAGCACCTCTGGGCCTCGCTGAAGACGTCGCGCCGGGCCGACCACACCGGCGAGCCGGCGCCGATCGCGGTGCAGATCGCCGGCGTGGACCCGGCCGAGATGGCCGATGCCGCCCGCCACAACATCGACCGCGGCGCGCAGGTCATCGACATCAACATGGGCTGCCCGGCCAAGAAGGTGTGCAACACCTGGGCCGGCTCGGCCCTGATGCAGAACGAGCCGCTTGCGCTGCGCATCGTCGAGGCCGTGGTGGCAGCCTGCGCGCCGCGCAATGTCCCGGTGACGCTGAAGATGCGCACCGGCTGGTGCGCGGCGCAGAAGAACGCACCGGTGCTGGCGCGTGCGGCGCAGGAGGCCGGCATCGCCATGCTGACCGTGCACGGTCGCACACGCGAGCAGGGCTACGGCGGGCAGGCGGAATACGACACCATCGCCGCGATCAAGGCCGAGCTGCGCATCCCGGTGGTGGCCAACGGCGACATCGATTCGCCGGAGAAGGCCGCCGCGGTGCTCAAGGCCACGGGCGCCGACGCGCTGATGATCGGCCGCGCGGCGCAGGGGCGGCCCTGGATCTTCCGCGAGATCGCGCACTACCTGGCCACCGGCACGCACCTGCCGCCGCCGCCCACGGCGGACGTGCGCGGCTGGCTGCTGTCCCACCTGCAGGACCACTACGGCCTGTACGGCGAGTTCACCGGCGTGCGCACCGCGCGCAAGCACATCGGCTGGGCCGTGAAGGCCCTGCCCGGCGGCGAGGCCTTCCGCGCCGTGATGAACACGCTGGAGACGGCCGACGCCCAACTGCGCGCCGTGACCAGCTTCTTCGACGAGCTGGCCGCGCTGCACCCGCGCTGGCCGGCCGCCAACGCGCCGCGCATGACCGAACAGGACGCCGCATGAAGCTCGAGGACGCGGTCCGCACGTCACTGGAGGCCTACTTCCGCGACCTCCGTGGCGCCGAGCCGCACGGCGTGCAGCAGATGGTGCTGCAGTCGGTGGAGAAGCCCATGCTGGAGGTGGTGCTGCGCCATGCCGACGGCAACCAGCGCCTGGCCGCCGAGTGGCTGGGCATCAACCGCAACACGCTGCGCCGCAAGCTGGTCGAGCACGGCCTGATCGATTGAACCCCGGAACCTTCCCATGACGCTCTCTGCCCTGATCTCCGTCTCCGACAAGACCGGCGTGCTCGACTTCGCCCGCGCGCTGCACGCGCAGGGCGTGCGCCTGCTGTCCACCGGCGGCACCGCCAAGCTGCTGGCCGACGCCGGCCTGCCGGTGACCGAGGTGGCCGAGCTCACCGGTTTCCCGGAGATGCTGGACGGCCGCGTGAAGACGCTGCACCCGCGCGTGCACGGCGGCCTGCTGGCCCGGCGCGACCTGCCGGCGCACATGGCCGCGCTGGCCGAGCACGGCATCGGCACCATCGACCTCCTGGTCGTCAACCTCTACCCCTTCGCCCAGGCCACCGCGCGGCCGGATTGCACGCTGGAGGACGCGATCGAGAACATCGACATCGGCGGCCCGGCCATGCTGCGCGCAGCGGCCAAGAACTGGGCCGACGTGACGGTGCTGATCGACCCCGCCGACTACCCGCGCGTGCTGGCCGAGCTGCAGACCGGCGGTGTCGAGCGCGCCACGCGCTTCATGCTGGCCAAGAAGGTGTTCGCCCACACCGCCGCCTACGACGGCATGATCACCAACTACCTCACCGCACTGAAGCCCGAGGCCGAGTTCGCGCCGGCCGCGGTGCCGGCGCGCGAGCCGTTCCCGGCGGTGTGGAACCTGCAGCTGGCCAAGACGCAGGACATGCGCTACGGCGAGAACCCGCACCAGGCCGCCGCGTTCTACCGCGACGCGAAGCCTGCTGCGGGCACGCTGGCGCAGTGGACGCAGATCCAGGGCAAGGCGCTGAGCTACAACAACATCGCCGACGCCGACGCGGCCTGGGAATGCGTCAAGAGCTTCGACGTGCCGGCCTGCGTGATCGTCAAGCACGCCAACCCCTGCGGCGTGGCGCTGGGCGCCGATCCGCACGAGGCCTACCGCAAGGCCTTCCAGACCGACCCGACGTCGGCCTTCGGCGGCATCATCGCCTTCAACCGGCCGCTGGACGGCGCCGCCGCCGAAGCCGTCAGCAAGCAGTTCGTCGAGGTGCTGATCGCCCCGGCCATCACGCCCGAGGCCCGCGCGGTGTTCGCCAGCAAGGTCAACGTGCGCCTGCTGGAGGTGCCGCTGTCGGCGGAGATGAACACCTGGGACATGAAGCGCGTGGGCGGCGGCGTGCTGCTGCAGAGCCAGGACGCGAAGAACGTGGCCGAGTCGGAACTGCGCGTGGTGACGAAGCTGGCGCCCACCGCCGAACAGATGGCCGACCTGATGTTCGCCTGGAAGGTGGCCAAGTTCGTCAAGAGCAACGCCATCGTCTTCTGTGCCGGCGGCATGACCATCGGCGTCGGCGCCGGCCAGATGAGCCGCATCGACAGTGCGCGCATCGCCGGCATCAAGGCCGGCAACGCCGGGCTGTCGCTGGTGGGCACGGCGGTGGCCAGCGACGCCTTCTTCCCGTTCCGCGACGGGCTGGACGTGGTGGTGGACGCGGGCGCCACCTGCGTCATCCAGCCCGGCGGCTCGGTGCGCGACGAGGAAGTCATCGGTGCCGCCGACGAGCGCGGCATCGCGATGGTGTTCACCGGCACGCGCCACTTCCGCCACTGACGGCGGCGGCGCCGGCGCGCCGCGCGATCAGGCCATCAGGCCGCCAGCAGCCCCATCGACTCCAGCTCGGCGGCCATGCGGTCGCCGAGCTCGTCGCCCGAGCGCCAGGCGCCGTCCACGTCGCCACCGGCGAGGTAGTCGCCGCACACCCCCAGGCCACGACCGGCATCCCACCAGCACAGGCGCGCGTCGGCAGGCGGGCGCCCGCTGGCGGCATAGCGCCAGCGGTGCACGGCGCGGTGGTGCCAGCGCAGGGCGGTGCGCTCCTCGCGTGACCAGGCCTCGGCCAGCGCGGCCGACAACGCCTCGGCCACGTCGGCCGGGTCGTCGTCCAGGTGGCCCTGGCTCCACGCGGCGTGCGCATGCGCCACCCACACCGCATGCCCCGGCAGACGGGTGCGGCCAGGCCGGCGGTCGTTGCGGGTGATCCAGGTCAGCGCGCCGGTGGGCGGCTCGGCGGCGTCCCAGGGCCAGTCCACCTCGTCGGTGACGGCCATCAGCGTCCACACCGGGCACATCGGCCAGGCCGCCAACGCCTCGCTCCAGACCTCGTGGTGGCCGGTCAGCAGCGCAGCGGCCTGCGTGGGCGGCATGGCCAGCACCACCTGGTCGAAGACGCCGGCCTCTCGGCCGTCGACGATCACCCGCCAGCGGCCGTCACGCCCGCGCTGCAGTCGCTGCACGGCCTGCGCCAGCTGCACCGGCGTGTCGCCCAGCACATGGCGGACGAAGCCCGGCATGCCGGGCAGCGCGATGTGCCCCGGGCCGTGCGTGGGCCCGGGCCAGGGGGCATGCACCCGCGGCGCCCAGGGCATCAGCACGCCGGCCTGTTCGGCGCGGGCCACCACCGCCCGCAGGCGCGGCGACCGGGCCACGACCTGCGGGGCGCCGTGGTCGAAGCCGATCTCCACCGGCTCGGCCTGCCCGGGCAGGTTCACCAGCGCGCGGCGGGTGGCCAGGCGCCCCCCCACACCGCGGGACTTGTCGAACACCGTGACCTGGACACCCGCGGCCTGCAGGCCGCGCGCGCAGGCGGCGCCAGCCAACCCGGCACCGATGACGGCCACCGCAGCACCGGGCACACCGCCGGCCAGGACATCGTTGGAAACAGGGGTCATTTGCGCCTCCAGGCTGACGACAGGTCGACTTGGACCATGCTGATGGCGCAGATTACTACCGATCAGTTTCTATGTAAACCAGTCGGTTCAACTCACGACGATTCGGAACCGTCCAGGACAAAGCCTGCTCACGTCCGGCGCACGTCGTTGAGCGCCCAGTCGTAGTCCAGGAAGCCGATGTCGGCCTGTCCGGCGCGGATGCGCCCGCGTGCCGCCGGGTCGTCGGCCAGGGCATCGGCGAAACGGCCCAGGTAGGCCGCCAGCGACGTTATGCCGCGGTGGCCCAGGGTGAAATCCTCGCCGTACCAGTCGAAGATCTTCGACACCTCGAGCTGGCCGCGCTGGGCGTTCCAGCGGTTGCGCGTGCGGTCGGCCAGGAAGCGCTGCGCCTGCTGCTCGAGCTGCGCGTCCAGGCGCTCGGCGGTGAACGCCTCCTCGCGCAGCATCGGGCAGCCCACGCTCGCGCAGTTGACGGCGAAGTGCAGACGCGGGTCGTCGTAGCGGCCGCGCTCGCGCAGCATGCCGTGCTCGATGTCGTCGAGCGAGACCTGGGCGCCCAGCAGCGGGATCCACTTGGGCTTCCACGGGCTGCTGAACAGCGACCCCAGGTCCTTGATCGACTTCAGGTCCGGGTACTTCGTCAGGATCAGCTCGACCGTGAAGGCGTTGTAGGCATTGATCAGGAAGGCCATCCGGGCCGGCTGGCTCCAGGCGTCGAACCTCGCTTTCGGCACCGACGACAGACTGGCCAGATAGGCCTTCAGCGCCGGGCGGTCGGCGGCGAGGCCAGCGTAGCGGACCTGCGAGGCCTGGCCACCGCGCAGCAGCACCACGTGGCGGTGCAGCAAGGCGGTCCAGGGCGCGTGATCCATGCCGTCGCCAGCCGCGCGGGCCGGCCAGGCCGGCCACAGCGACAGGGCGGCGGCATGGAGGCACAGGCGTCGGGTCGGGTTCATGGGGGTGGGTCGGCGCATGGTGGCGATCCTGACACGGCCAGCGCAGGCCTGGCGATCCCGGCAACGCCCCGTCGATGGACAGGGCCGGGCCGCTCGCGCGACCATCGGGCATGCACCGACGACATGCCCTTGCGGCGCTCTGCAGCAGCGCCGCCCTGCCCCTGCTGCCCGGCTGCGCCGCCTCCGGCAGTGCGCCAACCCCCTCGGACCCAACCGCCGGGCCGGCGGGCCGGGTGCTGCGTGCCGGCGTGCACACGGCTGCGGCGGCCGGGCAGACACAGCTGCCGGTGTGGGCCTACGACGGCCAGACACCCGGCCCGGTGCTGCGCCTGCGCCGTGGCGAGGTGCTGGACCTGGCCCTGCACAACGCCCTGCCCGACCCGACCACGATCCACTGGCATGGCGTGCGCGTGCCCAACGCCATGGACGGCGTGCCGTACCTCACCCAGCCACCGGTGGCGCCCGGCGAGACCTTCCGCTACCGCTTCGCGCTGCCGGACGCCGGCACCTACTGGTACCACCCGCACTGGGGCACGCCGGAACAGGTGGAGCGCGGCCTGGCCGGCGCGCTGGTGGTGGAGGACGACGCGCCGCCGCCGGTGGACCGCGACGAGGTCTGGCTGCTCGACGACTGGCGGCTGGACAGCGCCGGCCGGATCGCCGAGGACTTCTACGGTTTCCACGACGTGTCGCACGCCGGTCGCATGGGCCAGCGCATGACGGTCAACGGCCAGGTCGAGCCGACGCTGGCGCTGCAGGCGGGCCAGCGGCTGCGGCTGCGTCTGGTCAACGCCGCGAATGCGCGCATCTTCGCGCTCGAGCTCGCCGGCCTGCCGGCCTGGCTGATCGCCCGCGACGGCATGCCGGCCGACGAGGCCGTGGCCTGGGACGGCCCGCTGCTGCTGGGCCCGGGCATGCGCGCCGACCTGATCGTCGATGCCGCGCAGGCCGGCCGCTTCACGCTGCGCGACCGATTCGGCCGCGGCGAGCGGGTGCTGGCGCATCTGGCCATCGAAGGCGCCGCCGCGGCCGGCTCGCCGCGGCCAGCCCCGCGGCCGGCCGCACACGAACCCCTGCCGGCCCCGGCGCTCGCCGACGCCCTGGCGCAGCCGCTGGTCTTCGGTGGCGGCATGATGGGCATGGGCGGCTGGCCCGAAGACCCGCTGACCGAACGCGCCGCGCGCAAGCTGCGCCGCCTGTCGGGCAGCCGCGAGGCCGACCCGGTGTGGAGCGTCAACGGCCACGCGCACATGGGCCGGCACGACGCGCACGCGCCGCTGTTCCGCGTGCCACGCGGGCGCACGGTGCGCCTGCAGATGGCCAACCGCACGGCCTGGTGGCACCCGATCCACGTGCACGGCCACCACGTGAAGCTGCTGTCGCGCAACGGCCAGGCGCTGCCGGTGCAGCCCTGGCGCGACACAGTGCTGCTGTCGCCGCGCGACACCGCCGAGGTGGCCTTCGTCGCCGACAACCCCGGGCGCTGGCTGGTCCACTGCCACGTGCTCGAGCACCATGCCGGCGGCATGGGCGCGATGTTCGAGGTGACCTGAGCGGCGTCGCGCTCAGCGGCAGCGCTGCAGCACGGCGGCCGCCGCATCGGCCAGGCGCGTGTAGCCGGCCCGGTTGGGGTGGATGGCGTCGGCCTTCAGCGCGTCGTCGCTCAGCACCTCGGCCACGACGTCGGGGATCACGTGCAGGTCGCCCACCAGGTCGTCGAACAGCGGGTGGTCGTCCAGCAGGCCCACGACGGCCGCCACGCTGGGCTGCGGCACGGCGAAGATCACCGGCACCGCGCCGGCGGCGCGCACACGCTCGGCCACCGCCTTCAGGTTGGCCCGCGTGCGCTCGGCCGGCACGCGGCGCAGCACGTCGTTGCCGCCGCTGGTGATCAGCACCAGGGCCGGCCGGTGTTCGGCCAACGCGTCGTCGATGCGCGCCAGCAGGCCGTCGCTGCGTTCGCCGTTGATGCCGCGCTGCACGACGGTGACGGCCTCGCCCAGGCGCTGCTGCAACTGTTCGGCGTAACCCTCGCCGTCGCCGCCCTGGCCGCGGGTGAGCGAGTCGCCGATGGCCAGCACGGTGGCGCCGGACGGCAAGTGGCAGCCGGCCAGCGGTGACTCGCCCCGCGAGCAAGCGGCCAGCGCTGCGGTGACCAGCAGCGCGGCCACGCCGGCCGCGACGCGCCTCACGCCCCTGGCCCGCAGTCCAGGCAGCGCTCCACCGGCGGCGGCCCCATGCGCAGTTCGCGCTGCAGTTCGCGCAGCGCGGTGCGCAGGCCTTCCTCGATCACCGGGTGGTAGAACGGGCTGTCGAGCATCTGCTGCACGGTGTCGCCGCGCTGCGCGCTCCAGGCCAGCAGGTGGCCGATGTGCTCGGCCGCCGGGCCGATCATCTCGGCACCCAGGAAACGGCCGGTGTCACGCTCGCCATAGACGTGCAGCGCCCCCTGGTTGACGCCCATCACGCGGCTGCGGCCCTGGTCCACGAAGGACACGGCGCCGATGGCGAAGGCGGTGCCCGCCGCCGTGAGCTCGGCATGGCTGGCGCCGGCCAGCATGACCTGCGGGCTGCTGAACACCACCGCCAGCGGCGCGCGGCGCGGGCGCACGCGCACGTCGGGCCAGCGGCCGGCGTTGTCGCCGGCGATGCGGCCGTCGTCGGCGGCCTCGTGCAGCAGCGGGCGATCCTCGGCGGCATCACCGGCGATGAAGACCGGGCTGTCGCCGATCTGGCCGGTGCGGCGGTCGTAGACCGGCACGCCGCCGGCGTCCAGCGGCAGGCCGGTGGTCTCCAGGCCCAGGCCGTCGACGTTGGGCCGGCGGCCGGTGGCGGCCAGCAGCCACTCGAAGCGTTCTTCGTCGACGTGGCCTGCAGCGTCGGTGCAGCGCACGACGACGGCATCGCCCTCGCGCCGCGGCGCCAGGTGGTGTGCGTCCAGCGCCAGCGGCAGTTCGCCGGCGAAGACCTCGCGCGCCAGCGCCTGCAGTACCGGGTCGGTCAGCGGGCCGACGCGGCTGCGCCCGTACAGGCGCACGCGCACGCCCAGCCGGTGCAGCGCCTGCGCCAGTTCCAGCCCGATGACGCCGGTGCCCACCACCGCCACCGAGGCCGGCAGCGTGGCCCAGTCGAAGACGTCGTCGTTGACGATGAGGCGGTCGCCCAGCGCGTCGCGCCAGGCGGTGGGGAAGGCCGGGCGCGACCCGGTGGCGATGACGATGCGCCGGGCGTGCACGCGGGTGTGGCCGCCCACGTCCAGCGTGTGGCGGTCCAGGAAGCGCGCCCGGCCGAGCAGGCGCTGGCCCTCGGGCCAGCGGTCCACCGCGTCGGTGACGAAGCCGACGAAGCGGTCACGCTCGCCGCGCACGCGCGCCATCACCGCGGCGCCGTCCACCTGCGGCGGTCCGGCGGTGACACCGAAGCGCGAGGCGTGCGCGATGCCGTGCGCGGCATCGGCCGCCGCGATCAGCAGCTTGCTGGGCATGCAGCCCACGCGCGCGCAGGTGGTGCCGTAGGGCCCGTGCTGGATGCTCAGCACCGACGGCGTGTGCGCCAGCGCGGCACGGTAGGCGCCCATGCCGGCGGTGCCGGCCCCGAGGACGGCGACGTCGACCTCGCGCAGCGTGCTCACTGGGGTTTCGCCTTCGCCGCAGCCACCATGGCCGCCAGTTCCTCGCCGGTCTTGTAGTGCGGCACCCGGAACACCAGGCGCTTGACACGCTGCACCAGGCTGTTGCTGCCGGCGATCTCGTCGCGCCAGTAGCCGTCGGCCCAGGCGATGTAGGCCGGCACGTCCAGCTCGAAGGCCGCCTTCGAGCCCTGGCCGCCGAAGATGTAGAGCTTCCCGTCGATGATGCGCCAGCTGTCGGCGTCGCCGCCCCAGGGGATGGCGTAGGCGATGCCGTTGGCGCAGAAGCCGCCGTACTGCGGCAGGTAGGTCGCCGGCGCGGCGTCGAACAGCGCCTTGTGCTCGGCGGTGGCGAAGTGCAGCGTCACGCCTTCGTGGGTGCTGCTGAACCGGGGATCGCCCTGCCGGTGGCGGCCTTCGGTGAAGTAGGCCACCACGTCGGCGCCCTTCAACAGCACCCGGTCCTGGCCGGCCATGTCGACCGCGTTGACCGGGCTGTACGCGCCGGAGGGATTCTGCGTGACCAGGGCGGTGCAGCCGCCCAGCAGGGCCAGGGACAAGACCGCTGCAGCGGCCAGGCGAGGAAGACGGGGACGTGTCGGCATGACGGGTTCGGTCGGATCGGACGCACCGAGCTTACGGCTAGCATGGCAACCATGTCGCGCGCCGAGTTGATGGGGGCGCTGCTGTCCTTCATCGCCCGCCTGATCACCGGGGCGCAGGGACACTGGCTGGGCGTGCCGCCCAAGGCCGAGCAGCGCATCTACTTCGCCAACCACCAGAGCCACCTGGACTGGGTGCTGATCTGGGCCGCGCTGCCGCGCGAGCTGCGCGCCACGACGCGGCCGATCGCGGCCAAGGACTACTGGACCTCGGGCCGCTTCAAGCACTGGATCACCCGCGAGGTGTTCAACGCCGTGTACGTGAACCGCGCCCGCACGGCCGACGAGGACCCGCTGGAGCCGCTGGTGGACGCGCTGAGGAACGGCGATTCGCTGGTGATCTTCCCGGAAGGCACACGCAGCAACAAGGGCGAGCCGCAGCCCTTCAAGAGCGGCCTGTACCACCTCGCCGAGCAGTTCCCCGCCGTGCCGCTGGTGCCCTGCTGGATCGACAACGTGCAGCGCGTGATGCCCAAGGGCGAGGTCGTGCCGGTGCCCATCCTGTGCACCGCCACCTTCGGCGCGCCGCTGCATCTGACGCCGGGCGAGGACAAGCGCGACTTCCTGCGCCGCGCGCGGGACGCGGTGGTGGCGCTACGACCCGCGGGCTCGGGGGCCTGATCGATGGGGCGCCTGCGAGAGCTCGGCGTCGACCAGCAGGTGGCCCTGCTGTTCGTGGTGCTCTTCGGGCTACTGGTGCTGGCCACCGCCGCCGCGCTGCTGTGGAGCGTGCGCCACGACGACCACCCGGCCGCCCCGCGCCTCAAGCGCGACCTGCGCGCGCTGTGGGTGGGCACCTGCGTGTTCTGGGCCGCGTGGATCTCGGGCCCGCTGGGCGCCACGCTGCTGTTCGGCGTGCTGAGCTTCCTGGCGCTGCGCGAGCTGATCACGCTGGTGCACACGCGCCGCGGCGACCACCGCAGCCTGATCCTGGCCTTCTTCGTCATCCTGCCGCTGCAGTACGTGCTGGTGGGCACACGGCACTTCGACCTCTTCACGGTGCTGATCCCGGTCTATGCCTTCCTGGCCATCCCGGTGGCGTCGGCACTGGCCGGCGACCCGCAGCGCTTCCTGGAGCGCAACGCCAAGATCCAGTGGGGCATCATGGTCTGCGTCTACGGGCTCAGCCACGCACCGGCGCTGCTGCTGCTGGACTTCCCGCGCCAGGCCGGGCGCGGCGCCTTCCTCGTGTTCTTCCTCGTCGTCGTGGCCGCGGCGGCCCAGCTGGTGCAGGAGGCGGCCAGCCGCTGGCTGCGGCGGCGGCCGGTGGCGCGGCACATCGACCGCTCGTTCTCCTACCGCGCCTGGCTGCTGGGCGCGCTGGCCGCGGGGCTGGCCGGCGCGCTGCTGTACTGGAGCACGCCCTTCAAGCCGCCGCAGGCGCTGGCGCTGGGCTTCATCGCCGGTGGCGCCGGCACGCTGGGCGACCTGGTGATGCGCGCGCTGAAGAAGGACGCCGGCGTGCGCACCTGGGGCAACCGCGATTCGCTCACCGGCGCCGTGGGCCTGCTCGACCGGCTGGCGCCGCTGTGCTTCGCGGCGCCGGTGTTCTTCCACGCCGTGCGCTGGTACTTCCGTGTCTGAGCCCCGCACCGCCCCCATGCGCATCCTCGGCATCGATCCCGGCCTGCAGCGGACCGGCTTTGGCGTCATCGAGGCCGACGGCCCGCGCCTGCGCTACGTGGCCAGCGGCACCATCGGCACGCTGGAGGCGCCACGCGGCGACCTGCCCGGCCGCCTGAAGCTCATCTTCGCCGGCGTACGCGAGGTGGTGCAGGCCTACGCGCCGCACTGCGCGTCGGTGGAGATCGTGTTCGTCAACGTCAACCCGCAGAGCACGCTGCTGCTGGGCCAGGCGCGCGGCGCGGCGCTGGCGGCGCTGGTGGCCGGCGACCTGCCAGTGGCGGAGTACACCGCACTGCAGATGAAGAAGGCGGTGGTCGGCCAGGGCCTCGCGCAGAAGGCGCAGGTGCAGACCATGGTGCAGCGGCTGCTGGGGCTGACGGCGCCGCCGGGCAAGGATGCGGCCGATGCGCTGGGGCTGGCCATCACGCATGCCCATGCGGGCACGTCGCTGGCCGCGCTGGGCGCTGCCGCGACACTCAGCCGCCGCCAGCACGCGCAGTACCGCAAGGGGCGCGCGTACTGATCAGAACGGCGCCTCGCCGGCCGGCACGGCGCCGGCCTCCGCGGCTGCGGCCGGCTGGCGGTCATTGAGGCCACCGAGCGCCTCCACAAGGTCGGGCAGCAGCCGCCGCAGTTCGCCGGTGAACAGCGCCACGTCGGCGTCGAAGCCCTCGTCGCCGCCGGCATCGGTCTCCAGGCCGTCGACGAACTGCAACCGCTTGAGCGTGAGCCCCTCGGTGAGCACGACCGACACACGGCCGCCCCAGGTCAGCGCCAGCTGGGTCGGGCGTTTGCCTTCGCGGATGTGGGCCACCACTTCGTCGGTGTCCAGCGTGTGACGGGCGAAGCGCACGGTGGCCTTTTCGCCCTCGGGCTGCTTGAGTTCGCAGTCGCGGTCGATCGTGAAGCCGCGCGGCGCCTCGCGCTCGGCCAGCCAGCCGGCCATCGCCGTGGCGGGTGCCAGCGCCGTGTCCAGCGGCTCCAGGCGCAGGCCGCCGCCCAGGGCCTCGAGCAGCGGCGTCACCACCGCGTCGGCGCGCTTGGTGCTCGCGGTGCCGATCCACACGTACCCGGCCTGCGGGTCCACCCACACCGTGGTGTCGGCGCGCTTGGGGAAGGCGCGTGGCAGCAGCGTGTGCACCAGCTCCTCCTTCAGTTCGCGCTTGGCCTTGCCCTTGGGGCGGCGGCCGGTCTGCTGCTCCAGCACGTCCAGCTTGGCTTCCAGCTCCTGGCGGATCACGCCGCCGGGCACGGCGCGTGTCTCGCGGCGCTGGCGCAGCACCATCTGGCCCCCCACGGCTTCGGCCAGCGGGCCATGCTCCTCGCCGCGCGGCGGCACCCAGCCGGCGCTGTCCACCGTCGTCGGCCCGCCCTCGACGAAGGGCGCGGCCTGCAGCCTGGCCTCGATCTCGGCCAGGCCGGGCACGGTCCAGTGGGCGATGCGGTAGACGAGCGCGTTCTTGAAGAGCATGCGGGCACAGGGTCGGGAGCGGTCGGGGCCGCGAGTGTAGGGCCCGTGGCTTGGCCGCCCCGGCTCAGCCCGAGCGCTGGGGCGGGCGCATGCTGGCGCAGGGGTCGGCGCGCCGGGCCGCCGGCACGTGCACGATGCGGTCGTAGGCCGTGGTGGTGTCGCCGGCCTCCAGCACGCCGATGGCCTGGCAGCGGGCCCGGGCGGCGGGCGACAGCCAGCGCGGCACGCCCACGTCGGTGCGCACATGGCCGTTGCCGGCCAGCAGCAGCACGCCGCGGTCGATGTGCGCCTCCACGGCGCGCGCCATCTGCTGGTCGCGCGCGACCTGGATCAGCGCCATCCGGGCCGCCAGGTCGGCGCCCACGTGCCCGCAGTGGCTGGCCTCGATGCTGTGCGTGTGGGCGGCCAGCACGTCCGGCGGCACGTCGGCCTCGAACCCGTGCACGGCCAGGCCGTCGCGCATCAGCGCCCGGCCCTCGGCACGACCCACGTTGGCCGCCACCAGCGGCAGGCCCAGGTGCAGCGCGCGGTCGATGAACGGGCGGTAGAAGCGCCAGTCCCAGCCACCGCGCGACGCGCCGGCCGGGCGCGCGGCCAGCACAGCATCGACGAAGGCCCGGCCGTCCGGGGCGGCACGGGCCGCCTGCAGCCGGTCGATGGCGGCCTGGTCGCCGCGGTCGAACATCTCCAGCACGATGGCCGGGCGCGCGCCGCGCGCCAGCCAGGCATCGACCGCGGCCAGGCGCAGGGCGTGCCCGTCGGCGTTGTCGTGCACCTCGCCCAGCAGCACACCGGGCTGCCCGCCGATCAGCGACGCCGCCTCGTGCCGGTGGGCGGAGGACGCACAGCCCCCCAGGCCGGCGGCGGCAGCCGCCAGCAGCCATCGGCGGCGGTTGGTGGGCATGGGAGGGGTCAGTGCAGGTACGTTGTGTCGGGGAGAGTATGGACCGGCTCGGCACCACCCGGCGCCTGCCCGCCCTGCGCCAGCACCCCCCAGCGACCGTGCAGCCGCGCCGCCACTTGGCGCAGGGCGGGTGGCAGGGCCGGGTGGCGCTGCAGGAAGAACAGGTTGGAGACGATCTTGCGCGCCGTCAGGCGCTGCAGTGTGCCGGGGTCGACCCGGGCCGCGGGTTCGGGTGCGGCGTGGCCGGTCATCAGCGCCAGGGTGGCCGCCAGCAGGCCGATGGCGCAGGGCAGTTCGTCGTCGTCGCGTGCGTCGTCACGGAAGTTCATGGCGGGGTCCACTTGGAATCTGGGTCGTGGCGACCGGCCTTGCCGGGCCCGTCGTGATCGCCACGGGCAGGTGGCGCAGGGCGTCGCGCAGCGCCTGCGCCTCGATGGCGTGGCGCAGGGCGGCGGCACGCAGGCGGGTCAGTTGACGCCGCATCGCGGCGAGGGCGGCGGCATGGTCGGCCGCCTGCTGCGCCGCGCGGGCCTGGACGCCGGCCAGGTGGCGGCCCAGCACGGCGTTCTCGTGGGACAGCGCCACCACCTGGTCCAGCGCCGCCCGCAGCGCCGGGTCGTGCCATTCCCCCGGCGGGACTGCTTGATCGCGCGTGCGCATGGCGGACGACCTACTTGGTGAGGATGAGCTTGCCCAGGGCCGTGACGCGCAGGCGGTAGACGGCGTCCCCGTGCACGATCTCCAGCACCTGGCCCCGGCCCAGCAGGTCGCCGCTGCGCAGGCGCCGGGGTCCGGACTCGACGCCCCACACGGCGTCTTGGCCGGCTTGCAGCGTCCGGGGCGACGCGCTCGGCGCGGCATCCGAGGTCGTTGTCGGGTTGTCGGACGGCACACGATGAGTCGAACGCATGGCCCGACTGTATTGCGACTCGTTCGCATTTGCAATGGCGCTGTATGTCGACGGGTCTTTCGGGGCCGGTGCCGCCGGCCGTGCTGTTGATAGCATCCCCGCATGAGCACCTTGATCCACAGCCAATGGGTGCCGCTGGGTTCGAACGGCGGCGACGGCTTCGACGGTTTCCTGGTCCGGCCCCCGGCAGGCCGTGGCCCCGGCCTGCTGCTGTGGCAGGAGATCTTCGGCGTCAACGCCCACATCCGCCGAGTGGCCGAGCAGTACGCGCTGGCAGGCTTCACGGTGCTGGCGCCGGACGTGTTCTGGCGCCGTGAGCGCCGCGTGGAGCTGGGCTACGGCGAAGACGGCATGGCGCGCGGCCGTGCACTGATGGGCGCGATCACGCCCGACGCGCTGCGGGCCGACGTCGAGGCGGCCGCCACGGCGCTGCGCGCGCTGCCGGAGGTGACGGGCGACCGCCTGGGCGCCGTGGGCTACTGCTTCGGCGGCCGGCTGGCCTACTTCTCGGCCGCCTGGGCAGGCGTGGACGCGGCGGTGTGCTACTACGGCGGCGGCATCCACGACCAGCTGGCGCTGGCGCCGGCCATCCGCGGCGACCTGCTGTTCCACTACGCCGAGCACGACAACCACATCCCGCTGGCGGCGGTGGACCGCGTGCGCAGCGCCACCTGCACGACGGACCGGCCGGGCAACGCCTGCCACGTCTACCCCGGCACCCAGCACGGGTTCAACTGCTGGGAACGCGGCAGCTACCACGCCGGCGCCTCGGCCCTGGCGCTGGGGCGCAGCCTGCAGTTCCTGGCCGAACGCCTGTTCTGACCGTCCGCGTGGGCGCGGTCAGCCCGCGCCCAGCGCCACCGCCACGCGGTAGGTGAGGAAGGCGGCCACATAGGCCAACCCGAACAGGTAGCCGGCCATCAGCGTCGGCACGCGCCAGCCGCCGGTCTCGCGCTTCACCGCCGCCAGCGTGGCCAGGCACTGGGGCGCGAACACGAACCACGCCAGCAGCGCCAGCCCGGTGGCCAGGCTCCACTGGCTGGCGATCACCGGGGTCAGCACGCTGGCGGCGGCATCACCGCTGGCCGCCAGCGCGTACACCGTGCCCAGTGCGCTGACGAGGACCTCCCGTGCCGCCAGCCCCGGCACCAGGGCGATGCTGATCTGCCAGTTGAAACCCAGGGGCGCGAACAGCAGCGACAACGCATGGCCCAGACGGCCGGCCACGCTGTAGGTGATGGGTGCCTCGGTGGCGCCCGGCGGCGGCGCCGGAAAGCTCGACAGCGCCCACAGCACCACCGTGAGCACGAGGATGATGCCGCCCACCCGGCGCAGGAAGATCGTGGCCCGCTGCCACAGCCCGATGGCCACGCTGCGCGGCGACGGCCAGTGGTAGGCCGGCAGTTCCATCATCAGCGGCCGCACCTGCCGGCCGGCGGTGGTGAAGCGCTTGAGCAGCCAGGCCACCACCATCGCACCCCCCACACCCGCCGCATACAGCCCGAACAGCACCAGGCCCTGCAGCGACACGCCCGGCCCCACCGTCACCGCCGGCACGAAGGCGGCGATCAGCAGCGCATACACCGGCAGCCGGGCCGAGCAGGTCATCATCGGCGCGATCAGGATCGTCACCAGGCGGTCGCGCGGATCGGCGATGGTGCGTGTGGCCATGATGCCGGGGATGGCGCAGGCGAAGCTGGACAGCAGCGGGATGAAGGACCGCCCGCTCAGGCCCACGCCGCCCATCAGCCGGTCGAGCAGGAAGGCCGCGCGCGGCAGGTAGCCCGACTCCTCCAGCACCAGGATGAAGGCGAACAGGATCAGGATCTGCGGCAGGAAGACCAGCACGCCGCCCAGTCCGGCCACCAGGCCGTCGACGAGGAAGCTGCGCAGCAGGCCGTCGGGCACCGCGCCGGCCACGGCCGTGCCCAGCGCCTCGGCGGCCGACTCGATCCAGCCCATCGGCGCCTCGGCGAGGCTGAACACGGCCTGGAACATCAGGAACAGCAGCAGCGTCAGCAGCAGCGGCCCGGCCACCGGGTGCAGCACCACGCGGTCGATGCGCTCGCTGGCGTCGGGCGGCAGCAGGCCGTCCAGCCCCAGGCGTTGCAGGATGCCGCGCACGCGGTCATGGTCGGCCTCGATCGATCCGGTGGCGTCGCGCACGCCGCCCATGCCCACGGGTTCGGCCGCGATAGCCGCCGACGGCCAGTTCGCGCGGTCGGCCAGGCGCTCGCGCAGGGCCGCGTCGCCGCCGGCCTGCACCGCCACCGTGGTCACCACCGGCACGCCCAGTTCGCGCGACAGCGCCTGCGCATCGATCGCCAGCCCGCGCCGGGCGGCGAGGTCGGTCATGTTCAGCACCACCAGGCAAGGCAGGCCCAGGCGCTGTACGGCCAGCACCAGCCGCAGGCCGCGGCGCAGGTTGGTGGCGTCGAGCACGCACACCGCCAGATCGGGCCGCTTCTCGCCGGCGGCGGTGCCCAGCAGCACGTCGTGCGTCACGCGTTCGTCGGGCGAGCGCGGGTGCAGGCTGTAGGCGCCGGGCAGGTCGAGCACGCGCAGCTCGCGGCCACCGGGCAGCGGCAGCCGGCCTTCCTTGCGCTCCACCGTGACGCCGGCGTAGTTGGCCACCTTCTGCCGGCTGCCGGTCAGGCGGTTGAAGAGCGCGGTCTTGCCGCAGTTGGGGTTGCCCACCAGCGCGACCAGCGGGCCGCCGCGGTGGACGTGGACGACGGCCTCTGCCACGTTCAGGCGACCTGGACCTGGATGCAGGCGGCCTCGGCGCGCCGCAGCGCGAAGGTGGACAACCCCACGCGCACCACCAGCGGGTCGCCCCCTGGCTGCGCGCGCGACAGCAGGCGCACCGGCTCACCCGGCAGGAAGCCGATCTCGGCCAGCCAGCGCGGCCAGTCGGGCGCCGACGTGGCCGGCAGCACGGCATGCACGCGGGCCGCGGCACCGTCGGGCAGCTGGTCCAGCGTGGTCATCGGCACGGGGAGGGCCGACTGGCTGTCAGGGCCTGCCAGGCCAGGCTTCAGCGGAGCCAGCTCGGCGTTCAGGGACGTCATGGCGATTGATGAGGCATCAGGCTTGAGGGGCGCGGCAGGGGCGGCACAGGCCATACAGCGCCAGCCGGTGCTCGACGAGCGTGAAACCCCGGGCATCGGCCACGGCCTGCTGGCGGGCCTCGATGACCTCGTCCACGAACTCGTCGACGCGGCCACAACGCACGCAGACCAGGTGGTCGTGGTGCGGCCCGTCGTCGAGCTCGAACACCGCCTTGCCGCCGTCGAAGCTGGTGCGGCGCACGATGCCGGCCTGCTCCAGCTGCGCCAGCACGCGATAGACCGTGGCCAGCCCGACATCGTCGCCGGCGGCCAGCAGGTCTCGGTAGACCTCGTCGGCGGACCAGTGGCGCCGTGCGCCATGGCGCATCAGCTGCAGCACCTTGCGCCGCGGTGGCGTGGCGCGCAGGCCGAGCTGGCGCAGGTGGTCTGCGTCGGCCGGATCCGGCGCGTCGTGCGTCACGTCGTGCATCAACGGCGCACCGCCACCACGACGGGACCAGGCGTCACAGGGCCCGCGACCCTGCACCCGCCGCGGGCGGCCAGAACCTCGTCGAAGACCTCGCGCGCGCAGTCGTGGCAGGCGCCGCAGGACGAGGCGACCCGCGTGTCGTCCTGCAACTGCTCGAAGCAGGCCGTGCCCGAACGCACCTCGCGGTGGATGTCGCGATCCGAGATGCGGTGGCACAGGCAGACGATCATGGGGCGGTCCAGGGTCGGGTGAACTCCTGGCGCAGATCGTACTTTAAACAAGAATCCGTCTCAATCAGATTCTTTGATGCAGATCAACCCGTCGATCCACGGCCCCAACCGGCCGTGATGCCGGCCGTGATGCCGGCCGTGATGCCGACCGTGATACCGGCCGTGATACCGGCCGTGATACCGGCCACGATGACGGACCCGGCCCCGGTCGCCCGGCGCCTTTCCGTCAGCTTCCCTCGCCCATCTGCGACTGCAGCCAGTTGGGCTCGCCCACCTGGGCCACGAGGCCGATCTCGGTCTCGAGGTGGTCGATGTGTGCCTCGGTGTCGTCCAGCAGGTCGCTGAACAGGTCGCGCGAGACGTAGTCGCGCACGCTCTCGCAGTGCGCAATGGCCTCCTTCAGGTAGGCCTGGGCCGCCGTCTCGACCTTCAGGTCGCAGTGCAGGACCTCGACCGCCGACTCGCCGATCAGCAGCTTGCCCAGGTCCTGCAGGTTGGGCAGGCCGTCGAGCATCAGGATGCGGTCCATCAGCCGGTCGGCGTGCTTCATCTCCTCGATGGATTCCTCGTACTCGTGCCTGGCCAGCTTGCCGAAGCCCCAGTTCTTCAGCATGCGGTAGTGCAGGAAGTACTGGTTGATGGCCGTGAGTTCGTTCTTCAGCTGGCCGTTGAGGAACTCCAGGACCTTGGGGTCGCCCTTCATGCTGGCTCCTTGGCGCGGGTGCGCGATGCAGACCCGCTGCATTGTGCGCACGCGGGCGCCAGCGCTCCACAAGGCCGCGCTGCACCGGCCGGAAGCGCAATCGTTCTCGTTGACGCCGCCTGGACGCCGCACAATGCGGCCATGACCCGCCCCCTGCCCGCCGACGACCTGCTGCGCCAGGAACTGCACGACGAGGTCCATGCCCGGCCGACGGCGCGCATCCACCTGCCGGCGCTGGTGGTCTACGTGGCGGTGCTCAACGAGGGCGTGAGCCGCGACGACGAGCGCCGGCATCTGCAGCGGCTGCCCGGGCACGACGGGCTGACCGCCGCCGACCTGGCCGGCAACTTCCTGCGCCTGCGCCTGGGCGATTCGGTGCTGAAGTGGGAGCGACACAGCGAGTTCACGCGCTACACGCTGGTGCAGCCGCTGCCGGCGCAGGCCCGGCCCCCGGCCACCGACCCGGAATTGCTGTCCTCGCTGGCGCTGGACGTCACCTGGCTGGCCGACATCCCCGGCCGCACGGTGGCGGCCATCAAGCTGGTGATGCTGCACCACGACCTGGTCGACCCGCAGGCGGCGCTGGACGCGGCGCGCCACTGGTTCGGCGACCGCACGGTGGTGGCCTCGCTCACCGGTCGCGGGCACTCGCTGGCGGTGACCGACTTCCGCCTGCGCGACACCGGCTTCGAGCGCATGCTGCTGCTGGCGCCCGAAGGCACCAGCGAGACCCGCGCCGGCCGCGTGTCGGCCCGCCTGCTGGAGTTCGAGACCTACCGCCTGATGGCCTTGCGCGGCCTGCCGGTGGCCAAGGGCCTGGGCCCGCTGCTGGCACAGGCCGAGGCCGACCTCGCCGGCATCACCGCGCGCATGGAGACCGGCGCCAGCGACACCGACGACCAGGCGCTGCTGGACACGCTGGTCGACCTGGCCGCGCGCGTGGAACGCGCCACCGCCGAGACACAGTACCGCTTTGCGGCCACCCAGGCCTATGCCGGCATCGTGGACCAGCGCATCGCCGAACTGCGCGAGGTGCCCATCCCGGGCACGCAGACCATCGGCGAGTTCATGCGCCGGCGGCTGTCGCCGGCGATCGCCACCGTGGTGGCGACGGAACGGCGCCTGCAGTCCCTGGCCCAGCGGATCGAACGCGCCGGCTCGCTGCTGCGCACGCGCGTGGACATCGCCACCGAGACGCAGAACCGCGAACTGCTGGCCAAGCTCACGCGCGGCCAGGAACTGCAGCTCAAGCTGCAGAGCACGGTGGAGGGCCTGTCGATCGCGGCCATCTCGTACTACGTGGTCAGCCTGATCCTCTACGCCGCCAAGGCCGCCAAGGCCGCAGGTGTGCCGCTGCATCCGGAACTGGCCGCCGGGGCGTCGATCCCACTGGTGCTGTGGGCGGTGGCCGCGCTCACGCGCCGCATCCACCGCAAGCTGGTGAACTGAGCCAGCTGCCGGCGCCGCTACAGCATCACCGCCAGCCGTTCCAGCACCAGCACGGCGAAGAAGCCCAGGCCGGCCACCACCGTCCACTTGACGATGACGATGCCGCGCCGGCGCCAGACCACCTGGCCCGTGCCCACGTACATCGCGAAGCACAGCAGCCCGGCCACGAGCAGGCCGCCGAAGACGACGCGGAACATCAGCATCATGGTGCGGCCCCGGCGGTCACCAGGCCGGCGCCAGTTCGGCCATGCCCCGCGGCGCCTGGCGTTCGTCCTCGAAGGTGACGATGTCGTAGGCCGTCTCGTCGGCCAGCAGCGCGCGCAGCAGCTGGTTGTTCAGCGCGTGGCCGCTCTTGTAGGCCACGTAGCTGGCCAGCAGCGGCTTGCCGGCGATGTGCAGGTCGCCGATGGCGTCCAGGATCTTGTGCTTGGCGAACTCGTCGCCATAGCGCAGGCCGTCGGCGTTGAGCACGCGGTAGTCGTCGATGACGATCACGTTGTCCAGGCTGCCGCCGCGGCCCAGGCCACGGGCGCGCATCATCTCCACGTCCTTCGTGAAGCCGAAGGTGCGGGCGCGGGCGATCTCCTGCTTGTAGGTGCCCGAGCCCATGTCGAAGCTCACGCGCTGGCCGGTGGCGTTGACGGCCGGGTGGTCGAACTCGATCTCGAAGCTCAGCGTGTAGCCGTGGTGCGGGTCCAGCCGCGCCCACTTGAGGCTCTTGCCCTCGCCCTCTCGCACCTCCACCGCCTTCTTCACGCGGATGAAGCGCTTGGGCGCGTCCTGCAGCGCGATGCCGGCACTCTGCAGCAGGAAGACGAAGCTGGCGGCCGAGCCGTCGAGGATGGGCACCTCCTCGCCGGTGATGTCCACGTACAGGTTGTCCAGTCCCAGACCGGCGCAGGCGGACATCAGGTGCTCGATGGTCTGCACCTTGGGCGCGCCCGGGTCGCCACCGGCGCTGATGGTGCTGGCCATGCGCGTGTCGCTGACCGCCCAGGCATTCACGGGAATGTCCACCGGGCTGGGCAGGTCGGTGCGGCGGAAGATCACGCCGGTGTCCGGCGGCGCCGGGCGCAGCGTGAGCTCCACCTTGTGCCCGCTGTGCACCCCCACGCCCACGGCGCGGGTCAGGGATTTCAGAGTGCGTTGGCGCAACATGCCGTCGATTGTCCCGCAAAGGCTGCAGTCCGTCGCATGCCACTGGCATGGACTTCGCTATGGCGACGATACTGCCGGCCCCATTGCCAGCGCTTGTCCCGCCCGTGAAGATGCCCCGACTCACCCCCCTGCTCCTGACCGCCGTGACCACTGCCGTGCTCGCCACCCCTGCCCTCGCCCAACGCCCTGAGACGCGGGATCGCACGAAGATCCCCGCCGAGTACCGCTGGGACTTCAGCCCCATCTACAAGAGCTGGGACGCCTGGGAGGCGGGCCTGAAGGACATGGAGGCAAAGATGGACGCCTTCGCCGCCCGCAAGGGCACGCTGGCCTCCGGCCCGCAGGCGGTGCTGGCCGCCTACCAGGCCTTCGACGAGATCGGCAAGCTGCAGTACCTGACCTACCGCTACCCGCAACTGCAGCGCGACGTCGACACCCGCGACCAGGCCGTGGCCGGCCGCTTCCAGCGCGTGGGCGCGATGTTCGCGAAGTTCGACGCGTCCACCGCGTGGTTCACGCCCGAACTGCTGACCATCCCCGAGGCCACGATGCGCGGCTGGCTGGACAGCACGCCGGCGCTGGCGCCCTACCGCTTCACCATCCTGGACACCTACCGCAAGCAGCAGCACGTGCTCGACGAGCAGGGTGAACGCCTGCTCGCCCTGGCCGGCCGCCTGAACCAGGCGCCGCGCAACGTGTACTCGGAGCTGTCCACGTCCGACATCCAGTGGCCCAAGATCACCACCAGCGACGGCAAGGAGGTGACGCTGTCCCCCGGCAACTACCGCCGCCTGCTGGAGGACAGCCCGGTGCAGGCCGACCGCGCCAAGGCCGCGGCCGCCCACGTGGGCGCGTATGGCGCCAACGCCAACACCTACGCCGCCATCTACAACGGCGTGCTGCAGCGCGACTGGTTCCTGACCCAGGCCCGCAAGTTCCCGACCACGCTGGACGCCGCGCTGGACGACGACGCCGTGCCGCGCAACGTGGTCGAGACCCTGATCGAGACCACGCGCGCCGGCACCGGCCCGCTGCAGCGCTACATGCAGCTGCGCAAGAAGCTGCTGAAGCTGGACAGCGTGCACCTCTACGACGGTTCGGTGCCCATCTTCCGCACCGACACCACCTACCCCTACGCCACCGCCACCGCCAACGCGCTGGCCTCGGTGGCGCCGCTGGGCAGCGACTACGTGGAGCGCTACAAGCGCTTCGTCGGCGGCGGCCGCATCGACGTCTACGAGAACGACGGCAAGCGCAGCGGCGCCTACAGCGCCAACGTCTACGGCGTCGGCCCCTACCTGCTGCTGAACTACAACGACACGCTGGACTCGATGTTCACCTTCGCCCACGAGGCGGGGCACGCGATGCACAGCGTGCTGTCCAACGAACACCAGCCCTTCGTGACCAGCAGCTACACCATCTTCGTGGCCGAGGTGGCCTCGACGATGAACGAGCGGCTGCTGATGGAGCACCTGCTGAAGCAGACCACCGACCCGAAGGAACGGTTCCTGCTGCTGCAGCACGCGGTGGACCAGATCGTCGGCACCTTCTACACGCAGGTGATGTTCGCCGACTTCGAGCTGCAGGCGCACCGCCGCGTGGAGCAGGGCCAGCCGGTGACCACCGAGGTGCTCAACCAGATCTACGCCGACCTGCTGAAGACCTACTACGGCGATGCGCTGGCGCACGACGACTTCTACAAGTGGACCTGGGCGCGCATCTCCCACTTCTTCAACACGCCCTACTACGTCTACCAGTACGCCACCTGCTTCGCCTCGTCGGCCGAGCTCTACAAGCAGATGACCACCGGCGACGGCAAGGCCCGCGAAGCCGCACGCCAGCGCTACCTGACGCTGCTGTCTTCCGGCGGCAACGACCACCCGATGGCACAGCTGAAGAAGGCCGGCGTGGACCTGACCCAGCGCGCCACCGTGCAGGCCGTCGTCGACCAGCTCGACGAGCTGGTCACGCGCATGGAGGCGGAAGCGTCAAAGATCCAGTGAAGACCTTGGCACCGCAGGGCCGCGCCTGCGCTATGCTGCGGCGCGTGAACACCCCCCGCGCCCTGCGACGACCCTCCCGACGACACCGTCGAGAGGTTTCGTAGCGCCCGGTCGGCTGCCGGATTCCCTGGCCGCCGTTCACTCCCCCGAAGGCCACGAGACGCTCCTCGTGGCCTTTTGCGTTTCTGCCGGCCCGCCCGGCGTAGCCCTCGGCCCGTGGTGCCCTCGTGGCCTTCGTGATCCACCCTCACGAAGGACCCCACGATGACGCTCGCCCCGCCCGTTGCCGCGTGCCACGCGACCCCTGACACCACTGCGCTGATGCACGTGGCCGACCGCCCCGACGCCGTGTTCACCCGCGGCCGCGGCAGCTGGCTGTTCGACAGCGCCGGCCGCCGCTGGCTGGACCTGGTGCAGGGCTGGGCCGTCAACACCCTGGGCCACGCGCCGCCGGAGATCGCCGACGCGCTGGCCGTGCAGGCGCGCCGACTGCTGCAGCCCGGCCCCGGCCTGCACAACGACCGTGCCGCCGCGCTGGCCGGACGCCTGGCCGAACTCAGCGGGCTGGAACGCGCCTTCTTCACCAGCAGCGGCGCCGAGGCCAACGAGGGTGCCATCAAGCTCGCGCGCAAGTTCGGCCAGGTGCACCGGGGCGGCGCGCACGAGATCATCACCTTCGAGGGCGCCTTCCATGGCCGCACGCTGGCCACGATGAGCGCCAGTGGCAAGCCCGGCTTCGAGCGCCTGTTCGAACCCAAGGTGCCGGGGTTCCCGAAGGCGCGACTGAACGACCTGGCCAGCGTGCAGGCGCGGATCGGCCCGCAGACCGTGGCCGTGATGCTGGAACCCATCCAGGGCGAGGCTGGCGTGATCGAGGCCACACCCGCCTTCCTGCAGGCACTGCGCGCGCTGTGCGACGCCCACGGCCTGCTGCTGATCCTCGACGAGGTGCAGACCGGCATCGGCCGCACCGGCACGCTGTTCGCGTTCGAGCACGCCGGCATGCAGCCGGACGTCCTGACCCTGGGCAAGGGCCTGGGCGGGGGCGTTCCCATCGGAGCGCTGCTCGCACGCGAGGCCGTGTGCTGCTTCGCGCCCGGCGACCAGGGCGGCACCTACAGCGGCAACCCGCTGATGTGCGCGGTGGCGCTGGCGGTGCTGGACGCGGTGACGGCGCCCGGTTTCCTGGCCGGCGTGAACGACCGCAGCGCGCAGCTGCGCGCGGGGCTGGACGCCCTGGCGCGCCGGCTCGGGGTGCCGCCGGCCGACGGGCGGGGGCTGCTGATGGCGCTGAGCCTGCCCGACCCGGACGGCGCCACGCGCGTGGCCGGCACGCTGTTCGCACGCGCCAGCACGTCGCGCCCGGGGCTGCTGGTCAACGCCGTGCGCCCGCAGCGGCTGCGTGTCGTGCCGGCGCTGAACGTGGCGGCGGACGAGGTGAACCTGGCGCTGGCACTGCTGGACAGCGCGGTCATGCCGGCCGGCTGAACCCCTGCTGACGGCGCCGGTTCAGCGCCGTGGGGCCGTGGTCGCGAGCACGCGCCAGCCATCGCCCGGCGGCAACGACTGCAAGGCAGCGTGCAGGTCCGCGTCCAGCGGCCGGCCTTGCAGCGCCGCCTCCAGCGCTGCCTGCACCGCAGGCTTCCAGGGGGCCACCGACGACATCGCATCCAGCGCGCGGCGGGCAGCCGCCAGCGCGGCGGCCGCGGCGTCGGTGTGCCCGTCGGACCACGCGAGCCAGGCCCGCAACCACGCCAGCCGCCAGGCGAAGGTGGCCTGCGGCGGCTGTCGGGCCAGGGATTCGGCATCCAGCGACTGCAGCAGCCGGCGCGCGGTAGACAGGTCGCCCGCGGCGAGGTGGGCACGCAGCACCGGCAGCATCAGTGGCAGGCTGCGGGCATCGGCCTGGCCTTCACCCGCGCGCGCCGGCGCCGGCAGGGCGGCCAGCATGGCCCGCAGGCCGCTGGCCGTGCGGCCGGCATCGACGGCCACGCCCCCCGCTGCCACGCGCAGCGCGGCGCCATAGGCGGCGTCGCCCTCGGGCGTCAGCCGCGCCAGGGCCTGGGCCAGCACCGCGTCCGCCTCGCCGAGCCGGCCCTGGCCCCACAAGGCCTGGCCGAGATTCACGGCCATCGACGCGGCCAGGACCTCGCCACCGCCGTCCACCTGCCAGCCGGCGAGTGCGGCCCGGGCTTCGCGTTCGGCGTCCACCATGCGGCCGGCCTGCCAATGCACGCGGGCCATCAGGTTGTGGGCCAGGAACACGCGCCGATGCCCGGCGCCGGCCTGCCGGCGCATGCGCTGCTGGGACGCTTCCAGCGTGGCCAGCGCGTCGTCGAAGTGCCCGGCCGACATCCGGGCCAGCGCCAGCCGCGCCTCGATGGCGTCGCGTGCGCCGAAGGCCAGGCCGTCGTCCGGCGTCAGCGCCAGCGAGCGCTGGAAGGCCGCGGCCGCATCGGCCCACTGACCCCGGCCCGCGGCCAGCTTGCCCTGCTCGGCGCTGAACTGCCGCTCGAGGATGTGGCGATCGCCCTCGCCCACCACGCGGGCGATGGCCGCCGGCATCGCACGCATGGCCTCCTCGGCCTCGTCGAAGCGACCGGCGGTGTTGAGCCGCATCCCGTGGCTCATCATCGACTCGACGGTCTCGAAGTCGGCGTCGCCCAGCGCAGCCCTGAAATGCGGCGTCGCGGTCCGGGCCGCCGCGATGGCCTCGTCGTAGCGGCCGAGCTGGCTGAGCGTGTTCGACAGCTCGGCCCAGGCGCGGCCCAGCTGGGCCGACGACGGCAGCTGAGCATCGCGCGCGAGGTCCACCGCACGCTGCAGGGCGTCGGCCGAGGCCTGCCAGTCCCCCAGTTGACGGTAGACCTTGCCCAGGATGTGCAGCAGACGCAGCTGGGCCTCGGGCTGGCCGGCGAGCGCCTGGTCCACACGGGCCGCGGCACCGTCGACCATCTGGCGCACGGTGAAATCGGCGTCGGCCTGCACTTCGGGGCTGGCGTTCTCGAACAGGTCGGACAGGAAGCCGGTGACCTGCTCGGCGGCGGCCCGCTCGCGCTGGGCCAGGTCACGCTCCGCCCCCAGGCGCTGCAGGTACAGCCCGGTGAGGCCGGCCACGCCCACTGCCACCACCACGGCCCCACCCACCGGCGCCCAGTGACGGCGCAGACCCTTGCGCAGGCGGTAAGTCCAGGCGTCCGGGCGGGCCAGCACTGGGCGGTGCGTGAGCCAGCGTTCGAGGTCGTCGGCCAGCGCAGCGGCGCTGGCGTAGCGGCGCTGCGGGTCCTTGTGCAGCGCCTTGAGCACGATGGTGTCCAGGTCGCCGGCGAGTTCACGGCGCAGGCGCGGCGCGTCGGGCAGGTCGGGGGGCAGCGCATCGCTGGGCCGGCGTGCCGGGGTGTCGAGGATCTGGCGCGCCAGCTCGCCGGTGTGCGTGGCCCGTGTCGGGTCGAGCGGGAACGGCCGACGGCGGGCCAGCAGCTGGTACAGCAGCACGCCCAGCGCGTAGACGTCGGTGGCGGTGGTGACCGGTTCGCCGCGCAGCTGCTCCGGGCTGGCGTGGCTGGGCGTCAGCAGCCGTTCATTGGCCCGCGTCAGCACTTCGGCGTCGTCGTCCAGCAGCTTGGCGATGCCGAAGTCCAGCAGGCGGGGGTGACCTTCAGCGTCGACGAGGATGTTGCCCGGCTTGATGTCGCGGTGCACGACCAGACTGCGGTGGGCGTGGTCCACGGCGGCACAAACCTGCTGCACCAGGTGCAGGCGGGCGCGGGTGTTCACGGCCTGCGCGTCGCACCAGCGGTCGATGGGCAGGCCGTCCACGTACTCCATCACCAGGTAGGGCGCCCCTTCGGCCGAGGTGCCGCCGTCGAGCAGGCGGGCGATGCGCGGGTGCTGCAGACGCGCCAGCAGCCGCCGTTCGGCCGCCAGGCGGGCGGCGGCCTCGGGCGAGACGGCGGCCGGGTTCAGCAGCTTGATGGCCACCTGCTGCACGAAGGCCCCGTCGGCGCGCTCGGCCAAGTAGACCGCGCCCATGCCGCCGTCGGCCAGGTGGCGCACGATGCGCCAGGGGCCCAGGCGCTGGCCGGCCAGGCGGTCGGCGCCGCCGCCGGGCGCCACGCCCACGGCCTGGGCCGCGGCGCGCTGCAGGACGTGCTGCACGCCGCCGGCATCGATGGTGCCGGTGTCGGCGTCATGCGCCAGCAGCGCCAGGACCTGTTCACACAGCGTGGCGTCATCCGCTGCCGCAAGGCGCACGTGCGCCTCGCGCGCCTCGACGGGCAGCGCCACGGCCTCGGCGAACAGCGCCTGGGCACGTTGCCAGCGGTCGGGGCTCATCGGCGGCACGGTCGGTCGGCGGCAGGGGTGCGGGTCGATTCGATCCTAGTGCAGCCGCCCAGGGCCCGGAAAGCGGCACGGGGCGCCGAAGCGCCCCGTGTCACGGTCAGGAGAGTGGGCTCAATGCGCGCCGACTCAGTCCGCCTGCTTGCGCAGGAACGCCGGAATCTCGATCTCGTCCATGCCGTGGTTGGCCAGCGCGTCGACCTTGGCCGCCGCGGTGCGGCCGCTGCGCCAGACGCTGGGCGTGTTCAGCGCGTCGTAGCCCTGGCCCTGCGGCATGGCAGGCGCCGCGGCGGGCGCGGCCCCTTGCATCACCGGCGCACCGCCCACCGGCGTGTTGAGCACCGGCAGGTTGTCGGTGCCGGTGCGCAGCACCGGGGTCTGCACCACGGACAGCGGCGCGGTCTGGCGCTTGCCCTGGGCCGACAGGCCGGTGGCGATGACCGTGACGCGCAGCTGGTCGCCCAGGCCCTCGTCCATCGCCGCGCCGTAGATGATGTGCGCATCGTCGCTGGCGTAGCGGCGGATGCAGTTCATCGCCGCCTGGCTTTCCTTGAGCTTGAAGGTGCCCTTGCTCGCCGCGATCAGCACCAGCACGCCGCGCGCGCCGCTGAGGTCGATGCCTTCCAGCAGCGGGCAGGCCACGGCGGCCTCGGCGGCCTTGGTGGCGCGGTCCGGGCCGGTGGCCGTGGCCGTGCCCATCATCGCCTTGCCCGGCTCGCTCATCACCGTCTTGACGTCCTCGAAGTCGACGTTGACCAGCGCATCCATGTGGATGATGTCGCTGATGCCGCCCACGGCGTTCTTCAGCACGTCGTTGGCGTGCGCGAAGGCCTGCTCCTGGGTGACGTCGTCGCCCAGCACTTCCAGCAGCTTCTCGTTGAGCACGACGATCAGGCTGTCGACGTTGGCCTCGAGCTCGCTGGCGCCGGCGTCGGCCTGCTTCATGCGGCGGCTGCCCTCGAACTCGAAGGGCTTGGTGACCACGCCCACGGTCAGGATGCCCATCTCCTTGGCCACGCGCGCCACCACCGGCGCCGCGCCGGTGCCGGTGCCGCCGCCCATGCCGGCGGTGATGAAGACCATGTGCGCACCGTCCAGCGCCTCGCGGATCTGCGCCTCGGCCTCCTGCGCCGCGGCCTTGCCCTTGTCCGGCTTGCCGCCGGCGCCCAGCCCGTTGGCGCCCAGCTGCACCAGCTGGTTGGCGCGGCTGCGGTTGAGCGCCTGCGCGTCGGTGTTCGCGCAGACGAACTCCACGCCCTGCACCCCTTGCGCGATCATGTGTTCGACGGCGTTGCCGCCGCCGCCGCCGACGCCGATCACCTTGATCTTGGTGCCTTCGTCGAATGCTTCGATCATCTCGATGGCCATGTTGGACCTCCTTGCCTTCAGTGCAGTTGCTGCAGTTGCCCGTTGAATGAAATGCCGCCGTGGCGGCGTGAATCTGGAGCCTTTGTCATGTCTGCCCGACCCCTTAGAAATTGCCCAGGAACCAGTCCTTCGCGCGGCCGACCAGGGTCTTGACCGACCCCGCCTGCGCCGCCGCCTTGTGCCCGCGCGTGCGCGCCAGGCGCGCCTCCTCCAGCAGCCCCATCACGGTGGCCGCGCGCGGGCTGGCCACCATGTCGAACAGCGGCCCGCTGTAGGTGGGCACGCCCTTGCGCACGGGCTTGAGGAAGATGTCCTCGCCCAGCTCCACCATGCCCGGCATCACCGCCGAGCCGCCGGTGAGCACGATGCCGCTGGACAGCAGCTCCTCGTAGCCGCTGTCGCGGATGACCTGGTGCACCAGCGAGAAGATCTCCTCCACGCGCGGCTCGATCACGCCGGCCAGCGCCTGGCGCGACAGGAAGCGCGGCGCGCGGTCGCCCAGGCCGGGCACCTCCAGCTGCTCGCCCGGGTCGGCCAGCATCTGCTTGGCCACGCCGTGCTCGACCTTGATCTCCTCGGCGTCCTTGGTCGGCGTGCGCAGCGCCATCGCGATGTCGCTGGTGATCAGGTCGCCGGCGATCGGGATCACCGCGGTGTGGCGCACGCTGCCGTCGGTGTAGATCTGCACGTCGGTGGTGCCGGCGCCGACGTCGACCACGGCCACGCCGAGGTCCTTCTCGTCGTCGGTCAGCGTGGCCGCGGCGCTGGCGCTGGGGTTGAGCACCAGGCCCTGCACCTCCAGGCCGCAGCGGCGCACGCACTTGAGGATGTTCTCGGCCGCGCTCATGGCCCCGGTGACGATGTGCACCTTGACCTCAAGCCGGCTGCCGCTCATGCCGATCGGCTCCTTGACCTCGTGGCCGTCGATCACGAACTCCTGCGGCTCCACCAGCAGCACGCGCTGGTCGTTGGGGATGTTGATGGCCTTGGCCGTCTCCACCACGCGGCTCACGTCCACCGGCGTGACCTCGCGGTTGTCGCGCACGATGACCATGCCGGTGCTGTTCTGGCCGCGGATGTGGCTGCCGGTGATGCCGGTCCAGACGCTGCCGATCTTGCAGGCGGCCATCATCTCGGCCTCCTTCAGCGCCTGCTGGATGCTCTGCACCGTGGCGTCGATGTTGACCACCACGCCGCGCTTGAGCCCGTGCGTGGGCGCCACGCCGAGGCCCGCCACGCGCAGCTCGCCGCCGGGCACGACCTCGGCCACCACCACCATCACCTTGGCGGTGCCGATGTCCAGGCCGACGATCAGATCCTTGTATTCCTTCGCCATCTTCAACGGGCCCCTGTGGTGGCTGGCGTCACGGTGGCCACGCCGTCCAGGCGCAGCGCATAACCATCGGTGTGCCGCAGGTCGGCGCTCAGCAGCGGCCGGCGGTAGCGGCCGGTGACCTGGCTGAGCGTGCGCACGAACTGTTCGCTGCGCGCGATCACCTCGTCCTCGCTGCCACGGCCGAATTCGATGACCTGGCCTTCCTCGGTCTCGCCGCGCCACGAGCCGCGTGCACTCAGCGACAGGCGGCGCAGCGGCAGGTCCTGCGCCGCCAGCAGCGGCTGCAGGCGCCGCAGCAGCGACCACATGGCCGCGGCGTTCTCGCGTGCCTTGTCCGACGGGCCGGCCAGCACCGGCAGGCGGTCGTCCTCGACATCGCCGACATTGGCCTCGAAGATCTCGCCGAAGCTGTTGACCAGCAGCGGGTTGCGCTCGTCCTCGGGCTGCCACAGCGCCACCGGGCGGTGCTCTTCCAGCTGCACGGCCAGACGGTCGGGCCAGACACGGCGCACCACCGCGCGGCGCACCCAGGGCACGCTCTCGAAGGCCGCGCGGGTACGTGCCAGGTCCAGGCTGAAGAACTGGCCACGCAGCTTGGGCATCGCGTTCGCGCGGATGGTGGGCACGCTGTTGCGCGCCAGGTCGCCATCGATCTGCACGGCGCGGATCGCGAAGAACGGTGCCCGCGTCAGCCACAGCACGCCGGCGGCCAGCAGCGTCAGCGCGGCGAGCACGAAGACGCCGGCGGCCACGCCGTTCATCAGGCGCACGTCCAGCGGCAGCGGCAACGTTGCGGCGACGGCGGGCGTGGGACGACGGGTGACCCTCATGCGGCGTCCCGGTCCAGGGTGGCGGCCTGCAGCAGCTGCAGGCACAGCTGCGGGTAGTCGATGCCGACCGCCTTCGCGGACATCGGCACCAGCGAATGCCCCGTCATGCCGGGGCTGGTGTTCATCTCCAGCAGGAAGGGCTTGCGGTCCGAGGCCCGCAGCATCAGGTCGGCCCGGCCCCAGCCGCGGCAGCCCAGCACGCGGTAGGCGGCCAGCGTCAGGCGCTGCACCTCGGCTTCCCCGTCGGCCGACAGGCCGCTGGGGATGTGGTAGCCGGTGTCGTCGCTGAAGTACTTGTGCTCGTAGTCGTAGTTGCCGTCGGGCGCGGCGATGCGGATCACCGGCAGCGCGCGCGCGTCGTCGCCGCTGCCCAGCACCGGGCAGGTGAGTTCGGTGCCTTCGATGAACTCCTCGCACAGCACGTCGTGGTCGTAACGTGCGGCCAGCTGCACGGCGTCCTGCATCTCCGAGTAGCCCTGCACTTTGCTGATGCCGATGGACGAGCCCTCGCGCGGCGGCTTGACGATCAGCGGCAGGCCCAGTTCGTCGGGCACGGCGATCACGCGCTCGCGCTGCAGGTCGCCGGCACCCAGGCGCACCCAGCGCGGTGTGGGCAGGCCCTCGGCCAGCCACACGCGCTTGGTCATCACCTTGTCCATGCAGATGGCGCTGGCCATCACGCCGGAGCCGGTGTACGGGATGCCCAGCAGCTCCAGCGTGCCCTGCACCGTGCCGTCCTCGCCATGGCGGCCGTGCAGCGCGATGAAGGCGCGCGCGAAGCCGTCGGCCTTCAGCTCGTGCAGGCCGCGTTCGGCCGGGTCGAAGGCGTGCGCGTCCACGCCCAGCGACTGCAGCGCCTGCAGCACGCCGGTGCCCGACATCAGCGACACCTCGCGCTCGGCGCTGGTGCCGCCCAGGAGTACCGCGACCTTGCCGAGGTTCATGCGCCCTCCTTCACCCGGTCCACCACCTGCTGCGGCACGGCGCCGATGCTGCCGGCGCCCATCACGATGACCACGTCGCCGTCGCGTGCGAATTCGGTGATGGCCTGCGGCAGCGCCTTCACGTCGTCGACGAACACCGGCTCGGTGTGGCCGGCCACGCGCATCGCACGCGCCAGCGCGCGGCCGTCGGCGGCCACGATGGGCGGCTCGCCGGCGGCGTAGACCTCGGTCAGCAGCAGCGCGTCGGCGGCACCCATGACCTTGACGAAGTCCTCGAAGCAGTCGCGCGTGCGCGTGTAGCGGTGCGGCTGGAAGGCCAGCACCAGGCGCCGGCCCGGGAAGGCACCGCGCGCGGCGGCGATGACGGCGGCCATCTCCACCGGGTGGTGGCCGTAGTCGTCCACCAGCGTGAAGCGGCCGCCGTCGCCGGTGGGCAGTTCACCGTAGCGCTGGAAGCGGCGGCCGACGCCGGCGAAGCCGCGCAGCGCGTCGACGATGGGCGCGTCGGGCAGTTCCAGCTCGGTGGCCACCGCGATGGCGGCCAGCGCGTTGCGCACGTTGTGCTCGCCGGGCAGGTTCAGCGTGATCGCCAGGTCGGGCATGGCCACGCCGTTGCGGCGCTGGCAGGTGAAGCGCATCTGGCCACCGGGCAGGGCCTGCACGTCCACCGCGCGCACCTGCACCTCCTGCCCGAAGCCGTAGGTCACCAGCGGGCGCGAGACCATCGGCAGGATGGCGCGCACGCCCGGGTCGTCGCCGCAGAGGATGGCAGCACCGTAGAACGGCATGCGGTGCAGGAAGTCGACGAAGGCGCTGCGCAGCTTCGTCAGGTCGTGCCCGTACGTGTCCATGTGGTCGGCGTCGATGTTGGTGATCACCGACAGGACCGGGGTCAGGTTCAGGAACGAGGCGTCACTCTCGTCGGCTTCCACGACGATGTAGTCGCCGGCGCCCAGGCGGCTGTTGGCGCCGGCACTCTCCAGCTTGCCGCCGATGACGAAGGTGGGGTCCAGCCCGGCCTCGGCCAGCACGCTGGTGACCAGCGACGTGGTCGTGGTCTTGCCGTGCGTGCCGGCGATGGCGATGCCCTGCTTCAGCCGCATCAGCTCGGCCAGCATCACGGCGCGTGGCACCACCGGCACACGGCGGGCTCGCGCGGCGATGACCTCGGGGTTGTCGCCCTTCACCGCCGTGGACGTGACCACCGCCTCCGCCGTGCCGATGTGGCTGGCGTCGTGTCCCAGCGCAACGCGGATGCCCAGGCTGGCCAGACGGCGCGTGACGGCGCTGTCGCCCTGGTCGCTGCCGGAGACGGTGTAGCCCAGGTTGTGCAGGATCTCGGCGATGCCACTCATGCCGGCGCCGCCGATGCCCACGAAGTGGATGTGCTTGACGGCGTGTTTCATCGCTGCACCTCCGATTCGATGAGGTCGGCCACGCGGGCGGCCGCCTGGGGACGGGCCATCGCACGCGCCTTCACGGCCATCGCCTGCAGGGCGCTGCGGTCCAGGCCCTGCAGTTGCTCGGCCAGACGCTGCGGCGTCAGGTCCGCCTGCGGCAGGTGGATGGCGGCACCGGCATCGGCCATGTGCTGCGCGTTGTCGCGCTGGTGCGCGGTGGTGCTGACGATCAGCGGCACCAGGATGGCCGGCACGCCGGCGGCGCAGAGTTCGCTGACGGTGCCGGCGCCGGCGCGGCAGATCATCAGGTCGCAGTCGGCCAGCGCGGCAGCCATGTCGTCGATGAAGGGGCGCACGGTCGCCTTCACGCCGGCCGAGTCGTATGCCGCGGCCACCGCCGCATGGTGGGCATTGCCCGTCTGGTGCGTGACCTGCGGGCGATGTGCCGGATCGATCAGGGCCAGCGCCGCCGGCACGGTCTGGTTGAGCACTTGGGCGCCCAGGCTGCCGCCCACCACCAGCAGGCGCAGCGGGCCGGTGCGGCCGGCGAAGCGGTCTTCCGGCGCCGGCAGCGCCTCGATCTCCGCGCGCACCGGGTTGCCGGTCACCACCGCCTGCCTCGTCTTCCTGGCATCGGCACCGTCGAAGCCGAAGGCCACGCGGTCGGTCACCGGCAGCAGGGCGCGGTTGCTCATCAGCAGCGCGGCGTCGGCGTTCACCAGCACCAGCGGCCGGCCGAGCAAGGCCGCCATCATGCCGCCGGGGAAGCACACGTAGCCGCCCATGCCCAGCACGGCGCTGGCGCCGCGCCGGCGCAGGATCTGCAGGCAGTCCCAGAAGGCCTTGAGCAGACGCAGCCCGCCGGTCATCGAATGCAGCAGGCCCTTGCCGCGCAGGCCGGTGAAGCCGATGCGGTCCAGCGGGATGCCGCTGGGCGGCACCAGGGTGTTCTCCATGCCCGTGGTCGTGCCCAGCCAGCTGACGCTCCAGCCGCGCCGCTGCATCTCGCGCGCGACGGCCAGCCCGGGGATCACGTGCCCGCCGGTGCCTGCGGCCATGACGACGAGGTGGCTCACGACCTCCCCCCTCGCATCAGCGCCCGGTTCTCCATGTCCACCCGCACCACCAGCGCCAGCGCCACCAGGTTCATCAGCAGCGCCGAGCCGCCGAAGCTCACCAGCGGCAGCGTCAGCCCCTTGGTGGGCAGCACGCCCAGGTTCACGCCCATGTTGATGAAGGCCTGGCCGCCGAACCAGATGCCGATGCCCTGCACCATCAGCCCGGCGAAGACGCGGTCGAGCGCGATGGCCTGGCGGCCGATGAGGAAGATGCGCCGCGTCAGCCAGAAGAAGACGCCGATGACGGCCAGCACGCCCACGAGGCCGAGTTCCTCGCCGATCACGGCGAGCAGGAAATCGGTGTGGGCTTCGGGCAGGTAGTGCAGTTTCTCCACGCTGGCTCCCAGGCCCTGGCCGAACCATTCGCCGCGGCCGAAGGCGATCAGCGAGTGCGTCAGCTGGTAGGCCTTGCCCTGCGCGTACTTCGGGTCCCACGGATCCAGGTAGGCGAAGATGCGCTCGCGGCGCAGGTCGTCGAAGGCGATGATGGTGGCGAAAGTGGCCACGATCACCGCCGCGATCAGCAGCGCCATGCGCGCGTTGACGCCGCCGAGGAAGAGGATGCCCATCGCGATGGTGGCGATGACGATGAAGGCGCCCATGTCCGGCTGGCGCAGCAGCAGCGCGCCGGTGAAGGCCACGGCCACCGCCATCGGCCAGACGGCGCGGAAGAAGTTCTCCCGCGTGTCCATGCGCCGCACCATGTAGTTGGCCGCGTACATCGCGACCGCCAGCTTGGCCAGTTCCGACGGCTGGAAGTTCATGAAACCCAGCGGGATCCAGCGGCGCGAGAAGTTGACCACCTTGCCGACGAAGGGCAACAGCACGATCACCAGCAGCACCAGCGCCACGACGAACACCAGCGGCGCGTGCTTCTCCCAGAACGCGATGGGCACCTGCACCGCGGCAAAGGCCACCACCAGCCCGATGACCATGGCCATGGCGTGGCGCAGCACGAAGTGCGTGGGCGCGTAGGCGGCGAATTTGCGGCTGTCGGGCAGCGCGATGGACGCCGAGTACACCATCACCAGGCTGAAGGCCAGCAGGGCCAGCACCACCACCACCAGCGTGCGGTCGAAGGCCTGCAGCGACGGGGCGGCGCTGGCGCGCAGGCCGTCGCGCACCGGCAGGCGTGCGGACGCGGCGGCCTCGCGCCGGGCCGCCCAGGCGTCACGCCAGCGCTGCCAGAGCGGCGGACGCAGCGCGGTGGCGTTGGAGGCGGTGGACGCCGTGGCAGCGTTCGTGCGCGCCATCAGATCGCCTCCCCCCGGTCCACCGCCAGCGCACGCACGGCCTCGACGAAGACCTCGGCGCGGTGCGCGTAGTTGCGGAACATGTCCAGGCTGGCGCAGGCCGGCGACAGCAGCACCGCGTCACCCGGCTGCGCCTGGTCGTAGGCCCACTGCACCGCCTCGGGCAGCGTGGCGAGCGTGGCCATGGGCACGCCGCAGCCTTGCAGGGCGGCTTCGATGGCCGGCGCGTCGCGGCCGATCAGCGCCACCGCGCGCGCATGCCGTGCCACCGGCGCGGCCAACGGCGCGAAGTCCTGGCCCTTGCCGTCGCCACCCAGGATGACCACCAGGCGCCCGGGGTTCACGTCGGCGCCCAGGCCGACCAGCGCGGCGACGGTGGCACCGACGTTGGTGCCCTTGCTGTCGTCGTAGGCCTCGATGCCGCCGACGCTGCCCACCGGCTCCACACGGTGCGGCTCGCCTCGGTACTCGCGCAGGCCGTGCAGCATCGGCGCCAGCGGGCAGCCGATGGCCGTGGCCAGGGCCAGCGCCGCGAGCGCGTTGGCGGCGTTGTGGCGGCCGCGCACGCGCAGCGCGTCGGCCGGCATCAGTCGCTGCAGGTGGATCTCCGGCTCCTCGCCCTTCCTGGGCTTGACGGTCTCGTCGGCCGGCAGCGCACGCACCAGCCAGGCCATGCCGTTCTCCACCACGAGGCCGAAGTCGCCGGGGTGGCGCGGTGCCTCGAGCCCGAAGCGCAGCACGCTGCGACCCGGCTCCACCGGCGTCTTGCGGCCCTTGGGCACGACTGGCGCCGGCACCATCGCCGCCACCGCCTCGTCGTCGCGGTTGATCACCATCATCGCCTGGCTGCCGAAGATGCGGGCCTTCGCCGCCGTGTAGGCGGCCATCGAGCCATGCCAGTCCAGGTGGTCCTGGGTCACGTTGAGCACGGTGGCCGCGGCCGGCTCGAAGCCCTGCACGCCGTCGAGCTGGAACGACGACAGTTCCAGCACCCAGACCTCGGGCCAGTCCTCGCGCGGCTGATCCAGCTGCGCGGCCAGCGTGTCGAGCATCGTCGGGCCGACGTTGCCGGCGGCCACCACGCGCTTGCCGGCGCGCTCCACCAGCAGCGCGGTCATGGACGTGACCGTGGTCTTGCCGTTGGTGCCGGTGATGGCGAGCAGCTGCGGGTTGTAGTCGAGATCGGCGAGTGCGCGCACGAACAGGCCCAGCTCGCCCATCAGCGCCGTGCCGCGCTCGGCGGCCGCCGTCAGCAGCGGCGCGATGCGCGGGTCGTGCGGCGCCAGGCCGGGGCTCTTGAGCACCAGGCCGACGTCGGCGAGCAGCGCCGGGTCGAGGTCGCCGCGCACGCGAGTGGCGATGCCGTCGATCGCGCCATCGTGCGGCGCCGCCTCACGCGAGTCCCACACCTGCACGCGCGCGCCATGGCGCGCACACCAGCGCACCATGGCCAGACCGGAGTCGCCCAGGCCGAGCACGAGGACGGGGAGGTCTTGAAGCCAGGTCATGGGTTCACCGCAGCTTCAGGCTCGCCAGCCCGACCAGGCACAGCAGCATGGTGACGATCCAGAAGCGCACCACCACCTGCGTCTCGGCCCAGCCCTTCTTCTCGAAGTGGTGGTGCAGCGGCGCCATCAGCAGGATGCGCTGGCCGACGCCGGTGCGCTTCTTGGTCCACTTGAACCAGGCCACCTGCGCCATCACCGACAGGGCCTCGAGCACGAAGACGCCGCCCATGATGCCGAGCACGATCTCCTGCCGCGTGATGACGGCGATGGTGCCCAGCGCGCCGCCCAGCGCCAGCGCGCCGACGTCGCCCATGAAGACCTGGGCCGGATGCGCGTTGAACCACAGGAAGGCCAGGCCGGCGCCGGCCATCGCGGCGCAGAAGATCAGCAGTTCGCCGGCGCCGGGGATGTAGGGGAACAGCAGGTAGCGGCTGAAGTTGGCGTTGCCGACGATGTAGGCGAACACGCCCAGCGCCGAACCCACCAGCACCACCGGCATGATGGCCAGGCCGTCCAGGCCGTCGGTGAGGTTGACGGCATTGCTGGCGCCGACGATGACGAAGTAGGTCAGCCCGATGAAGCCGAACACGCCCAGCGGGTAGCTGATGGTCTTGAAGAACGGCACCATCAGGTCGGCGTTCGGCGGCAGGTCGGTGGAGAAGCCGCTGCTGACCCAGCGCAGGAACAGCTCCAGCACGCGCAGGTTGGAGGTCTCCGACACGCTGAAGGCGAGGTACAGCGCGGCGATCAGGCCGATCACGCTCTGCCAGAAGTACTTCTCGGCCGAGCGCATGCCCTCGGGGTTCTTCTGCACCACCTTGCGCCAGTCGTCGACCCAGCCGATGGCGCCGAAGCCGAAGGTCACCAGCATCACGATCCAGACGAAGCGGTTGCCCCAGTCGAACCACAGCAGCGTGGAGACGCCGATGCCGATGAGGATCAGCACGCCGCCCATCGTGGGCGTGCCACGCTTGGCCAGGTGCGCCTGCACGCCGTACTCGCGGATCGGCTGGCCGATCTTCAGTTCGGTGAGCTTGCGGATCACCCAGGGGCCGAAGGCCAGGCCGATGAGCAGCGCCGTCATCGCCGCCAGCACGGCGCGGAAGGTGAGGTACTGGAAGACGCGCAGGAAGCTCAGGTCCTCCGGGTACAGGGCGAGCAGCCACTGCGACAGGCTCAGGAGCATGGCGCGCCCTCCTTGGCGGTCAGGGCGGCCACGACGCGCTCCATCTGCATGAAGCGGGAGCCCTTGACGAGCACCGATGCCGCATCCGGCGCCATGCCCGCGTCATCCACCAGCGCGGCCAGCAGCGCCGGCGTGTCGTCGAAGTGCCGTGCCGACGGCCCGAAGGCCTGCGCCGCACCCGCGCTCTGCGGCCCGGCGCACCACAGCGCCGGCAGGCCGCGTTCGCGCGCATACGTGCCCACCTCGGCGTGGAAGGCCGGCCCCTGGTCGCCGACCTCGCCCATGTCGCCCAGCACCAGCCACTGCGGGCCGGGCAGGCCGGCCAGCACGTCGATGGCGGCGCGCACCGAATCGGGGTTGGCGTTGTAGCTGTCGTCCACCAGCGTGGCTGCGTGACCGTGCCAGGTGATGGCGCGCGCGGCCGAGCGCCCCGCCACCGGCCGGAACGCCGCCAGGCCGGCCTGCACCGCCGCCAGCGGCGCGCCGGCAGCCAGCGCGGCAGCCGCGCGCCGCGGCCGCATTGCGCAGGTTGTGCGCACCGGCGATGTGCAGCGCGAACGCGGTGTCGCCGACGGGCGCATGCAGCGTGGCGCGCCAGTGGTCGCCATCCCAGGCGCCCTCGACCTGCACCTCGCCACCATCACCGAAGCGCAGCACGCGCCGCTCGCCGGCCATCTGCCGCCACAGGCCGCTGTAGGCGTCGTCGGCCGGGAAAACCGCGCAGCCGGTGGGCGGCAGCGCGCTGATCACGGCGCCGTTCTCGCGCGCCACGGCCTCCACCGACTGCATGAACTCCTGGTGCTCGCGCTGGGCGTTGTTGACCAGGGCGACCGTGGGTGCAGCCAAGGCCGCCAGTTCGGCGATCTCGCCCGGGTGGTTCATGCCGAGTTCCACCACGGCGGCGCGGGTCTGCGCGCTCAGGCGCAGCAGGGTCAGCGGCGCACCGATGTGGTTGTTCAGATTGCCGGCCGTGGCCAGCGCCGCGTCGCCCACCCAGGCGCGCAGCATGGCCGCAATCATCTGCGTGACCGTGGTCTTGCCGTTGCTGCCGGTCACCGCGATCAGCGGCAGCATCAGCCCGGCGCGCCAGCCCTGGGCCAGCGCCTGCAGCGCGCGCAGGCTGTCGGCCACCTCCAGGCCGGGCAGGCCGCAGTCGGCCACGCCGCGCTCGGCCAGCACGGCGGCGGCGCCGGCCCCGCGGGCCTGCGGCAGGAAGTCGTGGGCGTCGAAGCGTTCGCCCTTGAGCGCGACGAACAGATCGCCGGGCTGCAGCGTGCGCGTGTCGGTGTGCACGCGTGCAATGCGGGTGCCGGCATCGCCATGCAGGCGGGCGTCCGGCAGCAGCGCATGTAACGTGGCCAACGTCCTCATCGCGCGGTCTCCTGCAGGCAACGCAGGGCCTCCGTGGCGTCGGAGAACGGGTGGCGCACGCCGCGCACCTCCTGGTAGTCCTCGTGGCCCTTGCCGGCGATCAGCACGACGTCGGCGTCGGCGGCCTCCCGCACCGCCGTGGCGATGGCGTCGCGCCGGTCGACCACGATGCGCGCCGCGCCCGGCGCCTGCAGCCCGGCGACGATCTGGTCGACGATGGCCTCCGGCGTTTCGTCGCGGGGGTTGTCGCTGGTGACCACGACCGTGTCGGCACCGCGCTCGGCGATCGCCCCCATCAGCGGCCGTTTGCTGGCATCACGGTTGCCGCCGCAGCCGAACACGCACCACAGGCGACCGCCGCGTGCGGCCGCCAGCGGGCGCAGCGACGCGAGCACCTTCTCCAGTGCATCGGGGGTATGGGCGTAGTCGACCACGACCTCCACACCGGCACCCGGGCCGACGCGCTGCATGCGCCCAGGCACCGGCGTCAGGCCGGGCACCACGGCGGCGGCGTCCGCCAGCGGCACGCCCAGCGCGCGCAGGCCACCCAGCACGACCAGCAGGTTGTGCACGTTGTAGTCGCCGATGAGCGTGCTGCGCACCGGCACCGTGGTGTCGCGCTCGCACAGGTCGAACGCCAAGCCACCGTCGACGTAGCGCACGTCGACCGCGCGCAGGCGGGCCGCGGCATCGACCGCCACGGTCCACAGGTCGAGGGCACCGCCTTCGAGTTCGCCAGCCAGCAGCACGCCCTGCGGATCGTCGATGTTGACCACCGCGGCCCGCAGCCCCGGCCAGGCGAACAGTTGCCGCTTGGCGGCCCAGTACGCGGCCATGCTGCCGTGGTAGTCCAGGTGGTCGCGCGTGAAGTTGGTGAACAGCGCGACGTCGATGGGCGCGGCATCGAGCCGGTGCTCGTCCAGCCCGATCGACGACGCTTCCAGCGCACAGGCGGCGAAACCGGTGTCGGCGAAGCGCCTGAAGGCAGCGTGCAGCGTCACCGGATCGGGCGTGGTCAGGCCGGTGGCGTCGACCGCACCCGGTTCGCCCACCCCCAGCGTGCCGATCACGCCGCAGCGCCGACCCAGCGCCGACAGCGCCTGCGCCGTCCACCACGCGGTGGAGGTCTTGCCGTTGGTGCCGGTGGTCGCCACGATGTCCAGGCGCGCACCGGGCTCGCCGAAGTAGGCGTGGGCGATGGCGCCGGTGGCGGCCTTCAGCCGCGGCAGGGCCGCCACGCGCGCGTCCTCGAAACCGAAGGCCTCGATGCCCTCGGCCTCGACCAGGCAGGTGGTGGCGCCGGCGTCGAGCGCCGCGCGCACGAATCGCCGGCCGTCGGTGGCGTAGCCGGGCCAGGCGATGAAGGCGTCGCCCGGCTGCACGCGGCGGCTGTCGGTGCGCAGCGTGCCGGTGACCCAGGACGACAGCCAGCGTGCGGCCGCATCGGGGGAGCGGAGCATCGTCAGCGGCATCAGGTGCTTTCCATGGCCGCGGGGCCCGGCTCGGCCACGATGCCGGGCTGGAAGTCGATGTCCGGCGCCACGCCCAGCGTGCGCAGGCTCTGCTGCACGACGCTGCTGAACACCGGCGCGGCCACCTCGCCGCCGTAGAAGACGCCGCCCTTGCGCGGCTCGTCGATCATCACCGCCACCACCAGCTTCGGCGCGCTCACCGGCGCCAGGCCGACGAACCACGAGCGGTACTTCTCGGTGCTGTAGCCGCGGCCTTCCTGCTTGCGCGCGGTACCGGTCTTGCCGCCCACCGAATAGCCCACGGTCTGCGCCTTCGGCGCGGTGCCGCCCGGGCCGGCGGCCAGGCGCAGCATGTCGCGCATGGCGCGTGCGGTTTCGGCGCTCATCACGCGACGGCCAGGCACGGGGCCGGCGTCACGCTTGAGCAGGGTGACGGGTGCGATCTCGCCATCGCGCGCGAACACGGTGTAGGCGCGCGCCATCTGCAGCAGGCTGGCCGACAGGCCGTAGCCGTAGCTCATCGTGGCCTGCTCGATCGGCCGCCAGGTCTTGTACGGCCGCACGCGGCCGGTGGCGGCGCCGGGGAACTCGATCTCCGGTTTGCTGCCCAGGCCGAGGTCGGTGAACTGCTGCCACATCTCGCGCGGCTGCAGCTGCATCGCCATCTTGACGGTGCCGACGTTGCTGGACTTCTGCACGATCTCGGCCACGCTGAGCACGCCGTGCGGATGCGAGTCGCGGATCGTCGAGCCGGTGATCGTGATCCAGCCCGGGGCCGTCTCGTAGCGGGTGGTGGGCCGGGCGATGCCCTTGTCCAGCGCCAGCGCGATGGCGAAGGGCTTCATCGTCGAGCCGGGCTCGAAGATGTCGGTCAGCGCGCGGTTGCGCAACTGCGCCGGCTTGAGATTGCGCCGGTCGTCGGGGTCGTAGCTGGGGTAGTTGGTCAGCGCCAGCACCTCGCCGGTCTGCGCGTCCAGCGCCACCAGGCTGCCGCTGTTGGCGCCGTGCGCCTTGACCGCATCGCGCAGGCGCTGGTAGGCCAGGGCCTGCAGGCGGGCGTCGATGGACAGCACCACGTCGCGGCCAGGCTCGGGCGCGTCGGGCTCGCCGATGTGCTCGACGACGCGGCCCAGCCGGTCGCGCACCACGGTGCGCTGGCCGTCGCTGCCGCGCAACGCGTCCTGGAACACGCGCTCGATGCCCTCGAGGCCGTTCTGTTCCAGGTCGGTGAAGCCGACGACCTGTGCTGCCGCCTCGCCCTCGGGGTAGGCCCGGCGCCAGCTGTCGCTGAGCTCGACGCCGACCACGCCCTGCTGCAGCAGGGCCTGCAGTTCGGCACGCGCGCCGGCGTCCACGCCGCGCTTGAGCCAGACGAAGCGCGGGTGGCTCTTCAACCGCGCCTCCAGCGCCTTGGGCGTCATGCCGGCCAGGCGTGCGAGCGCGCGCTTCTGCTCCGGGGTGGCCTGCAGCTCCGGCGGGCGCACGGCGATGTCGATGGCCGGCACGCTGGCGGCCAGGATGCGGCCGTTGCGGTCGAGCACGTTGCCGCGGCCGGCGGGCACGTCCTCGGCGTGCAGGAAGCGCTTTTCGCCTTCGCGCTGGTAGAAGTCGCTGTGCAGCACCTGCACCCACACGGCACGGCCGGCCAGCACGATGAAGGCCAGCGCCACGCCCGCGACGATGAAGCGCGAGCGCCACGGCGGCGTCTTGGAGGCCAGCAGCGGGCTGCTCGCGTAGTTGACGCTGCGCAGGCTCATGGCTTGCCCCCGGGCAGCTCGACGTACAGCGTCACGTCCGCGCCGGCGGTGCGCATCGCCAGCCGCTCGCGCGCCACGCGCTCCACGCGCAGCGGCGTGGCCTGGGCCTGGCGCTCGGACTCCAGCCGCTGGCGCTCGGATTCCAGCGCCTGCTGCTCGGCCTGGGCACGGTCCAGCGCGGCCACCAGCCGGCGCGACTCGTACGAGGTCTTCACCAGCAGCAGCGCGCTGGCCAGCAGCGCAGCGGCCAGCAGCAGGTTCAGGCGCAGCGTGGCGGGGCCCGTCATGCCGGCACCTCCGTCCGCTCGGCCACCCGCATCACGGCCGAGCGGGCGCGCGGGTTGGCCGCGACCTCGGCCGCCGAGGGCTTGACCCGGCCCAGCGCCTGCAGCCGCATGGCCTTGGGCGGCGCCATGGGGGCGCGCCGGTCGGGCACGTCGCGGCTCTCGCGCACGATGAAGGTCTTGACGATGCGGTCCTCGCCCGAATGGAAGCTGATGACCACGAGCCGGCCGTGCGGCGCCAGCAATTCCAGCGCCGCACTCAGTCCTTGTTCGAGTGCTTCAAGCTCGGCATTGACGAAAATCCGAAGAGCCTGAAACGTGCGCGTTGCAGGGTCCTGGCCCGGCTCGCGGGTCTTGACTGCACGAGCCACGAGCGCGGCCAGTTCCCCGGTGGTTCGAACGGGAGACCCGCCCTCGCGCCGAGCAACAATCGCCTTTGCAATCTGTAGAGCAAACCGTTCTTCCCCATGGTCGCGGATCACCTGTGTGAGGGTGCGCTCGTCGGCGCGGGCCAGGAAGTCCGCGGCGGTCTCGCCACGGGTCGTGTCCATGCGCATGTCCAGCGGGGCGTCGTGCCGGAAGCTGAACCCGCGCTGCGGGTCGTCGATCTGCGGGCTGCTCACGCCCAGGTCCAGCAGCACGCCGTGCACGTGGGTAATGCCGCGCGCCACCAGTTCGTCGCGCATCTCACCGAAGTTGGCGTGCACGACCTCGAAGCGCGAATCGGCCAGGCTGGCGCGCGCGCTGGCCACGGCCTGCGGGTCACGGTCGAAGGCGATCAGCCGGCCGGCCGGCGACAGACGCTCGAGCAACGCGCGGCTGTGGCCGCCGCGGCCGAACGTGCCGTCGACGTAGATGCCGTCGGGCGTGGTGACCAGGGCCTCCACCGCCTCGCGCAGCAGCACCGTGGTGTGCTGGAAGGCGGTACTCATCGCAGCACGAAGCTCCGGATCTCCGCCGGCATCGGCTGTGCCAGCAGCTGCGCCTCGTGGGCCTCGTGGCGCGCCGCGTCCCACAGCTCCAGCACGCGGCCGTTGCCGATCAGGCGCACGTCCTTGCCCAGGGCCGCGGCGCTGCGCAGCTCGGGCGGGATCAGGATGCGCGCCGCGCCGTCGATGTCGACGTCCACCGCACTGCCCAGGAACACACGGCGCCAGGGGTCGGCATCCATGCTCATCGACATCAGCTGCTCGCGCACCTGCTCCCAGCGCTGGCGCGGCAGCACCCACAGGTAGCCGTCGGGGTGCTTGGTCAGCGTCAGCCGCCCTTCACAGGCCTGCATCAGCAGGTCGCGCTGACGCACGGGCACGGTGATCCGCCCCTTCGCGTCCAGCGCTATCGCCGATGTGCCTTGAAAAACGATCTCCGCCACCCGAAACCGCCACTGTCAGACAGAAAATCCCACAGATCGACACTGTACTTGAAGGCCGCATGACGGTCAATCGACTTCGTCGAAAAAATCAATGAAATCAAGAACTTACAAATGCTTTGAGAGGTTGTCCCGAGAAAATAGTGACGCAAAAACAAGAACCTGCAGTCGGCATTGAAAGTGTTGCTTGACCATGCGCAAGGGGGTCTCCCGCCCCACTGGCCCCACGTCGACGCCGCTTGCATTACGCTGGGGTGGTGGCGCAGACCGTGAACTGCGTCACGGGGAGGCTTCCAGGTGAACCGTCTGTCGCTGTCGCAGTGCCCGGCCTGCGCGCAGGTCAATCCGCCGCGGGCGCTGGCCTGCTCGGCCTGCGGCACGCCGCTGATCACCCGCTGCCCAGCCTGCGACACGATCAACGTGCGCAGCCGAGTGCGCTGCCACCACTGCGCGGCGCTGCTGGACCCGACGGCCTCGCCGCAGTCGGTGCCCGCGGATCCGCCAGAGCCCGTGGAGGCCGACGTGGTGCCCCTGCTCGACGCGGTGGACGACACCGTGCCGGACGACTGGGTCCTGGCCTTGCGGGCCGTGCCCGAGCCGCCGCGGTCATCGGGCGCGGCTTCGCCGATGTCGCCGTTGCCGACGCTGCACTTGCCGGACGACTGGCTGGCCGATCGGGACGCGCCCGACGTGGCACGCCTGGCGCCGCCGGCGCCTCCCCCTTCGGCGGCTGCGGCGACCACGGCCGCCGTGCCAGCAGCTCCTGCGCCGACGACCGCACCCCACACGTCCACCGAGGGCCTGGCCGAGCGCAAGGCCCGGCGCCGCGCGGCCGTGCGCGATGCGCAACGCCGGAACCCCGCCCAGCGCACGAGCACGCCTGCAACCCGTGACGTGCTCGTGCTGGAGGCCGACCCGCGCGCGCGCGCCGACCTCTGCCAGACCCTGCTGCGCTTCGGCTTCGTGCCGCACGTGGCCGTCAGCGCCGCCGAGGCCGCGGGGCTGAGCCGCCGGCAGGCACACGCCGTGGCCTTCCTCGGCCTGGGCAGCGACTGCGATTCGGCCGACACCGAGGCGTTGTGTCGCAGCCTGCACGACCTGCCACGCGGCCGCCCGCTGGCGCTGATCGCCATGGCCGACCGGCAGCGCCACACCGACCGCATCCGCATGCAGCTGGCCGGCGCCGACCACGTGTTGTTCCGTCCGGTGGGGCGCGGCGACATCGCCCGCGCACTGGACGACTGCGGGCTGCAGTTGCCGGAAGACCCGCGTGGGCACGGCACCACGCCGGGGCCCCAAGCCGGCCGGCCCGGCACCCGCTGAGGCGATGCAGGACGACCCGCTGTGGCGGTTGCGCCATGCGCTGGCCGGCATGGCACTGGCGCTGCTGCTGTCGGTGCTGCTGGCCGCGCTGCTGGGGCGCGTGGTGGGCGACCTGGTCGCCGACAGCTACGGCCTGCGCGTGGCGCTGTACAGCGCCCTGCTGGTGTACGTGATCGTCGGCGCCGGGCTGCTGTTCGTGCGCGTGGCGCAGCACGAGACGCGGCCGCTCAGTGCGGGCCGCGTGCTGCTGTGGCTGGCCAGCCTGTGGCTGTGGCCGGCGCTGCTGCTGCGCCGGCGTTGAGCCAGCCCGGGCTCACTGCGACTGCTTGATCAGCCGGCCGGCGGCCTGCTGCACCGGCCGCGCGTTCATCGGGTACAGGCGCGAGAAGATGTGGATCTGGTCCGGCGAGGCCTGCACCGGCTGCTGCATCACCATCCACAGCACGCCTTCGCTGCACGGCGGTGTGGTCAGCGAGCCCATGTAGGTGAAGTAGCCGCGGTCGGTCGGCAGCAGCGCGCTGGGGTCGATGGCCTCCGGCGCCGGCAGCGGTGCGTGCTTCTCCAGCGGCAGGTTGTTCCACACCTGCTGCACCACCGGCTGCGCCGCGCCGCGCTCGAGCACGACGCCGATGACGGCCAGCCGCCCGTCCGGGTCCTTGTGCACCAGGTGCACCGACATCTCGAACTGGCGGCCGTTGATGCGCTCCTCCGACGGCCGGTGGAAATGGAACTGCTGCAGCTCGTATCGGCGGCCCATCACCTCCAGCCAGTTGCCGGGCGACAGGTTCACCTGCACGGTGTGGCCGTTGTCCACCACCGAGAAGCCACTGGGCCGGTAGTCGAAGTTCAACGGCGCCAGGTCCACCGCGATGCCGTCGCGGATGTCGATCGGGCTCTGGCGGCTGCCACTGGCGCAGGTGGCGAACTCCGGCTTCAGGTTGGCCCAGTGGTCGGGGCCGCCTTCGCCGTGGTAGCTCCAGTGCACCTCGGCCTTGGCGTTGCGGTGGGCCTCCACCAGGGCCTCCAGCTCGCCGGCCTGCGGCTTGGCGCGCGCCACGCGGGTGGGCGCGGGCGCCGGTGCGCGAGCCGGCACCTGGAGTTCGTGCGTGCCGGCCTTGGCCTCCTGGATGCGGGTGGCACCCAGCTTCTCCTGCAGACGCGCCTTCAGGTGCGCCATCGGGTCCACCGAGGCCACCTTGTCGCTGCCATGGCCGTCGGCATGGGGATCATTGGCCAGCACGGGCAGAGCCAGCAGCAGCGCGGGCAGCAGCCACCAGCGGTGCGCGGTGACCGGGCGGCGGGAGGAACGGGACACGGGGGACGGCATGGCAATGACACTCCTTCTTCGGAGTCCCATCGGCAGCCGGCGCGTCAACTTGAGGCTGGCGTGGCCGATTCCGCCGGCGGCACCAGCCGCGGCTTGACCCAGATCCAGGCCAGCACGCCCACGCCCATCATCGTCAGCGAGGTCAGCGCCAGCGCCAGCGTGGAGTGCATCACCAGCGGCGCAACGACGCCGGCGACCACACCGTTGGCCACCGCGCCGATGCAGGCCTGCATCGACGAGGCCATGCCGCGGCGCTCGGGCACCTGGTCCAGCACCATCAGCGTGACCACCGGCACCATCAGCGACCAGCCGAAGGCAAAGATGGCGATCGGCGGCAGCGCCCACCAGGCCCGGGGCTCGAAGAAGGCGTTCAGGGCCACGTTGACCAGCGAGACCGCCAGCATGATCACGAAGCCGTGGCGGATCTGGTGGCGCGGCTTGATGCGCCCGGCCAGCCGGCCCGACAGCCACGCGCCGCCCATGATGCCGCCGATGGTGCAGACGAAGAACCAGAAGAACTGCGTCGGCGCCAGCTGCAGGTGCTCGCCCAGGAACACCGGCGCCGCCAGCACGTACAGGAACATGCCGTTGAACGGGATGCCACTGGCCAGCACCAGGGTCATGAACACCGGGCTGGCGGCCATCTGCTTGTAGCCGGCCAGCAGCGGCCGCGGCGCGAAGCGCTGCACCTGCGAGACGTGCAGCGTCTCCGGCAGGAAGCGGAAGACGCCCGCCCACAGCAGCGTGCCCACACCGGCCAGGAACCAGAAGATGGCGTGCCAGTCCAGGTGCACGAACAGCCAGCCGCCGATCAAGGGGGCGATCGCCGGGGCCACACCGAAGAAAATCGTCACCTGCGACATCACCCGCTGCGCCTCGGCGGGCGGGAACATGTCGCGGATGATGGCGCGAGAGACCACCGTGCCGGCCCCCGACGCCAGGCCCTGCAGCGTGCGGAAGAACACCAGCGCGCCGATCGACGGCGCCACGGCGCAGCCCACCGACGCCAGCGTGAACAGACCCACGCCCCAGAGCACCACGCGACGGCGCCCGAAGCTGTCGGCCAGCGCGCCGTGGAACAGGTTCATCGCCGCGAAGCCGAACAGGTAGCTCGACAGCGTCTGCTGCATCTGCACCGGCGTGGCCTGCAGCGACCCGGCGATGCCGGTGAAGGCCGGCAGGTAGGTGTCGATCGCGAAGGGCCCGAGCATGCCCAGGCAGGCGAGCAGCACGGCCAGCGTCCAGCGCGGACCGCGCCAGAGGGTGGCAGCGTCAGGGTGCATCGGGGAAACCCGAGTGTAGTCGGGGGTGTCGTTCTGGTGCTTCAATGGGGCCATGACACACCGCCGCCGAATCCTGCTTGCCGCGGGCGCCGCGATGCTTGCGGCACCTGTCCTGGCGCAGAACACCCGCGTGCTGCCCGGCATGACCGAAGGCCCGTTCTACCCGCCGCGCCGCTGGCGCGACAGCTTCGCCGGCGGCGGGGACTGGGACGCAGACCTGACGCGCACGGCAGGCAGCGCGCCGGCACGTGGCGAGCATCTGGCACTGTGGCTGCAGGTGGCGGACGCGCGCGGGCGCGCCGTGGACGACGCCGAGGTCGAGATCTGGCAGTGCGACGCGCTGGCCGCGTACCGGCACCCGTCGGTGCCGCTGGAACCAGGCCGGCACGACCCGGCGTTCCAGGGCTTCGGCGCCGCGCGCAGCGGCCGCGACGGCAGCCTGAAGCTGCGCACCATCCGGCCCGTGCCCTACCCCGGGCGCACCCCGCACATCCACGTCACCGTGCGGCACCCCGGCTTCGGCGAGCTGACGTCGCAGCTGTTCGTGGCCGGCGACCCCGGCAATCCGCGCGACTTCCTGTGGCGGCGGCTGGACGCCGAGACGCAAGGCGCGCTGGCCATGACGCTGATGCCCGCGGAAGGCGACGGCCTGCGCTGGCAGACGCGGCACACGTTGGTCGTGCCCGCCTGAGCAACGGCGGGGAAAGAAAAGTGTGAAGTCGGCCGATAGGCCGGATTCTGTGCAGCGGACACCTCTTGCGAGACGCCGCCGTGACCGCCATTCCTCTGGGCCGGGGGTCGCCCACCCGGCTCGGTGCCACCTACCCGCACACTCGCCCCGGGCCGGGGATCTGTTGAGCGCGGACGCTGCCGCGCCGCTCGGCGTGTGCCTATTTGGTGTTGCTGCGCGTAGAGATTGCCCGTTTCACCCGAGCCGGGGCTTCGCCCCGGCTCGACTCGTCTCTGTTGCTCTGATCCTCACCTCGCGGTGGACAGCCGTTGGCTGCTACGCTGCCCTGTGCAGTCCGGACCTTCCTCCAGCGCGCCCTTTCGGGTGGTTGCGCCAGCGGCGGTCTGGCCGACTTCACGCATGAATTATCCCAGGAGAACATGATGAAAGCCGACAACGTCCTTGCCACCATCGGCCGCACGCCGCACATCCGAATGCAGCGCCTGTTCGGTGGTGCCGAAGTCTGGATCAAGTCCGAGCGCGCCAACCCCGGCGGCTCGATCAAGGACCGCATCGCCCTGGCGATGGTCGAAGACGCCGAGGCCCGCGGCCTGCTCAAGCCGGGTGGCACCATCGTCGAGCCGACCTCGGGCAACACCGGCATCGGGCTGGCGATGGTGGCGGCGGTGAAAGGCTACACGCTGGTGCTGGTGATGCCCGACAGCATGAGCATCGAGCGCCGCCGGCTCATGCTGGCCTACGGTGCGCGCTTCGAACTGACGCCGCGCGAGAAGGGCATGAAGGGCGCCATCGCCAAGGCGCAGGAACTGGTGGAGACCACGCCAGGGGCCTGGATGCCGCAGCAGTTCGAGAATCCGGCCAACATCGACGTGCACATGCGCACGACGGCGCAGGAGATCCTGGCCGACTTCCCCGAAGGCCTGGACGCCCTGATCACTGGCGTCGGCACCGGCGGCCACCTCACCGGCTGCGCCCGTGTGCTCAAGGCAGCGTGGCCGGCGCTGAAGGTGTTCGCCGTCGAGCCGGCCGCATCCCCGGTGATCAGCGGCGGCGCACCATCACCGCACCCGATCCAGGGCATCGGCGCAGGTTTCGTGCCGACCAACCTGGACACCACGTTGCTCGACGGCGTGATCACGGTGGACGCCGAGCATGCCCGCGAGATGGCGCGCCGCAGCGCGCGCGAGGAAGGTCTGCTGGTGGGCATCTCCAGCGGCGCGACGCTGGCAGCCATCGCGCAGAAGCTGCCCGACCTGCCCGCCGGCGCACGCGTGCTGGGCTTCCACTACGACACCGGCGAACGCTACCTGTCGGTGGAGGGCTTCCTGCCCGCGGCCTGACGCTGGACCCGGCTCAGCCGATCACCTTCAGCAGCAGCTTGACCAGCCGCATGAACGGACTCAGCGGCTGGGTGAAGTCGGCGTTGTTCTGACCCTCGACCAGTTGCACCTGCGGCCCGCGCGCCAGCGCGTTTTCGGCAAAGGTACCGAACGAGTCGACCCCGGCCCATTCGATGGCGGTGCCGGAGAAGTCGATGATGGTCAGGCAGTGCGACTGGTTGAAGTTGCGGAAGTACGGCACGTACAGGTCCACGTTGGGCTGCGTGGCCAGGTCGGCGGCCCAGCGGTCCAGGTCCGGCCACCAGCGCGAGAAGAGCGCCTCGCGATACGCCACCGGGTTGGGCGCGTCGCTGATGTCGGTGTAGAACTTCTCGTAGCTGAAGGCCGAGAAGTTGGTGTCGCGCGTGAACACCATGAAGCCGAAGCGATCCTGTGGGTAGGTGCGCGCCAGGGCGACGTTGACGCTGCCCAGGTTGTCGGGGTCGAAGCCGTCGATCAGCCCACCGTACTGCGTGACCAGCCCGCCCGGCTCGTCCAGGCCCCAGGCGACACGGATGGTGTCGTGCAGCTTGATCGCCGGGTAGTCCTCCGGTGCCGAGCCGCGCGGCGCCGGCACCAGCGGGCCGGAGTCGGCCAGCAGCGTGCTGCGCCCGGTGGGCTGCAGGGTCTCGCGCACCATCGCGTAGGTGGTGGTGGAGCCCACGCCACCCGCCGAATAGCCCGTCAGCAGCAGTTCGCCAGGCTGGCCCAGGTGGTCGCGCAGCCACTGCGCGGCGGCACGCACGTTGGCCTGGCCGGCGTGGTGCTGCACACGCGGGTTGTCGGGGTAGGCGTCGTCGTAGACGGTGACCTTGCTGCCGCTGTGCACGTCACCCGTGCAGTACGGCAGGAACACCATGTTCCACGACTGCGTGGACACGGCCTGCGGGCTGTTGCGGGCGTTGAACGGCGTCACCAGGCCGAAGGCGACGTTGACCGACTGCATGTAGTCGGGCGGCACGCCGTTCGGGTTGGTGGCGCCCAGCCGGCCCTCGCCCAGGCAGGCCTTCTGGTCCCAGCAGGCGCCACCGCCTTCATAGACGATGGTCAGGTGGTTGTTCAGCGGCGTGCGGTTGACGAAGAAGCGGTAGGGCGAACCGTCGCCGCAGGAGGCACCGGATTCGGGCGGCAGCTCGACCATGTCCCACTGGAAGTACCCGGCCCAGGCCAGCGGCGTGGCACACATGGCGAGCGCAGCCAGGCTGCGGCGGAACCAGACGTTCATCGGGAAGCCTCCTCGGGTGGGGTGTCGGGCGACGCCGACGTGGCGCCATGGTGGGCAAAGTGCTGCACACGCAGCTGGTCCAGCCGGGCCTGCAGCACGGCCGGGTCGCGTGAGGCGGCCGGCGCGGCGCGCCACGCGGCCACTTCGGCCGCCTGCGCGCGCAGGTAGGCCAGCTGACGCGGATCGGCCGCTGACGGGCCGGGCAGCGTGCGCTCGAAGGCGAGCAAGGCCTGTTGCCTCCGCTGGGCATCGGTTTCCAGGGTCTGGAGCAGGGCCGTCGCGAGCACGCGGGCCTCGGGCACCGAAACCTCGCGCTTCGCCAGCCGCGCCGGCAGGCCGTCGTAGACCGCCTGCGCCAGCGCCGGATCGCCCGGGGCCGCACGCCAGCGCGCCACGGCATCGGACCAGCCCAGGTAGGCCCGGAGCCGGGCCAGTTCGGCCGGGCCATCGGGCCGCAAGGTGTGTTCGGCCACAACTGCGGCCCACTGCGCCGGCGTCACGCCTGGCGGTGGGGCGACTGGCGTGGCGAGTGACGTGACGGAGACCGGTTCGGCCCGCAGCCTCTGGTCGCTCTGGTCGTCAGGGCCGCGCGACGCTGTTCGGGCCGGCGCAGCGCGAGACGTGTCAGCGCCCGGTGGCGGCGCCGAGGTCACCCACCACAGCAGCCCGGCCGCCACGGCCAGGGCCGCCGTCACCAGCAGGTTGCGCGGAGTGCTCGACGTCACCCGTCGAGTATTCCGCCTGGCACCACTGGTGCCAACCGGGCACCCCCTAGTCCGGGCGTCCCGGCCTGCCGCGCTCAGGCCGACTGCTGCAGCGCGCGGATGCGGTCCTCGATCGGCGGGTGGGTGGACAGCAGCGCCATCACCCCGCCCTTGCCGCTGATGCCCATGGCCTCCACCGCCCGCGGCAGTTCACCCGGGTTCAGGCCACCCAGGCGCGCCAGGGCGTTGATCATCGGCTGCTTGCGGCCCATCAACTGCGCGGCGCCGGCGTCGGCACGGTATTCACGCTGGCGAGAGAACCAGGCCACGATGACCGCGGCCAGCACGCCCAGCAGCAGGTCGAGCACGATGGTGCTGACGTGATAGCCGATGCCCGGGCCCTCGTTCTGGTTGCGCAGCACGACGCGGTCGATGAAGTAGCCGATCACGCGCGACAGGAAGACCACGAAGGTGTTCATCACGCCCTGGATCAGCGTCATCGTGACCATGTCACCGTTGGCCACGTGCGCCACCTCGTGGCCGATGACGGCCTCGACCTCTTCCTTGGTCATGCTCTGCAGCAGACCGGTGGACACCGCCACGAGCGCGCTGTTCTTGAAGGCACCCGTGGCGAAGGCGTTGGGCGCGCCGTCGTAGATGGCCACCTCGGGCATGCCGATGCCGGCCTTCTGCGCAAAGCGCTCGACGGTGCCCACGATCCAGCGGTGGGTGGGGTCGTTGGAGCCGTTGATGATGGCCGCCTTGGTGCTCCACTTGGCCATCGGCTTGCTCATCAGCAGCGAGATGATGGCGCCGCCGAAGCCCATGACCAGGGAGAAACCGAGCAGCATGCCCAGGTTCAGCCCGTTGGCCGTGAGGTAGCGGTTCACGCCGAGCAGGCTGGCCACGACACCCAGCACCAGCATGACGGCCAGGTTGGTGACGATGAACAGGGCGACGCGTTTCATGGACGAGGCTCTCCAACGGTGCCGCGACACGGGCACCCACGGCGCAGGATGTTAGGGCGCGCACGCCGGTTTCAAGCGGCGCAGGGCTTTTCCGCTCAGCTGCGCAGGCGGACCCGGTTCGGGTTGCTCGCCGGCAGCAGTTCGAACCGGTCGGTGTGGGCCTTGAACACGCGCGTGGAGGCACCGCTCTTGCCCAGCAGCCCCGCACTGCGCAGGCGTTCGGCCGCGACCCGCAGCTCCACCGTGTCGCCGCGCACCAGCTCCGGCAAGGCCATCAGGATCTGGCGCAGCTTGTCGGGCAATGTCGCCGTCGAGGCTGAAGGCGCCGGGGGCGGCGACGGCTGCGGCGGCGGTGCCGAGGGCGCCCGCGGCGCCGGGGCCCCGGTGGCACGGGCCGTCTTGCGCGCCGGGGTCTTGCGTGCGGTGGTCTTGCGCGCCGGAGGTGACGCCGGGATTGGTGCCGGGGTCGGTGTCGATGCCGGGGCCGGCGCCGCAGCCTTCTTCGCCGCTGGCGGCGCGCGGTGGCCGAAGACCGTGAACGCGTCGTAGACCGTCTGTGTCTCGTCGCCCGTCTTGCCGTCCTGACCGATGCCGACCACGCGGCAGCCCTTTTCGCGCAGGCGCAGCACCAGCGGCGCGAAGTCGGAGTCGGACGAGGCGATGGCCACCAGGTCCGGCCGCTCGGCGATGGCCAGGTCCAGCGCGTCGATGGCCATGGCGATGTCGGTGGAGTTCTTGCCCGTGGCCAGGTTCACCACCGGGCGGATGCCCAGACGCTTGAACACCGCCTGGTGCTTGGCGGCCGACTCCGCCGTGCAGTAGGCGCGGCGCACATGCAACGCGCCGTGTTCCTTCAGCAGCGCCGCCACGGCCTGTTCCATGACGCCCACGCTCACGTTGTCGGCGTCGATCAGGAGCATGGTCTTCATGACAGCGTCCAGTTCAGGGTTTCGCCGGCGCGCAGCGGCTTGATGACGGTGTCGCCGAAGGGCAGCGCCTCCGGCAAGGTGCGCGGCTGGCGGCGCAGCGTCACCCTGCCGGTGTTGCGCGGCAGGCCGTAGAAGTCGGCGCCATGGTGACTGGCGAAACCTTCCAGGCGGTCCAGCGCCCCGGCGGCCTCGAAGGCCTCGGCGTACAGCTCCAGCGCCGCCGGCGCGGTGTAGCAGCCGGCGCCGCAGACGCTGGCCTCCTTCAGCGCCGCCGCATGTGGGGCACTGTCGGTGCCGAGGAAGAACTTCGGGCTGCCCGAGGTGGCCGCATCCACCAGCGCCTGGCGGTGAAGCTCGCGCTTGAGCACCGGCAGGCAGTACCAGTGCGGGCGCAGGCCGCCCATGAACAGCGCGTTGCGGTTGTAGAGCAGGTGGTGCGCCGTGACGGTGGCGGCGGTGAAGCGGTCGGCCTGCGCCACGTACTGCGCCGCATCGCGCGTGGTGATGTGCTCGAACACCACCTTGAGTTCCGGGAAGTCGCGCCGCAGCGGCGTCATCACGCGCTCGATGAAGACCGCCTCGCGGTCGAAGACATCGACCGCCGGATCCGTGACCTCGCCGTGCACCAGCAGCAGCAGGCCCTCGCGCTGCATGGCCTCGAGCGTGGGGTAGGTCCGGCGGATGTCGGTGACGCCGGCATCGCTGTTGGTGGTGGCACCGGCCGGGTACAGCTTGAGCGCCACCACGCCGGCAGCCTTGGCGCGCGCGATCTCGTCAGGCGGCGTGTTGTCGGTCAGGTACAGCGTCATCAACGGCGCGAAGTCGCTGCCGGGGCCGGTGGTCGGGCGCGCCGCCAGGATGCGCTCACGGTAGGCCACCGCCTGCTCGGCCGTGGTGACCGGCGGGCGCAGGTTGGGCATCACGATGGCGCGCGCGAACTGCGCCGCGGTGGCCGGCAGCACGGCCTGCAGCGCCTTGCCGTCACGCAGGTGCAGGTGCCAGTCGTCGGGGCGCGTGAGGGTGAGCGTGTCGGGCGCGGTGGTCATGCGCGGATTCTCTCACCCGACCTCCCGGCGGGCGTCGGTCGACACCATGCAGGACCGCGCCGGGAACGGCCTACGGCATCCAGCGCTGAAGCGCGCCAACGCGGCGCGGTCAGGTCACGCCGGGTCCGCGGCCGTCGTCGCAGCGGCCTGCGCCTGCAGGTGGGCCCACAACTTCTGCGCGCCCGGCTTGACATGGCGCGCCGTGCCGGGGCGCTCGCGGTAGATGCGCACGTCCATGGACAACTCGAAACCTGGCTCCGTGGCGGCCACGGCCAGGCGCCGCGCCGCCAGGTCCTTGCGCACCGCGCTCGCCGGCAGGAAGGCCACGCCGTGGCCTTCCAGCGCCATGGCCTTCAGGCCCTCCGCCATGTCGGTCTCGTACACGGTGTCCAGCGTGGCTGCCGGCGCCTTCTGCTTGAGCAGCATCTCCACCAGGCGCGCCATGTAGGCGGCCGAGCCATAGGCCAGGAAGGGCACGCGCTCGCCGGGACGGCCGGGCAGCGTGTGGCGCGGCCGGCCGTCCTCGGCACGGGCATAGGGCGCCAGCGTCTCGGTGCCCAGGCTCATCATCTCGTAGCGCTCCGGCGGCAGCTGCAGCGGCTGCGCCGGGTGGTGGTAGGCGATCAGCAGGTCGCAGCCACCTTCGGTCAGGCGCAGCACGGCGTCGTGTACGTTCAGCGCGATCAGCCGGCTGCGCATGGGGCCGAAGCTGGCGCGCAAGTCCACCAGCCACTGCGGGAAGAAGGCAAAGGCCAGCGTGTGCGGCACGGCGAACTCGATCGTGTCCTGCCCCGCCACCTGGTGGCTGCGCATCATGTTGCGCGCCGCCTGCAGCTGGCCCAGGATCTCCAGCGCCTGCTCGCGCAGCGTCTCGCCGGCCTTGGTCAGGCGGGTGGGGTAGGACGAGCGATCGACGAGGTCGATGCCGGCCCAGGCCTCCAGCGCCTGGATGCGGCGCGAGAACGCCGGCTGCGTGACGTGCCGCAGCTGCGCCGAGCGGCTGAAGCTGCGCGTCTCGGCGAGGCTCACGAAGTCCTCCAGCCACTTGGTTTCCACGGGCCGCGAGTCTACGCGGGCGCCACCTGGCCCTGGGGTGGAACAATCCCGGGATGACGATGCGACGCGTGTTGCCCTGGGCCCTGCTGCTGTTGGCCGTGGCTGCCGTGGCGTGGTGGGCCAGCCGGCCGCCAGCCGTGCCCGCCCTGCAGGTGCAGACCGGGCCCCTGGTGCGCAGCCTGCAGTTCAGCGCGCGCGTGGCGGCACAGTCCAGCGTGGACGTCGGCGCCACGCTCACCGGCCGCGTGGCCACGGTCGCTGTGCGCGAGGGTGACGACGTGGCCGCCGGCACGCCCCTGCTCCGGCTGGAGGACGACGAGGCCCGCGCCGCCCTCGCCCAGGCCGAGGCGCAGCTGGCCCAGGCCCGCGCCGCGCGCGAGGGCGCCGGCGGCTCACGCCTGCGTGCCGCCGAGGCGCAGCTGGCCCAGGCCGAGGCCCAGCGCGTGGCTGCGCTGGCCGACCGCCAGCGCACGGCCGACCTGGTGGCGCGCGGCTTCCTGAGCCCGGCACGGGACGACGAGGCCGCCCGGGCCCTGGCCGTGGCCGACGCCCAGGCGGCGGCCGCCCGTGCCCAGCGCGACGCCCTGGCGTCCCGGGGCAGCGAGCGTGTGCAGGCCGACGCCGCGGTGGCCGCCGCAGAGGCGGCCATGGCCGCCGCCCGCGTGCGGTTGGCGCAGACTGTCGTGCGCGCGCCCACCGCGGCGCGCGTGCTGCAGCGGGCCGTCGAGCCCGGCCAGATCGTGCAGCCGGGCCGCGCGCTGCTGACGCTGGCCCTGGCCGGCCCGGTGGAGCTGGTGGCCCAGGTGGACGAGCGCTTCCTGGACGAACTGCGCGTGGGCCAGACGGCCACCGTGGTCGCCGACGCCTTCCCGCGCGAGCCGTTCGGCGCGACGCTGCAGCGCATCGCCCCGCGCGTGGATGCGCAGCGCGGCGCGGTGGACCTGCACCTGCGCCCCGAGGTCGCCCCATCCTTCCTGCGCGAGGACATGACGCTGGCGGTGGCGGTGGTCACCACGCGCCGGGACCGTGCACTGGTGATGCCACTGGCCGCACTGCGCGCGGGCGACGAAGCCTGGGTGGTGCGCGACGGGCGCGTGGAAGCCCGCCGGCTGACGCTGGGCCTGCGGTCGGACGCCGGCGTCGAGGTGCTCGAGGGCCTGGCCGAAGGCGACTGGGTGATGCTGGGTGACCAGCCGGGACCCGGCCAGCGGGCGCGGGCGGTGGCGGCCACGCTGCCCGCCGCCGGCAGCAGCGGCGGCATGGGCGCTGCCGGCGCCGCCATGACCCAGGCCATGGGCCGCTAGGCGCAGGCCGATCCGATGCTGGCCTTCGAACGCCGCGTGGCGCTGCGCTTCCTGCGCGAAGGGCGCATGCAGTCGCTGCTGATCGTCGTCGGAGTCGCCGCTGGCGTGGCGGTGGTGACCTACATCTCGGCCCTCATCGGCGGTCTGCAGGCCAGCACGCTGGAGAAGACGCTGGGCGCGCAGGCCCACGTGACGATCCGCCTGCGCGACGACACGCCGCGGCTGGACGTGGCACCCGGCGCCATCGCGCTGGACCGCGTGCAGCCGCGTGAACAGCGGCTGCGCTCGCTGGCCGGCTGGCCGGCGCTGATGGCCGACCTGGAACGCCGCCCCGGCGTGGCCGCCGTCTCGCCGATGGTGTCCACGGCTGGGCTGGGCCTGCGCGGCACGGCCTCGGCCTCGGTGGCGCTGGTGGGGGTAGAACTGGACCGCTACGACCGCATCGTGCGCCTGCGCGAGAAGGTGGTGGCCGGCACGGCGCGGCTGGCGCCGGGCGAGGCCATCCTCGGTCGCGAACTGGCCGCCGACCTGGCGCTGGGCGTGGGCGACCGCTTCACGGTGCGCACGGGCGACGTGGACACCACGCTGCGCGTGACGGCGCTGGTGGACCTGGGCGTGCGCGAGCTCAACCGGCGCACCGTCTACCTGCCGCTGCGCAGCGCGCAGAGCCTGGCCGGCCTGCCCGGCGGTGCCACCAGCCTGGACCTGCGGCTGGACGATGTCTGGACCGCCGGCACGCTGGCGGCCCGGCTGTCGGCGCAACTGCCCTACGAGGTGGAAGGCTGGCAGCAGGCCAATGCACAGCTGGTGTCGGCGCTGAACGCGCAGTCGGTGAGCACCGGCATCATCCGCGGGGTGGTGGGCATCGTGGTCGTGCTCGGCATCGCCAGCGTGCTGGTGGTGTCGGTGGTGCAGAAGCAGCGCGAGATCGGCATCCTGCGCGCGATGGGCGCCACGCGGGCGCAGGTGCAGCGCGTGTTCCTGCTGCAGGGCGCCGTGGTGGGGGCGCTGGGCTCGGTGCTCGGCGTGGTGCTGGCCTGGGCGCTGATCTGGACCTTCACCCGCTTCGTCAAGGGCAGCGACGGGCTGCCGCTGTTCAGCATCGCGCTGCCGCCAGCGCTGGCGCTGCAGGTGGCCGTGGCGGCCACGGTGGCCGGCGTGCTGGCCGCGGTGGCGCCGGCGCGGCGCGCCGCGGCGCTGGACCCGGCGCAGGCGATCCGGCTGTGAGCATGGGCAACGACTCGCCGCTGCTGCTGCTGCTGGAAGGGCTGCGCAAGTCCTACAACGTCGGCCGGCCGAACGAGGTCGAGGTGCTGCACGGCCTTGCCCTCCAGGTGCGGCGCGGCGAGTTCGTCGCGCTCATCGGCCCCTCGGGCTCGGGCAAGAGCACGCTGCTGAACGTGCTGGGGCTGCTGGAGCCGCCCACGGCCGGCAGCTACCGGCTGCTGGACCAGGAGACCGCCGGCCTGGACGACACCGCGCTGACACGGCTGCGTGGTCAGGCCCTGGGCTTCGTGTTCCAGTTCCACCACCTGCTGCCGGCCTTCACGGCGCTGGAGAACGTGACGCTGCCGATGCTGATGCGTGACGGGCGTGTCACGCCGGCCGCCGAGACGCGGGCCCGCGAGTTGCTGGACGCCATCGGTCTGGGAGAAGCGCTGCACAAGAAGCCGGGCGAACTTTCCGGCGGGATGCAGCAGCGCGTGGCCATCGCGCGCGCGCTGGCGTCACGGCCGCCGCTTGTCCTGGCCGACGAACCCACGGGCAACCTCGACCGCCACAGCGCCGACGAGGTCTTCGGGCTGATGCGCCGCCTGCACGGCGAGCTGGGCACGGCCTTCCTGGTGGTCACGCACGACCCGTCGATCGCGGCGCGCTGCGACCGCGTGATCGAGCTGGTGGACGGGCGGATCGTCAGCGACCGGGTCCAGCCCCAGACCTGAACGTGGTCCCGTCGGCCGTGGATCACGCCGGCTCGGCGCCGGCCTGCTGCAGCCGCCACATCTGCGCGTAGCGGCCGCCGGCGGCCAGCAGTTCCTCGTGCGTGCCCGATTCGGCCACCCGGCCCTGGTGCAGCACCACGATGCGGTGCGCGTCCACCACCGTGCTGAGCCGATGCGCGATGATCAGCGTCGTGCGCCCGCGCGCCACCTGGCGCAGTTCGGCCTGGATGGCGCGCTCGTTGGCCGAGTCCAGCGCCGAGGTCGCCTCGTCGAAGACCATGATCGGCGGGTTCTTCAGCAGCGTGCGCGCGATGGCCACCCGCTGCTTCTCGCCACCGCTGAGCTTCAGCCCGCGTTCGCCCACCATCGTCTCGTAGCCCTGTGGCGTGGCGGCGATGAAATCGTGGATGCGGGCCGACCGTGCCGCGGCCATGACCTCGTCGGTCGTGGCGCCGGGGCGGCCGTAGGCGATGTTGTAGCCCACGGTGTCGTTGAAGAGCACCGTGTCCTGCGGGACGATGCCGATGGCACGGCGCAGGCTGTCCTGCTGCACCGCGCGGATGTCCTGGCCGTCGATGGCGATGCGCCCGCCGCTGACGTCGTAGAAGCGGTAGAGCAGCCGCGCCAGCGTGGACTTGCCTGCCCCCGAGGCGCCCACCACCGCCACTGTGCGGCCGGCCGGGATCTCGAAGCTGACGTCGTGCAGGATGGGGCGGCCGTTCGGCCCGCTGTCGTAGGCGAAGTGCACGCCCTCGAAGCGCACCGTGCCGTCGCGCACCTGCAGTGCCGGCGCGCCCGGTGCATCGGCCACCTCGCGCTCGCGGTCGAGCAGGCCGAACATCTTGTCCAGGTCGGTCAGGCTCTGCTTGATCTCGCGGTACAGCACGCCCAGGAAGTTCAGTGGGATGTAGAGCTGGATCATGAAGGCGTTGACCATCACCAGGTCGCCCAGCGACATCGTGCCCGCCACCACGCCCTGCGTGGCCCGCCAGAGCATGGCCACCAGCGCCACCGCGATGATCAGCTGCTGCCCGGTGTTCAGCGCGCTCAGCGAGGCCTGGCTTTTCAGCGCCGCGCGGCGCAGGCGCTCCAGGCTCTCGTCGTAGCGCCTGGTCTCGAAGTCCTCGTTGCCGAAGTACTTCACCGTCTCGTAGTTCAGCAGCGCGTCGATGGACTTCTGGTGCGCCACCGCGTCGTACTCGTTCATCTGCCGGCGGAACTTGGTGCGCCACTCGGTCACGCTGACGGTGAATGCGATGTAGACCACCAGCGCGACGCCGGTGATGGCCGCGAACGTGCCGCCGAACTGCCAGGCCAGGATGCCCAGCACCAGCGCCACCTCCACCAGCGTGGGCAGGATGCTGTAGAGCGAGTACGAGATCAGCGAGTGCACGGCACGCGTGCCGCGCTCGATGTCGCGCGACATGCCGCCGGTCTGGCGCTCGAGGTGGAAGCGCAGGCTCAGCGCGTGCAGGTGGCGGAAGACCTGCAGGCTGATCTGGCGCGCGGCCCCTTCGGTGGCCTTGGCGAAGATCAGCTCGCGCAGTTCGGTGAACAGCGTGGTCGACAGGCGCAGCGCGCCGTAGGCCAGCAGCAGGCCCACCGGCACCACCAGCAGTGCCGCCGGATCGCCCGGCTTGATCGTCAGGCCGTCCACCAGCTGCTTCAGCAGCACCGGCACGCCCACGTTGGCGCCCTTGGCCGCGAGCATGAAGGCCAGCGCGATGCCCACGCGCCAGCGGTACTGCCACAGGTAGGGCAGCAGGCGCCGCAGCGTGGCGGCGTCGGAGCGCGGCGCGGCGGGCGCGTCCGCAGGCAGGGCCGGCAGGGCCGCTGAACGTCTCATGGGGTCTCGTGGAAAATCGAAGCGCGACTGCTGAACCGAGGACGACGCGCCGATGACCACCGACCCCCGCCCTGCCGCCACCGAGCGCGTGCACCTGCAGCGGCCCGACAGTGTGCACGACGACGCCGAACTGGTGATGCGCGTGATGCCGATGCCCGCCGACAGCAACGCCAACGGCGACATCTTCGGTGGCTGGATCATGGCGCAGGTGGACATCGCCGGCGCGGTGCTGCCGTATCGCGTGGCGCGCGGGCGCATCGCCACTGTCGCGGTCAACGAGTTCCTGTTCAAGCAGCCGGTGTCGGTGGGCGACCTGCTGAGCTTCTATGCCCGCGTGACGCGCGTGGGTCGCACGTCGGTCACCGTCAACGTCGAGGTCTGGGCCGAGCGCAACCCCAATGCCTGGCAGGTGGTGAAGGTGACTGAGGCGACGCTGACCTACGTGGCGATCGACGAGCGCGGGCAGCCGCGGGCGTTGCCGACCTGAAGCACGCGGCGGCAACGCTCCCTGATCCGGCGTGCATGCCGGGCCGCTTCGCCTGAGCTCAGCGCTCCTCTGGCAACGGCACCGCGCCCCCTGCAGCTTCGGCCGCCTGCAGACGGGCGCGTTCGGCGGCCCCTTCCCGCCGCGCCTGGAAGCGCTTCCAGCTCTTGCGCGCGAGGTGCGGCAGGATCTGGTACCAGGGCATGCGCAGCCAGTGCGAGCGCACGTAGAGCAGGAAGGCTGCCGCACCGTAACCTGGCACCGTGCAGCTGGGATGGTCCGGGCGCAGGGCCAATGTCAGCAGCGTATTCATCGCCCAGCGGGCGATGCCTCGCGGTTGCAGCGCGTCCAGCGCTGGCTGCACGTCGGCCGGTGGCCGGGTGCCGAACAGCCGCTCGATGTGGAACAGCACATGCGACAGCGGCACGCCCAGGCCCAGCTCGCGTGCGCGAGCCACCAGTGCCGGCCAGAACCCCGGCTCGGTCGCACCGAAGTGCTTCAGCAGGTCGTCGATGTCCAGCAGGTCGCGCAGGCCACCGTCGAAGCTGCCCTCCTGCATCAGGTGCACGGCGCTGTGCAGCACCATGTCTTCCGGCGCCAGCACCTTCAGCGGTGCCAGCCCGGGCAGCGGCCGCGCACGCGCCAGCAGCACCGCGCCATCGATCGGGAACCGCGAGGTCGGCGGTGTGATCGTGTGGTGCACGTCCAGCTGCGTGTGGCGTTGGACGTGCTGCATCGGGGGCAGTTCGTGCATCCAGTCGCGGTAGTAGCGCTCGTCGTAGGCGTCGAGCTTCTCGGCGATCCAGCCGCCGGCCATCAGCGCCGATTCCACCTGCCGCAGCCGCGCGCGTTCGACCATGATGTCCACGTCGGCGAACAGCCGGCCGCGGCGCGGCGGCAGTTCGGCGGCCACGTAGGCCGCGCCCTTGAGCAGTACGACGGCCCCTTCGTGGCGGGCCAGCGCGGCGCGCAGGCGGTCGACCTCCCAGCGCGCCTCGTCGTGTTGGCGCTGCATCACGCGCAGGGCGCCCTGCAGATGCAGACGCGGGCCGGCCGGCACCTGCCCCATCCAGCTGCGGTCAGCTGCGCGCGCAGCCAAGCGCGCGAGCAGGCGCGAGCGGCGCGCCTGGCTGAGCAGGTCTTCCCATTGCCGCGGCGTGAGCGCGGGCAGTGTGGGCGCGCTGAGCGCGGCGGCGATCAGGTTGCCGTCGGGCATGGATTCACCCCGCTGCCAGTTGATCGAACACGCGCATGGCGTCGTCGAGCAGGCCGTAGCGGAAGTCGTAGCAGCCACAACGGTCCACCAGTGCCGTGAGGGTCTCGAATCCGGCGCGACCCAGCACTGACAGGTTGAAGCTGTTGCGCCCCAGTTCGAGCACGGTGTCGGGCCGCGGTCGTTCGCTCATGGTGGCCGGCGCATCGGCCTCCCAGCGCGGAAAGACCACCCAGGCTGGCAGCGCCGGTTCGTGCATGCGGTGCACATGCGCCGTGGGTGCGCGCATGTGGGCGACCGTGCCCTTGAGCGTGTCGTGCGTGGGATCGCAGAACTCGGACTCCGGCGCGAAGGCCGAGATGATCTCGATGGAACGGTTCTTCAGGCTCACCGGCCGCACCACGGGGCTCACCCGGCCGTCGGCCAATGCCACCAGCGTGAGTTCGTCGGACAACAGCCGCCAGCCGCGGTGCACCAGCGCCGCACACAGCGTGCTCTTGCCCGACCCGGGCGGGGCCGGCAGGATCACGGCACGACCGCCGCGCTCGACGACGGCCGCGTGCAGGCTCAGGTGCTCGAAGGCGTGGGTGGTGACGCAGTAGTTCAGCGCCCACTCCATCAGCGGGAAGGCGTGGCCGGCCGGCAACGGCTCGAAGACGGGTTCTCCGTCATAGCGGGCCACCACCTGGGGCCGCAGCCACTGCCGCAGGCCGCCCGGGCGCACGACGTCGAGCGCGAAGTCACAGAAGTCGGTGTCGGCCAGGCAAGGGTAATCGGCGTACAGGCGGTCGATCGCCCGCGCCACCTGGGGCAGGTCGCTGCGCAGGCGAAAGGCGAACAGGCCGCTGCGGATCGCCAGGCCGGCGCCGCGCAGACGACGACGCCGCTCGGCGGCGTCCAAGGCGCCGACCGTCAGGCCGGCAAGGCCTCCGGCTCGATCCAGCCGAGCCTGTTCAAGCGTTCCAGGACTGTGCAAAGCGAATCGACCAAGGGGCCGTCTGCCACGGTGCCGAGGTCGTTGGCCAGCAGGTGGCCAAGCGTGTTCAGGTCCGTGACGCCGGTTTCGATGCAGGCCATCACCGCGGCGCTCAACGGGTCGAACTGCAACGTCTGACCGGAGAGTTCCTCGAAGACGACGGAATCGCCGCCCCAGTCCCGCCAGTGCAGGCGGATCACCGGGTTCAGGCGCCAAGACGCGATGCTAGGGCCTGTGTCCACCATGCGCACGACTTCCATCGCTCAGGAACGCACGGAATGTGCGCTCCCGCGGCGGTCAGTAGTAGTTTTCCTGGTAGTAGCGGAAGAAGGTCTGCGCGTCCAGGTTGCGCGAGGCGTCGTTGTGCAGCGACACGACTTGGTGAGGTGTGTAACTGAACGGCACGCTGCTGTACTCGTACTTGGTGGCGTTCAGGCAGGCGGCGATCCAATGGCGCTGCGGACAGTTGTACTGGTTGTCCATGATCTCGCCGATGGTCTTGTCGTTGTAGCCGCCACCGCCGCAGTTGAACACCTGCTTGTACTGGGCATTGCGCCGGAACTTCGTGCCGTTGACGCCCTTGCAGTACTCGCCGCCGCCGTCCTTGGGCCAGTTGTAACGGCTCTGGTAGTGCGAGCAGTGCTTGCCCGGCGACTCCGGCCAGTCGTTGACCTGGTTGGACGCGATCACGGAGTGCATGCCTGAGACCGACGCCTTGCACTTCCTGTGCGGCGTGTCCTTGTGGAAGCAACTCTTGCGGCCGCCGGTGGCCAGCGCGGCCATCGGCAAGGCGGCGCCGGAGATGGCGGCACCGGCAGACAGACCACGCAGCAGGCCGCGGCGACGCGACGCGGACGCCAGGCCGTCGGTCGGCGCCGGCTGCTCGGCCGGGGTGGACTCGGGAATGGGGTCGTGCTGGGAATGATTCATGGCTGCCTCGGATGATGCGCGGCCCACCGCACTGGCGCGCGGCGGCCCTGTCGAACAAGGTAAAGCATAAAGCTTGCCGGGTACCCCGGATAGCCCTGAGGGCGTGCCTATCTGCCTGTCGTGACTGAATCCCCGGCCTTTCCCCCGCACCTGCGGGGGCCGGCGGCATGGCCCTTTGGAACCCAGACTGGCAACTGCTTCGACAGTCCAAAAACAGACTCAGTCGACAAAAAAGTCCAGCATCAGGTCCGTCGTTCCAGGGACGACGGCGTAGCGCGCGAGGTCCGTCACCCCATGGGCGGCCAACAGGCTGTCGTCGATGAGGAACTGTCCGGTGGGCGCGGGGTCAAGCGTCAGCAACACATGTGCCGCATCGGCCATGATCTCCGGCGTGCGGCACTTGGCGGTGTCGACGCCCGGGATCATCTGCAGCGCCGCCGTGGCGATCGCAGTTCGCGGCCACAGGCTGTTGACGGCGATGCCCAGCGGCGCGAACTCCGCCGCATGGCCCAGCGTGCACATGCTCATGCCGTACTTGGCCATCGTGTAGGCCGTGTGGTCCTTGAACCAGTGCGGCCGCATGGACAGCGGCGGGGACAGGTTCAGCACCTGTGGCGCCCGCCCCGCCTGGGCGCTGGCCGTCAGCGCCGGCAGGCAGGCCTGGGTGCAGCAGTAGGTGCCGCGCACGTTGACACCGAACATCAGGTCGAAGCGCTTCATCGGCGTGGCCGGCGTCGGCGTCAGGCTGATGGCGCTGGCGTTGTTGACCAGGATGTCGATGCCGCCGAAGCGCTCCACGGCCGCGGCCACCGCCGCCGCCACGGCCGTCTCGTCGCGGATGTCGCAGGGGATGGGCAGGGCCTGGCCGCCGGCGGCCTCCACCGCCTCGGCGGCGCTGTAGAGCGTGCCCGGCAGCTTGGGGTTGGGCTCGGTGGTCTTGGCCACGAGCACGACGTTGGCGCCGTCGGCCGCCGCGCGCACGGCAATCGCCTGCCCGATGCCGCGGCTGCCGCCGGTGATGAACAGGGTCTTGCCGTGCAGGGTGCGGGTCATGGGGTGCGTGTGCCTCCGAACTGCGGCCAGACCTTCTCGGCCACGTGCCGCGCGAGCATGGTCGCACACTGGCGGTAGGCGGGGGCACCTGGGTGGAACCCGTCCTCGGCCATCACGCCGCGGTTGAGCTGCAGGCCCCAGTCGGCGTGCGAGACGTCGCTGCGGCGGGTGACCCAGTCGGCCAGCGCGCGGTCGTGCCGGCGGGCGTCGGCCCCGGCGATCCAGCGCAGGGGCCGCGGCAGACCGGGGAATTGATGTACCGGCGGCAGCGGCGCGAAGACCACGTGGCGCACGCCGCAGCGGTTGCGCAGCTCGTCGGCCAGGGCCTCGCGCGCGCGCACGGCACGGTGCGACGGCACCTGCTCCACCACGTCATTGACGCCGGTGACGACGATGGCCAGGTCGGCCTGCACCGGACCTTCGCCGCGCAGCAGGTCCATCGCCTGCGCGCTGGTGACGCCGCTGCGCGCCAGCAGCCGCCAATGCACACGCGTATCGGTGGCCTCGGCCACGCGCCGGGCCAGCGGGCCGGCCAGGGCCTGCGACTGGCGTTGCACGCCGACGCCTGCGGCCGACGAATCGCCGATCACCAGCAGGCGCAAGGGCGCGCCGTTGCCCACGGCACCGCTGCGCGACCCGGGCGGCTCCGGCAGCACCGGGACCGAACGCCGCGCATGGAGCGCTTGCACCACCAGCAACGGCGACAGGGCCAGCTTCAGCGCGAGCGACATGGGCGCGGCCGGTTCAGGAGAACTTCGAGAAGTCCGGCGCGCGCTTCTGGAAGAAGGCCTGGAAGGCTTCCATCGCCTCGGGGCTGCGCAGCCGCGTGCTGAACAGCGCACCCTCCTCCGCGATGACCTTCAGCATCTGCTCGCGCTGCGGCCCGCGCATCAGCCGCTTGGCCTCGCGCACCGCGCCCGGCGGCAGCGCATTGAAGCGCTCGGCCACGCGGCGGGCGTGCAGCGCCACCTCGGACGCCGGCAGCACGGCGTTGGCGATGCCGCACTCCACCGCCTGCTCGCCGGTGAACGGGTCGCCCAGCAGCAGCTTCTCCGCCGCACGGCGCGGGCCCATCAACTGCGGCACCAGCAGGCTGGACGCGTATTCCGGCACCAGCCCCAGGCCAACGAATGGCATGGCCAGGCGGGCGTCGTCGGCCACATAGACGAAATCGCAATGCAGCAGCATCGTCGTGCCGATGCCGATGGCCGCGCCGGTGACCGCCGCCACCACCGGCTTCTCGGTCTCCAGCAGCGCCTTCATGAACTGGAACACCGGCGCCTCTTCCGTGGCGCTGCCGCCAGCACCCGGCGGGCGGGCCATGAAGTCCTCGATGTCGTTGCCCGAGGTGAAGATGCTGGGTTGCCCGGTGATCAGCACCGCACGCACGGCGCCGTCGGCCGCGGCTGCGCGCAGCGCATCGGCCATGGCCTGGTACATCGCGACCGTCAGCGCGTTCTTCTTCTCCGGGCGGGCGATCTCGATCGTGGCAACGCCGTTGAGCGTGGCGGTCTTGATGTGTTCGCTCATGCTCAGACCCGCTCGAAGATGCCGGCGGCGCCCTGGCCCATGCCGACGCACATCGTGACCATGCCGTACTTCAGGTTCTTGCGGCGCAGCGCGTGGATCGTCGTCGCAGCGCGGATCGCACCCGTGGCACCGAGCGGGTGGCCCAGCGCGATGGCACCACCCATCGGGTTGACCTTGGCCGGGTCGAGCTTCAGTTCGTTCATCACCGCCAGCGACTGCGCGGCAAAGGCTTCATTGAGCTCGATCCAGTCCATCTGGTCGTGGCTCAGTCCTGCGTAGCGCAGCGCGGCCGGGATGGCCTCGATGGGGCCGATGCCCATGATGTGCGGCGGCACGCCGCGCGCGGCGAAGCTGACGAAGCGCGCCAGCGGCGTCAGGCCGAAGGTCTTCACGGCCTTCTCGCTGGCCAGGATCAGCGCGCCGGCGCCGTCGCTGGTCTGGCTGCTGTTGCCGGCGGTGACGCTGCCCTTGGCCGCGAACACCGGGCGCAGCTTGCCCAGGCCTTCGAGCGAGGTGTCCACGCGCGGGCCTTCGTCGATTTCCACGGTGCGGCTCTGGGCCACGACCTCGCCCGTGCTCAAGTCCGGCGTGCGGCTGGTCACGGTGACCGGCGTCATCTCGTCGGCGAACTCGCCGGCAGCGATGGCGGCCAGCGCGCGCTGGTGCGACTGCAGCGCAAACGCGTCCTGGTCCTCGCGCGAGACCTTCCACTGCGCGGCCACCTTCTCCGCCGTCATGCCCATGCCGTAGGCCAGGCCGATGTTCTCGTCGCGGGCGAACACCTCGGGGTTGAAGCTGGGCTTGTTGCCGGTCATCGGCACCAGGCTCATGCTCTCGGCGCCGCCGGCGATCAGCACGTCGGCCTGGCCGGTGCGGATGCGGTCGGCTGCCATCTGGATGGCCGTCAGGCCGCTGGCGCAGAAGCGGTTGACCGTGGCACCGCCCACCGAGTGCGGCAGGCCCGCCAGCACCATCGCCACGCGGGCCATGTTCATGCCCTGCTCGCCCTCGGGGAAGCTGCAGCCGATGATCGAATCCTCGATGGCCTTCGGGTCCAGCGTGGGCACCTGCGACAGCGCGTGCTTCACTGCGGCGACCAGCAGGTCGTCAGGCCGCGTGTTGCGAAAGTAGCCGCGGCCGCTCTTGCCGATCGGGGTGCGCGTGGCGGCGACGATGTAGGCGTCTTGAAGTTGAGTCATGTTCGTCGCTCCGATCAGTTGCGCACGGGCTTGCCGGTCTGCAGCATGCCCATGATGCGTTCCTGGGTCTTGGGGTGCTCCAGCAGGCTGCAGAAGTGCTTGCGCTCCAGCGTCATCAGGTAGTCCTCGGTCACCAGCGAGCCGGCATCCACGTCGCCGCCGCACACCACGTCGGCGATCAGGCTGGCAATGTGGAAGTCATGCGCGCTGGCGAAGCCGCCGTCGCGCAGGTTCACCAGCTGACCCATGATGGTGGCCTTGGCGTTGCGGCCCGCCACCGGGAACAGCGCCTTGTGCGGCGGGCGGTAGCCGGAAGCCGACATCGCCTTGGCCTGCGCGATGGCGACGAACAGCAGTTCGTCCTTGTGCGGCACGATCACGTCGTCCCACAGCAGCCAGCCGCTGGCGCGGGCCTCGATGGCGCTGGTGGCCACCTTGGCCATCGCGGCGCTGGTGAAGCCGTCGGTGAGGAATTGCAGCAGGTCGGCCTTGGCGTTGCCGGCGGCGGCCATCTCGGCCGCGCGGCGCGCGATGTAGGCCAGACCGCCGCCGCCGGGGATCAGGCCCACGCCCACTTCCACGAGACCGACGTAGCTCTCCAGATGCGCCACGCGGCGCGCGCAGTGCACGGCCAGTTCGCAGCCGCCGCCCAGCGCCAGGCCGCGCATCGCAGCCACCACCGGCACCTGCGCGTAGCGGATGCGCAGCATGGCGTCCTGCAGCTTCTTCTCCTCGGGCGCGATGCCCTTGGCACCGAGCTTCATGAACACCGGCAGCAGCGACTCCAGGTTGGCGCCGGCGGAGAACACGTCGTCGGGCGACCAGATCACCAGGCCCTGGTATTTCTGCTCCGCGATCTCCACCGCGTTCAGCAGACCCTCGGTGACCGCCGGGCTGATCAGGTGCAGCTTGGCGGTGATGCTGGCGATCAGCACCTCGCCGTCCAGGCTCCACACGCGGATCTCGTCGTTCGCGAACTCCTCGGTGCCGCTCTTCAGCGGGGCCGCAGCGCCGCTGCCCAGCACCGCCTCGGGGAAGTGCTGGCGCGCGTAGACCGGCAGCGTGCTGCGCGCCACCCAGCGCGCGGTAGCGGCGCTCCACGAACCTTCGGGCCGGTGCACGCCACCGGCGGCGGCCACCGGGCCGTCGAACACCCAGGCCGGCAGCGGGGCGCTGGACAGCGCCTTGCCGGCGTCGATGTCCTCCTTCACCCACTGCGCCACCTGCGCCCAGCCGGCCTCCTGCCAGAGCTCGAACGGACCCTGCTTCATGCCGAAGCCCCAGCGCATCGCGAAGTCCACGTCGCGCGCGCTGTCGGCGATGTCGTGCAGGTGCACGGCCACGTAGTGGAAGCTGTCGCGCAGGATGGCCCACAGGAACTGGGCCTGGGGGTGACTGCTCTCGCGCAGCAGCCTCAGGCGCTCGGCGGCGGGCTTCTTCAGGATGCGGTCGACGAGCGGGTCGGCTTTGGCGCCGGCCTTGACGTATTCACCGCTGGCCGAGTCCAGGCGCAGGATGTCCTTGCCCACCTTCTTGTAGAAGCCGGCACCGCTCTTCTGGCCCAGCGCGCCCTGCTCGATCAGCTTGCCGAGTACCGGCGGCGTGGCGTAGCTGGCGTAGAACGGGTCGTCCTGCAGGTTGTCCTGCAGCGTCTTGATGACGTGGGCCATCGTGTCCAGGCCCACCACGTCGGCGGTGCGGAAGGTGCCGCTGCTGGCGCGGCCCAGCTTCTTGCCCGTCAGGTCGTCGACGACATCGTAGCTCAGACCAAAGTTCTGTGCCTCCTGGATCGTGGCCAGCATGCCGGCAATGCCGACGCGGTTGGCCACGAAGTTGGGCGTGTCCTTGGCGCGCACCACGCTCTTGCCCACCGCGGTGGTGACGAAGCTCTCGAGCTGGTCGAGGATGTCGGGCATCGTCGCCGGCGTCGGGATCAGCTCCACCAGGCTCATGTAGCGCGGCGGGTTGAAGAAGTGGATGCCGCAGAAGCGCGGGCGGATGCTCTCCGGCAGCGCCTCGCTGAGCTTGGTGATCGACAGGCCCGAGGTGTTGCTGGCCACGATGGCCGCCGGGTTCAGCGCCGGCGCGATCTTCGTGTACAGGTCCAGCTTCCAGTCCATGCGCTCGGCGATGGCCTCGATGACGAGGTCGCAGCCGGCCAGCAGGTCCAGGTGTTCCTCGTAGTTCGCCGGCTGGATCAGCGCCGCGTCGGCAGCCACGCCCAGCGGCGCGGGCTTGAGCTTCTTCAGGTTGTCGATGGCCTTCAGCGCGATGCCGTTCTTCGGCCCCTCCTTGGCCGGCAGGTCGAACAGCACCACCGGCACCTTGCAGTTGACCAGCTGGGCGGCGATCTGCGCGCCCATCACGCCGGCGCCGAGCACGGCGACCTTGCGGACATGGAATCGGTTCATGGGTTCTCCAGGGAAAGTCATTCGGCGCGTTGCCAGGTCTGGGTGCGGCCCAGCAGCGGCATGCCGATGTAGCCGCGCACGTCCAGGGCCTTGCCGCCGCTCTTGGGCGACAGACGCACCTTGTAGGTCTTGCCGTTGTTGGGGTCGAGGATGACACCGCCGTCCCAGACGGCGTCCTCGCTGCCGCTCTTCGTCACGCCCTCGAGGATCGTCATGCCCACGATGGGCTGGCCCTTGCGGGCGTCGGTGCAGGCGTCGCACACCGGGTCGGCCTTGGGCGGGTTGATCAGCTTCTCGATGCGACCGACGAGCTTGCCGTCCTGCTCGACGATGCGCACGTAGGACTTCTCGGTCTTCGTCTCGTCGTCGATGGTCTTCCACAGGCCCACGGGCGTGGTCTGCGCCAGCGCCAGGGGCGCGGCCAGGCTGAGCAGCAGGGCGGTCAGGTGCTTGCGCATCGGGTGTCTCCTCAGAACAGCGCTTCGTCCATCGCCATCAGCGGCGCCACGCCGGCGCGCGCGCTGCGGATCAGGCTGGCCGTCTCCGGCAGCAGCTTGGCGAAGTAGAAGCGTGCGGTGGCCAGCTTGGCGGTGTAGAACGGGTCGCCGGAATTCTGCTTCTCGAGCGCGATCTTGGCCATGCGGGCGAAGAAGTAGGCAAAGCACAGGTGACCCACCACGCGCAGGTAGTCCACCGCCGCGCCACCCACCTCGTCGGCGTTGCCCATGGCCTTCATGCCGAGTTCCATCGTCAACTTGGTGACCTTGTCGCCCAGGTCGGCCAGCGGGTTGACGAACTCCTGCATCTCCTCGCGCACGCCCTCGTCCTCGACGAACTGCTGGATCAGCTTGCCGAAGGCCTTGAGCTTCTTGCCGTTGTCGCCCAGTACCTTGCGGCCCAGCAGGTCCAGCGATTGCACGGTGTTCGTGCCCTCGTAGATCATGTTGATGCGGGCGTCGCGCACGAACTGCTCCATGCCCCACTCGCGGATGTAGCCGTGGCCGCCGTAGACCTGCATGCAATGGCTGGTGGCGATCCAGCCGTTGTCGGTCAGGAAGGCCTTGATCACGGGCGTCAGCAGCGCCACGAGGTCGGCAGCTTCCTTGCGCGCGTCCTCGTCGTCGCTGCTGAGTTCCTGGTCGATCAGCAGCGCGGTGTACATCGACAGCGCACGGCCGCCCTCGGCGTAGGCGCGTGCGGTCAGCAGCATCTTGCGCACGTCGGGGTGCACGATGATGGTGTCGGCCGGCTGGTCGGGCTGCTTGGGGCCGCTGAGGCTGCGCATCTGGCGGCGGTCCTTCGCGTAGGCCACGGCGTTCTGGTAAGCCACCTCGGTCAGACCCAGGCTCTGGTTGCCCACGCCCAGGCGGGCCGCGTTCATCATCACGAACATGGCCGCCAGACCCTTGTGCGGCTCGCCCACGAGGCTGCCCACGGCACCGTCGAGCACCATCTGGCAGGTGGCGTTGCCGTGGATGCCCATCTTGTGCTCCAGCGCCGCGCAGTGGATGGCGTTGCGCTCACCCACGCCGCCGTCGGCGGTGGGCAGGAACTTGGGCACCACGAACAGCGAGATGCCCTTGCTGCCGGCCGGTGCGTCCGGCAGGCGCGCCAGCACCAGGTGCACGATGTTTTCGGCCAGGTCGTGCTCGCCGGCGGAGATGAAGATCTTCTGGCCGGTGAGCCGGTAGCTGCCGTCGGGCTGCGGTTCGGCCTTGGTGCGCAGCAGGCCGAGGTCGGTGCCGCAGTGCGGCTCGGTCAGGCACATGGTGCCGGTCCACTGGCCGCTGGTGAGCTTGGGCAGGTACAGCGCCTGCTGCTCCGGCGTGCCGTGCGCGTGCAGGGCCTCGTAGGCACCGTGGCTCAGGCCCGGGTACATGGTCCAGGCCTGGTTGGCCGAGTTCAGCATCTCGTACAGGCACTGGTTCAGCGTGATCGGCAGGCCCTGGCCGCCGTAGGCCGGGTCGCAGCTCAGGCTGGGCCAACCGCCTTCGACATAGGCGGCGTAGGCGGCCTTGAAGCCCTTGGGCGCGGTGACGGCGTGGGTGGCCTTGTCCAGCGTGCAGCCTTCGGCGTCGCCGCTGGCGTTCAGCGGCGCGATCACCTCGGCTGCGAACTTGCCGGCCTGCTCGAGCACGGCGTCGATGGTGTCGGCGTCGATCTCGGCGTGCTTGGGGAGCAGCTTGAACTGATCGGCGGCACCGAGCAGTTCATGCAGCACGAACTGCATGTCGCGAAGCGGCGGGTTGTACGTGGGCATGGACTACTCCTGAGGAAGCGAAGCGGAAGACGGGGATGAGGACGCAGTGGTCTGGTAGTCGGCCACGACGCGGGCGAAGCCGCGCCGCGCGCGGTCCAGCGTGCCGGGGTTGCGCAGGAAGCGCGCGTCGTGGTGCAGGGCCAGGATCAGGCCGTGGATCTCGAACAGCATCTGCAGGGGGTCGGTGTCGGGGCGCAGGTGGTTCGCTTCGATCGCCTGGCGGATCGCGCGTTCCAGTGCCGCGTGCCAGGCGCGGACCATCGAGGCCAGCGCGTCGCGCACCGGGCCGGGCCGGTCGTCGAACTCCACCGCGCCGCTGATGTAGATGCAACCGGAGTCCAGTTCCACGGACACGCGCCGGACCCAGTTTTCGAACAGCGTGCTCAGGCGCGGCAGGCCACGCTCCTCGCGGATGGCCGGGAAGAAGACCTCTTCCTCGAACCGCGCGTGGTACTCGCGGATGACGGAGATCTGCAGTTCCTCGCGCGAGCCGAAGTGGGCGAAGACGCCCGACTTGCTCATGCCGGTCACCTCGGCCAGCGCGCCGATCGACAAGCCCTCCAAGCCCATGTGCGACGCCATGCCCAGCGCCGCATCGAGAATGGCGGCGCGGGTCTGTTGACCCTTCTGCAGGGAGCGGGAGTGAACGGAGGGCGTGGACACGGCGCAAGAAAACGAACGTTCGTTCTATTTTGCAGATCCGCGTGCCAGGCGCCGTGTCAAATCCGTGTGATTTCTAGGGTCGCACGTCTAGATGTCGACCCGGTGAGCCGAGGGCGATGCCCTTGGGGCACCGTAAGGAGATTGTTGCCGGCACGGCACTTGCAGTACGCTACGCGGTGATGGATGTGCTGCAGCTCGATGTGTCGGGCCGTCCCCAGGCCTGGATCAGCACCCGTGAAGCCGCGGTGCTGTATGCGTGCGACAGCGTCGCCTGGACCCTGGGCGAGGCCTGCCGCGTGATGCGCGGCGGCATCCAGCGCAGCACCGGCCTGCAGTCGCGCATCGAGGTCCACCCGATCATTGCCGTGCGCGGTGTGGTGCCCAGCCGGGCCTGGCGGACCGTGCCCACGCTGAGCAACCCCAAGCTCTTCGTGCGCGATTTGTTTATATGTAAACGGAAGCCCTATTCGAGTATCCCAATTCGAAATCTCCTTTGCGCAAGGCGGCTAGGGCAGCCCGTTTGCTCGAATAAGACTATTCGAACATCGATGTCGAGCGGCGCCAAAGATCCTCGAATAAGCCCCATTCGAAGCATCCCGAGAGCCCGGCCGTGGCCGCCTGCGTTACGTGAGCACGGGGGCATCTACGCATTCACGAAGGCACGCACGTGATCGGCGAAGGCACCCGCATCCTGTCCATGGACTCGACGTGGACGCCGGAGCGTTGGCTAACGGTCGAGGAAGCTACAGGTCTGCTGACACGGGGCCTCGTTCACTACAGCCTCGGCGACCGGTCAATCACTTTGCGTGGGGGAATTAATGCCAAGAGTGGCGTCCAGTCGTTGCTAGAGGTCAAGTCCATCCTCGTGACCAACACTCGGGGTCGTACGCTGCCCCGAGATTGGGCACCTCCGGTGACACGCGAGTTGCTCATCCACCGTGATAGGCATCTTTGTGGATTCTGTGGGTTTCGCTTCTCGGCCCGCCACTTGACCATCGACCATATCGTTCCGCAGAGCCGCGGGGGACGCCACGCTTGGACCAACATCGTCGCTGCTTGCTCTACGTGCAACACGAAGAAGCGAGATCGCACTCCTGAGCAGGCTCGAATGCCTCTGCTGTTCGTTCCTTACGTCCCCAACCGCTTCGAACAATTGATCATTGAAAACAGGAACTGCCTAGCGGATCAGATGGAATTCCTGATTCAGCGCGTTCCCAAGCACAGCCGCTTGCTCTCGTAGATCGAGGGTCGGATTCGGTCACATTCAGCAGGCCAACTCGACCTCCCCGAGTCGCCGGTTCAGGCTCTCGAACTGGTTGCCGCATGGGGAACGCAGCCGGTGATCCAACATCAGCCAGCGGCGTCAGGAGAACAACTCCCTCTCGATCAGAGCCAGGTACCTGTTCGTGTAGAAAAGGTCTGGCTGATGCTGCTTCGGCCGCACCACCACGCGAAACTTTGGGGCCCCCGGGTCCTCGATATCAAACGTGACAAGGCCGATCCCCGAAATCTCGCAAAGCGCATCCAGGCGCGCGATCTCGTCCTCATTGGTCTGCTGTGGAACCACCAAGTACGAGCGATGGCTGAAGAGGCGATAGGCACAGGCTTGCCCGTAGGCAGTGACAAGCTGCTGGTTATCGGTCTTGATCTCGGCGGACACAATCTCGGTCGGGCCCTTGATCACGTCGCTACGACGTGACTCGCGTTTGCCGATGACATCTGGCGTACCCCACTTGTCGCGGAAGACATTGCCACCCAGCGCAATCGCTTGGGTAACCTCCTCCGCCTCGTTCTTGAGCCAATCGGCAAAGGGGCCATAGAACAACTCCTCGCGAACGCGACCCGGCGCCGGGCCGGGGCGTGCCACGGCATCACTGGCGCTGTCCTGATCCTTGAAAGCCACATGCCGATACAGCCCCTTGGAAGGCTTCCACACTGCGTGCGGCATCAGGACATCGAGGTTCCAGATCGACGAGTTGATCGTTCCGGCGTTGAACGACGGCGTCGACTCCCGCAGTTTGCGGTGCAGTTCTGAGTAGCGAAGCCCCTCCGGGTGCTCGCGGATCAGTTCCACCGCCCGATCGCGGATTCGCTCTTTGATCCCTAGTCGCTTCATGCGTGGCCCCATGGTCCATGCCACCAACACCCATGCGTAAGCATCCACGGCTCCTTCCGGCATCTTTGCCAAGTGCACGCTATAGCGTGTAGCGCTTTAGCATTCTAGATGGGGAAATCGGGGCTACAGGCACCGCATGAAAACCCCGCTCAAGAACCGATTCAACCGAGCCCTACGCACTGCGCGTGCAGCGAGGAAAATCTCTCAGGAGGGGTTCGGTGAAGTCTCAGGGCGGACTTACATCAGCCAGATTGAGCGCGGCGAGCGTCAAGCCACACTGACCAAGATCGACGACCTGGCAACCGTTCTCGCCTTGCACCCGTGTTCACTCGTACTGCTGTCTTATCTGCCGGACCGCCCGACACCAGACGCAGTTGATCGGCTGCTCGCCCAGATCCGTCGAGAGGCATTGCACGTGTTAGCACCGGATTCGGAGAACTAATCCGCGGGCCCTGGAGCCGTCAGTGTTCCGCCAGGGCCACAAGGGTCGGGCGCCAGCGCTCTCGCTGCCCATGGGCGGAGGCTAACCTGCCCCATAGAACCAGTCCGGCGCAGGGAACTGGGTTTGCATCTCGTGGCACACACGTCCGGTGTGCGACTTGACTACGCAGCCTCTCGATCGACCAGGAAGTCACCGAGGTCGAGGCGGGGATCGAACAGCATCACCTCCGACCCCGTGTACCGGCGTTGGGCCGTGTAGCCCAGGCCGTACTCGATAGATCGCACACCCGAGTACATCTCTCGGATCTGCTTGGCGTTGTCATAGGACACCACCCAGCGCCGACCGAAGCCGCGCTGCCGCAGCAGTCGGGCAATCGCCAAATGATCGTCGTGCTGGTAGAAATTTCGGTAGAGACCGCTTCCCTTCACGTAGTACGGCGGATCAAGATAGATCAGAGACTTCGCGGGCATGATTTCAGCAGCGTGCTGCAAGAGATCAAGCGCGTCTCGACAATGCACATGAATGCGGCCGGCATTGGCCCCGATGCGACGAAGGCGCCCGGACAAGACTTCGCGCTTGAAGCGGGCATCCAACTGGTAGGCACCGGCTTGGTGCTTTCCGCCGATGACACCGCCCTTGAGAATCCCTGAGCGATTTGTCCGATTCATGAACAGGGTCGCAAAGCCTCGCTCGACATCAGTCGCGTCCGTGTCTCCGCGCATGACACCGCGCCAATGCATCCATGCATCCATCGTGATCGGCTCAGTCTCGACCAGCCTGATCAGTGCATCCGGATGAGCGGTTGCCGCGAACCAGAAGGCATGGACGGCCGGATCTGCATCATTGATGTGTACGTCCGTCACCACGCCGTCGAAGAGCAACTCCAGCGCCACGCCAGCGCCCCCGGCATAGGGCTCCATGTAGTGACCACCGTCAAGCCCGTTTAGCTGCATCACGGCTGCGATGAATGGCGCAAACCGAGCCTTACCGCCCGGGTAGCGCAGTGGTGTGTAGAGCTTGTTTGAGTACATGGGGAAGCCTGAATCTACCTGGGGAGCCCCCGCTTGGCCAGCTCTTCCTGAGCACGTCGCGCCTTGGCCGCCGCCTTGACGGCGATCTCGAGTCGTCGCTCGTAGTCGGCGATCACTGCCGGGTTGGCCTTCGCCCAGATCTCGTAGAGCCCCCACTCATTGATGTATTCGTGCTTCTCGCGCCACCAGGTCTTGGCCGCCTTGCGATCCAGAGGGTCGCGAAGGCCTGTCAACAGGTTGGACTCGAGGTTGTCGGTCGAATACTTCTTCAGGCGCGTGTCAGCCCAAGCGACCGGATGCTGGGATTTGTCATCGTTGACGAGTTGGCGGATGTACTGAACGAGGGTGCGCTCGGGCGACAAGCCCTTGCCATCGGCGCCCACACCACCAGGCAACTCTAAGAGATTCCCAGGCACGGCAGCTGGCCGCTGCCCGTCGGCATCTACGGCGAGAACAACTGTCTTGAAGTAGGCATCCTTTGCTGGAAGCATGGCCAGACTCGAACAGCCGATGCCCAGCGGCATCGGCTTGATCTTGACGTTGAGCGTAGTCTCGACCTGCTTCAATAACTCTCGGCGAGTGACCAGCTTGAAGACTTCACAAGCCTCATCGTCCTCAAAGTACACCTTGATCTCTGGCGGCTTGGGCTTGGCGGCGGGCGGCACCAGATCCATGTCCTGCAGGATGTCGGCCAGCCCCATTTCAGGGTCGTACTCTGGAGCACGCGTATTTCGAAGGTAGGCAACGGCATCCTTGCCCTTGACTGCCTTCGATGGTCCTTCGGGATGGATTGCTTCGATGAGGCGGGTGGAATGAGTGGTGGCGACGATTTGGAGATTCAGGTCATCCGCCGCCTTCCGAAGTTCTTTCACCAGGGTCCCGATGGCGTGTGGGTGAAAGCCGGCGTCGAGCTCATCGATCACCAGCAATCCCCCGTGGTAGTCAGCCCCCAGCGCGCGTTTAACCCGGTGGAAGGATGCCAGTGCAGTGACGATGGCGCCAAGGCTGTCCTGCCCCAGGGATACCGACCGCGGTCCGTAGGGGTAGGCCGGATGAGTCGAGAGCTTTCGAGTGTGCGTGACGCGGTTCACAGCAATCGAGCCAGTCTTGGCTCCTGCGCCCGGGATCACGCTCTTCACCACACTCAGCATGAACGCTTCATCATCCACGTGCCAAGGTTCAGCTACTGCGTTATTGACCTGCTTGTCCGGCGACTCGCCGATCGGCAGCATTCGAACCATGCCGAGAAAGATCGTCGGTAGGGGTACCTTTGCATCGGGGCCTACCGTAATACCGGCATGCGAAAACGCCTTGTGGGGGTGGTTACGTGCGACGACGCGAGCCCGCGGCTCGCGGCCTCGTCGAGTCAGCGAGCACTCCTTGACGAGGGGCGCGCCATCGATGCTGTAGTGAATCAGGGGCTCGGACAGTTGCGCCGCTGTCTTGGGTGCCTCCACCTCGGCCGCGTGATCGATGTACACGATGTCTGCGATGCTGGCGTCAAAGAGACGACCGAAGTAGCTCTTTGGCGACCCTGGATCCGTCAGCCCAGACAGGCTGGACAGCAAACCCAAAATCGTCGACTTCCCAACGCCGTTGTGCCCGCAAAGCAGGGTGATCCGCGGAGCCAGCGGAATAGCGAGGTTCTTGAACTTCCGAAACGGAAATCCCGGTTTGAACTCGATTTTGGTGGCCTTGATGCTCGGCATGCGACTCCTTGTCTACGTGCTGTTCAGGTCCAGAGTTCAGAGGACGTGTCGTTCCCGAACGTCGACAAGCTGCTCTCCAGGCCCGTGATACCGGAGCTCCAGTCCTTCAGCCTGTGCCATCACCATGGCCAGCGGCCGCTCAAGCACGAAGGGGTACAGGACGCCCAGCGATCCAACGGATGAGGCTGGCACAGCGCGGCCGGCGTACCGAAGCGCACCCTCGATCAGCCAGGCCATGACCCGGTCGTCGCTCAAACGGACCGGATCTCGGCGCACGATCCTCTGGCCCCTGTCGATACGCTCGATCGCGCCCCAGGCCGCTTGCGTCTGAAGGGCCATGTTCGTCATGCGCCGAGTGCCCTCGCGTTGACCGAACAGCTCTTCCATGCGCCTGTGCACTTCCGTGGCTCGGCAGTCGCCCTGGATGGCCGTCAGGCGGCCCACCAGTTCGGCGACCTTGGCAAAGAAAGGGTAGACCGCCACGGTCATCCCCCATGCCATTGCCCCTGGGGGGACGCCTGTCCCAGCCTTCCACGCAGCCACGCCGCGATCGCAGAAAGCACCCAGTTCCGGCCGCGGCTCCAGCCAAAGTCGGTTCAGAAGGGTGACGGTCTTCTTCCGCGCTGCCACCGTCAGGCCGGCCTCGTTGAGCTGCTGCACGAGATCTTCACGGGTACCGATGCCAGCGCGCACGCGCATGGCCGCGGATACCCAGTCCAGCGCCAGGAACCGGTCGAAGCCGATGCGGGGCGCCGATGCGCTCACTGAACTCACGAAGTGCGACTCACTTTCACGAACGGAACGATCAGTTCCTCGACGGACGGCCCGCCATGCACCACCAGCGGGTCGCCGGGTGTCCCGAACGCTATGCCATGCCCAGCGTACAAAGGCAGGAAGCCGGCGGGCAGACCCGGCACGTCCAGCACCTTGGTCTCAGGCCATGCCAGCGCGGTGTCTGCACGAATGGTCTCACTGCGATACGTCCTGACGCGTTCCCCCCGCATCTCTGCAGCCACTCCCTGCGCAGGGCGTCCAGCGCCAACGGCATCGACATTGCCATGATCGGCTGTCAGATATACATGGAAGCCCATGCCCAACAGCCTATCGAAGAGACGCGCCACAAAGCCGGACGAACACCACTCTGCGACCTGGCCAGCCACGCCACGCTTGCCAAGCACCGCGCCGTGGATGATCTCGTCGACGGTGTCCACCACCAGCCCAGCGACCTTGACGGCGGGGCCGCTCAAGGCAGCTTCGAGCTCGTCCAGTTGGTCATTGCGGCGCAGGCCCTTTCGGTACACAACCTCGGCCGCCTTCAGACCTTGGTCCTGCCAGAACCGAACCCAGAGTTGAGGTTCCGCCGCTGTCGACTCAATGGTCCCGGCGAACTCCCGCGGGCGCAGGCCCGAGAACAGCGCTTGACGCGACACTGACGTCAGTGTGGGTAGCCACGCGAAGCAGGCAGCCTCGTCGAAGCTCAGCGGCAACGCGCTCTTAACTAGCGACTCACGCACCGTCACCCACTGATCGATGGCCAAGCCGTCGAAGACAACGAGTGCGACCTTGCTTTCCCCTCCACTTCGGCGCATGGCCAGGAAAGCGGGCACCCGATGCACCATCACCGGCACCTTGACCGCCGGCAGCGATGCCAAGTCTCCAAAGTGCTGATTGCACCATTCGAACAAGGCCACATCCGCCGCTGCGCGAAGTTCGGCAAAGTCGACTCGAAATGATTCCGCTCGTGATGCGTCGAGCACGTGGTGGCGCGATGACACCTCACCGAACCGCCGCGCCCACTCGATCCACTCCTTGTGCGTGGCGGCGTCTGCAGGGATGCTGTCCTTAAGGCTCTTGATACCTTGCGCCACCAGGTTGCGCAGCGCCATCGGATTCGGGATGACACCGACCCGTGCCCACTCGGGCATCGCCGCCGCTGAGCCTTCGACCTCGATTGGGTGCAGCGCGCCATCAAGGAACATCGAGTCGATGAAGACACGCACCTCGGGGTGATCGAAGGGGATATCCCGCTCCTTGTGCAAGACAGGCTCTTCTTCGCCGATGCGCCGGCCTGACAGGCCGTGGCTGTTCACATACCGCTCCCAGGCCCGTTGTACGGTCTGGAGCATCACTGCCCGCGATGCGAAGAGCTTCGCCAGCGGGAACCCCGCAAGAGCTGGCTTCTGCGCCAGAACGGCTGCGATGTGATCGGCCAGCACACTGGGCAGCCCGTCGCCCCTGTAGTGCAGCTTGAACAGGGCGCTCCACAGCTCCTCGACATGGCTGATGAGGTGCGGGCTCAGCCGGTGGATGTGCAGAAGCACGAACTCCTTGGTGCCCGCCTCGCCCAGGTCCTGGGACGCATGAATCTGAGCGTCGTACAAGGCCGCCAACACCGAAGGATCGAGCTGCCGCAGCACCGCATAACTCATGCGCGGGAACAACTCGGCCAGGGACAGCGCCACCAGGCGTCCCTCTGCCAGGTAGTCTGCAGGCAGGTTGCTGGCGTCATCCGACCGCAGGTGAAGGATCAGCGACTTCGGGGCGCCCCCGTCGCCGGCTTCCCATCGGCGGCGAAAGTCGTCTTCGTACACGAGGCGAAACGCGATCGAGTCTTCGAAGGGCACGAGCACGAAGCCTCGATCCCGCAGGCTGGCCAGGATGGCTTCATCCAGCAGCACGTCGTCGGGATCGGCCGCGATCCAGAGCCGCGCCACGTCGGCGGGGAAGGCGCTGAGAACCCGATCCACGAATGCGGTCATGCCGCCGTCCCCTGACGTTTCGCAGCGTCCACCCGAATCATCAGCACGGCGTGCAGGTCGGGCGTGGCAGTCGAGGCCTGGTCCAGCGCGGCCATGCGCGTGTCGTGCTCCTGCTGCAACCGCTTGAGCCGATGCTCCCGCACAGCGGGCAGGCCGATGCGCCCGATGGCCTGCCGACGTGCCTCGAAGGCGTACTGCGCCCGTTCGCGTTCTTCGCGGATGCGGTTCAGGCTGTCGGTCGCCAGCTCCTGGAACACGCGCTCTCCATGCGTCCGCGCCGCGGCCTGGGATGCCTCGAAGGCCACCACCGCCTGCTCGCCCGCCACGGCTCCGGAGACAGAAATGGGCTCGGTCAGCAGGAGATCCCAGACGCGCCTGGCGGTCGGCACAAAGCTGCGGCCCTCGTCGTTGACGAAGACCGGCAGGAACCGGCGTCGAGTTCTGCCATCGGCATCCAGGCTGATCTGCCAGAGCGACCAATAGCCCTGCACCGTTGCCGGCAGCCCGGTCACCTGCACGGTGGCCACCGGCTGTCCGGCCACGCAGCGCGGCAGCCGGTCGATCACCGAACGCGCCCGCGGATCCTCCAACGTGACCCACTCCAGCGCCGGCTGCTCCTCCGCAACGCGCGCATCGAAGCAGACCTGCTCTGACGTGGACCCGTCGCCCCAGCGCACCCTCCACCCGGCGCCTGCCTTGACGATCTCGCCGCCTTGATCCGCCAGCCCGTGGCGGAGCGCACGTTCCAGCCAGAACTGCGCCGGATGATCGCGCCACTGCTTGGCGCTCGTGGCATCCAGGTCGTGCGTGTCGGCCAGCAGCTCAGCGTGCTTCTTCGCATCCGAAACCGTCTCGCGAACGACATCAACCACGGCGTCGCAGGCCTTGTCGATGGCGTCGGGGTTCTGGATGCCGGCCACGAACACGGCATCGAAAGCCGGTTCGACATCGATCGAGTCCATCACGTCGGCGGCCTTGTCGACACCGAACTCCTCGGCGATGACAGCCAGCTTGTGCTCGAGCACCTCGCGCACCCGGTGCTCCACGGTGTCCTCGAGCACGAAGTTGAACGCACGCACCACCCGGCGCTGACCAATACGGTCCACTCGGCCGATCCGCTGCTCCAGGCGCATCGGGTTCCACGGCACGTCGAAGTTCACGATGACGTGGCAGAACTGCAGGTTCAGGCCCTCGCCGCCGGCGTCGGTTGACACCAGCACCCGGGCTCCAGCCGCGAAATCGCGCTGGGCCCGTGTCCGGGCGTCGAGGTCCATGCCGCCGTTGAGGGTCACGACCGAGAAGCCGCGGCTTTCCAGGAAGGCCGCCAGCATGGCCTGGGTGGGCACGAACTCGGTGAACACCAGCACCTTCAGTGCCGGATCGTTCTCTTCCTGCTGCAGCTTGTAGATCAGCTCCACCAGGGCCTCGGCCTTGGCGTCGGTGCCTGCAGCCTCGGTCTCGCGCGCCAGCGACAGAAGGGTCTCCACTTCCCCTTTCTCCAAGGCCCACCCCGCGGCATCGAAGGCCACTTCGGCCTGCGTCTGGCCATCCAGCTCCGCCCAGTCGGCCACGTCGGCGGGCGCCAGCTCCAGTTGCGCCGGCGCCGCCTCCAGACTGGCCTGCCGTTTCTCCAGCGTCGCGCGGATCGCCGCCGTGCTCGAGGTGACCAGCCGCTGCATCAGGATCATCAGGAACCCGACGTGCCGCTGCTTGGCTGCCATCGCCTGGTTGTAGCCATGCCGCACATAGTCGGTCACCGACTCGTACAAGCGACGCTGCGCCGCATGCCGGGCCTCCCAGGCCACCGGCTGCAGCCGGGTCAGCCGGGGCTTGAACAGCGCCTGCCCCTCGGCGTCGATGGCCACGCGCTTCTCGGTGCGCACGACGAAGGGCCGCACGCGGTCACGCGTGACGCTGCCCTCGTCGGGGAAGGCCTCCCGGTCCAGCAGCTGCATCAGCCGCATGAACTGGTCGGTCTTGCCTTGGTGCGGGGTGGCGCTCAGCAACAGCAGGTAGGGCGATGCCTCCGCCAGCGCCGCGCCCAGCTTGTAGCGGGCCACCTGCTCGGTGCTGCCGCCCATGCGGTGCGCCTCGTCGATGATCACCAGGTCCCAGCCAGCGGCCACCAGGTCCTCGAATCGGTCGCGGTTGTAGGCCGCCACCTGCTCGGTGCTCCAACCCCGTCGGCCTTCCATCGGCTTGACCGAGTCGAGCGAACAAATGACCTGGTCATGCTGGCGCCACAGCGTCTCATCGTCACTTCGCCACTGCCGGAAGGCTGTCAGGTCCTGGGGCTCGATGTGCTGCAGCGTCTCGCCAAAGTGCTGTCGCATCTCGGCTTGCCACTGTCGAATCAGGCCCTTGGGCGCCACCACCAGGATGCGCCGCACGCGGCCGCGCAGCTTCAGCTCGCGCAGCACCAGGCCCGCTTCGATCGTCTTGCCCAGGCCCACCTCGTCGGCGAACAGGTATCGGATCCGATCCCTGCTCATCGCCCGGTTCAACGCGTACAGCTGGTGCGGCAGCGGCACCACGCTGCTCTGGATGGGCGCCAGCAGCAGGTTGTCCTCGAGCGCGTCCTGCAGCTTGGCGGCAGCCACGGCGTGCAGCACCTGGTCGGCGCTGGGCTGCAGTGCATCCAAGGCGGCCAGTTCGTCCGCGCGGGCACGCAGCACGGTGTCCTTGCCAGGCAGCCAGACCCTGTAGGCCGTCTGCCCCCAGACCTCCAGACGATCGACCACGCGGCAGGCCGATGCCTGCCGGGCCAGCCAGCACCAGTCACCAACGCGGAGACCTGAGATCGACATGGTTGGCATCCGTCAGGTGCTTCAGCCAGCAGGCAGCATGACCTGCTGGGGATCGTCCTCGAGGCTCATGTGGTCGAGGCGCCACCGCTTGTACAGACGGCTCTGCGCAACGGTCATGCCCTCGTCGGACACCGCATCGCAGGACTCCAACCGGATGTCGCGCCAGACCCCCTTCTGGCACAGGGCCCCTTCGAAAGCGTCGGTAATGGTGTCGGCTGCCTTCTGCGCCGCCGCATAGGCTTCGGGCTCGTTCTTCTGGCTGTCGTACAGGATGACGATGCGCAGCTGGTAAAGATCCTCAGGCCCCTGGCGCTTCACCTCTTCGCCGTCATCGACCGCGAACAGCACGGCCAGCACATGCTCGCCAGCCTCGTCCATCGCCTTCGCAATCTTCTTGTCCAAGCGTGCAGGTTTTGCCTTGAGCCGGTCCTCGAACTCGTCGGCGAACGCCGCGCGGTGGTACCGGGCGGCCAGCCATGTCTGCAGGGTGAGCAAGCTCGCCGGAGAGAGCTTCAGGTCAGGTCGGGCCTCGTGGCGCAGGAAAGCATCCTTGGGCACAGCGGCCTTCCTGGTGACGTGTAGCTCGACAGGCACCTCCTTCCCGTCATCTTCGAAGGCAAGATGAAGCCGACGCGCCGTCTTGGCATTCGCATCTCCACCCAGCCGGTCGATCCGGTGACCCACGATGACCTCGACCTCTGGCTCGACGGCTGGGTCGCACGCGATGTCGCAGTCGTGCGAAATCACGACTACGACCGCGTTCTCGGCGGGATCGCCCAGCGGCAACCCGAGCGCTGCTGCTGCCTCGTTGCTGAGGACGTGCCCTTGCCGCCAGGTGGTGTCAGTCCGCTGGGCGCCCGCCATCGCGCCCGGCCTCACACATCTTCGGACACGGCCGGAGCGCCGTAGTCGTCGACGTTGACCGGCCCCTTCTTACGGCCGGCCAGTTGACCAGCCAGGCGCGCGCGCTGGTCCGCCTCACGCCGGAGCGTGGGAACCAGGGCCTGTGCCACCTGCGCCGCATCGTTGCCGGACAAGACGGCATCGAGCACCGTTCGGCCGCCGGCCACCTTGCGCCTCAGGGTCTTGGCGTCGACCTGGATGCCGGCGTCGGCAAAGACATCTGCCGCTTGGGCCAGCGAGGCCAGGCGTGCCGCCGTTTCGGCCGACGGCTGGGCACCGTCCTGCCATGCGTACACCGACTGGCGAGACACGCCGAAGAGGTTGGCCAGCTCCAGCACGGCCGGCTTCAGCACCTCGCGCACGCGCGCCAGGTTCTGCGCCGGGGTGCGCTCCAGCTCGAGCGCTTCCGCCTGGCTGCCCTGTGCGCGCTCGAACTCGTAGTGAACCGGTGTGAGGGACGTCGCGTCCCGGGTCACCTTCTCCAGCGCCTGGGGCGTGATCGCGCCCATCGTCCCGACGATCCAGTAGGTGAACGTCCGGAAGAGGCCATGGCCGGTGCCGCCGCGAGCCTGTTCGCTCGGCATGCTGGGCGGCTGATAGTTGGCCTTGTATCGCGCCAATGCTGCGGTTGTCACATCTCTCCCCTTGTTCACTGCCACACGGCCAGTGCGTGCTTCGTGACCGTGGCCTCGAAGGCCATCCGGATCTTGTCGTGCAGCATCACCATCAGGTCTCGCAACGATGCCAGATCGACATCTCGGCGGCCGGTCTGGGATGCGTCAGTGTCGATGATGGCGTGCAGCCCGTTCAACTGCTTGAATCGCTGGGGGACCGTCAACCCTTGCGGTTCGAGGTCCATCGGGAACCCCAGGGGCCCACTGCGCACGATGGTTCGTGACAGGAGGTTCGCGTCCGCCAGCGGGATGTGGGTTTCGGACACGGAAAGCCCGATGCTCACGCCTTCAGGCATGTGCCCCGCCAGCCCGAGGACCCCCGGGTTCAGAAACTTCAGCAGGTCATCGGGGCTGTCCTCCGGCGGGATGACGGCATCGAGGTACCTGATGCCGACACGCTCGATGTAGTCGAGCTTGATGCACTCGTGCACGATGCCGAAGCCGGTGAGAAACGCGTCGAGGAACGGCTCGAAGGTGTCGTACTCCGTGGTCTGGAACGACAGCGAGCTCTCTTCGACGATGAAGCCATGGCTGCCGTCCGAGCTCAAGAAGAGATGCCGTTCCGACGGTCTCGGCAGGGTCCGCTGAGCGTCGGTCTGACCCTCCGGGGGGGCACCGAACAGCAGCGGAACGACCAGCGTCGACGTTCGCTGGTGGTCGGGGAAGCCGGCCTTGCGCATCCGGTCCTGGATGTCCGGGACATACGCGCCCAGCCGAAGGATGGGGTTGTGGCGCGCCTGGGCAAGCGTGTAGTACACCGGCGCGTTCTTCATCTTCTTGCCCATACGCACCCCCGGTTGACAGACGACTTGACAGTTTACACTTGGCTTGACAGTCGTCTATCCCCCACGCCGCACCCCTTCAACGCCAGCGAGGGATAGGTCACGGCCAGCGGCCAGCCGGCCCCGTCGCTGCGGCCCAGCCGCCTGTCTCACGCGGCGGCGTCGGCCCGCGTCACCGCCTGGTCGTACCAGAGCAGCAGCTTCTCGTCTTCCTGCAAGGCTTCCTCGGGGATCTTGTGGGCCACCTTGATGATGGTCTGGTAGTCCCGGTTGGCCCAGGCCGTCTTGAAGCCGGCGCGCAGCACCTCCAGGCGGAACTCCTTGAGCTTGCGCCCGGTGGCCGCGGCGTAGGTGTCGAACTCCTTCAAAAGCGCCTTCTCGCGCTTCTTCTCCAGGTCCTGCGCCTTGTTCGGGTCGGGCAGATACCAACGGTCCCGAGCCTTGGCCTTCAGGCTGGGGTCGCTCTTGTCCAGGCCGCGGAACTCGCGCCAGCCGTTGGACAGGTAGGCGTGGATCTGGCTGGGCACGTCACCTTCGCCGTCGTACCGCAGAAAGTTGTTCTCCAGCAGCGCCGACAGCTCCGGCTTGGCCTCGTGCTTCTTCCAGCCGGCGCCGAGCTGCGTGATGAACTCGGGGTGGATCTCTTGGTAGGTTGACGGCCGCGCCTTCAGGAAGTCGGCCAGCCAATCGATCGCGCTGCGCTCGTCGCTGACGAAGAGCTCCATCTGCGGCGCCTGGGTCACCTGCGCACGCTTGCGCTCGTAGGCTGACACCTGGTCCGGCAAGAACAGCATGCCATCCCGCTCGGGGAAGCGGCTGCGTACGCTGCTCAGGAACTCGTCACTTGACAAAGGCACAGGCAGGTCGTGTCGCACGAACCAAGCGATCAGCCGGTCATAGACGCGTCGTGGGTCGCGCTCGACGATGAACTCGAGCGTCCCATCCTTCATCTTTATGACCGACAGTTGAGCCAAGTGGTTCTGAACGAAATCCCACGCCGATTCAATGGCAGCACCGCGTTCGGCGAGCCGCCTCTCGAGCCCCGCACCTGGCTTGTAGGCTGAGATCACGAGATCCTGTTTCACGACATTTGGCGAAGTCACCTGCTGAAAGCTCCCCTGCTTCTTATCCAGCGCGGTCACCTCGGCGACTACGAAGCCTGTCTGCTGCAGCGCCACCTGGATGGCATTCCAGACCGCGGCGCGACTGTTTGAGAACACGACGGTCATCCAGCGTCCCGGCTTCAGGACTCGGTGATACTCTAGAAAGCACTTCTGGATAAGGCGCTGATACTCGGTCACGCCTTTCTGCCGCACCCGATCGACAATCGCCTCGGGCTGAAAGTCGGTCGTGACGCCGTGCCACGACTCGACAAGGTAGTTCAGGTCGGAGTAGTAAATGTTCTCGCCGAATGGTGGATCAGTGAAGATGTAGTCAATCGACGAATCAGGCAGAGACGATGAAGTCGCGCTCTGCGTGGTGATGATCGCAGATGCGGTCATCGGTCGGAACGACGTGAAAGTCTTTCCTAGTCGATCAAGCTTTCCCTCGAATTGGGCCCACGGGCTCACTTCGGAAACAATCGATGGCACATAGAAGACTCCGGGTAGATCGAGGCCGACCTGGGAGCCGCCAAGGCGGCCGTGCTGAACAGGTTTGTACCGATTCAACGTCGACATGCCTCGAATGCCCTGCTCGATCATGAATAGCAGCGCTTGCCTTGTGCGATTGTCAGGATGCTTCTTGGCCTGCCCCCAGAGATAGGCCATGGCTTGAGCAGCACGCGGCAGATACATCGCGTGCACGGAATCGGTATTCGTCGTCCGCATTCGGCCGACGCGTGTCATCTGGCAGTCCGGCAAAAGGTTGGTCGGGAGGTCCTCGGGAATAGGTAGTTCAGCCACCTTCCGAAGAACTTCGAGATCCTCCCTGTCCGGCTTCTTCCCAAATTTCTGCCCATCGACCCTGTACTGAATCCATATGGGGTCGCGCTTGGGGCGCCGAGTCAACGATCTGGATACGGGGTCCAACACCGACTCGAACCGCAGGTCCATGTGCTCTTTTGAACCCGTGGCAGCGCAGTGGGGGCACGTCACCGTGTCAGATACTTCCTGAGTCTCCGGATCGAGTGCGACGTCGGTAAATATGAACTCGCCGGAACAATTCGGGCAGCTCAGTGATTCGCTCCAGACCGTGTACTCGATCTGAGCCTTGGTGATCCCGTCCGTGTGCAGGGTCTGGTACATCCATCCAAGATCCCGCTCCAGCGATCGCAGCAGTCGAGCGCCCGCCTTCGTGAACTCACTTAGATCGAACGGCAGGTTGTAGTTCGCGCCGATGAACGTGGCGGCTGGCGAGAGATCGCCAAGCACGACGCTTCTCTCACCCCACTGGGGTGCCGGTCGACCTTCGGACCTCCACTTAGCCTCCAATTCGTAGCGATAGGCTGCAGATGCTGTTCCGCACCACTGAACAGCCACTCCGGTCATGCCGGAACCGGCAAAGCCATCCAGTACGACGTCGCCAGGCTTTGTGTAGTGCAGGATAGAAGGAACGATCGCAAGGTGTGGCACCTTCGTGTGATATGCATGCGCCCTGTAGATCGCATCGGTCTTGCCTACCGAGACGTCGACTGCCAGCGGCTCGCGGCTGTAGGTCTCCTGGGGGTCGTAAGGCTTGCCGTGGTACTTGACGAAGTCGGCCAACCAAGGGTTGGGGCAAGCCGTGTAATAGGGTGGATCGGACATGGCCAAGATCGCCTCGTCACTACCTTTCGGGAAGCCCTCCTGCTGGCGGAACACTGGATCCTTCAATTTCTGCGCCAGTAGGCCAATGAAGTGTTCCCGGCGCGCTTGGTCGCTCGGAAACGTCTGGCCCAAACACTGGACAGGGCCACTTGCAGCCCTCTTTTCGTTGATCAGATCACTCATCTCTTGCGTCTGGGTTGTGATCACGCCACCGGGCGGATCGGGTCAAAGTCGGTTCGGGTCGGGTTGCCGTGCTTCAGGGCGACTAGTCAGACCTGTCAAGCCAGCGGCTGCCCGGTGGCCGGCCACCCCGGCCGCATGGTCTGGCGCATGCGATCAATCGACGACAACACGAACCTTGCTGCGGTCGCGCCCCTTGCATCGGTCCGCGATGAAGGTCTCGAAGCGCTTGAGCAGATCGTCCGGGGTCGCGGGAGATCCACCCTTCAGCAGCGCTTGCTTCAGCTCGTCCGCCGTCACGCCAATCTTCTGCAACGCTGAGAGCGCATCCTGAACAGCGGCCACGAACTCGGGCAGCAGCGGGTCGGGCAGTTGCTTGCTGACCACGAATGCCTCCACCAGTTTGCGCGCCGCGGCGTCCAACAGCTCGAAGTTCGCCTGGATGGTCGGGTCCTCGAGGTTCTCGAGCAGCGTCAGGGTCCAGCTGTCGACCAGGCGGTCGAGCTCGTCGTCCAGCTGCTGCAAGGCATTGCCAGCCGCCACCAGCTGGCCCTGCTCGTTTGCAGGCTTGTAGCTGCAATGCGGGCAGTAGGGTGACGCGCCCAGGTCGCCCTCGATCAGTGACGCGCAACCCTTGAGGTTGCCGAGCTTGGTCTCGAACTCGGTCAGCTGGGACGTCGGCATCAGCGAGATGCCGGCCAACGCGCGCAGCGTCGCCAGGCGCGGGTCCTTGCGCAACGAGGCCTGCTTCTTCTCGTCGCTGACGCCGAGCCGGGCTTTGCTGTGTAGCGCGATGTAGGCGTTGATGTAGTCCTGCTTGAGCTTGGACAGCGTCTGCCTGTACTCCGCCGCCTTCTGCGCGCCCCGGTCAGCGGCCAGCTTGTCCAGCAGGTCCTTGCGCACCTTCTGGGCTTCCTTCAACCACGCGTGGTCGGCTGGCAGCACCAGCTCGGCCTGGGCGAGGTAGGCGGCCGTGGTGCCCAGGTCGGCGACGAAGGCCTGCAGCTTCTCCAGCTGTTCCAGGGTCTGAAGGTGGGGCTTCTGGGCCTGTACCTCGTCCTCGGTCAGCTTGAGGTTCTTCAGCTTGCCCAGGGTGTTGAAGGGCGCCAGGCGTTCCACGAAGCCTTTCAGGGACTCCAGCCGCTTGCGCCACTCGGACAGCTCGTCATCGCGCAGCAGCGCGCTGCCCCAGAAGGCCAGGCGGCTGCTCATGTCGGTGCTGGCCGTCAGCACGCGGGTGACGAGGCCGCTGACGGCGTCCTGCAACTCCTTGACGGGCGCGTCGTCACCGGCCGCGGCCATCTGGGCCAGGCCCGGCGACTTGCCCAGGAACTCGAACAGCGCCCGCAGGACCGCGGTGCTGATCTCCTTGGGCGTCTCCAGATGCTTGAACTGCTTCAGCTCTTCCAGGCTGCGCTCGGTGAGCAGCGATGTCTTGCTGGAATCGATCTTGTCGCCGGGGATGGCGAGCACGGCGTCGCCCGAGTACACGAGGCCGCCCAGCACGACCACGAGCAGGTCGGGTTCGAGCCGGCACTTCGCCGGCGAGAAGTATTCGATCTCGCTGCCGCCCACCAGGAGCTCGGCGCGGTTGAGCACCTGGCCGCTGCCCTTGGCACCCAGCTGGGCGACAACGGCCTTGGCGTACTTGCTCTGACCGGGCTGCGGCTTGTCGCCGTCGAGCATCCCGAGCGCGTCGAGGATGACCGTGCCGTCCCTGGTCTTGGGCCCACCGGCCAGCATCTTCAAGGCGTTGCCGATCAGCTGCCGGCGGTTCTGCTCGGTGACCAGCGACGAGAAGCTGGGGTACTCCGGCGCCACTTCGGCAAAGCGTGAGGCCAGCGCAAGCCCCGAGACGACGTTGACCACGTCGCGGAAGTTGATGCGGTCGTCGGGGCCCAGGCGCGCCCGTTCGCGCAGCGAGATGCCCTGCACCCAGGCCTCGAGCGGCTTGCTCTTGCCCTGGTAGGTCATCTCGAGCGCCTTGAGCTGCTTCTCCTGCAGCCACTTGCTCATCTTGCGCAGGGCGTCCTTGGCCTTGTCCTGGTAGACCGTCTTCGCCCCACCGCTGGCGGTGGATGCCAGGTCCAGCGCTGCCGCGTAGGTGGCCAGGTGCTTGCGGATATCGTCGTCCAGACCCTTGAGCCGGATGAACACTTCGTCGGACTTGTGCTCGTCCTTGAACTTCGGTGGCGCGAAGGGATGAACGAAGTAGACGTAGAAGTCGCGCTCGGGCTGAGCGGTCGGGCGTTCGTTCGGTGCCCCGAAGAAGAGGTAACCGCTGCGCTCGACGCGACGCTCCTGCCACTCGATGGGGTATTGCCAGATCTGGTGGCCGGTGACGTAGGCCGTCTCGTCGGTGCGCTCCATCAGCTCCTTCACGGCGCTGAAGTAGGCACGGTCCAGGGCGTCTTCGGACAGACTGTCGGCACGCTTGTCGATCTGGGCGTCGTAGTCGATGTCCTTCTTCAGGTCGAGGTAATACTGTTCGGTGTCGGGCGTGCGGCTGATGAACTGGCCGTTGACCGTCTTAAGGATCTCCCGCAGCACGGTCTGTACCAAAGACAACAGGTCCTCGGCCGGCTCGCCGCCCATGTCGCCGATGCCCGGCTGGAACAGCGCCAACGAGTCGCGCAGCTCCATCGCGGTGGCGCCCAGCGGGACGTAGATGTCCCCGCCGGTGGTGAGGCGATGCACCGAGAGGCCCTTGACCACGCGCTGCGCCAAAGGCCTGTAGACGGGCCGCGTGAAGGCCTGCTGGACTCGGGACGCCAGCACCTCCGACACCTTCAGCACCGGGCCGATGTCGCGGTCGGCACGCAGCACCGAATTGGCCGTCACCGTGTCCCAGAAGCTGTCGTAGCTGATGAGGCCGGGGCGGTCGGTGGGCACCTCGGTCTGCAGGATGGCCTGGATCTGGTCGCGCAACGTGACCAGGGCACCGCGCTTCTCGGTGAAGACCAGGCGCTCGAAGGTGGCGATGTACTCCGGATGCACCGGGAAGAGGCGGACGTACTGGTCCATGCGCTCGTTCATCGGCCCGAAGAACTTCGCGAACGGGGTGAGGTATTCGCGGATGCGCTGCTGCTGGTCGGCCGTCTTCTTGAGCAGCCGCTCGGCGACGACGAAGCTGACGTCGTCACGGGCGAGCAGCACCTGGGCGAACCGATCCTTCACACGGCGCAAGCTGTCGGAGACGTGCTGGAAGCGCGCGCTGTCGAAGATGGCCTCCTGCACGCCGGCCATGAAGCGGAAGCGCAGGTGCTTGGTGACCTCGCCGATCTCGCGCAGGAACGACAGGTCCAGCACCAGCGCGTGGTCGTTTCGGGACCGGAGGTACTCCAGGAACTCGTCGACGACGAGCAGCACGCCTTGGCTGGGGTACTTCTCGTTGAAGGCGGCCATCATCGCTTCGAAAGCGGCCTTGTTGTTGACCACCTTGTCGGCCGGTGGGAAGGTGTACGACACGCCGTGCTGCTCCAGGAACAGCTCGAGCTGCTGCGTGACGATGTCGCGCAGCGACATCTGGCTGGAGATCTCGATGCGGTGAACCTTGAAGCGACCAGCGATCGTCTGAGCGGCCTTCGCCACGGCGGCGCTACGCAGCAAGGGCAGGTAGGCAGCGTCCTCGGCCACAAGCGACAGCACAGACATCAGGTGCGACTTACCCGTGCCGTAGTTGCCCACCACCAAAAGGCCCTTGTGGTCGACAGACTCGTCGAACGACAGCTGGGGAATGATTCGCCCGTTGATGCGCTCGGCCATCTCGTCGGAGATGACATACGTCGAGACCAAGCGCTTGGCTTCATCCGCGCGGTTCGCATCGAGCAGCTGGATGACGGACTCGATGGGTTCGAACTGAATCAGGTCGCCATATCGCATGGGCAGCGCTCAGGAGATGTGATGGACTAGAAAGCCGGCGGCCGGGTGGTCGCAGTGCTCGGGATGATTGGCGGGTGCGTAGATCAGGCGCTGATCGCGGAGCTGGCCCGGCCATGCCGCCACCACCGTTCGCGAATGGGCGAGGCGTTTCAGCTCGACCAGCGCGTGAAACTGCAGGGTGCGGTCGAACAGAATCTCTGTGCGGTCGAGCAGCGCAGGTGAGACCCCGGGGAAGGCGGCGTCAACCGAATCGCGAAGCAGGCTGGATGCCTGCAGGGGCCGCTGGCGCCGTGCGACTGCCGAGATGCGACGGGCGAAGTCGATGCCCAAGGGAAGCGACTGGGTGCCGAAGTGAGCGGCAGCGCGGGCCAGCAGATCGCCCCGGCGGCGGTCGTCGCCGCCCAGGATCAGCACAAGCCGGCTCTGCAGGGCGCCGGCGTCATTCACAAGGCGCAGCAGGTCGTCGAGCACTTTCCACCCCGGCCACAAGTAGAACCCCCTTTCGAAGCTGAAATCGAAAGGCGTTGCGTAGGACCAATCTCCCTGACTCGAAGCCGCAACTGCTGAGCGTTCATCTTTGTGCTGCCAAGGAGGGAAAAGAACTCCCTGGCATCTCCCTTGTGCAGCATGCTAAGGCACGTCCCCGGATCGAAACGATCATCGTCAACCCCCGCAGGCTCTCCTCATGAGCCTAGGTGAGGCGGCTGACTACTTAGGTTGCCCGATGACCGACGATACTGGTACGCGCCGGCATGGTGAATCCAGTGGTCCTGATAGTGCTACGGCCGACGGCTTGGTTGATCGTCTCGTCGTCATCGGACAGAAGTAGCACCAGCTGCCGGCTGCGGGTGATGGCCGTATACAGCCACTGGCGCGTGACGATGGGCGTACGCTCGACAACGACGAGCACGTTGTCTGCGGCGCTGCCTTGGGCCTTGTGACACGTGATGGCGTAGGCCAGCTCAATCTCCGCCTCCGCCACCTCGGGCAGCTCTCGGGGCTCCGGCTCGCCATCCCAGTGGACCAAAACGCGCGCTGCCGCTATCGAAATGACGCGGCCTAGCAGCCCATTGAAGAGCGCATCGGCATAGCGATTGACGGTCATGATCACGCGGTCACCAGCCGCCACTGTGGCCATCGGCCCGAGGCGTCGCACCGGCGTCGCTGAGGTGCGCAATGCCCCTACCTCTTCATCATTGATGGCGCTGACAGTGGCGCGCAGCGCGGCAAGCACGAGCATCTCGCCCGCGCCGTGAAGATTGCGCTGTGCGGCTCGGCGCTGTGCGGAGGGTAGGCGAAAGACGCCGGCCGTCTCGCCCGCCCAGACAGGCAATGAAAGCCGTTCGCCCGCACGGACCTGCGCCGCTATGCCCGGAATCGAGCTGCCATCCTTCGTCCGCAGGACCCGGGTCAGGTGAACAGCCCTAGAGCCTTCTTGGACCAGATCGTGAAACACCTGGCCGATGCCAACGGGAGGCAGCTGACCATCGTCGCCAACGAACAGCAGTCGTACGCCCGCTGGCAGCAAGTGGAGTAGCCGGTGCAAGCTGGGAGTGTCGAGCATGCCGGCCTCGTCCAGCACCATAAGTGTTCGCGGAGTTAGCGTTACATCGCCATCCGGCCTGAACTGCGACGGATTATTGTCCTGCGCCTTCTGACGCTCCAACATCTGAATCAGTCGAGCAACCGTGTAGGCAAGCCGAGGGCGGCTAGCCGAAGAAGCGCCGCGCGATAGCGTCAAGGCCGCCTTTCCGGGCAGTGCGCCAAGGACCACATCACCGCCAAGATACTCCCATGCTGTGGCCACGACACGCATCGTTGTGGTCTTGCCGACGCCGGCACCGCCTTGCAGCACGCCCACTGGCAGTGTGAGCAGGCGCGCGACGGCTGACGGTTGGTCTCCCTTCAGTTCGATGCCGGCCGCAAGTTCGGAATCGACCACGAGTCTCCTTAGGGCGTCGCCGGTCGGTACGTCAATGGAGTGTGTCTGGTGCTCGATGGCCCACAGCGCAACCGCGATCCGATCTTCCAGCCACGCGGCGCCGGGCACACGAATCAAATCGCATGAGCGCTTGAGCGCAGCGATCGACTCGGCGTATTGCATGCAGAGACTTGGATCGACCCCACGCTCACTAATGAGCACTGCGATAGCTGCAGGCTCCGCAGCGGTATCGCCGGCTGTCAGAAGCTCGCGGTAGACGCTGCTCAGCGCGCCCATCAATCGCTTGGGGTGCGTCACCAGGTCAGCACCGCGCCCTGACTCACGCAACAGCCGTTTGCCAATCCGATCCACGAGCGGCCAGTCCATTAGGCTCGCGGAAACGTAAGGATTGCGGAGCAGGCGGTCGTAGGCGTCTTCACCCGCCAGCAAGCGCCAGAGTTGGTTGGCCGCACGGGATTCGCGAACCCCCAGTGCTTCCAGGCGAGTGAGAAACTCGATCTCGGCGGCCTTGATCTTGCCAGTTGCGGCGTCGCCGGCCGCAGCGGCAAACACCTGGGCTGCGATGCGCAACGCGAGCGCTGGCTTTGCAGGTTCCAGCACTTGGGCTACTTCGCGCAGGCGACCAACGTCACGCAGTGTCATGGCCAACTCGCCGCCGTAGCGGGTAACCAAGCGCTCGGAACGAACCTTGCCAACGTTTGGAAGACGAGCCAATCGCGGCGCGAGCAAGTGCCCATGTACGACCTCGCGGGTCATGCAATTGCAGTCGACCTGCGGTACGGTGCGCCCTTGACGGTCCTTGTACGTCGCCAACAGGCCCTTGACACGGAAGGCATCGCCTGGGAGTGGCTGCGTGTCGCTGCCGCGGAACCGCACGTGGATCGCAGATCCGTCATCCTGTGCTGCGACGAAGATGCAGCCGCGATCCAATTGCGACAACACACGCTGGACGATCACGACAGCATCGTAGTTCTGCATCAGTCGTCCAGCGGGATCAGAGTCCCGGCGTTGATCAGATCCAGGCGAGCTCTAATACGCATGTTCTCGGCATGCAGGCGCTGGTTGTCGGCCTCCAGATCGCTGATGCGCTGAAGCAGTTCAGCTTGCACGGCCTCGGCCTCGACCGCAGCCTGGGATGCGAGCTTGGCCTGCTGGGACTGACGGGCCATACGCTCGAACACGGCTGCATCCGCCGCTTTCTCCATCACCCTGGCGCCGATAGGTGCCAAGCCCTGGCCTTCGGCCATCAGGTTGATTAAGCTGGAGAGTTCGGCGCGCTCGAAAAGATACTTCTCCTGCGTCTGCTTCAGACCTATGGCAGCGGCCAACTTGCGCACGTTGACCTTGCCGTCACCCGTGGCCGGCAAAGTGGGCACGCGCTCGGCTTCGGGCTGGGCAAGGTAGTCGGCTTCTCGCTGCTCAAGGTAATGTTCCAGTCGCTGCAGAACGGCGGGGATGACACTTGGGCGAGGCATCAGACGCCACCTCTCTTGGCCCCGATGGGCACCACGCGGCCTTGCGTGAGCTCGATTAGCTGCTGGGTCAATGCATCGATCGTGGCCAGATGGCGTGCAACGGTCGCTTCGAGCTCCTCGGCGCGGGTCTCCGCAGCCTCCCGGCGGGCGCGATCGGATCGCCAGGCCAGCGCGTCGGCCTGGTAGTTGGTGACGGTCATCTTGTACAACTCCTCCCAAGTTGGCCCAGGCTCTTTCTCAACAGGGTCCTTGGCTGGCGCCATCGAATTCATCCGATCGATGAACTTGTCGACGTCCATCTTGAAGTCGGCGTGCCGCGCAGGGTAAAGCGAGTTCATGACCGCCCCCGCGCGGCGGGCCAACTCGGTCAGGTCGAGTTCGCCATCATTCTGCGGATAGACGCCGCGGTTGCCGATCACCTCCTGCTCGATTGCGGTCATCGCAGCGCGCCACTTGGCGTAGAAGGCCTCCGTGCGCAGCGCACCAGCCGCTTGCGCACCAGCCCGCTTGCGCTCATTGGCTTGCGAAGGCGCCGCAGCGGCGGTCTTCTTGGATGCGGCGGCCTTGGGCTTCATGCTGCTTCCGCTGCTGCGGGCTCGCCAGCGGCCATGATCTGCGCGATGACAGCATGCTGCATCCACTTGGCGCGCAAGTCTTCGAAGCGCACGACATTGCGCCGCACCTGATCGGCCCAGAACGACTGCAGCAGCACCTCGCCATCGACCATGGCCCGCTCGTAGCCCGCCAGCGCATCAGCCACGCAGCCATCAGCGTCGGCGCGCAACCAGGGCTCTTCCAGACGGTGGTCGCAGGTTTCCTGGCAGTTGGACCGATCGGCCTGCCCCTTCTTGCGGCTGCAGGGCCCCCATTCGCCCAACCGCTTGGTGCAGAAGACGCCCGGGCGCACCAAGTTGAAGTAGGTGCCGTCGCCCGTGAGGATGCGGACGACGTCGTCGATGTGGTCGGCACCGAAGTCTTCCGACGAGTTGCGCATGCGGCCAGCGGCAACCGCCTGATCGCGGTAGCGTTCGACGGTGTCGGCCAGTCGGTCCACGGCCTTGCCGCCATAGCCGCCATAGTTGACGTCGAGCTCGTCGGCGCCATGCTTCCTTGCTTCTGAGCTTGCCAGCCGCGCCACGAAAGCCTCGACCGGTGCTTTGGCGCGCATCATGTGCAGTTCCTTGATGATCTGCTCGATCTCGGCCGCCAGGGCCTTGTCCGCAAGGATGTAGTGCAGCGTCATCTCGATGTCCTTGTGACCAAAGAGCTGCTTCAACATCAAGGGCGCCTCGTCGATGGCGAGTGCGGCCAAACGTGCAATCGTCTTCCGGAAGCGGTGTGTTCGCAGCGGCTGGCCAGCGGGCTCTGTCTCCATGTCCAGCATGCGCGCGTACTTGCGGAGAAACTTGTTCGGATCCCGCGGAACCTTGCGCGGATTGGTTGCCCCCGAACCAATCCGACACCAAAGGTGTTCACCCTTGAAGGCGGCGAACTCTGGGTCCAGCAGTGCACTCAGGTCCTCTGACCATGGCATCTGTTCCAGCATGCGAGCCAAGCGTGCCTGCTGCTCGATCGCGCGTGCAGCTGCCTCCGGCAGGTCCCAGTCCCGGAGCTCTCCCCCAAGGGCCTGCACAAGTTTGAACGTGCGGCCCACAGCCCGCCAATGACCATCTTTGCCGTAGACCACACAATTGCGGGGCAGATCCATCGACTCACTTTGGCGGGCTGCCATGGCCATCGATGCGACAAAGAAATGCGCGCCCTGTAGAACACTGCACAAGCCGGTGAAATGCGCCAGGTTGTAGGGTGGCCATTTGATCGATTCCAGGCTCTCGTCTTCATCGCCATCGTCTGATGCGCTTGCGGCTGCCGCGCCCTTGAACCTGCGGCCCGCTGTTTCGCCGTGGGTGCTCAGACGGATAGTGAATGGCGGTTCCGGGCAACGCAGAGAAGTCCATGGCGGATCGGATGGATCGCCCGCATGCCGGGCTGCCAGCACTCTCAGGAGAATCTTCTTTCTTGCGTCCTTGGAGCACTTTCCATCGTGGGCGGACTTCCGCCACTCCGTCAACAGCTCCTCACCGACGTCAAGCAAAAAGGGGCCCAGGTGTTCGATGATCCAGAGGCTGCGCTGCCCCATCTGGGCCACGTAGTCGTCGGGCAGCGGCAAGTGGGGGTCTGGCTTGCCCTCAGGCTCCGCTTCCTTGGGCGGTTGCGCCGGGTTGACAGTCGCCGTCTGGTCCCGTTCGGGCATCGGCGCGTCGAGCCACAACCCACGTCCGCTCAGCTGATCCATGCGCCGAAGTTCAATTGCGCAATCGCGAGCGAAGCTCTTTGGCAGCGTTGCAACGTCAGATGGCTGAATCAATGCGAAGTGGCGTGTGTCATCTGTCGATAGCAGGCCGCGCGCAAGCAGGTCGAGCCGCTTCCTGATGACAATGGCCACCATCCGCCGAATGGCGCCCGACGCTGTGCTTGCAATGAGACCCGCCTTGAGCGACACCTTGCCTGACTTTCGGCCGGTTCGTGCCGACGGCCCGAGGCGCATCAGCAGCAAATAGCGCACAGCTTGCAACGCAGTGGCATCCACCAGTTGCGCCGGCGTCAGCCTCGATGACAGGAAGGCAACGGCCCCGGCCACTGGCTTCATATCCACAGTAGCGCGTTCGTCCGCTGTCAAGGCGGACAGTGCCTCCTTCTGCAAGTCAACGGACATGATGGCGTCGTGGCGACTGCCATTCACCAACCACTCTTCAGGTGTCGACCATACGAACAAACGATCACCGTGGCCCGCCAGCGCCTTCAATCGCCCGAGCGTGTCGACATCAACCGACTGGATCTCGTGCGCCTCGACCTGCGCTGCGGCCCGCAGGCGACACTCATCCTGATCGCCGACGGCGGGCTTCGGATTCGTTGTCGGCTCGGCAAGACCGATGGTGGTTTCAGAGGACACGGAGTCTCTCCTCAAAGCGGTTTGACGCTGAATCCAGGTACTCTGCGTCTGCCGGTCCGGATCTCATCCCTGAAGGATGCGACGGTGGCTGTCAGAAGTTCAGGATCTGACTCTTTTAGAGGCAGCAACGCCTTCCGAACGTTCTGCAGTTCAGCGTCGAAAGAGCTCATGACAAAACTCGCCACAGGCGTGGCTTCCTCCTGGGCCTCCAACTCGGCCAGACGCAGCATCAGCCCGGGATAGGCGTCCGGCGTGATGATCGCGTTGTCAGGGCACACGGTGCAGCGGTGTGTGGCGCAAAACTTGACGCCATCGGCATCGAACGCCGGGTCAGCCAACTTCGATGGGTGATGAGGATCGCGGCAGCCCACACCGTAGCGGCTCTTGACCGCCTCCCGATACTCAACCAGGCGGAAGACCATGCGGGTGCGCTCTTCAGGCGCTTTGTCGGCGTAGCGCGTCTCCATCGCCAGCATCGTGGTGTCGAGCTTGCCCGAGGCGAGCGACCCGAAGAGCGCTTCTGCAAATGACCTGTGCTTCTTGACAATGCGGGCGCGGACGACCTTGTTTTCCAGATAGCCGTCGGTGGTGCCCAGCCGTTTGTGGTCCAGCGCGACCATGACAGCCAAGACTTCACCACCAGAGTAGCCAAGTGCCCAGGCGGCGTACGCATCGCGAAAGTGGCGGGCCGACATGGACACGATCTCAGACTTCTGCCGCGCGCGCCGCTCTTCGTTGATGCGGTGGATGACCCACTGGAGGTAGGTCAGTCCCGGCTGAGATGCGCTGTAGTCGCCACCTGTCAGCCAGGTGATGCTGGTCATCCCCCGATACAGCCATACTGAGCGCACTGCGTCCGTCAGCTCCAGCACCTGCTGCTGCAGCGCATTCACCTCATCGTTGGTGGCGCTGTCGTCAATTGCCTTCTTCATGGACGCCCGTGCGGCGTCCAGTCGCCTGTTGATTGCAACGCGCAATGGCCATGTCCGGATGATCAACTCGACCATGATGGGGCCGGGAGTCAGATGTTGCTTCCACTTGTAGGTTCGACTGACCCACGACTTGGCGCGATCTTTCCAACCCTCGATGTAGTACTCACCGTTGATGGGACTTTGTACGAGGAATGGGCAACACTGCAACACCCACTTCCGCCGCTCAGCATCGCTGGCTGCGGGGCTGGTGAGCTCATCCGGAATCTGAAGGCCCGCAGGCAGGTCGAGCCGAAGATCCAATAGGACAGAGGTATTTAGTCCACCGACCGCCAGACACAGGTGGAACGCCGATCGAATGTCGGTGCCATTCGGGTAGATCGCTTCTGCCACTTCGGAAATGTTGAAGGCCTTGACCGGCAACGATTGGTCGCCAGCACTCTCGACGAGGTCTTGCCGCAGCAGATCAACATGCCCGAGCCGATCGACCGCGGCCTGCCATAGACCAAGGCCAGCCACCAACGCGACCTCTGCCTCGGATGACGGAACGAGACCTGCTCGCAAGGGTTGCATCTGCGCCGGCTGATCCGCCGCCCGGGCCCCAGCAACAAGTTGCTCCACCCGAGACCAACGGTCGATGGCGTTGTGCCAGTCGGCCTTCATGCAGTGGTAGATCGCCTGGATGTCTTCTGGCGGAGGCACCTCAACCAGGTTCCGCTTGCGTTTGGCTGGAGGCTGCCAGTGCAGGGGGCGTTTCACGCCGAGCGCCAGCCGCGTGATGTCAGCCAGCACCACGAAGCTATGAAAGTCGTTTGGCGACATGCCCGACTCCACTGCGCGGGTTCCGTGCAGGGCGCCGAGATCCAGGACGCTTGCCAGGCGCTTTACCAATGCGCCCTGCGGCAGTTTCCGACTCTCTTCAGCCTCGATCGCGTCGAACAGCCGCCACCACTTTCGCAGCCCGAACTTGATGGTGTCAATGGTGCGCGGTGCCGCTAGGCGATGCCGCGCCTGAAAGGCCGGTGCGATTTGCTCAATGAGGGCCCGACGTGCGCCGAACGACGCCTCGGCATCGCCATGGTCCAACGTACCTTCGGCAAACTCCCTGAGGTCGACCAAATACGGTTTGGTCGTGTGCAGCGTCCAGAAGACGAGCGGATCGGCTTGCTTGAGATCGGCAGCTTGTTGGCCGACCAAGGTCAAGGTGCCGGCTTGCGACTGAAGATGATCTTTGCTGAGAGCCCGCCGAGGTGATGCTGCAGACGGCGCAGGCCCGGCGGCTCCAGCTGGGCGGTCGATGTGGGTCGACATGCGTGGCCTTGGTCTCAGGCGGACTCAGTCACCAGCACGGCTAGCCGGGGTCGAGTCTAGGTAGTCGGCATAGCTGGTCGGCAGGGCAACACTCAACTGTCGGGCCACCCAGCGGATGTAGCGCTGGGTTGTTGCCAGATCGAGGTGCCCGAGTTGGTCCTTGATCTCCATGCGAATGATGTCGGTGGCCATGACGATGAGACTTCGACCTGCTCCGTCGCCACGAGCCTTGAGATCGGCCTCATTCAACTTGAGCTCGCGCCAGAGCTTCATGCACGCCCACCAGTGTCTCCCCCCGTGTGGTGACCAGCCCTTGAAGGGCAGTGCGTCGACATTGCGCCAGCAGTTCGTCACACGGTCGTACCCGATCGGCAGCCCGGTCCGCTCATCCAGGAAGAGGTGGGGATCGCTCATGCGGCGGGCAAGCTCGGCTCCCTTAAACGCCGACTTCAACACGAGCAAGCTGCGGCGGCGGGCCTTGTCGTGGTAATCACGCAACCGGCGGGCGAGCGTCAGGGGCACCAGGATCTCGCGTTCAGGGCCGATTTTGTCGCCGTCGGATTCGCCGAACTTTCCGCCCTTGGTGCCATAGCGGATCGTCACCACGATGTTCTGGTCCTCAGGCAGGGCCGTGGGGTTCACGATGACCCAGTCGGCTTCTCTCGGAGGAATGGTGTCGATGCGCCACCCGATCAATTCGGCCTTGCGGATGGCTGTCTGCAGCACCAACTCGCAGGCGAGCGCCATAGCAGGGCCATGCCGGCGCTCGACATCGGAGAGCCACAGCCCCAGTTGCTGATCGGTTGGAAGCTGCAGATCCTTGCGGCGCCGACGCGCTCGGCCCTTCCGCGCACGCACGGTACGAGTTGCTGAACCCGTTGAACGCGCCGAACCAACGTGGATGTCACGCTCTTCCGTCGGCACGAGAAATCGCTGACGACGACCCTTGTCGGCCAGCCAGGCCAGGTACTCGCAGGCACGGTCAACACGCGCGTTGACCGTGCTCGGGCTCAGCGCGGCCTCGGTGACCGACCACGTGCCGGACAACATCTCAGACTGGTAACGCCCGTAGATGTGACGGACATAGTCGATCGTCTTGAGGTCCAGATTGCGTGTCCACGCGTACGACAGAAAGTCAGCCAGGGCATGAGCATAAGTTTGCTGGCTGCGGGGCGTGACTGGCGGTTGCTGACCGCCAACCGCGGGCGGCCAGTAGCCAAGACAGCGCTCGTAGAGGAACTCGTTGGCGTCCGCGTCGAATCTCGTCCCGCCGTCACCCATGATCACGGGCAGGTCGGCCGCATGGGGGTACCCCATCGCCGCAAGGCGCTCGGCTTGGGGTTGAACGGCCGCGAATCGCTGCATAACTTAGGTCATGATTACACAGATCTTTGTAACTGTCTATCCATCCAGCTTGCCACAAGCTCGACGCTGTCCTATCGTCGCTACATATAAATCGCAATGTGTGCGCTTACTGCGGTGGACGGTTTGCCTTCGAGGACCTGACCCGCGAACACATCGTGCCCGTGTCACGAGGCGGTCAGGACAGCTGGATGAACTGCATCACCGCCTGCAAGGCCTGCAATGGCCACAAGGGCAGCCGGCTGCCCGAAGAGGCGCACATGACGCTGCTCTACCTGCCCTACGTGCCCAGCCTGCACGAGGACATGATCCTGCGCGGCCGTCGCATCCTGGCCGACCAGATGGAGTTCCTGCTTGCCTCAGTGCCGCGCACGAGCCGCCTGCACGGCTGAACCGCGCCACCTGGCGCCCCTGAACCCGACGTGACGTTCACGGCACTTTGCCCACGGGCACATTTCTTCACAGCATCCCGGTGCACCAACAGGGCCACAATGACGTTGCGCTGCCCTGGAGGACCGTGATGAAACGCCTGACCCTTGCCCTGACCGTGGCCGCCCTCGCGGCCTGCACCACCACCAGCCCCGACGTGGTCCAGCGCGGTGACGCCCAGCGCCTGTCCACCGTCACCGATGCCACCGTGCTGTCGGTCCGGTCCGTGACGGTCGACGGCACCCAGTCCGGCATCGGCGCCACGGCCGGCGGCGTGGTGGGCGGCATCGCCGGTGCGTCGCGCGGCAACAGCCGCGAATCGGTGGCGCTGGGCGTCATCGGCGCGGTGGTCGGCGGCGTGATCGGCAATGCCGTCGAGCGCAGCTCCACCCGCGAGGACGCGCTGGAGATCCTCGTCCAGCTCAAGAACGGCGAGCGCCGCGCCATCGTGCAGGCCAAGGGCGACGAGAACCTGCAGCCAGGCGACCCGGTGATCCTGGTGTCCACCGGCGGCAAGGTGCGCGTGACCAAGGCGCCGCCCACCACGGCCAGCGAACCGCGCAGCTGACGGCGTCGGGTGGGTGCCGGCAGCGCCCCCACGGCAATACATGACTTGCCTGTCGTCGGCAGCCTGCATACCAGCCTGGCGCCTGACCACACCTGATCTGGCGTGAGCGCCTTCCACTTCGCCGTCCACGACTGCGCATGGGGCCTGGCATGGGCATGCGGCGAGAATGAACGCCAGCACCGAGCCAGGAAAGGAACGCCATGTTCGAGAAGGTCGTCCCCGTCAATCGCGAACGGCACGCCAAGGTGCGCATCCGGGAGATGAAGGGCTTCGGCTTTGCGGCGAAGTTCCACATCGCGTACCTCACGATGCACGAGTTCCCGCGTGCGGCTGGCGTCTACGCCATCGTGTTCCTCGACGACGAGCGCAGCGACAGCTTCCGTCCGGTGGCGCTGATCGGGCTGGACGCCGGCGAGAACCTGTTCGTCTCGGCGGACGGTGCGTGGGAGGCCTCGTACGTGCCTGCCATCATCCGACGCTACCCGTTTGCCCTTGCTGCGGCCGGCACCGAGGGCCAGTTCACGATCTGCATCGACGAAGGCAGCGAACTCGTCAGCGATACCGAGGGCAATGCGCTGTTCGACGAGAACGGGGAGCCGACCCAGGTCATCGAAAACGTCAAGCGCTACCTGGCCGAGCTGCAGCAGATGGACCAGGCGACCCAGGCGTTCTGTGCATGGCTGAAGGCCAACAACATGTTCACGCCACTGAGCATGCGGGTGCGCGACCACGACAAGGTCAGGAACATCGCCGGCTGCTACGTCGTCAGCGAAGAGCGGCTGAACAATTTGTCGGACGAACGCTTCCTCGAACTGCGCAGCAAGCGCTTCCTGCCGGCCATCTACGCTCAGCTGATGTCGCTGGCCCAGATAGATCGGCTGATCACGCTGAAGGACCGTCGGGTGGCCGAGGCTGCACAGGCGGTCGCCGACTCGCGGCACGACGGCCGGCAGGACTGATCGGCCGTTCCCGTGTGCGCAAGCGCATCGGCCCGTTGCGGACGCGGCGGGCGTGCGCGCAACATTGATTCCCACACCACCGGGTGAAGGTGCGGTGACGCACCTTCAAACTGGTAGGCCGTGTTGGACTTGAACCAACGACCAAAGGATTATGAGTCCTCTGCTCTGACCAACTGAGCTAACGGCCCGCCAGCGTGGATTCTAGGAGGCGGGCCGGCATGGGGCCGCCGAACCTACTTCTGCGACAGCGCGTGCCCCACCAGCCGCGCCGTGATGTCGACGATCTGGATCATGCGGTCGTAGGGCATGCGCGTGGGGCCGATGACGCCCAGGGTGCCGACCACGCGGCCGTCGACCTCGTACGGCGCCGTCACCACCGACAGCGAATCGTACGGCACCACCTGGCTCTCGCCGCCGATGAAGATGCGCACGCCTTCGGCGCGGCTGGACACTTCCAGCAGGCGCATCAGCTCGGTCTTCTGCTCGAAGAGGTCGAACATGCGGCGCAGGCTGCCCATGTCGTCGGCCAGGTCGCTCACGCCCAGCAGGTTGCGCTCGCCGGAGACGACGACGTTGTCGCTGCTTTCCTGCATCACCTCGCTGCCGGCGTCCACGGCAGCCTGCATCAGCGCCGCGATCTCGCCGCGCAGGGCGTCGATCTCCGACTTCAGGCGCGCACGCACCTCGTCGATCGTCAGCCCGGCGTAGTGGGCGTTGAGGAAGTTGGTGGCCTCCTGCAGTTCACTCGCGGTGTAGTCGCGGGCGGTGAAGATGACGCGGTTCTGCACGTCGCCGTCGGGCGCCACCAGGATCACCAGCATGCGCTTCTCGCCCAGGCGCAGGAACTCGATGTGGCGGAACACGCCGGCCTTGCGCGGCGCACTGACCACGCCGACGAAGTGGCTCAGGTTGGACAGCAGCGACGCCGCCTGCGTGATCACGCGCTGCGGCTGGTCGGGTTGCAGCAGGGCCGCCACCTCGGGGTCGGGCTGCGCGGCATCCAGCGGGCGCACCGTGAGCATGGTGTCGACGAAGAGCCGGTACCCACGCGCGGTGGGCACGCGGCCGGCCGACGTGTGCGGGCTGGCGATGAGCCCGGCCTCCTCCAGGTCGGCCATCACGTTGCGGATGGTGGCCGGCGAGAGGTCCAGCCCCGAGGCCCGCGACAGCGTACGCGACCCCACCGGCGTGCCGTCGGCGATGTAGCGCTCCACGAGCGCTTTCAGCAGGGTTCTGGCGCGGTCGTCCAGCATGGTTTTCATTGTAGTGAGCCGGCGTCCCCACGGCCTCGCCGGCCGAAGACCCTATGGTGTAATGCGCCGCATGCCGAGCCGCTTTCGACATGCTGCCATCGTCGGCAAGTACCAGGCGCGCGGCATCCGCCCGCTGCTGGAGGAGATCGCCCAGTTCCTGGTCGCCCAGGGCCTGGACGTGTCCTTCGAGCGCGACACCGCACAGGCCACCGGCGTCACAGACTACGACGTGGTCGCCCCCGGCGCGCTGGGCGTGGCCTGCGACCTCGGCGTCGTCGTGGGTGGCGACGGCACGATGCTGGGCATCGCGCGCGAGGTGGCGCGCCACGGCCTGCCGCTGGTGGGCATCAACCAGGGCCGCCTGGGCTTCATCACCGACGTGCCGGCCAACCACTGGCGCGAGGCCTTGGGCCCGATGATCGCCGGCGACTACGAGGAAGAGCACCGCAGCATGCTCGAGGGTTCGGTGTGGCGCGACGGCGAGCGCATCTTCTCCGGCCTGTCGCTCAACGACGTGGTGGTCAGCCGCGGCGCCACCGCCGGCATGGTGGAAGTGCGCATCGACGTCGGCGACGACTTCGTGGCCAACATGCGCGCCGACGGTGTCATCGTGGCCACGCCCACCGGGTCCACGGCCTATGCGCTGTCGGCCGGCGGGCCCATCCTGCACCCGGCCATCGGCGGCTGGGTGGTCGTGCCGATCGCTTCGCACACGCTGTCCAACCGGCCCATCGTGCTGCCCGACGCCGGCGAGGTGCGCATCGGCATCGTGCAGGGCAAGGACGTCTCCGCCAACTTCGACATGCACAACCTGGCCAGCCTGCTGCATGGCGACCAGATCCGCGTGCGCCGCTCGGCGCACAAGGTGCGCTTCCTGCACCCGCGCGGCTGGAGCTACTACGCCACACTGCGGCGCAAGCTGCGCTGGTATGAGGGCGTGGTCTGACCATGTTGAGGCGCTTGTCCATCCGTGACGTGGTCCTCGTCACCGAACTCGATCTCGAGTTCGGCCCCGGCTTCACCGTGCTCACCGGCGAGACCGGCGCGGGCAAGTCCATCCTGATCGATGCGCTGCAGTTCGCGCTCGGCGCGCGGGCGGACGCCGGCCTGGTGCGCGAAGGCGCCTCACGGGCGGAAGTCAGCGCCGAGTTCGACCTGCCGTCCGCCCTGCGCGCCTGGCTGGACGATGCAGGGTTCTCAGCCGACGAGGGCCTCCTGCTGCTGCGCCGCAGCGTGGACGCGCAGGGTCGCAGCCGCGCCTGGATCAACGGCAGCGCGGCCACGGTGGCGCAGCTGCGCGAGGCCGCCGAGACGCTGGTGGAGATCCACGGCCAGCACGCCTGGCAGAGCCTGACGAAGCCCGTCGCCGTGCGTGCGCTGCTGGATGCCGAGGCCGGCGTCGACGGCCGGGCGCTGCGCGCCGCCTGGGACGACTGGCGCGCCCGGCGCGCCGCCCTGGACGACGCGCGCGCGCGCCGCGATGGTCTGGACCGCGAACGCGAGCGGCTGGCGTGGCAGATCGGCGAGCTCGACGCGCTGGCGCCGGCCGAAGGCGAATGGGCCGAACTGGAGGCCGAACACGAGCGACTGGCCCATGGGCAGGCGCTGATCGACGGCGCGCAGTCGGCCGTCCAGGCACTGTCCGAAGGCGAGCCCGCGGCCGATGGCCTGCTGCAGCGCGCCATCGACGCCCTGGACGAGGTGGTACGCCACGATGCGCAGCTGGCCCCGGTGCTGGACGTGCTCCGCAGCGCCCAGGCGCAGGTGGACGACGCGGCGCACACGCTGTCGGCCTACCTGGGCCGGGCCGAGCCCGACCCGCAGCGGCTGGCGGAACTCGACACGAGGCTGGCGGCCTGGCTGTCACTGGCACGGCGCTACCGGCGCCAGCCCGAGGAGCTGCCAGCGCTGCTGGCCAGCTGGCAGGCCGAACTGCAGGCGCTGGACGCCGCCACCGACCTCGACGCGCTGGAGCGCGCCTGCGCGGCGGCGGAAGCGGCCTGGCGACGCGAGGCCAAGGCGGTCTCGGCCCTGCGCCGCAAGGCCGCCCCGAAGCTGGCCAGCGCGGTGACGGCCGCGATGCAGCAGCTGGGCATGGACGGTGGCCGCTTCGACGTGGCCCTGGTGCCCGAGGACGCACCGCAGGCCCACGGCCTGGAAGGCGTGGAACTGCGTGTGGCCGGCCATGCCGGCAGCACGCCGCGGGCCCTGGCCAAGGTGGCCTCGGGCGGCGAACTGTCGCGGCTGGCGCTGGCCATTGCCGTGACCACGGCAGCCCAGCAGGTGCAGGCCGGGGCACCGGCCCCGGCGCTGATCTTCGACGAGATCGACGCCGGCGTCGGCGGCAGCGTGGCCGACAGCGTGGGCCGGCTGATGAAGCAGCTCGGCGCGCACCTGCAGGTCTTTGCCGTCACCCACCTGGCGCAGGTGGCCGCCTGCGCCGACGGCCATTTCGTGGTCAGCAAGGCGCTGCAAGGCGAGCGCACCGTGAGCGACGTGCAGCCCGTGGCCGGCGAAGCCCGGGTCAGCGAGATCGCGCGCATGCTCGGCGGCGAACGGCTGGCGCCGGCCACCAGCCGGGCGCACGCCGAGGCCATGCTGGGTCAGGGCGGCCAGGGCCGATGAACGCGCCCGCGGGCACGCCCGGCGGGGCCGAAGTCGTGCTGGTGACCGGCATGTCCGGCTCCGGCAAGTCGGTGGCGCTGCACGCCCTGGAGGACGCCGGCTATTTCTGCTGCGACAACCTGCCGCCGGAACTGCTGCGCGACTTCATCCGCCTGGAGCAGGAGCGCTTCACCTCCCGCCTGGCGGTGGCGGTGGACGTGCGCACCGCCGGTTCGCTGCCGCAACTGCTGCCGCTGGTGCGCCAGCTGCGCGACGAAGGTCAGCACGTGCGCGTGCTGTTCCTGGATGCCAGCCCGGAGACGCTGCTGCGGCGCTTTTCGGAGACGCGCCGCCCGCATCCGCTGACGGCGGTGGAGGGCGAGCTGTCGCGGGCGTTGATCGAGGCCCTGGAGATGGAGCGCGAGCTGCTGTCCAGCGTGCGCGACATCGCCACCGTGGTCGACACCAGCCAGCTGCGGCCGGCGCAATTGCGCACCTGGGTGCGCGATCTCGTCGGCGTGCCGCCGGCACACCTGACCCTGGTGTTCGAGAGCTTCGCCTTCAAGCACGGCGTGCCGCTCGACGCCGACCTGGTGTTCGACGTGCGCGTGCTGCCCAACCCGTTCTACATCCGCGAGCTGCGCCCGCTCACCGGCCGCGACGAACCCGTGGCCCAGTACCTGCGTGCGCAGCCCGAGGTGGAGACGATGACCGGCCAGATCGAGGCCTTCGTGCGCCACTGGTTGCCGGCGCTGCGTGCCGACCAGCGCGCCTACCTGACGGTGTGCATGGGCTGCACCGGCGGCCAGCACCGGTCGGTCTTCATCACCGAGACGCTGGCGGCACGCTTCCGCCGCGAGGTGACGACGCTGGTGCGTCACCGCGAACTGGACGCCAAGGCCGATGGCCACTGACGCCGGCACGCCGCTGCCGCTGTTCCCGCTGCAGACGGTGCTGTTCCCCGGCGGTCTGCTGGGGCTGAAGGTCTTCGAGGCACGCTATGTCGACCTCGTCACGCGCTGCCTGCGCGAGCGTACGGCCTTCGGCGTGATCTGCCTGCGCCAGGGCGTCGAGGCCGGCCGTGGCCCGGTGGCGCTGGAGCCGGTGGGCGCGCTGGCCCACATCGACGAAGTCGACAGCGAGCAGACCGGCATCCTGCGCGTGCGCTGTCATGGGGGCAGCCGGTTCACCCTCGATGGCGACCCGGTGCAGCAGGCCGGCGGCCTGTGGACCGCGCCGGTGCAGCCCGTCGAGGACGACCCGGCCGAGGTGCCCGACCCCGCCATGCTGGGCACGGTGCAGGCGCTGGCCCAGGCCATCGCCAACCTGCGCACGCAGGGGCAGCTGCCCTTCCTGGAGCCCTACCGGCTCGACGACGCCGGCTGGGTGGCCAACCGCTGGTGCGAGATCCTGCCCATCCCGCTGGCGGCCAAGCAGAAGCTGATGGCGCTGGAGTCGCCGGGCCTGCGGCTGAAGATCGTCGACGAGTACCTGCGCGGCAAGCAGGTCGTCAGCTGATCAGCCTTCGTATCGGCGCCGGCAGGCCCAGCGCCAGCGCGTCGTCGCGGGCGAACCAGCGGCCCTCGAGCGCAGCAGGCGCGGGCGCGTCGTCGGCCAGCGCCACGCGCACCGGGGTCAGGGTCCAGTCGGCATGGGTGAGCACGTGCACGAAGCTCGGGCCGACCTGCGCCTTGGCACCGGCCGAGGCCGCCCATTCCAGCCACGCCGCCGCCTCGTCGGCCTGCGGCAGCGTCCACAGCCCGGCCCAGACGCCGCGCGGCGGGCGTTGCACCAGCCAGACCCGATCCCCCTGCGTCAGCCAGAGCAGCGCGTGCGCCCAGGCACGGCGGCGCAGCTTGCGCGTCTTCACCGGGTAGGCCTGCGGTCGGCCCTGGGTCTTCGCTGCACAGCGCGCCGTCAACGGGCAGGCGTCGCAGCGCGGCTGGCGCGTGGTGCAGACCGTGGCGCCGAGGTCCATCAGGCCCTGGGTGTAGGTCTCGATGCCGGTCTGCGGCAGCAGCGACTCGGCCAGCGCCCACAGCTGCTTCTCGTGCCGCGCCTCGGCGAGGTCGCCGTCGAAGCCCAGCACGCGCGTGAGCACGCGCTTGACGTTGCCGTCCAGGATGGCCACCCGCTCGCCATGGCAGAAGGCGGCGATGGCCGCGGCCGTGCTGCGCCCGATACCCGGCAGCGTGGCGAGGCCCGCTGCACTGTCCGGGAAGCGGCCACCATGCTGCGCCACCACCGCCTGCGCGCAGCGGTGCAGGTTGCGCGCCCGGCTGTAGTAGCCCAGGCCGCTCCACAGCGCGAGCACGTCGTCCAGCGGCGCTGCCGCCAGGGCCTGCACGTCCGGAAAACGAGTGAGGAACCGCGCGTAGTAGTCCAGCACGGTGCTCACCTGGGTCTGCTGCAGCATGATCTCCGACAGCCAGACGCGGTAGGGGTCGCGGGTCTGCTGCCACGGCAACGTGTGGCGGCCATGTTGCCGCTGCCAGGCGATGACGCACTCGGCCAGACCGGCGCCCTGGGGGGCGGCGGGCGTCGGGGGAACGCTCACGCCGCGTCGGCCGGGGCCAGCAGGCCGAGCGCGATGGAGACGGTCTCCGAGGTCAGGCGGTCCAGGCGCTGCTGCAGGTCGCGCAGGTGCCCGTCCTGCGCCTCGACCTCGCCGATGCGCTGCTCCAGTTCTCCTGCGGCGGCCTGGATGCGCTCCAGGGCCTCGCGCCGCCGCTGGAAGGCCTTGCGCCGCTCGCGCAGCTGCTGTTCCACCTGCACGCCGGCGGACTTGCTCCACATCTCGATGTCGCCGGCGGCGTTCTCGAACACCACGCGCAGCTTGGACAGCAGCATGCGCCGGAACTGTTCGACGAAGCCCGGCACCGCCAGGCGCCAGGCCTGCGAGAAACCGACGTAGCGGCCGTAGTTCTGGGCGATGAGATCCAGCTCGGCCCGGTAGCGGGCGAGGTCCGGCGCCATGCCCACGGTGAACGCGAACCCGAATTCGCTGTTGAGCTGCCCGAAGCTGCCGTCGAGCATGTGCTGCATCTCGCCGGCCTTGGCCTGCGCCGCGTCGATGGCGCCGCGCAGGCGCTGGAACAGCAGCTCGAAGGGCTTGCGCGCGCTGATCGCGAAGCCCGAGGCGCCGGCGGCCGACTGCATGGCACTGACCTCGGTGCGCAGCTGCTCGCTGGATAACCCGGCCAGCGCCTCGCGCTGCAGCCGCGCCTGCACCACGCGCATGGCCTGCAGCCGCGCCGTGCAGCGCTCGAACTCCGTGGCCTCGGCCTCCACGCGCTCGAGCATCAACCGCACCTTGGCGCCACTCTTGCCCCGCAGGCCGCGCAGTTCGAGCATCTGCTCGGCGTTCTGCCGCCGGCGGTCGCCGAGCCGGCGTGCCGCCGCTTCGCGCATCTCGCGCAGCGTCTCCACCGTGGTCTGCGCCAGCAGTTCGGCCTGGCGCGGCAGCAATTCGCCCGCCAGGGCCGCTTCCAGTTCGGGCAACCGGCTGCGGCGCAGCGCCGCCTCGTCTCCGGCGACGCGCGCCGCCAGCGCCTCGCGCGCCGACAGCGGGAACACGCGCGCCGGTTCCAGGCCCAGCGTCTCGGCCGTCTGCCGGCGCTGGCGGTCGATCTGGGCCTGCACGTCCTCGGCGGCCAGCAGGGGGTCGGCCAGGGCGTCGATCTTGTTGAGCACGACGAAGCGCTCGACCGCCGAACCGCCCAAGTGCTCGCGCCACACCGACAGGTCGGACTTGGTCACCCCGGCATCGGCCGCCAGGATGAAGACCGTGGCGTGCGCCGCCGGCAGCAGCGACAGGGTCAGCTCCGGCTCGGCGCCGATGGCGTTCAGGCCAGGCGTGTCGATGACGACCAGGCCGCGCTGCAGCAGCGGGTGCGGGTAGTTGATCAGCGCATGGCGCCAGGCCGGCACCTCGACCAGGCCCTCGGCATCCTGAGGCGGGTTGTCGGCCCCTTGTTCCGGGTGCCAGAAGCCCAGGCGCTGGGCCATCTCCACCGGCACCTTCTGCGTCAGCGTGACGGCGGAAAGCGCCCGGGCCAGTGCCTCGGGCTGGCTGGGGTCCAGTGGCATGCGCTGCCAGGGTTCGGTGCGGCCCCGCAACTCGGCCAGCGACAGGCCGCCCAGCCGCGTCTCGATCGGCAGCAGCGACAGCGTGGGCGGCTCCTCCGCGTCGTGGAAGAGCTCGACCGGGCACATCGTGGTGCGCCCGGGCGTGGCCGGCAGCACGCGGCGGCCGGTGTCGGCGAAGAAGATTGCGTTGATCAGCTCCGACTTGCCACGCGAGAACTCGGCCACGAAGGCCAGCATCAGTCGGTCGGCCAGCAGACGGTGGCGCAGGGCCTCGAGCCGGGCGTCGTCGCCGGCCGCGCCGAGGTCATGGTCGGCCAGGAAACGCGCGTACGCCGCCACCTGGCGGTCGAGCGACGAGCGCCAGGCGGCCTGGGTGTCCAGGCGGGAGACGAGCGGGCTGTGCATGAGCGTCCGGGTCATCCTAGCGCAGCACTCGGCCGGCACCCAGGGGCGAAACACTTGCTGACAGGGGAGGCGATCCGACTGCGCACGGCATCACGAATGGCGGGCGTCAGCGCTTCTGGCAGCCTGGGCACCAGTAGGTGGCCCGCTGCGCCTGCACGCTGCGGCGCACGGTCTGCCCGCACCGGTGGCAGGGTTGACCGGCACGGCCATAGACGGCGGCGTGGTCCTGGTACGCCCCGTCCATGCCGTGGGCATCGTGGAAGTCGCGCAGCGTGCTGCCGCCCAGCGCCAATGCCCGCGACAGCGTCGCCCGCACGGCCGCCAGCAGCCGCACCGCGCGCGGCCGGCTCAAGCGGTCGGCACGCAGGGCGGGGTGGATGCCGGCCTCGAACAGCGCCTCGCAGGCGTAGATGTTGCCGGCGCCGACGACGATGTCGCCCGCCATCAGCACCGGCTTGATCGGCGCGCGGCGCCGCTTCAGGGCCGCATGCAGGAACTCCGGCGTCAGCGCCTCGTCGAAGGGCTCATGCCCCAGCGACGACAGCAGCTTGCGCGCCGGATCCGCGTCCAGCGCGGCCGACCAGACCACGGCGCCGAAGCGGCGCGGATCGGTCAGCCGCAGGGTGCCCTGCGTGGTGGCCAGCTCGAAGTGGTCGTGCGGGCCGGCCGGCGCCGGCACCGAAGGCTGGAGCGCCAGCGAACCCGACATGCCCAGGTGCAGCAGCAACCCGCCGTCGGGTGCGCCGTCGGCGGCGTGCAGCGGCATCCAGAGGTACTTGCCGCGCCGCGCGATCGGGCCGACGGTGCGGCCGATCAGCCTGGCCGCCGGGTCGCAGCCCAGCGGCCAGCGCAAGGGCTTGCCCAACCGAACACCGAGGATCCGTGCGCCCTGCAACGGTCCGTCGAGGCTGCGACGCGTGACCTCGACTTCGGGGAGTTCCGGCATGCGGGCATTATGTGAGAATGAATTTCAATCGACGTGGAGTGGCCATGCCTGAGGTTTTGCGCGGGCGCAAGCTGCTCGCGGCCGTCGCCCTGAGCCTTGCCTGCGGGACGGCGTGGGCCGACGTGCCGGCGCAGCGCAGTGCGCTTGATGCCCCGCTGTTCTACCAGCTGCTGCTCGGCGAGATGGAGCTGCGCAACAGCCAGCCCGGGCAGGCCTATCAGCTGTACCTCGACGCCGCCCGGCGCACCCGCGACGCCCAGCTGTTCCGCCGCGCGATGGACATCGCCCTGCAGTCGCGGGCTGGCCGCGAGGCCCTGGAGGCCACACGCGCCTGGGCCCAGGCGCTGCCGGACTCGACCGAGCCGCTGCGCCTGGAACTGCAGATCCTGACGGCCCTGAACCAGCTGGACGCCGCCGGCGAGCCGCTGGCAGCACTGCTGCAAAAGACGCCGGCCGCCGAACGCGGCGGCCTGATCGCCGCCCTGCCGCGTTTCTTCGAGCGTGCCACCGACAAGCGTCGCACGGCAGAGTTGCTGGACACCGCCCTGGCGGCCCATGCCGCCGACCCGGCCACGCGCTCGCCGGCGCTGGTGGCGCGCGGGCGCGCCTGGCTGGCCGCTGACGACCCCGACCGCGCGCTGGCGCTGGCGCGCGAAGGTGCCGCCGACGATCCTTCAGCACCCGGCCCGGCGCTGCTGGCCATGGAACTGCGCACACAGCGTCCCGAGGCCGAAGCGCTGGTGACGGCCCATCTGGCCCGACCCGATGCCGAGCCGGCCCTGCGCCTGGCGTGGGCGCGTGTGCTGACCGCCGCGCAGCGCTATCCGGAGGCCATCGCGCAGCTGGAGACCGCCACCACGCAGCAGCCCGACCAGGCCCCGCCCTGGCTGATGCTGGGGGCGCTGCAGCTGGAGCTGCGGCATGCGGACGAGGCCGAAGCGGCGCTGAAGCGCTACGTGGCCCTGGTGCAGCCTGGCGCCCAGGCCGAGGCTGCCGCCAGTGCGCCGGCGTCCGACGCCGAGCCCAACGGTGCGGCCGACACCCCCGCCGACCAGGGCCTGGTGCAGGCCTGGCTGATGCTGGCCCAGGCGGCCGAGCAGCGCGGCGACTTCCCCGCCGCCGAGGCGTGGCTGGCCCGCATCGACGACCCGCAGCGCGCCCTCGAGGTGCAGGCCCGGCGGGCCACGCTGATGGCGCGCCAGGGCAACGTCGACGCGGCGGTCGCCTCGCTGCGCCAGGTGCCGGAACGTTCGGCGGCCGACGCCCGCGCCAAGCTCGTGGCGGAAGCGCAGCTGCTGCGGGACGTCAAGCGCTGGCAGCCGGCCTACGACGTCTTCGCCCGCGCCGTGGAACGCTTCCCCGAGGACGTGGACCTGCTCTACGAACAGGCCATGGTGGCCGAGAAGCTCGACCGCCTGCCGGACATGGAACGCCTGTTGCGCCGCGTGATCGAGATCCAGCCCGAACACGGCCACGCCCACAATGCGCTGGGCTACTCGCTGGCCGATCGGGGCGTGCGGCTGGAGGAAGCCCGCACGCTGATCCGCAAGGCGCTGGACCTGATGCCAGGCGACCCGTTCATCACCGACAGCCTGGGCTGGGTGGAGTTCCGGCTCGGCAACCTCGACGAGGCCGAGCGCCTGCTGCGCCAGGCCTGGGCGTCGCGCCCCGACACCGAGATCGGTGCCCACCTGGGCGAGGTGCTCTGGGCCCAGGGCCGGCAGGACGAAGCGCGCCGCATCTGGCGCCAGGCGCAGGCGCGCGACGACGCCAACGAGGTGCTGCGCGAGACCCTGGCGCGGTTGCAGGTCGGGCTGTGAGGCTCCGCCACCTGGCCGGCGCGGGGCTCGCCGCGCTGCTGTCGGCCTGCGCCAGCCTGCCCGAGGCCCAGCCCACGCTGAGCGGCCGGCTGGTGGTGTCGGTGGCCGCCTCGGCCGACGGGCCTGCCAAGGGGTTCAACGCTGCGTTCGACCTGCTGGGTGATGCACAACGGGGCCGGCTGGACCTGTCGACGCCCTTGGGGCCGCGCCTGGGCACGGCCAGCTGGGCCCCAGGCGAGGCGGTGCTGGACGATGGACGCACCGCGCGGCGCTACCCCGACCTGGGCAGCCTGGCGCAGGATCTCCTGGGCGAGCGCATGCCGCTGCAGGCGCTGCCGGACTGGCTGCGCGGCCGGCCCTGGCCGGGGGCGGTGCACACCGTGACGGCGGACGGCTTCGAGCAGCTGGGCTGGGCGCTGGACACCTCGCGGCTGGCCGACGGCCTGCTGCTGGCCAGTCGCGCCGCGGCACCGGCCATGACGCTGCGCGTTCGCTTGAACGGGGGCGCGTCGTGACCCTGCGCGCGCTGTTCGACCTGCCCGCACCGGCCAAACTGAACCTGTTCCTGCACGTGATCGGCCGGCGGGCCGATGGCTACCACCTGCTGCAATCGCCTTTTGTGCTGATCGACTGGTGCGACACCCTGCACCTCGAGCGCCGCGCCGACGGCCTGGTTCAGCGCCACGACATCGGCGCCGCGCTCCCGGACGACGACCTCTGCCTGCGCGCAGCGCGCCTGCTCCAGGCCGAAGCGTCCAAGCCCCTGGGCGTGGACATCACGATCGAGAAGCGCCTGCCCTGGGGTGCCGGCCTGGGCGGCGGCAGTTCCGATGCCGCCACCGTGCTGCTGGGCCTCAACCAGCTCTGGGGTCTGCACTGGCCGCGCGCGCGGTTGGCCACACTGGGCGCCCGCCTGGGCGCCGACGTGCCCTTCTTCATCGGCGGGCAGGATGCCTTCGTCGAAGGCATCGGCGAACGGCTGCGCCCGTTGCAGCTGCCACGGCAGTGGTATGCCGTGATCAAGCCCCCTACCCCGCTGCCCACCGCGAAGATCTTCACCCACCCGGCGCTCACACGCGACACGGAACCTGTTATAGTTGAGGGCTCTCTCGACGACGCATGTCGCCAGATGGATTGGGCCGGTGGCCAGGGTCGCAACGACCTGCAGCCGGTGGCCGAATCCCTCTGCCCCGAGGTGGCGCAAGCCGCCCGGTGGCTGGAGGCCCGATTCGGCAACAGCCGCATGACGGGCTCGGGCAGCGCGGTGTTCGCGAGGGCTGGCACAGGCGACGTTCCCGTGGCGACGTTTCCGCAGGCTGAGTTGCCGGCGGGCTGGGAAGGTCGGTTGTGCCGGGGTCTGGGCCGGCATCCGCTTGCGGACTGGGCCGACTAGAACGGTTCGAGGGTCTCGGCGTCAGCCGGGGTCCTGTGTAGGGGAGTCGCCAAGTTGGTTAAGGCATCGGATTTTGATTCCGACATGCGAGGGTTCGAGTCCTTCCTCCCCTGCCAAATCCTCTTCTGACCCACCGTCCGGGCCCGTCCCGGCGTCCCGGAGTCCCAGCGTGCTGTTCAACACCGTGCTCTTCACCGGCAACGCCAACCCGGCGCTGGCCCAGGAGATCGCCGGCCACCTGGGCGTGGAGCTCGGCAAGGCGGCGGTCGGCCGCTTCTCCGACGGCGAGGTCACGGTCGAGATCCGCCAGAACGTGCGCGCGCGCGACGTCTTCGTCGTGCAGCCCACCTGCAGCCCCACCAACGAGAACCTGATGGAGCTGCTGATCATGGCCGATGCGCTGAAGCGGGCCAGTGCCCGCCGCATCACCGCCGTGATCCCGTACTTCGGCTATGCCCGCCAGGACCGCCGCCCGCGCAGCACGCGCGTGCCCATCAGCGCGAAGGTGGTGGCCAACCTGCTGGAGACGGTGGGTGTGGAGCGCGTGCTGACGATGGACCTGCACGCCGACCAGATCCAGGGCTTCTTCGACATCCCGGTCGACAACATCTACGCCAGCCCGGTGCTGCTGTCGGACCTCAAGAGCAAGAACTACCGCGACCTGGTGGTGGTGAGCCCCGACGTGGGCGGCGTGGTGCGCGCGCGTGCGCTGGCCAAGCAGCTGGGCTGCGACCTGGCCATCATCGACAAGCGCCGCCCGGCGGCCAACGTCTCCGAGGTCATGCACGTGATCGGCGAGATCGACGGCCGCAACTGCGTGATCATGGACGACATGATCGACACCGCCGGCACGCTGGTGAAGGCGGCCGAGGTGCTGAAGGACCGTGGCGCCAAGAGCGTCTTCGCCTACTGCACGCACCCGGTGTTCTCCGGCCCGGCCATCGAGCGCATCGCCGGTTCGCAGCTCGACGAGGTCTGCATCACCAACACCATCCCGCTCAGCGAGCCGGCCAAGGCCTGCGGCAAGATCCGCCAGCTCTCGGTGGCCTTCCTGTTCGCCGAGACCATCCGCCGCATCAGCGACGGGGAATCGGTGACCTCGCTGTTCGCGGAGCAGAACAGCAACTTTTGACCGGATCAGCGGGCTCCGTCGGAGCCCTGTCGGGCGAGGGGATTCGGCCCCTTGCCCTTTCCAGGCCCTGGTCGCGGGGCCCTTTCAACTTGGAGTGAACATGAAATTCACCGCTTACGAGCGCAGCCTGCAGGGGACCGGAGCGAGCCGCCGCCTGCGCCGCGCCGACAAGGTGCCGGGCATCGTCTATGGCGCCGGCACGCCCACGATGATCGAGCTCGATCACAACGCGCTCTTCTTCGCGCTGAAGAAGGAAGCCTTCCACTCGTCCATCCTCGAGATGGAACTCGCCGGCAAGACCGAGCAGGTGCTGCTGCGCGACTTCCAGGTGCACGCCTGGAAGCCGCTGGTGCTGCACGTGGACTTCCAGCGCGTGGACGCCACCACCCGCCTGCGCAAGAAGGTGCCGCTGCACTTCGTCGGCGAGGAGAACTCGCCCGCGGTGAAGACCGACAAGTGCCTGGTCAACCACGTGATGAGCGAACTCGAGATCGAGTGCCTGGCGCAGAAGCTGCCGGAGTACATCACGGTGGACCTCAGCGAGCTCAAGAAGGGCGACAGCATCCACGCCCGTGACCTGAAGCTCGACGCCGGCATCAAGATCGTGCGCCACGGCAACAAGGACATCACCATCGCCAGCGTGGTGGAGCCCAAGGCCGAGGAAGAGATCATCGCCACGCCGGTGGCCGCGCCCGAGAAGGGCAAGGGCAAGGGCAAGAAGGACGAGAAGCAGAACAAGAAGTGATGGCTGCGGGGCTCGGCCCCGCGCACACGTCACGAACAGGCCGGCCGGGTTCACCCGCGCCGGCCTTGCTGTTTCCGGCGGGCAGAATCGCCCGCGATGTCCATCCACACCGTCGAACCGCCCGGCGGCCTCCGGGAGACCGTGACCGCAGCCGTGCTGCGGCTCACGCTGCAAGCCCTGCTCAAGCCGGTGCTGTCGCCCCGCGTGCCGCTGGCGCTGCAGCGCGGCTGGCTGCGCGGGCTGGCGGCGCTGACCCTGGCACCACGCGGCGTGCGCTTCGAGCGCAGCACCCTGGCCGGCGTGCCGGGTGAATGGGTGCGGCCGGTCGCCGCCAGCGGCGTCGGCGCCCTGCTCTACCTGCATGGCGGCGCCTACTGCATCGGTGCACCGCGCACGCACCGCGCCATCACCGGCCACCTGGCTCGCTTCAGTGGGCGGCCGGTCTTCGTGCCCGACTACCGGCTGGCGCCGGAACATCCGTTCCCGGCGGCGCGCGACGACGCGCTGGCCTGCCTGCAGGCGCTGCAGGCGGCGCACGGGCCGGTCGTGATCGCCGGGGACTCCGCAGGCGGCGGCCTTGCCCTGGCCACCGCGCTGGCGCAGCGCGACGACGGCGGGCCGATGCCGGCTGGCCTGTGGCTGCTCTCGCCCTGGGTGGAACTCCCGGCAGGCCAGGCGGACGCTTCGACGGCACCCGCGCCACCGGGCGAGGCCATGCTGTCGGCCGCCTGGGCGTCGGCCTGCGCGGCCCACTACCGCGGCTCCACGCCCGCCTCCGACCCCGGCTGCTCGCCGCTGCGGGCGGACCTCGCGGGCCTGCCGCCGGTCTGGCTGCAGGTCGGCACCGATGAACTGCTGCACGCCCAGGGCCTGCGCCTGCACGACCGGTTGGAGGACGCCGGGGTGCCGGTGTACGCCGAGGTGGCGCAGAAGCGCTGGCACGTCTGGCAGCTGCACGCCGGTGTGCTGCCGAGCGCGACCGCGGCGGTGCGGCGCGCAGCAGCGTTCTCCGCCCAGGTGCTGGCGGGTGAGCAGCCGTTGAAGGCCCCGCCCGCACGCGGCGCGGCGCACCGCCACCGCCTGCTCGTGCTCGGCGCCGGCATGTCGGGCCTCTGCACCGCCATCCAGCTCAAGCGCGCCGGCATCCATGATTTCGTGATGCTCGAGCAGAGCACCGGCCTGGGCGGCACCTGGTGGGACAACCGCTACCCCGGCGCGCACGTGGACGTGCCGGCGCCGCTGTACAGCTTCTCCTTCGCGCCCTACGCGCACTGGCGCCGCCGCTTCGCCGCGGCAGCGGAGATCCAGGCCTACATGGAACACTGCGCCACGCGCTTCGGCGTGCGCGCGCACCTGCGGCTGGGCAGCACCGTGACGGCGGCGCACTGGGACGAGGCCGCGGCGCTGTGGCGCCTGCGCACGGCCGACGGCCGGATCTACGAGGCCCCCTGGTTCGTCTGCAGCACCGGGCCGCTGAGCCAGGCGCGCTGGCCGGACATCCCGGGGCTGGCGGACTTCGCCGGCACCCGGCTGCATTCCGCCCGCTGGGATGACCGCGTGCCCCTGACCGGCCGGCGCGTGGGCGTGATCGGCACGGGTTCCACGGCGTCCCAGCTCATCCCGCCGCTGGCGTCCCAGGCGGCGCAGCTCACGGTGTTCCAGCGCACCCCGAACTGGGTGCTGCCGCGGCTGGACCGCCGGTATGGCGCGCTCGACCGCGCGCTGATGCGCGTGCCGGGCGTGGCCAGGGCGGTCCACCGGTTCTGGTATACGGTGCTGGAATGGGGCCGGCGCGGGTTCGACGAAGGCACGGCCGCCCGCGCCAGCATGCTCCGGCTGGCACAGAAGCAGCTGGCCGTGGTGCAGGATCCGGCGCTGCGCGCGGCGCTCAAGCCACCCTACCCGCTGGGCTGCAAGCGCATCATCTACAGCAACGACTTCTACCCGGCCCTGACGCGGCCGAACGTGAGCCTGGTCACCACGGCGATCGAGCGGATCACGGCGCAGGGCGTGCGCACCACCGATGGCCGCGAGCACCCGCTGGATGCACTGGTCTGCGCCACGGGCTTCGACACCACGCACCTGCTGGCATCGATCGACCTGCGCGGCCGCGACGGGCAGCGCCTGGCCGACCTCTGGTACGACGGCCCGGCGGCCCATCGCGGGGTCACCGTGCCCGGCTTCCCCAACCTGTTCCTGATGCTCGGCCCGAACACGGCCACCGGCCACACGAGCACGCTGCTCTACGTGGAGCCGCAGGTGCACTTCGTGATCGACGCCATCCGGCGCACGGCAGCCGCGGGCCGGAAGACCTTCGCGGTACGCCGCGACGCGTTCGACCTGCACAACGCCGGCCTGCAGGCGCGGCTGCAGGGCAGTGTCTGGAGCCAGTGCCGCAGCTGGTACCGCTCCGAGTCGGGCCGCATCACGGCGCTGTGGCCCGGGTTCACGGCCGAGTACGTGCGCGGCCTCGCACGCCCGGACTGGCGCGAGTACGACATCGCCTGACCCAGGGGGCGTCGGCCCACGGTCCCGACCGGGGGAACCCATCGGGGGGCCCCGCCCTGGTGGACGCGCCGCACGGGGCCGGCCGGGATAATCCCGGAACATGATCAAGCTCTTCGTCGGCCTGGGCAACCCGGGCGCGGAATACGAGGCCACGCGGCACAACGCCGGCTTCTGGTGGATCGACGCGCTGGCGCGCCGCTGGGGCACGCGCCTGGTGGCCGAGAGCGGCTACAAGGGCCTGCTGGCCCGCGTGAATGGCAAGGCGGCCGACGGCGGGCCGGTCTGGCTGCTCGAGCCGATGACCTACATGAACCGCTCGGGCGTCAGCGTGGCCGCGCTGGCGCGCTTCTTCAAGATCCCGCCGGCGCAGATCCTGGTCGTGCACGACGAACTCGACCTGCTGCCCGGCCAGGCCAAGCTCAAGCTCGGCGGCAGCGCCGCGGGGCACAACGGCCTGAAGGACATCCACGCCATGCTCGGCACACCCGACTACTGGCGGCTGCGCCTGGGCATCGGCCACCCGGGCGTGAAGGCCGAGGTGGTGAACTACGTGCTCAGGAAGCCGGCGCCCGACCAGCGCGAGGCCATCGAACGCAGCATCGACAAGACGCTGGACGCCGTGGACCTGATGCTCGCCGGCAGCATGGACAAGGCGCTGGCCGCGGTGCATGCGCAGCCGCCGCGGCCGAAGCCGCCCAGGCCCCCCAAGCCGGCCGCACCGCCGCAGGCCGTGGCGGGCGAGCCCTCGCCGCCGGCCCCCGCCGATCCCACCACAGGAGAAACCCCATGACGCCTCGATGCATGCTGCTGGCCACGCTGTGCCTGGCCGCCGCGGTGCAGACGGCCACGGCGCAATCCATCTGGCGCTGCGGCCCCGGCGGCGCCCGCTTCCAGGCCGTGCCCTGCCACGACGGCGATGTGCTGGCGCTGAGACCGGCGCCGGGCACCGCTGCCGTCCAGGAAGCGCGCGACGTGGCGCAGCGCGAGCGGCTCGCCCTCCAGGCCCTGGGCGAGGAGCGCCGGCAACGGTACCGCGACGCCGCCGAGCGCGGCCTGGGCCCGGCCGGCATCCAGCCGCTGCCCCGGCCCGCGGCGACTAAGGCTCGGAAGCCGAAGGCAGAGAAGCCGCGGACGGCGACGCCGTGGGTGACACCTGCTGCGCAGACAGCGAAGTCCCGCCCTGCAGCCTGACGTACTTGGCCATCAGCTGCTCGCGCGTCTCCACGTGCGCCGGGTTCACCGGGATGCACGCCACCGGGCAGACCTGCACGCACTGCGGTTCGTCGAAGTGGCCCACGCACTCGGTGCAGCGTGCCGGGTCGATGACGTAGATCTCCGGGCCCAGCGAGATGGCCTCGTTGGGGCATTCGGGTTCGCAGACGTCGCAGTTGATGCAGTCGTCGGTGATGATCAGGGCCATGGGATAGGTCAGACCTCGGTCTGCGCGACCCGTTCCTGGAGCCGCCGCAGCACCGACGGTGCCACGAACTTGGAAACATCACCGCCGAGGCTGGCAATCTCGCGCACGAAGGTGCCGCTGACGAACTGGAACTGGTCCGACGGGGTCATGAACACCGTCTCCACCTCGGGCATCAGCTGCCGGTTCATGCCGGCCATCTGGAACTCGTACTCGAAGTCGCTCACGGCGCGCAGGCCGCGCACCACCACCTTGGCGCCGTTGGCGACGACGAAATCGCGCAGCAGGCCACGGAAGGCGATGATCTCGATGTTGGGGTACGGCGCGGCGATCTCGCGTGCGATGTCCAGCCGCTCGCCGAGCGTGAACATGGTGCGCTTGTGGTGGCCCGCCGCCACGGCCAGGATCAGGCGCTCGAACAGGCCGGCGGCGCGGCGCATCAGGTCCTCGTGGCCCAGCGTCATCGGGTCGAAGGTGCCGGGGTACACGGCAGTCAGCACGGTGCGGGTGGTCATCGGCGGCTCCTGGGCTCCTTGTGGTCGGGCGCGGCGCGAAGCGGACCGGCCCTGGGCTCTCCTCGCGGTCAGTCTACCTGCAGGAGCTGCGCGCTGACCGCACCGGCACGCAGCCGACGGTGTTCGCGCAGCCCGGGTGGCAGGGCCTCCAGCGGCTGCGCGGCTTCCAGGTAAATCCAGCCGCCGGACACCAGCAGCGGCAGCGCCGCATTCAGCGCCGGCTGGGCAAGGCCGGCGTCGAACGGCGGGTCGAGCAGGATCAGCTCGTAGGCCGCCGGCGCCTGCCGGCCCATCCACGCCAGCGCATCCGCCGGCAGCACCTGCACCATCTCGGCCGTCAGCCGGGTCTTGATGCCCTGCAGGCTGCGCACCAGGCCCGGGTCGCGCTCCAGCAGCACCACGGACGCGGCACCGCGCGAAGCCGCCTCGAACCCAAGGGCCCCGCTGCCGGCAAACGCGTCGAGCACACGCCAGCCCGACAGGTCCTGCCCCAGCCAGTTGAACAAGGTCTCGCGCACGCGGTCGGGGGTGGGCCGCAGGCCGGGGTGGTCGGCCACGGGCAGCTTGCTGCGTTTCCACTGACCGCCGATCAGGCGGACTTCGCGTGGCCGGCTGGAGACCGGCGCGGCGTGGCGCGGTGCGGCGGCGCGCCTGCCTGTCACTGCCGCACCGGCACGCCGTCGCGCGCCAGCAGCGCCTTCGCCTGGCCCACGGTGAACTCGCCGTAGTGGAAGATGCTGGCCGCCAGCACCGCATCGGCGCCGCCGAGGCGGATGCCGTCGGACAGGTGCTCCAGCGCCCCGACGCCGCCGGAGGCGATCACCGGCACCGGCACGGCGTCGCTGACGGCGCGCGTGAGCGCCAGGTCGAAGCCGGTCTTGGTGCCGTCGCGGTCCATGCTGGTCAGCAGGATCTCGCCGGCGCCCAGCTCGGCCATGCGCGTGGCCCAGGCCACGGCATCGAGGCCGGTGTTCTTGCGGCCGCCGTGGGTGTAGACGTCCCAGCCGGCGTCGGCACCCGTCAGCAACTGCCCGTCGGCATCCCGGCGCGCCTTGGCGTCGATGGCCACCACGATGCACTGCGCGCCGTACTTGTCCGACGCGTCGCGGATCACCTGCGGGTTGGCCACCGCCGCCGAGTTGAAACTGACCTTGTCGGCGCCCGCGTTGAGCAGCCGGCGCACGTCGTCCACGGTGCGCACGCCGCCGCCCACCGTCAGCGGGATGAAGACCTGCGAGGCCACGGCCTCGATGATGGGCAGGATCAGATCACGCGCGTCGCTGGTGGCGGTGATGTCGAGGAAGGTGAGCTCGTCGGCGCCCTGCTCGTTGTAGCGAGCGGCGATCTCCACCGGGTCGCCGGCGTCGCGCAGTTCGACGAAGTTGACGCCCTTGACGACGCGGCCGCCGGTGACGTCCAGGCAGGGGATGATGCGTTTGGCGAGCATGGCGGCTGGATTATCCGGGTTGTCCCGGCCCCCAGTTTGACAGGCTGTGCAGGGAAGCCTCGAACACGCCGGTGCGTATGCCCTTCCACTGAGGCGCACACCCGCGCGCCGACTCGACGGAGGATCCCATGATGCCTGTGCTCACCCGAACGGCCGCCATCGCCGCGCTGCTGGCCGCCGGCCCGGCCCTGGCCCACACCGTGGTCTACGAAGCCCTGCTCGATGGCCCCAGCGAGGCGCCGCCCGTGTCCAGCCCCGGCACTGGCTGGGCGCGCGTGACGCTGGACGACCACGCGTTCACGATGCGTGTGGAGGCCAGCTTTGCCGACCTTGTAGGCAACGTCACTGCCTCGCACATCCACTGCTGCACGGCGGCCGCGGGCAGCGGCACGGCCGGCGTCGCCACCCCGGTGCCGACTTTCCCCGGTTTCCCGTCGAGCGTGAACGCCGGCAGCTACGACATGAGCTTCGACCTGACGCAGGCCTCGAGCTGGAACGCGGCCTACATCAACGCCAACGGAGGCACCACGGCCGGTGCCTTCGCGGCCCTGGCCACCGGGCTGGCCGACGGCAAGGCCTACCTCAACATCCACAGCAGCTTCGCACCCGGCGGCGAGATCCGCGGCTTCCTGGCGCCGGTGCCTGAACCGGCCAGCGTGGCGATGATGCTGGCCGGGCTGGGGCTGCTGGCGGCACGGCGACGGCGCGCCTGAGCATGAAATGGCCCGAGGCCGCTCGCGCGAAACCGCGCGGCCTCAGGCGCCGAGTTCGTCGGCGCGCAGCTGCGCGGCAGCGAAGTCCAGCGCGCCGGTGTAGATGCTGCGCCCGCAGATCACGCCGGTCACCCCTTCGTCCTCGACCGCGCACAGGCGTTCGATGTCGGCGATCCCGGCCAATCCGCCGCTGGCGATCACCGGGATCGTCAGCGCCTGCGCCAGCTTGATCGTGGCCTCGATGTTGATGCCGGTGAGCATGCCGTCGCGGCCGATGTCGGTGTAGATGACGCCCTCGACACCGTAGTCCTCGAACTTCCGGGCCAGGTCCACGACCTCGTGGCCGGTGAGCTTGCTCCAGCCGTCGGTGGCCACCTTGCCGTCCTTGGCGTCGAGGCCGACGATGATGTGGCCGCCGAAGGCGATGCAGGCCTCCTTCAGGAACCCGGGGTTCTTGACCGCGGCGGTGCCGATGATGACGTAGCTGATGCCGTCGTCGAGGTAGCGCTCGATGGTGTCGAGGTCGCGGATGCCGCCGCCCAGTTGCACCGGGATGTCGTCACCCACCTCGCGCAGGATGGCCTTGACCGCGCCCTCGTTGACCGGCTTGCCGGCGAAGGCACCGTTCAGGTCCACCAGGTGCAGGCGGCGCGCGCCGGCGTCCAGCCAGCGCCGGGCCATGGCGGCGGGGTCGTCGCCGAAGGTGGTGGCGGCCTCCATGTCGCCTTGTTCCAGGCGGACGCAGTGACCGTCCTTGAGGTCGATGGCAGGGATCAGCAGCATGGCGCGGTGCAGGCCGGAAAGGTTGCGCGGGTTGAGGGGGGGGGTCAGGGCGACCAGCCGAGGAAGTTCCGGTAGAGCTGCACGCCGTGGGCCGCGCTCTTCTCCGGGTGGAACTGGGTCGCAAAAATGTTATCCCGCGCCACCGCGCAGGTAAAGCGATCGCCGTAGTCGCTCTCGCCGGCCACATGGGCCGGCTGGGCCGGGTCGGCGAAGTAGCTGTGCACGAAGTAGAAGTAGCTCGCGTCCGGCACATCGGCCCACATCGGATGCGGGCGCTGCACGACGCGGTTCCAGCCCATCTGTGGCACCTTGTAGCGACTGCCGTCGGGCTGCAGCCGGCCTTCGAGCCGGAAGCGCTTCACGCGGCCCGGGATCAGGCCGAGGCCCGGCGTGTCCTGCTCCTCGCTGTGGTCCAGCAGCATCTGCATACCCACGCACACGCCCATCAGCGGCTTGTGCGCGGCGGCGTGCAGCACGGCGTCGCGCAGGCCGGAGTCGTGCAGTTCGCGCATGCAGTCGCGCATCGCGCCCTGGCCGGGCAGCACGATGCGTTCGGCGGCGTACACCTCTTCCGGGTTGGCGGTCACGATGACCTTGACGTCGGCAAAGCGCGCCGCGTGCGCCACGGCCTGCGAGACCGAGCGCAGGTTGCCCATGCCGTAGTCGACGACGGCGACAGTGCGCGTCATCGATCGCTCTCCTGCCTGGTGGCGGCCATGTCGCTACAGCGCGCCTTTCGTCGACGGAACCATGCCAGCGCTGCGCGGGTCCGGCGTCAGCGCCATGCGCAGCGCGCGTGCGAAGGCCTTGAACACCGTCTCGCACTGGTGGTGCGCGTTCTCGCCCTTGAGGTTGTCGATGTGCAGCGTCACGCCGGCGTGGTTGACGAAGCCCTGGAAGAACTCGTAGGTCAACTGGGTGTCGAAGCCGCCGATCATGCCGGCCTTGAACGGCACGTGCATGTGCAGGCCCGGGCGGCCGGAGAAGTCGACCACCACGCGGGACAGCGCCTCGTCCAGCGGCACGTAGGCGTGGCCGTAGCGCGTGATGCCCTTCTTGTCGGCAGCAGCCTGCGCCACCGCCATGCCCAGCGTGATGCCCACGTCCTCCACCGTGTGGTGACCGTCGATGTGCAGGTCGCCCTGGGCCTCGATGGTCAGGTCGATCAGGCCGTGGCGGGCGATCTGGTCGAGCATGTGGTCGAAGAAGCCGATGCCGGTGGCCAGCTGCGCCTGCCCGCTGCCGTCCAGGTTCACGGCGACGCGGATCTGCGTTTCCTTGGTGTCGCGGCGCAGGTCGGCCGTTCGGGCATTGCTCACAACGATTCCTTCAGGGCTTGCATCATGCGGTCGTTCTGCTCGGGCGTGCCCACGGTCAGGCGCAGGCAGTTGGCCAGCAGCGGGTGCAGGCCGGCGATGTGCTTGACCAGCACGCCGCGCGCCTTCATGCCGTCGAAGGCGCGCTGGGAGTCGGGCACGCGCACCAGGATCATGTTGGCCTCGCTGGGGAAGGCGTGCACGCCCGGCAGCGTCGCCAGTTCCGCCTGCAGACGTTCGCGCTGTTCTCGCAGCACCGCCGCCTGACGGGCGTATTCGTAGCCGTTCTCGAGCGCGAACAGCGCCGCCTCCACGTTCAGGCTGCCCACGTTGTACGGTGGGCGCACCTTGTCCACCTCGGCAATCAGCGGCGCGGCCCCGCACAGGTAGCCCAGCCGCACACCGGCCAGCCCGAACTTGGACAGCGTGCGCAGCACCATCACGTGCGGCTGGTCCGCGAGCTTCGGCATCCAGGTGCGCGACGCGAACGGCTGGTAGGCCTCGTCGATCACGACGAAGCCGTCCTGTGCGCCCACCGCGTCGACGATGGCCTGCACGTCGGCCTCATCCCACAGGTTGGCCGTGGGGTTGTTGGGGTAGGCCAGGTACGTCAGCGCGGGGCGATGTTCCGCGATGGCCGCCAGCATGGCGGGGACGTCCAGCGCCAGGTCGGCCGTCAGCGGCACGCCGGCGAAGTTCAGCCCGCGCAGCTGGGCCGAGAGCTGGTACATCACGAACCCGGGCAGTGGCGCCAGGATCGTGGCGCCCGGCCGCCAGCAGGCCACCGACAGCAGGTCGATCAGCTCGTCGCTGCCGTTGCCCAGCATCAGCGCGCAGCCGGCGGGCAGTTCGGCATAGGCGGCCAGCGCGCCCTTGAGGTCGTCCTGCCGCGTGCCGGGGTAGCGGTTGAGTTCCACCGCCGCCAGCCGTTCGCCGAGTGCACGCTGCAGGTCCGGCGGCAGGGTGAACGGGTTCTCCATCGCGTCGAGCTTGATCAGCCCGGCGCTGGGTTGCACCGCATAGGCGTGCATGGACTGCACGTCCTGGCGGATCGTCTGCTTCAGTCGGTCGGCTAGTGACGGGCTCATGGACGCGCTCAGGCTCCAGGTTTCAGACGGAATTCAGCGGCCTGCGCGTGCGCCTGCAGGCCCTCGCCGTAGGCCAGCTCGGCAGCGATCGGGCCCAGCACCTGGGCACCCGCTTCGCTCACCTCGATCAGGCTGCTGCGCTTCTGGAAGTCGTACACCCCCAGCGGAGAGCTGAACCGCGCGGTGCCGCTCGTGGGCAGCACGTGGTTGGGCCCGGCGCAGTAGTCGCCCAGGCTCTCGCTGGTGTAGGCACCCAGGAAGATGGCGCCGGCGTGCCTGAGCAGCGGTTCCCAGCGGTGCGGGTCGGACGAGGAGATCTCCAGGTGCTCCGGTGCAATGCGGTTGCTGATGGCGCAGGCCTCGTCCATCGAGCGGGTCAGGATCAGCGCGCCGCGGCCTTCCAGGCTGGCACGGATCACGTCACGGCGCGGCATGCCGGGCAGCAGGCGGTCGATGGCGGCCTGCACCTGCGCGATGTAGCCGGCGTCCGGGCACAGCAGGATGCTCTGCGCCAGTTCGTCGTGCTCGGCCTGGCTGAAGAGGTCCATCGCCACCCAGTCGGCGGGCGTGCTGCCGTCGGCCAGCACCAGGATCTCGCTCGGCCCGGCGATCATGTCGATGCCCACCTGGCCGAAGACGCGCCGCTTGGCGCTGGCCACGTAGGCGTTGCCCGGGCCGGTGATCTTGTCCACCCGCGGCACGGTGGCCGTGCCGTAGGCGAGTGCGGCCACCGCCTGCGCGCCGCCGATGGTGAACACGCGGTGCACTCCGGCCACGGCGGCGGCAGCCAGCACGAGGGCGTTGCGCTCGCCTTTCGGCGTGGGCACCACCATCACGATCTCCGCGACGCCCGCGACGTGTGCCGGGATGGCGTTCATCAGCACGCTGGACGGGTACGCCGCCTTGCCGCCGGGCACGTAGATGCCCACACGGTCCAGCGGCGTCACCTTCTGGCCCAGCAGCGTGCCGTCGGCGTCGCGGTACTGCCAGCTGCGGCCACAGGCCTCGAGCTGGCGCTGGTGGTACTGGCGCACGCGGTCTGCCGCCGCTTCCAGTGCGGACCGCTGGGCCGGGGTGATCTGGTCGAGCGCGGCCTGCAGCGCATCGCGGCCGAGTTCGAGCTCGGCCACCAAGGCTGCCGTCACGCCATCGAAACGCGCGGTGTACTCCAGCACCGCCGCGTCGCCGCGCGTGCGCACGTTGGCCAGGATCTCGGCCACGCGTGTCTCGATGGCGGCGTCCGTCTCGGCCGACCAGTGCAGCACGCGCTGGAAATCGGCCTCGAAGCCGGCCGCCGACGTGTCCAGATGTCGAACGGCCACGCTCATGCGCCCACAGCCTTCCCGAACACGTCGATCAGCGCCCGCACTGGCTCGCGCCGCAGCTTCAGCGCCGCCTGGTTGACCACCAGGCGCGAGGAGATGTCCATGATGTGCTCCACCTCGACGAGGTTGTTGGCCTTGAGCGTGCTGCCGGTGGACACCAGGTCGACGATGGCGTCGGCCAGGCCGGTCAGCGGCGCCAGCTCCATCGAGCCGTAGAGCTTGATCAGGTCCACGTGCACGCCCTTGTCGGCGAAGTGCTGACGCGCAATCTGCGTGTACTTGGTGGCCACGCGGATACGGGAGCCCTGGCGCACCGCGCTGGCGTAATCGAAGTCGGCACGCACGGCCACGCTCATGCGGCAGCGGGCGATCTTCAGGTCCAGCGGCTGGTAGAGGCCTTCCTCGCCATGCTCGATCAGCACGTCCTTGCCGGCCACGCCCAGGTCGGCGCCGCCGTACTGCACGTAGGTGGGCACGTCGCTGGCGCGCACCAGCACCACGCGCAGGTCAGGCCGGTTGGTGGCCAGGATCAGCTTGCGGCTCTTCTCCGGATCGTCCAGGACCTCGATGCCGGCCGAGGCCAGCAGCGGCAGTGTGTCGTCGAAGATGCGGCCCTTCGACAGCGCCAGGGTGATGGGCATGGTCAGGACACCCGCTCGATCTGCGCGCCAAGCTGCCGCAGCTTGGCCTCCATGCGGTCGTAGCCGCGGTCCAGGTGGTAGATGCGGTCCACCGTGGTCGCCCCCTCGGCCACCAGGCCGGCAATGACGAGGCTGGCGGACGCCCGCAGGTCAGTGGCCATCACGCTGGCGCCGGAGAGCCGCTCCACGCCCTGCACCACCGCCGTGTGGCCGTCGACCTCGATGTGCGCCCCCAGGCGCAGCAGTTCGTTGACGTGCATGAAGCGGTTCTCGAAGATCGTTTCCGAGACCTTGGCCGCGCCCTCGGCCACGCAGTTCACGGCCATGAACTGTGCCTGCATGTCGGTGGGGAAGGCCGGGTACTCGCTGGTGCGAAAGCTCACGGCCTTCGGGCGCTGGTGCATGGCCACGCGCAGACCGCCGTCCACAGCGGTAATGACCGCACCGGCTTCGCTCAGCTTGTCGATCACCGCGTCCAGGTGGTCACCACGGGCGCCGCGCAGCAGCACGTCGCCGCCGGCCGCCGTCACGGCGCAGAGAAAGGTGCCGGTCTCGATGCGGTCGGGAATGATGCGATGCGGCACCGCCGGCGCATGCAGCGCGGTCACGCCCTGGATGCGGATGCGATGCGTGCCGTGGCCCTCGATGCGCGCGCCCATGGCGATCAGCATCTCCGCCAGGTCGGTGACCTCGGGCTCCTGCGCCGCGTTCTCCAGCACCGTCTCGCCGTCGGCCAGGGCCGCCGCCATCATCAGGTTCTCGGTGCCGGTGACCGTGACCATGTCGGTGGTGATGCGCGCGCCCTTCAGCCGCGCGGCCTTGGCGACGATGTTGCCGTGCTCGACCACGATGTCGGCGCCCATGGCCTGCAGACCCTTGATGTGCTGGTCCACCGGGCGCGAACCGATGGCGCAGCCGCCGGGCAGCGAGACCACCGCACGGCCGAAGCGCGCCAGCAGCGGGCCGAGCACGAGGATGGACGCGCGCATGGTCTTGACCAGCTCGTAGGGCGCCTCGGGCTCGATGGGACCGGTGGCGTCGATCACCACCGCGTCACCGGCATCGGCCGACGCGGTGTCCACACGCTCGGCGCGCGCACCCATCGTGCGCAGCAGCTTCAAGGTGGTGGCGACGTCCTGCAGCCGCGGCACGTTGGCCAGCCGTACCGGCGCGCCGACCAGCAGCGCCGCGCACAGCTCGGGCAGTGCCGCGTTCTTGGCGCCGGCGATGGCGATCTCGCCTTCGAGCCGGCGGCCGCCGTGGATCAGGAGTTTGTCCATGCAGGTGCGTCCGTTGGGCGGCGCACTGCGTGAAGCGGGGATGGCTGCGCGACGCCCTGTTGGTCAGGTGCGGTGATGGGCCTGGGCCGAGAACTCGGCCGGGGTCAGCGTCTTCATCGACAGGGCGTGAATCTGTTCGCGCATTCTATCGCCCAGGGCCGCGTAGACCCGCTGGTGGCGCGCGACGCGGCTCTTGCCGTCGAATTCCGGCGACACGATGGTGGCGAAGAAGTGCCGGCCATCGCCCTCGACCTCGAGGTGACTGCACGGCAGGCCGGCGGCGATGAACTCGCGCACCTGCTGGGGAGTGGGATCGGCCATGCGGGGATTATCCGCGAGGGCCACAAGGCCCTGCGGCCCGGCAAGAATGCCGGGCCGCTTCGCGTGGCGAAGAACAGTCCGCAGGGACTGTTCCGTGTCCGGAGGCTCCCCCGGTCCGGCTTGCAGGCCGGACCGCTTCGCCCGGCACAGAACAGTCCGCAGGGACTGTTCCGTGTCCGGGCTCAGTCCTCGAGTTCGAACTCTTCCCAGGTGACGGTGTTGCCATTGCGCCGCCCCTTGGCCTCGACCGGGCGGCCGTTGCCCAGTGCCGCGAAGAAGGCGGTGCGGCCGATCACCACGTCCTCCTCGCGGAAGGCGCTGTCGGGCAGGCCGGTGGTGTCGATGGTCACGCCCAGGATGGTCAGCGTCGGGTCGGTGGCGGCGGAGACGCTGCCGCGCAGGTCGACGTCGACGTCGGGCGACCGGGCCTCGATCTCGGTGGCCACGACCAGGGCATCGCCCACCGGGCGGCCACGCAGCCGCACGTGCAGGCCGGACACCACGTCGGCCAGCGAGGCCAGGTCCTTCAGCTCGGTCTGCGCCGTCAGCTGCACCTCGATGCCCGGCAGGCCGGCCAGCGTGATGCGGTCACCGACCACGGTCAGCACGTCGGCCTCGATGCGGGCGCCGGCCTTGAACTCGACCTTGGTCGCCGTCATGACGCCGTCGGTGACCGGGCCTTCGGCCTCGAGCTTGGTGCCGATGGCGAAGTCGGCCGCCACGCCGTCCTCGAACACGGTGCTGCCGGTGGTCAGCACGCGCAGGCCAGCCACCATGAAGTCGCTGACGATGCCGGAGACCACGTAACCCTCGATCTCGGCCTTCGGGCTGCTGGCGATGCGCGGGCCCGACGGCTCCACCTTGCTGGCCGTGAGCGTGCCGCACACCGGCGTGCCGGCGCAGACCGAGCCCTTGGCCTCCACGGCCAGGCCGGCCCAGCTGCCGGCGGGCATGTCGCTGATGTCGGCCCCGGCGTAGGACACCGTCAGCGTGCCCACCGTGAAGGTGGACGCGGCCGTGTCGTGCGCCGCGACGAAGCCGGTGACCGCGAACGGCGGCGTGGCCAGCGTGCTCTTGCGCTCGACGTAGGTGGCCGCCACCGTGCCCGCCGTCTGCGGCAGGCCGTGCACCTCCACGTAGTCGCCCAGGGTCGGCTGCACGCCGTTCTCGAACCGCGTGCCCGCGTCCACCGTCACGGTCTGGCCCATCACCACGTAGCGGTCGGCAGCCGCCTGTTCGACGCGACCCTTCAGGGCGCTGTCGACCGTGACCCGCGTGGCCGTGCCGGCCGTCGCGTCACCTTCGACGCGGGCCACCATGCCCACGCGCAGGTCGGACTGCGAGGCGTTGTCGTCGTCGTCGCGGCGGAAGGTGGCATTGCTGGTGTCGTAGCGCACGCCATTGACCCAGACGCTGCCGAAGCCGGTGATCTCGCCATAGGCTGCACCGGTGCCGCCGATGCCGCCGCCGCCGCCGCCCCCGGTGCCATTGCCGCCGGTGCCGGTGCCGCCGATGCCGCCGCCCCCGCCACAGGCCGCCAGCAGCACCGCAGTGGCCGCGGCCAGGATCGCCACCCAGCGGCGACGCGTGTTCGAAGTGGTGTTCATGTCAGCTCTCCTGCCGTTGCTCGGGCGCCGCAGGCGCCTCGAAGTAGTAGATGCCCAGCCCCAGGCGCACGCGCGGCGCGTCGGGCTGGTCGGGCGGGTTGCCCACGTCGTGCTCGGCCAGCCAGGCGTCCAGCCGCTCGAGCAGCTGCTGCGCCTGGCGGGCGCTGAGGTCGCGAAAGGCCGGCCGCACGTCGGCCGGCATGGATCGGTACATCACCTTGCGCTGGAAGCGCGCGTCGCTGCTGCCGTGCTGCAGGTTGTGGTCGATGGTGTCGATCAGGTCGCTCACGTCACTGCCCAGGATGCCGAGCTTCTCGATCTCGCCACCCTGCGGCACGTACGCGCGCTGCACGAGGCGCACGCGCCCGTCGCTGCCCAGCTGCACGGCACCCACGCTGACCAGTTCGTCCAGCACGGCGCGCGCTGGCATGTCGCCGCTGTAGCGCCGCACCAGGGCAGCGAAGCTGGTTTCACCGTCCTGCAGGACCAGTGCGGCGGGCTGGCCGTCGTTGGCCTGGAAGTCGGCATCGCGGGCCCAGCCGGTCACGACGCGTGCGGCGCGGTTGTAGCCTTCCTGGCTGGCGGCGCGCACCGGCTCGGGCTCGGCCACCAGGCGCTGCACGTCCTTGCGCGTCAGGCCGGTCAGGATGGACGCGCGGGAGATCGTCGGCTTGCGCCCGGGCAGCGCGAAGTCTTCCATCGCCGCCTGCACGTAGGCATGCTTGGCCAGTTCCTCGAAGGCCGAGAACGGCACGTGGTATCTCAGCAGCAGTCTCACCAACGGCCGCAGCAGGCGCATCAGCGCGGCGTTGACGGCGAGGTGCAATCGGTTGGCGTCATCCATGTTTGGGAGTTTTATCCCAAACTGACCGAGAGTCAAGGCCTTTCGCCGAGCCCGTGCTTGTCGATGCGGTAACGAAGCGTGTCCCGGCTGATGCCGAGCTCACGTGCCGCACGGCTGACGTTGCCGCCGGTGCGGGCCAGCGCCTCGGTCAGCGCCAGGCGCTCCATGTCGGGCAGCGTCGTGGTCGCGTCAGCGGTCGGGCGCGCCACCGGCGCGGCCATGGCCTCGTCGCGCAGCGCCAGATCCTCGACGTCGAGTGTCGCGCCGCGCGCCAGCAGCACCGCCTGCTCCAGCAGGTTGCGCAGTTCACGCACGTTGCCGGGCCAGGCGTGGCGTCTCAGGGCCTCGCGTGCACGTGGCGTCAGCGTCGGGCAGGGCCTGCCGTAGCGCGCGGCGTGCGCCGCCAGGAAACCGTCGGCCAGCTGCAGCACGTCGTCACCACGGTCACGCAGCGGCGGCAGGTCCAGTTCCACCACGCGCAGGCGGAAATAGAGGTCGGCCCGGAAGCGGCCCTCGCGCACCAGACGGTCCAGCGGCTGGTGGGTGGCGGCGACGATGCGCACGTCCACCTGCTGCTCGCGCAGGCTGCCCAGGCGGCGCACCCGGTGCTCCTCCAGCAGCTTCAGCAGCTTGGCCTGCAAGGGCAGTTCCATGTCGCCGATCTCGTCGAGGAACAGCGTGCCGCCCTCGGCCGTCTCCACCAGGCCGAGCTTGCGCTCGCGGGCATCGGTGAAGGCACCGCGCTCGTGGCCGAAGAGCTCCGACTCCAGCAGCTGCGCCGGCAGCGCCGCGCAGTTCAGTTCGACGAACGGCCGGTCGCGCCGGGCACCGCTGAAATGCAGTGCGCGCGCCACCAGCTCCTTGCCGGTGCCGGTCTCGCCGCGCACCAGCACCGCCGGCGGCGGCCCGTCCTGCAGGTTCGCCTCGGCCTGCAGCAGCTGCCGCAGGCGGTCCTTCAGGCGCAGCATGCCGGGCGAGACACCGCGCAGTGCCTCCAGCGCGGCGCCATCGGCCTCGCGCCGGCGGTGGTAGGCCAGCTCGCTGTCGCGCTGCGTGGCCCCGGCCGCGCGGTCCAGCAGCAGGCGCAGCTTGGCCAGCGGCACGGGCTTGGTCAGGAAGTCCAGCACGCCGGCCTTCATGGCCTCCACCGCCATCTCCACGTCGCCGTGGCCGGTGACCATGATCACCGCCGGCGAGGCGTCGAGTTCCCGCAGCCGCGCCAGCATCGCCATGCCGTCCATGCCGGGCAGATGCACGTCGAGCACGATGGCATCGGGCCGGAACTCGGCCATGCGCGCCAGCGCCTCCTCCGCACTGCCGGCGGTCTCCACCTCGAAGCCGTGGCGCACCAGGTAGGTGGCCATGTTGCGTGCGAGGACCTCCTCGTCCTCGACGATCAGCACCGCTGTCGACATGTCGTCAAGCTCCTTCAGGCCGCCGCGCGGCGAAAGGTGATCTCCACCCGGGTGCCGCCGCCGGCCGCATCGTCGATGCGCAGCTGGCCACCATGGCGCCGCAGCACCCGGCGCGCCAGGGCCAGGCCCACGCCCAGCCCCTGGGGCTTGGTCGTGAACAGCGGCTGGCCGGCCCGCTGCCGCGCCTCCTTGGACAACCCTGGCCCGTCGTCCTGCACGCCCAGCGTCAGCGTCGTGGCGTCGGCGCGCGCGTCGAAGCACACCCGGCCGCCGCGCGGCAGGGCCTCCAGCGCATTGGCCAGGACGCTGCGCAGCACCTGCCCCACCAGCAGCGGGTCGGCCAGCACCGGCGGCAGGCCCTCGGGCAGGTCGGCCTGCAGTTGCACGCGTCGTCGCTGCGCCGTGGTGGCCACTTCGTCGCAGGCGCTGTGCACCAGCGGTGCCAGGGCCAGGGCCGTCGGCCGCAACGGCGTGTCGGCCGCGTAGCCCAGCCATTCGCGCAGCCAGGCCCCCAGACGGTCGCACTGCGCCACGATGTCGGCCGCCTCGGTGCGCGCCGCGGGAGCCAGTTCCTGCACCAGTTCCGCCGAACTGCGGATGGTGGCCAGCGGGTTGCGGATGCCGTGCGCCACCACGCTGGCCATCTCGCCCACCACCGCCAGCGCCTCGTTGTCGAGCAGGCGGCGTTCCTGGCTCTGCATGATGCGGTCGGCCCGTCGCACCAGGCCGAACAGCGCCAGGAACAGCAGCGCACCGAAGGCCAGTGCGCCGAACGTGATCCAGCGGCGCAGGTCGGCCAGCAGCAGCGTCAGGCCACGCGGGTGCTTGTAGAACTCGATGGCGCCCAGGACCTCCTGTCCCGCAGCGTCCCGCACGGGCACGTAGATTTCGACGAACAGCGCCTCGGGCGTGACCAGGGCCACGTGCTCGGCCTTGGTGTCGAGTTCGTCGCCGGCGTCCACCTTCTCGACCACGACATCGCCGCGCAGGGCGAGGTCGAGTTCCGGGTTGGGCCCGAACTGGCGCCCGATCAGCGTCGGGTCGCTGGACCAGATCACCCGCCGCTGGCGGTCGTAGACGTTGGCGCGCAGCACGTCCGGGATGCGCGCGATGTGCTGGAAGGACACCAGCACGTCCGGCGGCAGCGGCCCGGGTGCCGCCAGGAAGCGCTGCAGCGGCGTCTCCACCAGGATCAGGCTCTGGACGAAGTCCCGCGTCAGCGTGCCCTCCTGCCACAGCATGCGCTGGGTCACGAACCAGCCCAGCAGGCTCACGCTGCTGGCCGTGATGGCCGCCACCAGCAGCAGCGACACCAGCCCGAACCAGCGGCTGAGGTGGAACCTCGGCGTCACGGGGTCGGCGTGGGCTCTCTGGCTCGGCGGCACTTCGCGCCAGGACGATTGGGACATGCCATCAGTGGGACATTTATCCCAAACTTTGGCAAGTCTGGGTGGGGTAAATCCCCCACCTCACCGAGGCGCACCGGGAACGAGGACAAAAAGTCGTTGTTTGACAACCGCTTGCGGTCCTATCCGTGGCTGGCACCGGGCATGCATCGAGGTGATGCCGCAGCGCCTGCGGTTGACCATTGAGGAGATGTCCATGATCCGATCCCCCCATGCCCTGACCGTGGCCGCGATGTGCATCACCACTTTCGTGGCCGCCGACGCCTCTGCCGCGTCCGTCCGCGTCACCTGCGAGGTGCGCAGCGACCGCTCGAAGATCTCGGTCGACGGTCGACGTCTGGCGCCGGGCGCGTACACGACGGAGGCCATCTCCGGCAGCAGCCTGGCCATGGCCGGCCCCTTCAACGCCGTGCGCGGTCAGGTCGAGACCGACTACGACAGCGACCCTGGCGACATCGGCGACGGCGCCACACCCATCGCCCCGGACTTCATCGAAGGTGCGCGCGTGACCGGCAAGGTCGTCGACGCCGGCGGCTTCACCGTGGCCGAAGGCACCGCGGTCTGCCGCGTCCGCCGCTGAGCGACAGCATGCGGCCTCAGTGCCGCAGCTTGTAGCCGCTGGCCAGCAACCGCAGCGCAATCGCCGCGACGACGGCGAAGGCCGCGGCCACCCCGGCCAGGCTGAGCCACGGCGAGACGTCGCTGACGCCGAAGAAGCCGCGGCGGAAGCCGTCGATGATGTAGAAGAAGGGGTTCAGGTGACTCGCCGTCTGCCAGAAGTCGGGCAGCGAGTGCACCGAATAGAAGACGCCGGAGAGCATCGTCATCGGCATGATCAGGAAGTTCTGGAACGCGGCCATCTGGTCGAACTTCTCGGCCCACAGGCCGGCGATCAGGCCCAGGCTGCCCATGATGCCGGCGCCCAGCGCGCCGAAGGCGAGGATCCACCAGGGCTCGGCCAGGCGCAGCGGCACGAACCACACCGTGACCGCCAGCACGCCGGCACCCACGGCCAGGCCGCGCACCACCGAGGCCCCCACGTAGGCCACGAACCAGGCCCAGTGCGACAGCGGCGACACCAGCAGGAACACCAGGTTGCCGGTGACCTTGCTCTGGATCAGCGAGCTGGAGCTGTTGGCGAAGGCGTTCTGCAGCACGCTCATCATCACCAGCCCCGGGATCAGGAAGCTGGTGTAGGCCACGCCGGGGTAGACCTCCACCCGCCCTTCGAGCACGTGGCCGAAGATCAGCAGGTACAGCAGCGCCGTGATCACCGGCGCGGCCACGGTCTGGAAGGCCACCTTCCAGAAGCGCAGGATCTCCTTGAGGAACAGCGTGCGCGCGCCCGCGAGCAACGTCGTCATTGCTGCCCCTGCATGATCTCGAGGAACACGTCCTCCAGGTCGGCGCGGCCGATCTCGAGGTCTTCCACGCGCACACCCGCGGCACGCAGCCGGCCCAGCATGGTTTCCACCTCGGCCGCGTCGTGCGCCGTCACCTGCGCGATGCGGCCGGTCACGCGCGCCTGCGCCGCGATGTCGTCCGGCAGCGCGTCATCGGTCTTGAAGCGCAGCATGGTGCTGGCGGTGCCCGCCAGCAGGTTGGCGGTGCGGTCCAGCGCCACCACGCGCCCCTTCTTGAGCATGGCGATGCGGCTGCACAGCGCCTCGGCCTCTTCCAGGTAGTGCGTGGTCAGCAGCACGGTGTGGCCCTGCTTGTTCAGCTTGGCCACGAACTGCCACAGCGTCTGCCGCAGTTCCACGTCCACGCCCGCGGTGGGTTCGTCGAGCACGATCACCGGCGGCCGGTGCACCAGGGCCTGGGCCACCAGCACGCGGCGCTTCATGCCGCCGGAGAGCTGGCGCATGTTGGCGCCGGCCTTGTCGGCCAGGCCCAGGCCTTCGAGCAGTTCGTCGATCCAGGCGTCGTTGCCACGCACGCCGAAGTAGCCGCTCTGGATGCGCAGCGTCTCGCGCACGCTGAAGAAGGGGTCGAACACCAGCTCCTGGGGCACGATGCCCAGCGCATGGCGGGCGGCCACGTAGTCGGCGCGCACGTCGTGGCCCATCACCGTGACCCGGCCCTGCGTGGCGTGGGCCAGGCCGGCCAGGATGGAGATCAGCGTGGTCTTGCCGGCGCCGTTGGGGCCCAGCAGACCGAAGAACTCGCCGGGTTCGATGTCGAAGCTCACGCCGTCGAGCGCCTGCAGGGGGCCGCGGGGGGTGGTGTAGACCTTGGAGACGGCGTCGAAGCGGACGGCTGGTGCGGAAGCGGGGGCGGGCATGAGGGGCGCGATTCTACGGAAGGCCCGCCGAGCCTGCCGGTGCCAGAATGGCCGCATGCCGCCGAAGAAGCCGCCGCGCCGCACCGCCGAACGCATCCTGGAGGTGACGCTGACGCTGTTCAACCGCTTCGGCGAGCCCAACGTCAGCACCACGCTGATCTCGGCCGAGCTGAACATCAGCCCCGGCAACCTGTACTACCACTACCCGGCCAAGGACGAGCTGGTCAACTCGCTGTTCGCGCGCTACGAGTCAGCGCTGGACGAACTGCTGCAGGCCGCGGAATCGGTGGCCAACGTGGAGGACGCCTGGCTGTTCTTCCACATGCTCTTCGAGCTGATCTGGCAGTACCGCTTCCTCTACCGCGACCTCAACGACCTGCTCAGCAAGAACCGGCGGCTGGAGACACACTTCCAGCGCCGGCTGCAGCAGAAGGTGCGTGCCGTGCGCCAGGTGATCGACGGCCTCTCGCACCACGCCGCGGTGCAGATCGACGCCGACGCCGCCGGCCCGGCCGCCGAGGCCATGGTGGTGGTGCTGACCTACTGGCTGAGCTACGAGTACGTGCGCGACCCGCGCAATGCGCTCGAGCCCGAGAGCGCCGGCGCGGCGCTGGGCCGCGGCGCCTGGCACGTGCTGAGCCTGCTGCACCCGTACCTGGACCCCGGCTCGCGCGCGCACCTGCGTGCACTGGCCGACCCCTACATCGGCAACTGACATTCACCGAGGAGACCCCGCCATGGCCAAGTGGACCGCCTTTCCGTACAAGGACAAGTCCTACACCTACGACACCGCCGCGCTGAAGAAGCAGTGGGCGCGGCTGCACGCCGGCGACGCCGAGCCCTGGCCCAAGGACGAGGCGGTGCAGGCCGCGTGGGCGCTGTTCCATGCCGGCGAGTTCCAGAAGGCCTTCGAGGCCGGGCTCGCCGCCGGCGGTGCCGGCATCACGGTGGCGAACAAGGCGCAGTGCATCTACGCCAACTACCTGGAGAAGAGCGAGAAGGCGCGACTGGCGATGTTCCTGGAGGCGTCGGAACGCGCCGAGGCGCAGCAGGCCACCGAACCCAAGAACCCCAACGCCCACTACTGGCAGGCCTACGCCCTGGGCCGCTACAGCCAGGGCATCAGCGTCGCCAAGGCGCTGGCGCAGGGCCTGGGCGGCAAGGTCAAGACCGCGCTGGAGACGACGATCGCGCTCGCGCCCAAGCATGCCGACGCCCACATCGCGCTGGGCTCGTTCCACGCCGAGGTCATCGACAAGGTGGGCAAGCTGCTGGGCCGCACCCAGGGCGCCGACACCGCCACCGGCCTGAAGATGTTCCAGCAGGCCATCAAGCTCAACCCGGGCAGCGCCATCGCGATGATCGAGTACGCCAACGGCCTGGTCATGCTGGAAGGCGAGAAGAAGATGAAGGACGCGGAGAAGCTCTACGCCGACGCCGCCGCCTGCACGCCGATGGACGCGATGGAGCGGCTGGACGTGGAGATGGCCAAGGCCGAGCTGGAAGACTGAGCGCCTGGTGGCCGACGTCCTGATCGTCGGCGCCGGCCCGGCCGGGCTGGCCGTGGGCGGCGCGCTGGCGATGGCGGGCCGGCCGTCGGTGCTGTTCGAGCGCGGCGTCTCGGCCGGCACCGCCTGGCACCACCACTACGCGCGGCTGCACCTGCACACGGTCAAGGAACTGTCCGCGCTGCCCGGCCTGCCCTTCCCGCCCGACGCGCCGCGCTACGTGCCGCGCCAGGGCGTGGCCGACTACCTCGCGGCCTACGCCGCGCACCATCGGCTGGATTTGCGCTGTGGCCAGGCCGTGACCCGCATCGTGCGCGACGGTGCCAACTGGCGGCTGCACACGGCCGACGGCACGGCGCATCGCTCCCACGCCGTGGTGCTGGCCACCGGTGCCAACGCGACACCGGTGCGGCCGGAACTGCCGGGCGAGACCGGGTTTGGCGGCCGCATCCTGCACAGCCACGCCTACCGAGACGCGTCGCCCTTCGCCGGCCAGCGCGTGCTGGTCGTGGGCATGGGCAACACCGGCGCCGAGATCGCGCTCGACCTGGCCGAGGCAGGCGTGGCCACCACGGTCTCGGTGCGCTCGCCGATCAACGTGGTCAAACGCGACGTGCTCGGCCGGCCGACCCAGCGTACCGCGATGCTGCTGGCGAAACTGCCGCCGGCCTGGGGCGACCGGCTGGGCGTGTGGCTGCGCGACCTGACCGTGGGCGACCTGACGCCGCTGGGCCTGCGCACGCCGGCCCTCTCGCCACTGCGCCAACTGCGCGAGACGGGGCGCACGCCGGTGATCGACCTGGGCACGCTGGACCTGATCCGCGCCGGGCGCATCGCCGTGCGGCCGGGCATCCGGACCCTCACACCGACCCGGGTGCAGTTCACCGACGGCCGGGAGGAAGCCTTCGACACCCTGGTGCTGGCCACCGGCTACCGGCCGGCGTTGCAGGCGCTGTTCCCCGACCTGGCCCTGCCGGTGGACGCGCGCGGGCTGCCGCGCGAGGTCGTGGGCACGGGCGACGCCGCCGGTTTGTACTTCGTCGGCTTCGAGCTGACGCGTCCCGGTGGCCTGCTCAACACCATCGCCGACCAGGCGCGCACGGTGGCCCGTGCACTGTCCTGATCAGCGTGCAGGTACCGGCTTGCGCCGGTAGAAGCGCACCGGCTGCTCGCGCGGCGGCCGCGGCGGCGCGCCATGGGCGGCCAGGGTGGCGTCCAGCGCGCGACCGGCGTCGTCGGCCAGTGCGGCTTCGCGCGCGGCACGCACGGTGGCGGCATCGCGGGTGGCCAGCACGTCCACGATGTGCAGCAGGCTGGCCTGGCCGCGTTCGTTCGTGCTGCCGTAGCCCTTGATCAGGCGGCCGCACAGCGCCAGTTCCAGGCCCAGCGCCGGGTCGCGCTGCGCACCGGCGTGCACCGCGGCCAGCCAGCGCTCGATCAGCGCCTGCTCGCGCGCGAAGCGCTGGCCGCGGCGACGCCAGCCCTTGAGCCCGGCGACGAAGCGCAGCGCCAGCGCACCGGCCAGCGTGTGCGTGCCCACCTTCAGCGGCAGCGCCCAGGGGTCGCGGCCGGCCGCCACGCGCCGGCGGTCCCAGGCCTGCAGCCGGGCGGCCAGGCGCTCGGGCAGCAGCGCGGCGAACTCGGACACGCCGGGCTTGAAGTGGTCGTAGAGCTTGACGATCTCGTCATCGCCGGCCTTGACCTCGCGCCGCACGCGCGCCTGGCGGCTGGCGGCCAGCTTGAGCGCGGCCACGCGCACGATGTCGTCGAAAGCCATCCACAGCGCCAGCCAGCGCGCCAGTTCCTGCTGCACCGCCGGCCAGGCGGCGAAGCGGTCCAGGCGCCCGTCGTACAGCCGCGCATAGGCCTCGTCCTGGTAGCTGGCCACACGGGCGCGGCCCAGGGCGCGCAGGTCGGGCGGCGGCGCCGGCTGCAGTGCGGCTTCCACGGCGGCGCGCTGCTCGCGCTGGCGCGTCACGGCGTCGAAGGCCAGCGCAAAGCCGCGCAGGCTGGGCTCCACGCCCTTGCCGCCGGCGCGGATCGTCTCCTCGTACACGCTGCGGGCGAAGGGGAGCACGCCGCTGGCGGCGATGGCGCCCAGCATCACGGCGCTGATCACGGTGCCGGCCTGCTGCGCCAGCGCCGCCAGGTCCAGCAGCTCCGCCTGCTTCGCGTGGCGCTGCAGCGCGGCCACCAGCGCGCCGGTGTCGGCGCGGCCGTCGGTGGGCTGCATCTTCTCGGCCGTGGTCAGCGTGCGCGCGGTGGAACTGATCACCACGGTGCGGTCGGCGCTGACCATGCCGTTCGCGACCTGGCGCGCCGTCTCCAGCAACTCCGACGACACCAGCAGGTCCACGCCGCCGGGCACCGGGTTGAGGCTGAAGACCGGGCGCCGTCCCGGGTGCGTACCGACCGGCTCGGGCCAGACCTCAATGTAGTACGTGGTGGCGCCGGTGCGCTGCGCCACACCGGGCACCGAGGTGCTCTGCGCCGCATGGCCGGCGCGCACCGCGGCGCCGTACAGCCACTCGGCGAGCACACCGCCACCTTCGCCGCCGAGGGCGCAGATCAGGACGCAGGTGGGGCGCTGCACGGTCGCCGTCGTCGCGTTCGGGTTCATGCCACCTCCTGCGGCCGGATCCAGCCGGTCAGCGTCTCGCGCAGCCGGGCCATGAAACGCTCCCAGCCGCCGGCGTTCTTCACCACCTCGGCGCGGTAGAAACTCGGGCACAGCGTGGCCGCATGCGCGTTGGCGCCGCACAGGCCGCAGCCCACGCAGCCGTCGATCACGGTCGCCACCGGGTCCACACGCAGCGGATCGGGGTTGTCCTTGACGGTCAGCGTGGGGCAGCCCGACAGGCGGATGCAGGCGTGGTCGCCGGTGCACACGTCCTCGTCGACGCCGTACTTCACGCGCTCCACGCGCTCGCCCCGTTTCAGGCGGCCGGCGACGAAGGGCTTGAGCCGGCGCTGGCGCTCCAGCTGGCACTCACCCTCGGCGACGATGACCTTCAGGCCGGCGAAGTCGGTGGTCAGCGCCTCCTCCACGGTGCGCCGCATCGCATCGACCTCATAGGTGTGCACGGTGCGCAGCCACTGCACGCCCATGCCTTGCAGCGTCTGCTCGATGGTCTGGTTCTTGTGCGCCAGGCTCTGGTGCACGGCCGCGTGGCGCTCGGCCTCGGCCTTGGCCTCGTCGTCGGGCGTGCTGATGATGTCCTGCGTGCCGGTGGCCGAGGTGTAGCCGTTCTTCATGATCATCAGCACCGCGTCGTCGCCGTTGAACAGCGCCGCCTGCACGCCGGTGAGCAGGCCGTTGTGCCAGAAGCCGCCGTCACCCATGATGGCCAGCGTGCGCTGCGCCATCAGCGGGCCCACGCCGGCGCGGCTGGCCAGGCTCATGCCGTAGCCGAGGATGGAGTGGCCGGAATTGAAGGGCTCGAACGTGCCGAAGGCATGGCAGCCGATGTCGGCCGCCACGTGCACACGGCCCACCTCCTGCTGCGCCAGCTTGAGCGCGCTGAACACCGGGCGTTCCGGGCAGCCGATGCAGAAGCCCGGCGGACGTGGGGGCAGTGACGTGACCGGCACGTCGGCCCGGCGCGCCGCGTTCGCGGCCAGCCAGGCCTTCGCCGCGGCCAGGTCCACCTGCGGCAGGTGGCGCTCACCAAAGGCGATCAGGCCCTGCACCAGGGTCTCGACGTTGTATTCGCCGGCCGGTGGCATCAGGTCCTTGCCGTGCACCGCGGCGTTCAGGTCCTGCCGGCGCAGGGCCTGGATCACGTCCTTCTCGATGAACTCCGGCGTGCCTTCCTCCAGCACCAGCAGCGCGCGCTTGCCAGTGGCGAAGGCGCCGATGGACTTCGGCGCCAGCGGGTAGACGACGTTGAGCACGTGGATGGGCAGGCGGCTGCCGCCGAAGGCATCGGCCAGGCCCACCGTCTGCAGCGCGCGCTGCAGGGCGTTGAAGAGGCCGCCCTGCACGATCAGGCCGACGTCGGACAGGTCGCCGTCGAAGGTCTCGTTGAGCCCGTGCTGCTCGATGTAGGCCTGCGCCGCCGGGATGCGCTGCTCCACCTTCAGCTTCTCGTGGCGGAAGGTCACCGGCGGGTGCGCCAGCTTGCCGTAGTCGAAGGGCGCCGGCTCGTCGATCCAGGCGTGCGTGCCGTGCCGAGGCGCCACGTTGTCCTGCGCCTCGAAGCTGCCGCGCACGTGGCAGGCGCGGATGCGCAGGCCCAGCATCGCCGGCATGTGGCTGGCCTCGCTGAGCGCGAAGGCGTGCTGCACGCAGTTCACCATCGTCGGCAGGTCGGGCCGCGGGTCGAACAGCGCCATCGTGCTCTTCATCGCGAAGGCGTGCGTGCGCTCCTGGATCACGCTGGCCCCTTCGCCGGTGTCCTCGCCGACGACGATCAGCGTGCCGCCGGTCACACCCGGCGAGGCCAGGTTGCTCAGCGCGTCGGCGGCCACGTTGGTGCCGACGATGCTCTTCCACGTGACGCAGCCGCGGACCGGGTAGTGCAGGCTGGCCCCCAGCATGGCCGCGGCCGAGGCCTCGTTGGAGCAGGCCTCCACGTGCACGCCCAGCGTGTCCACATAGGGCTTGGCCTGCACCATCACGTCCAGCAGGTGCGACACCGGCGCGCCCTGGTAGCCGCCGATGTAGGCCACGCCCGACTGCAGCAGCGCCTTGGTGATGGCCAGGATGCCCTCGCCATGAAAGGTCTGCCCGGCGCCGAGCTGCAGCTGCCTGATCTGTTCGGTGAACTGGACTTCCATGGCCGCGGTCTCTTCGATGACCCGATGCACTCTAGGCAGCGCGACGGCCCGCGTCCATGCCGCCACCTTTGCATCTACCATGCACAGCATGAATGTCGGTGACATCGACCTGAACCTGCTGCATGTCTTTGCGGCGGTGCACCAGACCGGCAGCGTCAGCCGAGCCGCCGAGCGGCTGGGCCTGTCACAGCCCGCCGCCAGCCACGCGCTGACCCGGCTGCGCCTGCTGCTGCACGACCCGCTGTTCGTCCGCGCGCCGGGCGGCGTGCGACCCACGCCGCGCGCCGAACGGCTGGCACCCCAGGTGGTGGCGGCGCTGCAGCTGCTGGACGCGGCACTGCAGGAAGGTGACGGCTTCGACGCCGCCAAGGCACGTCGCCGATTCGTGCTGCACATGAGCGACATCGGCGCCGACGAGTTCCTGCCGCTGCTGCTGCGCGACCTCGCGCGGGAGGCGCCAGGCGTGACGCTGGAGGTGGTGCAGCTGCCGGCCGACGCCATCGGCCCGGCGCTGGAGCAGGGCCGGCTCGACCTGGCCTTCGGCTACCTGCCGGCGCTGGCAGGTCGCGAACAGGCCGTGCTGCTGAGCGAGCACTACGTGCTGTTGCTGCGCCGCGGCCATCCGCTGGCGCGCGCGCTGCGGGGCCAGCAGGCCAAGCAGGCGCTGCAGACGCTGGAGTTCGTGGTCGTGCACAGCCACGCGGTGCCGGCGCATGCGCTGCAGCAACTGGGGCTGGCGTCGCGGATCCGCCTGACGTTGCCGCACTTCATGGTCGTGCCGCCCATCCTGGAGGCCACCGACCTCGCGCTGGTGCTGCCGTCGCGCCCGGCGGCGCGCTTTGCCGCGCGCCACGCACTGCAGGTGGTGGACGCCGACCTGGGCCTGAAGCCCTTCCCCGTGGCCATGCACTGGCACTGGCGGCACACGGCCGACCCCGGCCACCGCTGGCTGCGCGAGCGCGCGCTCGCGATGCGCCTGGCCTGACCGCCCCGCTGCGGCTCAGCGCGCGCGCCGGCGGCGGGCCGCCACGCCGGCCGTTGCCGCCAGGCCGGCACCCCACAGTGCCCAGGTGCCGGGTTCCGGCACCGCCGCGATGCGGGTCACGAAGTACGACTCGCCATCCGGCACGAAGGTGGCACTGTCCCAGATGAACGCCGCCCCGGCGGACACACCGGGCCTGGTCCCCCATGGCGACGCGCCATTGAGGCCGACGACGTGCGCCGGCCCGCCACTGGCGAACCCGGTGGTGCTGGCCGTCCAGTGCGTGGCGTCGGTCGACAGCGTGGTCGCACCGTTGGCGAAGGTGAAACCGGTGCCGCCGAGGCTGAAGTCGCCGATCAGCATCGCCATGCCGCCAAAGCTGTTGCGCACCGAGACCAGCAGGTAGTGGTCCTGCCCCGGGGCCAGTGCCACGTCGGCGAAGCTGGCCATGGTCTGCCAGGTCGTGGCCTTGTCGACGATGACCTCACCGGCCTCGGCCACGAGGTCGGTGGAGAGGTAGACGGTGGCGAAATCGTCGGCGGTGAACACGCCCTGCAGGCTGGCGGCCGGGGCGGCGCCGCAGGCGCACAGCACGGCGGCGGCCACGAAGGCATCGGGACGGAAGGTCATGGCAGGTCCTGGTCTGGCGGGTGAGTCGGGCCCATCGGGCATCCCGCCCCACACGGCCGGGCCGTGGGTCAGCGAGACCGGCACAGTCTGGCGCCGCCGGCGTTAGGGCCGCGTTAGCGGCGCCCCGGCAGCACCGGCACCGTGGCCACCAGCGGCCCGCGCAGGGCGCTGTCGCGCCACATCGGCGGCAGCGTCGACACGGCCTGATGCACCCAGGACGATGCACGCAGCGCGACCGTGTCGGCCAGCACCGGGTCGGCCCGCCGCAGCGCCAACGCCAGCGTGGCACCCAGGCGGCCCAGGCCCTCGACGCCGGTCACACCCGCCTCGACCGCCGCCCAGGCCGACAGCGCGGCATCGTGTGCTTCGTCGTCGCGACCGGCCGCCAGCAGCGCCGCCACGCGGCGACCCTGGACGGCCAGCCAGAGGCCGCGCGCGCCCTGCTCGCGGGCGGCGGTGGCGGTCACCGTCAGCAGGGGCAACACGTCCGCCGGCGGGCAACCCGGTTGCGCGGCACACAGCAGGGCCGCGCGCAGCGGAAAGTCGTCCAGCGCGACGATCCTGTCGAGTACCGCGGCCACCGGCAGTCGCTCGCCGGCACCCAGCAGCGCCGCCTGCACCCGCGGCGCGTCGGGGCCGTGCAAGTCGGCGCGCGCCGCCAGCGCCCGCCAGGCCCGCAGCGCCAGGTCCCGGCGGCCGAGTTCGGCCTGCACCGCCCCCAGGCGCACACGTGCCACCACGTCGTGGCGCACCAGGCCGGCGTCGCACAGCGCCACGGCGCGGCTGGCGTGGTCCAGTGCCGCGCCCAGGTCACCGGTGCAGGCCTGGATCGTGGCGCTGGCCGCCAGCGTGTTGGCGCGGGTGTTCTGCGCCACGTCGTCCCGATCGTCGTCCGCCAGCGCCTCGGCGATCCATCGCAGGGCACGTGGGCCATCGCCCTGCTCCAGCGCATTGGCGGCCAGCGTGCTGGCGATGTTGAGCACCGATCGCATGCCGCGGCGCCGGCTCGCGACCTCGATGGCCTGCTCGAGATGACGGTCGCTCTCGGCATAGCGTCCGAGCGAGCCCTGGAACACCCCCAGCGCATGCAGCAGCTTGAGGTGGGTGTCGCCCAGGTCGAGCCGCTGGGTCGCCGGGTCGACGGCGGCCAGGCGGGCCAGGGCCGCCTCGGCGTGGCGCACGGCGTCGGCAAGTTCGCGGCGGTCCCAGTCGAGCACGGTCAGGCTCCACAGCAGCTCGACCTCGGCGTCCGCTGCCCCGGCCCGCCGCGCCAGCGCCAGAGCGCTTTCGGCCAGTGACCGCGCCTCGGCGAACCTCCGCTGCTCCGCGCACAGCGCCACCTGGACGCAGGCCGCCCAGGCGCGCTGCACGTCGTCGTCGGCCAGGGCATCGAGCTGGGCACCGAGACGCCGCAGGTGGTCGTCGAGGCGGTAGGCCGATCGCGCCTCGGCCGCCTGCAGGTAGACGTCGAAGGCCTCGCTGCGGCGCCCGGCATCGCGCAGCAGGTCGGCCGCGCGTTCGAACTGGTCGGCCGCGGTTTCGTGCTGCCACAGGCCGGCAGCCTTGCGCCCGGCCGCCACCAGGGCCGGCACCGCACGCAGGCCCTGGCCGGCGGCCAGCCAGTGCCAGGCCACGCGCGCCGGCTCGCCGCCCTGGGCTTCGAGCCAGGCCGCGACCTCGGCATGCAGCGGGCGGGCCACCGGCGCCGGCACCGACGCCAGCGCGGCCTCGGCGATCAGGTCGTGGGCGAATCGGTCGCCGCGCAGCACCTGCGCCGACTCCAGTTCGGCCCAGGCATCGGCCAGGTCCAGCACCCGTGTGCCCAGCACCGCGGCCGCGAGCGCCGGGCTCGCGTCCTGGCCGGCGATGGCGGCGCAGCGCGCCAGGCGCAGCGCCGGGGCGCTCAGGCGCGTCAACCGCTGCTGGATCAGCCGCAGCACGCCGGGTGCCGCCGGCCAGGCGTGCCGGGGTGGGCCGTCAGCCCGGGGCGACAGCAGGGCCGCCTTGATCGTCTCCAGCACATACAGCGGGTTGCCACCGGTGCGGGCCTGCAACGCGGCGGCGCTCTGCGGCAGCGATGGCAGGTCCAGCGACGCGAGCAGTTCGGCCACCGCGGGCCCGTCCAGCGGCGCCAGGTCGAGCACGAGCGTGCCGGCCCGCCGCCCGAGGGCGGCGCAGAAGCCCGCTGCAGGGGCGTCCAGTTCGGCCGGTCGGGCGGCGACGATCCAGCTCGCATCGTCGCGCCCGGCCAGGCCGTCGAGCAGGGTCAGGCTCGCCGCATCGCCGAACTGCAGGTCGTCGATCACCACCACGCGCAGCCCCGCCGCCACGGCCTGCATCCACAGCGCCTCCACCGCCGCGGCCAGGTCGGCCGGCTGTGCCGGTTCCGGCGCGCCCAGACCGGGCAACAGGTGGGCCAGCAACGGGCGCTGGGCCGGGCCGGGCTCGAGCGCACCGACCGCGAGCAGGGCGCGCAGCCATCGGCCCGCCAAGGCAAACGGCACGCCAGCGTCGCCGGGCCGGGCACCAACGCGCAGACACGGCCCAGGCAGGCGGTCGGACAGGTCATCCAGCAGGCGCGACTTGCCCATCCCGGGCTCGCCCCGCAGCAGCACCGACCGGCCCTCGTGCACCGCCTGCACGAGCGCGGCGCGCACCGTGTCACGGCCCAGCAGTCGTGGCGGACGCAGCAGGGCCACGGGCACTGTTGTGCCTGCATCCGCAGCGGGCGGCACGGCAGCCTCGACGGTGGCCAGCAGCGCCAGGGTCTCGGGGCTGGGCCGCGTGCCCACCTCGTGCTTGAGCATGGCTTCGCAGGTGTCGAAGGCGCGCAGGGCGGCGGCACGGTCGCCGGCCAGGTAGTGCAGCCGGATCAGCCGCCGGTGCGCCGCTTCCGACAGCGGGTCCAGGGCCACCAGTTCGCGCGCATGCGCCAGCGCGTCGTCCCAGTCGCGCGCCTGCTCGGCCATCGTCGCCAGCTCGGCCAGCGACAGGCGCAGGCGCTCCTGGCGGCGGCGGCGCTGGAGCGCGACCCACTGCCCGGCCTCGCCAGCGATGCCGATCTCGCAGCCGGCCAGCAGGTCGTCGGCATCGTCCAGGTCATGTGTGGTGCCGGCAGCCAGGGCCAACGTGGCCTCGCCTTCCACGAGCGCGAAGCCCAGTTGCCGCCGAAGCTGGAACAGGCGCTGGCGCAGCGCATTGCGGGCCGCCCCCGGCTCCGCCTCGGGCCACAGCAGCGCGGCCAGGCGCGCGCGCGGTGTCGGGCCCTCGATGGCCAGCCAGGCCGCCAGCAACGCGTCGCGTGGGGCCAGCGGCAGGCATCGGCCATCCGGCAGATGCAGCGCCGGCGTGGCTGCGAGCACGAGCTGGGCGGCGGGTGCCGGCATGCTGCCAATTATCGGGGCCCGCCACGCAGCAGGTGTTAGGGCAGCGTTAGCGTGGCGCCACGCTACCGAGGCAGAGCCCTCAACGCACCGCGGCCTCGCGACCGAACGCCACGCGCACCAGCTGGATCAGTACGCCGCCGTCCTGTGGCGACAGCGACACGGTGCGGATCTCCTCGTCGTCGACGCCGGCCTTGAACAGGTAGCCGCCGGGCGGCGGGTCGCCCTTGCCGCAGCTCGGGCCATCCCCGGCGGCGGGCTGGCTGCAGTCGCGCCAGGGTCCGCGGCGGGCCATCGCGCTGCGGTAGAAGCGGGCCACCTCGGCGATCGGCGCGTCGCTCTGCAGCTTGACCACCGCCAGCCGGAAGCCCAGCGAGCCGCCCCAGATGCTGACGTTCAGCGCCGGCTTGTCCTCGCCGTCGTGCGGCGACACCAGGCGGGCGCCGGGGTAGAGCGGCAGGCCCACGTCGGCGGCGTCGACGCTGGCGCTGAAGTCGGCCCCGGCATAGGGCGGGGGCGGCGATGGCGGCGCCGCGCAGGCACACAGGGTCAGACTGGCCAGCAACGGGGCGACGACACGGGAGAGGGCGTTCGGCATGGTGGGCCTCCGGGGATCGATGGCCTCAGCATCGACCCGATCCGGGCACCGATCCAGCCGCGTGCGACGGGCCGCACACGGAGCCGACAGACGTGCCGCTACGCCTCTTCGCCCGCCCAGGGCAGCATCAGCGTCAGCCAGGTCAGCTTCTCGAACTCCGGTGCGAACCGGTCGATGATGGCCTGCGGGTCGGGGCACAGCGCGCGGTCGGTGATGAGACCGAACTGCACGCCACCGCCGTAGCTGAGGATGGACACGCCCACGCCGATGTCGCCCGACGCCGGCACCCAGAACATGGTCTGCTTGAGCGTGCTGCCGCAGAGCTTGAGCGGCTGCGCCGGGCCGGGCACGTTGGTCATCACCGCAGTGGCCTTTTTCGCGAACATGCCCAGCACCAGGTCCTGCACGGGCTTGATGAACAGGCCCGACAGCGCCAGCACCCCGAAGGCCAGCAGCGGCTGGTAGCTGCCCTTGAGCTCGTTCATGCGCGCACGCACGGCGAACACGCGCTCCACCGGGTTCTCGATGCCGATGGGCAGCACCAGCGGCGCCAGGCCGAAGCGGTTGCCCAGCTTCCAGGCGTGTTCGAGCGGCCGCAGGTTGACCGGCACCATCGCGCGGATGGCCTTGTCGGCCGGGTCGTCGCCCTGCCCGGCCAGGTACTCGCCGATGGCGCCGGCGGCGCAGGCCAGCAGCACGTCGTTGACCGAGCAGCCCAGGCCCTTGCCGACGATCTTGACCTGGTCCAGCGGCAGCGGTTCGCTCCAGGCTACGACCTTGTGGCCGGCCGGCTTGCGCTTGAGCAGCGTGGGCGAGTCGTCGGCCATCAGCGCCAGCGCGGCCACGTCGTTGACCGCCTGCATGCCGATGCGCGCCACGTCCATCGGCGCGGCCGCGCCGGCCAGCGCCTGCGGGCTGGACAGCCATTCCAGCGACTTGGCCACGCCGCTGCCGTACATGCCGATGGCCTTGACGGTGAGGTCGGTCACCGGCTCCAGCACGGCGCGGGCCAGCCAGTCGCCTTCGGACGCGTGCTCGCGCAGTGCGGCCTTCTCGCGCCGGCGGCGCGTGGGCGGGTCGCTGCCGCCGTCGGTGAGGCTCATCATCACCGAGATCAGCGCGATGCCATCGCCGATGCAGTGGTGCACGCGCGCGATCATCGCGCTGCCGCCGTCGTAGGTCTCCACCAGGTGCATCTGCCACAGCGGGCGCGCCGGGTCGAGTGGCGTCATCGCCAGCTCGCCGCACAGGGCCTGCAGCGCCTGCTGGGCCCGCTGTGGGGTATGGCCGTCGGCCGGCAGGTCCAGCACCGCGGGCACCACGTGGCGGGTGATGTCGAAATCCTCGTCCTCGACCCACAGCGCGCCCATGGCGTCGTGCACCGCCTTCTGGCGGAAGCGGTCGTACTTCAGCAGCTTGTCGGCCATGCGCTCGCGCAGGGCCTCGAGGGACACCGACGGCTGCAGCAGCCAGACACCGACGATCATCATCAGGTTGACGTCGTTGTCCATCCGCAGCCAGGCGGTGTCCACGCGCGACATGCGCTCCGGGGCGGCGGCGGGCATCGGGGGTCTCCTGGGGAAGGCGCTCTAGAGTGGCAGGGACGATGCTGGGTAACATCGTCAGCGTCAACCCGAGAGTTTCACTCAGAGGGTGGGAGTCCATCCCGCGTGCACGAGCAGACGATCCGGGCGGTTCGAATCTAGGCGCAAAGCACAGCCATAGCTCGCGCTATGGCGAGCATTTGCAACGACGAGTCGGACGGCCTGGGTCGGATGAGCGGGCATGCGGGATGGGCTCTCACCCTCCAACCGCACGGAGTCCTTTATGGCCGACCTGAAAGCCGCGTTCGAGAAAGCCGTCGCCGAAAGCAAGCAGTTGCCCGAGAAGCCGGACAACATGACGCTGCTGAAGATCTACGCGCTGTACAAGCAGGCCACGCAGGGCGACGTGGAGGGCAAGCGCCCCGGTTTCACCGACATGGTGGGCCGCGCCAAGTTCGACGCCTGGGCCGAACTGAAGGGCAAGTCGGGCGACGAGGCGATGCAGGACTACATCGACCTCATCGAAGGCCTGAAGTAAGACGCGGGCCGAACCGGGCGCCCTGCCGGGCGCGGCTCAACGTGCCGCCAGCGCCTGCTCGATGGCCGCCGTCAGCGCCGGCCCGGTGGGTTCGGCCTGGCTGCCGAAGTGCGCGATGGGCTTCCCGTCGCGGCCCACCAGGTATTTGTTGAAGTTCCACTGCGGCGCCGTGCCGGTGGCCTGCGCCAGCTGGCGGAACAGCGGCTGCGCCGCCGCGCCCCGCACCGGGCCGGTGGCGAACATCGGGAAGCTCACGCCGTAGTGGTTGAAGCAGACGTCGGCCGTCTTGGCCGCGTCGGCGTCCTCCTGGCGGAAGTCGTTGCTCGGGAAGCCCAGCACCGTGAAGCCGCGGGCGCCGTAGCGCTTCTGCAGCGCCTCCAGCCCCTTGAACTGCCCGGTGTAGCCGCAGTAGCTGGCGGTGTTGACCACCAGCACCACCTTGCCGGCCTGCTGGCACAGCGACTGCGGCTGCTCGTCCTGCAGGCGCGGCAAGGTGTGGTCCAGCAGCGGGGGGCAGGCGGCAAAGGCCGGCGTGGCCATGCCGGCACCCAGCAGTGCGGCGACGGCGGCGGCCGTGGTCAGGAGGAGACGGCGGCGAGGCATCATGACCGCATGGTGCCGCGCCGACGCCATCGCTGCAGCGTCAGGGTCTTGGTGCGGCCTTCAGTCCGCAGATTTCTTGCGCGCCGGCTTGGCCGCGGCGGCCTTCTTTGCGGGGGCCTTGCCGGCCGACTTGGCCGCGCCCGCCAGCAGGGTGTCCAGGTTCTTCTGGATCTCGCCCTCGATGGTCTTGCTGAAGGCGCCGAGCAGGAAGCCGAGCTTGGCGTCGAGGTCGAAGTGGTCGGCGGCGACGATCAGCCGGCCGTTGCAGCCGCTGCGGCGGAACTCCACGGTGTCGCTGGTTTCGCCCTCGATCACCGAGCATTCCATGTCGAACTTGCGCTCGACCTCCTCGGCCCATTGCCAGGCAATCTTGCGCGCCTTGGCCAGGCCCAGGCTGTGTTCACGGTGAATGCGGATGTCGGGCATCGGAGACTCTTTCGTCGGACAGCGCCGCGAGTGTGGCGGCTCGCTCGGTCTTCGGCAAGCCGGCCAGCCGGCGCACGGCGGCGTAGAAGCGGGTGAAGTCGGCGCCCTCGCGCTCGAACAGGCGCAGGAACGCGTCGACCTGCCCATCGTAGGCGGCCTGGATGCCGAAGGCGGCGTTGTTGGCCTCGGCGAACCAGCGGTCGTAGCCGGCAAAGCCGCCCCAACGCGCGGTCTTCATCGTGGCGTAGTCGGCCTGCAGACGGGCCAGGCGCGCGGCCTTGGCGGCACGCCGGGCGGCGTCGTCAAGCGCCGCATCGGCGTAGAGGGCCGCGAGGTCGTCGCGCACGGCCAGCGTCAGCGCCCGGAAGTCGCGCCGGCGGGCGTCGAAGGCGGCGTACTCGGCACGCGCCGCGTCGGTGGACTGCGCCAGCCAGCGCTGGCCGCCCAGGCGCTCCACCGCGGTGGCGAAGGACTCGTTGAACATGGTGTCGCCCTCGGCGTAGGCCACCTGGTGCGCCAGTTCGTGGAAGACCAGCCGCGCCAGTTCGCCCTCGGGCCACTGGATGAAGGTGGACAGCAGCGGGTCGCCGCCCAGCCACTCGGTCTTGCCCAGGGTGGAATAGGCGGGCACGCCGTAGACCTTGACCTCCCAGCCCTGGGCCTTCAGCGTGGCGGCCAGCGCGTCGGCCTCGGTGCGGTCGTAGTAGCCGCGGTAGCCCACGCAGCCCACCACCGGGAAGCACCAGGTCTTGAGCTGCAGCGACAGCTCCGGTGCCGCCACCACGTTCCACACCGCGGCCGGGCGATCCAGCGCGGCGTAGCGCCGGTAGCTGGCGCCGTCGGGCAGTTTCAGCTCGGCCACCGCGAAGTCGCGGATGCGGCGCGCCAGTTTCAGCCGCTCGCGCAGCACCGGCGGCGTGTCGGCGGCGGCGATCCAGTCGTCCACCGGCTTCGCACGCCAGACGATGTCCAGGTGGCCGGTGACCGACTGCCGCAGGTAGCCAGCCTCGGCCAGCGTGTCGCAGCCGGCCAGCCCGGCCGCCGACAGCACCGCCAGCATTACCGCCAGCCAGCGCCTCACGCCGGGGCCACCTCCACCAGGCAGTCGTAGAAGCTCGGGGCGCGGCCGATGTCGGTGAGCCGCTGGTGGGTGAGCTGGTTGACGTTGGTGCCGTCCAGCCCGAACTTGCGCCACCAGATGCCCAGGCCGTTGACGACACCGGGGCGCGCCCGCGTGCTGACCTCGGCCTTGCAGCGGTACTCGCCACGGTCGTTGAACAGGCGCACGACCTGGCCGCTGGCAATGCCACGCGCCTCGGCGTCCACCGGGTGGATCTCCACCAGCGGCTCGCCTTCCACCGAGCGCAGGCTCTTCACGTTCACGAAGGTGGAGTTCAGGAAGTGGCGTGCCGGCGGCGAGATCATCGCCAATGGATAGCGGGCGGCCAGATCGGGTGCGACCTCCGCGCACTCGTGGTTGGGCACGTGGTCGGGCAGGTCCCAGCCCGGTGGGGTGACACAGGCGCGGCCGTCGGGCGTGGGGAAGCCACCGTCGGCGAACGGCGCCTCCGGCAGGTTCAGCTTGACCCAGCCGCGTTCGCGCAAGGTGGCCAGGTCCACGTGCGACGGCTTCCAGGCTTGCGCGGCCAGGGTCTCGTCGTCGTCGGCGAAGCACGGTTCGGTGAAGCCCATGCGTTCGGCCAGCGCGCGGAAGATGGCTGTGTTGGGCCGCGCCTGACCCAGCGGCGCCACGGCCGGGTGGTTGTCCAGCACGTAGGTGTGGCCGTAGGCGCCGTGGGTGTCGCGGTGCTCCAGCTGCGTGGTGGCGGGCAGCACGATGTCGGCGTGGTCGGCGGTGTCGGTGAGGAAGTGCTCCAGCACCACGGTGAACAGGTCGTCGCGCCGGAAGCCGGCGACGACCTTGGCGCTCTCCGGCGCCACCGCCACCGGGTTGCTGTTGTAGACCACCACGGCCTCGATCTTCGGGCCGAACTCGGGCGAGGATTCGCGCAGCAGGTCGTCGCCGATGGTGCTCATGTTGATGGTGCGCGGCGGGCGCTGCCGGTGGTGCGTGGCCAGCAGGTCGGGCCGCTGCAGCGCGGCGTCGTCGCGCGCGGCCTTGAACCACCCTGAACTGCTGAGCAGCAGGCCACCGGCGCGGTGGCGCCAGGCGCCGGTGAGGCAGGGCAGCAGCGCGATCAGGCGCGCCGCATTGCCACCGCCGTGCACGCGCTGCATGCCGTAGTTCAGGCGGATGGCCGCGGGTTTCAGCGTGCCGTAGTCCCGCGCCAGCGCGCGGATCTGCTCCGCCGGCACGCCGCAGGCGGCGGCGGCGCGCTCCGGTGGCCACTGCAGCGCCCGCTCGCGCAGCGCCGGCCAGCCGCCTTCCCCCTGCTGCACGTGACGGGCCACGTAGTCCTCGTCGACCCAGCCCTGGGCGACCAGTTCGTGCATCAGCGCCAGCGCCAGCGCGCCGTCGGTGCCGGGGCGCAAGGCCAGGTGGTGGTGGCACTTGTCGGCCGTCTCGGTGCGCCGCGGGTCGATGCACCACAGCACCGCGCCGGCGCGCTTGGCCTGCTGGGCGAAGGTCCAGAAGTGCAGGTTGGACGCGATGGAGTTGCTGCCCCAGACCAGGATCACCCGGCTTTCGGCGAAGTGCTCCAGGTGCATGCCCAGCTTGCCGCCGTAGGTGGCGGACAGCGCGTCGCCGCCGGCGCTGGCGCAGATGGTGCGGTCCAGCAGCGACGCGCCCAGGCGGTGGAAGAAGCGCGCCGCCATGCTCTCGCCCTGCACCAGGCCCATCGTGCCGGCGTAGCTGTAGGGCAGGATGGCGCGCGGGTCGCGCGCGGCGATGGCGCTCAGCCGTGTGGCCACCGTGTCCAGGGCTTCGTCCCAGCCGATGGGCTCGAAGCGGCCCTCGCCCTTGGCGCCGACGCGCCGCAGCGGCGTCAGCACACGCTCGGGGTGGTAGGTGCGTTCCGGGTAGCGGGACACCTTGGTGCAGAGCGCGCCGTGGGTCGGCGGATGATCGGGGTCGCCGGACACCCGCACCACCCGACCCTGCTCCACCTGGACCCGCAAGGCACAGGTGTCCGGGCAGTCGTGTGGACAAGCACCGTGAATCGTTCTCGACTCGCTCAAGTTCTCGGCCCGCATTGACGAACTATTGCACATCGCCCCGTGACCGGGTCGAGCCGGCCTTTACATTGCGCGCTTTCCAGATCCAGACCGCCATGACCTCGCTGAACCGTCGCCAGGTGCTCCGCGCTGCCGGGGCCTCCGCCGCCACCCTGGGCCTGCCAGCGCTGGCCCAGAGCACCCGGATCGTGCTCGGCCAGTCCTGCGCCACCACCGGCCCGGCGGCCCAACTGGGCCTGCAGATGAACCGGGGCGCGCGGCTGGTGTTCGACGCCGTCAACGCCGCCGGCGGTGTCAACGGCCAGACGATCGACCTGCGCCTGCTCGACGACGGCTACGAGCCCGACCGCTGCAAGGCCAACACCGAGAAGTTCATCGGCGACGAGGTGTTCGCGCTCTTCGGCTACGTCGGCACGCCGACCTCGCTGGCCGCGCTGCCGCTGGTCAACGACGCCAGGATCCCGTTCTTCGGCCCCTTCACCGGCGCCGAGGCGCTGCGCGACCCGTTCAGCCGCTGGGTCTTCCACGTCCGGGCCTCGTACTTCGACGAGACCGAACTGCTGGTGCGCCAGCTCACGTCGCTGGGGCTGACGCGCATCGCCGTCTTCCGCCAGAACGACAGCTACGGCCAGGCCGGTCTGGACGGCGTGGTGCGGGCGCTCAAGGCCCGCAACCTGGAACCGGTGGCCGTGGGCGGCGTGGACCGCAACACCGTCAACGTGGCCGACGCCGTGAAGGCCATCGTGCCGAAGATGCCGCAGGCGGTGGTGCAGATCAGCGCCTACAAGAGCTGTGCCGCCTTCATCCGCGCCGCACGCAAGGCCGGCTACGGCGGCACGTTCTACAACGTGTCCTTCGTCGGCACCCAGGCCCTGGCCGACGAACTCGGCCCCGACGGGGCCGGCGTGGTGGTCAGCCAGGTCATGCCCTACCCGTTCAACACCACCACGGCCATTGCGCGCGAATACCGCGCGGCGGTGGAGAAGGCGCCCGACGCCAAGATCGACTACGGCAGCATGGAAGGCTACGTGGCCGCCAAGGTGTTCGTCGAAGGCCTGCGGCGGGCCGGCCGTGCGCCCAGCCGCGACGCCCTGGTGACCGCCATCGAGTCCATCCAGCGCCTGGACCTCGGCGGCTTCCATGTCGGCTTCGGGCCGCGCGACCACTCGGGGTCGCACTTCGTAGAGATGTCCATGCTGACCGGGGACGGGCGCGTGCGCCGCTGACCCCGGGGCGCCTGCAAGGGGCATCGAGGCGGTCGTACACTGCTCCGATGCAGCTCATCGACAGCATCCTGGCCGACGCGCAGGCCATCGCGAAGATCCGGCGCGACATCCACGCCCACCCGGAACTCTGCTTCCAGGAACAGCGCACGGCCGACGTCATCGCCCAGGCGCTGACGGACTGGGGCATCCCCACCCACCGCGGCATGGGCACCACGGGCGTGGTGGGCATCGTCAAGAACGGCACGTCCAACCGGGCCGTCGGGCTGCGTGCCGACATCGACGCGCTGCCGATGACCGAGCACAACCGCTTCGCCCATGCCAGCAAGCACCCGGGCAAGATGCACGCCTGCGGCCACGACGGGCACACCGCGATGCTGCTGGCCGCGGCCAAGCATTTCTCGAAGCACCGCAACTTCGACGGGACGGTGTACCTGGTCTTCCAGCCGGCCGAGGAAGGTGGCGGCGGCGCGCGCGAGATGATCAAGGACGGGCTGTTCGAGCGGTTCCCGATGGAGGCCATCTTCGGTGCCCACAACTGGCCCGGCATGGCCGCCGGGCAGTTCGCGGTCAAGACCGGCCCGGTGTTCGCCAGCTCCAACGAGTTCAGGATCACCATCCGCGGCAAGGGCGCGCACGCTGCGCTGCCGCACAACGGCATCGACCCGGTGCCGGTGGCCTGCCAGATGGTGCAGGCCTTCCAGACCATCGTCACGCGCAACAAGCGGCCGATCGACACCGCGGTGATCTCGGTGACGATGATCCACGCCGGCGAGGCCACCAACGTCATTCCCGACAGCTGCGAGATCCAGGGCACGGTGCGCACCTTCACCACCGAGGTGCTGGACCTGGTGGAGCAGCGCATGCAGCGCATCGCCGAAGCCACCTGCGCCGCCTTCGATGCGGAATGCGCCTTCGAATTCCACCGCAACTACCCGCCCACGGTGAACCACCCGGCCGAGACCGACTTCGTGCGCCGGGTGCTGGGCGAGGTGGTGGGCCCGCAGAACGTGCAGGAGTTCGAGCCGACGATGGGTGCGGAGGACTTCAGCTATTTCCTGCAGGCCAAGCCCGGCTGCTACTTCCTGATCGGCAACGGCGACGGCACCCACCGCGAAGGCGGCCACGGCATGGGCCCTTGCATGCTGCACAACCCCAGCTACGACTTCAACGACGAGTTGATCCCGCTGGGCGCCACCGCCTGGGTGCGCCTGGCCGAGGCCTGGCTTGCGCAGCCGCGGGGCTGAGCGCATGGCCGCGGCTGACGGCGACGGCGCCGAGCGCTTCTTCGCCCAGACCTACGCCGAGGCCCGCGCCGGCTTCCTGGCCGCGGTCGCGGCGAGCGGCCTGGACGTGCAGTCGCACACCCACCCGATGCGCGGCCCCGACGGCGAGGCGCTGGCGATGGACGTGGTGCGCGATGGTCCTGCCGATGCACCCGCGGTGCTCCTGGTTTCCAGCGCCTGCCACGGCGTCGAAGGTTTCTGCGGCTCCGGCGTGCAACGCGCGTTGCTGGCCGATGCCGGCTTCCGCGCGATGGCGGCCGATGCCGGCGTGGCGGTGCTCTACATCCATGCCCTGAACCCCTGGGGCTTCGCATGGTGGCGGCGCACGACGCACGAGAACGTCGACCTCAACCGCAACTTCCACGATTTCCACGGGCCGCTGCCGGACAACACCGCCTACGACGAACTGGCCACCGCCATCGTGCCGGCACAGTGGCCGGCGCCGGAGGCCGATGCCCGGCTGGCGGCGTACGCCACGGCGCATGGCGACCGCGCGCTGCAGGCGGCCATCACTGGTGGGCAGTACAGCCATCCGCAAGGCCTGTTCTACGGCGGCCGCGCACCCACCTGGAGCCAGCAGACACTGCGCCACGTGCTGCAGGACCATGGCCGCCGCTGCGCCCGCCTGGGCTGGATCGACCTGCACACCGGCCTGGGCCCCAGCGGCCATGGCGAGCGCATCTTCGCCGGCGGCAACGACGACGCAGTGCTGGCCCGGGCGCGCGCCTGGTGGGGCCAGGCGGTGACGTCGATCTACGACGGCTCGTCGACCTCGGCGCTGCTCAGCGGCCTGATGTGGCTGTCGGCCGGCCAGGAATGCCCGCAGGCCGAATACACCGGCATTGCGCTGGAGTACGGCACGGTACCGATCCCGGCGGTGATCGAGGCGCTGCGCGCCGACCAGTGGGCCGAGAACCACCCGGAGATCGACCCGGCCCTGCGCCAGGCCATCCGCCGCCAGGTGCGCGACGCCTTCTATACCGACACGCCCGCTTGGAAGACCCGGATCGTGGCCCAGGGCCTGGAGGCCGCACGACAGGCCGTGACGGGCTTGGCGGCACCGCCCCCCTGATCGGGGGTGTGCTGCAGGGGTCGGGGCGTAAACTCGGCGCCTCACTGCCCTCCGGCTGCATCATTTGTCATGGCCGACGACTACCCCAGCACGCTGATTGCGGCATCGCTGCTCACGCGGCGCAAGGCCAAGGGCATGCTCGTCGAAGGCACACGGCTGGACCTGCTGCCCGATGGCGCCGACGGCCCGCCCCGCTTCAAGATCAAGGCTGCGGAGCAGGAGTCGCGCCGCAGCCTCATCGGTGGTCTGCTGCGCAGCCGCTACGCCTGGCGCGGCTACCAGTCGGTGTCGCTGGCGGCCTCGCAGACGCTGGACCGCTTCACCCTGGTGGCGCTGGACGACGAGCAACCGCTGGGCACCATCACGGTCGCCTTCGACATGGGCAAGGCGCTTGGCGCCGATGACGCCTTCCGGACGGAACTGAACGAGTTGCGGGCCGCAGGCGTGAAGCTGTGCGAATTCACCAAGCTGGCAGTCGACCCCACGACCGCCACCAAGCGCGTGCTGGCCGCCCTGTTCCATGTGGCCTACATCGTGGCCCACCGCGTGCGCGGCTTCGACCAACTGGTGATCGAGGTCAACCCACGCCACCAACGGTACTACGAGCGCATGCTGGGCATGACGCAACTGGGGCCGGAGCGCATGAACCGCGCCGTCAACGCCCCGGCCATCCTGTTGACCACGCCGTTCGACCACATCCGCGAGCAGATCGCGATCTACGGCGGCCAGCCGGAGCGCACGTCGGAGGTGCGCACCCTCTACCCGTTTGCCTTTTCGGCCGACCAGGAGGCCAACGTGGTGCGGCGCCTGGAGAACATGTCCGACCGCCAGACCTTCGTCGGCGACACGACGATCTGACCGACGCGGCCGTCAGGCCCGCAGCCGCGCCAGCAGGCCGGCGGTCGAACCGTCCAGGCCACTGACGTCGCCACTGCCCAGGCGCGGCAGCAGTTCCCCAGCCAGCGCCTTGCCCAGTTCCACGCCCCACTGGTCGAACGCATTGATCCCCCAGATGGCCGCGCTGGTGAAGACGCGGTGCTCGTACAGGGCGATCAGTGCGCCCAGTGACCGCGGCGTCAGCGCGTCCAGCACGAAGGTCGTGCTCGGCCGGTTGCCCGGGAAACTGCGGTGGCGCGCGATCATGTCCGGGTCGGCGCCCGGGGCGGCGGTGGGCGCGTGCTCCCGCGCGGCGTCGGCCGCGGTCTTGCCCAGCATCAGCGCCTGGCTCTGCGCCAGGCCGTTGGCCAGCAGCTTGGCGTGCTGGCTGGCCAGGCCGTCGCGCACGGCGGCCGGCAGGTCGGCTCGGTCATGGGCCGGTGTCTTCACGAGGATGAACTCGACCGGGATCACGTCCGTGCCCTGGTGCAGCATCTGGAAGTAGGCGTGCTGGCCGTTGGTGCCCGGCTCGCCCCACACCACCGGGCTGCTGCCGGCCGCCAGCGGCTGGCCGGCGAGGTCCACGCCCTTGCCGTTGGACTCCATCTCCAGCTGCTGCAGGTAGGCCGGCAGGCGTTTGAGGCCCTGGTGGTACGGTGCCACCGAACGGCTGGTGAACCCGTGGAAGTTGCGGTACCAGACGTCCAGCAGCCCCAGCTGCATCGGCAGGTTCTGCGCCAGCGGTGCGGTGGCGAAGTGCCGGTCCATCGCGTGCGCGCCGGCCAGCAGCGCACGGAAGTGCCCGGCGCCGATGGCGATGGCGATCGGCAGGCCGATGGCGCTCCACAGCGAGTAGCGGCCACCCACCCAGTCCCAGAAGCCGAAGGTCTCGGTGATGCCGAAGGCCGCGGCAGCCTTGACATTGGTGGTGGCGGCCACGAAGTGGCGGGCGATGTCGGCAGCGCCCAGGCCGGCGGCCCGGCCGGCTTCCAGGAACCAGGCCCGCGCCGTATGCGCGTTGGCCAGGGTCTCCTGCGTGGTGAAGGTCTTGCTGGCGACGATGAACAGCGTGCGTGCCGGGTCCAGGCCGCGCAGCACCGGCACGATGTCGTGGCCGTCGACGTTGCTGACGAAGTGCAGCCGCAGGCCGCGGTGGGCGTAGGCGTCCAGCGCCGGCACCACCATCGCCGGGCCGAGGTCGCTGCCGCCGATGCCGATGTTGACCACGTCGGAGATGCCGCTGGTGGCGGTGTCGCGCACGCGCTCGGCCAGCGCCAGCATGCGGTCCAGCACGCCGTGCACCTCGTCGCTGAACGGCCCCTGGCCGCGCGGCGCGCGCAGCGCGGTGTGCAGCACGGCGCGACCTTCGGTGGTGTTGATGGGCTGGCCGGCGAACATGGCGTCCCGCCGGGCCTCCAGGCCGCATTCCGCCGCCAGGTCCAGCAGGAAACGCCGCGTGGCCACGTCGATCAGGTTCTTCGACAGGTCGGCGAAGACCTCGGGCGCCTGCAGGCTGAAGGCATCGAAGCGGCCTGGGTCGCGGGCAAAGGCCTCGCGCAGGTCCAGACCGCGGCCATGGGCCTCGAAGTGGCCGCGCAGCGCGGTCCAGGCGCGCGTGGTCTCGGGCCGCACCACCGTCACGCCCTGGCCTCCTCGATCAGCTGGTCGAGCTTCACGGCGTCGGCGGCAAAGGCGCGGATGCCCTCGGCCAGCTTCTCGGTGGCCATGGCGTCCTCGTTGAGCGCCCAGCGGAAGGCCGGCTCGGCATGGCTGACGGCGTGGATCGTCGCCGCCTTGGCCTCGGCGGCGTCCAGCTGGCGCGGCACCGGCGCGTCGGATGCCTGCAGCGCCGCCAGCAGTTCCGGGCTGATGGTCAGCAGGTCGCAGCCGGCCAGCGCCAGGATCTGGCCCACGTTGCGGAAGCTCGCACCCATCACCTCGGTGGCGATGTCGTAGTGCTTGAAGTAACGCCAGATGCGCGCCACCGACTGCACGCCGGGGTCGTTGATGCCGGCCATCGCCGCGTCGTCCCAGGCCGCACCGGCAGCCTTCTTGTGCCAGTCGTAGATGCGGCCGACGAAGGGCGAGATCAGCGTCACGCCGGCCTCGCCGCAGGCCACGGCCTGGCAGAAGGCGAACAGCAGCGTCAGGTTGCAGTGGATGCCCTCGCGCTCCAGCGCGCGGGCCGCCTGGATGCCCTCCCAGGTCGCGGCGATCTTAATCAGCACCCGCTCGCGGCCGATGCCCGCCTTCTCGTACAGGCCGATCAGGTGCCGCGCACGGGCCACGGTGGCGGCGGTGTCGAACGACAGGCGGGCATCGACCTCGGTGCTGACGCGGCCCGGCACCACCTTCAGGATCTCCAGCCCGAAGCGCACCAGCACCTCGTCGACGATGCCCGCCAGCGGCGCGCCGCGGTGCGCGGCCACGGTCTCGTCCAGCAGCGGCCGGTAGTCGGGCTGCTGCACGGCCTTGAGGATCAGCGTCGGGTTGGTGGTGGCGTCGCGTGGCGCGTACTGCGCCAGCTGGCGGAAGTTGCCGGTGTCGGCCACCACGGTGGTCAGGGCCTTCAGGGCGTCGAGCTGGGTCACTGGCGGTGTGGCGGTGGCACTCATGTGCAAATTAGACCGCATCCCCCGGGCCGGGCGGCGACAGGGCGGTTACATCTTGTCGGCGCACCGGCATACTGCGCGCCGTGATGCGCCACCTCGTACTTGCCACGGCCCTGGGTCTCGGCCTCCTGATCTCGTCGTCCGCCTGGGCAGAGACCCTCGTCGTCGGCCCCGAGGGCGTGCCGCTGGCCCTTGGGGACGCCCTGGCACAGGCGCGGGACGGCGACGTCATCGATCTGCTGCCCGGCGTCTACAAGGGCGCCGTCGGGGTCATCGGGCAGAAGCAGCTGACGATCCGCGGTGTCGGTGATCGGCCCGTGGTCGAGGCCGACGGCCGCAACGCCGAGGGCAAGGCGATCTGGGTCGTGCGCAACGGCGACATCACGATCGAGAACATCGAATTCCGTGGCGCGCGTGTGCCGGACGCCAACGGCGCCGGCATCCGCTTCGAGAAGGGGCGGCTGGTCGTGAAGCGCTGCCGCTTCGTCGACAACCAGAACGGCCTGCTGACCGCCAACTTCATCGACGCCGAACTGCGCATCGAGGACAGCGAGTTCGTGCAGGCCGTGCGCCAGGTAGGCAGCCTGCCGCACCTGCTGTACGTGGGCCGCATCGGGCGCTTCGAGATCACCGGCAGCCGCTTCCACCAGGGCTTCGAGGGCCACCTGATCAAGTCGCGCGCCAAGGTCAACCGCATCGCCTACAACCTGATCGTCGACGGGCCGGACGGTGGCGCGTCCTACGAGATCGACCTGCCCAACGGCGGTGACGCGGTGGTCGTCGGCAACATCCTGGCGCAGAGTGCCCAGACGCAGAACCCGGTGATCGTGTCCTACGGCGCCGAAGGCAAGGCCTGGGACACCAACCGCCTGCTGCTGTCGCACAACACGCTGGTCAGCGACTACCCGCTGGCCTGGTTCCTGCGCAGCTGGCCCGAGAAGCTGGGCGAAGGCACCACCATCCGCGCCGTCAACAACCTCACGGTTGGGCCCGGCGTGTTCTCCTTCGGCTCGGCCGGCAGCTTCGACGGCAACTGGCCCACCGTGGCCTCGTCGCTGGTGGAGCCGATGCTGCTGGACTTCGCGCTCAAGCGCGACAGCTGGCTGCGCGGCCGCGCCGACGACCCACGCAGCCTGGCCGGCGACGAAGCCGTGCCCACGGCCGAGTTCAAGCTGCCCGTGGGCACCCGACCGCTGGCACCGCCGGCGGCCTGGTCACCCGGCGCGCTGCAGCGCTGATTGACCCGCCCGGGCAACTCGGGCATCATCGCGGACGTAATTTAGTTACATCGCGAGCACGCCATGTCCTTCGACCTCGTCTTCTTCGGCGGCACCGGGGACCTCACCTGGCGCAAGCTGATGCCTGCCCTTTTCCAGGCGTTTCGCCACGGAAAGCTGCCGGCGGGCGGCCGCATCCTGGCCGTGGCGCGCGACGAGCGCAGCGACGACGCGTACCGCGATTTCATCCGCGAGCGCTTCGCCGAGGTGGACAGCGCCAAGCGCCCCAGCGACGCCGAGTTCGCCGAGTTCGCGCAGCTGCTGCACTACCGCCGCATGGACCTGAGCCAGCCCGAGCATTACGCCGGGCTGAAGCAATGGGTCGACGCCCGCGGGGCCGACACCGTGGTGCTCTACCTGGCCACCAGCCCCTACCTGTTCCCGGTGATCTGCGAGCAGCTCGGCGCCGCCGGCCTCAACGGCCCGAACGTGCGCGTGGTGCTGGAGAAGCCGCTGGGGCACGACCTGGCCAGCGCGCTGGAGATCAACCGCGTGGTGCGCTCGGTGTTCGCCGAGTCGCAGGCGCTGCGCATCGACCACTACCTGGGCAAGCCGGCGGTGCAGAACCTGATGGCGCTGCGCTTCGGCAACGCGCTGTTCGAGCCGCTGTGGCGACGCGAGAGCATCGCCAACATCCAGATCACCATCGCCGAGAGCCTGGGCGTGGGCACGCGCGGCGACTACTACGACAAGACCGGCGCGCTGCGCGACATGGTGCAGAACCACGCGCTGCAGCTGCTGACCATGATCGCGATGGAGCCGCCGAGCACCAGCGACGCCGACGCCATCCGCGACGAGAAGCTCAAGGTGCTGAAGTCGCTCAAGCCGTTCACGCCGGAGACGGTGGCGCGCGACGTGGTGCGCGGCCAGTACCGTGCCGGTGCGGTGGACGGCAAGGCCGTGCCGGGCTATCTCGAAGAGGTCAAGGTGCCTGCGGGCAGCCGCTGCGAGACCTTCGTCGCGCTGCGCACCGAGGTGCAGAACTGGCGCTGGGCCGGCGTGCCCTTCTACCTGCGCACCGGCAAGCGCCTGGGCGCGCGCAACGCGCAGATCGTCGTCACCTTCCGAGAGGTGCCGCACCCCATCTTCCCGGGCACGCGCTGCGCCAACAAGCTGGTGATCAACCTGCAGCCCGAGGACGGGCTGGAGCTGCACCTGCTGGCGGCCAAGGGCAGCGGCAACAACGACCTGCTCTCGCCGGTGTCGCTGGACCTGGACTTCGACAAGGCCTTCCCCAGCGAGCGCGTGGGCGCCTACGAGAAGCTGCTGCTCGACGCCATCGCCGGCCGGCTCAACCTGTTCGTGCGCAGCGACGAACAGGAACAGGCCTGGCGCTGGGTGATGCCCGTGCTCGAGGCCTGGGCCGCCGACCCCACACCACCGCGGCCGTATGCCGCCGGCGGCTGGGGCCCGGCCGCGGCCAGCGCGCTGGTGGCGCGCGACGGCTGCACCTGGGCCGAGGAGCAGTAGCCGCCCACGCGGCTGCGCCCACAATCGCGGCCATGCTCGACCGCATCCGCGCCTCCATCCCCGCCCTGCCCCCGGCCGAGCAGCGTGTGGCGCGCCTGGTGCTCAGCGACCCGCGCAGCTTCGCGTCGCTGCCGGTGGGTGAACTCGCCGAACGCGCGCACGTCAGCAAACCCACGGTGGTGCGCTTCTGCCGCAGCGTGGGCTACGACGGCCTGGCCGACTTCAAGCTCAAGCTCGCCGGCACGGTCAACGAAGGCGTGCCCTTCGTGCATCGCGCGGTGGACGACGACGACAAGGCCGGCGACATCGTCGTCAAGGTGGTCGACAACGCCGTCAGCGCGCTGCTGAAGTACCGCAACAGCGCCGCCGGCGGCGCCGTGGAACAGGCCATCGCGCTGCTCACCGAGGCCGGCCGCCAGGGTCGGCGCATCGAGTTCTATGGTGTCGGCAATTCCGGCATCGTGGCGCAGGACGCGCAGCACAAGTTCTTCCGCCTGGGCGTGCATGCGGCCGCTGTGAGCGACGGCCACGTGCAGGTGATGAGCGCCACCATGCTGGGGCCGGGCGACTGCGCGGTGATCATCAGCAACTCCGGCCGCAGCCGCGACCTGCTGGACGTGGCGCAGATCGCGCACCGCAAGGGCGCGGCGGTGATCGTCATCACGGCCAGCGGCAGCCCGCTGGCGCATCTGGCGCTGCAGCCGGGCCACGTGCTGCTGGCGGCCGACCACCCCGAAGACTTCGACCGCTACAGCCCGATGGTCTCGCGGCTGCTGCACCTGATGATCGTGGACATCCTGACCACCGGGGTGGCGCTGCGCCTGGGCAGCGAGAAGCTGCGCCCGACGCTGCAGGAGATCAAGAAGAACCTGCGGGCTCGGCGCTATGCCGAGCCGGCGCCGGCGCCGTTGCCGTCGAGCAGCGAGCCCACGCCGTAGAGCTTCGCCAGCGCCATCAGCTTGGGTGGCGCGCCGGTGAGCATGAAGCCCACGCCACGCGCCTGCGCCAGCCGGCGCGCCTGCAGCAGCAGGGCCACGGCCGCGGTGTCCACCTCCTGCAGCGCCGAGGCATCGACCGCCAGGTCGCCGCCGGCGGCCAGCGACGCCTCGATGGCGCGCAAGGCCACCGACGCGTCGTCCATCGTCACCGACGCCGGCAGTGCGACGGACGCCATGCTCACTTGCCCGCCGCCTTGTTGCGCTCGGCCAGCTTGGCGATCAGGCCGTCGATGCCGCCGGCCTTGATCTCCTGGCCGAAGCTGTTCTTGTACTGGTTCACCAGCCAGATGCCGAGCACGTTGACGTCGTAGATCTTCCAGCTGTCGCCGGCCTTCTCGAGCCGGTAGTCGAGCTGGATGGGCTCGCCCTTGCCCTTGACCTCGGTGCGCACCAGCACCTCGGTGTCGTCGGGGTTGGCGCGGAAGGGCTTCATCTGCACCGTCTGGTCCTTCACCTGCGCCAGCGCACCGGCATAGGTGCGCACCAGCAGCAGCTTGAACTCGGCCTGCAGCTTCTCCTTCTGCTCCGGCGTGGCCTGGCGCCACGGCAGGCCGACGGCCGAGGCCGTCATGCGCGGGAAGTTCAGGTAGGGCAGCACCTTGGCGTCCACCAGCGCGATGACCTTGCCCACGTCGCCGGCCTGGATGGCCGGGTCGGCCTTCACGGCGTCGATGACCTCGTTGGAGAGGTCGCGCACCAGGGCGTCGGGCGCCACGGCGGCCAGCGCGGCGCCGGTGGCGGTCAGCGACAGGGTCAGCGCCAGGAGCAGCTTGTGCATCGGCTTGAACATTCAGGTCCTTTCGTTCTGCGGGTCCACCCGTCTTAGAACGCACGGGCGGCCCAAAGGTTCACAGCGGGTTCACTTCGGCTCGTCGAACCGCTCTTCCGGGGGGTTGCCGTCGTAGACCTGGTTCAGCCGGCGCGCCAGGTAGGCGTCGCGGATGAAGCTGTAGCGGTCCAGCGCGATGTCGTCCAGCAGCCGGGTGGCGCCCAGCAGGCCGGCGCGGGTGTCGACCACGTTGAGCACGAAGGCGCCGTTGCGCACGGCCTCGTCGTGCGTGTAGCGCGGCGCGGTCTCCGGCTGCATGTCCACGATGCGGCCCCCGGTGTCGCGCACCGTCGACGGCCCCAGCAACGGCAGTACCAGGTACGGCCCCGGGGGCACGCCCCACACGCCCAGCGTCTGGCCGAAGTCCTCGCTCTGGCGCTCCAGGCCCGCCTCGCCGGCCACGTCCAGCAGTCCGCCAAGCCCGAAGGTGGTGTTCACCGCCATGCGCAGCGTCATGTTCAGCGCCGGCTCCAGCTTGCCCTGCAGCAGGTGGTTGATGGCCGACCAGCCGTCGCCCAGGTTGCCGAAGAAGTTGCCGATGGCCGTGCGCGCGAACTGGGGCACCACGTCGCGGTAGGTGGTGGCCACGGGCTTGAGCACCGCGTTGTCCACACCGTCGTTGAAGGCCTGCACGCCGCGATTGAAGCCCTCGAAGGGGTCGGCCGGATTGCCGTCGTCCTGCGCCACCGCCGACGAGGACCCCAGCGCCAGCAGCAGGCCCAGCGCCAGCGCGCGCGGCATCGAGACGGCGCGCGGCCTCACTGCCCGCTCCCCGCCTTCTCGGCCGAGTTGGCCAGGAACTGGCCGATCAGGTTCTCCAGCACCACGGCCGACTGCGTCTGCGAGAAACGGCCGCCGTCGGCCACCATCTCCTCGGCCGGGCCGGGCTCCAGGCCGATGTACTGGTCGCCCAGCAGGCCGGAGGTCAGGATCTTGGCGGCCGTGTCCTTCGGGAACTTGAAGTCCTGCTGGAGCTTCATCGTGACCACGCCCTCGTACGTGACGGGATCGAGGCCGATGGACGTGACACTGCCCACCTTCACCCCGGCGCTGCGCACCGGGGCCCGCGGCTTCAGGCCGCCGATGTTCTGGAACTTGGCCGTCACCGTGTAGGTGGCCCCGCCGTTGAAGTTGCCCAGGTTGGCCGCGCGGAAGGCCAAGAAGACCAGCGCCAGCAGGCCCAGCAGCACGAAGAAGCCGACCAGGGTTTCGATGCCTTTGCGTCCCATGTTTCTTTGTCCCTTGTTGGCCGATGTCCTTACGGCGTGGAGAACATCAGCGCCGTGAGCACGAAGTCCATGCCCAGCACGCCCAGCGAGGCGATCACGACGGTGCGCGTCGTCGCATAGGCCACGCCTTCGGGCGTGGCCTCGGTCTCGTAGCCCTGGTACAGCGCCACCGCGGTGCAGATGACGCCGAACACCGCGGCCTTGACGATGCCGTTGCCCACGTCGCGCCAGACATCCACGCCGCTTTGCATGATCGACCAGAAGTTGCCGCCGTCCACGCCGATCAGCCCCACGGCCACCACCCAGGCCCCGAGGATGCCCACCGCGGAGAACATCGCCGCCAGCAGGGGCATGGCGACGATGCCGCCGAGGAAGCGCGGCGCCAGCACACGCTGGCGCGGGTCCACCGCCATCAGCTCCATCGCCGCCAGCTGCTCGCCGGCCTTCATCAGGCCGATCTCGGCAGTCAGCGAGGTGCCGGCGCGGCCGGCGAACAGCAGCGCCGTCACCACCGGGCCGAGTTCGCGCACCAGCGACAGGTTGACGATCAGGCCCAGGCTCTCGGTGGCGCCGTAGGTGACCAGCGCGTAGTACATCTGCAGCGCGAGCACGAAGCCGACCGCCAGGCCCGACGCCAGGATGATGAGCAGCGAGCGGTTGCCGATGGCGTGGATCTGGTGCACCACCAGGTAGAAGCGGCGCAGCGCGCCGGGGAGCACACGCAGCAGGTCCAGGAAGAACACCGCGGCATGGCCGAGCCCTTGCAGCACGGCCAGCGTGCGCGCACCGAGGGCAGCGACGAGGTTGATCACGGCCGCACCCCGAAGTCGTCGGCCAGTTCCGGCGCCGGGTAGTGGAACTTGACCGGCCCGTCGGGTTCGCCGCGCACGAACTGGCGCACCTCGGGATCGCTGGAGTCCATCAGGTCCTTCGGCGTGCCCTGGGCCACGATGCGGCCGCCGGTGGCCAGCAGCACCACCCAGTCGCTGATGGCCATGCACTCGGGCACGTCGTGCGAGATCACGAGCGACGTCGCGCCGGTGGCGTCGTTGAGCGTGCGGATCAGCTGCGCGGCCACACCCATGCTGATCAGGTCCAGCCCGGCGAAGGGCTCGTCGTACATGATCAGCTCCGGGTCCAGCGCGATGGCACGCGCCAGCGCGATGCGCCGCGCCATGCCGCCGGAGACCTCGGAGATCCTCAGCCCCGCCGCGCCGCGCAGCCCCACGGCGTTGAGCTTCATCAGCACGATGTCGCGGATCATCGCCTCGGGCAGGTCGGTGTGCTCGCGCAGCGGGAAGGCCACGTTGTCGAACACGCTGAGGTCGGTGAACAGCGCGCCGAACTGGAACAGCATGCCCAGCCGCCGGCGCACGCCATGCATCTGCGCCTTGTCGCGGATGTCCAGCACCTGGCCGTCGAAGACCACGCGGCCGCTGTTCGGCGCGTGGACGCCGCCGATCAGCCGCAGCAGCGTGGTCTTGCCGCAGCCCGAGCCGCCCAGCACCGCCGTGACCTTGCCGCGCATGAAGCGCAGCGACACGTCGTTGAGGATGGTGCGGCGTTCGTCGTAGCCGAACGTGACGCGGTCGATCTCGATCAGGGCGTCGGAGGGCAAACCGGGCGGGTGCAGGCCCGGCGGCCCGCGGTGATGGACAGGTCGGAGGATTGTGTCATGGGGCCCTCGACCCTCCGGGTTCGCCCGGATTTCGCGATGTAAAGCGATGTGTGGGCTTGCGTGCCGCCGTGCGCAGGGAGAATCCGGGCGCCGTGACCCCTGCCCCGCCGCCTTCGCAGCCGCCGATCGACGCCGCATCCTGCGCCGCGTCCAGTGCCTGGACCTGGGCGAGCGGGGTCGTGGCCGCGCTCATCCTGTACGGCAGTTGGTTTCCTTTCCACTGGATCCACCCGCATCCGGACGAGGTGTGGTGGGCACTCACAAACCTGGACCTATTGACCGGCCGGGGCGACCTGCTGGGCAACGTCGTCCTGTTCCTGCCGTGGGGGTTTGCCACGGCCAACGCCGCCACGGCCCGCGGTGGCCGCCCCTGGGTCTGGGCCCTGGTGGGCGGCGCCGGGCTGGCAATGCTGGCGCAGGCCGGGCAGTTCTTCGAAATGCACCGCGACCCGCGCTGGGCCGACGTGGTGTGGAACCTCGTCGGCGCCGGACTGGGTTGGACCGCGTCGGGCATAGTGCCGCGGCGGGCCGGCACCGCTGCGTGGGCGCTGCTGGCCGGCAGCGCAGGGGCCGCGTGGCTGCCCTGGTGGCCGAGCCTGGACCCGGCGCGGCTGCAGCGGCACTGGGCACGGCTGGCCGAGCTCGGCGCCTGGCAGGGGCCCGAGGCCGCGATGATGGCCGGGCTGACGCTGGTGGCCGGCTGCGGCGCCGCCTGGCTGCTCCGCGGGCCGACCACATCCCACGGGCCAGGCCGCACACCGGTCAGCGCCACCGTCGCGGCCGGCCTGGTGGTGGTGCTGGGTCAGGCGCTGGTGCCGGGCAGCCGCTTCAGCGCGGGCGGCGTGCTGGGCGGTCTGCTCGGCATCGGCTTGGCGCTGGGCCTGTGGCGCCACCCGCGTGCCACCGCCGTGGCGCTGGTGGCGCTGCAGGTGCTCGGCGGCCTGGCGCCGTTCGACCTCCAGCCGCAGCCGGTGCAGGCGATGCACTGGCTGCCGTTCGAGGCCCTGCTGGGCGGCTCGATGCTCGGCAACGCCCAGGCCCTGGCGCGCGACGCCTGGCTGTGGGGCTGCGCCCTGTGGTTCGCGCGCCGGGGCGGCTGGCCGCTGGTGCCGGCCACTGCCGTCTGTGCCGCACTGGCGCTGGCGGTGGAGGCCGTGCAGTGCTGGATGCCGTCGCGCACGGCGGACGTGACGCCGGCGCTGATCGTGCTGGGGCTGGGATGGGGGCTGGCGGCCTGGCGCGCGGCCAGCATGTCAGATCGCGCCTGAGCGCGGTTGGCGCGGTGGCGTTGGCGCGGCGGCGTGTGGGCTGGGCGCCCGCAGCGTCGCCGCCACCCCCATCAGCCAGAGCAGGGCGAACGCCACGCGCGGGATGTCCAGCAGGCTGTCGAAGGCGCCGACGATCAGGAAACCGACGATGCCTGCCAGCAACGGCGGGGCCAGCGGGTGGCGGCGCGCGCGGCCCAGGGTCAGCCGGGCCACCGCGAAGGCCAGCAGCGCCGCGAAACCCAGCAGCCCCAGCCAGCCCTGCTCCACCCGCAGGTGCAGGCCCAGGTTCTTGGCGTGCCAGGGCAGATGGTGGCGGTCGCTGGACGGCAGCCAGCGCGCCAGGCCATCGTCGAAGCCGCCGTTGTGCAGCAGGCTGCGCCCCAGGCTGTCGATGAACTCGATCTGGTCGATCCGGATCCACCCGCCCCGCGTGTCCAGCGCCACCGAGAACACCGGCGACTGCCAGCCCGGCGCCGCCTTCAAGGTCAGTTCCCCCGTGTGCCAGCCGGGCTGCGGTTCGCGCGCCGTGCCGCCCACCGGGGCTTGTGCCGTGCGGCACCCAGCGTCGTAGAGCAGGTGCTTGCTGCAGATCTCCACATGCAGGCGCACCGGTGCCGGCGCCTCGGCGCGCCAGCGCACGCGCACGGTACCCTCGGGCGCAGCGATGCGCTGCGACAGGCGAAAAAGTTCGCCGAAGCCCAGCACGTGCTTGCCGCCGGTGAGCACCAGCGTGCCGCCGCCGTCGGGCGCCGCCTGCCAGCGGTAGTCACCGACCTGGTCGGTGGCTTCGCCGCTGAGGGCGAAATGCGCCGCAAAGCGCCCCGGCCCGATGCCCCACCAGGTGGACGCATCGTCCTGCGCCAGTGACAGGCTGCGCTGCCAGTGGTGCAGCCGCCCCTGCCAGTCCTCCCCGGCCGTGGCCAGCCGGCCTTCGAGGTAGCTGCCGCCCGCGAAGGACCCCACCACCATGCCGGCCACGGCCATCGCGCCCAGGGCCGACCCGCGCCAGCGGCCAGCCGGGGCACCGCGCCAGCGTGGCAAGGCGGCACCGCCGGCAGCGGCGGCCGCCAGCACCGCGACGCTGGCGGCCATGCCCCAGCGCGCTTCGGTCTCGCCCCAGTGCAACGCCACGCCCAGCGCCGCCACCGCGGCCGCTGCCCAGGCCGCCCAGCCCAGCAATGCGGCCCACGCGCCCGTCAGCCGCTGGCCGGGCGCGCTCCAGGCACCGGCGCAGGCCAGGACGCACGCCGCATAGAGCAGGTAAGGCGCCTTCAGTGCAGCGGGCAGCGCCAGCGCCAGCCCCACGGCCAAGGCCCCCAGCACCGCCCCCGCCACCCCGACACCGGAGGCCCGGCCCGCCGATGGCCCGCCGCCCCCCTGCGCCGGGCCTTGTTGCCAGTGCCAGAACAGCAGCAGCATCAGGCCGTACAGCGCCGCCAGCCCGCGCCAGCCGCTGCCGGGAAAGGCCAGTGCCGCCGCCACAGCGAAGACCGCCACCCAGCCGAGCAGCACGCCAGGGCCGGTGGACGGCCCACCCGCCGCGGCGGGCGCGCGCGGCGTCATCAGCCACCACAGGGCCACGCCCACCAGGGCGCCGGCGTACAGGCCACGCGAGAACGTGGTGAGCACTGCATAGCCCGCCAGGCACAGCACGCCCACCGACAGCAGGACGGCACGCCGCCCGTGCGCGGCCGCCGCAGCCCACAGCCCGAACGGCAGGGTCAGGGCCAGGAAGCCGTCCAGCGCCGCGCCGCCGATGTGCGTCTCCCAGAACAGCGCGGTGGTGCGGTAGTCGGTGCTGAAGTTGGTCAGACCGGGCCAGGCCCAGCGCTCCCAGGTGGCCACGGCAGCCACGACCGCCAGGCCCGCCCAGGCGCCGTGACCCACGGCGCGCGCTGCCGCCTCGGGCGCACGGGATTGCAGTGCCTGCCACAGCGGCCAGGCCAGCAGCGCCCAGGCCAGTGGCTTGACGGTGCGCAGCACGTTCATCGGTTCGCGCCAGCCCTGCCACCAGCCCCAGGCGAAGCCACCGGCGCCCCAGGCGCCGGCGTCGTGCAGGCCGCGCCAGGTGCTCACGGCGGTCAGCCCCACGACCAGCACGGCCAGCAGCCACCACACACGCGCCGCGCCGTCGGTGGCGGGCTGGCGCGGCGGCAGGCCTGCGGGCCAGGCCAGCCGGGCCCAGCCGCCAGCCAGCAGCGCCAGCAGCAGCAGGTCGAACTCCTCGGCCAGCATCCAGCCGGTCCACGGCGCCAGGCCGGCCACCGGCAGCAGGGCCAGCAGCACCACGGGGATCCACAGTGGGCGCCACGCGGCGAGCGCGGCCAGCAGGATGACTGCTGCCACTGCAAGCATCGGCGCCAACGGGTGTTGGGCCGACATCCAGAGCGCGGCCGCAGCGCAGGCCAGGGCGCACAGGCCAGCCAGCCCACGGCCCATCGGCGATGGCGATCGGCTCACTGCCGTCGTCGCGGGCGCAGGCATACGGGGCGCCACGGCTGTTCGCGCGTCAGGCCGTCCAGGATCACGGAAGCGTCAGATCAGACGGCGCTCGCGCGCATATTGCGTGCACCGTTCGGCAAAGGCCACCAGCATCGGCACCGCTTCGTGTGCGCCGGTGACGGCCTCGGCCAGGGCCTCGGGCTTGCGGATGTACTCATGCACCATGCGGTTGCGCAGCGCTCTCGCCGCCAGCCAGGCCTCGCTGCCTTCAGCGAGCAGGCCCAGCCGCGCCGCCCGCTCCAGGTTGTCCAGCACACTGCCGACCGGCTCACCCAGCCGGACCAGCAGCGCAGGCAACAGCTTGTCGCCAGCCGTATCCTGCAGGCGCGAGAAGCGCGCCACGAAGGCATCCAGCCGCTCCGAAAGGTCATCGTCGGTACGCAATGTCTGCGCTCGATCCGCGGTGAAAGGCACCGTGAACAGTCGACCGTCGGTGGTGCACAGGTGTTCGGACTCCAACGCCACCGTCTCCAGCAGGAAACGCAGCCGGTTGGTCTGCGCGTCGATGTCAGACGCCATCATGACAGCAACACGCCCTCGGCCAGGGCCACCGCGTGAACCGGCTCCCGCATCGTGCAGGGGTCCAGGACGAGCACGTCGATCTTCCGGTCGCCGAGCAGGCGTTGCAGGCGTGCGGTGATCCGCGCAGCCAGCCAGACCGGCCTGTCCACCGGCACGGACGACTCGACCAGCAGGTCGATGTCGCCGCCCTGGACGTCGTCACGCAAACGCGACCCGAAGAGCCGCACATGCGCGCCCGGCCCGGCCAGGTCGCGGGTCGCCTCGACGATGATGCGGCGCTGCTCCGGGCTGATGCGCATGCGCGGGATGGTAGCCCGGTGCGCGGGGATCAAACCAGCAATTCCGTCACCCCCGGATGCCCCAGAAAGGCCTGTGGGCTGGCGCTGGCGCCGTAGGCACCGGACTGGAAGATCACCGCCAGGTCGCCCACCTCGGCCGCCGGCAGGTTCATCCTGTCGGCCAGCAGGTCCAGCGGCGTGCACAGCGGGCCGACCACCGACGCCACCTCGCGCGCACCACCCTCGGCCGAGGATCCGGAGCGCGTCACCAGCGTGGCCGGGTAGTTCTTGCGGATGACCTGGCCGAAGTTGCCGCTGGCCGACAGGTGGTGGTTCAGCCCGCCGTCGCAGACCAGGAAGACCTGGCCGCAGGAGACCTTGCGGTCGACGATGCGCGTCACGTAGAGGCCCGCCTCGCCGACGAAGTAGCGCCCGAGCTCGATGACGATGGCCGCCTGCGGCAGCTGGGCCCTGGCGCGGGTGCAGATGTCGTCCAGGTTGGCCCCGATGGGTGCCAGGTCCAGCCGCTGCTCGCCGGGAAAGTACGGGATGCCGAAACCGCCGCCAAGGTTCAGGAACTTCACCGGCGCGGGCGCACCGTCGGCCAGGCGCAGCGCCAGTTCGTAGCTCTTGCGCTGCGCTTCGCAGATGCTCTCGGCGCGCAGGTTCTGCGAACCGGCAAACAGGTGGAAGCCCTCGAACCCCAGCCCGCCGGCGCGGATGAGCTCCATAGCCGCGCCGACCTGGTCCACGTCGATGCCGAACTGCTTGGGCCCGCCGCCCATCTTCATGCCCGAGCCCTTGAGCTCGAAGTCCGGGTTCACGCGCAGCGCCACACGGGCCGGAAGGCCGAGGGCCTGCTGCAACTCGGCCAGCACGCGCAGTTCGCGCAGGCTTTCCACGTTGACCAGCACGCCGGCGGCCAGCGCCTGGCGCAGTTCGGCGTCGCGCTTGCCGGGGCCGGCAAAGCTGATGTCCTTGGGGTTGGCGCCGGCGTCCAGCGCCACCTTCAGCTCGCCGGCCGAGGCCACGTCGATGCCATTCACCAGCCCGGCCATGAAGGCCACCACCGCCGGCATCGGGTTGGCCTTCATCGCGTAGTGCAGTTCCACCGCCGCCGGCAGCGCGGCACGCAGTTCGGCCACGCGCTGGCGCAGCAGCTCACGGCTGTAGGCGTAGAACGGCGTGCTGCCCACGCGCTCGGCCAGGCGGGTGAGCGGGATGCCGCCCACCAGCAGATCACCGTTGGCGGTGACCGGGAAGCGATGCATGGGGGCGTGGGTGGGTACTGCGCGCGGCGACGGCTCGGTCATGGTGATCCCGGTGATCAGTTTGAATCCAGCCAGTCGACGCGCAGGCCGTCGAAGCGCTGGAAGTCCTTGTCGAAGGTGCCGACGGTGGCCCCGTGCTCCTGGGCCAGCGTGGCGATGTGGACATCGGTGGTGAGGTTGCCGGCGGTGCCCAGCCGCAGCAGCGTGCGCCCGAGCATGGCGGCATGGCGCGGGCCCGGGTGCACGACGCGGGCGCCCGGGTGGGCGAGCCAGCGGTTCAGCACCTGCAGCGCCTGTTCGGCGGTCAATGGCCGGGGAAAGATGCCCGGGCGCGTGGTCACGCGCAGAAACCCCAGCATCACCACCCAGGCCAGCGCCAGACCCTCGGCAGATTCGAGACCTTCGGCCAGCCACTGCGCGGCGCGGGGCCGCGAAGCAGACGCTTCGTTGACGGCGTGCACGAGCACGTTGACATCGGGCAGACGCATCGGGGTTGTCAGCGCGGCGCCGACTCGCGCCGCATCTTCTCGACGAAAGCCTCGGTCTCGAGCTCGTCGCTCAAGCGATTGAAGCTCGTCACGGCGACCAACGGCTCGCCCAAGTCGAACACCGGCTGCACGAAGGCCGTCCCGGCACCTGCCGGCGTGGAGGGCCGCAACCCCCTGCGCAAGGCGTCGTTCACCACGCGCTTGAAGGGCGCATCCTGTTCGCGCATGGCACGCTTGAGCAACTGCTGCACATCGGGGTCGAGCGTGATGGTGGTACGCATGGCATCAATGCATCAAATGGTTCGCATCATGATGCGTCAGGCGTGCGGCAGCGGTCAACCGCCCTGCCGCTCCACCCACTGCGTGGACAGCAGCTTGCGGTCGATCTTGCCGTTGGGGTTGCGCGGCAGCGGGCCCACGGCCGGCTCCACGCCGCCGGGCACCATGTAGGCCGGCATGTGGCGCTTGCACTCGGCCAGCAGCGCCGGCACGTCCAGCGCATCGGCACCCGTGGGCGGCGTGGCGATGACCTGGATGGCCTGGCCCAGCTGCGGGTGGTCCACGCCGAAGGCCACGCATTCGCCCACCCGCTTCGTGGCGTAGAGGATCTCCTCCACCTCGGTGGGGCTGACGCGGTAGCCCGAGGTCTTGATCATCTCGTCGCGCCGGCCCACGAAATACAGGAAGCCCTCGGCGTCCTTGCGCACCGTGTCGCCGCTGAACACCGCGTACTCCGGCAGCTGCAGCCCGGCCACGCGGCCGCCGTGGCCGGGGGCCAGCAGCTTGTAGCGCTCGGCAGTCTTCTCGGGGTCGTTCCAGTAGCCCTGGCCGACCAGCGCGCCGCGGTGCACCAGTTCGCCCGGCTCGTCGGGGCCGCATTCGCTGCCGTCCTCGCGCAGCACCAGGATCTCGGCGTTGGGAATGGCCTTGCCGATGCTGTCGGGCCGTCGGTCCACCTCCTCCGGCGGCAGGTAGGTGCTGCGGAAGGCTTCGGTGAGGCCATACATCAGGAACGGCTTCGCCTTGGGCACGCGGGCGCGCAGCGCGTCCAGCGTCTCGCGCGGCATGCGGCCGCCGGTGTTGGCGAAGTAGCGCAGGTGCTCGTTGATCTCTGCGGGCCAGTCCAGCTGCGTGAGCTGGATGTACAGCGGCGGCACGGCCGTGAGGCCGGTGACCTTCTCGCGCGCCATGGCCTTGAGCACGTCGCGCGGCAGCAGGTAGTTCAGCAGCACCACGCGCGCCCCGGCGTGGAAGGCGGTGGTCAGCTGGCTGAAGCCGGCGTCGAAGCTCAGCGGCAGCGCGGCCAGCAGCGTGTCCTGCGGGCCGTTGCCCAGGTAGCTGGCCACGCTCTTGGCGCCAGCCACCATGTTGCGGTGGCTGAGCACCACGCCCTTGGGCCGGCCGGTGGAGCCGCTGGTGTAGAGGATGGCGCAGAGGTCGGTGTCGATCACGCGGTGGCCTGCGCGGGGCGGCGCGGCCAGCAGGTCGGCCCAGCGGTGCAGGCCGATGCCGGGCGGCATGGGCGGGAGCTCCCCCATGCCTTCGGTGACCACGATGTGGCGCAGGTCCGGGCATTCGGCCAGCACCGGCACCAGCAGCGCCAGCCGCTCCGGCGACGTGACCAGGATGCGCACGTTGCAGTCGCGCGCGATGTAGACCACCTGCTCGGGCTTGAGCAGCGGGTTCATCGGCACCATCACGCCGCCGGCGGCGGGGGCGGCAAAGCTGGCGACGACGGTCTCGAAGCGCTTGTCGAGCCAGATGGCGACACGGTCGGTGCGGGCGAGGTCCAGCGACATGAAGCCAGAGGCACAGGCCTGGACCGCCGTGGCCAGCACGCCATACGACCACGTCTGGGCGCCTGCGGTCAGGGCCGGCGCGTCGGGTTGCAGTGCCGCCCCACGAACGACGAGTTCGTGCAGCAGCTGGGCCTCGGGGATCGGTGTGTCGGGCATGCCTGGCAGGTGCCGCAGTGCGGCGCGGGCAAAGCCGCCATTGTGGGCCGGTGGTTCGCAGCCCCGCCAGCTGCCCGGCGGTCAACCTGCCGCAGACTGCACGCAGGCGCCGTGGAAAGTGGGCTCAGCCGCCGGTGAACACCTCGGCCTGCGCCAGCACCGGCGCCGCCTCATCCTTGGCCGCCACCCGCGGCGGCTGCCCCGGCGCCAGCGGCCAGTCGATGCCGATGGTCGGGTCGTCCCAGCGGATGGCGCGCTCGCAGTCCCGCGCGTAGACGTCGGTGGTCTTGTAGAGGAAGTGGGTGTCGTCTTCCAACGCCAGGAAGCCGTGGGCGAAGCCGGGCGGGATCCACAACTGGCGGCGGTTTTCCGCCGTCAGCTCCACCCCGACCCAGCGGCCGAAGGTGGGGCTGCCGCGGCGGATGTCCACCGCCACGTCGAAGGCCCGGCCCCGGACCACACGCACCAGCTTGCCCTGCGCGTGCGGCGGCAGCTGGTAGTGCAGGCCTCTGAGCACCCCGGCGGCGCTGCAGGAGTGGTTGTCCTGCACGAAGGCCCCGGCCGGCGGCAGCCCCAGGTCCTGGAGCCCCTGCTCGAAACGCCCCGCGTTGAAACTCTCCATGAACCAGCCGCGCTCGTCGCCGAAGACCTGCGGCTCGACGATCACCACGCCGGGCAGCGCTGTTGGGATCAGCTTCATCAGAAGGCCCTGTCCTGCAGCAGCTTCATCAGGTACTGCCCGTAGCCGTTCTTGCGCATCGGCGCGGCCAGCTTCTCCAGCTGCGCAGCGTCGATCCACCCGGCGCGGTAGGCGATCTCCTCCGGGCAGGCCACCTTCAGGCCCTGGCGGTTCTCCAGCGTGGCGATGAACTGCCCGGCCTCCATCAGGCTGTCGTGGGTGCCGGTGTCCAGCCAGGCATAGCCGCGGCCCATGATCTCCACGCTCAGCTGGCCCTGGCGCAGGTAGGCGGCGTTGACCTCGGTGATCTCCAGTTCGCCGCGGGCACTGGGCCGGATGCTGGCTGCGATGTCGCAGACCTGGGCGTCGTAGAAGTACAGCCCCGTGACCGCGTAGTTGCTCCTGGGCTGTTGCGGCTTCTCCTCGATGCTCACGGCGCGGCGCTGGTCATCGAAGGCCACCACGCCGTAGCGCTCGGGGTCGTTGACGTGGTAGGCGAAGACGCTGGCGCCCTCGCTGCGCGCGCTGGCGCGCTGCAGCAGGCCCTGGAAGTCGTGGCCGTAGAACAGGTTGTCGCCCAGCACCAGCGCGCTGGGGCCGCCGCCGACGAACTCGCGCCCCAGGATGAAGGCCTGGGCCAGCCCGTCGGGGCTGGGCTGCACGCAGTACTGCAGGTTCATGCCCCAGGGGCTGCCGTCGCCCAGCAGCGCCTCGAAACGCGGCAGGTCCAGCGGGGTGCTGATGACCAGCACCTCGCGCATCCCGGCAAGCATCAGCGTGCTCAGCGGGTAGTAGATCATCGGCTTGTCGTACACCGGCAGCAGCTGCTTGCTGATGGCCAGCGTGGCCGGGTGCAGCCGCGTGCCGGCGCCGCCGGCCAGGATGATGCCCTTGCGGGGCGGTGGCGTGGTCATCGGTTCAGGATCTCCGTGAGCATGCGCCGCACGCCGTGCTCCCAGGGCGGCAGCTGCAGCCCGAAGGCGGTGGTGAGCCTGCGGCAGTCCAGCCGCGAGTTCAGCGGGCGCTGCGCCGGCGTGGGGTAGGCGGCGGTGGGGATGGGGTGGATGGCCTCGGGTGCCACGCGGATCGGCAGGCCGGCCTGGCGGGCGGTCTCGATCACCAGCTGCGCGTAGCCGTGCCAGCTGGTCTGGCCGGCGGCGGTGCAGTGGTACAGGCCGCACAGCGCGGGGTCGTGCTGGATGGCGCGCACGGCATGCGCCGTCACGTCGGCCAGCAGGTCCGCGCCGGTGGGCGCGCCGATCTGGTCGTCGATGACCTTCAGTTCGTCGCGCTCCTGCGCCAGGCGCAGCATGGTGCGCGCGAAGTTGCCGCCCCGGGCGGCGTAGACCCAGCTGGTGCGCAGGATCAGGTGGCGGCAGCCGCTGGCCTGGATGGCCTGCTCGCCGGCCAGCTTGGTGCGGCCGTAGACGCTCAGCGGGTTCGGGGTGGCGGTCTCGTCGCGCGGGGCGTTGCCGCTGCCGTCGAAGACGTAATCGGTGCTGTAGTGCACCAGCAGGGCATCCAGGGCCTTGGCCTGCTGCGCCAGCACGCCGGGGGCGGTGGCGTTGATGGCCTGCACCAGCGTAGGCTCGGACTCGGCCTTGTCCACGGCCGTGTGGGCCGCGGCATTGACGATCAGCGCCGGCCGCACCGCCTGCACCAGGGCAGACAGGGTGTCGGGGTGGCTGAAGTCGGCGGTGTGCGGCGCGGGCGTGTCGAAGTCGCAGGCCGTCACCGCCCCCAGCGGCGCCAGGGCCCGCTGCAGTTCCCAGCCGACCTGGCCATTGGCGCCCAGCAGAAGAATGTTCATGTCAGCCCCTCGCCCGGCGAGTACACCGGGCGATCCCCCGAGGGGATGCGGACCGGCTTGGGGCGGCCCGGCGCTCCGCCTGCGGACTCATCGCGCGGCGTAGTTGGTAGCCACCCACTCGCGGTAGGCACCCGACTGCACCTGGGCCACCCAGTCGGCATGGTCCAGGTACCACTGCACGGTCTTGCGGATGCCCGTGGCGAAGGTCTCGGCCGGGCGCCAGCCCAGTTCACGCTCGATCCTGCGCGCGTCGATGGCGTAGCGGCGGTCGTGGCCAGGACGGTCGGCGACGAAGGTGATCAGGCGGCTGTACGGGCCGGCAGGGTCGGGGCGCAGTTCGTCGAGCAGGCCGCACACCGTCCTGACGATGTCGAGGTTGGCCATCTCGTTCCAGCCGCCGACGTTGTAGGTCTGCCCCAGGCGGCCGCGGGCCAGCACGGTGCGGATGGCGCTGCAGTGGTCGCGCACGTACAGCCAGTCGCGGATCTGCTGGCCGTCGCCATACACGGGCAGCGGCTTGCCGGCCAGCGCGTTGACGATCATCAGCGGGATGAGCTTCTCGGGGAAGTGGTACGGGCCGTAGTTGTTGGAGCAGTTGGTGGTCAGCACCGGCAGGCCGTAGGTGTGGTGCCAGGCGCGCACCAGGTGGTCGCTGGCGGCCTTGCTGGCCGAATAGGGGCTGTTCGGCTCGTAGGGGTGGTCTTCGGTGAAGGCGGGCGCGCCGGGGGCCAGGCTGCCGTAGACCTCGTCGGTGCTGACGTGCAGGAAGCGGAAGGCGGCCTTGTCGGCCTGGCCCAGGGTGTGCCAGAACCCGCGGGCCGCCTCCAGCAGGGTGAAGGTGCCGTCCACGTTGGTCTTCATGAACGCGCCGGGGCCGTGGATGCTGCGGTCCACGTGGCTTTCGGCGGCGAAGTGCACGATGGCGCGCGGGCGGTGTTCGGCCAGCAGCCGGTCGAGCAGGGCGCGGTCGGTGATGTCGCCGTGCACGAAGACGTGGCGCGCATCATCCTGAAGGCTGGCGAGGTTGGCCAGGTTGCCGGCGTAGGTCAGTGCGTCGATGTTGAGCACCGGTTCGTCACACTGGCCCAGCCAGTCGAGCACGAAGTTGCTGCCGATGAAGCCGGCGCCGCCGGTGACGAGGATCATGGGGTAGCGGGAGCGTGAGACTGGACACACAGATTTGCGGGACGACCGAACACTCTAGCGTTCCAATTGGTTCGCCCGACCGCACCAAGACGTCAGCAGGCTCATTGTCCGACGAATACTGCACATGGTGGCTGGCCAGCGCACACGACCTCGATTCAAGGGCTGCAAGAATCGAATCGTTGTCACGATCTTTGGCGCATTCCCGACTTGTGAACAAGCGAAGTCCATGACCATTCAGACCGAAGTTCTTTCCATGCTCGACGAGGTCCTCAGCCTGCGTGGCCGCACCTCATCGTTCACTGCCGACACCCCCTTACTTGGGAGCTTGCCAGAGCTTGACAGCATGGCCGTGGCCACCCTGCTCACCACGATCGAGGAACGCTTCGGCTTTGCGGTGGACGACGGCGACATCAGCGGCGAGACCTTCGCCACCGTCGGCAGCCTGACCGCGTTTGTGACCGAACACGCGGGCTGAAGCATCCCCGTTTGGAACCGATGACGGCCAGCATCAAGGAAAAACTGGCGGCTGGCGCCGGACGCGTCTTGCTGCTGGATGCCGATCAGCCGGCGTCGCTGGCCGTGCTGCGCTCACTGGCTCGGCGCGGTCTGCGCGTAGATGTGGCGAGCAGCGACGCACGGGCCATTGGCCGGCGTTCGCGACACGCACTCGGTCGCTGGATCCACCCGGATCCGTTAGCCGACGCCGAAGCCTTTCTACAGTGGATGAAGGAGCACCTGGCCAGGCACCACTACGAACTCGTGATCCCGCTGACAGAGCGCACAGTGGTACCGCTGTCACAACAGCGCGAGCGCTTCGCGGGCCATGTCATCGCGGTGGCTGATCACGACGCGCTGACCCAGGTCATTGACAAGCAGCGTACTGTGGCGCTGGCGGTCCAACTGGGCATCCCCGTGCCGCGGGCAGAGCCCGTGGCGGATGTGATGCAGGCCGTGAACGTCGCCCAACAGTTGGGCTATCCCGTCGTGGTGAAGCCCGCACGTTCAGTGGGCAACGCGGGCGGTCAGCGCGTGCAACTGTCGGTGAGCTACGCGTTTGACGCTCGCGAACTGTCGGGCCAGGTGGAGGCGGCGCTGCGCTACGGCCCGGTCATGCTGCAGGAGTATTTCGCAGGCGACGGTGTCGGCATCGAACTGATCGCCCGCCACGGTGAACTCCAGTACACCTTTCAGCACCGACGCCTGCACGAAGTGCCCCTCACCGGGGGTGGCAGCAGCCTGCGCGTCAGCGAGATGCCGCATCCCGAACTCGTGGAAGCCGCGGCCAAGCTGATGCACGCACTGCGCTGGCACGGCGTCGCCATGGTGGAGTTCAAGCGAAATCCGGAAACCGGCGACTTCCGGCTCATGGAAGTCAACGGGCGGTTCTGGGGGTCGCTGCCATTGGCCGTGGCCGCCGGCGCCGACTTCCCGGCCATGCTGCACGCGCTCATGACCTCCGGCAGTGTGGGCTCATGGCCGGCTGCGCGGCCGGGGGTTCTGGGTCGCCAGCTTGCGCGCGACGTGGACTGGCTGGAACACGTGCTGCGTCGCAACGCCCCACCCCGACTGGTGCGGCTGCCCACCCTGGGCCAGGTGCTGTGCGACAGTCTGATGGTGTTCTCCCCACGCCACCATTTCGATGTCCAGCAATGGCGGGACCCGTGGCCCGGGTTGGTGGATCTGGGCCGTCTCGTCCACGCTCAGTGGCAGCGCGTCGCAGGCAAGCTGGCGCAGCGTCAACGCCTGCGCAAGGAGCGGGGGCGTGCCGCGGCCTTGCGACGACGCTGGTCGCAGGCCCAACGGCTGCCGAACGTGCTGTTCCTGTGCTACGGCAACATCAACCGCAGCGCGCTGGCCCAGGCCTATGCCCAGGCCAGATCGCCGGTTGCAGCCCGCTTCGCTTCTGCCGGATTCCACAGTCCCGAAGGGCGCCCTGCCGACCCCGTCATGGTGGATGTGGCCCTTGGCCAGGGGGTGCGTCTGGACGGCTGGCATTCCCGCACACTGACGGCGGACATGGTGCAGCGCGCCGACATCATCCTGGCCATGGAAGTGGCTCACCTCGATCGCCTGACGCAAGTTCACCCCGAAGCCCGTGAACGCGCGTGCCTGCTCGATGGCGCGGGCGCGGAGATACCGGACCCTTACGGCCACGCGCGCCCCACCTACGAGCAGGTGGCGCAACGGGTCTGTCGGGCGGTCGACCGTTGGTTTCCCGCGCCGACGTCGAGTGCGGCAACGCCCACGGCGTCCGCTGGCCGGCCTACAGCCCCCGAGCCGCATGTCTGAAGTCGACTCGAACGCGGCACAGGCCGTCGGGCGCCCGGTGCAGGTTCTGCCGCATTTCCATGGGGTGAATGGTCGCCGATTGTTCGGCCTGACCTGGCAGCCCGACGGCCCGGCCAAGGGCACGGTGCTTTACCTGCCCCCCATGGCCGAGGAGATGAACCGCTGTCGCACGCACGTGGCCGATACGGCGCGCGCACTGGCGGCCGCGGGCTGGCGCTGCCTGCTGCTGGACCCCTATGCCACCGGCGAGAGCGAGGGTGACAGCGACGAGGCCGATTGGGACACCTGGGTGGCCGACACGGTGGAGCTCACCCGGCAGCTCTCAGCCGCCCACGGACCCATCGCGCTGTGGGGCGTACGCACTGGCGCGTTGCTCGCGGCCGAGGCCGCGCGGCATGCGCGGCAGCAGGTGTGCCGCCTTCTGTTCTGGCAGCCCGTGCTCGACGGCGCCCTCTTCCTGAATCAGACCTTGCGCCTGCGCATCGCGTCCCAGATGGTGCACGAAGGCGCCAAGGAAACCACCGACAGCCTGCGCCGACAGCTGGCCGACGGAGAGACGCTGGAGGTGGCCGGTTATCCGCTGCCGGGCCGCCTGGCCATGGCATTGAACGAACGCAAGATGGCCGCGCTGTGCCAGGACACGACCCTTCCGGTCTCCTGGCTCGAAGTCGTGTCGGCCGCCGGTGGAGCGCCTTCACCGGCCAGCCGCAAGGCCATCGATGCATGGCCCTCCACCGTGCAGCTTCAGACCGTGGTCTGCCCCATGGTCTGGCAGGTGTACGACCGCGAGCACGCGCCCGATCTGGTCAGCGGTACGCTGGCACTGCTGGACCGTTCGGCGCCATGACAGCCACCGCGCGCCCTGAGGCTCCGATGCTGCCCCCGACCGGGCCCGCGGTTGCCGATGCGAGCGCCTTCGACGTCAGCGTCGTGATCGCCACGCGGAACCGGGCTGCACTGCTGACGCGGGCGCTGGGCTCCGTGATGGCCCAGCGCGAGGTGCGGGTGCAGGCCATCGTCGTCGACGACGGCTCCGCCCCCGACCAGGCGCGGATGGTGCAGGCCGCTGTTGCTGCCTGCGGCCCCGCGGCGCAGCTGCTGCGGCTGCCGGCGCGTGATGCCGGGCACGGGCCGTCCTATGCGCGCAACAGCGCTGCGGCACAGGCCACCGGGCGGCTGCTGGCCTTTCTGGACGACGACGACGAGTGGACCGACCCGCATCATCTGCGACGCAGCGTGGCGTCGCTGGGCGCATGGCCGTCCGGCGGCGGCGGAACGGCCGATGTTCTCTTCGGGGACCAGCGCGCGCTGCACCCCGATGGCCGCGAACACACCGGCCCATTGTGGCTGAGAGGGCTCGACACACGGCTGCGCACCCTACCCGATGCGCAAGGCGCACGCGAGGCCGACGTGCGCAGCCTGCTGGCAGCCGGTGGCATGTGCCACCTCAACACCGTGGTGATGCGACGCCACTTCTTCCAGACCCTGGGCGGGTTCGACGAGCGCCTGCGCTACGAGGAAGACCGGGACCTCTGCCTGCGCGCCATCGACGCTGCGCAGCGCATGCTCTTCCAGCCCGCTCTCATCGGCGTGCACCATATCCCCGACCGCACGCAGCGCCAGAACGTGACCACCGCGATGGCCGACCACGACAAGCGACTGGCGCAGTTGCTGCTGCTGGAAAAGGCCCAGCTCACTTGCCGCCAGTCGGTCTGCCGTCGATACGCACGCGTCGCCAAGGGCCAGGTGCTGAAGCATCTGGCCGTCAGCATGGCCCAGGCCCAACGCCCTCGCGACGCCCAGGCCTACCGCCTGCAAGCCCTGGGGCTGGACTTCAGCCTCAAATGGCTGGCCTACACCGCTCTGGGTGCCCTGCGCACCATCGGATCATCGACATGACCCCCCCACCGCAAGCCACCGCGGGCCCAGCGCGCGCAGCCGGTCACACGACCGGCGAGGCGCTGCTGGGCCCGGCCGGCCATCTGTTACGCGCCGCCGTGGCCAATCCGCGCCTGGTGCTGCAGCACCGCAACATCTTCCTGCTTAGCCACATGCGGGCCAACACCAGCGTGTTCGGCCATCTCATCGGCAGCCACCCTTGGGTCGAGGGCTACTACGAGATGCACATCGGCTACTTCAGCTGGAAGAGCCTGTGGCGCCAGAAGCTGCGCCACTTCGCCGCCCACGAGGTCAAGCCGCAAGCGCGTTTCATGTTCGACAAGGTGCTGCACGATGGCCACCACGTCGCGCCGGCGCTGCTGCTGCGCAGGCGCAGCCGAACCATCTTCATGACGCGCGCGGCCGAACAGTCGGTCAAGAGCCTGGTGGTGCTGTTCCGCAAGCACGCGCCACATCTGCCCGAAGCCACGGTGCAGGGGGCCGTGGACTACTACGTGCGCCGCCTGGCCACGCTGATCAGCATCGCCGAGACGCCGGGGCTCGCCTACTTCTACCTGGATGCCGAACGCCTGATCAGCGACACCGGGCCCGCGCTGGCCGCGCTGTCGGGGTGGTTGGGACTGCCCACCCCCATTCCCACCCACTACGGCACATTCGAGAACACTGGCCGCGGCAACACCGGCGACCATTCGGAGCGACTTAAATCCGGCCAGGTCAGTCGCATCACGTCGGACTACTCCGACATCGTGCTCAGCCCCGAACAGCTGCAGGCCGTCCAGCACGCCCACGCCGAGTGCCGGCAGCGCCTGATCTCTGGCGCGCAGGCCAGCGCCGTGCAGACATGAGCCAGGAGCGAGCGTCCGCCGCGGTCACCGAAATCCCGGTGGTCTTCGATTGCGAAGGCAGCCGCCTGCTGGGCGTCGTGCACCTGCCGGACCAACCGCGCCCACGGGGACTGCTCGGCGTCGTGGCCGGGGGGCCGCAGTACCGCGGCGGTCTGGCGCGCATCCAGGTCCGCATGGCTCGGCAGCTGGCCGAAGCCGGTGTGCCGGTGATGCGGTTCGACTACCGCGGCCTGGGCGACAGCGAAGGTCAGTTCAAGGGCTTCAGGCACGTCGAAGCCGACATCGGCGCCGCGCTGCAGACCTTCCTGGCGCAGGTGCCCGGCATGCGCGAAGTGGCGTTGTGGGGCGGATGCGATGCCTCTTCGGCGAGCCTGATCAATGGCTGGAAGTTCCCGCAGGTCACGGGCCTGCTGCTGGGCAACCCCTGGGTGCATTCGGAGGAGACCGGTGACCAGGTGGCCGTGGCCCACTACCGCCAGCGCCTGCGCGACAAGGACTTCTGGCTCAAGCTGCTGCGTGGCGGCTACAACCCGCTGCCGGCGGTGGCCACCGTGGCGCGCAACCTGTGGGCGCGCACGCGCCGCGCCCTGCGCGGCCCGGGCGACACCAGCGCCAGCGCGCGCATGCAGGACGACCCTTCCCTGCCATTCCAGCAACGCATGTGTCTGGGGCTCTCGCGTTTCAAGGGCGACGTCCTCATGCTCATGAGTGGCCGCAGCCTCGTGAGCAAGGAGTTCGATCAACTCGTCGTGCAGTCGCCGGCCTGGCAGCAGGCCCTGGCTGCACCGGCCCAGGTGGTTCGGGTGGACCTGCCCAACGCCGACCAAGCCTACTCCAACATCGCGTCGCAGCGTGAGGTCATCGACCTCGTCACGCGCTGGATGTGTGCCCCCGAATCGGTACAAGGCCACCGCGGTGCCGCCGCCGTGCTGGCGGCGGCGCGACACCGGCTTAACACGGCCACGGGCCAGGAAGCATGAGCCAAGACACCCCCACCGCACTGTGCCTGGGCGCGCCCCGGTTCCCCGAGGAACTTTCCGCGCACTGGCCTGCGGAACTGGACACCGCCGAACGCTGGCGCCGCACCGTGGCCGCACTGGGCCCCGAACAGGCGTGCCTTCGCGTGCACGGCGACTATGCCGTGGCGCTGCCGCTGGACGATGGCCGCGTCATGATGGCGGTGGACCGGTTCGCCATCCGCAGCCTGTGCTGGCGTCTTGCAGGCGACACGCTGCACTACGGCGCACGCGCCGATGCGCTGGCGGCCCTGGCCCCGGGCGCCGACATCGACGCGCAGGCCATCTTCCACTACCTGTACTTCCACGTCATTCCGTCGCCGCGTACGGTGTTCCAGGGCGTGATGCGGCTGCCGGCGGGGCATCTGCTGCTGTGGCAGCCTGGTCAACGGCCCGAACCCCGCCCGTACTGGACCCCGGAGTTCACCGAACCGCGCCAGGCCAGCTTTGCCGACAGCCGGCGTCAGTTCCGGGATCTGCTTCAGCAGGCCGTGGCCACCGAACTGGACGGGACCCAACCCGCCTGTTTCCTCAGTGGCGGCACGGACAGTTCCACGGTGGCGGGCATGGTCGGCATGGCCAGCGGTCAGGTGGCCCACACGTACTCCATCGGCTTCGAAGCCGAGGGCTACGACGAAATGGCCTTTGCGCGCATCGCGGCACGGCACTTCGGCACCCAGCACCACGAGTACTACGTGACCCCGGACGACCTGGTGCGCAGCGTGCCCGAGGTGGCGGCGTCGTACGACCAGCCGTTCGGCAACTCCAGCGTGCTGCCCGCCTACTACTGCGCCCGCATGGCCCGTGACAACGGCGCCACGCGTTTGCTCGCCGGCGATGGCGGCGATGAACTCTTCGGCGGGAACTCGCGCTACGCCAAGCAGCGCATCTTCGGCTGGTACGGCCAGGTGCCCGGTCCTCTGCGCAAAGGCCTGCTGGAGCCCGTGCTGCAGCAAAGCCCGGTGGGCGGATTGCCGCTGCTGCGCAAGGGGCGCAGCTACATCGAACAGGCCCGGGTGCCCATGCCCGACCGGCTGCAGCCCTACAACCTGCTGCTGCGCCAGGGGCTGGCTGAGATCTTCACTGCCGACTTCCTGGCTCGCGTGGACACCCAGGCCCCGCTGCAACAGCAACGCGAGGTGTGGGCCGCACCGCAGCGGGCCGATGCCCTGAATCGAGAGCTGGCCTTCGACTGGCGCTTCACCCTGGCCGAAGCCGACCTGCCCAAGGTGTGCGGCAGTACGGCGCTGGCTGGCGTCGCCGTCGGTTTTCCGATGCTGGACACACGGCTGCTGGAGTTCTCCATGCAGTTGCCCGTGCACTTCAAGCTCAAGGGGCTGAAGCTCCGCTGGTTCTTCAAGGAGGCCTTGCGCGGGTTCCTGCCCGACGAGATCCTGACCAAGAAGAAGCAAGGCTTCGGCCTGCCCTTCGGCGTGTGGGCCCTGCGGCACGATGGCTTGCGGGCGATGGCGCAGGACAGTCTGCGCAGCCTGGCGGGGCGCAACATCGTGCGGCCGGACTACACCGATCGGCTGCTCACCCAGCGCCTGCCCGAGCACCCTGGGTACTATGGCGAGATGGTGTGGATTCTGATGATGCTGGAGCAGTGGCTCCGGCACGGAGCGCCGCAAGGCTGGCGGCTTTGACGTGCAAGGGGGTCCGGTGACATCACGTGCGGACAGCGCGGCGAGACGCGTGTCGACCTGGCGATCGCCAGCGGTACGGTTCGGTGCCGGCCTGTGGCTGGCGGTGGGCGTTGCCGTACCCGCGTTGGCGCAGTCGGGGTCTTGCGGAGACCTGGGCAACAACTACGGGCCCTTCGACTACCGGCTGGACCGATCCAAGCTGCCCATCGTCGAGCGATACCACTTCACACCCCAGATCGAAGCGCTGGTCTCAGGCGGTACGGCTGCCAAGGTCGAGGACGACATCAGCTACACGCTGCGCGCCTTCCCGAACCATGCCCGTGCGCTGGCCGCCGTGGTGCGGCTTGCGGAGAGGGAGAAGTCGCCGCATCCCAAAGGCCTGCAGTACTCGGTGGACTGCTACTTCCAGCGCGCGCTTCGCTTCCGCGACGACGACACAATCGTGCGCATGCTCTATGCCCAGTGGCTGGGCAAGACCAACCGCCGTGACGCCGGCGTTCAGCAGCTGGACGTCATCGATCCCGGCGACAACCCGCTCACCGTCTACAACCTCGGCCTGGTCTACGCCGAACTGGGCGGGTACGGAAAGGCGCTGGAACTGGCCCACCGCGCACGGGACATGGGTGACCCACGGTCTGCGTTGCGCGAGATCCTTGAGAAGGCGGGGCAATGGCGCGACCTGCCGCAGCCGGCTCCTGCTGCTGCGGCGTCGGCGGTCGACGCTGCCGGTGCTGAGAGATGACGCCATTGCGCGGTTGTCCCGCGGGGCTCCGAGGCATCTAAAGTGTTTGGTCTTTACCGGACTGCGCTGGCCATTCTGGTGGTTGCCGGGCATCTGGGCCCCGTGAGCAACGTCGGACCCTATGCGGTCTTTGCGTTCTACGTACTCAGCGGATACCTGATGACCGCCATCCTGCATAAGGACTACGGATACGGACCCGGAGGCTTTGCGCGCTATTTGGTCAACCGAGGGCTTCGTATCCTGCCGATGTATTGGCTGGCTGTGCTGGTGTCCTTGCTCTTGCTCGCGCTGTTGGGTGAACAAGCTTCCCGCGCGTACCACAGCGAGATGGGGCTTGTGGTATCGGCCGTCGATCTCGTTCGCAACCTGGTGCTCGTGCTGGACATTGGGACGCCCACACGCTGGGTGCCCCCAGCCTGGGCATTGACGGTCGAACTCTTCTTCTACCTGCTGATGGGGTTGGGCCTGTCACGCTGGAGGGGCCTTACCTTAGCCTGGTTGGTCGCCAGCTTGGCCTACACCGTGTATCTGGTGGTAGGGGACGCAAGCTTCAGCTACCGATACTTCACGCTGGCAGCCGCTTCGTTGCCGTTCTCAGCGGGTGCCGCCGTCTACCACCTTCGCGTATGGTGGCACGGGCGCAATGGTCAACCGTCCGCAGGATGGTTGCGATGGCCCGTGTTGACGCTGTTCGTTGCCAACGTGGGCTTGGCATCTGCGGGGACCGTGCATGTCTTCGGCACGCAGTTCTACCTAAACGTGCTGCTGGCTGCCGGGGTGACCTGGCTTCTGGCCGACTGGCGCGCGCCACGTCTGCGCTCCATTGATTCGGCCGTGGGCACACTGAGCTATCCCGTATACCTGCTGCACTATCAGGCAGGGCTGTGCCTTGTGTTGTTAGGCTATGGCCCGCAACGCGGAGAGTGGCAGTTCCTGGTCCCCGGACTGGGCTTGACTCTGCTGATGTCATGGGCGATGGCCGCGGCGGTCGAACCTCTGTTCACGGCGATCAGGGATCGCATCCGTGGCGGGTCGGCGATGGCAAGTCGAACAACCAGGCCTCGGCTGGCAAGACCCGACTGAACGCTTCGATGCGCACAGACTTCAGCGGCGCCTGGCTGGTTTGGCTGATGCTTAGCCTGGCTGTGGCGGCGGTCGTCGTGGCCGGCGCGTTGCGTTGCAAGCGCCAGGCCCAAGGACCTGACGAGATCAGGGTCTACAAGCGCATCGCTGGCCACGCGCTCAACCTGCACGTCTTCCACGCGCGCCAGCTACCGCGTGCGTCAGGTGCTCAGGGGAGGCGTACACCGGCTGCGCTGCTGCTGTTCCATGGCGGCGGCTGGGGCCATGGCAGTCCACGCCAGTTCTTTCCCCAGTGTCGTGAGCTCAGCCGCCTGGGCATCACCTGCATCAGCGTGGAATACCGCATCGCCAGCCGCCATGGCAGCACGCCGTCGGACGCAGTGGATGACGCGCACGCTGCCCTTCACTGGGTGCGTACCCAGGCGCCCGCCCTCGGGTTGGACCCCGCCCGCGTCGCCGCCGGCGGCGGTTCAGCGGGTGGACACCTTGCGGCGGCATTGGGGACGGGCATCCGGGCAGCCGACCACGGCGCGGACCCGACCGCGGCACGGCCGCGGGCCCTGCTGCTGTTGAACCCGATGCTGGACCTGTCACCCGGACAGCCTGACCATGACCGGGTGGGCGCCGACTGGCAGGCGTTGTCGCCGATGCACCATGTGGGGCCAGACGTGCCGCCCACGCTGGTGCTCAACGGCACCCACGACCCCGAGGTTCCTGTCGCCACGGTGCAGGCGTTCTGTGCCAAGGTGAAGGCCGCCGGAACAACGTGTGAACTTCAACTGTTCACGGGCGCCGGCCATGGCTTCTTCAACCCAGAGGTCGACGACGGACGGCGCTACGGCCCGGCGCTGGCGCACATGCGGCGGTTCCTGCATGAACAAGGTCTGCTGTGAGCACCCGGGCGCCATGACCATCGTGACGCTTGCCACGCCCGCGCCCCGCCCGCCCGCGGGTGCCTGTCGTACGAGCCTAGACTGTGTCCGTCGGGTTCTTCGCCCCGTGGGTGCCATCCGCGGGCGCGCCCTGTTGACCTGATGTCCCCATCCATGAGTGGAGCCTCCCCCACCCCAGTCGCAGGCGAAACCGCGCTCGACACCGAGTTCCACGCCGAAGCCCCGCTGGTTTCCGTCATCATCCCCACGTACAACGTGGGTGAGTTCATCGGCGAGACGCTGCGGTCCGTCCTTGGCCAGCAGGGTGTGCGCAACTTCGAAGTGCTGCTGGTGGACGACCGCTCCACCGACGACACCGTGGCCCAGGCGCAGGCCGCTGCCGGAAGCGACCCTCGCCTGCGCGTGCTGCACAACACCGGGCCGCAGGGCGCTGCGGGCGCGCGCAATCACGGGCTGGCGCGGGCCAATGGGGAATGGGTCGCCTTCCTGGACGGGGACGACCTGTGGATGCCCCACAACCTGCGCCTGAAGCTGGCTGCAGCCGCCACCGCGCCCGACATCGACATCGTCAGTTCCGACTTCTACAACGAGAACCGCGCCAACCGCACCGTGCCGCGTGCCGAGTGGCCCACGCTGCGCCAGTCGCTGCTGCCCACCTGGCAGCGGCATGTGGGCCCGCCCAGCGACGGGTCGTCACGCGTGCTTCGGCTGGACAACCTGACCCAACGCTTCCTGAGCGACGAGGTGCTAGGGAACACCGGCACCTTCATGCTGCGGCGCCGTGCGGTGCAGGCCCTGGGCGGGTTCGACACCACGCTGGCCGTGGGTGAAGACGTCTACCTGTGGCTGCAGCTGTCGCAGCGCGCCGGCCAGATGCTGTTCGTGCACAGGCCGTTGATGTTCTATCGCCATCGGCCGGGCAGCCTGACGAACCAGGACTATCCGGCGCACGCCTTCTTTGCGGCGCGCTTCTATGCGCAGCTGGCAGCGGCGCCGGAGTTCGCCGGGCAACTGGGTCTGATTCGCCAGAGGCAGGCCGGGGCGTGGCTGTCGCAGAGCTACTACTACCGCAAACAGGGGCAGCGGTGTCTCGCCCTGCAGACGGCCTGGGCGTCGTGGCGCCACGCGCCCAGCCGGAGCGAGCAATGCCGGAACCTGCTGGCCACCGCGTTCATGAGGTGATCGGCGGGCCGGAACGCTCGTCGGCTTGTGTTTTGGCCAGCGCCAGCACCTCACGGAAGGTCGAAATCTGCCTGGCGGGGTCGAGTTCGGGGCGCT